>NZ_JBXALN010000025.1:0-515 GCF_058799535.1 Pseudomonas sp. GW822-FHT06D10 | reverse complement strand
GTCAAGGAGCGACTCATGTTCAACCCTGCCGATCAAACCCACTTCAGCCTGGACATCCAAGGCATCCAGCACGACTTCCAGGTGCTCTCGTTCCAGGGCACCGAAGCCATCGGCCAGCCGTTTCGCTTCGACCTGCAACTGGTCAGCGAACGCCCCTTCATCGACCTCGAACCCCTGCTGCACCAACCAGCCTTTCTCGCCTTCGACCCCCAGGGCCATGGCATCCACGGGCTGATCCAGCGCATCGCCCAGGGCGACGCCGGCAAGCGCCTGAGCCGCTACAGCCTGTCGCTGCTGCCGCAGCTGGATTACCTGCGCCACCGCAGCAACCAGCGGATTTTCCAGCAGCTCTCGGCGCCGCAGATCATCGCCCTGATCCTCGAAGAGCACGGCATCCTCGGCGATGCCTACCAATTCCAGATCCAGCACCCGTGCCCCGAGCGCGACTATTGCGTGCAGTACGACGAAAGCGACCTGCATTTCATCCAGCGCCTGTGCGAAGAAGAAGGCCTGCA
>NZ_JBXALN010000024.1:0-584 GCF_058799535.1 Pseudomonas sp. GW822-FHT06D10 | reverse complement strand
GACCTGACCCTGGATACCTTCGAATCCGAGGATGGCCTCTGGGCCTCCCTGACCTACGCCACCGACCTGTTCGAGGCGTCCACCATCGAGCGTCTGGCCCAGTCCTGGGTGCAGTTGCTGCAGGGCATCGTCCAGCAGCCGCGCCAGCGCCTGGGGGACCTGCCGCTGCTGGGCGCTGCCGAGCAGCACCAGTTGCTGCACGAGTGGACCCCGGCCACCGGTGAGTTCCCCAGCGATGGTTGCGTGCAGCAGTTGGTGGAAGCACAAGCACTGAAAAGCCCGGAGGCCGAGGCCCTGTTGTTCGCTGGCCAGCGCTTGAGCTACCGGGAACTCAATGCTCGGGCCAACCGCCTGGCGCACAAGCTGATCGAGCTGGGCGTGGGGCCTGAAGTGCGGGTGGGCGTGGCCTTGCAGCGCACCCCGGAAATGGTCGTGGCGCTGCTGGCGGTGCTCAAGGCCGGTGGCGCCTATGTGCCCCTGGACCCGGATTATCCCCAGGACCGTCTGGCCCACATGCTGCGCGACAGTCAGGCGCAGATCCTGCTGACCGAAAGCGCCTTGCTGTCGCTGCTGCCGTCCGTGGA
>NZ_JBXALN010000023.1:0-605 GCF_058799535.1 Pseudomonas sp. GW822-FHT06D10 | reverse complement strand
TTTCACGATAGCCCTGGCGGCTGACCTGAGTCTGGCTGAGGCCCAGATACGGCGTCAGGGTCATTGCATTGAGCATCACGCCGTAGGCGCCTTCGATGCTCAAGGACTTGCCGCGCAGGCTCGAACGTCCTTGGCCGGCCTCGGTGTAAGCCAGTTGTTCGCGTGTGATGTCGACCTTGGAAGACACATAGGCTGCGGCCACACGGCCCTGCCAACCCAGCCCGTGGCCTGTTTCATCAACGGCGGCGAAGAGGGCGACCGCCGGTGCTGCCGACCCTGCCTTGGCGTAGTTGTCCGGCAGTTGCCGATCGAGGTCCTGATCCAGGGTGACGCCAAGGCGCAGATGCTCGGTGGGACGAACCCCCAGGGTCAGGCTCATGCTGGTCTGCCCGGCCACGCCGTTGCGGCTGTAGCTTGGGCCTACACCGATACAGAATGAGCCACTGTCGATCTGGCATTCCTGGCTCATCAATCGAGCCAGTTGTTCGCTGCGCAAATCGAGCATCCCCCAGGCCCGATTGGCGTTCTTGGCCATGGCGGTGCGGGTGTTGTCCAGGTCGATGAGGTGGGAACCTGTTTCGGTGATTTTCCATAGCGCGGCGTGC
>NZ_JBXALN010000022.1:0-629 GCF_058799535.1 Pseudomonas sp. GW822-FHT06D10 | reverse complement strand
GAGCGCGACTATTGCGTGCAGTACGACGAAAGCGACCTGCATTTCATCCAGCGCCTGTGCGAAGAAGAAGGCCTGCATTATCACTTCCAGCACAGCCGCGAGGCGCATTTGCTGGTGTTCAGCGACAACCAGAGCGTGTTCCCCAAGCTCGGGCGGCCCACCGCCTACGTGCAGGGCAGCGGGCTGGTGGCGGACGAGCCGGTGATCAGGGGTTTCAGCGTGCGCCTGGAAACCCGCGCCAGTCGTGTCACCCGGCGCGACTACGACTTCGAAAAGCCGCGCCTGCAAATGGAGGCCGCCTACAAACCCGACGCCCAGACCCAGCAACCGGACCTGGAGGACTACGACTACCCCGGGCGTTTCACCGATCGCGAACGGGGCAAGTTCCTCAGCCAGCGCGCCCTGGAACGCCATCGCGCCGATTACCTGCAAGCCGAAGGCTGGGGCGATGAGCCGCGACTGGTCAGCGGGTACTTTCTGCAGTTGGCCGAGCACCCGCGTGGCGAGTGGAACAACCTCTGGCTGCTGACCCAGGTAAGCCATGAGGGCAAGCAGCCCCAAGTGCTGGAGGAATCGATCAACAGCGACACCGAGACCGCAGACGGCTTCCAGCAGGGCTACCGCAACCG
>NZ_JBXALN010000021.1:0-677 GCF_058799535.1 Pseudomonas sp. GW822-FHT06D10 | reverse complement strand
TTGCGCTCGCCGTGGATGGTGCGGTGTTCCTCGGCCTTGAGTTCGCTGTAGCTGTTGGCTTCAACCGTGTCGTGGCGCTCGTGGCCAACGCGAATCTTCTGGTCGTGCTGGATGTTTTCATCCCAGTCGCGCTGGGCGTGGACGAAGATCTGTTCGGCGCCTTGCTTGTCTTCGATGCGCACTTCGTTGAAGCCGGCGCCGCCCGGCGAGCTCAGGGTCTTGAATACGCTGCGGGTCTTGTTGGCCGGCAGTTCATAGGGCGCCGGGTGTTCCTTGTGGTACAGGCAACCGCTGATCAGCGGCTGGTCGGGATCGCCTTCGAGAAAGTCCACCAGCACTTCCATACCGATGCGCGGGATGGCAATGGCGCCGTAGCGGTCGCCGGCCCAGCTGGAGGCGACCCGCAGCCAGCAGCTGGTCCGGTCGTCGCCCTGGCCTTCGCGGTCCCAGTGGAACTGCACCTTGACCCGGCCGTACCGGTCGGTGTGGATCTCTTCTCCTGCCGGGCCGGTGACCACCGCGGTCTGGCTGCCCAGGACCCGGGGCTTGGGGTGCTCCAGCGGCGGGCGAAAGAATACCTCCCAGGGGGTGGCGAGGAAGCGGTTGCGGTAGCCCTGCTGGAAGCCGTCTGCGGTCTCGGTGTCGCTGTTGATCGATTCCTCCAGCACTTGGGGCTG
>NZ_JBXALN010000020.1:0-1367 GCF_058799535.1 Pseudomonas sp. GW822-FHT06D10 | reverse complement strand
TTCCTAAAGACTTCATCCGCAACTAATAACTAAACTAACCCGACACATCAAATTCATATCCAACACAGCAATTAGTTAAACGCCCAGTTACTACCCGCATGTAAGCAAGACAACTTCGACTCACGCCATCGCGCCCCGCCCGGCCCTAAACCCCAAGCCATCCGGGCGTCACACCCTCATCGCTGCGTAAACCAAGCCTTTACCTCGGCAGTAGCCTGTTCGCCCATAAAAAAATTCCATTACTCAGGCCGCTGTAATCATTTACTTTATCGCCAGGTTCATTACATTGAAATCGCCTTTTGCAACAGCCGCACTAACACTGATCTATGGAATGATTTATTCAGCACAGTCCTGTGCCGACATTACTATCGACCTGAGTTCTTTAGGCGTTGATGACTCCGTCGCCTACGGTGTATCGGCTGACGGCCGTTTCATCGTCGGCACTGAGTTCACGAGCGGCAATCAATATGCGTTCAAGTACAGCGATGCGACCGGCATGGTCAATCTGGGCACACTGGGTGGCAATCAATCCCATGCCAAGGCCGTATCCGCTGACGGCAAGGTGGTCGTGGGGTTCGCCGCCCTCTCCAGTAACCACACTCACGCCTTCAAGCACACCGATGCAACCGGCATGGTCGACCTGGGCACGTTGAGTGGACAGGGGATGTCAGAGGCGACAGGCGTATCGGCTGACGGCGCGGTTGTCGTAGGCTATTCGTCTGCAACCAATAGCTACTATCGTGCGTTCAAACACACCGACGCGAAGGGCATGATCGATCTGGGCACCCTGAAGGCGGACAACAGCGGCGTCTCCTTTGCCACCGCCGTGTCCGCGAACGGCAGCATCGTCGTGGGATACGCGAATATCGACTCCAGCACAGGCCTGAAACACGCCTTCAAGCACACCGACGCGAGCGGCATGATCGATCTGGGCACCCTGGGAGGGCAGACCTCACTGGCATTCGGCATCTCCGCTGACGGCCATGTTGTCGTGGGAACGGCCCAGACAGCTACAGGCGACACTCAAGCGTTCAAATACTCTGACACCACCGGCATGGTCGGCCTGGGCTCATGGGGTGGCCCTTCCTTTGCTTATGGCGCTTCTGCCGACGGTCGCGTCGTCGTGGGTACAGCTGCGACGGCCACTGGCGATCCCCATGCATTCCGGCACACCGATGCCAGCGGCATGGTCGACCTGGGCACCCTGGGTGGTGGAACGTCATCGGCGACCGGCGTCTCCGCTGACGGCAATGTTGTCGTGGGTATCAGCCTTACGGGCGAAGGTGCCACGCACGCCGCGCTATGGAAAATCACCGAAACAGGTTCCCACCTCATCGACCTGGACAACACCCGCACCGCCATGGCCA
>NZ_JBXALN010000019.1:0-1766 GCF_058799535.1 Pseudomonas sp. GW822-FHT06D10 | reverse complement strand
TTGCCGCTGACCCCCAACGGCAAGCTCGATCGCAAGGCCCTGCCCAAGGTCGACGCCCAGCAGATGCAGCAGGTCTATGTGGCGCCGCAGAGCGAACTGGAGCAGCAGATCGCGGCGATCTGGGCCGATGTGCTGAAGCTGGATCGGGTGGGCATGAGCGACAACTTCTTCGAGCTGGGCGGCCACTCCCTGTTGGTGGCTCAGGTGGTGACTCGGGTCAAGCAGCAGTTTGGCGTGGATATGCCCATCAAGTCGCTGTTCGGCGCGGAGAGCCTCGCGGCCTTTGTCGAGAAGGTTCAGGCCCTGCGGCAGACAACTTCTTCACTGCAGGATGAATTGGCTAAATCTTTGGAGGCCCTCAAACGTTTATCTCCCGATGATCTTGAAAAAATAATTTCTTAGGCGAGGTAGTACATGCAAGCTTTAATCGACTCGGTAGGCACGCTTTCTTCCAAGGAAAGAAGAGCCCTGGCGATTTTGCTTAAAGAAAAGGGCATCAACCTCTTTGGTATCGCTCCTATCTGCAGCCGCGGCGCCGACGAGGCGCCGGTTCTCTCCTATACCCAGGAAAGCCAGTGGTTCCTTTGGCAACTGGAACCCGACAGCACCGCCTACCACATCACCACGGCGCTGCGCTTGACCGGAGAACTGGACCTCGACGCGCTGCGCCATGCATTCGATACCCTGATTGCCCGGCATGAAACCCTGCGCACTACCTTTTCCGAAGAAGATGGCACGGCGGTGCAGGTGGTGCACCCACCGGCGCCGCTGGACATCGAGGTCATCGAACTGCACGCCGGCGGCCTGTCCTATGAGGCCCAGGTCCATGCCCTGACCGACAGCAAGAGCCAGCCGCCCTTCGATCTGCGCAATGGCCCGCTGTTGCGGGCCAAATTGCTGCGGGTGGCAGCAGACGAGCATGTGCTGGTCCTGACCCAGCACCACATCGTTTCCGATGGCTGGTCGATGGGGGTGATGGTCGACGAGCTGATCCAGCTCTATGCCGGCTACCGCCAGGGGCGCACGGTCAGCCTGCCGGACCTGCCGATTCAATACGCCGACTATGCCAACTGGCAGCGCCAGTGGATGGATGCCGGCGAGCGTGAGCGGCAACTGGGCTACTGGCTGGAGCAACTGGCCGGGGAGCAACCCTTGCTGATGCTGCCGCTGGACCACCCGCGCCCGGCGATCCAGAGCTATCGGGGGGCGCTGCTGGATATCCCGTTGCCGGAAGAGCTGCGCCTGGGCCTCAAGCAATTGGCCCAGCGTGAAGGGGCGACCCTGTTCATGCTGTTGCTGGCCTCGTTCCAGGTCTTGCTGCACCGCTACAGCGGCCAGGCGGACATCCGCGTCGGGGTGCCGACCGCCAACCGCAACCGGGTGGAAACCGAGCGCCTGATCGGCTTCTTCGTCAACACCCAGGTGTTCAAGGCCGAGGTCGACGGGCAACTGGGCTTCAATGATTTCCTGCAGCAGGTCAAGCAGACCGCGCTGATGGCCCAGTCCCACCAGGACTTGCCTTTCGAGCAGTTGGTGGAAGCCTTGCGCCCCGAGCGCAGCCTGAGTCACAGCCCGCTGTTCCAGGCAATGTTCAACCACCAGACCGCGGTCAAGAAGGGCGGGCAGAGCCAGCGCCTGGACGACCTCAGCATCGAGACCCTGAGTTGGCAGGGGCGTGCCGCGCAGTTCGACCTGACCCTGGATACCTTCGAATCCGAGGATGGCCTCTGGGCCTCCCTGACCTACGCCACCGACCTGTTCGAGGC
>NZ_JBXALN010000018.1:0-1820 GCF_058799535.1 Pseudomonas sp. GW822-FHT06D10 | reverse complement strand
TCATCGCCACGCAGGTTGGCACCAGAAATGTTGGTGTCCTTGCCACTGGTGAAGCCCAGCCGGTCCCCGGCATAGAGATAAGCCTCTTGCTGGCGCTCGCCTTCACGCTCCAGATTGCCTTTGCCCATGCTGACGCTGGCGTAGACGCCCACGCCTTCCGAGCCGAAGGTGAAGCCCACTTCCCCACCACCACTGTTGCGGTTGTTCTCGCTGCTGTGATCGTTCTGCGCGGCGCGAATGTTCAGGTCGTTGCCGGCATCCAGGTCGATGTTGCGTCCGGCCTGGGCCTGGGTCCCGATCAGGTTCAGGTCGTTGCTGGCCTTGAGGTTGATGTCGCGCCCGGCATCCAGTTGGGTGGCGGTGGAGGAACCTTGGCTGCTCTCGGTGCTGGCGGTGCCGAAGCTGCCGCCGACGCCGATCTTGAAGCCGCCACTGGTGCCGCCGTGGATGCCGCCCCACATCTCGGTGTTGCGGGTTTCCTCGCTGATGCTGCCTTTGGCCACATCCAGGGTGACGTCGCGCCCTTTGACGTTGATGTCGCGCCCGGCACTCAGTTGACTGCCCTTGACGGTCACGTCGTTGTTGGCCGTGAGGTTCAGGTCGTTGCCGGCCTGCAGAGTTGAAGAGCGGTTGCCCTGCTCGATGATCTCCTGGCTGCTGCTTTGCTTGCTGTTGCCAAGCTTGACGTCGGCGGTCGGCCCGGCGAGGAACTGGCTGACCGAGTCGACGGCCTTGAGGGTGCTGGAGGCTTTGCTGGTGTTGTTTTCACCGTCGCCGGCACCATTGACCGCGTCCTTGGTCTTGCCATAGTTGTGGTTAATGGTGACACCCAGGCCATTGCGCTCGCTTTCACGCTGCTGCTCGGTCACCCGCACTTCCCGGGCGGCGTCGATCTTGATATCGCGACCGGCCACCAGGTTGATGTCGTGATCGGCCCGAAGATCGGAACCCACCTGGTTGATGTCGCGCTTGGCGTTGACCGACAGGTCTGCACCGGCACTGATCTGGCTGGCGGCGGCGGTCTGGGTTTCGACGCGATTCTTTTCCTTGTTGCGCTCGGCACCGGCGAAGAGGCTGACACCGTTGTCGTCGCTGCTGACGCCCACGCCGACTTGCTTGCTCTTCTTCCAGTCCTGCTCCGCCGAGCTGTTCTGTGCCGCCAGCACATTCACATCGCGTCCGGCGTCAAGACTGACATTGCGCCCGGCGCTGATGCCGCTGCCCACCACATTGATGTCGCGCTCGGCCTTCAGGCTCGCATCGCGCTCGGCCAGCACCTGGCTGCCCACGCTGGTGCTGCTTTGCGCCTGGCGCCCGGACTCCTTGGCCGAGGCAAAGGAGACGCTGGCCCCGGAGGAGGAAAGCCCGACTTTTTTCTTGTACTGCTCGCTACGGCTGTAGGCCGTGTCATTGGCCGAAACCAGGTTGATGTCACCGCTGTCCTTGACCAGCCCGGCACGCAGTTCCACATCGTTGCCGGCCACGGCTTCACTGGCCCGCAGGCGGATATCGTTGCCCGCGGCCACCACCACATCGTTGCCAGCGCTCAGCTCGCTGCCGACCTGGGTCGCGGTAGTTTGCAACTGGCTCTTGCCGCTTTTGGACAGGCCGAGGAAACCGGACTTGGTCTTCTTGCTGTAGGAGCCGTGCTCCTCGACACCGGAGAGGATCGCCACATCACCGGTGGCACCGACCATCAAGTCTGCACCGGCCTTGAGCTGGCTGCCGATCAGCGTGACATCGCGGCCACCGTTGATGCTCATGCCGCCATCGGCTTTCTTGCTGGTGTTGAGGGTCAGGTCTTTCCCGGCCTCGACCAC
>NZ_JBXALN010000017.1:0-3665 GCF_058799535.1 Pseudomonas sp. GW822-FHT06D10 | reverse complement strand
GTGCGGATATCGACCTTGTTCTTGCCGGTAATACGGGTTTGCTCTTCAACCCAGTCGGTCTTGCCGGTGGTCTGGCCGTAACCGACTGAGCCACTGACACCGGCACCCGGGCCGATGGTGGCAGTGACGCTGATGTCGAATTCCTTACCCTTGACCTTGCCGGTATCGGCAACCGAAGCGACGTTCAAATCGCCGCCCACACGCCCAATAACCTCGTCACCACGCAGGTTGCCACCGGCGATGGTGGTGTCCTTGCCACTGGTGAAACCTAGACGGTCCCCGGCATAGAGATAAGCCTCTTGATGGCGCTCGCCTTCACACTCCAGATTGCCACGTCGGCATAGAACGCCATCTCTTTTCGGTACCGACAGTGATGCCCACTTCCCCACCATCATTGTCGTTTTGCTCGGCGCGGATCTTCAAGCCGCTGCTGACCTTGAGGTTTAAGCTCTCTTATGTACAACCAAAAGGACTCACCCAATCAAGCAAGCCACTACATCTATATCTCGCAAAACTCACTGACTACAGCAACAAACTTATCAAAAACCACACTTATTCAAAAAGCAACTAACCAACTTCCTTTTTATATCTATCAAACGCGTCCCCCCCCCTCATCAACCTGCAATAGAATACGACCGCAAGACGGACACTTGTATGCATCTCGTCTAAACTCATTATATAATTCCAAAAAGTCATCACTACTAAATTTAGCACCAACAGCCTCCCACTTATTTAGTAATCCAACGATTACCTTCTGAGGAACAAAATCATATAAAAACTCCTCCTCCATTGTACGAGCAACCATTACACAACCACATTCACACTGTAACTTTGACACTAGTCACCTCCTAAGATTGGACGATCAAAACGATGTATCTGCCCTTTTGAATCCTGAAAAAATAATGTATGGATATTTTTAGCATTGGGTTTGCCCCAAACCCTATCTGCAATACTTTTCATTTCAACTCCAGACAAATCAATCTGCGTCAAAACAGATGAAGCTTGTGACTTTTTCTTCTCAATAATATTTAAAATATTCTTTTTGATTTGCTGTGTTCGGCGTATAAACATCAACTTTCCCAACACCAGACACATACATATCTGGCGTTCTTACATCTTTAACCCCTAGATCCGATGCGGTAGCTTTATATTTAACATCATATCCAAGCTTTGCAAACCCTGACCCAGCCCTAATTTCATTTGCATCAGGTCTAGCCAATGGTTCATAAACTACTTTCCCTTCACGAACTACAGGCAGATTAGTATTGGTATCGTGTACAGTTTTATCTACTGACCCAGCGCCCCCCTTTCCAGTATCACCAGCGGAATTTCCACCACGTTCATTAATTCCGCCATCGTTAACAGAAACATGAGCCTCACCCTTCGCTCCCTTCTTACCCGGTAACGCACCAGTAAAGATGCTATAGATCAGCTCGCCACCGCCAATTATATAGGCGTCCCCTTGATGATTCGGGTTTAATTCTGTCCCTTGAATAGCCTGTGCTGCTGCTTTTCCCGCGTAGGCTTCCGCCTTACCCATATTTTCAGAAAACTTCTTACCAAACTCTGTTCCCTCAATAGCTTTCATCACCAGAAACTGCGCAACACCTTTAGGCCCCTGCGCAGCAGCCATAACATAGCCTACAGCTTCCGCTTGCTCTGGATTTTCCTTAATATATTTCTGAGCTGCCGCAAGACTGTCTAAAGTTCCCTGAAGCTCCAATATCCCACTGGGATTAACCTGCGTTTCTTTCAGCACCAGCGAACCTTGACTAGGAGCGTAGTTACTGGGTTCTACGACCCTTTCAATTTCCTCCAGAACCTTCGGTTCGATACCATTTAATGAGGCGATACCAACAAGAACACCATCGATGAACTTTTGATCTCCCATCATCGCCATAGCTTCGCGGCGACTTTTACCGGAAAGAATCAGTGCCTCAAGTGTACTTTCTGCTAAGTCCTTCCCTGCCACAGCTTCCGCACGAGCATCCATGGGACGCCCTAAAATTTTATCCACGCGATTAATCATCACGTTGAGCGCTGACGCCGCCTTGTTAAAGTTATTCAGTGCAGTTTTGTCATAGTTGAGCAACCCATCAGACCATTGTTTCAGCGTTTCACCCGGTCTGAGTGCAGCGTCAATGGAAGAACTGCTCGCATACAAATCCGTACGCGACTCCTCATCCTTGGTGATCTCATATGCCTTGCCCACATCCCGGTTCAGCCCGGCCGTTGAATCGGCCCCGGTCTCGGCATCCTTGCGCACCACGATCTCGCCCGCCCCGACGGTGGCGCGCACAATCTGCTCGCGGTCCTTCTGGTAATCCCAGCCGCTGACGCTCCAGCCGGTTTCACCTTCCTTGCCTTTACCCACCTGGCTGCTGTCTTGTGTGGTGCCACTACCGGAGCTGTAGGTGCCGCCCACGTTCAGGTAATAGCCGTGTTCCTTGTCCTTGCCGGCAATATCGCTGAAGCCCAGGGTGCCGGTGTCCAGCTTGAGGTTGCCGTTGTCGGCAAAGATCAGAGTGCCAAAGCCACTCGTTTCTCTCGCGACATATATAGAGTTAGAACTGAATCACTCATCTTTTACGCGGACACTAAGAGCAGAACTATTTAACACGAAACAACCCACTCTTCTTCCAGACAAGCAACATACAAAAAAACTTCTTAACCCCCCTAAACATCACTCTGCAATACACCACCCACGACACATACAACCTAATAACTCACACACAAAACTACTCAACTCAAAAACTCATACCGCCCACTCTAAAACACAACTAACAAATCTGAAAAAAAATTATCGTTGGACCGTAATCCTGCTCGGTATTTGAGACTTCAACAGAAAATTTCTTCTCGGGAAACTTATCTTTTAAAACCAAACGCCATGAAACTGCAAAAATATCCGCCAACTGTTCAAATATTACATCACCAACATCGCTTGCCGTTCCAGAAAAAACATCATAAAGATGAATTTGATTCATCACCCTCTCAACGGCATTGACATCACCATTCAACTGCTCGAGCCAAACATCGAATATCGCAGCGTCGTATCGACTCTCTAGAAACACCGCATCATCCCTAACAACAAAATCGGGAAACAACAATCTACAAAACAACATAACATCTTCAGGACTGCAAATTTCACTCACATAGGAAAATATATCAACTGTACTTTTTTCCGCCCACTGCGATTTCCATGACTCATATCTACTCAAGCCTACAAAAGGTTTAATTGTATTAACACTCATCATGGAACCTCGTCTGGTCTAATCGGTCTTGGGGCTAACTTCGTGGATGGTGACTGCACTCTAACAGTTCCATCAGGAAGTGTATTCCTACCATACTCTATTACATGTGGCGTCGGAACAGACAAATGAGGCTTACCTGTAACATCGACTCTTTTCAACACCATACCCACCGAATCATAAGTAGCGTAGCTAGTTATGTTCCCTTGATTATCAGCCCGATATAACACTCCATTCACGGGACCACCTTCCAATATGAAATTTCGACTAACTTGAGTCCCACCCTCAAGAGGCCCTCCAACTAAATTTCGTGCATTACGAGGAGTAATACCATTTATAGTATACATCACCCCCGGATTCAGCTTGTGCTCCGGAGTCACATAGGCACCATCCTTCTGCACCCCATCCAGTTGAGTA
>NZ_JBXALN010000016.1:0-5209 GCF_058799535.1 Pseudomonas sp. GW822-FHT06D10 | reverse complement strand
TTTGTGTGTTCGCAAACTTTCGGTTTGTATCGTCTTCACACACCGCAACTCGCTTCTTAAGCAAATTGCTTGGGTGTTATATGGTCAAGCCTCACGGGCAATTAGTATTGGTTAGCTCAACGCCTCACAGCGCTTACACACCCAACCTATCAACGTCGTAGTCTTCGACGGCCCTTTAGGGGATTCAAGATCCCAGTGAGATCTCATCTTGAGGCAAGTTTCCCGCTTAGATGCTTTCAGCGGTTATCTTTTCCGAACATAGCTACCCGGCAATGCCACTGGCGTGACAACCGGAACACCAGAGGTTCGTCCACTCCGGTCCTCTCGTACTAGGAGCAGCCCCTCTCAAATCTCAAACGTCCACGGCAGATAGGGACCGAACTGTCTCACGACGTTCTAAACCCAGCTCGCGTACCACTTTAAATGGCGAACAGCCATACCCTTGGGACCGGCTTCAGCCCCAGGATGTGATGAGCCGACATCGAGGTGCCAAACACCGCCGTCGATATGAACTCTTGGGCGGTATCAGCCTGTTATCCCCGGAGTACCTTTTATCCGTTGAGCGATGGCCCTTCCATACAGAACCACCGGATCACTAAGACCTACTTTCGTACCTGCTCGACGTGTCTGTCTCGCAGTCAAGCGCGCTTTTGCCTTTATACTCTACGACCGATTTCCGACCGGTCTGAGCGCACCTTCGTACTCCTCCGTTACTCTTTAGGAGGAGACCGCCCCAGTCAAACTACCCACCATACACTGTCCTCGATCCGGATAACGGACCTGAGTTAGAACCTCAAAGTTGCCAGGGTGGTATTTCAAGGATGGCTCCACGCAAACTGGCGTTCACGCTTCAAAGCCTCCCACCTATCCTACACAAGCAAATTCAAAGTCCAGTGCAAAGCTATAGTAAAGGTTCACGGGGTCTTTCCGTCTAGCCGCGGATACACTGCATCTTCACAGCGATTTCAATTTCACTGAGTCTCGGGTGGAGACAGCGCCGCCATCGTTACGCCATTCGTGCAGGTCGGAACTTACCCGACAAGGAATTTCGCTACCTTAGGACCGTTATAGTTACGGCCGCCGTTTACCGGGGCTTCGATCAAGAGCTTCGCGTTAGCTAACCCCATCAATTAACCTTCCGGCACCGGGCAGGCGTCACACCCTATACGTCCACTTTCGTGTTTGCAGAGTGCTGTGTTTTTAATAAACAGTCGCAGCGGCCTGGTATCTTCGACCGGCATGAGCTTACGGAGCAAGTCCTTCACCCTCACCGGCGCACCTTCTCCCGAAGTTACGGTGCCATTTTGCCTAGTTCCTTCACCCGAGTTCTCTCAAGCGCCTTGGTATTCTCTACCCAACCACCTGTGTCGGTTTGGGGTACGGTTCCTAGTTATCTGAAGCTTAGAAGCTTTTCTTGGAAGCATGGCATCAACCACTTCGTCACCTAAAAGGTAACTCGTCATCAGCTCTCGGCCTTAGAACCCCGGATTTACCTAAGATTCCAGCCTACCACCTTAAACTTGGACAACCAACGCCAAGCTGGCCTAGCCTTCTCCGTCCCTCCATCGCAATAACTAGAAGTACAGGAATATTAACCTGTTTTCCATCGACTACGCTTTTCAGCCTCGCCTTAGGGACCGACTAACCCTGCGTCGATTAACGTTGCGCAGGAAACCTTGGTCTTTCGGCGTGGGTGTTTTTCACACCCATTGTCGTTACTCATGTCAGCATTCGCACTTCTGATACCTCCAGCAAGCTTCTCAACTCACCTTCACAGGCTTACAGAACGCTCCTCTACCGCATCACTTACGTGATACCCGTAGCTTCGGTGTATGGTTTGAGCCCCGTTACATCTTCCGCGCAGGCCGACTCGACTAGTGAGCTATTACGCTTTCTTTAAAGGGTGGCTGCTTCTAAGCCAACCTCCTAGCTGTCTAAGCCTTCCCACATCGTTTCCCACTTAACCATAACTTTGGGACCTTAGCTGACGGTCTGGGTTGTTTCCCTTTTCACGACGGACGTTAGCACCCGCCGTGTGTCTCCCATGCTCGGCACTTGTAGGTATTCGGAGTTTGCATCGGTTTGGTAAGTCGGGATGACCCCCTAGCCGAAACAGTGCTCTACCCCCTACAGTGATACATGAGGCGCTACCTAAATAGCTTTCGAGGAGAACCAGCTATCTCCGAGCTTGATTAGCCTTTCACTCCGATCCACAGGTCATCCGCTAACTTTTCAACGGTAGTCGGTTCGGTCCTCCAGTCAGTGTTACCTAACCTTCAACCTGCCCATGGATAGATCGCCCGGTTTCGGGTCTATTCCCAGCGACTAGACGCCCTATTAAGACTCGCTTTCGCTACGCCTCCCCTATTCGGTTAAGCTTGCCACTGAAAATAAGTCGCTGACCCATTATACAAAAGGTACGCAGTCACAGAACAAAGTCTGCTCCCACTGCTTGTACGCATACGGTTTCAGGATCTATTTCACTCCCCTCTCCGGGGTTCTTTTCGCCTTTCCCTCACGGTACTAGTTCACTATCGGTCAGTCAGTAGTATTTAGCCTTGGAGGATGGTCCCCCCATATTCAGACAAGGTTTCTCGTGCCCCGTCCTACTCGATTTCATGACTAAGAGATTTTCGCGTACAGGGCTATCACCCACTATGGCCGCACTTTCCAGAGCGTTCCGCTAATCTCAAAGCCACTTAAGGGCTAGTCCCCGTTCGCTCGCCACTACTAAGGGAATCTCGGTTGATTTCTTTTCCTCAGGGTACTTAGATGTTTCAGTTCCCCTGGTTCGCCTCTTGCACCTATGTATTCAGTACAAGATAACCATCTTATGATGGCTGGGTTCCCCCATTCAGAGATCTCCGGATCAAAGTCTGTTTGCCGACTCCCCGAAGCTTATCGCAGGCTACCACGTCTTTCATCGCCTCTGACTGCCAAGGCATCCACCGTATGCGCTTCTTCACTTGACCATATAACCCCAAGCAATCTGGTTATACTATGAAGACGACATTCGCCGAAAATTTGCATTCTTAATTAAAAGAGAACTCACAAATTTTACCTTAGCCTGATCCGTTACCAGTGAAAGTAACGTTCAGTCTATCTTTCTATCACATACCCAAATTTTTAAAGAACGATCTAATCAAAAGACTAGAAATCAACATTCAAAGTGAATGCTCATTTCTAAGCTTTCAGAAGCAGTTTATGGTGGAGCCAAGCGGGATCGAACCGCTGACCTCCTGCGTGCAAGGCAGGCGCTCTCCCAGCTGAGCTATGGCCCCATAACAAAATTGGTGGGTCTGGGCAGATTCGAACTGCCGACCTCACCCTTATCAGGGGTGCGCTCTAACCAACTGAGCTACAGACCCAATTTCGAGCTTGTAACTGTTAGCTTGGAGCTATCAGCTTGGAGCTTAAAGCTGCTTCTATCGTCTTCTTCAATGAATCAAGCAATTCGTGTGGGAGCTTATGAAGCAGCTGATGTCGTCGATTAAGGAGGTGATCCAGCCGCAGGTTCCCCTACGGCTACCTTGTTACGACTTCACCCCAGTCATGAATCACACCGTGGTAACCGTCCTCCCGAAGGTTAGACTAGCTACTTCTGGTGCAACCCACTCCCATGGTGTGACGGGCGGTGTGTACAAGGCCCGGGAACGTATTCACCGCGACATTCTGATTCGCGATTACTAGCGATTCCGACTTCACGCAGTCGAGTTGCAGACTGCGATCCGGACTACGATCGGTTTTATGGGATTAGCTCCACCTCGCGGCTTGGCAACCCTTTGTACCGACCATTGTAGCACGTGTGTAGCCCAGGCCGTAAGGGCCATGATGACTTGACGTCATCCCCACCTTCCTCCGGTTTGTCACCGGCAGTCTCCTTAGAGTGCCCACCATAACGTGCTGGTAACTAAGGACAAGGGTTGCGCTCGTTACGGGACTTAACCCAACATCTCACGACACGAGCTGACGACAGCCATGCAGCACCTGTCTCAATGTTCCCGAAGGCACCAATCTATCTCTAGAAAGTTCATTGGATGTCAAGGCCTGGTAAGGTTCTTCGCGTTGCTTCGAATTAAACCACATGCTCCACCGCTTGTGCGGGCCCCCGTCAATTCATTTGAGTTTTAACCTTGCGGCCGTACTCCCCAGGCGGTCAACTTAATGCGTTAGCTGCGCCACTAAGAGCTCAAGGCTCCCAACGGCTAGTTGACATCGTTTACGGCGTGGACTACCAGGGTATCTAATCCTGTTTGCTCCCCACGCTTTCGCACCTCAGTGTCAGTATCAGTCCAGGTGGTCGCCTTCGCCACTGGTGTTCCTTCCTATATCTACGCATTTCACCGCTACACAGGAAATTCCACCACCCTCTACCATACTCTAGCTTGCCAGTTTTGGATGCAGTTCCCAGGTTGAGCCCGGGGCTTTCACATCCAACTTAACAAACCACCTACGCGCGCTTTACGCCCAGTAATTCCGATTAACGCTTGCACCCTCTGTATTACCGCGGCTGCTGGCACAGAGTTAGCCGGTGCTTATTCTGTCGGTAACGTCAAAACAATCACGTATTAGGTAACTGCCCTTCCTCCCAACTTAAAGTGCTTTACAATCCGAAGACCTTCTTCACACACGCGGCATGGCTGGATCAGGCTTTCGCCCATTGTCCAATATTCCCCACTGCTGCCTCCCGTAGGAGTCTGGACCGTGTCTCAGTTCCAGTGTGACTGATCATCCTCTCAGACCAGTTACGGATCGTCGCCTTGGTGAGCCATTACCTCACCAACTAGCTAATCCGACCTAGGCTCATCTAATAGCGTGAGGTCCGAAGATCCCCCACTTTCTCCCGTAGGACGTATGCGGTATTAGCGCCCGTTTCCGGACGTTATCCCCCACTACTAGGCAGATTCCTAGGCATTACTCACCCGTCCGCCGCTCGCCACCAGGTACAAGTACCCGTGCTGCCGCTCGACTTGCATGTGTTAGGCCTGCCGCCAGCGTTCAATCTGAGCCATGATCAAACTCTTCAGTTCAAACATCTTTGGGTTTTGAGAAAACCCTAAACTTGGCTCAGCAATCGTTGGTTACATCTTTGATTTCTCGCGGAGTAACTTGTGATGCTGATAATCTTTTTGACTATCAGTCTGACTCCACAAGCACCCACACGAATTGCTTGATTCAGTTGTTAAAGAGCGGTTGGTTAAGATCTTTC
>NZ_JBXALN010000015.1:0-6075 GCF_058799535.1 Pseudomonas sp. GW822-FHT06D10 | reverse complement strand
CTGGAGCAGGACCAAAGGTGGCGGTGACGCTGATGTCGAATTCCTTGCCCTTGACCTTGCCGGTATCGGCGACCGAAACGACATTTGGTCGCCTCCTACGCGCCCGATGACTTCGTCGCCACCACTATTGCAATTGGTCTCGCTGCAATTGCTCCCCCCAAACTTACAAATCACCCTTAAATCTTTCTGGCAAGTACTCTTGCCGAACCATGCCTTTGAGCAACTCTTTAAGTTCATCAAGATAGTAAGAAAGCTCTTCTCTAGACTCGCAGACTGTACTTTTCTCAATATCAGAGTCGCTAAAATTCTTCATTACCATCGCTATGCTATCTGCAAAAACCATTAATTCACCCTCGGAGACGCGAAGATCATACAGCGTGACACTTGCAATGCACTCTTTGCTTAAAAGTTCCATACGTTACCACCTCACATAATTAGAAAAAATCGACTCAAATTTATCAAGCTCATCTTGCGAGGCCGGCCGCCGCTGCCCCCGTAGAATCCTATCTCTTGTATTAGCTTTAGGATTATTCAATGATGTTACAACCTCACCATCAGGCTCAATAATATGAACACGATCTTTTAGCCCCTTGATTACCCATCTACCATCATCCTGAATCAAAATATCTGCAGGCCGCGCAACCTGAACATTATTTACAACAGAGCCAACCGGGCGTCCTTCTTTATTTCTGATTTTAGCATGCACACCCTGGGTAATTTTTTCACCTTGAAAGTTATAAACAACTCCTGAAGACGGAAGCTCCTCCACAGGTCGAACATAGTCGGTCTCACCTACGCCGCCAATAGGACGACCACCTGTAGTAGTTAAACTGTCCGGGCGACTACCGCCAGCATATCCTTCACTAGAAGGATTCCCTCCTGATGTATCAACAATCGGATTGACCAGCTTTCGGTTTTCGTCATCAAGCAGGTGAATTGGAAACGCAGTGAGGGTTATAAACTCCCAAAGGCCGATCAAAATTTTTAGCTGCCTCTGCACCTCTTCCTTTGCAACACCACCTGCTTTTTTAGCGCTCTCAACAACCGAGCTGGCTGTGTGTCCGGGATTAGTTGACCATTACAGCGAGATGGACGTGATTTGATGAATGTAACGACGAGGCGGATGCAGGAGCAAGTGCTCCAGTAAGCAAAAAAGGCGGCGTGAAAGTTGCCCTTATTTATCGCAATCGATCAAATATCGATCAATAGCTTAATTATTCTCTTTGACGATAGAATGACCACTACAACCAAAACGCACTACCACACATAAAATTCGCGCATTTATCCCGCACATCTTCAATCACTTCAAAACCACAACATAACCTTTCAACTCTACCTTTAGCCGCTCAAACAGATGCTCTCCTTTTTTATTAAACTCCGCCTCATCCTCCTCGCTAGAAAATCCAGAGTCAGGAGGATATTCTTCATCTAAGGTATCATCATACTTAAGTGCCCATGACATTAGATCAGCTTTGAGCTCTTGTGAAGTCGGCAACTCCTCGGGATCAACATTCCCAATAGAGTCTGGCGACAAACTCCACAATGGAAAACACTGATAGTCAGGCATCAGTTTAATAACTTTCATTCCACCCTCAAAATTAGTTACACCCTTGAGAGCAACTTTACTTTTATGATCCGATATAGATACCCTCGGCAGATCCAGGTGAGCTAATAGGCCAGTTCATTTTTTTAGCCACCCCAGCAGCAAGCCCTCTTATTTCCTCCCAGAGGACAGAGTCGTACAAAGAATTTTTAGTCCAAATCTGCGAATTAGACTCACCACTAATAGATAAAATATTCTTATCTAGATTTTGAATTTCCAATAGCGCGCCTGCTGACACCATCTCTCTAAAAACCTCAAGAGCTTCTAAGACATCCTCCCAAATTAATGCAAGCCCATCTGCAACATTAATAAAAGTTGGAAATAAACGCACCTGCTCAGATGCTGGAATAGCCAAAGCTTGAATTATCCATTTTAATTTTGACAACATCAAACTAACCTCCAGAAACAAGCTTTGCCTTTTCCCCAGGATTCGGCTTATACGTTGAAGGATCAACTATCTTTATAGCGCCCTCCGTTGTAGTAGAAACTTTCTAATAAGCTCCTTCATGCCGACCTCCACCAGAATTAACTTGAATCTGCGAAATTTGGGGATACCCTTTTACCTCCTCAATTCGAGTCTTGCTGAAACCAAGAGTAAATTTAGGATGAGGCTTGTTTAAGCCAATCATCCCTCAGACCCGTTAAAATATTCAGAACGTTGGAATAACTCAAAAATGGCACCAAAAGAGAAAACCCAAAAGACTCACACTCAACATCTATAGGAAGATAAAAATCAAAGTCCTCTCTTTCACTAGAGAAAAAACTTGCATTCAAATGACTTTTTATAGCAACAACCGCCTCAAAAAGAATCTTGGGAACATCATCTTTTTTCGAAATAAAAAATCCATCCATACATATATCTAAAACACCATTCTCAAGCTTTACAGAACAAAGTATCTGCCCTTCATCTGCAACCTCATAAAAATGCCCTCGGCCAGATGCATCTAGTTGCCTCATTCTTTTTTCAAGGGTACGACGAATCTTCACTTCTCAAGCCCTTTTAAGAACCCTTTTAACCCTTCTCGGGTAGCGGGGGAAACTGAAGGAAAAATTTTTCTTAACATTATCCACACTACCCGTACCCAACATCGCTCCTTCCTCAGTTGCATAGCGGCCGTTTAAAGTAATTCTCTCTGCCCCTTGAGATTGAGCATAGTCGAGCATCTGTTTCAACGGCCGACCAACTCAACAGTACCATTTGGTCCATAACCAAAATACCTCTTTGAAGCACCTACAGAAAGTCGTTAAATATTATTTAACCATTACTCAAACTAACCTTATGAGAATAGATTTTTCCTATACCACTCGCAGCATCAAAAGAAGCAGAGCTCAAGTGTTTAGAGGTATTCTTTGAACTATCTGACTCACTATACATCACCCCCGGATTCAGCTTGTACTCCAGAATCACATAGGCACCATCCTTCTGCACTCCATCCAGCTGAGTACCACCCGTATGAGGCGTTGTGATAACTCCGCCACCTTCAGCGCCCCCTCAAATGAAGGGGTGCGTGGTGATTACAGTAGAATAAAATAACAACCCCGGACCAACTAAAATCCGGAGCTGTTTATTCAAACGATGCACTCACAACTAAAACTAGATACGCCAAAACTTTCTATAACCCATCGAAGCTTACCAATATATTTATTAAAATCTGGCACAGCCTCAAAAAGACAAATTCTATTTATAGAAATAGATAAAGAGATCCAGTCTCGATAAATTAACCCCCCCTCCAAATTTTCCATCAAAAACCATAGCAATCCCGATTACCCCCAGATAACGAATGAGAGTTTAGGAACGCCTCCAAGTTAAATTTTTTAACATGCTCTTTCTGCCATTCATAGGAGTCAACATCAGATAGCAGTAAAAACAAACCTCGCCTTCAGAGTCAATACCCCCCCAAAATCAATTGGTTTTACTATCACTTCTCTTGGGCTACAAGGTCGAAGTAAGCTTATATCTATAGATGCCTGACTGCTCATATTGATACTCTTTAAACGGTATATCTTTTGAGTCAACCATGACTTAACATGTTGATGAGTTTTTGTATTTTAATGAACTTCAAAAGAAGCACCGCTACCCTTAGCTATTCGAGCATGCGCACCAATATCAGACTTAAACTTTTCAAATCCTTTAGAAGCTGCCTGGACATGATCTTCCCAATATCGGCCTGATTTAGCTTCGTACCAGGTAGAGTTATTCGCTCCATATGCTCCGTCAAACTCTCGTCCCTTCGTCGAAAAACTTGGCTTCCCACCTAATTCTTTATGAAGGTATATTTCAAAGCCCTTACTTATTAAACCTTTAGCTAGTTCTTTTTCCGCAACTTCACTGAGAACAACTAACTATTCTTGAGCATATGACACTGGGGCAGAATCAAAGCCGTTCCAAAACACCCATAATCCTCCACAACGAGAACACTTGAGGGCACTATTCATCTCTCGATAAATCGCCTCCAAACCCACCCGCCCTTGGAACCTGTCAAAGTTCTCATCTGAAATCAAAAGTCATTCAATTGGATTCGGCATCTCACCAAAACTTAACTTATTACCACATTTACAGAGCATTGATGGCATTTCACTTACCTATGATAGCGATGTCATTAATTTTTTCGCCCCTGAACCATTAACTCTCCGCAGAACATCTCCCAACTGCTCTCTAGTAACGGTGCTTCTAGATAAATCTAGAACAACCCCCTCAGCTTGCGTATTTTTCTTTGCTATCGCAGAAATTATTCTGTCCGCATTACCCGTTGCAGGGGTATATACATCATAGCTAACACCATTAACTAGAAGATCTGAAGTTTTCCCTTCTGCTCTCGTACCAACAGGGCGACGCAGCTCAACTTTTTACCTTGAGCAGCCATATAGTATGCAGAATTTATCTCTGACTGAGAGAAACTTCCACTTGGATCTATTCGAAGTTTACCTTTTGCAGCAACTAACTACCAATGGCCTCTCTGCGACGGTACACGACCCGCCCAAGCGCCGATAACCCCGGAAGTCTTTCGCTACCCACAATCAATTCAGAACGGCATCTCAAGCTAGAATTTTGATATGCCGTATATTGACAAACAATATCTTCAATCTCCTCGACGTCATCCTCAAGGTTCTCTTCAAGATAGAACCTCAATACCCACTCATCGCCACACCACAGCAATGCGACCATTCTAAAGTTGGCAGAGACCGCCCCTACCAACGCCTGAACAAGCATTAGCACTTGAAAGTTCCACTCTTCCAGCACAGGCTGATCACTCATTTCTGACTCCAGTTTGGATTTGTGGGGACAATGCTCGGCTTTTTTGTTCCCTTGATAACAAATACGTTAGTCGGCTGATCAGTTATACCAACGCCGAGATTAACGTTAGTTCCAGTAACACCCTCAAATTTAACCACTGGAAAACCTTGACCATTCTTTCCTAGGATTTTCACTTGGCCGGAGTGGTAAGCATCAAGCACTTTTTTAGCATCTGAAACACTGTTCACGAAACCAACGCTCCCCCGCTCCTCAAGCTGCTGTGTCCCTGCAGTATGACGATTCTGCCTCTGGCTTATTTTTGTTGAGACCTCAGGAAAGTCTTTAGGTGTAAGTATTCCTTTTGCAGCAATTACCTATATTATTTCTTATCACGCTTCCTCAGAGAGTACTCTTCCACATACTCCTTTGGCGGCAATGCCGTGCCAAAAAAATGCAGTTCGCCGGTATCTTTATCAACAAAAATCGGCCCATTTCCAACCAGTTGAAATGAAAAATCACCTGTCTCAACATACTGTTTGGAGTTGAAGCAAAATAGCCACCCATCAGGAAACCCTTCAGAATATGTTATAACCAGCGGCATTGGAGACTTACTCAAATGATTAATAACCATCTGCAGAGATTCTTCAAAAGCTATCACTAGTTGGTCCTCAAAAACTTAAACGATGTAAACTTACTGAGATCAGCAACCTTGCCTGTCTGCCCATCTAAGAATCTGATAGTACCATTCTGGTTTACGACATTGAACACATGTCCAGGCTGACCAGGACCATACGACCCATACACATTACCTCGCGCACCTGAGCCAATACCAATCATTTTCTGAGAAATATTATCCGCAGATGAGACCGATACAAATCTTGTACCAAACTGCTTTTCCAGTACTGTAATTGAAACGCCATCTGTTGATTTTATCGGAAGCGCCGAAGCTGGATTTCCAGCCAGAGTTGCATCAGTCGCAATTGAACAATTCACGCAGTTATGAGTTCGACCAGCTTCAGGAAAGCCTGGATTGACATTCTTAATCGAGCCAGCCGTTTCTTCGACTGCGCCACCCGTTCCTTTTGCAGCACTGCCCTCACTATACATCACCCCCGGATTCAGCTTGTGCTCCGGAGTCACATAGGCACCATCCTTCTGCCCCCCATCCAGTTGAGTACCGCCGGTATGTGGCGTTGTAATAACTCCGCCACCCTCAGCGTAGCCCCCACTGGCAGGA
>NZ_JBXALN010000014.1:0-69393 GCF_058799535.1 Pseudomonas sp. GW822-FHT06D10 | reverse complement strand
GCCTCGAACAGGTCGGTGGCGTAGGTCAGGGAGGCCCAGAGGCCATCCTCGGATTCGAAGGTATCC
The DNA here is from genome assembly GCF_058799535.1 of Pseudomonas sp. GW822-FHT06D10. Classification (NCBI taxonomy): domain Bacteria; kingdom Pseudomonadati; phylum Pseudomonadota; class Gammaproteobacteria; order Pseudomonadales; family Pseudomonadaceae; genus Pseudomonas; species Pseudomonas sp. GW822-FHT06D10. Next base: position 69,327 of record NZ_JBXALN010000014.1, on the reverse strand, counting down.
AGGGTCAGGTCAAACTGGGTCGTGCTGTCCTCGCCATTGAGCATCTGCACCTGCAACCCTGGAACCTCCAGGGTTGCAGCGTCCTGGCGGGCGGCCGCCTGGTGGTTGAACATCACCTGGAACAGCGGGCTGTAGCTCAGGCTGCGCTCCGGCTTGAGGGCTTCCACCAGTTGTTCGAAGGGCAGGTCCTGATGTTCCTGAGCCTGCAGCGCGGCTCTTTTGACCTGACTTAGAAAGTCGCTGAAGCTCAGTTGCCCGTCGACTTCAGCCTTGAGCACCTGGGTATTGACGAAGAAGCCGATCAGGCGCTCGGTCTCCACCCGGTTGCGGTTGGCGGTGGGCACCCCTACGCGGATGTCCGCCTGACCGCTGTAGCGGTGCAGCAGCACCTGGAACGAGGCCAGCAACAGCATGAACAGCGTGACCCCTTCACGCTGGGCCAGCTGTTTCAGGGCCCCCGGCAAGGCGCCATCCAGGCTGATGCCATGGCGCGCGCCCTTGTGGCTTTGCTGCAACGGCCGCGGATGGTCCAGGGGCAAATCCAGAACCTGAGCGCCGCCTTCCAGTTGCTGCAACCAGTAATCCAGTTGCCGCTCGCGCTCACCGGCTTCCATCCACTGGCGTTGCCAGGCCGCGTAGTCCGCGTACTGCACCGCCAGCGCCGGCAACTCGGCCTGCTGCCCCTGGCTATGGGCGCCATAGAGCCGGATCAGTTCCTCCACCATCAACTGCATCGACCAGCCATCGGAAACGATGTGGTGCTGGACCAGCACCAGCACATGCTCGTCCTCCGCCAGGCGCACCAGGGTGGCCCGCAGCAACGGCCCCTGGCACAGGTCGAACGGCTGACGTACCTGGGTGTCGATAACCTGCTTGATCAAGTCATCGGTGTTGCCGGCCTCCACCAGCAGGGACAAGTCCTGCTGGCTGATGGGCAAGCGGGCCTGGGCCGCGATCACCTGGGTCAGGCCCCGGGCGCTCTCGACAAAGTGCGTGCGCAAGCTTTCATGGCGGGCGATCAAGGCATCGAAACTGCTTTGCAGGGCCCGGCTATCCAGCGAGCCGCGCAGGCGCAGGGCCATGGGGATGTGATAGGCGCTGCTGTCGGGGTCCAGCTGCCAGAGGAACCACTGGCGTTCCTGGGCATAGGACACCGCCAGCGGCTGCTGCCGGTCCACCAGGGGAATCGGCTGGAGTGGCTGGGCAGTTTCCGGGCCCAGCAGGCGGACGAAATCTACCAGCGACTCGCCTTCGAACAACAGCTTGAGGGGGGCCTCGATGCCCAGCTCCTGGCGGATGCGCGACATCACCTGGGTGGCCAGCAGCGAATGGCCGCCGAGCTCGAAGAAGTTATCGGTCAAGCCGACCTTTTCCAGTTTCAGCACCTGGGCCCAGATCCCGGCCACTTGCTGTTCGCGCTCGCTGCGCGGGGCCACGTGGGCCTGCTGCAACAGGCTGCCGTCGATGGCCGGCAAGGCAGCGCGATTGAGCTTGCCATTGGCGGTCAGGGGCAGCGCCTGGAGGAACAGCACATGGGCCGGAACCATGTAGCCCGGCAGGTGCTCGCGCAGCCCGGCCTTGATGGCGTCGCGCAGGGGCAGTTGCTCGGCAAGCGGGTCCTGGCCGTTCCAGTCCAGGCCGGCGGGCACCACGTAGGCCACCAGTTGCGGGCCGTCGGGACCTTCCGGGGCCAGCACCACCGCCTCACGCACCGCAGGCAATTCCAGCAGCCGCGCTTCGATCTCCCCCAGCTCGATGCGGAAACCGCGGATCTTCACCTGGTGGTCGATACGGCCGATGTAGCCGATCGAACCGTCGGCCTGATAACGCGCCAGATCGCCGGTACGGTAGAGACGCCCACCAGCCTCGCCAAACGGGTCCGGGACAAACCGCGCCGCACTCAAGTCGCCGCGGTTCAGGTAGCCCCAGGCCAGCCCGGCACGCCCGACATAGAGTTCACCGATGCAGCCCTTGGGCACCGGTTGCAGGTTGCTGTCCAGCAAATACCAGGACATGTCGGGGATCAGCTCGCCAATCGGGCTGGCCCCCGCCAGGCTCAGGTCCGCCACGGACAAGGGACGGTAGGTCACGTGCACCGTGGTTTCGGTGATGCCGTACATGTTCACCAACTGCGGGCGCTGATCGCCGAAACGCTGGAACCAGGGTTGCAGGGTATTGACCTCCAGGGCCTCGCCACCGAACACGATGTAGCGCAACCGGTGCGCAGGCTCGGCGCTGCAGGCCACGTGCATCAACTGGCGGAACGCCGACGGCGTCTGGTTGAGCACCGTCACGCCCTCGCTGCAGAGCAGCGGGTAGAAGTCCTGGGCCGAGCGCGCCACCTCCTGGGGCACGATCAGCAACCGCCCGCCATACAACAGGGCACCGAAGATCTCCCACACCGAGAAGTCGAACGCATAGGAGTGGAACAGGCTCCAGACATCCTCGGCGCCGAACTGGAACCACTGCTCGGTGGCTGCGAACAGGCGCAGGACGTTGTGGTGTGGCTGCAAGGTGCCCTTGGGCTTGCCGGTGGAACCGGAGGTGTAGATCACGTAGGCCAGGTCTTCGGGCGTCACCCCGACCTCGGGGTTGTCGACCCGGTAGCCGTCCAGGGGTTGCTCCAGCAACCAGGTACTGCCGGCAAACGCCGGCAAGCCCTGCAGCAGATGCTCCTGGGTCAGCAGCAGGGCGATGGCGCTGTCCTGCATCATGTGCTGCAGGCGGTCCTGGGGATAGGCCGGGTCCAGCGGCACGTAGGCGCCGCCGGCCTTGAGGATCGCCAGCAGGCCGATGACCATCTCCAGGCTGCGCTCCACCGCCAGCCCCACCAGCACATTGGGCCCCACGCCCTGCTCGATGAGCTTGTGCGCCAGGCGATTGGCCCGTTCGTTGAGCTGCTGGTAGTCCAGGCTCTGCCCGGCGAAGGTCAGGGCAATGGCCTGGGGCGCCCTGGCGGCCTGGGCCTCGATGAGCTGATGGACGCAGGCCCGGGAAGGGAATGCCTGCTGCTGCCGGTTCCACTGGTCGAGGATCTGCGCCCGCTCATCAGCCTCGAGCAAGGGCAACAGGCCGATGCGCTGCTGTGGCTGGCTGGCCACGCTTTGCAGCAACTGGCGCCAATGGGCGGCCAGGCGCTCGATGGTGGCGGCGTCGAACACATCGGTGGCATAGACCAGAGACGCGGCGATCCGGCCCTGGGTTTCCACGGTGTCCAGGGTCAGGTCGAACTGCGCCGACTGCCCTTGGGAATCCAGGGCCTCGATGCTCAGGCCAGGCAAGTTCAGGGGTTTGCCTGCGCCCGCCGCTTCCACCTGGTGGTTGAACATCACCTGGAACAGCGGGTTGTGGCTCAGGCTGCGCTCCGGCTGCAAGGCCTCTACCAACTGCTCGAACGGCAGGTCCTGGTGCACCTGCGCTGCCAGGGCGGTCTGGCGTACCTGCTGCAGCAACTGGCTGAAGGACATCTGCCCGTCGATCTCGGCCTTGAGCACCTGGGTGTTGACGAAGAAGCCGATCAGGCGCTCGGTCTCGACCCGGTTGCGGTTGGCGATGGGTACACCGACGCGGATATCGGCCTGGCCGCTGTAGCGGTGCAGCAGGGTCTGGAACGAGGCCAGCAACAGCATGAACAGGGTCACCCCTTCCCGCTGGGCCAGGCTGCCCAGGGCTTCACTCAAGGGCTGCTCCAGGGTCAGCTCCAGGCGCCCGCCCCGATGGCTCTGCACTGCGGGGCGCGGGCGATCCAGAGGCAGTTCGAGCAAGGGTTGCTCGCCGCCCAGTTGCGCCGTCCAGTAGGCCAGTTGCCGGTCCTTTTCACCGGCCTCCATCCAGTGGCGCTGCCAGAGGGCGTAATCGGCATACTGGATCGGCAGCGCCGGCAACGACGCCGTCTGCCCTTGGCAGAAACCGATATAGAGCGCGATCAGTTCATCCACCATGACCTGCATCGACCAACCATCGGAGACGATGTGGTGCTGGGTCAGGACCAGCACATGGTCATCCTCGGCCACCTGCAACAGGCCGACCCTGAGCAACGGCCCGGCCAGCAGATCGAACAGCTGCCGGGTCTGGGCCTGGACGAAGTCCTGCACGGCCGTCTGGATCTGCTGCTGGCTCGCCTGCGCCGGTAGTGCCTGGCGTACCAGTTCCAGGCGCGCCTCGGGGGCGATCACCTGCAGCGCCGTGTCGGCCTCCTCGACAAAATGCGTGCGCAGGCTTTCATGCCGGGCGATCAGGCTGTCGAAGCTGCGCTGCAAGGCCTCGACATTCAGTTTCCCGCGCAGGCGCAGGGCCTTGGGAATGTGATAGGCCGTGCTCTCGGGCGCCAGTTGCCAGAGAAACCACTGGCGTTGCTGGGCATAGGACAGCGGCAGGCGCTCCTGGCTCAGGCGCACCTCGGGAATCGGCAGGTTGGCCGGGGAGATGCCCTGTTCGAGCATCTTCTGCAGGTAGACCTTGCGCTTCTCCAGGGGCAGCAGGATGAAGCCTTTGACAATTTTCAGCGCGGTGGTGTTGTCCATTACACAGCCTCCATTTCGTCGAGCAACAGTTCCAGCGCACTCAGGTCGGCGCCTTGCACCTGGCCGGGCGTCTGTTGCAACTGGCTGACGAACAGCCCCAGGGTGGGAAATTCAAACGCCATCTGCACACTGACCTGGCGCCCAAGCTTGAGCTGGACTCGAGAGACCATCGCGGTTACCAACAAGGAATGCCCACCTAGTTCAAAGAAGTTATCGTTCATGCCCACTTGCTCGACCTCCAGCACCTGGGCCCAGATCGCCGCGACCTGCTGTTCCAGTTCGCTCTGTGGGGCGATGTAGGCCTGCTGCAACAGGCTGGCGTCGGCCTTGGGCAGGGCCTTGCGGTCCAGCTTGCCGTTGGGGCTCAGCGGCAGGGCCTCAAGGAACAGCAGGTGCGCCGGCAGCATGTAGTCCGGCAGCACCTCCTTGAGGGCCGCTTTGAGTTGCTCGCGCACCTGTGCCTGCTGTTCCGGGCTCTCTACCGCCACGCCCGCGGCCGCCACTACGTAGGCCACCAGCTGTGGACCACCGGCCGCCTCCTGGGCCAGCACCACGGCTTCGCGCACCAGTGGCAGCTCCAGCAGCCGCGCTTCGATCTCGCCCATCTCGATGCGGAAACCGCGGATCTTCACCTGGTGGTCGATGCGCCCGGCGTACTCGATCACGCCCTCGGCGTCATAGCGGGCCAGATCGCCGGAGCGGTACAGGCGACCGCCATCGCTGCTGAACGGATCGGGAATGAAACGCTCGGCAGTCAGGCCTGGGCGGTCGTGGTAACCCCGGGCCAGCAGCTCGCCCCCGATCATCAGCTCGCCGGTGGCGCCGCTGAGGGTCAGGTTGCCGCTGTTGTCCAGCAAGTAGATGGAGCGGCCCGGCAAGCCCTTGCCCAGCGGCATCTGGCTCGGCAAGGCTTGCCCGTCCTGCAGGTAACGGCTGCAGTCATGGGCGGTAACGCTCACCGTGGCCTCGGTGGGCCCGTAGGTGTTGAGCAGGCAGGCGTGTTTCAGGCCGGCCTTCTTCCACGCCGCCACGCCTTCTGCCGGCATGGCTTCGCCCCCCAGGTTGAGCTGGCGCAGGCGGCCAAAGTCGCGGGGTTCGCGGCTGGCGAAGTCCTTGCCCAGCATGAACCAGTAGGCGGTGCTCAGATCGACGATGCTGATGCCCTGCTCGATCAGCTCGCGGTAGAAGGTTTCGCTGTCCCACAGCGCCTTGCCGCGAATCACCACCGAGGCGCCACAAATCAGCGCCGGGTACAGCTGCTCGACAAAGGCATCGAAGTTGAAGGTGGAGAACTGCAGGCCACGGTCTGCCGCGCTCATGTTGAAGTAGTCCCGGGAAACCTGGGCGTGCTGGGTCAAGGCGCGGTGGCTGATATCCACACCCTTGGGCCGGCCGGTGGAACCGGAGGTGTACATCACATAGGCCAGGTTGTCGGCCTGGGCCCGCGGCGCTGGATTGTTCAGGGAGTAGCCGTCCAGGCCCTGCTGATCCAGGCACAGGTGGGGTACCTCCACCCCGTCGCGCAGGCGTTCCAGCAGCGGCGACTGGGTCAGCAGCAGCTGGATGCCGCTGTCCTGCATCATGTAGTGCAGGCGCTCCTGGGGGTATTCGGGGTCCAGCGGCACATAGGCGCCACCGGCCTTGAGCACCGCCAGCAGGCCGACAATCATGTCCAGCCCGCGCTCCACGGCAATGCCTACCCGCACATCCGGGCCCACGCCCTGCTCGATCAACGCATGGGCCAACTGGTTGGCCCGCTGGTTGAACTGGCCATAGCTCAGTTGCTCACCGGCGCACAGCAGCGCCACGGCATCCGCAGTGCGTGCGGCCTGGGCCTCGATCAACTGCTGGACGCAGAGCGGCGACAGGTCTCGCGCCGGAGTACGGCTGCGTTGCTCCTCGATCAAGCGGCGCTCGGTAGCGCCAGTCAACGCCAACTCGCCGATGCTCGACTGCGGCTGCTCCACCAGCGCCATGAGCACCTGCTCCAGATAGCCCGCCAGTTGCCGGATGTTCGCCTCGGCGAAATGCTCCAGGGCATAGCTGTAGTCGAACGCCAGGGTCTGCCCCAGGTACACCGACAGGGTCAGCGGGTAGTTGGTCTGCTCATGGTTGGCCGCCATGCCGAAGCTCAACTGCGCCGGTGCACCTTGGGCCAGGGCCTCGGACACCGGGTAGTTCTCGAACACCAGGATATTGTCGAACAGCGCCTCGCCCCCCAGGCCCGCCCAGCGCTGCACGTCGTACAGCGGCGTGTGTTCGAAGTCGCGCAGGGCCAGGTTGCGTTCCTGCACCAGTTGCAGCCAGTCACTGACCGGCATGTCCGGGCGCGGCGCAGCCACGACCGGCAGCGTGTTGATGAACAGGCCGATCTGTTGCTCCACGCCCTTGAGCTCCGCCGGGCGCCCGGACACGGTGGCACCGAACACCACGCTGTCCTGCCCGGTGTAGCGTTGCAGCAGCAACAGCCACGCGGCTTGCACCAGGGTGTTGAGCGTGACCTTCTGCTGGCGGGCGAACTCGCTCAAGCGTTGCGTCTGTTGCAGGTCCAGGTGCTGTTGATGGGCGGCGTAGCCCTTGCCGGCCAGGGCCTGGCCACCGCGGCTGATGGCCTGGGCCAGACGGGTTGGCTCATCCAGGACCGCCAGTTGCTGCTTCCAGAAGGTCTCGCTGAGCTGGGCGTCCTGGCGTTGCAGCCAGGCGATGTAGTCGCGGTAGCGCCCGGGCGCATGGCTCGCGAACTGCCCCGCATAGCGTTGCAGTACTTCCCCGAGCAGCCGTGAGTTGCTCCAGCCGTCCATCAGGATGTGGTGGTTGGTGTAGATCAGGTGGTAACGCTGCTCGCCAGTGCGCACCAGGGTCAGGCGCAGCAGGGGCGCGGCCAGCAGGTCGAAACCACGCAGGCGCTCTTCTTCGGCCAAGCCATCCAGGGCGGCCGGCACGGCCTCGTTCGCCCGCCAGTCATGCTCGACAAAGTCCAGGCGGATACGCTTGTGCACCACCTGGATCGGCGCCGGCAGCTCGCCCTGCCAGAGGAAGCCGCTGCGCAGGATGTCATGGCTGTCGATGGCCGCCTGCCAGGCCTGGCGGAAGCGCTCGGGTACGAGCCCGTCCACATCCACCCGCAGTTGGTTGATGTAGTCGCCCGCGCCCTGCTCGTAGAGGGTGTGGAACAGCATGCCCTGTTGCATCGGCGACAGCGGATAGAGGTCCTCGACCTCGGCCAGGGCCAGTGGCAACTGGTCCAGTTGCTGTTGGTTCAGGCCCGCCAGCGGGAAGTCCGACGGGGTTACTCCACGGTGCTCGGGCTGGCTGCAATGCTCGATCAGCGCCTTGAGTTCCCGGGCGTAGTCATCCGCCAGGTGCTCGATGGTGGCGGTATCGAACATCGCCTGGCTGAAGGTCCAGCCCAGCTTCAATTGGCCGCCATAGACCTGGCCATTGATGCTCAGCCAGTTGCCCAGCGGAGCCTGGGCGCCTTGATCGGCACCCTTGGCTTCGGCGCTGGGGGCAAACCAGGCATCCGGCTCATCGAAGCTGCCATCGAACTGGCCCAGGTAGTTGAAGGTGATGCGTGGCACCGCCAATGCCGCGAGGGTCTGTTGCGCCGCTTCGCCCCCCAGGTAGCGCAGGGCACCAAAGCCGATGCCCTTGTTGGGCACGGCCCGCAGCTGTTCCTTGATGAGCTTGATCGAGTCGGCCAGGGCCGGCTGCGGCGTCAGCTTCACCGGGAACACGCTGGTGAACCAGCCCACGGTGCGGCTCAGGTCGATGCTGTCGAACAGCTCTTCGCGGCCGTGGCCTTCCAGTTGCACCAGGGCGCTGCTGTCGCCGGTCCAGCGGGTAATGACCCGGGCCAGGGCGGTGAGCAGCAGATCGTTGATCTGGGTGCGATAGGCCGCCGGCGCATCCTGCAACAGGCGCTGGGTATAGCTTGGGTCCAGCTCGGTGCTGACACTCCTGGCATCCTTGATCACCACCTGATCCGTTGCCCGGTCGCAGGGCAGGCCCGAATCCACGTCCTGCAACTGCGCCTGCCAGTAACCCAGCTCTTGCTGCAGCGCCGCGCTGCGGGCATAGGCTTGCAACTGGCCGGCCCAGGCCTGGGAAGAGCTGGTCTTGGCCGGCAGCTTGATGGTTTGCCCGGCGGCCTGCTGTACCAGGGCCTGATGCAGGTCCTCCAGCAGCACCCGCCAGGACACCCCGTCCACCACCAGGTGATGGATGGCCAGCAGCAGGCGCTGGGTGCCATCACGCAACGTGAAGAGCACGGCACGCAACAAAGGCCCCTGTTGCAGATCGAGGCTGCGTTGCGCGGTATCGCACAGGGCTTGCAACGAATCTTCAGTGGCGTCGTCCGCCAGCCACAGCAGCGCATCGGCCTGCATCGCCGCCAACGGTGCCGCAGTCACCTGCCCCAGCGGGGCATAAGTCGCGACCCAGGCTGCGCCTTCTTCGACAAACTTCAGGTGCAGGCCGTCGTGGTGTTCGAGCAAGGCTTGCAAGCTCTGCTGCAGTGCCTCGGCACTCAGAGGCTTCAGCGGCTTGAGCAGCACCGACTGGTTCCAGTGGTGCCGTTCCGGCACCGGGGTGTCGAAGAACCACTGCTGGATCGGCAGCAGCGCCATTTCGCCACGCACCGGGCCCTGGTCGACCTGCAAACCGCCCTCGCCCTGCTCCGCCACCGTGGCCAGCCCCTGCACCGTCTGGTGCTGGAACAGGTCCTTGGGGGTGAAGCGGATACCGGCCTGCCGGGCACGGCTGACCACCTGGATCGAGATGATCGAGTCGCCACCCAGTTCGAAGAAGTTGTCGGTGACGCCCACCTGCTCAAGCTTCAGCACATCGGCCCAGATCGCCGCGATCTGCTGCTCCAGGTCGTTTTGCGGTGCCACGTAGGTCTGCTGCATCAGCTGCGCATCGACTTTTGGCAGCGACTTGCGGTCCAGCTTGCCGTTCGGCGTCAGCGGCAGCGCTTCGAGGAACAGCAGGTAGGTCGGCACCATGTAGTCCGGCAGGCTCTCGCGCAGGCGCGCCTTGATGCTCTCGCGCAACTGCGCCTGGCGCTCGTTGCTCAACGCCACCTCGGCGTCCACCGGCACGATATAACCCACCAGTTGCTGGCCGCTCGGCCCTGGCTGGGCGATCACCGCCACTTCCAATACCGGGTCCTGCTCCAGCAAGCGCGCTTCGATCTCGCCCAGCTCGATACGGAAGCCCCGCACCTTCACCTGATGGTCGACACGGCCTACGTACTCCACCAAGCCATCGGTGCGATAGCGGGTCAGGTCGCCGCTGCGGTACAGCCGGGCACCGGTGGTGCTGTAGGGGTCAGGGATAAAGCGTTCCGCCGTCAGCCCCGGACGATCCAGGTAACCCCGAGCCACGCCCAGGCCACCCAGATACAACTCGCCTGCCACGCCAACCGGCAACAGGTTGAGGTTGGCATCGGCCACATAAGCGCTGCGATTGCCGACGATATTGCCGATGGGCGCATAGGCCGCGTCGCACGGATCGCCCGCCTTGGCCTTCCAGATCAATGGCGTAACCACCGTCTCGGTCGGGCCGTAACCGTTGAAGATGTACTTCGGACGCAGCACTCGCCACGCCAGATCGTAACTGGCCTGGGGCACTGCATCGCCACCAAAGCAGTACACCCGCACCGCCGGCGGATTGCCGTCGCGCTCGGCGTGTACTGCCAGTTGTTGCAGGTACACCGGCGGGAACACGCCCACGGTGACACCGTAGCGGTGCATCTGTTCGTAGGTGAATTCCGGCGACCACAGGCTGTCATCACGGATCAGCACGCTGGCGCCGTAGATCAGCGGGTGCATCCAGCCTTCATGGGAGCCGTCGAAGGCGAAGGACATGAAGTGCAACTCGCAATCCGCCGGGCTCATTTCATAACGTTCGCCGGTGGCCAGGCTGTGCATGGCCAGCGGGCCGTGGGACACCGCAACGCCCTTGGGCAAGCCGGTGGAACCGGAGGTGTAGATCACATAGGCGAGGTTTTCCTCGGCCAGATCCACCTGCGGACTGGTCACAGGGTAAGCCGCAAAATCAGCCGCGCCTTCGATGCTGAGGGTCGGCAGCCCCTCAGGAATCGGCAAGCGATCCAGCAGATGGCTCTGGGTCAGCAGCAGCCACGCGCCACTGTCCTGCATCATGTAGCGCAGGCGGTCCTGGGGGTACTCGATATCCAGCGGCACATAGACCCCACCAGCCTTGAGCACGGCCAGGAAGGCCACCATGATTTCCGCGCAACGCGGCATGGCGATGGCCACCCGCACTTCCGGGCCAACGCCCAGTTCGATCAACTTGTGCGCCAGCTGGTTGGCTTGAGTATCCAGCTCGCGATAGCTCAGGCGCTGCTCGGCGAAGAACACCGCTGGTGCATCCGGCGCCTTGGCCGCCTGATCGGCAAACAGCTGGTGAACAAAACGCTCGGTCGGGTAGACCACATCGGTGTGGTCCCACTCCTGGCGAATGCGGCGCTGCTCGTCCTGGCCCAGCATCGGCAGCTCGCCCAGGGCTTGCTGCGGTTCAAGCATGCCTTGCAGCAGATTGCGCCAGTGATCGGCAAGGCTCTGGACGGTGGAGACCTCGAACAATTCGCCGGCATAGATGAACGAAGCGTTGATCCCGGCGTCGGTCTCCAGGGTTTCCAGGGTCAGGTCAAATTGCGCGGTACCGCCCTGCAGGACCATTTCCTCGGCTTGCAGGCCCGGCAGGCTGGTGCCGTCGGTGCTTTCCCCGGCAATGCTCAGGTGGTTGTACATCACCTGGAACAACGGGTTCTGGTCCAGCGCACGCTGGGGCTTGAGGGCATCCACCAGACGATCGAACGGCAGGTCCTGATGGGCCTGGGCGGCCAGGGCCGTGGCCTTGACCTGACGCAGCAACTGCCCCACCGGCAGGCTCGGCGCCAGCTCGACGCGCATCACCAGGGTGTTGACGAAGAAGCCCATCACCCCTTCCATTTCCTGGTGGCGGCGATTACTCACCGGCACCCCGATGCGGATATCCGGCTGATCGGAGTAACGGTGCAGCAGCAACGCGAACGACCCCAGGAACAGCTGGAACAGGGTCATGTCATGTTCCCGCGCCACTCGCCGCAGCCCTTGCTCCAGGTCCGCCGGCAGGCGCAGGCCCAGGCGTTCCTGGCGGTGGGAGACCAGCGCCTGGCGTGGATGATCCAGAGGCAGCTCCAGAACCGGATGCTCCAGCCCCAGTTGCTGGCGCCAGTAATCCAGCTGGCGCTGTTGCTCGCCCTGCTCCAGCCAGCTGCGATGCCAGTTGGCGTAGTCGGCGTACTGCACGCTCAACGGCTCGAACTGCGGTGCCTGCCCCTGGATCAAGCCGCGGTATAGCGCGACGAATTCCCGGGCCAGCACACTCATGGAGGCGCCATCGGAAATGATGTGGTGCAAGGTCACCACCAGCAGGTAATCGCGCTCGGCGATCTGCAGCACCCGGGCCCGGCAAAGGGGCCCGCGCTCCAGATCGAACAGTTGCTGGGTCTCCTCCAGGGCGCGGGCCTGGACGGCTTCGCGGGGCAGGCCCGGCGTCAATCGCTCCCAGGCCACGCTGATCGCGCCCTGTGCATGCACCACCTGGCACAGGCGTTCCTGATGCTGGGTGAAGGTGGTGCGGAACGCTTCATGGCGCTGGGCCAGGGCATCGAAGGTCTGCTGCAAGGCAGCCTGGTCCAGTTCCCCCTGCAAACGGACCACGATCGGCGTGTGGTAGGCGGTGCTCTGCGGATGCATCTGCCAGAACAGCCATTGCCGCTGCTGGGCATGGGAGGCCGGCAAGGGCCCATCACGCTCCAGCACCTCGATCTGCGGCAGTGCCGCGGCGCCCGCGCAGGCCTGTACCTGTTCGACGAATTCGTCCAGGCGCGAGGTTTCGAACAGCACCCGCAGCGGCACGTCCGCCCCCAGCAGGCGACGCACCCGGGACATGATCTGGGTTGCCAGCAATGAATGGCCACCCAGGGCGAAGAAGTTGTCGCCCAGGCCCACCCGCTCGACCTTGAGCACCGCCTGCCAGATCGCCGCGATGCCCTGCTGCAGCTCGCTGACCGGGGCCACAAAGGCTTCCACCGGCGCCTGCTGCTGCAATGGCGGCAGGGCCCGCAGGTCGAGCTTGCCGTTGGGGGTCAAGGGCATGCCGGCCAACGCCAGGAAATGCATGGGCAGCATGTAGTCGGGCAAGGCCACCGCCAGTTGCCGGCGGATCTCCTGCCACGCCGCCTCCGGTTCCTGAGCCTTGGCCAGTACCACATAGGCCGCCACTTGCGACTCGCCCGCCACACTGACCACCTGTGCCACGGCGTCTTCGACCTGGGGCAACTGCTTGAGGGCCGCGGTGATTTCCCCCAGCTCGATACGGTAACCGCGGATCTTCACCTGATGGTCGATGCGGCCCAGGTAGTCGATAACCCCGCCGTCCAGATAGCGCGCCAGGTCACCGGTGCGGTACAGGCGTTGCCCGTCGCCGCTGAAGGGGTCCGGCACAAAGCGCTCGGCGGTCAAGGCCGCCCGCTGGTGGTAACCCCGCGCCAGGCCGGCGCCACCCAGGTACAGCTCGGCCGGAGTGCCGGGCGCCACCGGTTGCAAGGATGCATCCAGCACCCGCGCACGGACGTTGGCCAGCGGCAGGCCCAGGGGCACCACCGCCCGCTCGGCCGCCAGCGTGGCGGCGGCCATGGTCAGGGCGCCGACCGTGGTTTCCGTGGGGCCGTAGTGGTTGAACACCGCGCACTCCGGTGCCAGGGTCGCGATCCTGCGGACCAGAGCCGCCGGGCAGGCCTCGCCGCCCAGCACCAGGCACTGGCGCGGCAGGGAACGGGCCGGTTCTTCGCCACTCATCAGCGCCTGCAAATGCGACGGGACGATCTTCAATACATCAATCTGGTGGGTGTGCAGGTAGGCGCCGAAGGCGTCGGCGTCCAACCCGGTATCCAGGTCGATCACGTGCAGGCAACTGCCGGAGCACAAGGCGCCGAACAGCGTGGTGTGACCAAGATCCGCGGCGATGGTCGAGACCACGGCCATAGTGCGCGCAGCCCCCAGCGGCAGGCGCTGGATGATCGCCTGCACATAGTTGGCCAGGGCTCCGTGGGTGATGCTCACGCCTTTGGCGGCACCGGTGGAGCCGGAGGTGTAGATCGAATAGGCCAGGTTCCCGGCAGCCATCCCGGGCAAGGCTGCCAGCGGATCGCTGTCCGGCGCCCAGGCCTGTGCCTGATCCAGCAACAGCGCCTCGACCCGGGCCGCCACCGGCAGCCGCGGCTGCACCGCCGTCTCGCTCAGCAGCAGGCGTACGCCGCTGTCTTCAAGCATGTAGCTCAAGCGCTGTTCGGGGTATTGCGGGTCCAGGGGCACATAGGCACCGCCGGCCTTGAGCACCGCCAACAGGCCCAGCACCATCTCCAGGGAACGCTCCACAGCGATACCCACCGGCACTTCCGGCCCCACGCCACGCGCCACCAGCGCTGCGGCCAGACGGCTGGCACGCAGGTCCAGCTCGCGGTAGCTCAGGCACTGCCCGGCGAATACCAGGGCCGGTGCTTCGGGCTGCGTGGCGACCTGGCGGGCAAAGAGTTCGAGCACCGATTCGGCGCTGAACACCTCTTCTGCGCCAGCCCCCTGGGCCAGGAAGCCCCGGTGCTGCTGGGCACTGAGCAGCGGCAGTTCGGCAAGCGCCGACTGCGGCTCGCGCACCATCGCCCACAACAGGTTCTGCCAGTGGCCGGCCATGCGCTCGATGGTCTGCGCTTCGAACAACTGGCAGTCGTAGGTGAAGGCGGCCTGCAACTGGCCACCGCGTTCGAAAGTGTCCAGGGTCAAGTCGAACTGCACCGTGCGCTCGTTGCGCGGCAAGGCCTGCACTTGCAGCCCGGAGCGGCTGTGCAAGGTGGTCAGTTCGGTGACCTGGGGCTGGTGGTTGTACAGCACCTGGAACAGCGGGCTGTGGCTCAGGCTGCGCTCCAGGTGCAGGGCTTCCACCAGGCGCTCGAAGGGCAGGTCCTGATGGGCCTGGGCGCTCAGGGTAGTCTCGCGGATATCGGCCAGCAGTTGCTGCACTGTCAATTGCGGGCTCAGTTCGGTACGCAGTACCTGGGTGTTGACGAAGAAACCGATCAGCCCCTCGGCTTCCTGGCGCGTGCGGTTGGCGATGGGCACGCCGACCCGGATGTCCTGCTGGCCGCTGTAGCGCGATAGCAGCAGCTTGAAGCCGGCCAACAGCACGGCAAACAGGGTCACCCCCTGCTGGCGCGCCAAGGCGCCCAGTTGCTGGGCCAGGGGTTGTTCCAGGGCAAAATCCAGGCGGCGCCCCTGGCGGCTGGAATGGGCCGGCCGCGGATGGTCGGTGGGCAGTTTCAGCGGCGGATGCTCGTCACCCAGCTTGGCGCGCCAGTAGTCCAGTTGCCGCTCCTGCTCCCCTGCCTCCAGCCAGCTGCGCTGCCACAGGGCGTAGTCGCGGTACTGGATCGGCAGCGCCGGGACGTTCGGCACCTCACCCTGGAGCAGGCTGTCGTAGGCGTGCAGGAACTCTTCGATCAAGACCCCCATCGACCAGCCATCCGCGACGATATGGTGCAGGGTCAGCAGCATCACGTGCTCCTGCTCGCCCAGGCCCAGTACGCAGACCCGCAGCAAAGGCCCCTGTTGCAGATCGAAGGGCCGGCGCGCTTCGGCGTCGGCCAGCTGTTGCACCCTGGTTTCGCGCTGCGCCGGGTCGAGGTCGCAAAGCTCCCGATAATCGATGTCGACCCGCGCCTCCTGGATCACCTGCCGAGGCTCATCGTCCTCCAGGGCAAAGACCGTGCGCAGGCTCTCATGCCGCTCCAGCAGCCAGTCGAAGGCCTGCGCCAGCACTGCCCGGTCCAGCGGCCCGCTCAGGCGGACCGCGTTGGGCAGGTTGTAGGCCGCGCTCTGCGGGTCCAGTTGCCAGAGAAACCACATGCGCTGCTGCGCATAGGACAGGGCCTGGCGATCAGGCACCGCAACCCCCGCCGGAATCGGCAGCAGAGAGAAGTCGACGCCTTCCTTGTCCAGAGCCTTCAAGAACAGCCGGCGCTTTTCCAGCGGCAGTTCAATGAATCTGCGGGCGAGCTTCAAGGAGTCTTCTGCATTCATCGGGAGTCATCCGTACTTACTTGTTGGGTATCGAGCATTGGCTCGGTCATCCCTACGGAACGGATGAAGGCCGGGGAAAATTAACCCCGCACAGCGCCAGAACAACCCGCTTGCGGGCCCCTCAGGGTGATTGGGCAGGCGCCGCCGGCAGTAAATCACCCCGCTCATCCTTCGTTCCTTCCTTATCCTCCCCTTGCAGCAGGTACCCGCCCATGTCCTCCGCTCAATCGCTGACCGGCCTCCTCACCCAAGGCTTGCGCAAACTGACCGGCATCGACCGGTCCAGGCCAAAGGGCTACCGGGTAATCAACGTCGAGCTCAAGCAGCGCATCCACCTCAGCCCGTCCATGGCCCGCCTGGTGTTTACCGGCGAGGACATCGCCCAAGCGCGCACCCTGGCACCGGACCAGCGCATCAAGCTGCTGTTTCCCGGGGCCGATGGCACGCCCTCGCAACTGCCGGTGGAAGGCGACTGGCAGGCGGCCCGGCGCAAGCTGCCGGCCGAGCAGCAACCGCCGATGCGCACCTACACCATTCGCGCCCTGCGCCTGCAGCCTGCGCAAATGGATGTGGATTTCGTCCTGCACGGGGTCAACGGCCCGGCCTCCGCCTGGGCCACCCATGCCCGGCCCGGCGACCGCCTGCAGATGGTGGTGCCGAACAAGGCCTACAGCGGCGACCCCGGTGGTTATGAATGGCTGCCGCCGGCAGGGATCCGCAAGGTGCTGTTGATGGGCGATGAAACCGCGCTGCCGGCGATTGCCGGCATTCTGGAAGAACTGCAGGGTTATCCGGACCATCCGGATGTGCAGGCGTTTATCGAAGTGCCCTATGAAAGCGATTGCATCGACCTGCGCTGCCACCCGCTGGCGCGGATCAACTGGCTGCCCCGGGACCTGCTGGGCGCACGCCATGGCGAAACCCTGATCCATGCCGCCCGGGAGCTGGCCGAACTGCCGCCGGCCAACAGCCAGCGCCGGCCGATCAAGGTTTCCGAACGCAACGACGAACAGCGCCTCTGGGAAACCGCCCAACCGGCGGACAACGATTTCTACGCCTGGGTGGCCGGCGAGTCGGCCACGGTGATGAACATTCGCCGCCACCTGATCAACGAGCGCGGCCAGGAGCGTCGCAACCTGACCCTGATGGGCTACTGGCGCCTGGGCAGCTCCCTGGGTTGAGCCCCACCAACCGCCCCACCCTCTTCCCTGTAGCCGCTGCCGAGGCCGCGAAGCTGCACAAAGGCCCGCCGGACCTTGCTTGGCGATCGCCAGCCGAACCCCTGGCGAGCTCGGGATTTTTGCGCCCCTGCGGGCCGTGCGCAGCCTGCGCCAGTGGCTACAGCAAGCAAGTGTGTAGCCGCTAGGAAACCGCGGCTACCGGTTGCAGGTGGCGGCGGCGATGCACCTCCAGATGGCCCTTGAGCAGGCTCAGCACCTTGGCCTCGTGCTCGTGGATGAAGAAGTGCCCGCCCGCCAGCATGTCCACCGAAAAACTGCCGTGGGTTTCCTTGCTCCAGCCGATCAGTTGCTCGGTGGTGGCGCGATCCGTCTTGCCGCCCAGCACATGCACCGGGCAATTGAGCAGTGGCCGTTGCACCGGACGAAAGCGCCCGCACAAGAGAAAGTCGGCCCGCAGGATCGGCAAGGTCAGGCTCATCAGTTCCTGGTTGGCCAGCACTTCTTCACTGGTGCCGTTGAGGGTGCGCAACTGTTCGATCAGTTGCTCATCGGTCTTGGGCTCGGCAAACCCCCGGTCGTATTCGGTGCGCAGGGTCGGCGCAGCAGTGCCCGAGGCGAACAGCGCCACCGGCTCCGGGCACCCCAGGGCGCGTAGGGCATGGGCCAGTTCGCAGGCCAGCAAAGCGCCCAGGCTGTGGCCGAACAGGGCGTAAGGCGTGCGCAGCGTGCCCCGGATTTCCAGGGCAAGCTGCCGCGCCAGCTCGCGCATGTCGGTGTGCAGCGGCTCGGCATAACGGGCGCCACGCCCGGGCAGCTCCAGCGGTTGCAGGTGCAGCCACTGCGGCAGCTTGCGGCGCCAGCGGCTGTAGACCATGGCGCTGGCGCCGGAATACGGCAGGCACAGCAGGTTCAACTGAGTCACGGTTATTCCCTCGACGGATGGACGCTAAAGAAACGCAGCACGAGGGGAACAAATTAGTCCACCGATCAGCTCAGCGCATGCGCCGATAGCTCTGCAACGCCGCCCCCAGTACCACCGCGCCGCCCGCCAGGGCCAGCCAAAAGCCGCTGCGGGCGCCGAACTGGTCCACCAGCGCTCCGGACCCCGCGGCCCCCAGGGCCACGCCGATGCTCAGGCCGGTGACCAGCCAGGTCAGGCCCTCGGTGAGCTTGGCCGGCGGCACGCTGCGTTCCACCAGGGCCATGGCGACGATCAGGGTCGGCGAGAAAAACAGTCCGGCAACGAACACCGCCAGGGACAGGCCGAGGATGTTGCTCGCCAGCAGCAGCGGCAAGGTGGTCAGCGCCGTGGCGATGCCGCCGTACATGAACAGCCGGGGCAAGGGCGTGGCCAGTTTCAGGGCGCCAAAGGCGATGCCCGCCAGGCATGAGCCGATGGCGTACACCGAGAGCACGATGCTCGCCGCCGCCGGCTGCCCCTGTTGCTGGGCGAAAGCCACGCTGACCACGTCCACCACCCCGACGATGGTGCCCATGGCGGTCATCAGCAACAGCAGCAGGCGGATTTCCACCGAACGAATGATCGAGCCAGCGTGCCCTTCCTCATGGGGATGGACCGGCGGCTCGGTGCTCTTCTGCATGACGAACACACTGACCCCCAGCACCAGCATCAGCAGCGCCGCCAGGGGCCCGGCTTCGGGAAACAGGCCGACGCTGAGGCCCACCGACAAGGGCGGGCCGACAATGAAGCAGACCTCATCGAGCACCGACTCCAGGGCATAGGCGGTCTGCAGCTGCGGCTGGCCGCGGTACAGCTCGGTCCAGCGGGCACGAACCATGGCCGACATGCTGGGCATGCAGCCGGCCAGGGCGGCGCAGAGGAACAGGGTCCAGTGCGGGGCCTGCAAGCGGGTGCACAGCAGCAGGGCCAGCAGCGCCCCGCCCCCCAGGCCGGCGGCCAGGGGCAATATCCGGCTCTGGCCGTAACGGTCCACCAGGCGCGATACCTGGGGGGCGCAGAACGCCGTGGCCAGGGCGAACGTCGCCGCCACCGAGCCGGCCAGGGCGTACCCGCCGTGCAGTTGAGCCAGCATGGTGATCAGGCCGATGCCGGTCATGGAGATCGGCATGCGCGCGATCATCCCGGCCAGCACAAAGGCCCGGCTGCCGGGGGCCTTGAACAGTTCGCGGTAGGGGTTTGCCATTTACAACGACTCCTTGGGGGGCTGCAACTTGCCACAAAGGGCAGGCACAGTAGAAACACATACGCCTCGTATGTTAAAAATCATGTAAACATACGCCTCGTATGTCAACCCGCCATTTGTTGGAGAACTGTGTCCATGAGCAGCCGCCCACGCGCCGCGATGATCGAGCAAACCCGCGCCAGGCTGATTGCCAGCGCGCGCCAGGCCTTTGCCCGCCTGGGCTACGCCAAGACCTCGATGGACGACCTGACCGCCGAAGCCGGGCTGACACGAGGCGCGCTGTATCACCACTTCGGTGACAAGCAGGGGTTGCTGGCGGCGGTGGTGGAGCAGATCGACAGTGAAATGGATGAGCGCCTGGAGGCCATTTCCGCAGCGGCCAGTGATCCCTGGCAAGGCTTTGCCCAGCGCTGCCGGGCCTACCTGGAAATGGCCCAGGAAGCCGAAATCCGCCGCATCGTTCTGCAGGATGCCCGGGCCGTGCTGGGGCAACGGCAGCCAGCCGAGGAACACTGCATCGACTCCCTCAACCGCCGCCTGCAAGCGCTGGTCGAAGCCGGGCTGATCACGCCCGCGCCGAGCCAGGCCCTGGCGCGCCTGATCAACGGCAGCCTGGTGGACGCGGCGCTGTGGATCGCCGCCGCCGAGCAGCCCGGGCAACGCCTGCAACAAGCCCTGCAGGCGCTTGAGCTACTGCTGCGCGGGTTGCAACCACCGCGCTGAACTGAACTCCTGAACCGCGTCCGGGGTCAGCACAACAGGGGCCACTGATGCGTTGCGTGTCGCATGGGCGCATCAGCCCCGGCCTTCGACAGCGGCGACAGGAGTGCAGTGCATGCAGATATCCCTCGACCAGCAGGTAGCCCTGGTCACTGGCGCCAGCTCCGGCATTGGCGCCGCCACCGCAATCGCCCTGGCGGCGGCCGGTGCCAGCGTGGTGCTCAACTACAACTCCCAGGCCGCGCCGGCCGAGCAGTTGGCCGCGCGGATCAATGCCGAAGGCGGCCGGGCCATTGCCATTGGCGCCGATGTAGCCGATGAGGCCCAGGTCGAGGCGCTGTTCGCCCAGGCCATCGAGGCCTTTGGTTTTCTCGACATCCTGGTGGCCAATTCCGGCCTGCAAAAGGATGGGCCGGCCGCCAGCCTGAGCCTGGACGACTGGAACCGGGTGATCGGCGTCAATCTCACCGGGCAGTTCCTCTGCGCTCGCGCGGCGCTGAACATCTTCCAGCGCCAGGGGGTGCGCGCCGGGGTGTCCAAGGCGGCGGGCAAGATCATCCACATGAGTTCGGTGCACCAGTTGATTCCCTGGGCCGGGCACGTGAATTACGCGGCCTCCAAGGGCGGCGTGGACATGCTGATGCGCACCCTGGCCCAGGAAGTCAGCCAGCAGCGGATCCGCATCAACGGCATCGCCCCGGGGGCGATCCGCACCGCCATCAACCGCACCGCCACCGAGGGCGCGGCAGAGCAGGAACTGCTCAAGCTGATCCCCTACGGCCGGGTCGGCGACCCCGAGGATGTGGCCAATGCCGCGCTATGGCTGGCCTCGGACGCCTCCGACTATGTGGTCGGCAGCACCCTGTTCATCGACGGCGGCATGAGCCTCTATCCGGAGTTTCGCGGCAATGGCTGAGCAGCATCCCACGGCACAACGCCCCATCGACGCCCACGGCATCATCGGCGACATGCGCAGCGCCGCCCTGGTCGACGACCAGGGCAGCATCGATTTCTTCTGCTGGCCGGAGTTCGACAGCCCGAGCATCTTCTGCTCGCTGCTGGACTCCCCCGCCGCCGGGATCTTCGAACTGGCACCGGTGCTGGCCGACACCCGGCGCCAGCAGATCTACCTGCCCGACAGCAACGTCCTGCAGACCCGCTGGCTGGGAACCGAGGCGGTGGTGGAAGTCACCGACCTGCTGACCATCGACGACGACCCCGAGCAGCTGCCGCTGCTGATCCGCCGGGTACGGGTGGTCAGCGGCCAGGCCACCCTGCGCCTGCACTGCGCGCCGCGCCTGGACTATGGGCGGGCCGCCACCGGGGCACGACAGGAAGGCGACTCGGTGTGCTTCGAAGCCCCCGGGCAGCCCGGGCTGCGCCTGCTGGGCGACCAGCCGCTGCACCTTGAACGGGACTCGGCCCGGGCCGAGTTCGTGCTGCAACAGGGCCAGGGCGCCGAATTCATCCTCGGTGGCGTCGACGATCTGCGGGTGCGGCACGGCGATAGCGAGCTGCACCTTACGCGCACCCTGAAGTTCTGGCGCGACTGGATCGGCCAGTCCAACTACCGCGGCCGCTGGCGCGAGATGGTCAACCGTTCGGCCCTGGCGCTGAAACTGCTGACCTCCAGGCGCCATGGCGCGATCCTCGCGGCGGCCACCTTCGGCCTGCCGGAAAGCCCCGGCGGCGAACGCAACTGGGACTACCGCTACACCTGGGTACGCGACGCCTCGTTCACCGTCTACGCCTTCATGCGCCTGGGCTTCGTCGAGGAGGCCAACGCCTACATGGGCTGGCTGCGGGGCCGGGTCAGCGACTGCCATGGGCAACCGATGAAGCTCAATATCCTGTACGGCATCGACGGCCGCCAGGAGTTGCCGGAGACCGAGCTTGGGCACCTCTCCGGGCACGGCGGCGCGCAACCGGTGCGCATCGGCAACCAGGCCTACGACCAGGTGCAGCTGGATATCTTCGGCGAGCTGCTGGATGCGGTGTACCTGGTGAACAAGTACGGCGAGGCCATCTCCCACGAAGGCTGGAAACACACGGTACAGGTGGTGGACCAGGTCTGTGACAGCTGGCAGAGCAAGGATGTGGGCATCTGGGAGATGCGCGGCGAGCAGCACCACTTCCTGCACTCGCGGCTGATGTGCTGGGTGGCGGTGGACCGCGCCATCCGCCTGGCCTCCAAGCGTTCGCTGCCGGCCCCCTTCGCCCGCTGGGACCAGACCCGGCAAGCCATCTACGACGATATCTGGAGCCGGTTCTGGAACCAGGAGCACGGGCATTTTGTCCAGCACATCGGCAGTACCGCCCTGGACGGTTCGATGCTGCTGATGCCCCTGGTGCGCTTTGTCAGCGCCAAGGACCCGCGCTGGCTGGCGACCCTGGATGCCATCGAAAAGAGCCTGGTGCGTGACGGCATGGTCTACCGCTACCGCAATGACGACAGCCAGATCGACGGCCTGGCCGGCACCGAAGGCGCCTTCGCCGCCTGCTCGTTCTGGTACGTCGAATGCCTGGCCCGGGCCGGGCGCCTGGAGCAGGCGCACCTGGAGTTCGAGCAACTGCTGCGCTACGCCAACCCCCTGGGCCTGTACGCCGAGGAGTTCGACAGCCACGGCCGCCACCTGGGCAACACGCCCCAGGCCCTGACGCACCTGGCGCTGATCAGCGCGGCAAGTTTTCTCGACCGGCGCTTGAGTGGCGACAAGAGCGTCTGGCAACCTTGAGCCCGGCCCCGGTGCTGACACCGGGGCGTTCTTCCCTTGGTGCCCGATAGAAATGGAACTCGCCCCATGCCCGACTCGCCGATCATCGCCGTGATGATCCATGCCGCCGACTGGCGTGCCGCCACCCATTGGTACGCCCAGGCCTTTCCCCAGGCCCGCCGGGTGCTGCACGAGCCGGATGATTTCGGCCATTTGCAGCTCGCGGGCCTGTCCCTGGAAATCGTCCCCTGCGACGCCAAGGTCGGCCAGGGGCCGACGGGCACGGTGGTGTACTGGCAGGTCGCCGATCTGCCCGGCCAGGTGCAGCGCCTGACCGGGCTGGGTGGGCGCCTGTATCGCGGGCCCATGGTCATTGAAGGCGGCGACTCGATCTGCCAGGTGCAGGACCCCTGGGGCAACTGCATCGGCCTGCGCCAGCCGGCCCGTTTGGGGCAAGCGTCATGAACCAGGTGCTGCTGATCATCGACGTGCAACCCTGCTTCAACCCTCCGCAGTGGCTGGTGGACGGCATCAACCGCCTGCTCGGGCGCATGCCCTCGGTGGCCACGGTGGAGCGCCATGATGAAAGCCGCACGCCCTTCGCCCGGCAACTGGGCTGGCAGCCGGCGGTGGATGACCAGAGCCTGGTGGCCGCCGACAAGGTCTTCATCAAGCACGGCTACGGGCCGACGACGGAGATTCTCGAGCACCTCAAAAGCCTCGCCCCCGAGCGCGTGCTGGTGTGCGGTATCCAGACCGACACCTGCGTGCTGGCCGCAGGTTTTGCCCTGTTCGATGCCGGCTTGCAGCCGACCCTGCTCACCGACCTGACCGTTGGTTCGTCCCTGGACCGCAGCGGCGGCCTGGGCATCGACCTGTGGCGGCATCACTTCAAGCACCTGGCCCGCAGCGACGAACTCTAGGGGCTGGCTTGCCGGCGAAGGCGATCTTGCGGGCCACACAGCGCTAGAGTCCGCACTCGCGCTCCTTCACCAGGCCCCTCATGAGCTTCACCGGCGGCCTGCGCTGCTACGTGCACATCAAGGGCCCCGAACCGTAGGGCCACAGTTCCCTGGAAGACATCCGCCGGCTGCTGGCGCGACGCCCACGGGCTGCATGCCGCTGCGGCTTGAGGACAGCACGCAAGTTTTGCGCTAGCTTTTCCCGGCCCACCGGATCCGGAGTCGTCATGCCCAGCCCAGCCTCCCTGCACCAGGTCAGCACCCCCAGCCTGCATATCGCCTATGAGGAACATGGCCCGCGCAGCGCCGAACCGGTGATCCTGCTCCACGGTTTTCCCTACGACCCGCGGGCCTACGACGAGATCGCCCCGCCGCTGGCCGAGCGCGGCTATCGGGTCATCGTTCCCTACCTGCGGGGCTACGGCCCGACGCGCTTTGTCAGCGAGCAGATCATGCGCTCCGGGCAGCAGGCGGCCCTGGCCCGGGACCTGCTGGAGCTGATGGACGCCCTGCACCTGCCCCAGGCCACCCTCGCCGGCTACGACTGGGGTGGGCGCGCCGCGTGCATCGTCGCGGCGCTGTGGCCGCAGCGGGTCAAGGGCCTGATGAGCGCCGACGGCTACAACATCCAGGACATTCCCCGGGCCATCGAGCCCCGGGCGCCGGAGACCGAGCTGCGGCTGTGGTACCAGTACTACTTCAATACCCAGCGCGGGGTGGACGGCCTGACGGCCAACCGCCGGGAATTCTGCGAGCTGTTGTGGCGCCTGTGGTCGCCAACCTGGAAACAAGGGCCGGGGCTCTATGGCCTGAGCGCGCCCTCTTTCGACAACCCGGACTTCGTCGCGGTGGTGATCCATTCCTACCGCCATCGCTTCGGCTATGTGCCGGGCGACCCGGGCCTGGAAAGCATCGAGCGGGCGCTGGAGGCGCAACCGCCGATCCGGGTGCCGACCATCGCCCTGTGCGGCGCTGACGACGGCGTCGGCCCGGCCACCGAGCCGGACCCCGATGTCGGTCTGTTCAGTGGGCCCTATCAGCGGCGGATCCTCCCGGGGATCGGCCACAACCTGCCCCAGGAAGCGCCGCAAGCCACCCTCGACGCGCTGCTGGAGTTGCTCGGCAAGCCCTGAGATGGGCACCGGCGCACGCCATGGGCCGGAAAAAATCGGTACACTTCGCGGCCTCGATCCCCCCACAGGACATGGAATGTTATCTGTCGCCGCTTCTCCCCGACCCGGCCTGCGCCGGGCCCTGGTGCTCTGGCTGTATGCCGTCGGCGCCGGCCACCTGCTGGCCGGGCTGCTGCTGACCTGGGCCGGCCACAGTGGCCTGTTCAACGATTACCTCGCGGGCATCGAACAGGCCTTCTGGGGCGCCGCCGCGCCGGCACCGGCGCGGGCCCAGCAGATCTGGTGGCTGGGGCTGTTCGGCGCCACCCTGCAAAGCTATTCGCTGTTCCTGCTGGGGCTGGTGCACCTGGGCAACCGCCTGCGGGCCCCTGCCGCCTGGGCCTGTCTGATGGCCGGGATTGTGCTGTGGGCGCCCCAGGACATGTGGCTGTCCTGGCAGATGAACATGACCGCCCACCTGTGGATCGACAGCTTCGCCCTGCTGGTGCTGCTGCCGCCGTTACTGTGGCTGCAGCGCCACGACCGCCGTACCTCTCGTCTTCCCTCGTAAAAGGACTTCACCATCGTGGCTGATTTGCCAATCCTGCAGTGGGCTATCGCCCTGTTGCTCGCCCAGGGCGTGCTCGGCGCCCTGGATACTCTCTACCATCACGAACTCACCGTGGCTCTGCCGCAGCGTCACAGCGCCCGCAAGGAGCTCAGCATCCATGCCCTGCGCTCGTGCTTCTACGGCGTGCTGTTCATGGGCATCGCCCACCTGGCGTTCCAGGGCATCTGGGCCCTGGTGATCGCCCTGCTGTTCGCCCTGGAAATCGGCCTGACCCTGTGGGACTTCGTGGTCGAGGATCGCAGCCGCAAGCTGCCGGCCATCGAACGCATCATGCACACCGTGCTGGCGATCAACGCCGGGGCCTTCTTCGCCCTGTACGGCCTGCAACTGCTGGAATGGTCACGCCTGCCCAGTGCCTTGAATCCCATCGACCTGGGCTGGCAGGGCTGGGCCCTGAGCCTGTTCGCCGTGGGCGTCACCGCCTCGGGCATCCGCGACGGCCTGGCGGCGCTGCGCCTGCAACGCCAGGGCCAGGGCGCCAACCCCTTTGCCGGTGGCAGCGGCAAGCGGGTGCTGGTCACCGGTGGCACCGGTTTTATCGGCGAGACCCTGGTCAACCAACTGCTGGATGCCGGGCACACGGTCAGCGTGCTGGCCCGGGACCCGCTGCGCGCCGCCTACCTGTTCGACGGTCGTGCCCGTTGCCTGCGCTCGCTGAGCAAGCTGGGCCACGGCGAAGCCTTCGACGTGATCATCAACCTGGCCGGTGCCCCGGTGGCCGGGCCGCGCTGGTCGGCCAAGCGCCAGGCGCAACTGCTGGCCAGCCGGGTCGGCACCACCGAAGCCCTGCTCAACTGGCTGCAACACGCCCAGCACAAGCCGGAGCTGTGGATCCAGGCTTCGGCCATCGGCTTCTATGGCGTGCGCGACGCCAGCCAGAGCCTGGATGAAAACGCCGAGCGCGGCGAGGGCTTCATGGCCGACCTGTGCGCGCGCTGGGAATCATCGGCGGAACCGGCCACCCGCTTCGGCGTGCGCCAGGTGGTGCTGCGCCTGGGGATCGTCTTCGGTCCCGGCGGCGCCCTGAAGCCATTGCTGATGCCCTTCCATTTCGGCTTTGGCGGACGCATGGGCGATGGCCGGCAGATCATGAGCTGGGTACACCGCGACGACGTGTTGCAGGTGATGGCCCGGGCCATGAACGACCCGTCCCTGTCCGGCACCTACAACATGGTGGCGCCGGAAGCGGTGAGCCAGGGCACCTTCGCCACTACTGTCGGCAAGGTGCTCAAGCGCCCGGTGTGGCTGCACGTGCCGGCTGCGCCGGTACGGGCCCTGGCCGGGGAGATGGCCGAGCTGTTCTTCGATGGCCAGAAGGTAGTGCCGGCGCGCCTGCTGCAGGCCGGCTACCGCTTCCGTTACCCGACCCTGGACGCCGCCCTGCGCGACCTGACCTGAGCTGAGGAATGCCCATGAGCAAGCCCCTGTTGTACCTGCTGGCGGGCAATGGCAGCGCCGCCGACTGGTGGGACGATGCCCTGCCGCACTTCCAGCGCTATCAGGTGCAGGCCCTGGAGCTGCCGGGGTTTGGCGACAACCCGCTGCCGCCCTGCCAGGACCTGGGTGAATACGCCGAGGCCCTGCTGGGCATGACCGAGCCGGGCCAGGGGATTGTCGCGGTGGGGGTCAGCGCGCTGATCGTGCTGCACGCCTTGCAGCGCCGCCCGGGGCACTTCTGCCGCAGTGTGCTGTTGTCGCCGGTGGGGGCCTTTCTCTGGCAACGGCGCTTGCCGGCGCTGATGTCGCCGCTGCCCGCGCGCTTGCTGGTTCATGGCTTGCTCAGCCATAAACCGACCCTGTTCGCTGGCAAGTTCTCGCGCCAGCCGTGGTCGGCCCAGCAGTACCGGCGCATGGGCGCCGGCTATGGTCGGTGCCGGGCCTTCGTACCGCTGTGGGAGCAACTGCGGGCCGATACCGCGCTGCCGCTGCTGGAGTGGATCAAGGACCCGGTGCAACTGGTCTGGGGCGACCAGGACCGGCTGCTGGGGATTGCCCAGGCCGCAGCCTGGTCGGCCATCCTGGCCCGGGCCGACCTGCGGGTCAGCCTGCGGCCGGGCTGGGGCCATTACCCCTGGATCGACCACCCCGCCGAGTTCGTCGCCTGGCTGGAATCCGCCGACAACGGCTTCGTCGCCCACACCAAGGGCGGCCGCCTGCGCCTGGCGGAGCTGGCCGGCCAGCCGGTGCCCAGCGCCCTGTCCCTGGACAGCGCCAGCGACCCGCATCTGCCGGTCCTGCTCGCCAGCCAGCCTGCGGCGCTGTGGGCGGTGCGTTCCTCCAGCTACGGCGAGGACCAGGCCGACTCTGCCAATGCCGGCTTGAGCACCACTTACCTGCGGGTGCCCAGCGAGCAAGTGCCCGGGCGCATCAGCGAACTGCGCGATGCCGGGGTCGAGGAAGTGGTGGTGCAGCGCTTTATCCAGCCGACCCTGTCGGGGATCGCCTTCGTCCGTCACCTGGCGGTGGAACTGGAGTGGGTCGAGGGCCATCTGGAAAGCCTTGCCGACGGTCAGGTCAGCCCGCAGCGGGCGATCCTTTCACGCCTGGGCGCGGCCTGGGAAAGCGGCCATTTCGCCACCACCCGAGGCCTGAGCGCCAGCGCCCTGTGGGACTTCCTGCAAGGGGTGCTCAAGACCTTCCACTACGTGCCCGGTGATGTGGAATGGGCCTGGGACGGCCAGCAACTGTGGCTGCTGCAGTACCGCCCCATCAGCGACTACGGCTGGCGCCGGCACCTGACCGCGGCCAATATCGCCGAGATCCTGCCACCGCAACCCAGCCGTTTCGTCGAGTACGGCCAGCGCCGCGCGGCGGCGAGCATTCCGGCGATCATGGCGCGCTGGGACGCCCGTGTACTGCAGGACAACGAGCCCTTCACCGCAGTGTTCGGCGGTGCTTCCTATATCAACAATGACCTGTTCCTGGCGCGGCTGGCCGACTGGGGCCTGCCCTCCTCCAGCTATGCCGGCGAGGTGGGCGGCGCCACCCCGCAGCTGCCCTTGCGGCCCCTGCGCCTGTTGCGCTCGCTGCCACGGTTCCTGCGCATGCAGCACATCGCCCGCGGCCACCTGCTGAGCCTGGAACCGGGCCTGCGGCGCTTCGACCGGGAGCTGGCGCAGTTGCACGCCGCCGGGGCCGACGGCCAGCAACTGGCAGACTGGTTCAGCCGCTTCTATGTGTTCGTGGTGCAGGGCAACCTGTGCATCGCCACCGCCCTGGCCAGCAGTGGCGGCGCGCTGCTGGGGCGTCCGCCCACCGCCTACGACAACCTGGACAACAGCCCCCATCGCCAGCCCTGGGAAACCGACCCCGGCACCCCGCGCCCGCAGTGCGCCGAGTTGCCGTTGCAAGCCTTCCCGCACTGGAACCCGGCCATCACCCTGGCCCACCGCCTGGGCTTGCCGGGCATGCGCGGCTATTACCTGCAAGTGCGCGAGTGGTACCGGGACAACCTGATGCGGATCTTCTTCCGCCTGCACCACGCCGTGCCCGAGGCTGATCGCGGCTACTGGTTCGCCCCCCATGAGCAGGTGCGCAACCGTGGCGGCAGCTTCTGGCAGGACGGCCGCGAAGGCAGCGAGCAGGCGGCGGGGTTCATGATCTACCCGGGCCAGGTCCAGGGCGTGCTGGGGGTCGACATTCTGCTGGAGGACACCCTCGACCCCGGGCGCCATGCCCACTATCAGCAGGCCCGGGCAGTGATCGCACGCATGGGCGGGCGCCTGTCCCACGGTTCGACCCTGTTGCGCGAACTGCGCAAGCCCTCGGCGGTACTGCCCCAGGTAGACCCGGCCTGGATCGGCCGCGAAGTGCTGTATGCCGACGGCCAACTGAGCCTGGTAGAAGGCTGAAACCCGCGCTCAGGGCTGCGCAATGCTGGCGAAGCGTTCGCGGTAGGCCTGGGGCGTCACGCCCAGGGCCCGCAGCACGCTGCGACGCAGGGTTTCCTCGCTACCGAAACCGCACTGGGCGGCGATGCGCTTGATCGGCAGGGTGCTATCGGCCAGCAGGCGCCGGGCGCTTTCCACACGGATCAGTTCAATGGCCCGGGCCGGGGTCTGGCCGGTGTCGGCGCGGTAGTGACGGACGAAACTGCGCTCGCTCATTCCCGCCTGCTCGGCCAGCACCGGCACCGTCAGTTCGCGGTCCAGGTGTTCGGCGATCCAGGCGTGCAGCCGGTCGAAACGCCCACCCTGGTTCTGCAGCGACAGGGTTACGCTGAACTGCGACTGGCCTCCCGGGCGCTTGAGAAACACCACCAGTTGCCGCGCCACTTCCAGCGCCACTGCGCGCCCCAGGTCGGCCTCCACCAGGGCCAGGGCCAGGTCGATGCCGGCGGTGACCCCGGCCGAGGTCCACACCGGGCCATCGTTGATGAAGATCGGATTGGCCTCCACCTGCAGTTGCGGATACTGCTCGGCCAACTGCTCGCAGCGGGTCCAGTGGGTGACCACCCGGCGCCCGTCCAGCCAGCCGCTGGCGGCCAGCAGAAAGGCCCCGGTGCAGACCGACGCCACCCGCCGTGACGCCGCAGCCCGGGCCGCCACCCAGGCCACCAGTTCAGGATCACGGGCCGCCTCGTAGACGCCCCAGCCACCGGCAACGATCAGGGTGTCGCAGGGCTCTTGCGGCAGCGGCAGCGGCTCGGCCAGCAGCGCCAGCCCCGAGGAGCTCAGGGTCGCCCCGCCCGGGCTGGCAATCACCCGCGGGTGGTAGGGCAAGGGCAGGCCCAGGCCGCGGGCCCGGTCATTGGCCGAGGCGAATACCTGCAGCGGCCCGCTGACATCCAGCAACTGGGCATTGGCGAAGGCCAGGACAAACACGTTTTTCGGCGCAGTGGGCATGGTTGGCGTAAATCGAGGGCTGGTTGGCGTATGCGCCAAATCCTAGAGCGCTAGAGTCAAGCCGTCCACTTCATCGACACAAGGAACAGGCAATGGCAGTGCAGATAGGTTTTCTGTTGTTCCCCGAGGTCCAGCAACTGGATCTGACCGGCCCCCATGACGTACTGGCCTCGCTGCCGGATGTGCAGGTGCACCTGATCTGGAAGGAGCCGGGGCCGGTGGTGGCCAGCTCGGGGCTGGTGCTGCAGGCCACCACAAGCTTCGCCGACTGCCCGCCGCTGGATGTGATCTGCATCCCCGGCGGTACCGGGGTCGGGGCGCTGATGGAAGACCCGCAGGCCCTGGCGTTCATCCGCCAGCAGGCCGCCCGGGCGCGCTACGTGACCTCGGTGTGCACCGGCTCCCTGGTGCTCGGCGCCGCGGGCCTGCTCCAGGGCAAGCGCGCCACCACCCACTGGGCCTACCACGAACTGCTGGCGCCGCTGGGGGCGATACCGGTGCATGAGCGGGTGGTGCGTGACGGCAACCTGCTGACCGGCGGCGGTATCACCGCCGGCATCGACTTCGCCCTGACCCTGGCCGCCGAACTGTTCGACGCCGCCACCGCGCAGCGGGTACAGCTGCAACTGGAGTACGCCCCGGCGCCACCGTTCAATGCCGGCAGCCCGGACACGGCCCCCGCCAGCGTGGTGCAGCAGGCCCGCCAGCGCGCCGCGGATTCGCTGCACAAGCGCCGGGAAATCACCCTGCGCGCGGCCGCGCGGCTGGCAGCCGGCTGAGCCTTCAGGCACGGCGCACCGGGCCCTGGCGGGCATTGCCCAGCAACTGGGTGATGGCGCCATCGCCATAGGTGCGCTCGACCCTGGAAATCACCACCTGATAACCGGCGTACCAGCGCCGGTACTGGCGCTTGGCTTCGATGTGCCTGGGGTGACTGGCAAAGGCCTGGATCGAGGCTTCGTCCTCCCAGTAATAGCTGGCGTTGATCAGCCCCTGGTCGGCGCTGGTCCAGGATTGGGCGCCGACGAAGCCCGGCAGGCTGATGGCAATTTCGTCGATCAGCGCACTGAGGCGGTGGAACTCCTCGTCGCGCTGGCCCGGCTGGTAGATAAAGGCGGCGATGTACATGGGCAAACTCCATTGGCTGATGAATCAGAGCGGACGCGCCAGCAGCGCCAGGCGCAGGGCCAGGGCCAGCAGCACCGCCGCCAGCAGCCAGGATTGCCAGCGGGCCAGCCGCGAATCGCTGCCGGGCAAGCCACGGCGCAAGGCCGCGCCGAAGATCCCCAGGCTGGTATGGAAGACCCCGCTGACCAGGGTCAGCAGCAAGCCCAGGACCACCAGTTGCACAGCGATGCTGCCGTGCTCGGGCCGCACGAACTGCGGCAGGAACACCATGAAGAACAGCAGCGCCTTGGGGTTCAGCAGGCTGTTGCACAGGGCCCGGACAAACACCGTGGCCAGCGGCACCCGGGGTGTATCGGCAAGGTCCAGGCCCCCCCGCTGGCCCAGGGCCTTCCAGGCCAGCCACAACAGGTAGGCAACCCCGGCATAGCGGATCAGGTCGAACGCCGGCGGCCAGCTGGCCACCACGGCGGTGACGCCCGTGGCCGTGAGCAGGGTCAGGCCGATATCCGCTGCGCCGATCCCCAGCCCCGATGCCACCCCACCGCGCCAGCCATAGGCTGCGCCGTGGCTGATGACGAAGGCCATGTTGGGTCCCGGCGACAGCAGCAACAGCAGCACGGCGCCGAGGAAGATCGACAGGGTGGAAAGGTCCGGCATGTGAGCGCTCCTGCGCAAAAGCCGCTAGATTAGGCGCCCTATCTGATACAAACAAAAAAGTGTTCTAGATACACAAGGTGGCCGAGCATGCGCCGTACCCGCTACAAAACCATCGTCGATCACTTCGCCCAGCGCATCCGCGCCGGCCAGCTGTGCCCAGGCACTCAGCTACCGACGGTGCGGGCGCTGATGGCCAGCGAGCAGGTGGCGCTGGCCACGGCGCTGCGGGTGTATCACGAGCTGGAAGCCATCGGCCTGGTGGTGGGCGAGCCCGGGCGCGGCACCTTTGTCCGCGACACCAGCCTGCCCCGGGGCATGGGCCTGGAACAGCACCCGGCCAGCGCCGCCTCGGTGGACCTGGCGTTCAACTACCCGTCCCTGCCCGGCCAGGCGGAAAGCCTGCGCGAGGGGCTGCGGGCGATAGCCGCCTCCGGCGACCTGGATGCCCTGCTGCATTCCGCGCCCCAGGGCGGCCGCCCCCATGAACGCCAGACCGCGGCGCGGCACTTGCGCAACCGCGAGATCCGCGTCGCCGCCGAGCAGGTGCTGATCGTCAATGGCGCCCAGCAGGGGCTGGCGGTGAGCCTGCTGGCGCTACTCCAGCCCGGAGACATCCTGGCAGTGGACGCCCTGACCTACCCCGGCCTCAAGACCCTGGCCCAGGTCCATCGCCTGGACCTCGAAGCGCTGCCCCAGCACAACGGCCAGATGGACCTCGACGCCCTGCAGGCCCTGTGCCGCCGGCGCCCGGTGCGGGCGCTGTACTGCATGCCGACCCTGCACAACCCCCTGGGCACGGTGATGCCCCTGGCCGAACGCCGGCGCCTGGCGCAACTGGCCCGCGAGCATGACCTGCTGCTGATCGAGGACGGCGCCTACGCCTTCCTCGCCGAACCGGCCCCGCCGCCGCTGCAGACCCTGGCCCCGGAGCGCACGCTGTATATTTCCGGGCTGTCGAAAAGCGTCGCCTCGGGCTTGCGCCTGGGGTTTATCGTCGCGCCCCTGGAGATGATCCCGGCCCTGGAACGGGCGATCCGCGTGTCCACGTGGAGCACCCCGTCGCTGACCGTGACCCTGGGCTGCCGCTGGATCGAGTCGGGGCTGGTGGACAGCCTGGAAGAACAGAAGCGCAACGATGCCCGCAGCCGCCAGCAACTGGCCCGGAGGGTGCTCAAGGGCTGCGATTACCAGGCCTATGGCTCATCGTATTTTCTCTGGCTGAAACTGCCGGAAGGACGGCGGGCCGATGCCGTGGTGGCGGCCCTG
This sequence comes from Pseudomonas sp. GW822-FHT06D10, assembly GCF_058799535.1. Classification (NCBI taxonomy): domain Bacteria; kingdom Pseudomonadati; phylum Pseudomonadota; class Gammaproteobacteria; order Pseudomonadales; family Pseudomonadaceae; genus Pseudomonas; species Pseudomonas sp. GW822-FHT06D10. Next base: position 36,277 of record NZ_JBXALN010000014.1, on the reverse strand, counting down.
GAACATCAGGGGGTAACGGTGACCTCGGCCGAGCCCTTCGCCACCACCGCCCATGTGCCCCAGGCCTTGCGCCTGGCCCTGGGCTCCATCGGCCTGCCGCTGCTGGAGCAGGCTCTGGAAAAGGTCCGCAACGAAATCACCCGCTAAGCACACCTGCAGAAGCCCGCGCTTAGCGTCGGGCTGAAAAGAACCTGCCACGTTCATGTTCCGCTGCATGAAGTATCAAAGTGGCCACCGCACCCAGGCTGCAGGCACGAAATGCCGGACGAAAAAAACCCGCCGAAGCGGGTTTTTTCCAAGACCATCATGACTTCCTGTCTGCAGCATCCGTGCTAATGGTCGACCTTCCCTGATCCTGAGCGCTTCCTGCGCTGCAGTTGTGGGAAAGAAGATTAAACACAAAGCCCGGTGCGCAGAAGGCGCATTGAATTACAGCGCGTGTAGGAAATTCGCTATACCGCACTTACGCAAACCCCTAGTTCACCCCTCCAGTGCCTGGGCGGCCAAAGCCGCGAGCTTGAGCTGGTGCTGCGCCCCGGGCTGATGATCGTCCTGGAGAAACCAGGCAGCGGACAAACCACTGAAGGCCAGCACCCACTGCACCAGCCGGCGCGGCTCCAGCTGCGCCGCCCGGGCAATCACCTGCACCTGGCGGGCAAAGCGCACAGGGTCGGTGGCGCTGGGCAGGTCCGGGTTGCAGATCAGGTTGGCGAAATCGAAGGTGCGCTCGCCATGGACCCGCTTGGGGTCGATCACCCGCCAGCCGCGCTCGGCGAAGTCCAGCACATTGTCGTGGTGTATATCGCCATGCAGCACCACCGGTTCCCGGGGCGTGGCCAACAGGTGCTCGGCTTCGGCCAGGCAGCGCAGGAACAACCCGCCCTGCTGCGGCGCCGCCTCGCGCAGGTCGGCAAACCAGCGATCCAGCGACACCAGCGGCGGCCGCGGTTGTGCCCGTGGCCGGTGCAACTGTTGCAGGGTGGCGCAGACGATATGGCTGACCTCATCGTGCTGGCCCGCCAGGGCCATGCGCATCAGCGAACCCTTGCCCATGGCGCGCTCCATCAGCAGGGCATCGCCTTGCTGGGCATGAACCCGCGCCGCCCCCTCCCCGGCCCACCAGGCCATCAGCCGGTTGCCGGCCTGCTCGTGCTCATCCAGGGCAATCTTCAACATGGCCGGCGCACCGTCTTGCAGACGCACCGGCAACAGGCGGCTGCCCGAGGTGACGATGGGATCGCCATCGGGCGTCAGGCGCCAGCGTTTCATATAGGTTTCGAACAAGGGGCTGCTCCAGACGGGAAGCGGCCAGTTTCAGGCGACAGGCCTGGCTCTGCAACGTGCCGCTTGCAACTGCCTGTTTCAACCCTGCTGCAGGTAGTTCTCGATATTGCTCATCTGCTCGTCCCAGCCCCGGCTGTTCATGCGAAAGGCCTTGAGCCGGCGCTCGGCGGGAATGCCGTCGAAGCCCGACTCGGTGACCCGCAGCAAGGTACCACCGGCGTGCTCTTCCAGTTCGAACCGGACCAGGGTGCTGGGCTCTGCCGAATAGTCCTGAGCGGGATCGATGGCGTAGGGGTGCCAGCGGAAGGAGAACAGCTCCTGGGGCAGCATCTGCTCCACCAGGACATCCCAGGTCAGGTGCTCATAGCCTGGGTAGGTCACCGCGCCCCGGGCCCGCTGGCCGGGTATGAACTGCTGGCCGGCCAGGGCCACGCCAAACCAGCGGCCGAAGCGTTCGGCCTCGCTCAGCGCCTGCCAGACCTGGGCCGGGTCGGCCTTGAGCAGGATCTTGCGTTCGATGCGATCTGAAGAATTCATGGGCCACCTCCAGTGATGAACACTAGACCTCTCTGAATCGAGCGCAACCTTTATCTGGCCGAAGGACCCACTGATTGCCCAGAACGAAAAATGCTACTGTCGCCGGCGCCAATACCTCTGCAAAGGACCTGCCATGCCCCTCACCCTCACCGACCGCTACCGTGGCAGCCTGCTGGGCCTGGCCTGTGGCGATGCCCTGGGCACCAGTGTGGAATTCAAGCCACGGGGCAGTTTCCCCCCGGTCACCGATCTCTTGGGCGGCGGCCCGTTCAACCTCAAGGCCGGACAGTGGACCGACGACACCTCCATGGCCCTGTGCCTGGGGGAAAGCCTGTTGCGCAAGGACGGTTTCGACCCCGCCGACCAGATGGGCCGCTACCTCAACTGGTGGCAATGGGGCTACCTGAGCGCCACCGGCGAATGCTTCGATATCGGCATGACGGTGCGCCAGGCCCTGGCCGACTATCAGGAACACGGCCAGCCCTTGGCGGGCTCCAGCGACCCGCAGACCGCCGGCAATGGCTCGCTGATGCGCCTGGCGCCGGTGGTGCTGTTCCATTACCCCGACCTGGCCCAGGTCCGCGAGTTTGCCGGGGCCAGTTCGCGTACCACCCACGGCGCCGCCGAAGCCATCGAATGCTGCCAGCTGTTGGCCGGGCTGATCGCCAAGGCCCTGGACGGTGCCAGCAAGCAGCAACTGCAACGGCTCGACGCCCAGGGCTTTCGCGAGAGCAAGGTCGCGGCCCTGGCCCAGGGCAATTACCTGGATAAAACCCGCGACCAGATTCGCGGCAACGGCTATTGCGTCGACTCCCTGGAGGCCGCGCTCTGGTGCTTCCAGCACAGCGACAGCTATGCCGAAGCAGTGCTGGCCGCCGCCAACCTGGGGGACGACGCCGACACCACCGCCGCCATCGTCGGCCAGTTGGCCGGAGCCTTCTACGGGGCCCAGGGCATACCGCCGCACTGGCTGGCCAAGCTGCACATGGGCGAGGAGATCCAGGCCATGGCCGACGACCTGCTGGCCGCCGCCCGGCGTCGCGCGCCTGCCCGGCCGCTGCATGGCAGTTGCCTGTGCAAGGCGGTGCAATACCGGGTCGAGCGCCTGGACATGCCCATCGGCCACTGCCATTGCCAGACCTGCCGCAAGGCCCACGCCGCGGCCTTTGCCTCGACCGCCGGAGTCATGCGCGAACACTTCCAGTGGACCCAGGGCCAGGAACGGCTGAGCACCTACGAATCGTCCCCGGGCAAGCTGCGGCACTTCTGCTCGGTCTGCGGTTCTCACCTGCTGGCGGAGCGCCCGGGGCAGCCCCACGTGATCCTGCGGGTGGCGACCCTGGACGATGATCCGGGGCAGACGCCACAGGTGCATATCTGGACCTCCCACGATGTGCCCTGGCTGGCCGACGAAGCGCTGCAACGCTGGCCCGAGTGGCAACCCAGCCGCGGCTAGACTGTTTCTTCCTCATTGACCGATTGCGAGACTTTCCATGCGTCCGATCCTGTTGCTGGCCCTTGCGCCGCTGCTGCTTGCTCCACTGGCCCAGGCCTATGAGTGCAACAACACCACCCAGACCGATATGAGCCTGTGCGCCAACTTCCAGCACAAGGCCGCGGACAAGGAGCTGAACGCCCTTTACCAACAGATCAACCAGCGCCTGAAAGACCAGCCACACAGCAAAAAGCTGCTGGTCAGCGCCCAGCGCGCCTGGGTGGCGTTCCGCGATGCCGAGTGCAGTTTTTCCACCTCGGGCGTGGAAGGTGGCAGCCTGTATCCGGTGGCCTACAGCAACTGCATCACGGCCCTGACCAAGACCCGCGTGGAGAGTTTCAAACAGTACCTGCAGTGCAAGGAAGGCGACTTGAGCTGCCCGGTCCCCGCACGGTAGGAGCGGGCTTGCCCACGAAGGCGTCGGCGAGGGCCCTGCACGGCTTGCCGGCCTGTTCGCCGGCAAGCCGGCTCCTACAGGAGCCGGTGGCTGGCGGCGGGGTCAGCGGACGAAGATCTGCGCCGTGGTGATGGCCATGTCGCCGCCCGGCAGGGTGATCTTGCCGATCTGCTTCATGCTCTGGACATCGAAGATCGCCACGTCGTTGAAGGTCCCCGCCAGGTAGATCTTGGTCCCGGCCCGGTTGAACGAGATGCAGTAGTAGGAGTGTTCCAGGGTCGCGGCCTGGAGCAGTTTCTTCTGCTTGATGTCGTACTTGGCCAGGCGGTTGAGCACGCCGAACATCAGGTTGGGGTCCGTGGGCGAGCGCATGCCGCTGAAGTAGATCTCGGTCAGCGGGCCGAAGTCGGTGGTCTCGGTCTTGCCGGTCGCAAGATCGACGCTGAACAGCCCGTACAGCGGCTCGGCGGTGGCCGGGTCCTGCTTCTTGTCCTTGAACTTCGCCGCGGTGTAGAGCAGCGAGAAGTCATGGCGGAAGGTCTGCTGGTTCCACACGTAGAGCACGTCCGGCGCGCTGTAGTTGGGGCGTTTCCAGTGGCGGCTGGGGATCAGTACCTCGAACTTGCCGGTCTTGACGTCGACCTTGTACAGGTCCGGCCCGGCCACATACAGGGTGCCGTCGTCGCCACTCTGCATGATGGTCAGCTGGCGCGGCGCGGGGAAACTGCGCAGCGGCTTGGCGTCGAGCCCGGCATCGGTGGCGTAGACATCCAGCCGCGGCTCCTTGACCTCATAGCGGTCATTGAGCAACAGGGTCGGGTTGGCCACGGTGTATAGCTCCTTGCCGTCGTGGCTGACGGTGAAGGCGAACATCGAGCGCGCCTTCTCCCCCGGATGCTGGGTGATGCTGGCGTGGAACACCTGCTTGCAGCTGTCGAGCTCGACGCCGTAGACATCCGCATAGTGGTTGTTCAGCACGTAGGCGATCTTGCGGTCCGGCGACAGTTGCACGGTGCCGGGGCCGAAGGCGTCGGGCATCTTGCAGGTCTTGTACAGGCTGTCGGTGGCCAGATCGAGAACGTGCAGGTTGTTCGGGTAATTGGTGGTCACCATGTACTCGTGACCGCTGTTGAGGGCCAGGCCCTCGTCGGCCAGGGCGGTGAAAGAACAGGCGCTGAGAACCGCGCCGGCGGCCAGGCCGCACACTGTGATAGCTCGCATGCTGGAATCCTTGTGCTGTCCGGTTACTTGTCTTTGGGGAAGACGGTGCCGAGGTTGCGCCAGTTGTCGTTGGAGGCCTGGGCGTCCTTGTTCCAGTCGGGGTAGGTGCTCATCATGTCCGGCACCTGGGCCGGCCACCAGCAAGGGTCGGAGCAGCCGTAGAGGTCGGCCTCCATCGGCTGGCACAGCGACGAGACGCCGCCAAAGGCATCGATTTCCCAGCCCGGGTCGGTGGTCGAGGCGCAGCCGGCCACGGAGTTCATCGCCAGCACTTCTTCGATACGGTCCTGGGCCGCGGCCTCGGTCAGTTTCTGAGCTTTGTTGTTGATCGGCTTGAGATGTTTCATGTCAGTGAGCCTTGCGCGGAGTGATGTAGCTGCTGATGAACGCAGGGTTGTGCGCCATGATCCGGCTGTAGACTTCGATGCCGAAATCCACCCAGTCACGCATCAGTTCGCAATAGTGATAAGTCGGATGCGCCGGGTCGCCGTAGCGGGCATAGCTCTCGTGGTAGCAGCCGCCGGAACACAGGTTGCGGATGCGGCAGCTGTCGCAGCCGGTGTTGGTGCGGTCCAGGCGCTGGGACAGGAAGTCATTGAGCTCCATCTGCTTGACCCCACCGTCATGCACATTGCCGAAGGTCGGCAGGGATGAGCCGGTGAAGCGGTGGCACAGGTTCAGCTCGCCCTTGTGGTCCACCGCCAGCATCTTCAGCCCGGCGCCGCAGGGCAGCGCCTTCTTGTGGCCCTCGTGGATATCGGTGATCAGCTGGTGCAGGTTGGAGAAGCCGATATTGCGGTGCTCCAGTGCCGCCGCCAGGTAACGCCGGCCCAGGCGCTTCATGCTGGCGAAGACTTCGATCAGCTCCTCGCTGCTGAGGTTGAAGCTGCTGATGTCCCCCGAGGTCACCGGGGCGAACCCCACTTCGGCGAACCCCAGCTCGTTGAACAGGTGATCCCAGATGGTCTCAAGGTCGGTGACCCCGGTGGTCAGGGTCACCCGCGCCCCCACCGGCCGGCTGTCGTAGCGTTCCAGAAGCATCTGCGCCTTGCGCCGCACCACGTCATAGGTGCCCTGCCCGCCCACGGTGATGCGGTTGCGGTCGTGCACGGTCTTGGGCCCGTCGATGCTCACCGAAAGCCCGAAGCGGTGGGCGTTGAGGTAGTCCACCACCTCTTCGGTGAGCAGGGTGGCGTTGGTGGTCATGACGAACTCGACGAACTTGCCGGCCGCGGCAAAGCGCTGTTCGCAGTAGTCCACCATGGCCTCGATCAGCGGCCGGTTGCTCAAGGGTTCGCCGCCGAAGAACACCACGGTGTAGCGCTCCTCGTCCGGGGACTCCTGGAGCAGCATTTCCACCGAGGCAATGGCCGTGTCCAGGCCCATCTTCTTGCCCGCCGAGGGCTTGTCCAGGTCTTCCTTGTAGCAGTAGGTGCAACTCAGGTTGCAGCCGGTATTGACGTTGAGCACCACGGTATTGATCGCCGTGCGTTCGACCCGTTTGACGCCGATTTCCGGGGTCAGGGGCGAGCCGTCGCTGACCAGTTCCAGGGCCATCAGCTCGCGCAGGGTGTCGCTGACGTCGGCACCGTCATAGGCGCCGGCCAGACGCTGGATCAAGTCTTCCGGGGTACAGCCCGGGCCACGCAGCGCATCGATGATGCTGCCGGTCAAGGCATCGCTGGCAAACAGCGAACTGCTGGGGATATGGAACAGCATGCGGTTGGCGTCCACCTGCACTTCATGCAGGTTGCGCTCCACCAGATTCAGAATTGCGCCCATTACAACCTCCTGTGCCTGCCCCGCGTTCGGGGCCTGCGGTCATTGCCTGAAAGTGTCTGTCGGTATCGCTCGACGCCCCTCAGGGAATGGGTGGATTGTTCCAGCGTTGCACGGTGACGATCAGCTGGCCTTCACCGGTCAGGGCCTTGCCCCCCTCCTCCACCGCAGCGATCACCTTGAGGTTGCCGGCGTTGTTGGTGGACATCTTGCGCAGCGGGTTGGGCCCGGCATCCCCCGGGGTGAACACGCCGCTGTCGGCCTGCATGCTGCCGGCGTACTTGACGTCTTCATCCTTGGCCGCCTGGGCGTCGAAGGCCTCGACCTTCCACTGCGCCGGCATCACGCCGATGCGGTAGGCCTTGCCGTCGGCCCCCTTGCCCCAGGCTTCGGCATCGAAGCGGCCCTGGACCTTGGGCGTCGAACCGCCGCCGTCACCGATCCGCGCCACGGCAAATGCCGGCACCACCCTGACCTCGGCGATGCGCTGGTACACCGCCAGCGTCGCGCCCTTGAGGCTGCCGACGCTGACCTCCCGCAGCCCCGGCTGGGCGCTGGCCGCCGCCTTGAGGCTGACGCGGATGCGTTCGGGGCTCTGCTCCAGCACCTGCACGACCTCCACCCCTTTGCCGAAGCTCGGAGTGCCCACAAGGCCCGCGCCCACCAGGGTCACCTCGGCCTCCTCACCGGCCTTCAGGTAACCCGGCTGCACCGCCAGCAACCGCTGGCTGCCTTGGCGGGCGGCGATGAAGTCCAGGCCGCGCTCGTCGTGCTCGGCCTCGAACATCCGCCCTTGCAGTGCATTGCCCTGGGCCGCCAGCACCTGGCGCATGACCACGCCATCCACGGTGACATTGCCGCGCCATTCATAACCGTTGTAGAGGATCGCGCTGCCCTCGCCATTGAACGGGCTGCCATCGGCGTACTGGCCCTTGACGCTGAGCTTGAACTGATCGCCTTCCCCGGCGCTGACGCTCATCACCCCGGCCAGTTCGCCCTTGCCCGGCAGGTGGCCGCTGAAGCTCCAGTCCCCCGCCAGCGCCGCCGCTTGCGGGCGGGCCTGTTGCCAGGCTGTCCAGGCGGGGTTGTCGAGGGGATAACGCTTGGCCAGCAGCGGCACCATTTCCTTGAGGGCGGTGGGCAGCCATTCCCGGTCCCGGGACAGCGCCTGGTACTCCAGGGATGGCCATTGCCCAAGGTGAAAATTCACCAGCCGCTCCCATTCCTGGGCCGGCCGGCGTTGCAGGGCGATCCGCGCGCCGGAGTGACAGCGGGCGCACATCTGGGTGGTCTGTTCGTCGAAATGCTCGACGGTGTTCAGCCGTCGCTCCAGGGCGTAGCGCACGCCGTCGGTCTCGCTGGGCGCCAGGCCCTGGGTATCGGCCAGGTACTTGACCAGGGTGCGGCGCTCGTCATCGCTGATTTGCAGCCCGTGCATGGTCTGCATGCGGGCAATGCTCATCAGCCAGCCTTCCGGGGTCTTGCGCTGGTGGCTGATGCGGCTCAGGGCTTCCCCGGCCTCGGGGGTGTGGCAACCCTGGCAGGTTTCCTTGAGGATGCTCTGTGCATCCCGCGCGGCGAAACTCGAAGGGGCATGCAAGGCGGTACAGGTGGCAATGGCCAGCAGGCTGGCACTGAGCCTCAGGCGCAGTCTTCTCTTCATCAACGTCAAACCTCCCACGGTGCTTTCTTATTTTTAGCGAGTCGTTTTTATGGTTTCTGCCATGCCCGGCACGCCCGGTCATGGAGGCAAGAGAAACGTCTGCTGATATGCAATACACGGAGCGTGCCAGCTTATAAAAGAACCCGGAATCAACGACTTGGGCGAAGACGCCGGTCCCTGGCGGGCTTGCGGGTGTTACCCGACGTTCAATTTCGAGACAAACGTCTCAGTCTGAGACAGCGATTAGCCAGCGCCAGAACAGCTCTCAAGGCCGGCGACGAGGCTGTACCGCTGGTTTTCTTTGCAATTGGATCTTGCATTTATCCGGCGGCGCCGCAGAATCACCCCCGCTTTGCCTGCCCCGTCCCATGGGGTGTGCCGCACCTCCCCTCTTACAAGGAACCTGAAGTTCATGGATAGAAGCGCCTGTGCCCGTCTCGGCTCGCTGATCCTCTCGTTGTCTGCCCTGACCCTGGTCGGATGCAAGGAAGAAACCAGTCCCAAGACTGCAGCCGTCGCTGCGGCCCCCGCGCCGGCGGCCATGGTCATGCCGATCTGCGCCAATGGCGAATGCGCGGTGCTGGACCAGGACGGCAAGGTGCTGGTCAGCGCCGACAACGACTACGACGCCGTGGTCGCCCTGCCCCTGGACAAGACCTTCCTGTTCGCCAAGGACGGTACCTGGAACCTCAGCAGCGCCGATGGCAAGCAGACCCTCAAGGCCGCCTTCACCGATGACCTGCGGCTGCTGACCCCGGGCTACTTCGGCTTCGGCCAGGACGGCAAGCTGGGCATCATCGACCAGAGCGGCAAACAGATTCAGCCACCGCGCTTCGACGACCTGTACGTGGGCGGCAACGACGACTTCATCGTCTACGAGATCGGCGGCAAGCGCGGCATTCTCAGTGCCAAGGGCGAGGTGGTGACCGAAGCCCTGTATGACAGCAGCATGGTCCGCGATGACTTCGCCAAGCGCGGCTGGTGGATGATCGCCGAACGCGGCAACGACAAGTGGGCGCTGAACCTCAAGACCGGCGAGCAGAAGAAGATCGACTTCGACAGCATCGACTACTTTGCCAACCAGCATCTGGTGGTCAGCACCGAACAGGGCAAGGCCCTGGCCGATGCCCAGGCCCAGTTGATCAGCGCCGCCACCTACAACTGGATGGGCGAACCGGGTGACGGCCTGGTGGCCTTCCGGGAAAAATACGACAGCCCCTGCGGCTACATGGATTTCCAGGGCAAGACCGTGATCCAGGCCCAGTTCGGCACCTGCCAGGTATTCGGCAAGCAGGGCGCGCTGGTCACCGCCAAGAACGCCGACGGCAGCTCCGGCAAGGCCGGGCTGATCGACCGCCAGGGCCAATGGAAGGTGCAGCCGGTCTACGACTCGGCGGACCCGGCCGGCTTCAGCCCCCTGGGAATGTTCCGGCAGGTACCGGGGCTGAACCAGGTCGCGGTGCTGCAGAACGTGTTCAGCGCCACCTTCGGTATCTTCGATGTGGACAAGGGCGTCGAGCTGTTCAAGCCCACCTACGCCCAGATCGGCGCGATCAATGCCGACCTGTTCGTCTTCAGCACCGCCAACAGCCCGACCAAGCAGGCCACCCTGTTCGGCCAGGCCACCCAGGTGCGTACCGTGGGCCTGATGGACGCCAGCGGCAAGGTGCTGCTGGAGCCGGGCCAGTACGTCGACATCCGCCTGGACAACAGCGGCCACTACCTGCTGGCCACCGACGACACCTCGGCCCTGGCCACCTCGGCGCTGTACGACCTCAAGGGCAAGCGGCTGATCCCCGGCAAGTGGCAGGAACTGGTGGTGGACGAAACCCGCGGCGCCATCTTCGGCTATGCCGTGGAAGGCATGGGCGACGATCAGTCCCGCAGCCTCAAGGCCCTGTATCGCCTGGACGGCACTCCGAGCTTCCAGGTCAGCCAGGTCGATTGCGGCGCCGAACAGGTGCACGACGGCCATGACCAGGTGCTGTGGCCGGCCAACCCCCAGGACTACTGCCCGCAGCCTGACGAAGTGGAAGACCAGGGCGAAGGCGACAACGCACAGGGCTGAGACCCCGAGCGAGCCGGTCACGGTTGGGATCAAGCCTGCTAGGATGCGGGCTTGATCGATTCAGCCAACCGGCCCGGATGGGGCCCGACAGGAACTGTCCCATGCTCAATGCTCTGCTCTTCGACCTTGATGGCACCCTGACCGACACCGACGCCCTGCACCTGCTGGCCCTGCAGCAACTGCTGCTGGAAGAGGAGGGCCGGACCTTCACCCAGGAAGAATTCGAAGCCCATGTCAGCGGCCAGGCCAATGCCAACATGTGCCGCTACCTGTTCCCCGAGCGCAGCGTGGCGGAACATGAAGCCTTTGCCGAGCGCAAGGAAGTGCGCTTTCGCCAACTCTCCCCGCAACTGATGCCCATGCCCGGCCTGCTGCGCCTGCTGGATTTTGCCCAGGAGCACGGCATCGGCGTGTGCGTGGTCACCAACGCGCCCCGGGCCAATGCCGAGCACATGCTCGAGGTGCTGGGCCTGCGGCAGCGCTTCCAGACGGTGCTGGTGGCCGAGGAGTTGCCTCGGGCCAAGCCCGATCCCCTGCCCTACTTGAGCGGCCTGGAATACCTGCAGGCCACCGCCGACCAGGCCCTGGCCTTCGAAGACTCGGTACCCGGGCTGACAGCCGCGGTAAAAGCCGGGATCTGCACGTTCGGCCTGGCCACCAGCCAGCGCCCGCAAACCCTGCTGGATGCCGGCGCCCACCGCGTGATCAACGACTTCGACGACCCGCAACTGTGGGCCGAGATCCGGCGCCGGCTCGATCTGCCCTGAAGGGAATGGGATGAGGATATTGGCCAGGCCAAGCGGGAAGGAAACAGCCAGGGAGAAAGAAACGGCAGGAGGGAAAAAGGTGCTCGCCCATCACTTCGGCAGTGGCATCCAGACCGAAGTACCCCCTTTGGCTGGGCGAGCAGGAGGGAATATACGCGGGCTCCAGGGGCAGTAATATCGGACATATCCGAAAACACCCTACGACTTGGGCAAAGATGCTGGAGGTTTATCCCTGCACGACTTTTTTTTCACGGTGCTTTCACCTCGCCGCCCCTATATTGCCAATCACTCCTTAACGAATCCCATTTGGCCCGCGCTACAGCGGGCTTTTTTTTGCCCGGGCTCCAGCGGCCGGCCCCTGGGGCGCCGACTGCTGGTGCGGGTCACTCAGGGAGCCGCCCGCTCCGCAAGCGATGCCTGGGTGGGGACGAATGCCGGCGCCTGCTCGGGATAAAACCGCGCCGCGGCATTGATCACGGCCTGCACCGACGCGGTGACGATATTGGCGTGACAGCCGGCGCCAAAACGTGACCCGGCAACGCCCGGCCACACCGCTTCGACAATTGCCAGCGCCTGCGCATCGGCCCCCGCCCCCAGGTTGCGCTCTTCAAAACTGTCGATGCGCAGCGGCAAGCCCAGGGCGGCCAGGGCCGCCGCGACAGGTCCGTTGCCCACGCCATGCAAGCACGCCTCCTGGTTCCCGGGGGTGGCGACCCGCAGCTCGATCCCCTGCCCCTCGGGGGCATCGAACAACCGATGAGCGAGATACCGCAGGCCGGCCGTGCCCTCTGCACACGCCAGATAGGTGCGCTGGAACACCTCCCATAAAGCGTCGCTGCTCAACTCGGCGTCACTGGCATCAGCCAGCTTCTGCACAATGGCGCTGAACTCGATCTGCATGCGCCGGGGCATGACGATGCCGTGGTCACGCTGCAGCAGGAAAGCGATCCCGCCTTTGCCGGACTGGCTGTTGACCCGCACGATGCTGTCGTAGGTCCGCCCCAGGTCCTGCGGATCGATGGGCAGGTAGGGCACCTCCCAGAAACCGTCGGCCGCCTGGGCGGCAAAGCCCTTGGCGATGGCGTCCTGGTGCGAGCCGGAAAAGGCGGTGAACACCAGGTCGCCGACATAGGGATGGCGCGGATGGATCGGCAGCGCCGTGCATTCCTCGGCAACCCGGGCCACTGCCGCGATATCGGAGAAGTCCAGCCCGGGGCTGATGCCCTGGGTATAGAGATTCAGTGCCAGGGTCACCAGATCCAGGTTGCCACTGCGCTCGCCATTGCCGAACAGGCAGCCCTCCACCCGCTGGGCGCCCGCCAGCAACGCCTGTTCGGCACAGGCCACGCCGGTGCCCCGGTCGTTGTGCGGGTGCACTGACAGCGTGACCTGGTCGCGGCGCTCCAGGCGCTTGTGCATCCATTCGATCTGGTCGGCAAAGACGTTGGCGGTGGCCACCTCGACGGTGGTCGGCAGGTTGATGATGATCGGGCGCCCCGGGCCGGCGTCCCAGGTACGGATCGCGGTGTTGCACATGCGCAGGGACACCTCGAGCTCCGCCATGCAGAAGGTTTCGGGGGAGTACTGCAACACCCATTCGGTTTCCGGGTGCTGGTCGGTCAACTCGCGCAACAGCCTGACATGGCGCTCCACCAGGGACTCGACCTCGTCCACCGAAAACCCGAACACCACGCGCCGCCAGACCGGGGCGATGGCGTTGTACAGGTGGACGATGACCCGGCGCGCACCCTGCACACTGCGTACGGTTTCGCGGATCAGGTCCTCGCGCAGTTGGGTCATCACCATGGGGGTGACGTCGGCGGGAATCCGCTGCTGCTCCACAAGCTCGCGGACCACCTCGAAATCGGTACGCGAGGCGGCGGGGAATCCCACTTCGATTTCCTTGAAGCCCAGGCGCACCAGTTCCTCGAACAGGCGCAGCTTGCGCTCGCGGTTCATCGGCTCGAACAGCGCCTGGTTGCCATCGCGCAGGTCGGTGGACAGCCAGATCGGAGCCTGGGTGATGGTACGTGACGGCCACTGGCGCGAGGCCAGGTCCACGGGAGCAAAGGCACGGTATTTGGTATGGGGATGGGCGAGCATACTGACCTCGAAAGCACAATGGAGAACGCGATGGATCTCCCCTGCTTTCATCATGGAAAGCGCTTCGAGGCCGGAGTCTGGGGGAGATCAGCCTGGGTGCCAGGTTCCTGGCAGCACCGGCAGACCCCGGCCGTAAGGCAGGGGTAGCGCTAGTAGCAGGGTCAGGAACAGGGGGTTCATGGGCGGTTGCAACCGTCGGCGGGCAAGGAGTGATCTGTAGTCTAGGTAGCGATCTTCTGAATGTAATGCGCTAAACACCCTTTGATTATCGCAAAATGGACATTTTCACCTATGATAAGCGCCCCATGATCCCTTCCGGGGCGGAGGCGCTGCGCTGCATGTCCGATCTGCTTGTTGTCTCGTCCATCGACTGCCTGTCCATGCCGGTTACCAGCATCGCCGTGGATTACCCCAACGGCCATGAAATACCTGCCCACAGCCATCCACGCTCGCAGCTGGCCTATGCCATCGAGGGCGTGCTGGTGATCGACACCGAGTCCGGCCGCTGGGTGGTGCCGCCCAGCCGCGGGGTGTGGTTGCAGGCCGGCGTCGAGCACCGGGTACGCATGCGCGGCGCGGTGCGCATGCGCAGCCTGTTCATCAATGTCGATGCCATTGCCGGCCTGCCCGAGCATGACTGCGTGATCGAGGTCTCGCCGTTGCTGCGCGAGCTGATCCTGGCCGCCGCCCAGGTCGGCACGCAGTATTCGCCGGACAGCCGCGACGGCCGCCTGATGCGCCTGATCCTCGATGAGATGCGCTCGCTGCCGGTGCTGCCGTTCAGCCTGCCCTGGCCCCATGAGCCGCGCATGCTGCGGGTGTGCCAGGCGCTGGCGGACGATCCTTCGGACAACCGCACCGCCGAACAATGGGGCGACTGCCTGGCCATGAGCGCCAAGACCTTCCATCGCCAGTTCCAGCGCCACACCGGCATCACCTTTGGCCGTTGGCGCCAGCAGGCGCGGTTGCTGATGTCCCTGGAGTGCCTGGCCGAAGGCATGCCGGTGGTGCAAGTGGCGCTGCAGCACGGCTACGACAGCCAGAGCGCCTTCGCCGCCGCCTTCAAGCGCCAGTTCGGCACGCCGCCTTCGGAGTTCTACCGCTGAGGGCTCAGGCCCGGCGCAGCAGCACACCGGCCACCACGCACAACAGCATGGCCAGCCCCGCCAGCAAGAAGGCATCGCTGTAGGCCAGCAGCAGGGCGTCGCGGTGCAGCACCTTGTCCACCATGCCCAGGGCTTGCTGGCGCAGGGGCGCCAGCGCCGCCGAATGCAGGGCCGTTGCGTACTCTACCGGTGCCTGGGCCAGCAGGCGCACCAGTTCCACCAGGCGCTCCTCGGTGGCCTGGGCGAACAGGCTGACGGATTCGCCAATGCGCTGGGCGTGGAGTTTCTCGCGCTCCACCACGATCTGGCTGGACAGCGCGATACCGATGGCCCCGCCGACGTTACGCACCATGGAGAACAGTCCGGAGGCCGAGCCCACCTGGTCCTTTTCCAGCCCCTGGATCGCCATCACCCCCAGCGCCACCACCACCAGCGACTGGCCGATACCACGCACCACCAGCGAGGGCACGATGACGTTCACCGAGGCATCGGGGTTGAGGTGGATGTTCATCAGGCAGCCGATGCCAGTGATGGCGAACCCGGCAATGATGATGGTGCGGGCGCTGGTCCAGCGCATCAGCCGCGGGGTGGCGAACGACATGACGAACTGGATCAGGCCGTAGGGAATCATCATCAGGCCGATCTGCCGGGCGTTGTAGCCGTGGATCTGGGCAAAGTAGTTGGGCACCAGGAACACCACGCCGAACACCACCGCACCGAAGGTGAATTGCATCAGGCTGGCAATGCCGAAGTTGTAGCGCCCCAAGAGGCGCAGGTTGATCAACGGCTGCTCGCGACGCAGTTCGATGGCCACGAAGGCCAGCAGGCCGACCGTGGCCAGGATCGCGCAATGGCTGATGAAGCTTGAGGCGAACCAGTCGTAACGGCCACCCTCCTCCAGCATGATCTGCAACGCCGAGAGGCCCACGGCCATGCTGGCGATGCCGCCCCAGTCACCCTGGCGCAGTTTTGCCAGGACCATGGGCTGGGGCCGCACCGACCAGCCGATGGCCGCCAGCAGCAACAGCCCCGGCGGCACTTGCAGGTAGAAGATCCAGCGCCACGAATAGGCATCGGTGAGCCAGCCGCCCAGGGACGGTCCCGCGGCCTGGGCGACATTGTTGGCCACGGCGAACAGGGCCATGCCCATGGGATGCCGGGCCGCCGGCAGCTCGGTGACAATCAGCTGGAACGACAGGGGAATCAGCACCCCGCCAAAGGCCCCTTGCAGCACCCGGGCGAAGATCAGGCTGTGGATGTTCGGCGCCAGGGAACAGGCGATCGAAAACAGCACGAAACCGGCGGTGCCGACCATCAGTACCCTGCGCATGGAAAACACCGAAACCAGCCAGCCGGTCATGGGAATGATGATGATCTCCGCCACCAGGTAGGCGGTGGTGATCCACGACCCCTCCTCGAAAGTCGCCCCCAGGGAGCCACGCACGTCCGGCAGGGAAGCGTTGGTCACGTGCACGTTCATCCCGGCCATGAAGCAGCCCACCACGCTGCCCAGCACCGCCACCCAGGTGCGCAGGGAGATTGCCTGTGCGGCGGCCTCGCCGGTGCCTTCCGATACGGCCTGGGCACTAGTCATGACGGGTGTCCACGGTCACCACCACCGACATCCCGGGGCGCAGCTGCGCCTGTCGCGGCTGCCCCGGATCGAGGCGGATGCGCACCGGCATGCGCTGCACGATCTTGGTGAAGTTGCCGGTGGCGTTGTCCGCCGGCAGCAGGGCGAATTCGGCGCCGGAAGCCGGGGCGAAACTCTCCACCCGACCCTCCAGTACATGGCCACCCAGGGCGTCGACCTCGACCCGCGCCGCTTGCCCGGGCCGCATGCCGTCGACCTGGGTTTCCTTGTAGTTGGCCACCACATAGGCGTCCTCAGGCACCACCGCCAACAGCGGCGCGCCGACTTCGACGTACTGCCCCAGGCGCAGGCGCCGCTGGCCGGCGATACCGTCCACCGGGCTGCGGATCAAGGTGCGAGCCAGATCGATGCGGGCCAGTTGCCGCTGGGCCGTGACCCGGACCACGCCCGCTTCGAGCTTGTCCAGTTGCGCCCGGGCGCTTTGCTGTTCGGTATCGAGCACCTGTACCTGTTGGCGCCGCGCGGCCAGGCTGGCGCGGGCCGCGCCCAGGGCGGCATCGGCCTGACGGGCCAGGGCGGCGGCGTTTTCCAGTTGCTGCACGCTGCTGACTTGCTGGCTGGCCAGGTGTTGCTGCCGCCGCCCTTCCTGGCCGGCCCGTTGTGCCTCGGCCTCGGCGGCGCCGACCCGGGCCTGGGCTTCGGCGATCAGGCTCTGCTGCTGTTGCTGGCGGGCGGCCAGATTGGCCAGCCGCGCCTGCCCGGCACGCTGTTCGGCCTGGGCCTCGCGCAGCGCCGCTTCCGCCTGTTCGACCCGGGCCCGGTAGTCGCTGTCGTCGATCCGCGCCAGCAGGTCGCCAGCCTTGAGCGGCTGGTTGTCCCGGACCTCGACCGCCACCAGGTAGCCGGCGACCCGGGGCGCGATGGTGACGATGTCCGAGCGCAGGTAGGCATCGTCGGTCTCCACCAGGAAACGCCCGTTGAACCACCAGCGCAGGCCCCAGGCCAGAACCAGCAGCAACACCAGCGCCAGCCCGGCATAACCGAGTAAGCGACGGCGGGTGACGGCTTGCGCCGGGAAAGCGGGAACAGGGGTCTGGGTCATTGCAAAGGCTCGTTGGGGGTTCGCGGGAAAGGGTTGGCCGCAGCCCGGCTCGGCTGCGGCAGGACAATCGGCGGCGCGCTGCGCCAGCCGCCGCCCAGGGCCTTGAACACCAGCACCTGGGTATCGATGACGGCGGCATCGGCCTGCGCTGCCGCGGCCCGGGTACGTACATCGGTGCGCTGGGCATCGAGGTAATCCAGGGCCGTGGAGGCACCGGCGGCCCTGGCTAGCCCGGCCAGGCGCAAGGCCTGGTGGTCACGTTCGGCTGCCAGGTGCAGGGCTTGCTGGCGCTGCAACGCGGCCTGGTAGTCGCTCAGGGCCTGTTGCTGCTCCTTCAGGGCCGCCAGGATGCTGCGGTCGAAATCCGCCAGCGCCGCGCTTTCTCCGGCGCTGGCCTGGGCGATGCGGGCGCGGGCGGCATTGAGGTTGGGCAAGCTCCAGGACAACAGCGGCCCCAATTGCCAGACCGAAGCGTCGCGCTCGTCGAAACCCGAGGGCTGGTGCGCCGACGTGTAGACCCCAGCCCCCAGGCTGACCCTTGGATAGAGGTCGGCCCGGGCCACGCCGATGCGCGCCGTGGCCGCCGCCAGCCGGCGCTCGGCCTGGCTCACGTCGGGGCGCCGACGCAACATGGCCAGGGCATCGCTCTGGGGCATGGGCGACCCCAGGGTCGGGGCCTGGCGACAAGCCTGGGCCGCCGCCGGTGCATCACCCGGGGGGCGCCCCAGCAAGACGGCCAGTTCGGCCAGGGCCCGTTGCCGTCCGGCCTGCAGCGGCGGCAGGCTGGCCTGCACCTGGCCCACCAGGCCTTCGGCGCGCACCACATCCAGGGTCACCGCGGCGCCGGCCCGATACAGCCGGCCGCTCAGGGTGCGGCCCTGCTCCACCAGCGCCAGGGACTCGCCGGCCACCTGCAGGCGCTGGCCGTAGCTGCAGGCCTGCAACCAGGCACGGGTGGTTTCCGCGGCCACCACCACCCGCAGCCCATCTTCGGCGGCCCGGGCCGCCTCGGCATCGGCCCGGGCGGCATCGGCCAGGCCGTGCAGGCGGCCGAACAGGTCGGCCTCCCACTGCACATCCAGGCCGACCCCATAGCGGCTGCCGGTGCGGATGTGCTGGCTGTCCTGCAAGGCGGCTTCCAGCTGGTCGTCGGCGGTACTGCCGTAGCCGGCGCGGGCCGTCACCTGGGTGGAAGGCTGGCGCAGGGTATCGGTTTCGCGCAGCAGCGCCCGGGCCTGCAGCAGGTTGGCCGCGGCCATCCGCAAGTCGCGGTTCTGGCTCAGGGCTTCCTGTACCGCGGCATTGAGCCCAGGGTCACGGTAGAGCTGCCACCACTGGTCGAGCCCCTGCTCGGCCGTTGCGTCCAGGTGGCTCACGGGCAGGGGCACAGTGCTGCCGGGCGGCCGTTCCGGCCCCAGGGTGCAACCGGCCAACAGGGCGCACAGGGCCCATGCAGGCCTCGGGTAAATGGGCATGGGAAGTACTCACGGATTCGAAGCGCCTACTTTAGAAAGGCCAGCTGGCGACCGTCTAACGAGAACTTCTTTTCGATTATCGCGAAATGGTCAACCTTGATCCCGAGCGCGGCCCTTCCGGCCTGGGCCCACAGCTCCAGGCTGTCGGCCAGCTGAACGAACTCACACTGGCCCTGCTGGCGCCAGTGGCCATGGATACAATTTGAAACACCCCCTACCCAGCCAATCGGATCGCCATGACCGAAGAATTCGATGTGCCCAGCCCCCACGAAAAGCACCTGGAACACGTGAGCGAACATGCCCACGCGCGCAGTGATCGCTTCGCCAGCAAGATCGCGGTGATGACGGCGATCATGGCCACCCTGGGAGCACTCCTGAGCTATCAGGCCGGCTCCTCGGAGAGCCTGGCGGCGATGGACAAGAACAATGCCGCGATGAAAAAGACCGAAGCCGCCAACCAGTGGAGCTACTACCAGGCCAAGTCCAGCCGGCAGAACCTGGCGGAGCTGGCGACCCACATTCCCGGAGTCGATGCCGCGCACTACGGCATCGAAGCCCAGCGCTACCAGAAGGAAAAGGAAGCGGTGCGCCTCAAGGCCGAGGCCCTGGAAGACGAGGCCCGGGACTGGGACGAGCAATCGGAAGCCGCGCTGCACCAGCACCATCGCTGGGCCCAGGCCATGATGGCGATCCAGATCGCCATCTCGATGGCGGCCATCACCCTGCTGACCCGCAAGGAATGGCTGAAGAAGCTCGCCTACGGCGCGGCCGGCGGCAGCGTGCTGCTGGGCACCCTGGCCTGGCTGCACATCTAGAGCCCCCTACCGGCCCCCGGAACCTGCCAGCCGATGCGTCTCTTGAATCTCACCGGGCTGTCGCAGTTTGCGAAAAACTGCCGCCGCGCAAGCCCCGGTGCTGCGCCCCTGGCCCCGCCATAGCGGGGCCGCGGCGCCTGGGTGGAACTGGCACAGCCATTGCGAAAGCCCCTGCCTCACCTACAACAAGAGGCTTCGCCATGGCTATTGCCCCACTGCTCGCCGCTACCACGGCCTTTATCCAGCGCGCCCCGCGCATGCTGATCGGTGCTCACTGGACCGAGGCCGGCGACGGCCAGACCATGCCCCTGCGCAACCCCGCCACCGGCGAACAGCTGTGCCTGGTGCCCCGGGCCACGGTGGACGATGTGGACCGCGCGGTGCTGGCAGCGCGCCAGGCCTTCGACGATTCGCCCTGGACCCGCACCCGCCCCCGGGAGCGGCAGAACCTGCTGTGGAAACTCGCCGACCTGATGCAGCGCGACGCCGAACTGCTGGCCCAGCTGGAATGCCTGAACAACGGCAAGAGCGCCGCCGTGGCCCAGGCCATGGACGTGCAACTGTCCATCGATTTCTTGCGCTACATGGCCGGCTGGGCGACCAAGATCGAGGGTTCAAGCGTCGAGGTCTCGCTGCCCCTGATGCCTGACGATCAGTTCCACAGTTTTATCCGCCGCGAAGCCGTGGGCGTGGTCGGCGCCATCGTCGCCTGGAACTTCCCGCTGCTGCTGGCCTGCTGGAAACTCGGCCCGGCCCTGGCCACCGGTTGCACCCTGGTGCTCAAGCCCGCCGATGAAACTCCGCTCAGCGCCCTGAAACTGGCCGAGCTGGTGCAGGAAGCCGGCTACCCCGACGGCGTGTTCAACGTGGTCACCGGCACCGGCATCACCGCCGGCAGTGCCCTGACCCGCAACCCCCTGGTGGACAAGCTGACCTTCACCGGCTCCACCGCCGTGGGCAAGGAAATCGGCAAGATCGCCATGGACTCCATGACCCGGGTGACCCTGGAACTGGGGGGCAAGTCGCCAACCATCGTCATGGCCGACGCCGATCTGGCCAGCGCCGCGGCCGGGGCTGCCAGCGCGATCTTCTTCAACCAGGGCCAGGTCTGCTGCGCCGGCTCCCGGCTGTATGTGCAGCGCAAGCATTTCGACAAGGTGGTAGCCGACATCGCCGGCATCGCCAATGCCATGAAGCTGGGCAATGGCCTGGACACCAGCGTCGAGATGGGCCCGCTGATTTCCGCGCGCCAGCAGGAGCGGGTCTATCGCTACATCGAGATGGGCCGCGAAAGCGGCGCCACCATCGCCTGCGGCGGCGAACAGTTCGGCCCGGGGTATTTCGTCAAGCCGACGGTGATAGTGGATGTGGACCAGAGGCATTCGCTGGTGCAGGAAGAGATCTTCGGCCCGGTGCTGGTGGCCATTCCTTTCGACGATGAGGCCGACGCCCTGCGCATGGCCAACGACAGCCCCTACGGCCTGGGCGCGAGCATCTGGTCCAACGACCTGGCGGCGGTGCACCGGATGATTCCGCGGATCAAGTCCGGTTCGGTGTGGGTCAACTGCCACAGTGCCCTGGACCCGGCACTGCCGTTTGGCGGCTACAAGATGTCCGGGCTTGGTCGGGAAATGGGGCACGCGGCCATCGAGCACTACACCGAGTTGAAATCAGTGCTGATCAAGCTCTGATCCGCCCCGCGCCAACCGCCCCACCCGGGGCGCCGGAGGTGGTCCGGCGCCCCCCGACGACCGTCCTGTTCGCCGTGCAAAGCGCTGCTACGCTCAGCCCGAGCCGGCTGGCCACCTCGTTTGAAGAGCCTGGGCTCATCCCCCCACAACGCCTCATCACCACCGAAAACCCGAGGAAAGCATCATGGGATCAAATGGAAATGATCACGATTACATCCAGTGCGGCTGCCACAACCCCGTCTGGGAAGCCTTGAAAGACACCCTCGACCCCGCCAGCTATATCGCCAGCCACCCCAACGCGGCACAGGGCCCGGCCAGGGACGCGAACGGCGAGTCCCTGGTGTTTCATGACGGCATCATCTACCCCTTGCGCGACGGCAACATGGATGAGCGGGTCGAAGCCCTGGGCATCCATGCCGGCGACGTGGTCGCCGCGGGCACCCTGGCCGCCGTCGAAGCCCGCATGCAGGCCCTGGGCATCGACTACAAGAAGCAGTCGCTGCACGGCAAGACCCTGCTGCCCGGCCTGGTCGAGCCCCACGCCCACATCGTGCAGAGCTGCGCCATGGATGGCTGGCTGAACCTGGGCGCCATCGAGCCCGACGACGGCGATACCCAGCAGGCGCCAGAGAAAAACAGCCAGCGCCTGCGGCCGCTCTATACCTGGGGCTGGCTGAAGGAAACCATCCAGAACAACCTCCCCGAAGACAGCACGAGCTGGGTCCTCGGGCACCTGGTCGACCCGGCGCTGATGCCGTTCAAGGTGATGCCGGGCGGCCTGAACCAACTCATGACCCTGCAATGTGGCGACACGCCCGAAGAGGGCTACCTGGACACCATCGAGGCCAAGCGGCCGATGCTGCTGATCAGTGCCTCCATGCACACCGCCTACATGAACACGGCGGCCCGGGATCTGGTGCATGAAAGAACCGGGGTCATGGTCGAGAATGGCGTGCTGCAGGAAACTCAGATAGTGGCCGGGATCCTGTCGATTCCCGCCAGGCAGAAGCTTGCAATGCTGAAGATCTTCGAGCGCCTGGACACCTTCTTCGCCACCGCGGCCAGCCGCGGGATCACCCTGCTGTACGACGCGATGATGGACCCCTTGTCGAAGCTGGTATTGAACGCCTACTTCCTGTCCCACCCCAGAACGCTGCGGATCGGCTACGCCGCCGCCTGCAACAACTCGCTCGAAGCCCTCAAGCTGCTGCCGGACTATCGGCCGGCCACGCGGGAAGAGGCCAGGCACATGTATCAGGGTTCGATCAAGGTGATCTCGGACGGGTCCAACCAGGGGTTGACCGGCTATCAGGTCGCGCCCTACTGCTGCGAGACAGACCGCCCGGTGGGCAACTTCAATCTGTGCGACAAGGGCGAGGACACCCCGAAAACACTCCCGGTCAAATACCAGGAATTTATCCACGCGGCGGTGAAAAAAGGCTGGCCGCTGATGATCCATGCCAACGGCGACCAGGCCATCGAATTCACTCTGCAGGCCTATGACCTGGCCCTGCAGGGCCAGAGCGGCCTGGACAAGCGCCATCGCATCGAACACTGCTCGCTGCTGAGCAAAAGCACCCTGGAAACCATGCAGCGCCTGGGCCTGTCACCGAGCTTTTTGATTGGCCATGTCGGCTACTGGGGCTACGCCTTCGATAAAGCCATTTTCGAAAAGAAGGCACACAACATGCTCGACCTCTGCAAGTCGGCCCTGGACCACGAGCTGCGGATTTCCCTGCACAGCGACTATTCCGTGACCCCACTGGGGCCCCTGCGTTCGATGGAGCAGGCGGTGACCCGCAAGATGGAAGGCATCCGCAATCATGACAACCAGTTCGTCCATGACCCGCGCCTGCAACCCATCCTCAATGAGGGCCAGTGCCTGACCCGCAAGCAGGCGCTGAAAGCCATCACCTACGACGCTGCCTGGCAGTGCCATGCCGAGGCCTGGACCGGCTCCCTGCAGGACCAGAACTTCGCCGACTTCGTGATCCTCGAGCAGGACCCACTGGACGAGAAGTTCCCGGCCACCCGGATTCGCGACATCAAGGTCTGCGAAACCTGGAAAGGCGGCCAGCGGGTGTACCTCAACCCCCGTAGCTGACCAGTGCAAGCCCGGGGGCTGCGCCAGCTCCCGGTGCCCTCTGTAGGAGCCGGCTTGCCGGCGAAAAAGACCGCAGGTTCACTCCGGTGGATGGCCGCTGCGCGGTTCGCGAGCAAGCTCGCTCCTACGATCCCCGTTCAGGGGCGGTAGCCTTGGGCCAGCAACCAGCTGCGTATCAGCCGATTCTGGTCCGGGCTCAGCTGCGCCAGGGCCTGGGCCGCCCCCTGGCTGCGCAAACGGCGCAACAGCGGCGCCAGTTCCACGCCCTGTACATGCCAGATGCCCAGGGGCTGGTCCGGGGTGATCACCACTTCGGCTTCATCCACCAGGCCGTCGCGCAGCACCGGGGCGCGCTCGATGCGCAAGGCCGAAAAGTCCACGGCACGGTGCGCCGGCTGGCAATCCGGCCACTGCCGGCGGGCCTGCCAGAACGGCTGCTCGGGCCAGCGTTGCTCGTCGGCGTAGAAGTCCCGGCCGATGCGCGCAAAACGCAGGAACAACTGTTCCACCCGCTGCCCGTGAAAACGCTGCGCCAGCGCTGCACGTTGCGGCCGCTGCAACAGGGTGTTGATCACCGCCGGGGCCTGCAACGCCGAGGACAGGGATTGGAAAATGCCGTTGCCGGATAAAGGGTCCACGGCCATGGCCGCATCGCCGACCCGCAGCCAGTTCGCGCCACAGGCCTGGGGGTTGAGGATCGCCGTGCTGCTGCGGGCATGCAGGTGCAATTGCTGCTCCTGGCCACCGGCAAAGAATTCCCGGGCCATGGCCGAGCCCAGGCGGCGCTGGCGACAGTACTCCAGCAACTGCGCCTTGCCCGGCAGCCCGGCGCTCTCCACATCCAGGGTCAGTTGCCAGTAGCACTGGCCGTCCTCGCGCCGGGCCATCCAGGCCCAGCCGTCCTCCAGGCTGTGCACCGCGCTGGCGGCGCTGCCGCCAGGGCCCTGCCAGCGGTTGAGCAGGCTGACGGTTTCCGGGCCGCGCAGGCCCTTGCCGCCCCCCTGGCGCAAGGCTTTGTCCAGCACCGGCGCCTGCCGGCCACGGGCCTCCACCAGGAACTCGCCGCGCACCTCGCCCTGCCCTTGCACCTGGACCCGATGCCCGGCCTCGCTGGACTGCACCCCCAGCACCCGGCCCTCGATCAGCTTGACCTGCGCTTCGCGCAAGGCCTCCCGCAGGCCGCGGTCGAAGGCCGGGCGATCCAGCAGGTATTCGATATTCTGCGCATGTTCTGCACCGTTCCATGCCACCTGCCGCTGGGACGGTTGCAGGGCCTGGGCCAGCGCCTGTTCCAGGCCGGCACCGCGCAAGGCTTCAAGCACCCGCAGCGAGACCCCTTCCAGGGCCGGAAAGCGTCGCCAGTCGCTGACCAGGGTCACCGGGTAGCCGAGGCGGCGCAGCCCCAGGGCCACTGCGGCCCCGGCCGGCCCCGCGCCGAGGATCAGGATGGTGTGCATGGCTGTTGCCGGCGTTCCGGCCCCTGGTAGTGGGCGTTGTCCTGCAGCCACTGCCGGACCTGGGCCTTGTCGGCTTGCGGCTGGGCACCCAGGTAGGCCGCGATATGCCCGCTCAGGGCCGCGCACCCCAGGCTGGCGCCGGACTGCCCCGGGCTGCTGCCGTGCACGCAGGCGGCGAAATCAGCCTGGGCGGTGTTCAGCCATGACCATTGCTGCGCGCTGCATCGCGCATCGCCGGTGACGCGCAGCACCCCGGGGTAACTGGCCGGAAACACCGCCTCGCCCTGGGCCGGGCTGGATGCGCACAACAGCACCCCGCGGGCCTCGGCCGCGGCACAGGCCTGGCGCAGCAGGTCGCGATCCTGGCGCAGGCCCAGGCTCAGGTTGATCAGGCGCACGTCCTGCGCAAGCAACCAGTGCAGCGCGGCGCTGACTTGCGCGGCGCTGGTGACTGCGCGCCGGTCGAACACCTGGGCCACATAGACCTGCGCCGTCGGCGCACGCTGGCCGATGGCCTCGATGATCGCGCTGCCATGGCCCAGGGCGTCTTCCTGCAAGGGGCCCTGGCCTATCCCTTCGGGCTGCAGGAAGAAGCGTCGTCCGCCCGCCACCCGCTGATGGGCGGCATGGCCGCTGTCGATCACGCCGACGCGCAGCTCAGGCTTCATGGGCCACCTCCAGCGCATGCAGTACGCCATCGCGCAATTCGAAGCGCAGTTCGGCATCGGCCAGGGTCGAGGGCCGGTGGCTGATGAGGATCCGCGTGCGCCCGGCGAACAGGTGGTCGATGGCCTCGATCACCTCGCGCTCGGTGGCCTCGTCCACCGCCGAGGTGGCTTCGTCCAGCACCAGGATCATCGGGTCCTGGAGCAGGGCCCGGGCAATGGCGATGCGTTGTTTCTGGCCGCCGGACAATTGCTGGCCGCGCTCCCCCAGGGGGCTGTCCAGGCCTTCGGGCAGGGACTCGATCAGCCCTTGCAACTGCGCCAGCCGCGCCACCTCGGCCACGGCTTCGCGGCTGGCATCGGGCACGCTGTAGGCCAGGTTGTCCGCCAGGCTGCCGCGAAACAGCACGATGTCCTGGCTGACCACCGCCACCCGCCGGCGCAACTGCGCCAGGTCCAGCTGGCGCAGGTCGACGCCGCCCAGCAGCACCTGCCCGGACTGCGGGTCGTGATGGCGCTGCAACAGGTCGATGAGCGTGCTTTTGCCTGCGCCCGAGGTGCCGCTGAGGGCCACTTTGCGACCGTAGGGAATACGCGCCTCGATGCCCTGCAGGGTCGAGCCGCGGCCCGGGTGGCAAAAGTGCACTGCGTGAAAATGCAGCTCGCCCTGCTCCGGCACCGGCAGCGGCGCCTCGGGGTTGCTGATGCCCGGTTCCTCGCCACGCAGCTCCATGACCCGGCCCAGGCTCACGGTCATGCGCTGGATTGCCACATACAGGCCCAACAGGCTCTGCACCGGGCCCACCGCCATGCCCAGGTAGGTGGAAAAGGCAATCAGCGCCCCCAGTTGCCAGGTGCCCTGCACCACCCAGTAACCGCCAATCAGGAAGGCGCAGGCCCGGGACAAGGAGGTCAGGGTACCGGGCACCGCCTGGGTGAAGAACTCGGTGACTTGCAGTTTCAGCAGCTGTTGCAGGTAGCCCTGGCCAAGGCCATCCAGGCGCCGGGCCTCGCGCTGCTGCTGGCCGGCGCTCTGGATGAACTTCATCACCGGCAAGGTTTCCACCATGAACGAGGACATGTCCGCCGAACGCTCGCGCAACTGGCGCACATCGCGCTCCACCTTGCGCCGCATCCAGCGCAGCCAGAGCACGTCCAGGGGAATCAGCACCAGGGCCAGCAGCGAGAGTTGCCAGGACAGGGTCAGGAGCATGGCCAGGGCCACCACCAGGCCGATCACGCTGGACACGGCGGAGAACAATGAGTCCACGGCAAAGCGCTGGATCTCTGCCACATCGCCATCCAGGCGCGACATCAGGTCGCCGATCCGCCGCTGACCGTAAAAGCTCGGCGACAGCCGTTGCAGATGGCGATAGAGATCGTCGCGCAGGGCAAACAGGATGCGTCCGGACAGGCGCGTATGCAGGTAGCGATTGACCCCGGAGAGCACGGTGCCCAGCAGCCCGGCGCCGATCATCAGCGCGGCGATCAGCACCAGCCGCGGGAAGTCCCGGGCCAGCAGGCCGTCGTCGATCAGCAGCTTGGTCAGCCAGGGCTGCACCAGCACCAGCAGGGAAGCGCACACCGACAGCCCCAGCAGGCCGCCGATGGCCAGCCGGTGGGGCCGCACGAAACTGTAGAGCCAGCCCAGGGCGGCACTCAGGGCCTGGGGGTCACGGCTGTCCACCAGCCGGGTGATCAGGCGCCGCATCAGGCGCGCAACTGTTTGAGCTTGCGGTACAGGGTCGCGCGGCTGATGCCCAGGGCGTCCGCTGCCGCCGAGACATTGCCCTGGTGGTTGTCCAGGGCACTGCGGATCAGCTCCAGCTCGTTCTCGCGGATGCTCCCGGTCTGCGGTCGGGCACTGGCATTGAGGTCATCGAGCATGCTGTCGGGCAGGTGCTCCAGGCCGATGTGGCACTCACCGTCTTCGCGCAGGGCCAGGGCTGTGCGCAGGACCATCTCCAGCTGGCGGATATTGCCCGGCCAGTGGTAGTCCGCCAGCAGCCGACGCAGCTCATCGCTGAGGCTCACCTGGGCGCCACCGAGCTTGGCCAGCAAGCTGTCCACCAGGGGCTGCAGGTCTTCGCGTTCGCGCAGGGCCGGCAACAGCACGCTGATGCCGTTGACCCGGTAGAACAGGTCTTCGCGAAAAGCCTTGTCCTGCACCTGCTGCTTGAGGTCGCGGTGGGTGGCGCAGATCAGGGCGATGTCGATGTCCTGTTCTTCGCCGGCCCCCAGGGGCGCCACCTTGCGGTCCTGCAGCACGCGCAGCAGGCGGGCTTGCAGGGCCAGGGGCATGTCGCCGATCTCATCGAGGAACAGGGTGCCGCCGTGGGCCTGTTGCAGGCGCCCGATCATGCCGCCACGACGCGAGCCGGTGAAGGCGCCTTCGCGATAGCCGAACAGTTCCGACTCGATCAGGCCTTCGGGGATCGCCGCGCAGTTGACTGCGACAAAGGGTTTCTCGGCGCGGCTGCCGGCGCGGTGCAGGGCCCGGGCCAGGACTTCCTTGCCGGTGCCAGTTTCTCCCAGTAGCAACACCGGCAGGTCATTGGCCAGGCCCTGACGGGCCATGCGCAAGGTGCGGGCGTAACGGCTGTTGCCCCCGGCCAGGGCTTCCAGGTCCTGGGGCATGGCTGCGGCTTTCGGAGCGCTGCGTGGCGCACGATGCAGGTTGAGCGCTGGCTGCGGCGCCCGCAGGGCCTTGTAGAACAGCTCGCCCTTGGCGGTTTGCAGGCTGCCCACGGCGCCCTGTTGCAGGCGTGCGAGCAGTTGCAGGCCATCGACCCCGAGGAACTCTTCGCAGCGCCGGCCCACCAGGGCTGCGCGCGGGGTGTTGAGCAACTGGCAGGCCTGGCCGCTGACCGCGAGGATCTGCCCGCCCAGGCTCAGGGCCAGCAGCCCCTGCCACGGTGATTCGAGGTATTGCCGGCGGCTGTGGAAGGCCAGGACGATCTGCTCCGGGTAGGTGGCATGGAACACCCGGGCTTCGATCTGGCTGACCGCCATGGCCAGCAGCGCGGTGCTGTCCTGGGCCCGGCCCAGGGGGCCTTCGCGGGTCAGGTCGAGCACGCCCAGAATCTCGCCCTGGGGGCACTGGATGGGCACCGAGGTGCAGGAGAAATGGCTGAGACGGTCCAGGTAGTGCTCGCCGCAGTCGATCAGGGTCGGCCGGGCCTCCACCAGGGCCGTGCCCAGGGCGTTGGTGCCGCGGGTGGCTTCGCTCCAGCAGGCGCCAAGGGTGATGTCCTGCACGCCGCTGTCCTTGAGACGGTCGGCGCGGCCTTCGATGGCCAGGATGGTGGCGTCGGCATTGGCCAGGATGATCATCCCGTCCTTGCCCTGATGCTGGCTCAGGTAGTCGATGGCCGGGATCGCCGCGTCCAGCAACAGGCGGTTGCTGGCCAGCAGCACTTCGAGGCTGGCGCTGGATTCCAGGGTCAGTTGGTGCTGGCTGCCAAAGTGCACGCCATGGCTGAGGCTGCGCCGCCATGAGGCATCGATTTCCGCACGCAGAACCCCGTCGGGGATCTGGCCTTCCAGGTGCAGCCGTTCCCGGGCCAGCCGGGCTTCGTGTTGCTGCTCACCCTTTATTGTTTTTATAAGAGTCATCAAGCGCTCCGAATCGGTCCGCCCGCTGCATCCCGCTCCACTCCCTTGGATTGCGCGAAGCACGCAAGCCGTGGTCAATGTCTACACCGGGTTCAGGGGGCAGTAAAGGGGCTTTGCCCGGATCATCGGGCAGCCCTGAATTGCTTACCCTGTCATTGGAGATCAAGCAAAACCTGCGCCAGTGGAACGGGCGCTCGAGCATCTTGACGTTAACGTAAAGCAAATGGCAAGTACCGCACGCCCCCTCCCGTTGGCACTGGCCTGCCAGCGAAGAGGCCCCGAGACGAGCGCAGGGCTTGAGCCCCCTATGCCGGCAGGCCGGCTCCTAAGACGAATGCATGCCAGCTTGTGCAGGAGCTGGCTTGCCAGCGAACGAGGGCCTTTAGTCGGGTGCAAGACGTAAGGACCCTTTCGCGGGCAAGCCGGCTCCTGCGAGCGGGCGGGGCTGGTGGTGCCTACAGGGCCCAGGCGCCAGAGTCTGCGAAGAAGGCGCGGGCGTTGTCTTCCAGGCTTTCCAGGTGATAGCCGCCTTCCTGGACGATCAGGCACGGCAGGCCCAGGCTGCGGATTCGCTGGCCAAGGATGGCGAAGCCGTCCCGGGTCACTGCCACCTTGCTCTGCGGGTCGAGTTCATAGATATCGAACCCCAAAGACAGCACCAGCACCTCGGCATCGAACGCCTTCACCGCCTCCAGGGCCTGTTCCAGAAGGGCGAGGAAATCCCCTTCGCTGGCGCCATGGGCCATCGGCAGGTTGAGGTTGTAGCCCTCCCCCGCCCCGGCGCCACGCTCTTCGGCGAACCCGGCCACCCCCGGGTAGAAGTTGGTCGGGTCGCCGTGCACCGAGACATACAGCACATCGGCGCGCTCGTAGAAGATTTCCTGGATGCCCTGGCCGTGGTGCATGTCGGTGTCCAGCACCGCCACCCGGGCGTATTTGTCCCGCAGGACCTGGGCGGCGATCGCCGCATTGTTCAGGTAGCAAAAGCCCCCGGCCGCCTCGGACCGGGCGTGGTGGCCCGGCGGGCGGCACAAGGCGTAGGCCGCCGGCTCACCGTCGAGCAACGCCTGGGCCCCGGCGACGGCACTTTGCGCCGACCAGTAGGCTGCACGCCAAGTCGACTCACCCACCGGGCAACTGCCGTCGGCCAGGTAGCACGCGGCCTGGGCCAGGACCCCGCGCAGGGCATTGGGCTCACGCACGAAGATGTTGGACATCACCTCATCGCCCCAGTCTTCGGGGATGTCCTTCCAGCCCTGGTGCGCATCCTGCAGGAACGCCAAGTACGGTGCGCCGTGTACCGCCAGCAACGGTGCCATCCCGGCATCCCGTGGCTGCTCGACGGCAAAACCCAGGGAGTGTGCGGCCTGCACCAGGCGCTGGGCGCGCTCCGGCACCTCCTGGGGTATGCGCATCTGGCCGCGCGAGTAGTAGCTGCGTGGATGGTGGAGCAACTGTTCGGGGTGGAAAAAACTGCGCATGACCTTCTCCTTATTCAACCTGGCCAGCACGGGCCAGCACGGCGTTAAGCAATACATCGGCGCCCTGGCGCACGTCCTCGGGCAACACGTCTTCGGCTTCGTTGTGGCTCAGGCCACCGACACAGGGAATGAACACCATGGCCGTCGGGCAATAGCGGGCCAGCAAGATGGCGTCGTGGCCAGCGCCGCTGACGATGGACTGCTGAGGGTAGCCCAGGCCATCCACCGCCTGCTGCACCGCCGCCACGCACTCGGCATCAAATGGCGTGGCCGGGCTGACCCAGTGCCGGCTGATACTGACCTTGAGCCCGCGCTGGCCGGCGATGGCCTGCAGGCGTTCCTCGACCTGCTGCTCCATGGTGGCGATCTGCCGATCCTGGTGGTGGCGCAGGTCGACGGTGAAGCTCAACAGGCCGGGAATGGTATTGCGCGACGACTTGGCGATGCTCAGCTCACCCACGGTGGTCAGGCCCTGGGGGGCAAAATCCGCTGCCAACTGCTCCACTGCAAGAATCATCTGCGCCGCGCCGTACAGCGCATCCTTGCGTAGCGGCATCGGCGTGGTGCCGGCGTGGGCCGCCAGGCCTTCGACCTGCACATCGAGCCAGCGGATGGCCTGGCCGCCGCTGACCACGCCGATGCTCTTGGCGTTGTCTTCAAGGATCGGGCCCTGTTCGATATGGGCTTCGAAGTAGGCATCCACCGCTGCGCCCAGGGGCCGGCTGCCGGCATAACCGGTGCGCTGCAGGGCCTGGGCGACGCTGATGCCATCGGCGTCACGCACCGCCAGGGCGGCGTCCAGGGCCATGACCCCGGTGAACACCGCCGAGCCGAACATCGCCGGGGTGAAACGCGCGCCCTCCTCGTTGGTCCAGACCGCCACTTCCAGGGGCTTGCGGGTCTGGATCCCTAGGTCATTGAGCGTGCGTACCACTTCCAATCCGGCCAGCACACCGTAGACCCCATCAAAGCGCCCGCCTTCGGGCTGGGTGTCCAGGTGGCTGCCCATCATCACCGGGGCAGCGTCCGGATCGCTACCTGGGCGCCGGGCAAACAGGTTGCCAATGGGGTCGACGCTCAGGCTCATGCCGGCCTCGGTGCACCAGTGGGCAAACAGTTCGCGACCGACCCGGTCTTCATCGCTCAAGGCCAGGCGGCAGCTGCCGCCACGGGCCGTGGCACCGATTTCGGCCATGGCCATCAGGCTCGTCCAGAGGCGCTGGCCATTGATTTTCAACATCATCAGATTCTCCAGACAATCAGGCGTGGGATGCCATTTCCAGGCGATGGGCGTGAGCGTGCCGGCGTGCCAGGGCCAGCACGCAGATCAGCGAAACGGCAGCGATCAGGCTGTAGAACACCGCCATCGGCCACCATTGGCCAATGAAGCGATGGGCCAGCCAGGTGCCGATCAGCGGGGTCAGGCCGCCGGCCAGGGCACCGCATACCTGATAGGCCAGGGAGATCGCGGTGTAGCGCACCCGGGTCTCGAACATGCCGCTGACGTAACCGGCGATCACCGCATAGAAGGAAGCCATGCACACCACCGCCAGGGCAATGCCGAGGATCATCAGCGGCGCCTGCCCGGAACTCACCAGCACGAACATCGGATAGGGCGATGCCATGGCCAGCAGCGACACCAGGCAGAGAAAGCGCGTGGCGCCGATTTTCTCGGCGGTCCAGGCGGCCAGGGGCTGAATGCAGAACTGGATGAGCGCCACCACGAACAGGCATTCAAGGATCAGTGAACGGGGTATCTCCAACTGCTGGGTGGTGTAGGCAATCATGAAGGTGTTGGTGAAATACACCCCGGCAATCCCCAGGGTGTTGGCGCCGATGCACAGTAGCAAGGGACGCCAGGCGGTGCGCAGCACCTCCATTACCGGAGCCTGCTCCTTGCGTAGCGACCTGGCCGCCAGCTCGCGACTGGCGAGGAACTCCGGCGACTCGTTGACCCCCAGGCGAATCGCCAGGCCCACCAGCAGCAACAGCGCACTGGCCAGGAACGGCAGGCGCCAGCCCCAGCTCATCAGGGCGTCCTCGGGCAGGCGGGTCACGGCGCTGAAGGCCAGCAGCGAAAGGATCAGCCCCGCGGGGCTGCCCAGTTGGGCGAAAGACGCGAAGAAATTGCGCCGGCCCTTGGGCGCGTGCTCGCCGGCCATCAACACCGCCCCGCCCCACTCACCGCCCACGGCAATGCCCTGGACGATGCGCAGCAGGATCAGCAGCACCGGCGCCAGGGCACCGATCTGTGCATAAGTTGGCAGCAGGCCGATGCAGACCGTGACCACGCCCATCATCAGCAGGGTGATGACCAGGGATTTCTTGCGGCCGATGCGGTCGCCGATATGGCCAAAGATGATGCCCCCTAAAGGTCGGGCGAAGAAGCCCACGGCAAAGGTGCCGAAGGCGGCCATGGTGCTGAACAGCTTGTCGTCGGAGGGGAAGAACAAGGTACCGAACACCAGCGCCGCGGCAGTGGCGTAGATGTAAAAGTCGTACCATTCGATCATGGTGCCGATAAAGGCGGCGGCCGCAGCCCGGCGAGGCTGAGGCGAAGCGGAAGGCTTCATGGTTGGCTCCCTTGATTATTTTTTTGGCAGGAGGAAGGGTCGGGCGCAGGGGCTTCTGCTGGCACCTGTCTGGGGTGGATTTATCCGTTCCGGGGGATAATTAGTCAATTTTCTATTGGTTATCTCGATTATTATCCTGGCTTATTATTCAGCTACCGCCCGAACCAGAGCCCCTGCCATGTCCGACCGCGATGCCCGCCGCCTGCTCAACGACCGCCTCGACTGGAACCTGTTGCGCACCTTTCGGGTGATTGGCCAGGAGCTGAGCATCAGCCGTGCAGCGGCGCGCCTGCACTTGACCCAGCCGGCGGTCAGCCAGGCCCTTAAGCGCCTGGAAGAACAACTGGGCCGGCAGTTGATCGCCCGGCGCGGCCCACGCTTTGCCCTGACCGAAGTGGGTGAGCAGATCTTCGCACTGGCCGGAGAGATCTACGGCCAGATGTCCCAGGTCAGCAGCATGCTGGAACAGCCCGCCGACGAAGTGATCGGCAAAGTGCGGCTGTTGATCATCAGCCGGATCTTCAGCGAACGCTTCGACGACTTCCTGGCCGACTTCCATCGTCAGCACCCGCGGGTCGATCTGGAGGTGGAAGTGATGCGCAGCTCGGATATCGTCAGCGCCCTGCAGGAAAAGACCGCGACCCTGGGCTTGAGCCTTAACCGCCGGCCACAGCCGCGCCTGGAACAGCGGCTGTTCCTGCGTCAGCGCTATGCGTTTTTCTGCGGCAAGCACCACCCGCTGTTCGGCCGTGGGGATGTGGCCGAGGGCGATCTGCAACGGGAGAACTTCGTCAGTTTCACCAGCGACCAGATCGGCGGCATGCTCTCGCCGCTGACCATCTTCCGTGACCAGCAGGGCTTCAGCGGACGCATCGTCGCCTCCTCGCCGAGCCTGGAGGAAGTACGACGCCTGGTGATCGCCGGCTTCGGCATCGGCTGCCTGCCGGAACATGTGGTGGCCGCCGATACCGAAGCCGGGCTGCTGTGGCGCCTGCCGCCACACGAAGGCATTGCCGATGTCGACATTCACCTGCTGTGGAACCGCGAGCAGCGCATGAGCCGGGCCGAGGTACTGTTTCTGCAGAGCATCCAGCACATGCTCAGTCAGCATGAGCCGGCGCCGGGTAGCCTGATGTTGAAATGATTCAGACGTGGGGATCGCCAGGGGCCTTGGCCGGGGCTGCGTACTGCGGCTTGAGGTGGCCGTTCTGGTCCAGTAGCCAGGCGTCCATGATCTGCCGCACCACGGGGCCGGCTACCCGACCACCGGCTTCGCCGTTCTCGATCATCACCGAAATCACGATCTGTGGATGCTCCGCCGGGGCGAAGCCCACGAACAGGGCGTTGTCACGGTTGCGCTCGCGGGTCTTGAGACGGTCATAGCGCTCGCCCTGCTTGATCGCCACCACCTGGGCCGTACCACTCTTGCCGGCGATGCGGTACTGCGCCCCGGCTGCCGCGGCGCGGGCGATACCGCGGGGATCGTGCATCACCATCTGCATGCCGTGGTTGACCTGATCCCAGTCACGGGGATTCTTCAGCAGGATGTTGGGCATCGGATGCTCGTCCACCGGGGCCACGCCGTCGATGGTCTTGGCCAGGTGCGGACGGTTCCACACGCCCTTGTTGGCAATCAGCGCGGTGGCCTGGGCCAGTTGCAGCGGCGTGACTTGCATATAGCCCTGGCCGATGCCGAGGATCACGGTTTCCCCCGGGAACCAGGGCTGGCGACGGGTGGCGCGTTTCCAGGCCTGGGAGGGCATCAGGCCGGGAGACTCTTCGAACATGTCCAGAGAGACCTTCTCGCCCAGACCGAACATCGCCATGTAGTCGTGCAGGCGGTCGATGCCGAGCTTGTGCGCCAGGTCATAGAAGTAGGTGTCGTTGGAACGCATGATCGCTGCGTCCATGTCCACCCAGCCATCGCCGCTGTGGTTCCAGTTGCGGTACTTGTGGTCGAAGTCCGGCAGTTGGTAATAGCCCGGATCGAAGACTCGGGTCGAAGCGGTAACCACGCCGCTATCGAGGCCGGCAATCGCCACTTCCGGCTTGATGGTGGAGCCCGGCGCGTAGAGGCCCCGCAGCACTCGGTTGAACAGGGGCCGGTCGATGGAGTCGTGCAGCGCAGCGTATTCCTTGAAGCTGATGCCGGTGACGAACAGGTTGGGGTCGAAACTTGGCTTGCTGACCATGGCCAGAACTTCGCCGGTGGCCGGGTCCAGAGCCACCACGGAACCACGGCGATCGCCCAGGGCCTCCTCAGCGGCTTCCTGGAGCTTGATATCCAGGCTCAGGACGATGCTCTTTCCAGGGATCGGATCGGTGTGCTTGAGTACTCTCATCACCCGGCCCTGGGCGTTGGTTTCTACTTCCTCATAGCCGACATGACCGTGCAGTTCGGCTTCGTAGAATTTCTCGATGCCGGTCTTGCCGATGGATTGGGTGCCACGGTACTCCACCGAGTCCAGGGTCTTGGCTTCTTTCTCGTTGATCCGCCCGACGTAACCGATGGAGTGGGCAAAGTGTGCGCCTAGGGGATAGTGGCGGACGAACTGGGCTTCCACGTCCAGGCCGGGCAACCGGTATTCGTTGACCGCGAGCACGGCGATCTGCTCTTCGGTGAGCTCATAGAACAGGGTCACGGGGACGAAGGGATGACGGGCCTGCTTCATCTCCTTGTCGAACAGCGTGCGGTCTTCCGGGGGCAAGTGCAGCAGATCGACCACGGTGTCCAGCTCGCCCTTGAGGTCGGTGGTGCGTTCGCGGGTGATCGTCAGGTTGAAGCTGGGGCGGTTGTCCGCCAGGACCACGCCGTTGCGGTCGTAGATCAACCCACGGGTGGGAGTGATCGGCAGCACATGAACGCGGTTGTTCTCGGAAACGGTGGAGTGGTAGTCGAACTCCACCACTTGCAGAAAATACATCCGCGCCACCAGGGCGCAGGTGATGGCCACCACCAATACGGCACAGGCCAGCAGCCGTTTGTTGACCAGGCGGCTTTCTTTCTCGTGGTCCTTGATCGGAATCGCTTCGGGCATTGCTACAGCTTCTCGATGAATAGAGGTCGACGCTGTTCCGTGCGGATGAACTCAAGTCCTTTAAAAAAGAGCTGCACCATACCAAAAACCACCCACGGACTTTGAGAGGATTTCCATCGCGGCTGATCAATGGCGCCTTGGTGGCTACTTGGATACCGTAAGTTTTTCCACGCGCAAAAACAAAACCCCAACTGCATGCGCAGTTGGGGTTTCGGAATTTAATCTTGACGATGACCTACTCTCACAT
>NZ_JBXALN010000013.1:0-110668 GCF_058799535.1 Pseudomonas sp. GW822-FHT06D10 | reverse complement strand
GCCCACATGCTGCGCGACAGTCAGGCGCAGATCCTGCTGACCGAAAGCGCCTTGCTGTCGCTGCTGCCGTCCGTGGAATCCCTGCAGACCCTGCAACTGGATGCCCAGCCGGGCTGGCTGGATGGCTACTCGACAGACGACCCGGCGCCACGCGCGACCCCGGACAATCTGGCCTATGTGATCTACACCTCCGGTTCCACCGGCCTGCCCAAGGGCGTGGCGATTGCCCATCGCAACGTGCTGGCGCTGATCGACTGGTCGAACCGGGTGTACAGCACTGCAGACCTGCAAGGGGTGCTGGCCTCGACTTCGATCTGCTTCGACCTGTCGGTGTGGGAGCTGTTTGTCACCCTGTCCAGTGGCGGTTCCATCGTCCTGGCCCGCAACGCCCTGGAACTGCCGGAGCTGGCGGATCGCGACCGGGTGCGCCTGATCAATACCGTGCCTTCGGCGATTGCCGCGCTGCACCGCAGCGGGCAGATTCCGCCTAGCGTGCGGATCATCAACCTGGCGGGTGAGCCGCTGAAACAGGCCCTGGTGGATAGCCTCTACCAGCAGCCCGGGCTGGTGCATGTCTACGACCTGTATGGCCCTTCGGAAGACACCACCTACTCGACCTACACCCGGCGCGAGGCGGGAGGGCAGGCCAATATCGGCCGGGCCATCAGCAACACCCAGAGCTACATCCTCAGCCCGGACCTGCAACCGGTGCCGGTGGGCAGTGCCGGCGAGCTGTACCTGGCCGGTGCCGGGGTGACTCGCGGCTATCTGGCGCGCCCAGGGCTGACCGCCGAGAAGTTCGTGCCCAATCCGTTTTCCAGCGACGGTGGCCGGTTGTACCGCACCGGCGACCTGACCCGCTATCGCGCCGATGGGGTGATCGAGTACATCGGCCGCATCGACCATCAGGTGAAGATCCGCGGTTTCCGTATCGAGCTGGGGGAAATCGAAGCGCGGCTGGTGCAGCAGGCGGCGGTGCGTGAAGCCTTCGTCCTGGCCCATGACGGCGAAAACGGCCAGCAACTGGTGGCCTATATCGTGCCGAGCGACGCCGCTATGGCGGTGGCAGGGGAAGCCCAGGCCGCCCTGCGCGAAAGCCTCAAGACGGCACTCAAGGAACACGTGCCGGACTACATGGTGCCGGCCTACCTGCTGTTCCTCGAAGCGTTGCCGCTGACCCCCAACGGCAAGCTCGATCGCAAGGCCCTGCCCAAGGTCGACGCCCAGCAGATGCAGCAGGTCTACGTGGCGCCGCAGAGCGAGCTGGAGCAGCAGATCGCGGCGATCTGGGCCGATGTGCTGAAGCTTGAGCAGGTCGGTGCCACCGACAACTTCTTCGAACTGGGCGGTGATTCGATCATCTCGATCCAGGTAGTCAGCCGCGCGCGGCAGGCCGGTATCCGCTTCACCCCGCGGGATCTGTTCCAGTACCAGACGGTACAGGGGCTGGCGGCAGTGGCCGAGCAGGGCGAGGGCGGGGTGCAGATCGACCAGGGCCCGGTGCGTGGCGCAACTGCGCTGCTGCCGGTGCAGCAGTGGTTCTTCGAGCTGCCCATGAGCGAACGCCATCACTGGAACCAGTCAGTGCTGCTCAAGCCGGCCCAGCCGCTGCGCGCCGAGGTGGTAGAGAACGCCTTGCAGGCCCTGTGGGTGCAGCATGACGCCTTGCGCTTGCAGTTCAGCCAGGAGGCGGATGGCTGGTCGGCGCGTTTTGCCGATGCAGGCCAGCGGCCGGAGCTGCTCTGGCAGGTCGCAGTGGATGGCGCCCAGGCCATGGAACAGTCGGCGATCGAGGCGCAGCGCAGCCTGAACCTGCAGGACGGGCCGCTGCTGCGGGCCGTGCTGTTCAGCCTGGAGGACGGCAGCCAGCGCCTGTTGCTGGTGATTCACCACCTGGTGGTGGACGGGGTGTCCTGGCGGATCCTGCTGGAGGATCTGCAACGGGCCCACACTCAACTCAGCGCCGGCCAGACCCTGGCGTTGCCGGCCAAGACCAGCTCGACCCAGGCCTGGGCCGAGCAGATGCAGGCCTATGCCCAAGGTGCGGCGCTGCAGGAAGAACTCAAGTACTGGCAGGCCCAGTTGCAGGGCGTCGAGTCGAACCTGCCGCTGGACCGCCCGGTGACCGAGTTGCAGAACCAGCACGCCAGCAGCCTCAGTTCACGTCTGGACAAGGCCCATACCCAGCGCCTGCTGCAGGATGCCCCGGCGGCCTACCGCACCCAGATCAATGATTTGCTGCTCACCGCCCTGGCCCGGGTCATCACCCGCTGGACCGGCGAAGCCAGTGCCCTGGTGCAACTGGAAGGCCACGGCCGCGAAGACCTGTTCGACAGCATCGACCTGACCCGCACCGTGGGCTGGTTCACCAGCATGTTCCCGGTGAAGCTCACGCCCCAGGCATCCCTGGCCGACTCGATCAAGTTCATCAAGGAACAACTGCGGGCGGTGCCGAACAAGGGCATCGGCTTTGGCGCCCTGCGTTACCTGGGGGATGCTCAGGCGCAGCAGGCCCTGGCAGCCTTGGCCGTGCCGCGTATCACCTTCAACTACCTGGGCCAGTTCGACGGCAGTTTCGACGAGCAGGATTCCCTGTTCAAACCCAGCGGTGAAGCCAAGGGCGACGACCAGAGCCCACTGGCCCCGCTGAGCAACTGGCTGAGCCTGGATGGCCAGGTCTATGGCGGCGAGTTGAGCCTGAACTGGACCTTCAGCCAGCAGATGTTCGATACCGCCACCGTGCAGCGGCTGGCCGACGACTATGCCGAGGAGCTCAAGGCGCTGGTGGCGCATTGCTGCACACCAGAGCTGGCGGGCGCGACCCCGTCGGACTTCCCACTGGCGGGCCTGAACCAGCAGCAACTGGATCGCCTGCCGGTGGCGATGGCCTCGGTCGAGGACCTCTACCCCCTGTCGCCGATGCAGCAGGGCATGCTGTTTCATACCCTCTACGAGCAGGCCGCGGGCGATTACATCAACCAACTGCGGGTAGACGTGGATGGCCTTGATCCGCTGCGCTTCCAGCAGGCCTGGCAGGCGGCCATCGATCGGCATGACATCCTGCGCACCGGCTTCATCTGGCAGGGCGAGGTGTCGACGCCGCTGCAAGTGGTGCACAAGCACATTGCCCTGGACTGCACCGAACATGACTGGCGCGGCCAGCCGCAGCAGCAGGAAGCCCTGGATACCCTGGCCACCGCCGAGCGCCAGCGTGGCTTCGAGCTGGATGCCGTGCCGTTGTTGCGCCTGACCCTGGTGCGTATCGACGAGCAGCGCTACCACCTGATCTACACCAACCATCACATCCTGATGGACGGCTGGAGCAACTCGCAGTTGCTCGGCGAAGTGCTGCAACGTTATGCCGGTCAGTTGCCCAGCCACGCTCCGGGCCGCTACCGGGACTACATCGCCTGGCTGCAACGCCAGGATGCCCAGGCCTGTGAAAGCTTCTGGAAAGAACAACTGCAGACGCTGGATGAACCGACCCGCCTGACCCAGGCGCTGTCCCGGGTCGCGGACATTGCGGCCGGCACCGGCCACGGCAAGCATCATCGCGAGCTGGACCTGGCACAGACGGCACGGCTTGGCGAATTTGCCCGGCAGCAGAAGGTCACGGTCAATACCCTGGTGCAGGCGGCGTGGCTGCTGTTGCTGCAACGTTGCACCGGGCAGGAAAGCGTGGTGTTCGGCGCCACGGTGGCGGGGCGCCCCGCGGAGCTCAAGGGCATAGAGCAGCAGGTGGGCTTGTTCATCAACACTTTGCCGGTGGTGGCCACGCCACGCCCGGACATGACCGTGAGCCAGTGGTTGCAGGCAGTGCAGAACCGCAACCTGGCGCTGCGCGACTATGAGTACACGCCGCTGTACGAAGTGCAGCGCTGGGCCGGGCTGGGCGGGGATGCGCTGTTCGACAACATCCTGGTGTTCGAGAACTACCCGGTGTCCGAAGCCCTGGAAAAAGGTGCTCCGGCGCAACTGCGCTTTGGCGCTGTGGGTAACCACGAGCAGACCAACTACCCCCTGACGGTCGCGGTCAACCTGGGGGCGAGCCTGTCGTTCGAGTTCATCTATGCCCGTGAATCCTTCTCCGAACCTTCGATGGTGCAGTTGGGCGGGCATTTGCAGGGCCTGTTGCTGAGCCTGATGGAGCATGCGCAAACCGGCCTGGGTGAGTTGCCATTACTGACGCAGGACGAGCAGCACCGTATCCGCCAGGATTGGGACCACACCGATGTGGTCTACCCGACCGAGCGTTTTGTTCACCAGCTGTTTGCCGATCAGGCGGCCAAGGCGCCGGATGCCCCGGCGGTGTTCTTCGCCGAGCAGCGCCTGAGCTATCGCGAGCTGGATACTCAAGCCAACCAGCTGGCGCACAAGTTGATCGAACTGGGCGTTGGCCCGGAAGTGCGGGTGGCCATCGCCATGCCGCGTTGCGCGGAAATCATGGTGGCCTTCCTGGCCGTGCTCAAGGCTGGTGGGGTCTATGTGCCGCTGGATATCGAGTACCCCCAGGACCGTCTGCGCTACATGATGC
Organism: Pseudomonas sp. GW822-FHT06D10; assembly: GCF_058799535.1. Lineage (NCBI taxonomy): Bacteria > Pseudomonadati > Pseudomonadota > Gammaproteobacteria > Pseudomonadales > Pseudomonadaceae > Pseudomonas > Pseudomonas sp. GW822-FHT06D10. The sequence goes on along the minus strand of NZ_JBXALN010000013.1, from coordinate 106,134 downwards.
AGGACAGCGGCGCGTGGCTGCTGTTGACCCAGAACCATCTGCTGGATCGCTTGCCGATTCCTGAGGGGCTGCCGACTCTCAGCATCGAAGGCGCGGCTGATTTTGCGGCTTACCCTGTGACCAGTCCGCAGGTGGATCTGGCCGAGGAAAACCTCGCCTATGTGATCTACACCTCTGGGTCCACCGGCTTGCCCAAGGGCGTGGCGGTGTCCCACGGCCCGCTGGCCATGCACAGCCTGGCCACCGGCGAACGTTATGAAATGAGCCCGGCGGATTGCGAGTTGCACTTCATGTCCTTCGCCTTCGACGGCTCCCATGAAGGCTGGATGCACCCGCTGATCTACGGCGCCAGCGTGCTGATCCGTGATGACAGCCTGTGGTCGCCGGAATTCACCTACGAACAGATGCACCGCTACGGCGTCACCGTGGGCGTGTTCCCGCCGGTGTACCTGCAACAACTGGCAGTACACGCCGAGCGTGACGGCAATCCGCCGGCGGTGCGGGTCTACTGCTTCGGCGGCGATGCAGTGCCGCAGGCCAGTTACGATCTGGCGTGGCGAGTGCTGCGTCCGAAGTACATCTTCAACGGCTACGGCCCGACCGAAACTGTGGTCACTCCTTTGATCTGGAAGGCCCGTGTCGGTGATCCCTGTGACGCGGCCTACGCGCCTATCGGCAATATCGTTGGCAACCGCAGCGCCTACGTGGCCGATGCCAACCTCAACCTGTTGCCGGTTGGCGTGGCGGGTGAGTTGTACCTGGGTGGCCTGGGCGTGGCTCGGGGTTACCTGGATCGTCCGGGGCTGACGGCGGAACGCTTTATCCCTGACCCCTACAGCACCACCGGCGCCCGGCTGTACCGCAGCGGCGACCTGACCCGCTATCGCACCGATGGCTTGGTGGAGTACGTAGGCCGTGTCGACCATCAGGTGAAGGTGCGGGGCTTCCGTATCGAGCTGGGCGAGATCGAAGCGCGCTTGCTGGAGCAGGACCCGGTACTGGAAGTGGCGGTGATCGCCCAGCCAGGGCCGAGCGGCCAGCAACTGGTGGGTTATATCGTGCCGGTGGACGCCGAGGTGGCGTCGAGCAACGAGCGCCAGGCGCAGTTGCGCGAGAGCATCAAGGCACGCCTGCGCGAGAGCCTGCCGGACTACATGGTGCCGACCTACCTGCTGTTCCTCGAAGCGCTGCCGCTGACGCCGAACGGCAAGCTGGACCGCAAGTCGCTGCCGAAAGTCGATGCGCAGTTGATGCAGCAGACCTACGTGGCGCCGCAAAACGGCCTGGAACAACAGATCGCGGCGATCTGGGCCGATGTGCTGAAGCTTGAGCAGGTGGGCGTCACCGACAACTTCTTCGAGCTGGGTGGCGACTCGATCATCTCGATCCAGGTGGTCAGCCGTGCCCGGCAGGCGGGAATCCGCTTCACCCCCAAAGACCTGTTCCAGCACCAGACGGTGCAGGGGCTGGCCACGGTGGCGGAGCAGGGCGAGGGCGGTTTGCAGATCGACCAGGGCCCGGTGCGTGGGCAGATGGCGCTGCTGCCGATTCAGCAATGGTTCTTTGACACCCCGGTGCCGGAACGGCATCACTGGAACCAGTCGGTGCTGCTCAAGCCGCTACAGGCGCTGCAAGCCCAGCCCCTGGAAAGCGCATTGCAGGCCCTGACGGTGCAGCACGATGCCTTGCGCCTGCGCTTTACCGAACATCAGGGCACGTGGCGTGCAGCCTTTGCCGATGCCGAGGAGCCGGTGCAACTGCTGTGGCAGGCCAATGTCGCCGATGCCCAGGCGTTGCAGCAGTTTGCCGAGCAGGCCCAGAGCAGTCTCAACCTGCAGGAGGGCCCGTTGCTGCGGGCCGTGCTGTTCACCCTGGCCGACCAGAGCCAGCGCCTGTTGCTGATCGTTCATCACCTGGTGGTGGATGGGGTGTCCTGGCGGATTCTCCTGGAGGATCTGCAAGCCTTGCTGGGCGGCCAGGCACTGCCGGCCAAGTCCAGCTCGACCCAGGCCTGGGCCGGGCAGTTGCAGGCCTATGCCAGCAGCGCGGCGCTGCAGCAGGAGCTGGGTTACTGGCAGGCACAGTTGCAGGGTGTCGAATCGAACCTGCCTTGCGACCACGGCCACGACGGGTTGCAGAACCAGCACGCGAGCAGTGTCGAAACCCGGCTGAGCAAGGGTGATACCCAACGCCTGTTGCAGGACGCACCGGCAGCCTATCGCACCCAGATCAACGATCTGCTGCTCACCGCCCTGGCCCGGGTCATTACTCGCTGGACCGGCGACAGCAGCGCCCTGGTGCAGCTGGAAGGCCACGGCCGAGAAGAGCTGTTCGACAGCATCGACCTGAGTCGCACCGTGGGCTGGTTCACCAGCGTGTTCCCGGTGAAGCTGACGCCGCAGCCGGCCCTGGCCGACTCGATCAAGTTCATCAAGGAACAGCTGCGGGCGGTGCCGAACAAGGGCATCGGCTTCGGTGCCTTGCGCTACCTGGGGGATGCTCAAGCACAGGCAGCCCTCGCCGCACTGGCGGTGCCGCGCATCACCTTCAACTACCTGGGACAGTTCGACGGCAGTTTCGATGACCAGCAGGCATGGTTTGCCCCGGCCAATGAGGCCAAGGGCGACGACCAGAGCCTGCACGCCCCCCTGGGCAACTGGTTGACTCTCAATGGCCAGGTCTATGGCGGTGAGCTGAGCCTGGGCTGGAACTTCAGCCGGGCGATGTTCGATACCGCCACCATCGAGCACCTGGCGGATGACTACGCCCGGGAACTCAAGGCGCTGATCGAGCATTGCAGCCAGCCCGAGCACCGTGGCGCCACGCCATCGGACTTCCCGCTGGCCGGCCTGAGCCAGCAACAGCTGGACCGCTTGCCGCTGGCCCTGGCACAGGTCGAGGACCTTTATCCGCTGTCGCCGATGCAGCAAGGCATGCTATTTCACACCCTGTATCAAGAGGAGGGTGGCGACTACATCAACCAGCTACGAGTGGATGTGGACGGGCTCGATCCCGAGCGCTTCCGCCAGGCCTGGCAGGCAACCATCGAGCGTCATGACATCCTGCGCAGCGGTTTCCTCTGGCAGGGCGAACTGCCGGCGCCGATCCAGGTGGTGTACAAGCAGGTCAGTCTGGAGTGTGTCGAGCACGACTGGCGCTCGACGCAGCAGGCCCCGCAAGCCCTGGACACCCTGGCGGCGACCGAGCGTCAACGGGGCTTCGATCTGGCCGCTGCGCCCCTGCTGCGCCTGACCCTGGTGCGCACTGGCGAGCAGCGTTACCACCTGATCTACACCAACCACCACATCCTGATGGACGGCTGGAGCAACTCGCAGTTGCTCGGTGAAGTACTGCAGCGTTATGCCGGTCAATTGCCGCAGCACCTGACCGGGCGCTACCGCGACTACATCGCCTGGCTGCAACGCCAGGACGCCACCCTCAGTGAACATTTCTGGAAACAGCAACTGCAGGGGCTGGATGAGCCGACCCGTCTGGCCCAGGCCATTGTTGCCGGTGCACGAGCGCCGCTGGAGGAGGGCCATGGTAGCCATGGCTGCACCCTCGACGAAGCCCAGACCCGCAGCCTGGGCGAGTTTGCCCGCCAGCAGAAGGTCACGGTCAACACCCTGGTGCAGGCCGCCTGGCTGTTGCTGCTGCAACGCTGCACCGGGCAGGACACTGTGGTGTTCGGCGCCACGGTGTCCGGCCGGCCAGCGGAACTCAAGGGGGTGGAGCAGCAGATCGGGCTGTTCATCAACACCTTGCCGGTGGTGGCCGCGCCACGTCCGCAGTTGTCGGTCAGCGACTGGTTGCAGGCGGTGCAGGAACGCAACCTGGCCCTGCGTGACTTCGAACACACGCCGCTGTACGACGTGCAGCGTTGGGCCGGTCTGGGGGGCGAGGCGCTATTCGACAACATCCTGGTGTTCGAGAACTACCCGGTGTCCGAAGCCCTGGAAAAAGGCTCGCCGGCACAGCTGCAATTTGGCGCGGTAGGCAATCATGAGCAGACCAACTACCCGCTGACCCTGTCGGTGTTCGTCGCTGAGCGCCTGTCGTTCGACTACAGCTATTCGTGCCAGCACTTCAGTGCCGCGGTGATCCGGCAACTGGCCGAGGGCCTGCAACAGCTGCTGCTGGCCATGATCGGCAACCCCGGGCAGTGCCTGGGGGATCTTTCCCTGCTCAGCGACGGGCAACGGACGGCCGTTGAACAGGAGTCCCGCCGGGCGGCCGGGCAAGTGGGCCGGGGCCTGAATATCCACCAGTTGATCGAAGCCCAGGCCGCGCGCACTCCGGATGCCGTGGCGCTGCTGTGCGCCGGTGAGCAACTGAGCTATGGCCAGTTCAACCAGCGGGCCAACCAGTTGGCCCATAAGCTGATCGAGCAGGGTGTAGGCCCGGATGTGCGGGTGGGCATTGCCGTGGAGCGCGGGCTGGACATGATTGTCGGCCTGCTGGCGGTGCTCAAGGCCGGTGGCGCCTACGTGCCGCTGGACCCCGAGTACCCCCAGGAGCGCCTGCACTACATGATGCAGGACAGCGGCATCCAGTTGCTGCTGACCCAGTCGCCGCTGCTGGAGCGTTTGCAGGATGGCCTCGCGGTGCCGTACCTGTGCCTGGACCAGGCTCCCGTCTGGTTGGCCGGTATGGCGCAGGGCAACCCGCCTGAGCGCAGCAGCGCGGAAAACCTGGCCTATGTGATGTACACCTCCGGCTCCACCGGCCGACCCAAGGGCGTAGGTATTACCCACAACGCCCTGAGCCAGCACGCACGGGCCACCGCCAGCCATTTCAACATGACGGCTGCGGACCGTGGCTTGCAGTTCTCCACCTTCAACTTCGATGCCTTTGTCGAACAGCTGTACCCGGCGCTGATCCGTGGTGCTTCGGTGGTGATCCGCGGCAAGGCGCTGTGGGACAGCGAAACCTTCTACCGCGAGCTGATCGAGCAAGGCATCAGCATCGTCGACTTGAGCACCGCCTACTGGTTCATGCTGGGCAAGGACTTCGCCGCCAAGGGGCCGCGGGACTTTGGCCGCCTGCGTCAGCTCAACCTGGGGGGCGAGGCCATGCCGGCGGAAGGCGTGGCCGCCTGGAAGCAGGCCGGCCTGAAACACGCCTGCCTGCTCAACACCTACGGGCCCACCGAGGCCACCGTGAGTGCCACGGCCCATGACTGCGGTGCCTACCTGAAGGGGACCGAGCCGCTGCCGGCGGTGATTCCACTGGGCAAGGCCCTGCCGGGCCGTTCCATCTACCTGCTGGACAGCAGCGGCAACCTGCCGCTCAACGGTGTGATTGGCGAGCTGATGATCGGTGGCGACCTGCTGGCCCGGGGTTACCACGACCGCCCAGGCCTGACTGCCGAGCGTTTCATTCCCGATCCGTTCAGCAGCGATGGTGGGCGCCTGTATCGCTCCGGCGATCTGGCCCGCTATGACGCCGAAGGCGTGATCGAATACGCCGGGCGCATCGACCACCAGGTGAAGATCCGCGGTTTCCGTATCGAAATGGGCGAGATCGAAGCGCGGCTGCTGGAGCTGACGCCAGTACGCGAGGCGCTTGTACTGGCCCAGGACGGCGCGAGCGGGCCACAACTGGTGGCTTATGTCGTGCCAGCCGCGCAGGTGGCGGCCGATACGCCGCAGGCCCAGGCGCAACTGCGCGAGCAATTGAAAGCGGCCCTCAAGGAGGTGCTGCCGGACTACATGCTGCCGGCGCACCTGCTGTTCCTCGAAGCGCTGCCGTTGAGCCCCAATGGCAAGCTGGACCGCAAGGCCCTGCCCAAGGCCGAGGCCAGCCTTTTGCAGCAGGCCTACATCGCTCCACAGAGCGAGCTGGAACAGCAGGTCGCCGCCCTCTGGAGCCAGGTGCTGGGCGTCGATCAGGTGGGCCTGGACGACAACTTCTTCGAGTTGGGTGGGCACTCCCTGGATGCCTTGCGCCTGATCGGCGCCATCAACCAGGCACTGGCTGTGCAACTGAGCATCAATGCGCTGTTCACGGCGCCGACCGTGGGGCAACTGGCTGGTGTGATCGCAGCCGGTCAGCCCGACAGTGCACAGAATGTCATCGCCCTGGGCGGCTCCGGCCAGCCGCTGTTCTGCTTCCACCCGGCGGGGGGCAGCGTGTATGGCTACCTGCCGTTGGCGGCGCAGTTGCGCGACCGTTGCGCGGTGTATGGCGTGCTGCACCAGGCCTACCTGCAAACCGACTGGAGCGAGGTTTCATGGCAGGCCATGATCGAGCGCTATGTCGCCAGCATCCGCCAGGTGCAGCCGACAGGTCCTTACTACCTGGCAGGTTGGTCCCTGGGCGGGTCCATTGCCATGGACGTGGCCAGCGAACTGGAGGCGGCCGGAGAGACGGTGCGTTTCCTCGGTTTGCTCGACCCGACGCCGCCCCTGGGCGCCGGGGATGACCTGGTTCAAAGGCAGGAGGAGCCGGTCACCGTGACAGCCGAGTCCGAGTGGCAGGCGATCATCGACAAACTCTGCCAGCAGTTCCCGGGCAGCGCAGGGATGATCGAGAGCCGCTTGAGGCGCGAAGCCGAGCTCGACTGGCAGAGCATCCATGGCTGGGTGGCTGGCAATATCCCCCTGGCTCCCGGCGAGCTGGATCGGGTCGTGGGGCTGTTCAAGGCCGAGTTCGACGCCTCGCTGGTCAGCGCGGTGTTCAATGACTTGAGCGCCTTGTCTGCGGCCTATGCCTATCGCCCCCTGCGGGTTGCGCCGCGGCTATGGTGGTCCAGCGATTATGCCCGGGAGCGGATCCAGGTCATGGAGCAAACCATGGGTCGTGAGGTACAGGGTGGCGAGATAGCCGCTTCATATCATATCGAAGCCCGCCATGAAGCCATGGTGGACAGCCGAGCCTTGCTGGAGAGCTTCACAGAGCAGTTGTTGACCTGCTTGAACTGAGACACCGACAAAGGCCTGGACCGGCAACGGTCCAGGCCTTTGTCGTTTTCGTCATAAGCAAATCAACGGCTCGCCCTCGCTCTGTAGGAGCTGGCTTGCCAGCGAACGTGCGCAGGTCTTAAGGGCGCCTTCGCCGGCAAGCCGGTTCCTGCGGGGATCTGCACCGTGTATCTGACTGCTGTAGGAGCTGGCTTGCCAGCGTAGGCGTCACCCGGGGCGCTGCATGACTTGCGGGCGCCTTCGCTGGCAAGCCGGCTCCTGCGGGGATCTGCACCGTGCATCCGACTGTTGTAGGAGCTGGCTTGCCAGCGAAGACGTCACCCGGGGCGCTGCATGACTTGCGGGCGCCTTCGTCGGCAAGCCGGCTCCTGCGGGGATCTGCACCGTGCATCCGACTGTTGTAGGAGCTGGCTTGCCAGCGAAGACGTCACCCGGGGCGCTGCATGACTTGCGGGCGCCTTCGCCGGCAAGCCGGCTCCTACGGGGGCGTGTGTGGGAGGGGAGGGGAATTCATCGCGTTGCAGGATCTGGCTTGCCAGCGAAGGTGCGCGAGTCTTAAGGGCGCCTTCGCCGGCAAGCCGGCTCCTACAGGGGGAGGACGTGATTCACAGAGACCAACTGACCGTGACCATGGCGTTGCGCGGGTCGCCGTAGAGGCTGGTGCCGTAGTCGGTGTTGGTGCCGATGCTCTGGTAGTAGCGCTTGTCGAAGAGGTTGTTGACGTTGAGGCGAATGTTCACATTTTCCGAGGCCTTGTAGCTGGTCATCAGGTCCACCAGGGCGTAGGACTTCTGTTCGATGCGGTAGTCGAAGGTGCTCAGGTAGTCGTTGGTGCCCTTGTTGTAGATGGTGTTCTGGCCATAGATCCCGCCACCGATGGTCCAGCGGTTCAGGTCGCCGGGCAGTTGGTAGGTGGTGAAGGCCTTGAACACGCTGCGCGGGATGTCGGTGTCGAACAGGCGGCCGACGTTGGCTTCGTTGGAGTCCTTGGTGTACTTGACCGAGGCATAGGTGTAGCCCGCCCCCAGTTCCCAGCCCGGGGCCAGGGTGCCGTTGATTTCCAGCTCGATACCTTCGCTGCGCACCTGGCCCGCGGCTTCGTAGCAGGCGGTGCCGGGGCTGCACAGGTCGGGGTGGAGGGCCTTGGCACGGTTTTCCTGGTCGATGCGGAAGATCGCCGCACTGGCATTGAGTTTGCCGTCGAAGTACTCGCCCTTGATGCCCAGTTCGTAGTTCTTGCCTTCGATCGGCTTGAGCGCGCCGTTGGAGGCGTCGAGTTCGGTCTGCGGCTTGAAGATATCGGTGTAGCTGACATAGACCGAGTGGTTCTGGTCCAGGTCATAGATGGCCCCGGCATAGCGGGTCAGGTGCCGAGTCACTTTGTTCGGCAGGCTGGAGGCGGAGGCCTTGCCGTTCCAGGTGGTGGTTACGTCATAGTCGTACCAGTCCAGGCGGCCGCCCAGGATCAGCTTCAGGTCATCGGTGATGCTCAGACGGGTGGTGACGTAGGTGCCTTCCAGCTGGCTGGTACGGCGTTGTGTCCAGGGGTTGGCACTCATGTCCGGCTTGGGAATGCCGCTGGGCTTGTAGATGTTGGTGTGGGTCTCGAGGTCGATGGGCAGGCCCTTGCCTTTGAACGTCAGGTCGCGCCGGCTGGCGCCCACCACCAGTTCATGGGTACGCCCGAACAGGGAGAAGGGACCGGTGACGTAGCCGTCATAGCTGTTTTGCTGGTCTTCGTAGTCGTAGCGACCGATGTTCTGGCCGAACTCATCGTAGTTGGCGCCCATGCGTTCCGGAATGGAGCCGAGCATGTTCAGGTCCGACCAGCTCTTGCTGGCGGACAGGAGCATTTTCCAGCTGTCGGCGAAGCGATACTCCAGGCGGCTGAACGCCGTGGTGTTGTTCTGATCCCAGTACTCCCACTTGCTGCCCAGGTAGGTCGAGCGCTTGAGGTGCAGGTCGCTGCCGTCGGCTGCAACCGGCAGGCCACCCCAGGAAGTGTTGTTTCTGCCGCTCTGGTTGGAGACGCCAAAAGTGAAGGTGGTGTCTTCGTTCAGGTCGGCCTCGGTGATGCCGTAGAACACGTTGCGTTCACTGCTGACGAAGTCCTGGAAGCTGCCCTTGCTCTGATAGGCGGCGACCACCCGGCCGCGCAGGGTGCCGCTTTCGTTGAGGGCGTTGGAGGCGTCGATCTCGGTGCGGTAGTCGTCCCAGCTGCCGGCGCTGCCGGTGACGGTGACCCGCGGTGTGGCGGTGGGGCGCTTGCGCACCATGTTGATCGCTGCCGACGGGTTACCTGCGCCCTGCATCATCCCGGTGGCGCCACGCACCACTTCCACATGGTCGAAGATAGCCATGTCAGCCGAGGAGTTCATGTCCCGGCTCAGGTAGTGGGTCAAATCGTTGGGCAAGCCGTCGGTCATCAGGTTTTCGACGGCAAAACCACGGGAGTAGAAGGTCGGCCGCTGCGGACCGTCCTTGGTGATGGAAATGCCGGGGGTGGCCTTGAGCACATCCTCCAGGGACCTCATGTTCTGGTCATCCATGCGTTGGCGGGTGATGACCGTGACCGACTGCGGGGTTTCCCGGGCCGTCAGCGACAGCTTGCTGGCGGTCTGCATGGCCCCGGTGGTGTAGGAACCTGTGTCCTCGGTGGTGGTGCCCAGGCCCTGGCCGCTGATGGTGCTGGTCCCCAGTTCCAGCGAGCCGTTGCCACCATGGTTGCGGATAGTGACCGAGTTGTCCTTGAGGGTGTAGGCCACCCCCGTGCCATTGAGCATGGCCGCGATGGCCCGCTCCGGCGAATAGCTGCCGCTGAGGGCGTTGCTGCGCTTGCCTTGCACATCGTCAGGGTTGTAGAGCACCTGCATATTGGCCTGGCGCCCGAACTCCTGCAGGGCCGCAGACATGGACTGCGAGACGATGTTGAAATGGATTTCCTGGGCCTGGACCTGAGCCATCAGTGGCAGGGTCAGGGCCAGGCCCAGGGTGCGGGAAGCCAGTTTTGGCGAGAAGGCCTGGCGAAGCAGCGCTTTCGTCAAAGGGGTCAGTCGGTGTTGTGCGGGCATGCTCATATGCTCTTATAGATCCGGCAGATGTAGTGACTGTTAATGGTATTAATTCTCAGTTCTGTCTGTATGACGCATCAGCTGCCATAAACCGGAAACAATCACGCCGGTTGCAGTTCAGTCAGGACTCGTCCGGCCTTCATGCGCACCAACTGGTCGGCAATGTCGAAGTAGCGATCGTCGTGGCTGATCACGATGATGGTCTTGCCCAGGCGCTTGAGATCGGGCAGCAGCTCGGTGTAGAAAATCCGCCGGAAGGCCGGGTCCTGGTCGGCGGCCCATTCGTCGAACACCAGCACCGGGCGCTCTTCCAGCCAGGCATTGACCAGGGCCAGGCGCTTGCGTTGGCCGGTGGACAGGTCGGTGGTGGTGAAGGCGCCATCCTTGACGCTGACCTTGTGGGCGATTTCCAGGCGGTTCAGGTACTGGGTGGCGACGTCCAGCGACTTGCCGGCATTGCCCTGGACCAGGTCGTCGAACAGGTAGTAGTCGGCAAATACCGTGGTGAACAGCTGCCGGTAGTCATCCCGGGCCCGGTCGGTCACCGCTTCGCCATTGAGACGGATCTCCCCGGACTGGGGCTGGTACAGGCCCAGCAACAGCTTGATCAGGGTGGTCTTGCCGCAGCCGTTCTCGCCGACGATGAAGACGATGTCGCCCTGCTTGATGTTCAGGTTGATCGGGCCCAGGTGGAACGGTTCGCTGCCTTCCACCGGCGGCGGGCTGTAGCGCACCTCGCGCAGTTCCAGGCTGTGCACCACCGCTTGCGGCGCTTCGCTGTCGTCCATCAGCAGGTGCGGCTCGGGAGAGGAGAAGCGTTCGGATAGTTCGCTGATCCGGGCGAAGGCGATCTTGGCCTTGCCGACGATGGGCAGGTAGCCGACCACGTGTTCCAGCGGGCCCTTCATGTACAGCAGCACCAGCACGAAACCGGTGATCACCGCAGGATCCGGGTTCGGGTAGTAGGCCTGCATGGCCAGGGCCAGGCCGATGACCACGAAGAACAGCATCGAGCCGAAGCTCTTGGCCAGGATGTAGATGTTTACCGAGCGCACCTGGATATCGCTGATGCGATCCGCGGTTTTCTGGATGCGCTGGGTATTCATGCGAAAGCGCCGGGGCCGGTGAATGCGCAGCTCCTTGGCGCCGGAGGCAATCGCGTTGTAGTAGCGCTGCAGCTCGTCCTCATGGTCGCGAGCCTCATCGAAGCCCTTGATGCCCTTGCCGCCGGCCACCAGTTGCACACTGGTGCCGATGATGATGGCCACCACCATCATCAGGAACATCGGCACCGAGAGGTACGCCAGGTAGCCCAGGCAACCCAGGGTGACGGTGGTGGCGATGGCCAGGGGAGTGAAGGCGAAAGAGAAGTCGCTGATGGTGTCGACGTCGTGGGTCAGTACCGGGATCAGGCGGTGGGAGCGATAGCGTTCGATCTGGGTGATGGGCGCCGAGAGTACTTTTTCACCCAGGTCCTTGCGCAGGGCGGCAATGATCCGTTGTCCCACATAGTTGGTGCCGATGTCCGAGACGATGGAACTGACCAGGGCCAGCAGGCACAGGGCGGCGAAGGTCAGGACCACGCCCTGGGTCATACCAGTCGCCGAGTGCAGGGCGTTGTTGATGGTGGCCAGCAACAGGGTGATGGCCAGGCCGCCGGCCATGCCCAGGGCAACGGAGATCACCACGATGGTGCGAAAGGGCCTGAGCAATGCGAGCAGACCGTTGAAGGCGCCGCGCTTGGGGTCGGTCATAAGTACTTCCCAGAGAGTGGATAGAGGGTCGTAGCACGCAGACCCTTACCCCTGACAAACGAAGCGCCGACGCCAGTATTTAGCTCGGCATGCCAGCCCGGCGGGCACTGCGGATAAATTGCCCTGCCTGTGGTTCGTTCTTGTTCTGTGGGCGCACGTGTATCGACGCAGTGCCTGAACCATTGAGCGAGAGCGAGCAAATGACAAAGAAGAATCTGGTGTATGTCTGGTCCCTGCGAAATGCCGCCGCCGACAAGGCCGGGCAGCCGGTGGCTTACAAGGACCACGAGCGCTACATGAAATCGGTGCTGGAATTTCTGGTCCAGACGCTGAACCAGACGCCCCTGGGCGAGGCCTACGAACTGGTGGGCGTGGTCTACGACGATGACGAGCAGTCGCCACGGGACCAGCAGTTGGTCAGTGACTACGGCTTTGCCTACCAGCCGGGCCGCCAGTGGCTGTACCCGGCGGACCTGGAAGTGCAGGGCAAGCGGGTCAACGACTTGCTGCTGAGCGTGCCGTCCACCTATCGCCGCCATCCCCGCGGCAGTGCCGAACACATCGCCGGCAAGCAGGATTTCGAACGCCGCCTGCACGACACCCTGGTGGAGCTCAAAGCCGATATCGTGGTGCTCGACGGCCTGCTGGTGATCCTCGATGAACTGGTGCGCCCGGGAGCGCCTTTCGCCCGGCGGATCATGAACATCCACCCGGGCATCACCCGCATCGAATCGCCCTATGAGCGTCGCGGGGCCTATGCCACCTGGAATGCCCTGTACGGCGCCCGTGGGCAGAAAGTAGTGGATTGGGCGACGAAGGAAACCGAGCCGACCGCGCCGCTATACCTGACCGGTGCCTCGTTCCACTACGTGGACAACGGTATCGACTCCGGCGAGGTGCTGCATGACGTGCTCAACACCGAAATCGGCCCCGAGGACACCATCCTCGAACTGCGCTGGAACAACTTCAACAACAGCCTGTTCCCGGCCTTGCGCCAGGGCCTGTGGCTGATGCTGGAGAACCTTCGCCAGGCTCAGGCCGGCAAGGCCCGGGACGTCGCCTGATACTGCCAGTGGCCCGGTGCGGTTGTTGCCCCGGGCTGCTGTTCATCGGGGTGTCTACTTGTGGCTGGCGCCGGGCTGCTCCAGCTCGCGCACGACCCGGAAGCTCAGCCAGTCCCCGCGCACTTCGCGCTTGCGGCTGTTGCGGTTGCCCGAACGCGAGAATACCGGTGCCTCGCCCCAGTCGTTGCCGCGAATCTGGGCATCCAGGCACACCCCTTCCGACTCTTCCATCCAGGCCCGGCCATCGGCAGGTGCGCCCACGTAGTCGGGGTGCCAGCAGTCGGCGACCCATTCATAGGTATTGCCGTGCATGTCATACATGCCGAAGGCATTGGGCGGATAGCTGCCCACCGGGGCGGTGAAGCTGAAGCCGTCCTTGGGGCCGTAGGTGTTGGCGTGCTTGGTGATCTGGTACTGGCCTTCTTCATCGAAAGGGAAGGGGAAGGAACCGGTGCTGCCGGCGCGTGCGGCGTATTCGCGTTCCGCCTCGCTGACCATCCGGTAGTGCTTGCCGGTTTTCTTCGACAGCCACTGGGTATAGGCCTGCACGTCGGCGTAGTCGACGCAGACCGCCGGCTGGCGCGGCCCCTGTTCATAGCGTGGCTTGCTGGCCTGGCACAGGCGGCCGGGGCGGTCGTCGCCGTCCTTGATCACGGTGCCGGTTTCGCGGATGTAGGCATCAAGCTCGGCGGCAGTGACATGGAAGCGGCTCATGGCGAAGGCATTCTTGAAGGTCACGGTGTGCTGCGGGCCTTCATCGGGCTCGCGGCCCACTTCGTCTTCCGGGGTGCCCATGACAAAGCTGCCGGCCGGCAGGACCACCATTTCCGGGCAGTTCTTGCAGTCCTTGAACACGCTGCCGGGCTTGGGCGGTTCTACCGCGTGTGCGTTGAGGCTGATCAGGCAACCGGCCAGGGCGGCCAAGGAGGAATAGGCGATGGGTTTCATCAGTCAATAGCCTTGTGCAATGTGAGTTCAGGGGGCGTGGCAACGGCTCAGGCGGTCTTGCTGCTGCGCAGGCGCTTGCCCAGCAGGTCCATGGTCCGGTCGATATCCGCCTCGCTGTTGAGCAGGCCGGGGGCCATGCGCACTACCGGCCCGGCATCGCGGTCCACCGCGTCCACCAGGATGCGGTTCTCGATCAGCCAGGCGGCGGTGGCGTCGGTGTCCAGGTTCTGGCCGCGGAAGAAGGTGAAGCCGGCGGAGTGCTCCGGGCTCAGGGGTGTTACCAGCTCGATGCCCGGGTGCTCCTGCAGGCGCTGCTTGAGGTAGCTGTTGAGTTCATGGATGCGCGACTGGATGTTGGCCTTGCCCAGCTGCATGTGCAGGTCGAAGGCCTGGTCCACGGCCCAGCGGTGCTCGAAGCTGTGGTAGCCGCCGGGGGTCATGGTGGTGGCGAAGTTCTGGTTTTCGGAGAAGGTCGCCACCATCGGCGTCAGGTGTTCGAGTTGTTCCGAGCGCGAGCAGAAGATCCCGGTGCCCCGCGGGCCGAACATCCATTTGTGGGTGCCGGCGACGAAGAAGTCGCAGTTCAGGTCGGCAAAGGTGATGTCCTCCACCCCCAGCCCGTGCACACCATCGACGCAGTAGAGAATCCGCTCGTGCTCATCGCGATTGCGGTTGTGCTGGTCCACCAGCTTGCCGATCTCGCCGATCGGCAGTTTCACGCCGCTGCCCGACTGCACCCAGGTCATGCCCAGTACGCGGGTGTTGGCGCGGATGTTGCGGTCGATGTTGCCCAGCACTTCGTCGGTGGACATCCGGTGGGGCGACTTGAACAGTTCGATGGTGCGCACCTGGGTGCCGTCGCGCTGGGTGCGGTACTTCAGCGCGTTGCGGGTCGAGTAGTGCTCGTGAACCGTGGTCAGGATCTCCTGTCCGGGGCGCACGTGGATGCCGCCATACATCAGGGCCAGGCCTTCGGTGGTGCTGCCGGTCAGGGCCACCTGGCCGGGCTTGATCTGCAGGTAGCGGCCGACACTTTCGCGCACCTGGGCCTCGCGCTTCCAGGTGTACTGGGTGTCGTAGTCCATGGCCATGGCCGGGTTGCGGTCGAGCACTGCGCGGTATTTTTCGATGGCCTCGCGCACCGGCCTCGGGTGCGAGGTGATGAGGAAATTGGCCAGGTGCACGTAGTCCGGGTCGAGGTCGAACAACTGGCGCAATTGGATCCACTGCGAAGCACTGGCGGTGGCACTGTCGGCCCGGGCCTGGCTGATGGCGAGGTTGCCCAGGGGCAGGGCGGCGGCCAACAGGCCTGCTTGTTTGAGGAATGTCCGACGGTTGGTCACAGGAAGGCTCGTGGTCATGGGTTAGCCGGCGATGGCGGGTTGAGGGGCGGGTTTTGCAGGCTTGGCCAGTTTCTGCACCTGTTCCCAGACGCGCAGATAGTTCTCGCCCCAGAGCTTGGCGATCTCGATATCGCTGTAGCCACGCTGGATCAGCTCGGCGGTGACGTTGCGGTTGTCCGCCACGCTCATCCAGCCATTGACGCCACCGCCCTCGTTGAAGTCCGAGCTGATGCCGACGTGGTCGATGCCGACTTTCTTCACCGTGTAATCGATGGCGTCGACATAGTCCTTGAGGCTGGCCTTGGGTTCCTCATCGAGGATGCCGTACAGGGAGCTGGCGTATTCGCCAAAGCGCTGTTCCGGCCAGATGGTGATCACGGCGTCGCCGGGCATCAGTGCGTTCTCCAGGCCTTGCAGTGGCCCGAGGTCGAAGCGCTTGCGCAAGGCATTGAGCTTGTCCAGGGTCGGCTGGCTGAGGGGGCGCAGGTAGGTGGAGAAGCCCACGACCTGGATCACCCCGCCGGTGGCCTTGATCTGTTGCATTTCCTGGTCGCTGAGGTTGCGCGGGATATCCACCAGCGCCCTGGGGGCGGAGTGGGAAGCCACCACCGGTGCCCGGGTCAGGCTCGCAACGTCGTCCAGGGCCTTGCTCGACATCTGCGAGACGTCGATCACCACCCCCAGGTCATTGAGCCGCTGCACCGCCTGCTTGCCGACGGGCGAGAGGCCGCCGAGGGCGTCCCGGGTGTCATTGAAGAAGGGCAGCGGGCGCGACGAGTCGGCCCAGTCGTTGTTGCCCACATAGCTGAAGCCGAACAGGCGCATGCCCCGTGCGGCCCACTGGTCCAGCTGGTCCAGGTCGTCGCCCATGGCGTAGGCGTTGAGCAGGCTGATCACCACCGCCACCTTGCCTTCGGAGGCAATGCGGCGCAGGTCGGCGGGGGTGTAGGCGATGGCGGCCTGGTTGGGGAAGTCACGCACCATGCCCTGGATGATCCGGTAGCGGGTCTCGCGCTGGTGGCGGGCTTCCTCGACGAAGCCAGCGGTGGGGCGGTGCGGCGCGTTGGCGCCGTTCCACATCTCCGGCCAGGCCAGGATGCTCAGGGCGGCGCCGGACATGCGGCCGCGACCGGCCTTGACCAGGTCGAACTGGCGAGAGGTGTCCTTGTCCGCTTCGCTGCCTTCGGTGCCGAAATCCAGGGGCACGGTGATGTGGCTGTCGAAGGAAATGATGCGCTCCTGCAGGTCGTTGGCGTGCTTGACGATTTCGTTGGGGTAGGACACCCGATCCTTCCAGTAGTAGTGCCAGGCCGCGCCGGCACCGACGCCGAGGGCGGCGATGATAAGTATCAGCAGGCTCAGATAGAGGGTTTTCTTACCAGATATTTTGATCATTGCTATCCCAGTCGCAGGCGGGCTGATGACGGGGTCGGGCCCTGGGGTTCAGTGCTGCCGGGTCCGACCTTTTGTGCACATCTATCCGCGATAAACGAGCTGGCCGAGAGCAAATTTAGCGTCGCGGCAATCGCTGGCCGGTAAATTTCCCTGCAAATCCAACGTTCTAGCTAGATGCGTGACGCGCCACTGGATAAAGGTAGAGCGATGAGGTTTTCGAGAAGAGGATTTTTGACCGGTCTGGCGGTGACGGGAGCGGCTATCCCTGTGGCGTTCTACACCCAGAAGGAGTTGCTGCGTCAGGATGTACGCCGCAAGGAAGAGCAGGAGATCACCCCCGGGGAAGCCAAGCTGGAGGTGGCCCTGGACCCTGGCGTGCGCCTTGCCGATCACCTGCGGGGCATCTGGGATATCGAGTTTCTCGACGCCAACGGACCGCAATCCCTGCCTCGTAAAGGTTGTGAGTTGTTACTGGATGCCGGCCCCACCGGGCGCGGCTTGCGTGGCCTCCTGGGGCGTGCGCAGAGCCTGCGAGGCGACGGCCCGGTGGAGTTCATGGTGCAGGGCGACCTGGCGTCGTTGGACGCCGCCAGGTTGCGCTGGCGCTTGTTTGCCGGTGGCCGCATCGCCGGTGCCCCCAGCCATGAATGCCAGGTGGTGCTCGATGAGGTCTGGGCCAGTTGGGGCAATGCCGGCAGCGGCACCCTCAGTGGCAGCCTGCAGTCGCTGCAGGCGTCGCCACTGGCGCCGGTATCCGCGGCGCGTTTTGTGGCGCGCAAGCGAGTCTTTCCTGCCGCCCGGGACCAGAGCGGGCTGAGCCCCGCCTTGCTGGCGTGGCTGGTATCGCCGCAGCACCGCCTGTTCCATCAGCTCTGGCACGCTTCGCGGGACCGTTGGCACACCCTGCCCAAGGACAAGCGCAACAGCCTGCGGGGGCTCGGCTGGCAGCCGGGCCCGGTCAAGCATGAACGTGACGCCCGTGGGCGGCGCAAGCACCGCAATGCCTCGGGCATCGATTTTCTGTTCATGCACCGGCACATGCTCCTGCACGCCCGCTCGTTGCAGCCGGACCTGGTGTCCTGGCAGCAGTTGCCGCAGCCCTGTGCCCGCCTTGAGCAGGATCGGCAGGCCTTTATCCGCTATTACGAAAACCGTGACGGCTGCTCGGTGCCGCCGGCCTGGGTGGCCGACGACGATGAAGAGTTCACCCAATGGCTGCACGGGCTGAAAAGCGATGCGGCGTTCTATGGCAATTTCCAGGTCTGGGAGTCGCAGTACCAGGACCCCGAGTACCTCCGCCGCCTGACCCTGGGCCAGTTCGGGTCCGAGGTCGAGCTGGGCCTGCACGACTGGCTGCACATGCGCTGGGCGGATGTCGCCCGCGATCCTTCCAACGGCATGCCGGTGATGGAAGCGCGCCTGTCCTCGGACTTCGCCGGGCGCTGGTACCAGCCGCAGAACGACTTTCTCGGCGATCCCTTCTCGTCTCACGTGCACCCCATGTTCTGGAAATTCCATGGCTGGATCGATGACCGGATCGACGACTGGTTCCGGGCCCACGAGCGCTACCACCCCGGCGAAGTGTTGCGCCGTGAGGTCAATGGCGTGCCCTGGTTCGCCCCCGGGCGCTGGGTCGAGATCGACGATCCGTGGCTGGGGGCCTCGACCCATGGCTGCGGCCCCCTGGGCAATGCCCCGGGGGAAATGTCCCTGGAGATGGATCAGGAGGTCATGAAACTGGCCTTGCGCATCGCCCTGAGCCGCGACGAAGAGGTGCCGGACCTGCTCAAGCGGGCGCCGCGCCGGCCCTGGTATGCCCAGCACTTGAAGCTCTGAGGCGCGGGATTCAGTTGCTCAGGGCCACTTCGGCGAGGAAGTTGAAAAGCCCGCGGTATCGGCTGGCCTGCCATTGCCCGGTGCTGTGGTCGAAGAACTCGACGGGCGCCAGACAGTGCCGGTTCTCGATCCTGAACCCGTAGAAGTCACCGCAGCCGTTTTCTGAAAACAGCAGGTGAGCCTTGGCGATGGTCGGGTGCGCCCGGTTGATCTCGACCAGATGGAAATCACTGCCGCTGTCCAGCGAGTAGAGCGTGCTCAGGGCAAAGTAGCCGCCACCGCACTCCTTGAGGAACCAGGCGTAGTCGGCCGGCAGTTGCAGCCCCAAGGCCTGCTGCGCCTCCAGGATCTGGGCTTGGCTGGCAGGGCGGTCCGACGGCAGTTCGAACCAGATCGGATGGCTGCGCTTGCGTTCGTCCAGCAGTTGCTTGAAGTCCTCGACGTTCATTTTTTGCTCCTTGTGCAGTCAGTCGTCCGTCAGGATGGACCAGGCGCCGTGTTGCTCCAGTAAGTCCTGCAGCGCCTGCAGCTCTGCGGCGGGCGGCGGCTGGCCGGTCACGGCGGCGTAGAGGTCGTTGAGAATGAGGTCTGCGTCCCTGTGGGTGAGCTGAGCCATCAGCTGTGCCAGATTGCGGTCGCACCAGTGCGGGTACAGCAGCACCAGAAGATGGTTGTAGTCGCGGCTGTCGAGCCCGTTGGGGTAGACCTTGCGCAGTAGGGTCAGCAGGCCTGCCAGTGGCTCGTGCGGCGCTTTTTCGAGGGGCATGGGCTCTGTTCGCGGTGGGGCGGGAGGGGATTCTAAGCGATTGCACGCTCGGCCACTCCCGCCTTGTCATTGGCTCCAGCCGCCTCCCAGGGCCTTGTACAGGGTGATGCTCGATTGCAGGCGCGACAGCCGCAGTATGGGGCTGGTGTCAGTGGATATGAATGATCTTCCTTCAGTACTCCCAGTGCGCTTCAGTGAACGCTGCTGTTACAGGCAGCAAGCGGTGAAGTAACGCCAGATATTGTTCAAATAGTTCTTTGTTTTGGAATCGAGCTTTAAAGCCAAAGGGTAGTTCGCTTTTAAGGGCGACTATTATCAAGCGCTTGCGATCTACAGTGACGAAGTTATATTCGTTCCAGGGAAGACTCTGTTCTTGTTTTATTTCGTTTTTCCACCCCAGGATAAACTTGGCTGCGCCAAGCGCAATAGCGCCGGGGCCAATTAAAAAAAGCAGGGATTGGGTGTATATAGCAGCGCCAATGAAGAGAAGAAAAGCGGCGATGGCTATGCCCTTGAAAAAAATCTTCGCGCCGTTTGAGAAGTAGGGATGATACTCAATATATCCGTTGTCGCGGGTTATAGAATAGTTAAACAGGGTTTTCTGCCTGACTCCAAGCATGATGAAGTAAAAAATCAGGCCGTAACCTACGAAGCACAAGACAAATAGGTCAAAAACTTGATCAGGCAAGTTGCCCCACATACTCCAAGTGATAAAAACGTTTGCGAGTGTTGCCATCAGCAAAAGACCGAGCTGCGTCTTCATGATTTCTTTCGGAGAAAACGGGATGGCTTTGGTGGTCCAGCTCATCAGTATCTCGGGCTTTAGTGAGATATCTTGCTGTTTATCTTGGGGCGTGTCTTCACCGGACTGTTGAGCAAGGGGGGAAGTGTTTTCTTTTAGGCTAGTCATTTTTATTCGTCCTTGATAACCAGTAGCATTGCGTCCTTTCAAATATCTTATGAGCGCTGTTCTCTGGCATAAAAAATTTTCAATCAATACTCCCAGTGCGCCTCAATAAATTCTGCTGTTATAGGCAACAAGCGGTGAAGTAACGCCAGATATTGTTCGAATAGCTCTTTGTTTGGAAGTCGCACTTCAAAGCCGAGTGTTTCATGTGTGTGCTGGGTGGCGATAACCAATCGCTTGTGATCTACAGTGACCACGTTGTATTCGCTCCAAGGAAGGCTTTCTACTTGTTTTATTTCGTTTTCCCATCCCAGGAGAAATTTGGCTGCGCCAAGCGCAATAGCGCCGGGGCCAATTAAAAAAAGCAGAGATTGGGTGTAAATAGCAACGCCAATGAAGAAAATAAATGCGGCGATGGCAATGCCTTTGAAAAAAATCTTCGATGCAGTTGAATAGTCCACGCAATACTTTATATGCCCATTGTCACGGGTTATAGAGTAGTTGAATCGGGTCTTCTGTCTGAGGGGGAATATAATGAAATAGATATACAATCCATAAGCAAAGCTGCAATTGCGAATCAACTCAAAAAATGCTCCAGGTAAGCGATCCCACATTATCGCGGCTCCTAAGGC
Source organism: Pseudomonas sp. GW822-FHT06D10 (assembly GCF_058799535.1). Lineage (NCBI taxonomy): Bacteria > Pseudomonadati > Pseudomonadota > Gammaproteobacteria > Pseudomonadales > Pseudomonadaceae > Pseudomonas > Pseudomonas sp. GW822-FHT06D10. The sequence goes on along the minus strand of NZ_JBXALN010000013.1, from coordinate 85,495 downwards.
AGTTAGCATTATAGGACCTAATAAAAGACCAAATTGCGTTTTCATGATCTCTTTCGGTGGGAACGGGGTGGCTTTGGTGGTCCAGCTCATCAGTACTTCAGGTTTCAATAGGGTTTCTTGTTGTTTATCTTTGAACGTGTCTTCACTGTTTTGCTGGGCAACGGATGGAGTATTTTCTTTTAGGTTAGTCATTTTCATTGGTCCGCGATGGCCAGCAGCATGGCATTGGCGCGGCTGGATGCTTTGACTTGCAATGTGGTAAGGGCCAATCCATCGACCGCAGTCTCGCCTTGTCTTTCTAACTTCAACTGGTACAGGTAGCCTCTGTCCGTTTCACCTGTATCGAGTATTTGGCTGGGGTACCAGATTTGCAGTTCAATATAGTCCGCATTTTCAGCTAGGGGCACCCATGTTTGCCAGACGATATCTTCTCCAGGTGGTGGGAGTACCGGGAATCGAGCCAATGAAACCTGGTTGTGAGGTCGGTTGTTGACCTGCGTAAAATGATTGCTGTTGGTGAAGTGACCTTTATCAATGAAGGGATCTTGAACCGGCTTATCCATTGCTTTCACAGGTAATATATTCAGGGGGCGATAGCTGGCAATCACATTAAATGGCACCAGTTCGCCTCTAAGGGCACTGGGTAGCAAGATCTGCACCCAGGCGCCATTCTGAACCGTCATGGGAAGCGGAGTTCCTTTTAGGGTGTAGACTGTCTTTTGTTCAACGGTACTCTTGACGAACACTTGTGGGCTTAGCTGTATCTCCAGTAAAGAGCGCTTTTCTTCGGCATGACCGATAAAGGTGTCCGGGTGGCGCTCGCTCTGCGTAAGTGACCAACAGCACCGGCGTAACCACCAACCTACGCCATCGTGCTTGGCGCTGTTCAACATAAAAGTAGCAGCAAGATAAATAACACCTAGCACCAGTATAGCGACAGCAAACCAAGGGTTCATAACGAATGTAACTGCGCTACTCGACACACTCAATCCAGCCCAAAGTTGGGCCGCCCCACCGAGAAGCATACCGAATACCGCTATTCTCTTGAGCTTTAACGCTTTTTGCTCTTCCGAATTTTTTGCTGTCGCCAATTCATTATTTATATCTAAGATTTCTAAAGAGGCAGCAATGACCGTAAACGCCCCCATACCAATCATGCGTACGCTAAAGGAGCGAATCGTAGCTCCCCATGCACTATTGCCTGCTTTATCCCACTGCGCCGCAGTTTGACCGAGAATACCCACCGGCTCACCGTTAATCAAAACCGGCTTCGCTGCTTTTATAATCGACCACGGAGTTCCAACATAAATGGCCATCACCATACTAAAGTTATAACTCATGGAGTAGGCGATTTTAATTGTGTCTTGTGGTTCGAACTTGTTTTTGCCCTTGCTCAGGTCGCGGTAAATGAGCGCGGTGTTGATGAAGTTGAGCATGACCACGCCCCAGGTAATTGCCCCCGCATTTGCTCCCCACTTCATGTTCCAGGCTTTGACCTTGGCTCCCCAGCCTTTTGCAACATCGACCCCTGACTGAGCAAAACTATAAATTTCCTTACGCATCAGTTCAGCATATTTATTATTTTGGTAGTCAAGGATGCCGGGGGCCTTCAGTGCGTGTATTCGTAATTTTTTTTGTAGAGCCTCGACGCTATGTGCCAGTTGTTTGCGTACGCCGTATTTATCCGGGTAGACCCATCGTCTGCTGATCTTTTTGAGTTGTACGTTTAGCAGTAGCCATTCACGCTTCCAAGTGCGCAGTCTTTTTCCAACCTCGGCATCGATGACCGCACGCTCCGCTGAGTTAATCAGCACATGGCCGATCAGCAGGTTGCGCATCAGGGCCACCAGGTTGGGCTGCTTACCCATGGCCAAGCGGCTGTCAGAGGGAATCAGGGCCAGCAGGATGGCTTGCGCGGCATTTTTACCCTCCTTGCTGGCCAGTTCGCGTAGGGCCTTGAAGGTGTCCTTCACGGGCTGCTTCAGCTCTCTCATCCAGGCCTTGTCGGCAAAGCCATCGTGGTTGAGTGCGCTGTTGAGCTCGCCTGCGCGACTGGACAAGTTCGTGAGGTCGCCCAGGCCATTGAGCAGAAGATCAGCTTGTTTATTCAGGGCTTCTTTCAAACCGGCCGAAAACCCATAGCGCACGAGGCCGAACAGGCTGGTGGCCTTAGTATCTTGTTTGGCTAACCAGGCACTGGCCAATGCGTCTTGTCCATAGATCAACAACAAGTCAGCCATGAGCATTTGCAGGTAGTGCAGGGTCTTGGGATTGCCGGTGTCGATAAACAACTTGAGCGGCTCGGTGCCGATATGCACGGCCCAGGTCTGGAAGTCGAGCTGGCTGTTGCGCACGTTGTCCAGGAGGATTTCGCCGGTTTTTTGATGGGCCTGGATATAGGCGTGGGCACCGTCCAGGTCGATTTCGCGACGCCATTTCCCGCGGGCGCTCCAGGCTTCGTAGTCGGCGTTGGAGGGCACTGTGCCGTACTTTTTCTTGAACGCGTGCTCTTTCTCGATGGCGCCGGTCTGCACTGGGGTGAAGCCCCCTCGGTTCATGCTGCCGAGCACCGCTATTGTCGCATCGGCTTGACGCTGTCTGAAACAGTCATCCAGATCGCGTTGATATTCCCGGGTTTTCTCGGCATCACCGCGCACTGAGGCGGGCAATTTGGCCGGGTCGATGCTGGCGCCACACAGTGTCTCAACGGTCTGTGCAATCTGGATCTTGTGTTCGTGCTGTTCTTGCCATTGTTGATAGGCGGCTTGATCGGCGGCCAGTTGCGCGCCCAGGTCGTTGAGCACCGACAAGGGTTCTTCAAGGGCGATGATCAGGGCGCTGTCCTTGTCCGGTACCGCGCCGGTCCAGAAAACATCGGCAGCTTTGGCCGCATAGGGCGCCTCCAGGGGAATGGCCGAGTCGGCAAGACGTTGGTCGTCCTTGACGCCATTGGGATCGACATCGGCCAACGCCTCGGCCATCAAGGTCAGTGGCAAGGTGTCGGGGGCCGACTGTGTCTGGCAGTAGCGCGGCAGGTCCAGTGCTTTCATCCACAATGCCCGGCTGCCAGGATTGGAGCGCATGTGCTCGCACACGCGCCAGGTCCATTGCAGGGGGGAACAACCGATGTGCAAGGAGCTGGTACGTGGGTACAGCAGGTAACGGCTGGTCGCACCGAGGCTGCTGCGTTCATCCTGGCCGATATCGGCATCGCTCCAGGGAATGCGGGTCAGCGTTCCATCGAGCCCGGAGTGCAGGTATTCATGGAGGGTCTTGGCGCTTTCGTCGTACACGTAAACATACACATCGTGCAGTTGGCGCAGGGTGTAGTGACGGGTTAGCAGCGAGGGTAAAGCGGCCCATTTCCCCAACTTCAGCAGCGGCTTGAGCCGTGTCGGGTTTTCATCGAAGCGCGAGCGATCCAGAGCGTAGCGCACAGGAACGATCGCCACCTCTGGGCCTGTGAGCGGGCAGGTGGCGGTGGCGTTTGCCGGGCGTTTGGAAAATCGGTCATTACGCTGGTCTTGGAGGGTCCCGCTCTTGTCAGTCATGTGCAGTGTCCTTTGCTCCCAGCCTGTGCTGGCGATAATCATCCAGTGCTTCGATGCGCAGTTCCGGTGCCAGGCTCGCGTGTTCCGGGTTCAGGTCCAGCCAGTCCTGGTAGGGGCCTTGGGGGCGTGTCGCGAAGTCTTTGCCCCAGTCGACGCAGGTCTCTGCCCAAATGACCAGCGCTCGTTCACTGACCAAACCCCAGGCGTTGCCGCTGCTTAGTACGTACTCCAGCCAGCGTTCGATTTGCTCACTGCTCAATCGTGTAAACGTCAGTGGGTCTCGCTGGTTCAGCCATTCATACAACTGCTCTTTGAATTGCCAGTGGTAGGCCTGTTCAAGGGCGGTGAGCTGCTCTTCACTCAATGTGGCCAAAGGTATGTTCCGGGGCTCGGACAAGTCGCTATGGCTGAAGCTTGTCAGGCACGGGCTATCGAATGGATTCCAGCTGTGGGGCGGTGTGTTGATCCACATCCGCTCCACGGGGCCCATTACCTGACTGAGTTGCTCTGATGGGTAGCTGGAGAGCCAGTGGTGCATCACCCGTGGGTCGGCAAAGCGCAACAGGCCGTTACCACCCAGCACATCAGGCGGTGCGATAAAACGCCGCCAATGCTCTGCCACCTGGCGCAACGGAGCGCGACTGAACAGCAGACAGGTATCTGCCTGCCAGATCGGACTCTGCTGCCACTCACTGATCAGATTCGAAGCATGCTGAGCGGACACCAGAATGGGCCCCAAGTCCTTCAACTCGTCCCAGCGTGTCCCAAGGTACAGCGGCTCGATCTCCAGTGCTTCGCCGCGTTGATACAGACTCACAAGAGCATCAGGACGCAGTGCACCATCGATCAGTAGGTAGTTGGCCTGGGAGGGGCTGTTCATTGGGCCTTCTCCTTGGCGAGTTTTTCGCAGATTTCACAACGTGGCGTTTTGCGCATCAAGGCTTGGCGTTGCGCCGCGATCAACAGTTCTCCGGGCTTATCCCCATCCGCCTGCTGCAACGGCCCCGGCAACAACGGCGCCGCGCCACTGCCGCTGCCCGGGCTGCCGCCGCCGTTGATCTTGACCTCGGCACCGCCGAAGACCACGCCGCTGCCGTCGATCTTTATCCAGCTGCCGCCGCCCTTGAGGGTCAGTTCGCTGCCGGCTTCGAGCACCACCTTCAGGCCGCTGGCCAGGTGGATTTCCTGCCCGGCTTCGACGAACAGGCCGCTGCCGATCTTCAGGTGCTGGCTGCCGGCGATGCTCAGGTGGTCGCCGGTGCGGGCCTCGACTTTGCGGTCGCGGTGCACGGTGTGGTGTTCTTCGGTCTTGAACTCGCTGTAGCTGTTGGCTTGCACCGTGTCGTGGCGTTCGTTGCCGACGCGGACTTTCTGGTCGTGCTCGATGTGTTCGTCCCAGTCGCGCTGGGCGTGGATGAAGATCTGTTCCGCGCCTTTTTTGTCTTCGATGCGCAGCTCGTTGAAGCCGCCGCCTCCTGGAGAACTCAGGGTCTTGAAGGTGCTGCGGGTCTTGTGCGCCGGCAGCGGGTAGGGGACGACGTTTTCCTTGTGGTACAGGCAGCCGGTGATCAGGGGCTGGTCGGGGTCGCCTTCGAGGAAGGTCACCAGCACTTCCATGCCCACCCGAGGGATGGCGACGCCACCGTACCAGGCGCCGGCCCAGGCCGAGGATACCCGCAGCCAGCAACTGCTTTTGTCGTCTCCCTGGCCGTCGCGGTCCCAGTGAAACTGCGCCTTGATCCGGCCGTAGGCGTCGGTGTGGATTTCCTCATTTTTCGGACCGGTGACCTTGGCGCTCTGGCTGCCGAGAATGCGTGGCTTGGGGTGTTCCAGGGGCGGGCGATGGGGGACGTCCCAGGGCGTGGCGGTGAAGCGGTTGCGGTAGCCCTGATGAAAGCCGTCCCGTGGCGCCGTATCGCTGGTGATGGACTCTTCCAGCACCTGCGGTTGACGGCCTTCATGGGTGATTTCCGTCAGCAGCCAGAGGTCGTTCCAGGCCGGATTGGGGTGCCCGGCCAGGGCCAGGAAATGGCCGCTGACCAGGCTGGGCTGGTCGCTGCGGCCGCAGGCCAGGCGGTAGTCGCTGCGGTGGCGCTCCAAGGCGCGCTTGGCCAGGTGCTTGCCGCGCTCGCGGTCGGTGAAGCGGCCCGGGTAGTCGTAGTCTTCGAGGTCGGGCTCGTTGCTCTTGCCTTCGGGTTTGCGGGCCGCCTCCATTTGCAATCGCGGCTTTTCGAAGTCGTAGTCGCGGCGGGTGACGCGCCGGGTGCGGGTTTCGAAACGCAGTTCGAAGCTCTTGATCACCGGGTCGCTGGCCACCAGCCCGGAGTCTTGGCGGTACGCCACCGGAGCCAGTTTCGGGAACACCGTCTGGTCGTCGCCGAACACCAGCAGGTGCCCGTCACGGCTGTGCTGGAAGTGGTAATGGATACCTTCTTCCTCGCACAGGCGCTGGATGAAATGCAGGTCCGATTCGTCGTATTGCACGCAGTACAGGCGCTCGGGGTAGTTCGTTCCCAATTGGAAGTGGTGGTCGTCGCCAAGGATGCCGTGCTCCTCCAGCACCTGGGCGATGATCTGCGGCACGCTCAGGTGCTGGAAGATCCGTTGGTTGATGCACTGTTCCAGGTAGGCCAGGCGTGGGCGCAGGCTGACCTGGTAGTGGGTCAGGCGCCGGCCGCTGTCGCCCTGGGCGATGCGTAGCACCTGCCCGTGAATGCCGCTGCCATCGGTGGCCAGTTGCAGGAAGGCAGGGGTGTGCAACAAGGCGTCGAGGTCCAGGTTGGCATGTTCGCTGACCAGTTCCAGGTCGAAGACGAAGGGCTGGCTGATGCGTTCCCGGCCTTTCAGGCTCAGCACCTGGAAGCCCGGGTCGCGACCTTCCAGGGTCAGGCTGAAATGCGTCTGGTCGGCGGCTGCGAACATTCCCTGTTCCTCGAAATCGGTGGCACAAACCTGAAGAAATGACCTGGGCCAGCAGAGCTGGCCCAGGGGTGCAACGCTCGCGCGACCTTAGCCGGCGACCGGAGTACGCCAGTCGTCGGAGCCGGAAGTGCCGGAGACTTCGTGGGTCCAGGTGATCTTGCGGTAGGTGAAATGCACGTCTTCCAGGTGGGTGAAGTGGGAATTGCCCGGGTCCTGGCAGTTGTGCATGTAGTCCTTGATGTCGACGATGATCGCGTCCTCAAGGGTGGTGGTGTAGTAGTGCTCCTGGGTGCCGGCGGCGGAGGTGCGGTACCACTGGATGACGATTTCGGTCAGGCGCTCACCCGAGGTCAGGGCCGCCAGCAACAGCGGCGAAGCCTTGTCGAAGACCTTGGTGATGATCACCGGCTTGTGTACCCGCTGGCCGGTGGGCTGGCCGGACTGCGGGTCGCGGGGGATGATTACTTCGTGCTGGAAACCCTGGACCATGACCTGGTCCTCGTGGCCTTCCTGGTAGGTGTTGCCCACCGAATCGGCGGTAAAGGCCCCGGCGGTGATCAGGCCTTGTTTGGTGCCGGTGACCGACATGTACGCTGGCGTTGCCATGAATGCTCTCCTTGCGAATCACTGAGAAATGCCCCGGGCAGAATGGCCGGAGGGGCGAGGCAGTGGGTACAAGGTTTGTGCCAGCATTTGATTAGTGTTTGTTAATCAGCTGGTTACGAGTTTTCATGAGTATTTTCAGCGCGTTTTTCGAGGAAATACCGTAAAAAGTGCGCAAGATGTTGCGCAGTGCTGTGCAACATCTTGCGCACCTTAATGCAGGCCTTGTACTGCGCGGCTTACAGCGATCTGTGTACTGGATTATCAACAGACGGGTGCGCAAGATGTTGCGCGGTTGGGGTGTTGTACACAGGCCGCTGTTTTGCGGGTTACCCAGGGCCTGTCTCTGCCGTCACTGCACCTTCGCCTCAGGCACCCGCCAGCCGCCCCCCAGGGCCTTGTACAGGGCAATGCTCGACTGCAGCCGTGACAGCCGCAGTTGCACGTTCTGATCCTGGGCGGCGTACAGGGTGCGCTGGGTTTCCAGCACGGTCAGCAGGTCTTCGGCGCCTGCCTGGTAGCGGCTCTGGGCAATCTCGAAGGCCCGTTGCGCCTGGTTCAACTCCTCGCTCTGCCACTGGCGTTGCTGGTCCAGGCCGCGAATGCTGTTGAGGGCTTTCTCGACATCGGCAAAACCATTGATGATCGCCCCGCGATAAGTCTCCAGCAGCTCTTGCTGGCGCGCCGTGGCCCTGTCCCGTTCGGCGCCCAGGCGCCCGTTGTTGAAGATCGGCGCCACCAGCCCGGAGGCGAGGTTGTAGAAGGGATTGCGCAAGACCTCGCCCAGCTTGTCGGCGTTCGAACCCAGGTTGGCGGTCAGGGTCAGGGTCGGCAGCATGGCCGCCCGCGCCACTTTGACATCGGCCCGGGCCGCCGCCAGCCGGGCCTCGGCACCGGCGATATCGGGACGGCGGGTCAGCAGTTCGCTGGGCACCCCGGCATCGATGGTCGGCCAGTTCAATTGGGCAAAGGGCTGGTCGTTCAGTTTCAGGCTCTGTACCGGCCGGCCCAGCAGGGTGGCGAGGGTGATCTGCGCCTCTTCGGCTTGCTGTTGTACCAGGGGCACCTGGCGTTGCTGGGCGGCCACCAGGCTTGTCTGCTGGGCCAGTTCCAGGGCGGTGGCCGAGCCGGAGTCATAGCGGGTCTGCACCAGTTGCAACACGTTCTGCGCATTGGCCAGGTTGAGTTCGGCGATACGGCTCTGTTCGCGCAGGGACAGGACCTGGGCATAGCTGTTGGCCACGCCGCTGAGCAGGGTCAGCTCAACGGTGGCCTGGTCGAACTCGCTGGCCTGGACTCCGAGCAGGGCGCTGTCGTAGGCGGCGCGGCGACCGCCCCAGAAGTCGACTTCATAGGTGGCACTCAGGCCCGCGTCGAACGAGTTCGTGACCGTGCTGTTGCTGCTGGAATCGAGCTGGCTGGAGTTGTTGCCGCGCAACTGTTTTCTGCGGCTGGCGTTGAAGGTGCCATTGACGCTGGGCAGCAGCGGAGCCCCGGCGACGATGGCACTGGCCTGGGCCTGGCGGACCCGGGCCATGGCGGCGGCCAGGTCATGGCTGCCGGCCCGGGCTTCGGCGATCAGTTGGTCCAGCTCCGGGCTGCCGAAACGGGTCCACCAGCGCAGGTCTTGCTGCCGGTCGCCCTGGCTGGCGGGAGAGTGCCAGGACGCCGGTGCTTGCAGGCCGCTTTCCGGGCGCGGCGCCGGGCTGCTGCAGGCCGCCAGCAAGACGCTGGCGGCCAGGAGGGTCAGGTGCACTTTCATAGATCGATCATTCACTGGTAAGGGCCGTGACCGGGTCGAGCCGGGCAGCTTTGCGGGCCGGCATGAAGCCGAAGATGACGCCGGTGACCAGGGCGCAGGCGAAGGCGCCGAGCACCGCGGCCAGGGAGAAGGCCACCGCCACTTCGCTGAGGATCAGGATGCCGCCGATGATCAGGGCCACGCCGATGCCGGCCAGGCCGCCGACCACCGAAAGCATCACCGCTTCGGTGAGGAACTGGCGCAGGATGTCGCGCTGGCGGGCACCGGTGGCCATGCGGATACCGATTTCCCGGGTGCGTTCGCGCACGGTCATGAGCATGATGTTCATCACCCCGATGCCGCCCACCAGCAGCGAGATCGCGGCGATGGCGCCGAGCATCAGCGACAGGGTGTTCTGGGTCCGGGCCTCGGCCTGGATCATCGCGGCGTTGTTGGTCAGTTCGAAATCGCGCTTGCCGCCGTGCATGCGCAGCATCAGTTCATCGATCTCCTGTTCGGTCTGCTTGACCCGGCTGGCATCGGCGGCGGCGATCGCCACGTATTGCGGGTTGTGGTCGCCGAACAGGCGGATGCTGGCGGCGGAGTAGGGCACGGCGATGCGGTCGTCACTGTCGCTGTCGCCGGAGCTGGCGCCTTTTTCCGAGAGTACGCCGACCACCTGGAACGGCACGTTTTCGATGAGGATGTACTGGCCGATGGGGTTGGCCACGTCCTTGAGGAGCTTTTCCCGGACCTTGTGGCCAATCACCGCCACTGCCGCCGCCGAGCGTTCGTCGGCCTCGCTGAAGTAGCTGCCCTGGGCCACGGGCCAGTTGAAGATTTCCGGGAAGTTGGTGTCGTTGCCGCCCACGTAGCTCATGTAGTCGGCGTTGCCGAAACGCACCCCGGCCTTGGCGCCGTTGACCGCCATGATCCGTTTCACCTGGGGCAGGTTGGCCAGGGCGGCGACGTCATCCAGGGTGACGATGCCTTCCGGGGTGCGCGGGTTGGGCGAGTAGCCGCTCAGGTAAATGATGTTCGAGCCAAACGCCCCCATCTGCGCCATCACCTGGCGCTTGCTGCCTTCGCCCACCGCCAGCATCACCACCACCGAGGCCACGCCGATGATGATCCCCAGCAGGGTCAGGGCGGTGCGGAAGCGGTTGATCCACATCACCCGCCAGGCGGCCTGTATGGCTTCCAGCAGTTCGCCTTTCCAGGCGCCGGTGGCTTCGCTGCCGTCGGCCAGGCGCTGGCGCAGGTCCACGGCTTGCAGGGCGCCGGCGTTGGCGCTCAGTTGTACCGAGGGATCGCTGGTGGCGGTGTCGCTGATGATCTCGCCGTCGCGGATCTCGATGATGCGCTTGGCCCGGGCCGCCACTTCGCGGTCGTGGGTGATGAGGATCACCACGTGGCCCTGGCTGGCCAGTTCGTCCAGCAGGGCCATGACTTCGGCGCCGCTGTGGCTGTCCAGGGCGCCGGTGGGTTCGTCGGCGAGGATGATGTGGCCGCCGTTCATCAGGGCGCGGGCGATGGATACCCGTTGCTGCTGGCCACCGGACAATTGATGCGGGCGGTTGCCGCTGCGGCTGGCCAGGCCCAGGCGGTCCAGCAGGGCGGCGGCGCGGGCGTGGCGTTCGGCGGCCGGGGTGCCGGCGTAGATGGCCGGCATCTCGACGTTTTCCTGGGCCGAGCCGGATGGGATCAGGTGGTAGCCCTGGAACACGAAGCCGAAGGCCTCGCGGCGCAGCCAGGCCAGTTCGTCGCTGTCCAGGTGAGCTACGTTCTCCCCGGCGAACAGGTACTCGCCCGAGGTCGGGCGGTCCAGGCAACCGAGGATGTTCATCAGCGTCGACTTGCCGGAGCCGGAGGCACCAACGATGGCGACGAACTCGCCGGCGTGGATCGACAGGTCGATGCCCCGCAGGACATCGACCTGCGGGCTGTCGCCGCCGCCGTAGGATTTGCGGATGTTCCTGAGGTCGATCAGAGGCGTCTGCATTCAACCCCCGCTGCTGTTGGCCGGGCCGATCAGCAGATGATCACCTTCGTTCAAGCCGTCGAGGATCTGGATGCGCAGGCGGTCGCTGATGCCGACCCGGACCTTGCGTTCGTCGATCGAGCCGTTCTTGGCCACTACCCGAGCCATCTGCAGGTCCGGCTCGGTACTGCCGTGCAGGGCGGCGATGGGGGCGGTGAGCACATTTTTTGCCTGGTTGGCGACGAAGAACACCTGGGTGGTCATTTCCGCCATCAGGGCGTTGTCGGCGTTGTCCACGTCCAGCAGCACGGTGTAGAGCACCACCCGGCCGCTGCCGCTCTTGCTGGTGCTGTTGGGGCTGCCGCTACCCTGGCTGGATTCGTTGAGGGGCTTGGGCGGGATCGGCAGGATCTGCCGCACAGTGCTGGTCCAGCGTCGGTTGCCGCCACTCAGGGTGGTGAAGTAGGCGTGCATGCCGGGTTTGACGTGGCCGATATCGGCTTCCGAGACTTCGGCCCAGACGGTCATGGGCGAGAGCTTGGCGATGCGCAGGATCAGCGGGGTCTGCTGCTGGGCGTTGAGGGTCTGGCCCTCGCGGGCGTCCACCGCGACCACGGTGCCGGACATGGGGGCATAGATGCGCGTGTAGCCCAGTTCGGCCTGGTCGCTGCGCAGGCTGGCCTGGGCCTGGCGGATCTGCGCCTTGTACATGTCGATCCGCGCCTGGGTGGCCTTGAGTTCGGCCTGGGCGGTCTGTACGTCTTCCTCGCGGGTGGCGCCGCCGGCCGCCAGGTTCTGCTGGCGCTGGTACTTCTGCCGGGCCAGCTGGTTCTGGGCGTACTGCTCCTGCAACTGGGCCTGCAGGTTCTCGATGGAGAAACGGCTGGCGTCGAGTTTCGCCTGCTGGGTGGAGGGGTCGATCTCCACCAGCAACTGGCCTTCCTTGACCTGATCGCCGGATTCGACGTGGATCTTGCGGATCTGCCCGGACGCCTGGGCGCCCACATCCACGTAGCGGCGTGGTTGCAAGGTGCCCAGGGCGGTGACGCTGCTTTCTATATCGCCGCGGCTCACCTGCACGGTGGTGAACTGGTCACGGCCCGCCGGGATGAACTTCCAGGCAGCGATGGCAACAACGGGGATCACACACAGTGCGGCAAGCAGGGCGCGTCGGGTAGGGCGAGGACGTTTCATGCAGGGTTCCGGCCAGGGGATATCGGCCCGTCACAACGGCCAGCTGCACAAGGGGCAGCCAGGCTTGCGGCTGCCGCAGGAACGGCAGAGACGGGGAGCTGTCAGGTAAACGAGATGCCGGGGGGGGAATTTAACTGCCGACACATGGCGTTACAGCTGTCGGAACACTGAAAATAAACCCACCGCGGTGCTGCGCTACTTTAAATCTATATGAGAATTACTATAAATTACGCCGCTACTAAACAGCCATCACGAATTACCGGGTGCAATCGGCCATGGCCGGACGTGCTCAAGGACAGAACCGCCCCAGTGGGCGCTCGGGAGCCCTGTTGGAAAACTACTATCGCGAGCTGATGTGCTTCCTCAACGCCAAGCTGGGCAATCGCCAGGTGGCCGAGGATGTGGTGCATGACGCTTATGTGCGGGTCCTGGAGCGCTCCAGCGATACCCCCATCGAGCAGCCGCGGGCGTTTCTCTATCGCACGGCCCTGAACCTGGTGATCGACGGCCATCGGCGCAATGCCTTGCGCCAGTCCGAGCCCCTGGAGGTGCTGGACAACGAAGAGCGTTACTTCAACCCTTCGCCGCAGACCAGCCTGGATCACGGCCAGCGCCTGGAAATGCTGCAACGGGCCCTGGCCGAGCTGCCCCGGCTGTGTCGCGAGAGCTTCCTGCTGCGCAAGCTCGAAGGCCTGTCCCACCCGCAGATCGCCGAACAGCTGGGGATTTCCCGCAGCCTGGTGGAGAAACACATCGTCAATGCCATGAAGCATTGCCGGTCGCGCCTGCGCCAGTGGGATGCTCAATAACGCGTTGCCGTTGAGACGTATTTAGTTAAATTTTTTTTCATTGTCCTCGTCCCTACTCAACAGACGATCTGCTGTCCTGCATGGGCCAGTCGGGTCACCGTGACACTTTATCCCCCGCGTTGAGGCGGTTTATCCAGAGGACACTGGAAATGACACAGGCAATTGCATCGGCCCACGTTCACGATTTGATCGGTATCGGTTTCGGCCCCTCGAACCTGGCGCTGGCCATTGCGCTGGAGGAGCGCGGGCAGGAGCACGGTCCGCTGGACGCGTTGTTCCTCGACAAGCAGGCTGACTATCGCTGGCACGGCAATACCCTGGTAACCCAGAGCGAACTGCAGATTTCCTTCCTCAAGGACTTGGTGACCCTGCGCAACCCCACCAGCCCCTATTCCTTCGTCAACTACCTCAAGCACCACGGGCGCCTGGTGGACTTCATCAACCTGGGCACCTTCTATCCATGCCGCATGGAGTTCAACGACTACCTGCGCTGGGTGGCCGGGCACTTCCAGGAACACAGCCGCTACGGAGAAGAAGTGCTGGCCATCGAGCCAGTGCTGCACAACCAGCAGGTCGAGGCGTTGCGGGTGATTTCCCGGGATGCCCAGGGCAGCGAACTGGTGCGCACCACCCGTTCGGTGGTGGTCAGTGCCGGCGGCACGGCGCGGGTTCCGGAAACCTTCAAGGCGCTCAAGGGCGATGCGCGGGTGTTCCACCATTCCCAGTACCTGGAACGCATGGCCAGCCAGCCCTGTGTCAGTGGCAAACCGATGAACATCGCCATCATCGGCGGCGGGCAGAGCGCGGCAGAAGCCTTCATCGACCTCAACGACAGTTTCCCTTCGGTGCAGGCCGACATCATCATGCGCGGTTCGGCACTCAAGCCGGCGGATGACAGCCCGTTCGTCAACGAAGTGTTCTCCCCGGCCTTCACCGACCTGGTGTTCCAGCAGACTGGCAGCGAGCGCGAGCGCCTGGTCAGCGAATATCAGAACACCAACTATTCGGTGGTGGACATCGACCTGATCGAGCGCATTTACGGGATTTTCTACCGGCAGAAGGTTTCCGGCATCGCGCGCCACACCTTCCGCACCATGACCACGGTGGAGAAGGCCACCGCTACCGACCTGGGCATCGAACTGATCCTGCGCAACAGTGCCAGCGGCGAGCGCGAAGTGCGTCACTACGATGCGGTGGTGCTGGCCACCGGCTACGAGCGGCAGATGCATCGTCAACTGCTGGCGCCGCTGCAGGCCTACCTGGGTGACTTCGAGGTGGACCGCAATTACCGCCTGGTGACCGACGAACGCTGCAAGGCCGGCGTCTACATGCAGGGCTTCAGCCAGGCCAGCCATGGCCTGAGCGACACCTTGCTGTCGGTGTTGCCGATCCGTGCCCAGGAGATTGCCGATTCGCTCTACGAACACGGCAAGAGCCGCGGTCACAGCCGTTCGGTGCGTGACATGCTGCTGGCCACCGCCAGCTGATCGGCGCCACCTCCGTTCTTGCGGACCTCTTCGCCGGCAAGCCGGCTCCTGCCATTCGGGGTTATCCCGGGTGTTTTTTGTAGGAGCCGGCTTGCCGGCGAAGGCATTCCTGAACCTTGGCTGAAGAACTTTTCGATTCCCTCTGCCAGGGTTTCCCTCCGGTTTACTCTGCAAATAGTGCGGCGTAAGCTGCGCGCGTTTTCAATCAGTGGAGGCCCAGTGTGGGTACTTGTTCGAGTGACAGGAGTCGGCCGGTTTCAGTAACCGGCGCAGTCCCGGCAAGATAGCGCGCAGCCTTTTTCCTGCCGCTGTCTCGCTGTCCAGCGAGATGCGGCATCCCGATCGTGAACCTCTGTGGTTCGCTTCCCGACGCCACTTCCTGGCGACTTCTATTTCCCCTTCGACCCGGCCGGCTGCCGTGTCGTGGAGGCATCGACGCGCAGGTCCAGGACCTGCGGATCAGGCATGCATGGAGGATTACCCTCCGGCAACGCCCGATCGTACCTGCCTGCGGTTTTCCCTACGCCGTTGCTGCAGGAGTCATCACCATGAAGCTCACCCTGTTGAAAGAGTTCTTTGCCGGCTTCCTGCGAACCCGGCATTTCGCCCGGCACTTCCGCCGCCTGGCGCTGCTGGAAAGTTTCAGCGACGCCAGCGTCAGCCGCGACGTGCCGCCGACCCTGGCGCAAACCCTGGTGGCCGCGGCCAACAGCGACGCCGCGCAACTGCTCGACCGGCTCGGCAGCCACACCGACGGCCTGAGCACCGAGGAGGCCGATGCCCTGCGTGAGCGTCACGGCCTCAACGAGGTCGAGCACGAGCAGGCGCTGCCCTGGTGGACCCACCTGTGGCACTGCTACAAGAACCCCTTCAACCTGCTGCTGACCCTGCTGGCGGTGATTTCCTGGCTGACCGAAGACATGAAGGCGGCCACGGTGATCTTCTCCATGGTGGTGCTTTCGACCCTGCTGCGCTTCTGGCAGGAGGCCAAGTCGAACAAGGCTGCCGATGCCCTCAAGGCCATGGTCAGCAATACCGCCACGGTCATGCGCCCAGGGTCGGCGCCCCAGGCCGCGCCGATGCTCGGCCGCCTGCTGGGGGCCGCCGCCGAGGTCAAGGGCGCTCAGCGCATCGAGTTGCCGATCAAGCAACTGGTGCCCGGCGACCTGATCGTGCTCTCGGCCGGCGACATGATTCCCGCCGACTGCCGGGTGCTCAGCGCCAAGGACTTGTTCGTCAGCCAGGCGGCCATGACCGGCGAATCCATGCCGGTGGAGAAATTCCCCCGCCAGCAGGACGCCGACACCAGCAACCCCCTGGACCTGGACAACATCCTGTTCATGGGCACCAACGTGGTCTCCGGTTCCGCCACGGCGGTGATCCTGACCACCGGCAACAGCACCTATTTCGGCGCCCTGGCCCAGCGTGTCAGCGCCACCGACCGCGCGCCCACCTCGTTCCAGAGCGGGGTCAACAAGGTCAGCTGGCTGCTGATCCGCTTCATGTTCGTCATGGCGCCCCTGGTGCTGTTCATCAACGGCTTCACCAAGGGCGACTGGATGGAGGCGCTGCTGTTCGCCCTGTCGATCGCCGTCGGCCTGACCCCGGAAATGCTGCCGATGATCGTCACCTCGACCCTGGCCAAGGGCGCGGTGTTCCTGTCGCGCAAGAAGGTCATCGTCAAGCGCCTGGACGCGATCCAGAACTTCGGTGCCATGGACGTGCTGTGCACCGACAAGACCGGCACCCTGACCCAGGACAAGATCTTCCTGGCGCGGCACGTGGACGTCTGGGGCGAGGATTCCGACGACGTGCTGGAAATGGCCTACCTCAACAGCTACTACCAGACCGGGCTGAAGAACCTGCTGGACGTGGCGGTACTGGAGCACGTCGAGGTGCACCGCGAGCTCAAGGTCGGCACGGCATTCCAGAAGGTCGATGAAATTCCCTTCGATTTCACCCGTCGGCGCATGTCGGTAGTGGTGGCGGAACAGGACCGGCCGCACCTGCTGATCTGCAAGGGGGCGGTGGAGGAAGTGCTGGCGGTGTGCCGCAACGTACGCCATGGCGAAGCCGAGGAAGCCCTGACCGAGAGCCTGCTGGCGCGGATCCGCCAGGTGACCGCCGACCTCAACGAAGAGGGGCTGCGGGTGGTGGCGGTGGCCGCGCGGCCGATGATCGACGGGCGCGATACCTACAGCCTGGCGGACGAGTGCGAGCTGACCCTGATCGGCTACGTGGCGTTCCTCGACCCGCCCAAGGAAAGTACCGCGCCGGCCCTCAAGGCCCTGGCCGAACATGGCGTGGCGGTGAAAGTGCTGACCGGTGACAACGAACTGGTGACGGCGAAGATCTGCCGCGAAGTGGGCCTGGAGCAGCAGGGCCTGCTGATGGGCAACGACATCGAGCGCATGAGCGACGAGCAACTGGCCCAGGCGGTGGAAACCACCAACGTGTTCGCCAAGCTGACCCCGACCCACAAGGAGCGCATTGTCCGCCTGCTCAAGGCCAACGGCCACGTGGTGGGCTTCATGGGCGACGGCATCAACGACGCCCCGGCGTTGCGAACCGCCGACATCGGCATTTCCGTGGACAGCGCGGTGGACATCGCCAAGGAAGCGGCGGACATCATCCTCCTGGAAAAGAGCCTGATGGTGCTGGAGGAGGGCGTGCTGGAAGGGCGCCGGACCTTCGCCAACATGCTCAAGTACATCAAGATGACCGCCAGCTCGAACTTCGGCAACGTGTTCTCGGTGCTGGTGGCCAGTGCCTTCATTCCGTTCCTGCCGATGCTGCCGATGCACCTGCTGGTGCAGAACCTGCTGTACGACATTTCCCAGATCGCCATTCCCTTCGATAACGTCGATGAGGAAATGCTGAAAAAACCCCAGCGCTGGCAGCCGGCGGATGTGGGGCGGTTCATGCTGTTCTTCGGGCCTATCAGCTCGATCTTCGACATCACCACCTTTGCCCTGATGTGGTACGTGTTCGACGCCAATACCCCGGACCACCAGACGCTGTTCCAGTCCGGCTGGTTCGTGGTGGGGCTGCTGACCCAGACCCTGATCGTGCACATGATCCGCACGCCGAAGATTCCGTTTTTGCAGAGCCGCGCGGCCATGCCGTTGATGGTGATGACCGGCGTCATCATGGCGGTGGGGATCTTCCTGCCGATGGGCCCGCTGGCGCACTACGTCAAGCTGCAGGCGCTGCCGTCGCTGTACTTCGTGTTCCTGCCGCTGATCCTGCTGGCCTACATGGCCCTGACCCAGGCGGTGAAGGGCTTCTACGTGCGGCGCTTCGGCTGGCAGTAACGCTGCCCTGTAGGAGCCAGCTCGCTGGCGAAGGCTGTCTTGCCAGCGAAAGCTCCCCGGCGGGCTAAGGCGTCCTCACGGGCCTCTTCGCTGGCAAGCCAGCTCCTACGGTCAGCCGTGCATCACGGCAGGCCATGAGACGTTCATGGACCGCTGCTAGAGTCCTCTGGTGCCATTCATGCCCTTCGCTCAAGGACAGTCGCCATGCAAGCCCTGCACAACATCAACCTGGACTCGCTGATCGATACCCTGGTCAGCCTCAGCGCCGCCTTTATCCTCGGTGGCCTGATCGGCTTCGAACGCCAGTACCGCCAGCGCACCGCGGGTTTGCGCACCAATGTGCTGGTGGCGGTGGGGGCCGCGATCTTCGTCGATATGGCCAACCGCCTGGGGGGCGCCGAAGGGGCGGTGCGGGTGGTGGCCTACGTGGTCTCCGGTATCGGCTTTCTCGGCGCCGGGGTGATCATGCGCGAGGAGGGTAACGTCCGTGGGCTGAATACCGCCGCCACCCTCTGGGCCTCGGCGGCGGTGGGGGCCTGCGCCGGTGCCGACCTGATCCTCGAGGCACTGCTGGGCACCCTGTTCGTGCTGGCCGCCAATACCCTGCTGCGGCCCATCGTCAACAACATCAACCGCCAGCCCCTGGACGTGGTGTCCGCCGAGGTCACCAATATCGTCTACGTGATCGCCCATCGCTCGAAGCAGAAGGCAGTGTTCGCCCTGCTGGAAGCGGAGCTGGCGCGCTGCAACTACCCAGCCAGCGACGTTGATGTGCACGCCTTCGGTACGGAGGATGTGGAGATCGAGGCGACCCTGGCGACCACCTCGGTGGACGGTGACGAACTGGATGCGCTGGTGGCCCGGCTGTCCACATCGCCCTGGGTGCAGCAGGCGTTCTGGAGCCCGAGCACCACCGAATGAGCATTTTTCGCCTCCGCCCAGGGGAGGCATGAGATACGGCTCGGTTTCTCTCGGAAGGGGCTTACCGGACAACAAGACTTTTCCGCGGGCTGGCCCCTGCTAAAAACCGTGGCCGGTGGTTATGGTAGGGCACGGTTGCACAGCGGGGCTTGAGGACGAGCCGCGAGCGCCAGGCGTCCGGGGTAGAGCGCCGTCCACCGGGGCGCCCTCGGCAGCGACTTTCAGGTTGTTCCTAGAGCCAACCTCCACGCACTGGCTTAGCCTTCCAGCGGCCCGGGAGTAGGGCCGGTATTCGCAGTGCCGAAGTCTTGTCAGCAGGATCAGAAAAATGTCCAACAGAGCATTGCGCATATTGATTGCCGATGATCAGCACTTTCGTCGCATGCAGATCGAAAGAGCCCTGAATCAACTGAACTATTACCGAGTGGCCCCGGTGCACAGGCTGGAGGAACTGCTGACGCTGGTGGAGTATTCCTGCGAGTCGTTCGACCTGCTGATCATCAACGCCAACCTGGCTGTCCGCAGCGATTTCGACTTGCTGGCTTTCTGCCTGGACCACCCGCATATCGAGCAAGCCCTGATCTACGGCAGCCAGCATCTTGCCGCCACTTCCGGCAGCCGGTGGTGCAAGGTGCATGTCAGCCCGGCCGAATGGCCGGACAGCGCGGCGATCAAGCGCCTGATGCTGTGGGTGGACCCGCCATTGCCCGATGCCGCCGGGCCTTCCCGGCAGCGGCTGGCGCAATTGCATGGCCATTGGGGCAGCCCGAACTGACCGAGGTTTGCGCACCCCACGCCAAACGGCATCCCGAGGGATGCCGTTTGGCGTTTTTGTCAGCGCCGTTCGCGTTTCAGTCCCACTGCGGGGCAATGCCTGCCGGGCTGGTCAGGCGCTGGCCGCGCTCCAGGCCGGCGATGCTCTCAAGCTCCGCGCTGCTCAGGGTCAAGGCGCAGGCTGCGAGGTTGCCTTGCAGGTTGGCCCGGCGGGTGGAGGAGGGGATCACCGCATAGCCCGACTGCATGGCCCAGGCCAGCACCACCTGGGCCGGGGTGGCCTGGCGTGCCTGGGCGATCTGCAGGATCAGTGGGTCCTTGAGCACTTCGCCATAGGCCAGGGTCATGTAGGAGGTGATGTGAATGCCCTGGCTGCGGGCGAATTCCACCACCTTGCGGTTCTGCAGGTAGGGGTGCAATTCCACCTGGTGGCTGGCGATCTGCTCGGCCCCGACGGCATCAATGGCTTGCTGCAGCAAGGCATTGTTGAAGTTGGACACGCCGATCTGCCGGGTCAGGCCCTGGGTCTTGGCTTCCAGCAGCGCCTGCATGAACTCCGCCACCGGCACCTGGTTGTCTGGCGAGGGCCAGTGGATCAGGGTCAGGTCCAGGTAATCGGTGCGCAGCTTGTGCAGGCTTTCCTTGAGGCTGGGGATCAGGCGCTCCCGGGACAGGTTGGCGATCCAGATCTTGCTGGTGATGAACAGCTGGTCGCGGGGAATGCCGCTGGCGGCCACCGCGGCGCCGACATCGGCTTCGTTGTCGTAGATCTGCGCGGTATCGATGGCGCGATAGCCCAGTTCCAGGGCGCTGCTCAGGGAATCGATGAGCACCTGGCCCTGAAGGCGGAAGGTGCCGAGGCCAAAGGCGGGTACAGACATGGGTCACTCCGGGCATTGCAGTGGGATTGGCCGGCAGTATCCGTACCTGCGTCGCTGCGAAAAACCGCCGTCGGCACAAAGGAATATTGCCCCGCGTTCACGAATCCACCTGCCCCTGTAGGAACCCGCTTGCCGGCGAATCGCGCAACCCAGGCACGAACCCCACAGGGAGGCTGCCCAACCGCCACCGCCTGGCCGCTCCAGGCGCTTGCTTCTGAGCCTCAGGCCATGTCGCTGTGGCTGAATTCCTCCCCGAGAAAGTCGATCAGGCTGCGTACCGAAGGCAGCAGCCCTCGGCGTGAGGGGAAGATCGCATGCACGATGCCGCACCTTGGCGCCCAGTCGGGCACCAGTTCCAGCAGTCGCCCGGTCTCCAGGTCTTCACGCACCACCACCTTGGGCAGGTGGGCGATGCCGATGCCCGCCAGTACTGCATGGCGCAGCGCCAGCAGGTCGTCGGTGACCATCCGCGGTCGGTGGCGGATCAGCGCCTCGGCGCCGTCCGGGCCCAGCAATTGCCATTGATATTCACGTTGTGCCGCCCCCCAGTGCACGCTCGGCAAACCGCTGAGGTCGGCCGGTGTTGCCGGGCCCGACAGGCGCTGGAGAAAATCCGGGTGGCCCACCAGGCACTGGGTGCTGTTGCCCAGCACCTTCATCACCAGGTCGGTGTTTTCCAGGGGCGGGAAGCGCACCCGCAGGGCGATGTCGAAGCCCTCGTGGATCAGGTCGACCCGGCGGTTGGTGCTCTCGATGAACAGTTCCACCAGGGGGTACTTGAGCATGAAGCGGGTAAGCATCGGCCCCACCCAGGAATTGAGCAGGGCAGTGGGGCAGGCCACGCGTACCAGCCCCTGGGGTTCGGAGCGGTTGCGTTCTATGACTTCCGCCGCGCCCTCGGCTTCCACCCGCATGGCCAGGCAGCGCTGGTAGTACTCCTGGCCGATCTCGGTCAGCGAACAGTGGCGGCTGGTGCGATGGATCAGGCGCACTCCAAGGCGTTCCTCCAACTGGGAAATCCGCCGGCTGAGCTTGGACTTGGGCATGTCCAGGGCCCGTCCCGCGGCGGCAAAGCCACGGTGCTCCACCACCTGGGTGAAGTAGTAGAGGGTGTTCAGATCTTCCAAGATCGTTCTCCAGATAGAACGCTAAGGGTGATTTTTGCAGTCTAGCGCGGCAAAGGTCTGAGTTTTAAGGTGTGTCCATCAGATAGTTCTGGAGGACGACATGAAAAACATCATCGGCATCTACACCAGTCCACGGCCCCATTGGGTCGGTGACGGCTTCCCGGTCCGTACCCTGTTTTCCTACGACAACCTGGGCCAGCACATCAGCCCGTTCCTGCTGCTGGATCACGCCGGCCCCGCGCAGTTCAGCCCCACCAGCGCCCGGCGCGGCGTCGGCCAGCACCCCCATCGCGGTTTCGAAACCGTAACCATCGTCTATGACGGCGAGGTGGAACACCGGGATTCCACCGGCAGCGGCGGCAAGATCGGCCCTGGCGATGTGCAGTGGATGACCGCGGCCTCGGGGATCCTCCATGAGGAGTTTCATTCCACGGACTTCGCCCAACGTGGCGGCAACCTGGAAATGGTCCAGTTGTGGGTCAACCTGCCGGCGAAGGACAAGCTCGCGGCGCCCGGTTACCAGACCATCGTTGCGGCGGACATCCCGCAGGTCCCGCTGCCGGGCAATGCCGGCAGCCTGCGCCTGATCGCCGGCGAGTTCGATGGCCACCGGGGCCCTGCACGGACCTTCACCCCGATCGACGTCTGGGACATCCGCCTGCAAGCCGGCAAGCACCTGGACCTGCCTCTGCATTCGGGGCGTAACAGCGCCCTGGTGGTATTGCGCGGCACGGTGCAGGTCAATGGCCAGGAGCTGGTGCGCGAAGGTCAGCTGGCGCTGCTGGAGCGTGACGGCCAGGACATCAGCCTGGAGGCCAACAACGACGCGATCGTGCTGTTGCTCAGCGGCGAGCCCATCGACGAACCCATCGTCGGCCACGGCCCGTTCGTGATGAACAGCGAAGAAGAGATTCATCAGGCTTTCGTCGATTTCCAATCGGGACGCTTCGGCCAGATGGACGCAACCGGTCACTGACCGGTTGCACTGGCGCGGCGGGCATCGGCCACCAGGCTTTGCCAGTCGTGCGCAACTCCCCGGCGCCCGCCGTTACCCCGGCGGAGCGTGCCACGGGTTTCATCCAAGCCGGGTCTTCCGGCATCGATCATTAGCGAGGACTTCACATGACCACTGCATACAAGCGTCTGGACAAGGATAACGCCGCCGTACTGCTGGTAGACCACCAGGCCGGCCTGCTGTCGCTGGTCCGCGATATCGAGCCCGATCGTTTCAAGAACAACGTGCTGGCCCTGGCCGACCTGGCCAAGTACTTCAAGTTGCCGACCATCCTCACCACCAGTTTCGAAACCGGCCCCAACGGCCCGCTGGTGCCGGAGCTCAAGGCGCTGTTCCCCGACGCGCCGTACATCGCCCGCCCGGGCCAGATCAATGCCTGGGACAACGAGGACTTCGTCAAGGCGATCAAGGCCACCGGCAAGAAGCAACTGATCATCGCCGGCGTGGTTACCGAAGTGTGCGTGGCGTTCCCGGCGCTCTCGGCCCTGGAAGAAGGCTTTGAAGTCTTCGTGGTCACCGACGCTTCCGGCACCTTCAATGCCCTGACTCGCGATTCGGCCTGGAACCGCATGTCCAATGCCGGCGCCCAGTTGATGACCTGGTTCGGCCTGGCCTGCGAGCTGCACCGCGACTGGCGCAACGACATCGAGGGCCTGGGCACCCTGTTCTCCAACCACATCCCCGACTACCGCAACCTGATGACCAGCTACAACACCCTGACCCAGGGCCAGTAATCCCTGAGTCGCGGCGGGCCCTGCGCCCGTCGCCCGATCCCGGCCCGGGGCGCACGCCCCGGGCTTTTCCAGCTATACCTGCTCCTGCGTCTTTCGTGCGATCGTGCCGTCTTCGTCATGCCGGAGTGCCTCGATGTCTTCCCTGTTCAGCGATCATCCGTTGTTGGCCGCGCTGTTCCTGCTGTTCCTGGATATGCTGCTCTGGCGCCTGATCGGCAGCCGTGGCGACTACTGGAAGCTGGCGGTACGGGTGCTGATCTTTTCCCTCTACAGCCTGATGCTGTTCAACCAGGGCATGAACCCGATGCAGGCCGCGCCCTGGCCCGACGACGTGCCCCTGCACCTGGCCGCCACCGGCCTGGAAATTGGCTGGTGGCTGTTTGGCGCGCGGACCCTGACGGTGTTGCTGGGCACCCTGATGATGCAGCGGGTGGGGCATACCGGGCGCCTGCTGCAGGACCTGATGGGCGCGGTGATCTTCCTCATCGCCATCATCGCCGCCCTGGCCTATGTGCTGGAACTGCCGGTCAAGGGCGTGCTGGCCACCTCCGGGGCCTTGGCGATCATCGTCGGCCTGGCCCTGCAAAGCACCCTCAGCGACCTGTTTTCCGGGATCGTCCTCAACACCACCAAGCCCTACCAGATCGATGACTGGATCGCCATCGACGGCACCGAGGGGCGGGTGCTGGACATCGACTGGCGCGCCACTCGGCTGCAGACCTCCCAAGGCAGCATGGTGGTGATCCCCAACTCCCTGGCGTCCAAGGCCAAGATCACCAATTTCAGCCGGCCGGTGGATGTTCATGGCCTGTCGGTGAGCTTGCAGGTCAGCCCCCACGCGCGCCCGCAGAAAGTCATCGAGGCCCTGGAGCGGGCCACCCTGGGCTGCCGCCTGCTGTTGAGTACCCCGGCGGCCAGCGTGGCGATGAAGAGCACCAGCAGCAGTGGCGCGGAATACGAGATCAGCGGTTTTGTCGCCGACATGGGGCACAAGCGCGAGGTGCGCAACCAGCTGTTCGACCTGGCCTTCCGCCATTTGCAGGCCAGCGGCATCGGCCTGCTGTCCGCCGCCGAGCCGGCCCAGGCGGCGACCCTGTCGCGGCCCCGGGTACTGCTGGACGCCTCGAGCATCTTTTCCACCCTGCGCCAGGATGAGAAGGACACCTTCAGCCAGAACATGCACCTGCAGACCTACCGTGCCGGCGAGACCATCCTGGCCCAGGGCGAGGTCAGCGATCACCTGTTCATCATCGAATCCGGAGTGGTTTCGGTGACCATGCAACGCGACGGCAAGCCCTTCGAGGCCGGGCGCATGGGGCCGGGTGAGGTCATCGGCGAAGCCGGCGTGGTGGCCGAGCAAGCCACAGTGGCTCAGTTTGCGGCCAAGACCTTCTGCAGCCTCTACCGCATCGACAACGAGTTCATCAAGCCCTGCCTGGATGCGCGCCACGACATCAACGAGGCCATGAAGAACCTCCTGGATTTTCGCCGGCACATGGCCCAGACCCTGTCCCAGGCTGCGCCCAAGCCAGTGCCCAGGAAGGGTTTCCTGCAATGGCTGCGCAGCCGCACCTGAGGCGCCGGCCACCCCAAGCCCCGACCCGGCCCTGGCCTGACAATATCCCTGACATCGCCGCGTCTGCGCGCAGCCGTTCGCCGCCTGCGGCAGCGGCTACAAAAATCGCCGATCGGCCCTGGCCCTGTAGCCGCTGCTGAGCCTGCGAAGCTGCGAAAAGGCCCGCAGGGCCTTGCCTGGCGATGGCCTGGACCGAAGTCATGAGCCGGCATGCCTGGATAGCCTGTTCGCGCATCGTCCATTCGGACTAGGCAAGGCTGACGATTATTCCTCGAGCGCGACTCGCCATAGTGGCTTGCGGCGCGGGTGTTGCCACCCGCCACCTTCAGCAAGCAAGGCGTGAGCGATGGACTTTGCATTCAGCGACGAGCAGGAAATGATTCGTGCGTCGGCCGAGGAGTTTCTCGCCGACGTTTCCACCACCGGCGCCGTGCGTGCGGCCATGGCCAGCGAGCTGGGATATGACCCGGCGCTGTGGCAACGCCTGTGCCGGGACCTGTGCTGGCCGGCAATTCATATTCCCGAAGAGTACGGCGGCCTGGGGCTGGGGTTCGTCGAGCTGGCGATCCTCCTGGAGCAGATGGGGCGCCGGCTGTTGTGCTCGCCATTCTTCGCCACCGCCTGCCTGGCCACTCCGGCCCTGCTTCTGGGAGCCTCGGCGGCGCAGAAGCAACGCTGGCTGCCGCGGATCGCCGAAGGTTCGCTTACCGCGACACTGGCCAGCAGCAGCGGCAATGGCTGGGGCGCAGGGCAGGTACAGGTCAGTGCGCTGGCCGAAGGCGATGGCTACCTCCTCGATGGGGTGCTCGAACATGTGCCCGATGGCCACAGCGCGCAGCTGTTGATCATTGCCGCGCGCCACCCGCACAGCGTGGGCACCGACGGGATCAGCCTGTTCGCGGTGGAGGCCGGGCACCTGGCGATCCAGCGCCGGAGCCTGCCGACCCTGGACCAGACCCGGCGCCTGGGGCGCATCGAGCTGCGTCAGCTGTACCTGCCCGCAGAGCACCTGCTGGGGGACTACGGCACGGCCTGGCCGGTACTCGAACGGGTCTTGCAACTGGCCTGCATTGTCCAGGCGGCAGAGCAGGTCGGTGGTGCCCAGCAGGTCCTCGACCTGACTTTGGCTTACATGCAGGAGCGTCGCCAGTTTGGCCGTCCGATCGCCAGCTTCCAGGCCCTCAAACACCGCGCCGCCGACCTGATGCTGCAACTGGAGTGTGCCCGTTCGGCCAGCTACTACGCCGCTTGCGTGGGGCAAGAGGTGCTGGCCCCGGCAGGCGACGCCAAGGTGGCGGAGGAGTTGCCATTGGCCGCGGCCCTGGCCAAGGCCCAGTGCTCGGAAAGCTATTACCAGTGCGCTGCCGAATCGATCCAGTTGCACGGCGGCGTCGGTTTCACCTGGGAATACGATCCGCACCTGTACTTCAAGCGTGCCCGGGCCAGCGAGGCCTTTCTTGGCTCACCGGCGCTGCACCGCGAACTGATCGCCACACGGATTTTGGGGGAACAGCCATGAAGATCGGTTTCAGCCAAGAGGACGAGGCGTTTCGCCAGGAGGTGGCGCAGTGGCTGGCGGCCAACCTGTGCGGTGAGTTTGCCGCCCTGCGTTTTCGCGGCGGTCCGGGGGACGAGCACAGTTTTCCCGAGGCGCGCAAAGCCTGGGAGCGGCGCCTTGCCGAGGGGCGCTGGACCTGTGTCGGCTGGGCCGCGGAGCATGGCGGGCGCGGCCTGTCCATCAGCCGGCAGGTGATCTTCCATGAAGAATATGCCCGCGCCGGAGGGCCCGGACGCATGGGCCATATCGGCGAGGGCCTGGCGGGGCCGACCATCGCCGCCTTCGGCAACGAAGAACAGCAGCGCCGCCTGTTGCCGGGTATCCGCAATGGCACAACGTTCTGGTGCCAGGGCTATTCAGAGCCCGATGCCGGCTCCGATCTGGCCAACGTCAAGACTCGGGCCAGCCAGGACCCGGCGAGCGGCGACTGGTTGATCAAGGGGCAAAAGGTCTGGACCTCCCTGGCTCACGAAGCGGATTGGTGCTTTGTCCTGGCCCGCACCGAAGCCGGCAGCGTCGGCCATCAAGGGTTGTCGTTCCTGCTGGTGCCCATGGCTCAGCCCGGCGTGCTGGTACGCCCCATCGAACAGATGACCGGCACCTCGGAGTTCAACGAGGTGTTTTTCGATGACGCCCGTACCGCAGCCCAGAACATCGTCGGCCGTCCGGGCGAGGGCTGGAAGATCGCCATGGCTCTGCTGGGCTTCGAGCGCGGGGTTTCCACCCTGGGCCAGCAGATGCAGTTCCACAACGAATTGCAGCGGATCATCGATATTGCCCGCGGCAATGGCGCGGCCCGCGATCCGTTGCTGCGCCAGCGCCTGGCCGAGGCCTGGTGCGGCCTGCGGACCATGCGCTACAACTCGCTGCGCATGCTCAGCGGCCCCCAGGACGGCAGCCTGAGCCGCGAGGCCAGCATCTACAAACTGTTCTGGTCCACCTGGCATGCGCGCCTCGGCAAACTGGCGATGGACGTGCTCGGCGCCGACGCCGAACTGCTACCGGGAGCGCCTTATGCGCTGAGCCCCGAGCAAGCGCTGTTCCTGTTCTCCCGTGCCGACATGCTTTACGGCGGCAGCAATGAAATCCAGCGCAACATCATCGCCGAGCGCGCCCTGGGCATGCCCCGGGAACCGCGCGCGGGTTCTTGATCGAGGAGTGTGTTCATGGCGGTTCCTGAATATGTAAAGGGCCACGGCCTGCTGCGGGGCAAGTCGGTGCTGATCACCGCGGCCGCCGGTGCCGGCATCGGCTATGCCGCGGCGTTGCGGGCGGCGGAGGAGGGCTGTCGGGCGTTGATGCTCAGTGACATTCATCCGGGGCGGCTGGCCGAGGCAGTGGCGGGCATTCGCCAGGCCACCGGGCTTGAGGCGGTGCACGGCGAGTTGTGCGACGTTGCCGACGAAGCCCAGGTCCGGCATCTGGTGGCCTGCGGCGAGCGCGAACTGGGCGGGGTCGACGTGCTGATCAACAACGCCGGCCTTGGCGGCTCGCGACGCTTGCTGGACATGCCTGACGCGGAGTGGCAGCGGGTGCTGGATGTGACCCTCACCGGGACCATGCGCATGACCCGGGCGATCCTCCCGGGGATGATCCACCGTGGTGCCGGGGTCATCGTAAACAACGCATCGGTGCTGGGGTGGCGGGCCCAGAAAGAACAGTCCCACTACGCCGCGGCCAAGGCCGGGGTCATGGCCCTGACCCGCTGCGCGGCGCTGGAAGCGGCTGAACACGGGATTCGTATCAACGCCGTCAGCCCGAGCATCGCCATGCACGACTTCCTGCGCCGCAGCGCACCGGCGGCGGTGCTTGAGCACCTGGCCGCCGGCGAAGCTTTCGGCCGCGCCGCCGAGGTCTGGGAAGTGGCCAACGTGATGATGTTCCTGGCCAGCGACTACAGCTCCTACATGACCGGGGAAGTGCTCTCGGTCTCCAGCCAGAGGGCCTGAACATGCCGCGGATCTTTGCCACTCCCGCTGCCCTTGCCGATGCCGTCGGCGAGGAGTTGGGCGTCAGTGACTGGCTGCTGCTGGAGCAGGGGCGCATTGACCTGTTCGCCGATGCCACCGGCGATCACCAATGGATTCACGTCGATCCGGTGCGGGCCGCCAGCGGGCCTTTTGGTGCCTGCATTGCACATGGCTACCTGAGCCTGGCCCTGGTCAACCTGTTCCTGCCGCAAATCGTCGAAGTCCGCGGGCTGGCGATGGGGGTCAATTATGGTTGCGATCGGGTGCGCTTCCCCGCGGTGATCAGCGTCGGCTCGCGGGTGCGCGGCAGTGCCCGGCTGGTGGCCGTGGAGCAGGTCAAGGGCGGGGTCCAGGCGACCCTGCGGGTCAGCGTCGAGATCCAGGGCCAGGAACGTCCTGGCTGCGTGGTCGACACCATCAGTCGTTACTACCCGGCCTGAACCGGCCAGTTGTCTATTCGAGGATCAGAGCATGAACCAAGCCGTCATCGTTTCCACCGCTCGCACACCGATCGGCAAGGCCTTTCGCGGTGCCTTCAACGACACCGAGGCACCTCGCATGGGTGGCCATGTGGTGCGCGAAGCGCTGCGCCGCGCCGGGGTCGAGCCCGGTGAAGTGGATGATGTGTTGATGGGCGCTGCTGCCCAGCAAGGCACTCAGGGCTACAACCTGGGACGCCTGTGCGCCATGGCCGCCGGCCTGCCCGCGACGGTGGCCGGGATGGCTCTGGATCGCCAGTGCGGCTCGGGGCTGATGAGCATCGCCACAGCGGCCAAGGGCATCATCTGCGATGAAATCGAGATTGCCGTGGCCGGTGGCCTGGAGTCGATTTCCCTGGTGCAGAACAGCCACAAGAACACCTACCGCAATCAGAGCGTGGCGGTGATCGAGCAAGACCCGCGAGCCTATATCCCGATGATTGAAACCGCCGAGATCGTCGCCCAACGCTACGGTATCTCGCGCCAGGCCCAGGATGCCTACAGCCTGGAGAGCCAACTGCGCACCGCCCGTGCCCAGGAGGCCGGGCGTTTCGATCGGGAGCTGGCGCCGATGAGCAGCCGCAAGGCGATCTTCGACAAGGCCAGCGGCGAAACCCGTTACGAAACCCTGACCCTGCAGCGTGACGAGTGCAATCGCAGCGACACCAGCCTGGCCAGCCTCAGCGCCCTGGAGCCGGTGTGGGGCGGTGGCGAGTGGTCCGGGCCCGGAAGCTTCATCACCGCCGGTAACGCTTCGCAGTTGTCCGACGGCGCTTCGGCCTCGGTGCTGATGAGTGCGCGGATGGCCGAGCGCCGCGGGCTGGAGCCCCTGGGTATCTACCGGGGGTTGGCGGTGGCCGGCTGCCACGCCGATGAAATGGGCATTGGCCCGATCTACGCGATTCCCAAGTTGCTCAAGCGTCACGGCCTGACGGTGGATCACATCGGCCTGTGGGAGTTGAACGAGGCCTTTGCCTGCCAGGTACTGCATTGCCGCGACACCCTGGGCATTCCCATGGAACGCCTGAACGTCAACGGCGGCGCCATTGCCCTGGGGCACCCGTTCGGCATGTCCGGGGCGCGCATGGTGGGTCACGCCCTGATCGAGGGCCAGCGCCGTGGCGTGCGTTATGTGGTGGTCAGCATGTGCATTGGTGGTGGCATGGGGGCCGCCGCCCTGTTCGAAGTGGTCTAGGAGGCAGTAATGATCAGTAGCGAACGAATCCAGGCGATCATGGCCGGCTACGTGCAAAAGGTGGATGCCGGCGACATCGAGGCGATTGTCGCGCTCTACGCCGAGGACGCCGTGGTGGAAGACCCGGTGGGCCAGCCAGCGTTGCGCGGCCTGGCTGCCATTGGCGACTTCTATCGCCAGGGGCTGGGCCAGATCAAGGTCGCAGCGACTCTCACCGGCCCGGTGCGGGCCACCCTCAATGGCTGCGGGGCAATGGCTTTTCGCGTCGATATGCTCTGGCAGGGCGAGCCCTGCTCGTTGCAGGTGATCGATGTCATGGAGTTCGACGAGCAGGGCCTGATCCGCTCGATGAAGGCGTACTGGGGCCCCGTCAACATCCAGCCGCAGGGCTGAAGGCCAGGGCGGCGGGGCGCCGTGTGCCTGCCTCGCCGCAACCTGCTACTTGAAGTCCGGATTCTGGGTGCGCCCGGTCTCGTAGAACGCCTTGAGATTCTCGGCGATCTGCCTCACTACCTGGTTCATGGCTTTGCCCAGCAAGCGTTCCACCAGGCGGCCGCCGTGCATCTGGTAATGCAGGCTGGTGATGACCCGGGTCGCGGGCCCGTCGCCCAGCAACTGATAGTGGAAGCATGCCTGGCGAAAGGGAAAGGGCGCACCGGCCTGTTCCCGGTGCAGACGCAGGGCAAAACCCTGGCCCTCCTGCCACTGCACCACGCTTTCATCCAGCCATTGCCCGCCTTTGCGAAATACCCGGCGGCTGGCGCCCACCTGCTGTTCCGGCCCCGGGTGCAGGCGGCAGCCGGTCAGCCCTGGAACATAATGCGGGGCCAGGCGCAGATCGCGCAGGATGGCCCAGGCAGTGGCGCTGTCGAGGTTGAGCAGGACACTGTGGCTGGCAATTGCGGACATTGATGCCTCCTGGAAACGTTGAGCGATCTGCCGCCAGCGGCGGCAGCGTTTGGCATACGGGGTTCAGGCCCGGGCCTGGGCCGCATCGAGAAAGGCCGGCCGCTCGCCGCCGCCATGCACCAGCAGATCGCTGCCGCTGACATAGCGGGCCAGGGGCGAGGCCAGGTACAGGCAGGCATCCCCGATGTCTTCGGGGCGGGCCAGGCGTTGCAGGGGAATGCCGGCGGCGACCCGTGCCAGGCTGGCGGCGTCGCCATAGTGCAAGGCTGCCTGCTCGGTGAGAATCAACCCGGCACTGAGGCTGTTGAGGCGCACCTTGGGGGCCCACTCCACCGCCAGTGAACGAGTCAGGCTCAACAGCCCCGCCTTGGCTGCGCCGTAGGCGGCGGTGCCGGGGGAGGGGCGACTGGCGCTGACACTGGCGATATTGATGATGCAGCCGCCTTCGGCCTGGGCCTGCATCACCCGATTGGCCTGCTGGCAGAGGTTCAATGGTGCCAGCAGGTTGAGGCGGATGATCGCCTCGCTGAAGCGCGGCGAGGCGCTGGCGGCCTCGGCATGAGGCGCACCCCCGGCATTGTTGACCAGCACATCGAGCCGGCCACAGCGCTCCAGCACCTGGTCGATCAGCGCCTGGGACTGCTCTGCCTGTCGCAGGTCGCAGGTGATGAACAGGGCCTTGCGTGCGGCGCAGGCGGGCACCTGCTCCGGAGCCTGGCGCCCGCAGATCAGCACCGTGGCGCCACAGTCCAGAAAGCGCTGGCTGATGCCGCGCCCAACGCCCTTGCCGCCGCCGGTGACCAGCACCACGCGGCCCTTGAAATCCATCGGATCGTGCATGCCTGCCTCGTTCTGGGCTGTTGTCGAGGCGTTGATCCTAGAGCGCGTGCCCTGGCCCTCCAACGTCCAAAGGGACTAGGTGGGCTAGTCCTGTCGGACGATGTTGCAGGCCCGTGGGCTGCCCACAATCGGCCCACTACAACAGGCCGGAGGACCGGAGATGAAGGCTTCAGCACAGGGGCGGACAGTGACGCTGCCTAACGGTATGCAACTGCATTACCAGGACATGGGCAGCGGCGATCCGGTGGTGTTCATCCACGGTAGCGGCCCGGGTGCCAGCGGCCATAGCAACTTCAAGGGCAACTACCCGGCGTTCGCCGCCGCCGGCTATCGCTGCATCGTTCCCGACCTGCCGGGCTACGGCGCCTCGGACAAACCGCTGGCCCAGTACACCCTGGACTTTTTCGTCGAGGCCCTGAGTGGCTTGCTCGATGCCCTGGACATTGGCCGCTGCGTGCTGATCGGCAACTCCCTGGGTGGCGCGATTGCCCTGCAACTGGCGCTGGACCAGCCACGGCGGGTCAGCCGCCTGGTGCTGATGGCCCCCGGTGGGTTGATGGACAAGGAGCAGTACTACCTGCGCATGGCCGGTATCCAGCAGATGGCCGCAGCGTTTGCCCAGGGGGAGTTGCGGAACGCCGCCGGCATGCGTCGCCTGCTGAGCCTGCAACTGTTCGACCCGAGCCTGATCAGCGACGAAACGGTCGCCGAGCGGGTCGCGGTGGTGCAGGAGCAACCCCAGGAGGTGCTGTCCACCATGCAGGTGCCGAACCTGACGGCGCGCCTGGCCGAGCTGAGTTGTCCGATCCTCGGTTTCTGGGGCGTCAACGATCAGTTCTGCCCGGCCTCCGGGGCGCAGACGTTGATGGAGCATTGCCGGCAGATCCGCATGCTGCTGCTCAGCGAATGCGGGCACTGGGTGATGGTTGAATACCGCCAGCTGTTCAACCGCCAGTGCCTGGACTTTCTTGCGGAGCCGCAGCCATGAGCCAGACCCTGCAACAGCAGTACGGCGAAGAGCTGTACCAGGCCCTGCGCCAGGGCCGGACCCTGGCACCGCTGACTGAACGCTGGCCGGCCATCAGCATCGAGGACGCCTACCAGATCTCGTTGTACGGCATCCAGCGGCGGGTGGCGGACGGCGATCGTATCGTCGGCAAGAAGATCGGCGTGACCTCGGCGGCGGTGCAACAGATGCTCGGCGTGCACCAGCCGGATTTCGGCTTTATCACCCAGGGCATGGCATTTGCCGACGGCGCGAGCATTTCCCTGTCGGGCAACCGCCTGATCCAGCCCCGGGCCGAGGGCGAGATCGCCTTCAAGCTCAAGCACGACCTGCTGGGCCCCGGCGTCACCGAGGCCCAGGTGCTGGCCGCCACCGAATGGGTGGCGCCGTGCTTTGAAATCGTCGATTCGCGGATTCACGACTGGCGCATCCGCATCCAGGACACCGTGGCCGACAACGCTTCCTGCGGGGTTTTCGTGCTCGGGGAGGAGCGGGCCGACCCACACCACCTGGACCTGCCCAACCTGCGCATGCAGGTGTTCAAGAACCGGTGCCTGATCAGCGAGGGGCTGGGTTCGGCAGTGCAGGGCAACCCCCTGACCGCGGTGGCCTGGCTGGCCAACACCCTGGGCGCTTTCGGGATTGCCTTCAAGGCCGGGGAAATCATTCTCTCCGGGTCCCTGGTGCCCCTGGAACCGGCCCGGGCCGGCGATCACTTTTCCTTGACCATCGATGGCCTGGGCAGTGCCCGGGTGTCGTTCTGCGCCTGACCCAAGGGGGTATGTGAATGAGCAAGAAACTCAAGGCGGCCATTATCGGCCCGGGCAATATCGGTACCGACCTGTTGCTCAAGATGTGCCGTTCAGAATGGATCGAACCGGTGTGGATGGTGGGTGTCGACCCGCAGTCCGCGGGCCTCGAACGCGCCCGGGAGCTGGGCATCAAGACCACCTCGGACGGGGTGGCCGGTTTGCTGCCTCATGTCCTGGACGACGATATTCGCATCGCCTTCGACGCCACCTCGGCCTATGTCCACGCCGAGAACAGCCGCCAGCTCAATGCCCTGGGGGTGATCATGATTGACTTGACCCCGGCGGCCATCGGCCCGTTCTGCGTGCCGCCGGTGAACCTGCAGCAACACGCCCAGAGCCTGGCGCTGAACGTCAATATGGTCACCTGTGGCGGCCAGGCGACCATCCCCATGGTGGCCGCGGTGGCCCAGGTGCAGCCGGTCAGCTACGGCGAGATTGTCGCCACCGTGTCTTCGGCCTCGGTGGGCCCGGGCACCCGGCAGAACATCGACGAATTCACTCGCACCACCGCCGAGGCTGTGCAGCGCATCGGTGGTGCCCGGCACGGCAAGGCGATCATCGTCATCAACCCGGCCGAACCTGCACTGATGATGCGCGACACCATCCACTGCCTGACCGACCAGGAGCCCGACCAGGCGGCGATCCGCGCCTCGGTGCTGCGCATGGTCAAGGAAGTGCAGCGCTATGTGCCGGGCTACAAACTGATCAACGGCCCGGTGTTCGACGGCAACCAAGTGAGCATCTACATCGAGGTCGAGGGGCTGGGGGATTTCCTTCCCAAGTCCGCCGGCAACCTCGACATCATGACCGCCGCCGGCTTGCGCACCGCCGAGATGTTTGCCGAAGAAGCCCACCGGGGCGCCCTGCAACTGCCTGTTCGTTGACCGGAGAATTGCCATGAATCTGCAAGGTAGAAGCGTTGTTCTGCACGACATGAGCTTGCGTGACGGCATGCACGCCAAGCGCCACCAGATCAGCCTGGAACAGATGATCTCGGTGGCCACCGGGCTCGACGCGGCGGGGGTGCCGCTGATCGAGATCACCCACGGCGACGGCCTTGGCGGCGCGTCGCTGAACTATGGCCTGCCGGCTCACAGCGACGAGGAGTATTTCGCCGCGGTGATTCCGCAGCTCAGACAGGCCAGGGTCTCGGCACTGCTGCTGCCGGGCATCGGCACCCTCGACCACTTGCGCATGGCCCACGAGCACGGGGTGAGCACGGTGCGGGTGGCGACCCACTGCACCGAGGCCGATGTCTCCAGCCAGCACATCGGCATGGCGGCGAAGATGGGCCTGGATACGGTGGGGTTCCTGATGATGGCGCACATGCTCAGCGCCGAGAAACTCCTGCAGCAGGCGCAACTGATGCAGAGCTACGGCGCCAACTGCATCTACTGCACCGACTCGGCGGGCTACATGCTGCCCGATGAAGTCAGCGAGAAGATCGGCGTGCTGCGCCAGGGGCTCAACCCCGGGACCGAGGTCGGTTTCCACGGCCACCACAACCTGGGCCTGGCGATCGCCAACTCCCTGGCGGCGATCGAGGCCGGGGCGGCGCGCATCGATGGTTCGGTGGCGGGGCTCGGTGCCGGGGCGGGCAATACGCCGTTGGAGGTGTTTGTGGCGGTGCTGGAGCGCATGGGTGTCAGCAGCGGGGTGGATCTGTACGCGATCATGGATGTCGCCGAAGACCGGGTGGTGCCCATGCTCGACCAGCCGATCCGGCTCGACCGTGATGCGCTGACGCTGGGGTACGCCGGGGTCTACAGCTCGTTTTTGCTGTTCGCCAAGCGTGCCGAGCGCAAGTACGGCATCTCGGCTCGCGAGCTGTTGGTGGAGCTGGGCCGGCGCGGCACCGTCGGTGGCCAGGAAGACATGATCGAAGACCTGGCGCTGACTCTGTCCCGGGCCCGTGGCGTACTGCCCACCTGATGCACAGGGCGCACCCTGGACGCCCACACCGGGGGTTCAGGGCAGCAGGCCGCGTACCTGGGGCGGATAGCAGGGATTGGCGGCGCACTGGCTGAGCATGCTGGCGGCACGGTAGGCCGGTTTCTTGAAGACCTGATAGGCGCCGGCACTGGTGCCGATGATGATGAACAGCAGCAGGCAAAGGGTGGATTTGCGCATGGCGAGCCTCCACGGCGGTGTTGTTCTTGTAGGTCGACCTTATGTCGTAGCCCTGGGTCCGGCCTCGTCCGATTGGACTAGCCGGCGGGACGCGAGCCGAGTGGTGCAGCGTCAGCCGGCGAACCTTCTTCGGGCGCTCAGCCCAAGGTGGCCACACTGCGCAGGATCAGGCGCACCAGCATGGTCTGGCGGGTGACTCCGGTCTTGGAGAAGGTCGAGCGCAGGTGGGCGCGGGAGGTGTTGCGGCTGATGCCCAGCTCCTGGGAGGCTTCGTCCAGGGTCAGGCCGTTGGCCAGGAGCATGGCCAGTTGGGTTTCGGCCGGCGTGAAGTCGAAGAGCACCCGGACGATCTCCTGGGGCGCGCAGGACTGCTGCTCCGGGTCGCTGATGAAGATCACTACCGTGGGGCAGCGCTTGCCTTCGCTCCAGGCAGAGAGCGGTACCGAGCGTACGATGATGCCCAGGTCGGCGCGCCCCGAGGGCCGTTGCACCCGCAGCGCCTCGACCACCGAAGGGTTGCTGCGTTTATGCGACAGCAGCGACTGTTTCACCAGGCGGCGAAATTCCTGGGTGTCGCGGGCGGTACCGACCTGCAGGCCGTCGTTGACCAGTTTGATGCCGTCCTTTTCCTGGATCAGCCGCTCGGCCACCTGGTTGGTCTGCAACACCTTGCCGGTCTCGTCGAGGATGATGGTGCCGACCGCCATCTGGTCTACGGCGCCAGCATAGAGATTGCGCTCGGTTTCGATGCGGTTGAGCTTCATGTGCATCTTGATCGAGCGTTCCAGGTGCGGCACGAACTGCGCCAGCAGCTCCTTTTCCTGCTGGTCGAATGGCTGGTCGTCGCGTCCGCGGCTGATGCGCAGGCGACACTGGGCGCCTTCACTGGTGT
This sequence comes from Pseudomonas sp. GW822-FHT06D10, assembly GCF_058799535.1. NCBI lineage: Bacteria > Pseudomonadati > Pseudomonadota > Gammaproteobacteria > Pseudomonadales > Pseudomonadaceae > Pseudomonas > Pseudomonas sp. GW822-FHT06D10. The sequence goes on along the minus strand of NZ_JBXALN010000013.1, from coordinate 49,074 downwards.
TGATGTCGGCGCCCAGGATATGGAACACCCCCACCGGCTCCAGGAAGTTGCGGTAGAACTCCGATTGCAACCAGTCGTCGTTGGAGACGAACTCCGCCAGGGTCACCACCTGGCGGTTGGGCAGGTCGACGAACGGATCGAGGCTGAAGAAGTGAGTGTTGTAGGAGGTGGTGACCTCGCTGGAGCTGCCGGTGGTGTTGACCATCAGCCCATCCACCTGGGCGCTGGGCGGGCGCAGGATAAAGGTCACGTATTTGCTGTTCAGATGGAGGTTGAGCTGGTTGAGGAAGGTGGCCCATGGAATGTTTTCCATGGGCCCCTGGTAGAGATTGCCGATCAGGTCACTGAACGTCTCAAGGCTGAGGTTCTTCTGCATGGCGAAAACCGTTTTTATTATTGTTTGGGTAGTAGCGGTGGCCGAGAGTAGGGTCGGCATCGCTGGCGCGCAATGGTTCTTGCAAGGCATCTGATCGGCAGCTCTCCGGGGCGGATCAGGGGTGAAAAAGGTCCTGTGTCAGAGGTTCTGGCCCTCGCGTACGATGAAGTCCCGTGCCTCCTGGGTGCTGGCCGGCAAGGCTTCGATATCGGTGTAGAACTGCTCGTACCATTTGCGCAACTGGTACACCGGGCCGTCACCGTCGCACAGCAGCGGATTGTCCACTCGGGTCTTGCTGTGCCAGATCGCCACGTCCTCGTAGAAGGCTTCCTGGGCCTGTTGCACATAGGCCTTGGCCATCGCTTGGTTCTGTTCTTCGCTGAGGCCGGGGATCTTCTTCACCAGCACTCCGTAGCGCAGGGTGAAACTGTCCAGGTCGATGGGTACGTGGCAGTTGAGCAGGATCGAATGGATCGGCTGGCCGTTCATCGCGCCGGTCATTTCGGTGATCTGGTAGGCCGGGCCGAAGTAGGTGGCGGTGGTGCTCAGCTCGCTGTCGCCGGACAGGCGTTCGCTGCGGGCGCGCATTTCCTGGGTGGCCAGATGGCCTTCGAAGCGGTTGCTGAAGGCCTGCACCGGGGCACCATGGACTGTGCCGAAGTGCGCCATGTCGGCGACGTTGTCGATCAGTTCACGGCAGTTGGTCTCGATCTTCAGCTCCGCCACTTCCCAGTTGGCCCATTGTTCGTCGAAGCAGGCGTCGATCCGCGGTATGCGCTGCTGCTCGATGGGCGGGTTGCCTTGGGGGTCATTCCAGACAAACAACAGTTGGTTTTCCTCCATCAGCGGCCAGCTCTTGATTCGTGCGCGTGGCGGAATCCGCTTGGCGTAGGGAATGTCGTCGCAGACGCCGTCGGCGCCCCAGCGCCAGGCATGAAAGGGGCAGCGCAGCGCGTTGCCTTCGATGCAGCCGGTGCTCAGGTCAGCGCCCATGTGCGGGCAGTAGCCGTCAAGAATGTGCAACTGGCGGTCTTCGCCCTCGAACGCCACCAGCCGGGTGCCGAACACATCCAGGCGGTGGGCCTTGCCGTCGCGGTACTGGGCCGCCAGCCCCAGGCAATGCCAGCCTCTGGCGTAGCGTGATTGCAGGGGTTGAGTCTCGATTCGGTGCAGGGTGTTCATCTCTTGTTCTTCTCCGGGTCACGGTGGGGCCGCCGTGGCCTCAGGCCGAAGCCCGGCGGTGCTTGCACTCCTGATCGATTCTGCCGCCCCTGTGCCTTGGGGCATCGTCTGAATGGACGATGGCCAGTGCCGGCCAGCCGGCTCTACTGAGGCCTTTGACCACCGCAGGAGTTTTCGATGAGCAGTCAAACAGGGCAGGTAGCAGTGATTACCGGCGCCGCCAGCGGGATTGGCCGGGGCCTGGCCGAAGAGGCCGCACGGCGTGGCATGCGCCTGGTGCTGGCGGACCTGGATGCCCCCGGGCTGGCTCGGGTCTGTGACGCCTTGCGGGCCAACGCAACCGAGGTGGTGAGCCGGGTTACCGATGTTGGGCAACTGGCCCAGGTCGAGGCCTTGCGCGATTGCGCCGTCGAGTCTTTTGGTGGCGTCGACCTGCTGTTCAACAATGCCGGGGTGATGCAGACCGGCTACAGCTGGGAGATCAGCCAGGCCCAGTGGCAGCGCATGCTCGACATCAACCTCAACGGAGTGATCCACGGCATCCGCAGTTTCCTGCCGCTGCTGCTGCGCCAGGGCCGTGGTGGCCATGTGATCAACACCGCGTCCCTGGCCGGCTTGCTCAGCAGCCCGTTGCTGGCGCCTTACAACGTCACCAAGCAGGCGGTGGTGGCGCTTTCGGAAACCCTGCATTACGAACTGGCGCTGCTGGGCGCGCCCATCGCGGTTTCGGTGATCTGCCCGGGCCCCGTGGCCAGCGCCATCATGGGTTCGAACCAGCACAGCGATGCCGCTGGCGATGGCTTGAGCCAGTTGCTTGATGGACGCATTCGCGAGGGCATGAGCCCCGCCGAACTGGCCACGCTGGTGTTCGATGCCATCGATGCCAAGCGTTTCTGGGTTTTGCCCCACAAGGATTTCAAGGAGGCCCTGCAGCGCCGGGTGCGCAGCATCCTCGACGAAACCAATCCGCAGTTCCGTATGCCTGACACCGAGGGGGCCGACCATGTCTCTTGATCCGCAGATCGCCGCTGTACTGCAATCTCTGGAGGGCTTGGCGCCGCCGGACTTCAGCCAGCTGGACGCGACCCAGTACCGGCAGTTCGCCGATAACCTGATGGCCATGCCCCCTGGCGCGGCCGTGCATGAAGTGCGCGAGTTGCGCGTGGCTGGCGATGCCGGCGAACTGGATGCCCGGCTCTATCGTCCGCTGGATCAGGAGCGCCTGCCGCTGCTGGTGTTCTTTCATGGTGGCGGTTTCATCATGGGCACCCTCGATACCCACGATTACCTGTGCCGGGCCCTGGCCAGCCAGACCGGGGCCGTGGTGGTGTCGGTGGCTTATCGGCTGGCACCGGAGGCGGCTTTCCCGGCCGCGCCGCTCGATTGCTACGCGGCCACGTGCTGGCTGGTGGAGCACGCGGCCGAGCTGGGTATCGACGGCTCACGCCTGGCGCTTGCCGGGGACAGTGCCGGTGGCAACCTGGCCTTGGCAGTCAGCCGCCTGGCATCGCAGCGCCAGGGACCGAAGATCCGCCACCAATGCCTGTTCTATCCGGTACTCGACGCCGCGTGCGACAGTCCTTCCTACCGCGACTTTGCCGAAGGCTACATGCTGACGGCCGCGATGATGAGGTGGTTCTGGAGCCTGTACGGTGCCGGAGCCTCCTTGGTCGATGAACCGCTGGCCTCACCGTTGCGCGCGCAAGATCTGGGCGACCTGCCGCCCACGACCTTGATCACCGCCGGGTTCGACCCGCTGCGCGATGAGGGCGAAGCCTTCGCCAGGCGCTTGCAGGCAAGCGCTGTACCGGTTCGGTTGCAGCGCTGCGAGGGGATGATCCACGGCTTCATCAGCCTGTCGCCCTTTGTCGAACGCGCCGCCCAGGTGCTGGCACAAGCAACGGCAGAGCTGCGCAAGGCGCTCGGCTGAAGCGACAGCGTCGGCCTTTGGGTGGCGAAGCCCGATACCAAAGCCCGACGCCTGGCGTCGGGCTTTGGCGTTGCGCAAAAGTGCCCGGCCAGGCGTCAGAATCGATATTGGCTGGTGGGTAGTACATCGATCTTGTCGAAGTCGATAAAGCGCGCACAGCTTTGCATCATGGCCGCCAGGTTTTTCTCGAACCGTGCTTCGTCTCCCGTTGCGTCGAAGAAGGCCTGGGGGTCGGTCATCGCCGCGGGCGGGAAGCATTCCTCGACAATGGCGTCGATGGGCGGCGCGTCCGGGGTCAGGGCCGCCACCACCAGGTTCTGCACGTACTGGAAGTTGGCCTGGGTGACGATGGCAACCTCTGTGTGCTGGTTGCGCCATATCTCCAGCCAGGTCTGCGGGGTCAGGCGCGGCGGGCGTGTCAGCAGGGCCACCTGGGCGAAGCCGTAAGTCCGCTCACCAGGTGAGGGGGGGAAACGGGTGTTGCGGATCGCTTCGGACTCGCACACCAGATAGGCCGCCAGGCGGGTCGTGGCCTGTGCCAATACCCGGTCGAAAGGCGCCCGGGGAGCGGCGTTGGCGCTGTCCAGCCACAGCGACAGGCAGGCATCCGGCAGCCGTGGCCGGTTCTCCTGGCGCAGGGCCGCAGCGGGAGCGACTTCGCTATCCGCCAGGTTCAACTGCAGGCCCTGGGCGCCCAGGGCTTGCAGTTGCCCTATGACCTCGTGGCGCACGTGCCGGGCGAATGTTTCATCGGTGCTGCTGGGGTCACGCCAGAGCAGATAGATGACTTTTTCCATGGCGGGCAGATTCCTCTGTTGATGGTCGACGGCAGGTGGGTCCTGCGAAGGACAGGGTCGGGCCTGAGCCACTTTGCCGAATCCACCAAACGGACTAGTGCCCGTGGGGCAACCGCTTCGTGAGTGGGGTCGAGCGCCAGGGGCTAGTCCCAACAGACGATCAGCCGGCGCCGACCGGTCGATACACTTCCTGGCATGTGCGGCTGGTGAATAAGCACGCACGATGACCGCCACCCGGCGTCGATCCACGATGATTGCGAGGCCTGTGCCATGATTCTTGAACAACGTATTGCCCGCCTGGAGGCGCTAGAAGCGATCCGCCAGTTGAAGCATCGCTACTTGAATGCTTGTGACTTGAAGCAGGTGGAGGTGATCCGCGACTGCTTTGCTGAGGGCGAGATACTGATCGACTACGGCCCACTGGGCAGCTTTCGCGATCGCGACAGCTTTCTCGCGCTGTATCAGGAACTGGCTTGCCAGCCACGAGTGATCGACATCCACCATGGCGCCAACCCGGAGATTGAATTGCTCGGCGAGGATCAGGCCCGGGGGCGCTGGGCGCTGTACTACTTCAACCTGGATGCCGAGAGTGGCGCCACGCGCCAGTTGGGGGGGATCTACCAGGACCGCTACCGGTGTATTGCCGGGCAATGGAAGCTGGTCGAATGCTGTTTCAGCGCGCACTCGATGGTGGCAGGGCAAGTACCAGCCTGAGCCTGAAGCGCCGCAGGCAGGCGATTTTGCAGCCTGCCGGGCATGGCTGGCGGGCTGGCCCGCCAGCCGGCGCGATAGCCAGCCCGGGAGTGTGAACCGCCCGGGCCAGCCGGGTTCAGCGGGTACCGAGCTTGCGCAGGTTGCCCGGGGTGAAGTCGTCATCGACAAAGTTGCTGGCATTGAGCTTGGCCGGTTTCTGGTCCACCAGCAGTCGGTCGACCAGGTAGGAGCCGGCGATCAGGTCCTGGTAGATCCCCAGGCGCGCCTGGTAGCGCTGCATCTCATAGGCGTAGACCGAGGTTTGCATGTTGGTGCGCCACAGCTGGCCACGGCTGTCGTAGTTGTCGGCCAGGGTGGCGGCCCAGGTGTCCTCGTCAAGGTAGAGCACGCGCTTGGCATAGATATGCCGTGCACCTTCCTTGAGGGTCGCCTGCAGGACCCAGACCCGGTGCTTCTCGTAGCGCATGTACTGCGGGTTGACGTGGCCGGTGGTGGCGAGAATCTGCGCAAGATTCACGCTGGAATCGTCGATCCGGTAGTTGTGATAGGGAATGTAGATCTCTCGTTTGCCGATGATGGTCCAGTCGTAGCGGTCCGGAGCTCCGTTGAACAGACGGTCCTCGTCCTGCACGCGAAAGCCTCCGGCGCCGGTGGGCGAGTCATAGGCAACCGTTGGTGCGCGTCGCACCCGGCGTTGCCCGGGGCTGTACTGCCAGGCCTGGCGCGGCGCGGCGGTGGGGGTGATGAACTCGCGACCGACGATGATCTCGCCCTTCTTGCGGATCGGCTCCAGGGTGGTCAGAAGAAAGTTGGTGAGCACGCCGTTGGCGCTTTCCGGGGTCTTGTCCGGGGCCGACCAGATCGAATAGATCTTGTAGTTGACCTGCTCCAGCACCTGCTCCTTGTTGGAGTACACCACCGCCTGCTGGTAGTTGGCCTCCTCGGTGTAAGCGCGGCCGGCCAGGGTGTGGTTGAACATCAGTTCACTGCCGTTTTTGGGGATCGGGAACGGCGAGGCGGCCCAAGCGTTGCGGGTGTCGTTGCCGTCGTTGATCAGCTCGGCGTTGACGGCGTTTTTCCTGATGGCGTCATACAGCCGCTGGTCGAGGCGAAAGTCCCGGTGGCTGGGGTATACCGGCATGGTGAAGGTCTGCGGGTAGCGTTTGAACAGCGCCTTCTGCCCATCGGTGAGGTTGGCGGCGTACTGCTGCATGTTCGCCGCGGTGATCACGAACAGCGGTTTATCCGCCGCATAAGGATCGGGGTAGGGGCTGCCGGGGCCGTCGTACTTGAGCTGAGGGGGCAGGCCCAGCCACTTTCCCGACCATGCAGGAATGCTGCCGTCGGCGTTGCCGGCCCGCTCCGCACCCATGGGGGTCAGGTCCCGGTCTAGCCGGGCGGCTTCCTCGGGGCTGACCTTGGCCTGGGTTGCCAGGCTTGCGGCCAGCAAGCTGGCGGCCAGGGTCGTGCGCAACAACTGAGTGTAGATAGTGCTCGACATGCTGTGCTCCTTGGGGCAGGGAATCAGAACCGGTACTTGAAGTTGAGGGCGAGGTTGTCGCGGTCCGCCAGCGGGCTGTTGTTGGCGTTGCCCAGGTAGGCGTTGTAGCGGGCCTCGATGGTGAAGTTGCCGAGGTAGCGCCAGGAGCTGCCGATGCTTGCGCGGTCGTCGCCCTGGCCCGAGTTGATCGAGCCCACCAGGGAGCTGTCGTTGTGCGCGGCGGTGCTGAAGGTGATCGGGACCGAGAGGTCCCAGCCGGTGAACACGTCGTTGTAGTCAAAGCTGGCCTGCACTGTGTAGCCCCAGGCTGAGCGGTCGTAGAGCAGCTTGTCGGTACCCGGAAGGCTGAACCCCGGGGCCAGCTGGGTCGGCTGCGAGCTGTCGTTGCTCAGCACCTGGTTGTACACCAGCTCGCCAGTCAGGGTGGTGTTGTCGGCCCAGGAAGTGGGCCCCAGCACTTCGATCACCGAAACCTGGGCTTGCAGGGTCTTGGCTCGCACCGGGCTGGCGAAACCGTTGTCCACCATCACCGGCTGGCCGTCGCGGTAGCTGACCTCGCCGGCGATGCTGGTGTCGCCAAGCACCGTGGAGAAGCTCGCTCCGTACTGATCGATGTTGTCGAAGTAGATTGCCCGGTAGCTGCCCAGCTGGCTCTGGAAGTCCAGGGACGGGGTCTTGTCGTGGTAGCGCGAGTAGTACAGGCCGAACTCGGTGTTGTTCAGCGATTCGGCGGCGTAGGTGAAGGCCAGGCCGTATTGGCCGCTGTTGCTCGGGGTGTCGTTCTTCAGGCGGTGGACAAAGCCTGTGGCGTCGTTTTCCCCTCCGCGATCGATGTAGTCGGTGGTGGAGAAAAAGCTGCCCACGCCGAACAGGTCGGTCTTCTGCCACTGGTACTGGTAGTAGGCCTGGACGTCCAGGCTGTCGCTCAGGCTGAACTGGGTGAACAGCTGGCCCACCGGCAGCAGCACTTCCTTGACCTCGACCCCGGGGGTGGTCGACTTGGTGGCGTCCACCGGGCTCTGGGCCGCGGAGATCCCCGGGTAGAACAGGCTTTCGCCCCAGCTCACCACCTGCTTGCCCAGGCGTACGTTGAGGTTGTGCCCGGACAGGTTCCAGGTGCCATAGGCATAAGCGTCCAGCAGGCGCAGGTCGTTGCGGTGCTGGTCGATGGTGTCCTGGGAAAAACGGTCGGGACGGCTGCAGTTGCCGCCGGCAAAGCAGTTGGAGGTGCCACTGGGGTTGTCGTTGTCGCGGTCGTAGACGTTGTCGTAGAAGCCGTCGGCGCGAATGAAAAAGCCGTAGTCGTCACGCCAGCGCAGGTTGGCTTCGGTAAGAAAGCCGCTGCGATTGTTGATCAGGCTGCCCCTGGCGAAAGCGTTGTCGCCATCGTTGCCGTTGGCATTGGCCACCAGCTTGTGGCTCCGGGATTCGGTACGCCAGGCCAGGCTGTAGGTCAGGGTGGTGTCCCAGTCGACAGTCAGATCCTCGTTGGGTTGGAAGGTCATGGCGCTGGCCGGTCCGCCCAGCCCGCCGGCAAGTATCAGCAGGGCAGTGTGCAGTCGGGGGAGTAGCGATGGTGGGGCGATTATTGTTTTTGTCATCTCGTCCTCGTGCCCAGGTCAGGCCCGCCCGACCTGCGATGTAAGGGGGGGGAAGTGCAGCAGGAGCGACTATGGAAGCAGCGGCCCGCCCGGACATCGTCCAACCAGACTAAGTGTTTTGGCCGTGGCGGGCGCTAGTCCCATTGGACGATGCCCGGGCCTTGAGGCTGCCGAACAATCCCGGGACCGACTGCGCCGGAGTCCGGGCCGGTGGCGGCGGCTTCCTGCCTGTAGGCGCCTTGCGGAGATGCGCGGATGAAACACGCCAAGATCAAATGGGATGAGTGCTGCGATGTATTGGTGATAGGTTCCGGCGCAGGAGGCATGACCGCCGCGCTGCGGGCCCATGACCTGGGGTTGAACACGTTGCTGATCGAGAAGAGTGGCGAATACGGCGGCACCTCGGCGGTGTCCGGCGGTGGCATCTGGATTCCCGACAACCACCGGATCCAGGCCCTGGGCGGTAGCGATTCGGTGGCCGAAGGGATCGCCTATGTCCGCGCGGTGACCCACGGTGAGATCGACGACGGGCGCATCGAAGCCTATGTCGAGCAGGGCCGGGACATGGTCCGCTACCTGGAGGCGCAGACCCGGGTGCGCTTCGAGGCCCAGCCCGCTTACTCCGACTACTACCCGCAGGTGCCCGGCGGCAAGCCCGGCTATCGCTCCATGGACCCGCAACCCTTCGATGCCGCCGAGCTGGGCGAGGAGTTCCTGCGCATGCGTGCGCCTTCCCCCGGCACGCTGATGATGGGGCGCATGGCGATGACCATGAAGGAGGCGCAGGTGCTGCTGTGTCGTGGCCCCGGCTGGCTGCGCCTGACCCTGCGAGTGATGTGGCGCTACTGGCGTGATCGCGAGGGGCGGCGGCTGTCGCGTCGCGACCGTTTCCTGACCCTGGGCAATGCCCTGGTGGGCGCCTTGCGCTGTTCGCTGCAGGATCGCCAGCGGCCGCTGTGGCTCAACTGCGCCTTGCAGGAACTGCTGATTGTCGGTGAGCGAGTCGGCGGCGCGCGGGTCTGCCGCGACGGCCAGACCCTGAACATCAAGGCGCGCCACGGGGTGATCATCGCCGCCGGTGGCTTCGAGCGTAACCAGGCCATGCGCGAGCAGTACCTGCCGCAGCCGTCCCAGGCCCAGTGGAGTGCCACGCCACCGCACAACACCGGCGACGGTATTCGTGCCGGCCAGGTGATTGGCGCCCGTACTGCCTTGATGGACCACGGCTGGTGGGCGCCCACTACCCGGGTTGCAGGTGAGGAAAAGCAGCGTGCGCTGTTCGTCGAGCGCACCTTGCCTGGCTGCGTACTGGTGAACTCGGCAGGGCAACGCTTCGTCAACGAGGCGGCGCCCTATACCGATATTGTCTATGCGATGTATGAGAACAATCGGGCCGAAGCGGTCAGCGTGCCGTGCTGGATGATCTTCGACGCCGAGTTCCGCCGCAAATACCCCTGCGGCGCGCTGTTGCCCGGTTATGCCCAGCCCGACTGGCGGCTGCCCGAACACCTGCAGGACTACTTCTACAAGGCCGCCAGCCTGCCGGACCTGGCGGCGCAGATCGGCATCGACGGCCCGGGCCTGATGCGTAGCATCGAGCGTTTCAACATCATGGCCCGGGAGGGCCGGGACCAGGATTTCAACAAGGGCGAGTCGCTGTTCGATCGCTACTACGGCGACCCCCACGTCGGCCCCAACCCTTGCCTGGCGCCCTTGCTCAAGGCGCCGTTCTACGCGGTGCGGGTGGATGCCGGGGACATTGGCACCAAGGGCGGCCTGCTGACCGATGCCAACGCCCGGGTGTTGCACGAGGACGGCCATCCGATCCTCGGCCTTTACGCAATCGGCAACAGCGCCGCATCGATGATGGGGCGCACGTATCCGGGAGCCGGCTCGACCATTGGCCCGGCGATGACTTTCGGCTATATCGCCGCCAATCACATCAAGGCGCAAAGCCTGCGCCAGTCGCAGCCGGCGTCCTTTCTGGCAAGGAGCAGTCAATGAAGAGCAAGCAACCCCAGGTGGCCCTGGTCACCGGTGCCAGTCGCGGCGTGGGCCGTGGCATCGCCCTGGCCCTCGGGGCACAGGGCATGACCGTCTACGTGACCGGGCGTGCGCCGGAAAAGGCCGGGGCACGGCTTTATGAACAGGCGCTGCAAGGTTCATTGGCGGACACCGCGGCAGCCATTACCGCCGCCGGTGGCCGGGGCATCCCGGTGGTCTGCGAGCATGCCGACGACGCCCAGGTGCAGGCACTGTTTGCGCGGATCGCCGAGGAGGCCGGCCACCTCGATCTGCTGGTCAATAACGTGGCCGCCATCCATGAGCGCTTGATCGAGCCCGGGCCGTTCTGGAACAAGCCCCTGGAGTTGGTGGATATCCTCGATGTCGGCTTGCGTTCGGCCTACATCGCCAGTTACTACGCCGCGCCGTTGTTGCTGCGCAGTGCCCAGGGGCTGGTCTGTTTCACTTCGTCGTTCGGCGCCGGCTGCTACATGCACGGCCCCGCCTACGGAGCGCAGAAGGCCGGTTGCGACAAGCTGGCGGCGGACATGGCAATCGATTTTGAAGGGCGTGGCGTGGCGGCGCTGTCCCTGTGGCTGGGGCCGCAGTTGACCGAGCGCACGCGGATTGTCGGCGAGCACCACGGCGAGCAGTACCAGGCTTTTCTCGCGGACGCCGAGACCCCGCAGTTCAACGGCCGGGTCATTCATGCGCTGCTCAATGACCCCGGGCTGATGAGCCTGTCCGGGCAGACCCTGATCACCGCGGAAATCGCCCCGGGCTATGGCATCAGCGAGGATCAGGGGCGCCAGCCGCCGTCCCATCGCTCATTGCTGGGCGAGCCCCGGCGCCAGCATCCGGCGCGGGTGATATAAACCCCGGCGCAACGAGCGCAAATTAGCCGGTGGCTAGGGAGCTTGCTCCCGCGGGGGGCGGAGCCGCCCCAATGCCAGCCACCGGGTTTCGGCACTCGCACATTGATTCAGGCGTTCCACAGGCACCGCGCAAAGCGGCGGCAAAAACGCGGCAGTCAGGCTCCGCAGGCTGGCCCGTCCCCAGGAGGGACGCGCCTCGCCAGCCGCACTTGGCACCCTGTGCCAGCCTCAATTGCGGCTTTCGGCCCACTGGCGCAACACCTGCTTGGTCACCTTGCCCGCCGCGTTCAGCGGCATGGCTTCCAGTACCTGGAATCGTCGCGGCACCTTGTAGTTGGCCATCTGTTCCCGGCACCAGCCCAGCAGTGCTGTCGATTCCAGGAGTTGTCCCGGCGTGGCCAGGACAAAGGCCATGGCCACTTCGCCGAGGCGCTCGTCCGGTATACCTATTACCGCCGCCTGGGCCACCCCGGGAAACTTCAGCAGGCACTGCTCGATTTCCGCCGGATAGACGTTGAAACCGCCGGTAATGAACATGTCCTTGAGGCGGTCGGTGATACGCAGGTAGCCCTGCTCGTCGAGGACCCCGACGTCACCGGTATTGAGCCAGCCATCGGCGTCCAGCACTTCCTGGCTGGCTTGCGGGTCGTTGAGGTAGCCCTGCATCAGGTTGTAGCCGCGAATCTGTATTTCCCCGGGGACATTGGGCGGTTGGCACTGGCCGTCGGCGGCGACGATCCGCACCTCTACCCCGGGCATCGCCCGGCCGCTGGTCTGGGCGACTCGCAGCGGATCGTCGCCGGGGCGGCAAATGGTGGCGAAACCGCAGACTTCGGTCAGGCCGTAGGCCGTGACGATGGTGGCAAAGCCCAGCTCGTCGCGCATGCGTCCGATCATGTCCACCGGGATTACCGCGGCACCGGTCACCGCCACCCGTAGTGAGGACAGATCGTAGGCATCGCGCCGGGGGTGAGCCAGTAGCGACTGATAAAGCGTCGGCGGGCCGGGCAGCACGCTGATGCGCTGGCGCTGCACGCATTCGAGCACCGCGTCGACGTCGAACACCTGCTGGGGAATGATGGTCGCACCGCGCATCAGCGCCGCCAGCCATCCCGCCTTGTAGCCGAAGGAGTGGAAGAACGGGTTGACGATCAGGTAGCGATCGCCTTCGCCCAGGCCGACCACGTCGCTCCAGTCGCGCACTATCCGCAGATTCTGCCCATGGCTGGTCATCACGCCCTTGGGCTTGCCGGTGGTGCCGGAGGTGAACAGTACATCGGACAGGGTTTGCGGGCCGAGCTGTTCCTGACGCAGGCGCAGGCTGCTGCCGGGCACTCGGCCGGCCAGGGCCATGAAACTGTCCCAGTCCAGGGCCGCCGGCGAGGGCGAGCGCAGGCTGATGATCTGGCGCAGTTCAGGCAGGCTTTCGCCGGCGAGCATCTGCGGATAGTCGACGCCGAGGAACTCACCGATGGCGAACAGCACGCAGGCGCCGCTCTGGCGCAGGATATAGCCGGCCTCGTTGCCCTTCATCCGGGTGTTGAGCGGCACCAGGGCGGCGCCGACGCTGTGCAGGGCGCCGGCGGCGACAATCCACTCCCAGGTATTGGGGGCCCAGATCGCCACCCGGTCCCCGGCCTTGACCTCCAGGGCCAGCAAGGCCCGGGCGGCCTGCTGGCGCAGGCGGTCGAGCTGCAGGTAACTGATGCTGCCGGCGTCCTCGATGGCCGGGCGGTCGCCGTAGGCCAGGGCTGCCCGGGCGAACAGATGAGCGATGGTGGGAGCGTTAAGCGCAGACGGCATGGTGCCTCCTCAGGCAGAGGATTGTTGAACGAAGGGGGAGGCGGCCTGGCAGAGAGCCAGGCCGCTAAGAACCTGTTCACGATCTGCTGCGCTTAGCTCATGCGGCGTTAAAAATGCCTGAGCGTCGCTCGCTAGATCGTGAACAGGCTCTAACCACTCAGGCTGGCGGTGGCGCGAAGCGGCGGCCGGCAGAGAAGCCGCCGTCCACGGCGATCATCTGGCCGCTGACGAAAGAGGCCTCGTCGGAGGCCAGAAACAGCGCCACGGCGGCCACTTCTTCCGGTTGCCCGGAACGGTTGAGCATGTGCTGGGAAGCGAAGTAGGCGTGGAATTCGGCCTGTTCGCGGACCATGCTGGTCATCGGCGTTTCGATCAGCCCCGGGCACAGGCCATTGACGCGGATGTTGGCGTAACCGTAGTCCACCGCCATGGAGCGGGTCAGCTGGTTGATACCGCCCTTGGACACGTTGTAGGCGACATTGCCGTCGCAGCCTTGCAGGCCGAAGATCGAGCCAATGTTGATGATCGAGCCGCCGCGTTGCGCCTCCATGGCCCCCAGCAGGTACTTGCTGGTGAGCATGCTGCCGGTCAGGTTGATGTCCAGCACCCGTTGCCAGTTGGCGGTGCTGGTCTGGGTCACGCTGCCCTGGTCGGCGACGCCCGCGGCATTGACCAGCACATCGACCCGGCGATAGTGGCCGATGATTTCTTCCATCACCTGCTCGACCTGGGCCTCGTCGCGCACGTCGAGGGTCATGAAGCGCCCGGGAAAGTCCGCCGGTGCGTTGCCGATGTCCAGCCCCACCACCTGGGCACCCTCCGCGGCGAAGCGCCGGACGCAGGCCAGACCGATACCTGAAGCCGCGCCGGTGACCACCGCGACCTTGTTTTGCAACCGAGCCATGCATACACCTCTTTTATTGTTGTAGGCCAATCCTGGCGGTCGAGTCTAATCGTTGCCCGGCGCTGCCGGGTCGTCCGTTGAGACTAGAGGCGCAGGCGCCCCTAATCCGGAAAGCGCACCCGCACCACCGGCGTGTCGGGGTGGCTCTGGCAGGCCAGCGTCCAGCCATCGGCCAGCTCCTGGGCACTGAGCACGGCGTTGTGGGCCAGCCGTGTGCGGCCCTGTTCCACCCGGCACATGCAGGCGCCGCAGATGCCTTCCTCGCAAGACGCCGGCACCTCCAGCCCGGCGGCCCGGCAGCTTTGCAGCAGAGTCTGCCCCGGGTGCCACGCCAGGCTGTGGGCCTGGCCGTCGAGTTCGACGGTCAGGCCCTGGCAGGACTGCCCGGCGGCGTGCTCGACCTGCTGCTGTGCCTGGGGTTGCGGGTCGGGCGGCGACAGGAAACGCTCGACATGGATCGCCTGGCGTGGCTCACCCAGGTCTAGCAGGGTGCTTTCCACAGTGTCCATGAAGGGCGCCGGGCCGCAGATGAAATACTCGCCGCCCCGGCGCGCATGCAGCAGTTGGCGAACCTGGGCCGCAGTGACGAAACCCTGAACCGAGTCCAGCAGGTGCAGGACTTCCAGACGCGGCTCGTGGGTCCGGGCCAGCTGTTGCAGTTCGTCCTTGAAGATCACCGAGGCTTCGTCGCGGTTGGCGTAGACCAGGGTCACCGGCCGGCGCCCGGCGTGCAGCACTGACTTGAGGATGGAGAATACCGGGGTGATGCCCGAGCCGCCGCCGAACAGCACCAGCGGACGCTGCTCGTCGCTATCGGCATTGCTCTCCAGGCAGAAGTGCCCGGCCGGGGGCAGCACCTCCAGCCAGTCACCGACCTGCACCTGCTGGTTCATCCAGTTCGATACCCGGCCCCCGGCCACACGCTTGATCGTGACCTTGGGCTGTGGATCGCACAGGGGCGAGCTGGCCATGGAATAGCAGCGGATCAGCAACTGGCCCGCGCAGGGCACGCGAAAGCTCAGGAACTGCCCCGGTTTGTAGCGAAAACGCTCACGCAACTCGCTGGGGACATCGAGCACCAGGGAGCGGGCGTCGGCGGTTTCCTCGATCACCGCGGCCACCTGCAGGCGATAGCTGCCAGCGGCCGATGCGGCGCTGTCCGATACGCTGGCGTTGAACATTGGCGTGCCCATCTTCACCTCGGCTCATAGATCCCGCTGATCAGTTGCGCGTTGTCGACGAGTATCTCCGCGCCATTGACGAAGCGCGATTCGTCGCTGGCCAGGAACAGCACCGCGTTGGCCACATCACGCGGCGCGCACATGCGGTTCATCGGGTCCTGGTCGAGGGTTTCCTGGGGCACCGACTGGCCGCCGATGAGGGCCTGGGTCATCGGTGTGTTGATGCCGTCCGGGTGCACGCTGTTGCAGCGGATGCGGTAGCCCTGCAGCTTGCAGTGCACGGCCACGGAGCGAGTCAATGCCGCCACCGCGCCCTTGGAGGCGGAGTAGGCGCAGAACAGCGGCAGACCGCCCAGGGCCGCCACCGAGGACATGTTGATGATCGAACCGCCGCCGCTGTGCTTCATCGCTGCGATGGCGTACTTGCAGCCCAGGAAATAGCCGTCGCTGTTGACGGTCAGCACCTTGCGCCACAGCTCCAGCGACGTGTCCTCGATATTGGCCATGGCCAGGATCGCCGCATTGTTGACCAGCACATCGAGGCGACCGAAGTGCTGCACGGTGGTTTCCACCACCCGCTGCCAGTCGTCTTCGCGGGTGATGTCGTGGGCCAGGAACAGGGCGTTTTCGCCGATCTGCGCAGCCACTTGGTGGCCGGCTTCCTGGTTCACGTCGGTCAGTACGACCTTGGCGCCCTGGCTGGCCAGCAGCAGGGCGTCCTCACGGCCGACACCGCTGGCGGCGCCGGTGACGATGCAGACTTTGCCTTCTACACGTTGCATGGTGATTCTCCTGATGGTGCGGGTTGAGCCGCGGTTTGCCCGGCCACATGACGGGCGGCCCGGCGCGCGGAATAGATGCAGTCGGCCAGAGACAGGCCCGACACATAGAGGTTGGAAGCGACGCCCACGGCGTTGCGCCCGGCGCTGTAGAGGCCGGCGATCGGTGTGCCCTGGGCATCCAGCACCTGGCTGCTTCGTTCGCAGACCCTGAGGCCGCCGAGGGTGATCACCGGGCAAGGGAACAGGCGGCTGGCAAAGGACAGGTCGAGGACATACCAGGGGCCCTGTTCCAAGGAGGCGAGCATGGCCGCGGACTTGCCAAACGGATCGGCGCATTCGCCCCGGGCGCTCTGGTTGTAGCGCTCGACGCTATCTTTCAAGGCCTGCTCCGGCAGGCCGCAGCGCCGGGCCAGGGTTGCCAGGTCGTTGCTCCGTCGGGCGTTGAACAGCAGGTTGAGCAGCACTGGCAGGCGCTGGAACTGCCAGACCTGGCCCGGGCCTATCTGTTTCAGGGCCTGGCGCACCAGTGTCCGGTTGAGCACCAGCAATGCACGCCCCTGCTGCTGTTCGACCATCGCCTGGCCAAGGGTGGCGCCATATTGCTCTTCGTTGGCGTAGCGCTGGCCCTGGCCATTGACGATCAAGCCCCGGGCCCACGCCAGGGGCGGATTGATGAAACGCCAAGCGCTGACCTTGTCCATCCGCGCGACAGCGGCGCCCACGCTCTGGCCCAGGGCGATGCCGCTGCCGTCGCAACCACCGGCGCCCAGGGGCAGGCCGGCAAGGTAGCGCGGCGCATGCTCGGCCACCCAGAGGCGGTTGAGAATGAAACCGCCGGCGCTCAGCAGGACGCCTTTTCTGGCGCTGATCAGCCGGCGTTCGGCGCTGCCGGCTTCGATGCGTTGTTGCTGTTTGCGCAGGTGGCGGGCCAGGGCCGGAACATACATGTGCAGGGCCTGGGCCCAGCGCTCGAGGCGTGCATGGCGGCGCGCGGCGCGGCTATCGGGAGCCAGGCGCCAGGCTTCGACGCCGACCACCCGCTGTTGATCGTCGACCACCAGGCGGCGTACCGCGCATTGGCTCTGCAGGCGCACGCCCTTGGCCAGGGCGCTGTCCTTGAGCGCCTGGAACAGGTGCGCACCGGACAGGCCCGGGCCTTTGCAGCGATGGCCTCGGGGAGCGGGGGCCGCCAGCGCTGCATAGCGCGGCAGGGCTTCGTTGCCCGAGTAATAAAGATAGAAGCGGTCGCTGGGGTAGGAGGTCTTGTGCGGTGGCACGCTGGCTTCAAAAGCCACGCCCTGGCGTTCCAGCCATTGCAGTTGCCCGGGACTGGCGGCGCAGAAGTCGGCCAGGGTGCGCTGGCCGACGGCATCGCCGACTTCCTCGCGCAGGTAGTCGAACATCGCCTCGTGGCTGTCGTTGTAGCCGGCCTGGCGCTGGTAGGGCGTGCCGCCGCCGGCATAGATCACTCCGCCGCTGAGAGCGCTGGCGCCACCGCCGGCAAAGCGGTCCAGGGCCAGCACCTGCAGGCCCTGCTCGGCGGCCTCGATGGCGGCGCAGGCTCCGGCGGCACCGAAGCCCACCACCAGCCAGTCACAGGCGTCGTCCCAGTGGGGCGGGGCGTGAGTGTCGATGCGCAGCGGCGCGCGGCAGTCCATGTCCCGAATCAACCGGCGCAGGCCTGGGTTTGGGCCGGCTGGGCGGTGGTGGTGTAGCGGCCGTCGAGGTAGACCAGCGGGGTGATACTGGGGCTGGTATGGATGCGCACGATACGCCCGATGAACACAGTATGGGTGCCGTAGCTGAAGTGCCCGTCCTGGCGGCACAGAATCGCTGATTGGGCGTCCCCCAGGTAGGGAATGCCTTCGTCGCTGGTCAGCCAGTTGCCGCTGCTGAAGCGTGCCTCGCCCTTGATTGCGCCGCTGCACAGGTGGGCCAGGGCCTGCTGCTCCAGGCCGAGGATGTTCACGCAGAACCCGGCACCGGTGGCCAGGGCTGCGTGGGAGGAGGCGCTCTTGTTGATGCAGATCAGCAGCGATGGCGGCTCGGTGCTCAGGGAGTCCACCGCGGTGGCGGCCATGGCAAAGCGCTCGGCGCCGTTGCTGGTACTGATGATGGTGACCGACTTGGCCAGGCGGCGCATGGCCTGGAGCATGTCTGCTTGCAGATTGACGTCTTTCATCGCACAGCCCTCGTTCGTGGTGCATGGAGTGCGATGAATTCTGGCAACGGGGCAGGGGGCCAACATCGTCCAAGGGGACTAGGGCCTGTCGTCAAACAGCAACAGGCCCTGACCCCGGAGGAAATCCGGAAGCCCGGGCATATGGTCCGTTTGAGGGATGCCGGGTGGGCGGACGGTTGTTTGAATGCGCCGCAACAGGCGGTTGCCCGCCGTAGCACGCGCGCCCCGGCGGACGGGGTTCCCAAGGAGAACGACCTGATGCTCAACCACGATGTGCTTCGCCAGCGCCTCTACCAACAGGCCGAGGAACTGGTGCCGGTCCTGCGCGAACGAGCGGCCGAGGCCGAGCGGCTCGGCCGCTTGCCGGACCAGACCCTGAACGATTTTCAGCAGGCCGGGTTCTTTCGCATTCTGCAACCGGCACGCTGGGGCGGTTACGAACTGGAGCCGAATGATTTCTTCCGAGTGCAGATGACCCTCGCTGAGGGCTGCATGTCGTCTGCCTGGGTGCTGGGGGTGGTCGCGATCCACAACTGGCAACTGGCGCTGTTCGATGACCGCGCGGCCCGGGACGTGTGGAGCGAGAACAGCAGCGTGCTGATTTCCTCTTCCTATATGCCGGTGGGACGGGTGGCGCGTACCGAGGGTGGTTTCACCCTGAGCGGCCGCTGGGGCTTCTCATCGGGCTGCAAGCACTGTGACTGGGTGTTCCTCGGCGCCATGGTGCCGGCCGCGGAACCCGGCGGCGCGCCGGACTACCGGACCTTCCTGGTGCCGCGCCAGGACTACCAGATTCTCGACAACTGGGACGTCATGGGACTTGCGGCCACCGGTTCCCACGACATCCTGGTGGAGAACGCCTTCGTTCCCGAGTACCGCACCCATCGTGCCCTCGACGGGTTCATGCAGGACAGCCCGGGCAACGCGGTCAACGATGCTCCGCTGTACCGCCTGCCGTTCGGGCAGATCTTCGTGCGCGCAGTGTCGTCCTCGGCCATCGGAGCCCTGCAAGGAGCGGTCGCGCAGTTCATTGCCCATAACCGGGCTCGGGTGGGGGTCAATGACGGTCGCAAGATGGTCCAGGACCCAGCGGCCCAGTCGGCCCTGGCCAACGCCATGGTATGTGTCGACGAATGCCGGACGGTGCTGCTGAGCAACTTCGAGTTGATGCTGCAACGGGCCCGGGAGGGTACGCCACTGGGCATGCAGGAGCGGGTAAAGATGCGCTACGACTCATCGCTGGTGGTGCAAAAGTGCGCCACGGCGGTGACCGACCTGATGTTCAACAGCGGCGCCTCGACGATCTTTCGCGGGCACGGCATCAACCGCGCCTTCCGTGACATCCATACCGGCCGTGCCCACGTCGCCAACCATCCGGCGAAGTACGCCTGGAACCTGGGCAGCGTCGCCATGGGCCAGGACAGCAGCGACTTTTTCCTCTAGGCGGCAGGCCTCGACAGCCCTAGTCCGTTTGCGTGATTCCGCCGGCCGGGCTTTGCCCGAGCATGCAGGCCAAGGCACGAGCAGCACGCCGAGCCTGCTTTTTACGACCACAAGGATCGAGCATGAAATTTTCCCTGATTTATGAAGCCCAGACCCTGGACGCCAGCCGTGCCGGCGATCGGCAGGTCTTCGAAGAAACCGTCGAGCAGGCCGTGCTCGCCGACCAGTTGGGGTTCGACACGTTCTGGTGTGTCGAGCACACGGCGCTGACCAACTATTCGCACATGTCCGCCCCGGAAACCGTGCTGGCCTTTGTCGCCGGCAAGACCGAGCGCATCGGCATCGGTCACGGCGTGGTCTGCCTGCCGCCGGCGATGAACCACCCGGTCAAGGTCGCCGAGCGCATCGCCACCCTCGACCTGCTGTCCAAGGGCCGGGTGCATTTTGGCGTGGGCAAGGGCGGCACCCAGCAGGAGGCCGGGACCTTCGGCTACGACCTGGCGACCCTGCAACCGCAGATCGACGAGGCCATGTACCTGATCCCGAAAATCTTCGTCCAGGACGAAATCGAGCACCACGGCGACTTTGTGCAGATCCCCAAGCGGCCGATCCACCCCAAGCCCTACCAGGACCCGCACCCACCGATGTACCTGGCCTGCACAAACACCGAATCGCTGAAGAACGCCGGCGGCCGGGGCATGGGCGCCCTGGTGCTGGGCTTTGGTGGCCCCGAGGAAATCGCCAAGAAGGTCGAGGTCTATCACCAGGCCTGGGACAGCCGCGACCCTCGCCAGCAGGTGGGCTTCCGGCCCAACCGGCACATCGCCGCGCTGTGCCCGGCGATCGTCCTCGATGACAACCTGGAGGCGCGGCGCATTGGCATTCGCGGCCAGCGCTATTTCATGGAATCCCTGGGCTACTGGTACGGCGGCGGCGAGCGCCCGGACCCGGCGAAGTGGCAGGACGATACCTACGTCGACGGCAGTGGCCAGAGCGTGATCAAGTCGCGTTTTGCCTCCGAGGAGGTCAGCGTGGATTTCTCCGATCCGACCATGGCCATGATGAACCCCAACCACGCCTACGGCACCGTGGATGACTGCATCGGCTATGTGCAGCGCCTGGTGGATGCCGGCGCCGACGAGATCCTGTTCATCTGCCAGATGGGCACCGTGCCGCAATGGGCGCAGTTGGAGACCCTGCGCAATATCGGCGAGAAGGTCATTCCGCATTTTCGCAAGGCCTGACTCTTAGCGCTGCAAGCTTTTGGCCACGCCGCTTTGCCGTAAGGGCAAAGCGGTTTTTTTGTTTTTGCGCCGGGGCATTTACGGCCGCTTTCGGCACACAGATGCGCTAGTCCCATTGGACGATGCCGGGGCCGCGCTCAGGCGATTAAATCCTGCTGCATAAGGCCTCCTTGCCAGGAGGACGGGTTGAGCTGAACGAGGAGTGCTTGCATGGATATTCGCGGGTTGGGCTACGTCACCTTGCGGTCACGGGACCTGTCGCAGTGGCGCCATTACGCCAGCCAGGTGCTGGGGATGATGGTCGTGCCGGGGGCTGATGAGCAGCACTTGTACCTGAAGATGGACGACCGGCCCTACCGGATCCTGGTCCAGCACAGCAACGAGGACGGCTTCGGCGCCTGCGGCTGGGAAGTGGCCGGAAAGGATGCCTTCGAGCAGGCCCTGGCGCAGCTGCAACAGCACGGGGTGACAGCGCACCGTGGCAGCGCCGCGCAGGCCGAGGAGCGCAAGGTCCAGGAGCTGGCGCATTTTCTCGACCCCGATGGCAACCGTCATGAAGTGTTCTGGGGACCGCGCCAGGATTTCGCCCGGTTCGTCTCGCCGGTGGGGCTCAAGGGGTTTGTCACCAACGACCTGGGCATGGGCCATGTGGTGCTGCCGGCGCCGAGCTTCGAGCGCTGCCGCGAGTTCTATGAGCAGGTCATGGGGTTTGGTCTCTCCGACCTGATGAAGGTGCGTTTCACCCCCGACCCGGCCGAGCCGCAAAAGGCTTTGCACTTTCTGCACTGCAACAACGCCCGCCACCATTCCCTGGCGATCTTCGAATGCCCCATGCCCCATGGCTGCGTGCACCTGATGGTGGAGGTCCAGGGGCTGGACGAAGTCGGTCGCGCCCTGGATCGGGTCCACGCCCACGGGGTGAAGCTTTCCGCGACCCTGGGCCAGCACACCAACGATCAGATGATTTCCTTCTACATCAAGACCCCATCGGGCTTTGACCTGGAATACGGCTGCGACGGCCTGGTGGTGGACTGGCAGCAACACACGCCGTTCGAGAGCACGGTGGTCAGCCATTGGGGCCATGACTTCAGCGTCGGCCGGGAGCAAGCACAATGAGCCAGGACAAGACCCTGAGCACCGCGCAGATGGTCGCTCAGTTGCGCGATGGCATGACCCTGGGCATCGGCGGCTGGGGGCCGCGGCGCAAGCCCATGGCACTGATCCGCGAGATCCTGCGTTCGGACCTCAAGGACCTGACGGTGGTCGCCTATGGCGGCGCCGACGTCGGCATGCTGTGCGCCGCCGGCAAGATCCGCAAGCTGGTGTTCGCCTTTGTCTCCCTGGATTTCATTGCGCTGGAGCCTTACTTCCGCAAGGCTCGCCAGCAGGGCGAGTTGCAGGTCATGGAAATCGACGAAGGCATGCTTCTGCTGGGGCTGCGGGCGGCAGCGATGCGCGTGCCGTTCCTGCCCACGGCGGCGGGCCTGGGCACTGATGTGTTGCGCCACAACCCCGAGATCAAGCTGATCGCCTCGCCCTACGCCGACGCCCGGGACTGGGTGGCGATGCCGGCGCTGAAGCTGGATGCGGCGCTGATCCATGTCGACCGTGCCGACAGCCGAGGGCTGTGCCAGATCGGCGGACCGGACCACTACATGGATGACCTGCTGGTGCGTGCTGCGGCCCGTACCTACGTGACCTGCGACGAGCTGCTGGAGCGCGACACCCTGCACAGCGATCCGGGGCAGGCCCGGCAGGTGTTCTGGGAGCCCAACCTGACCAGCGCCGTGGCCCATGTGCCCGGTGGTGCGCACCCGTCTTCCTGTGCACCGCTGTATGGCTTCGATGTCGCGCATTTCAATACCTACAACGCCTCTGCGCAGCGTGCCGATGGCTGGCAGGAGTACCGCCGCGAGTACGTCGACTGCAGCCATCAGGACTACCTGGACAAGGTCGGCGGCCTGAAGGCCATCCGCCAACTGCCGTTGCCGATTTTCTAAGGAAGCCTCGCCATGAACAGCAGCACTTACAGTCTCGCCGAACTGATGATCTGCGCGGCCTCTGAAGCCTTCGCCGAGGACGGTGACGTCCTCGCCACCGGGATCGGGGTGATCCCGCGGCTGGCCGCTTCCCTGGCCATGCTCAGTTGCAACCGCCAGTTGCTGATGACCGACTCCGAAGCCTGGCTGGTGGCCGAGCCGGTGCCCCTTGGCCCGCGTGATGGTTACCAGCCCAAGCGCGATGCCTGGATGGGCTTTTCGCGGATCTTCGACAACCTCTGGGGCGGGCGGCGCCATGCCATGGTCGGCCCGTCGCAGATCGATCGTTTCGGCCAGGGCAATATTTCCTGCATTGGCGACTACGCCCGGCCCAAGGCACAGATGCTCGGGGTGCGCGGTTTTCCCGGCAACTCCATCAGCCATGCCAACTCGTTTTGCGTGACCAGCCACAGCCGTCGGGTGTTCGTCGAAGGCGAGGTGGATGTGGTGGCTTCGGTCGGCTACAACCCGGCGCGCCTGGCCCGGGGCTGGTCCCTGGACGACATCGACCTGCGCCTGATCGTCAGCGACCTCTGCGTCCTCGATTTCCAGGGCCCGCAACGGCAGATGCGCGTGCGTTCGCTGCACCCCGGGGTGAGCCTTGCCCAGGTGCAGGACAACACCGGCTTTGCCCTGCATGTGCCGCAGCATTGCCCGACCACGGCGGCACCGACCCTTGAGCAGTTGCAACTGATCCAGCGCCTTGATCCGCACAACCTGCGGGCCCTGCAACTCAAAGACAACCCGCCGGGGCTGCGCAGCGTCGGCTGAGCGGACCCCGTTTCGGAGAGCCAAGCAATGCCTGAACACAACGATAAGAACCCAGAGCCTGTGGTGCTGTACGAAGTGCGCGAGGGAGTGGCCCTGGTCACCCTGAACCGCCCGGAGTACCACAACGCGCAGAATTCGCGCATGACCTACGCCCTGGACGCAGCCTTTCGCCGGGCCTGTGACGACGACGGGGTCAAGGTCATCGTGCTGCGCGGCGCCGGCAAGCATTTCTCCAGCGGCCACGACATCGGCACCCCGGGCCGCGACGTCGACCAGAGCTTCGAGCGTGCCAGCCTGTGGTACGACCATGTCGACAAGCCCGGTGGCGAGTTTCTCTATGCCCGGGAGCAGGAGGTCTACCTGGGCATGTGCCGGCGCTGGCGGGAGATGCCCAAGCCGACCATCGCCATGGTCCAGGGGGCGTGCATTGCCGGCGGATTGATGCTGGCCTGGGTCTGCGACCTGATCATCGCCAGCGACGACGCCTACTTCGCCGACCCGGTGGTGCGCATGGGCATTCCCGGGGTCGAGTATTTCGCCCATGTGCATGAACTCAATGCCCGCATCGCCAAGGAGTTCCTGTTCCTCGGCGAACGCATGCCAGCGGCTCGGGCGCTGCAGATGGGCATGCTCAACCGAGTGGTGCCGCGTGCCGAGCTGGAGCGGGAAACACTGGACATTGCCGGGCGCATCGCGCAGATGCCGCGCCTGGGCCTGCAACTGAGCAAACAGGCGGTGAACAACGCCGAGGACCTGATGGGCAAGCGCTCCAGCATGGACATGGCTTTCGGCCTGCATCACTTTGCCCATGCCCACAACGAACTGGTCTCCGGCGACCGGCTGGGGGGTTACGACGCTCGGGCCATGGCCCGTTCCCAGCGCCGCGAGGGTGCCTGAACATGGCGATTGCCCTCGATACGCCGCTGACCGAACTGCTCGGTTGTCGCTACCCGATCATCCAGACCGCCATGGGCTGGGTCGCCGACCCCAGGTTGGTGGCGGCCACCGGCAATGCTGGCGGCTTCGGCTTTCTCGCCGGGGCCACCATCGAGCCGCAGCAGATGGAGGCGGCAATCCTCGAAACCCGGCGTCTGACGGCGCAGCCGTTCGGGGTCAACTTCCATCTGTACCAGGCCAATGCACCGCAGATTGTCGAACTGGTGCTCAAGCACCGGGTGCGCGCGGTGAGCTACAGCCGTTCGCCGGGCCAGCAGATGATTGCCCGGCTCAAGGACGCCGGGGTGGTCTGCATTCCCACGGTGGGCGCGCTCAAGCACGCGCAGAAGGCGGTGGCCATGGGCGCCGACGCGGTAGTGGTGCAAGGCGCCGAGGGCGGCGGGCACACCGGCACGGTGCCGACCTCGCAGTTGCTGAGTCAGGTACTGGCCGCGGTGCCGGTGCCGGTGGTGGCGGCTGGAGGGTTCAAGGACGGCGCCGGCTTGGTGGCCGCCCTGGCCCAGGGGGCGGCGGGCATCGCCATGGGCACGCGCTTTCTGATGAGCGCCGACAGCCCGGTGCCCGCGGCGACCCTGGCGCGTTACCTGGCGGTCAGCGACCCGGCGCAGATCATCGTCAGCCGGGCCGTCGACGGCATGCCGCAGCGGATGATCCGCAACGAATTGCTCCAGCGCCTGGAAACCGGTGGAGCCTTGCGCCGCCTGTGGCTGGCCCTGGGAAGCGGGCTGGCCTACCGCCGGCACAGTGGTCTGAGCCTGGTCCAACTGTTGCTGGCGGCCTTGAACCAGCAGCGGAGCGGCGGGCTGACCCTGGCCCAGAGCCTGATGGCCGCCAATGCACCGATGGTGATCCAGAAAGCCATGGTTGAAGGCCTTCCGGCCGAAGGTGTGCTGCCTGCCGGTCAGGTTGCCGCCAGCATCGACAACCTGCCCGGCTGCGCCGAATTGATCGAGCAGATCGTCCAGGACGCGCAAGCGCGCCTGGAGGACCTGTGCCGCCGTCTCTCGTGAAGGAGCCCCCCATGCAAGCATTCAAAGTGAGTATCGAAAACGGCATCGCCGAGCTGGTGTTCGACCGGCCCCCGGTGAATGCCTTCAACTGCCAGGGCTGGGCCGACATCGCCCGGGAAATCCAGCGGCTGGGCCAGGCCCCTGAAGTCCGGGTGATTCTGATCCGGGCCGAGGGCCGGGGCTTCTGCGCCGGGGTCGACATCAAGGAGCTGGCTGCCGACAGCGACCTGATCGTGGCGGTGAACAAGGGTAACTACGACACCTTCAAGGCCATTCATCGCAACCCCAAGCCGGTGATTGTCGCGGTCCATGGCTTTGTCCTGGGCGGCGGCATCGGCATCTGCGGCGCCGCCGACCTGGTGCTGGCCGCCGACTGCGCGCGCTTCGGCGTGCCGGAGGTGGACCGCGGGGCCATGGGCGGCGGCGCGCACCTGCAACGGTTGTTTCCGTTGCAGAAGGTGCGCCACATGTACTTCACCGGACAGATGATCGATGCCGCCGAGGCCTGGCGCCTGGGGGCGGTGGAGCGGGTGGTCAAGCGCGAGGAGCTGCGCGCGGCGGCCCTGGAGGTGGCCCGGACCATCGCCGCCAAGAGCCCGGCCATGATCGCCCTGGCCAAGGAAGCCTTGAATGCCATCGAGGATGGCGACCTCGAAGACAAATACCGCCGTGAGCAAGGCTTGACCCTCGAAGCCTATCGCTCGCTGGACTCCCAGGAAGCCCGTGACTCGTTCGTCGAGAAGCGCGCTGCTCACTTCAACGGCTGAAGGCACTTGCATGAATCTGAACTACACCCCCGCGCAGCAGGCGCTGCGGGCCGAGGCCCGGGCCTGGCTGGAGGCCAACGTGCCCGACCAGCCGCTGGCTTCCTTCGACACCGAACAGGGCTTTGCCCAGCACCGGGCCTGGGAGGCCAGGCTCAACCAGGGGCGCTGGGGCATGGTCACCTGGCCCCGGGAGATGGGCGGACGCGGCTGCGACCTGATCCAGTGGCTGATCTTCGAAGAGGAGTATTACCGCGCGGGGGCTCCGGCGCGGGTCAACCAGAACGGTATCTTCCTCCTCGGTCCGACCCTGATGGAGTTCGGCACTGAAGAGCAGAAAATGCGCTTCCTGCCGGCCATGGCCACGGGTGAGCAGATCTGGGCCCAGGCCTGGTCCGAACCCGGTGCCGGCTCGGACATGGCGGCGATCCGCTCGCGGGCCGAACGGGTCGGCGACCACTATGTGCTCAACGGCCAGAAAACCTGGTCGACCCGGGCAGTCTGGGCCGACTGGGCGTTCGGGATCTTTCGCACCGACCCCGAGTCCCGGCGCCACCACGGCCTGACGTTCATCCTGGTGCCCCTGGACAGCCCGGGGGTGACCGTGCGGCCGATCCGCCAGCTCAACGGCCTGCCGGGTTTTGCGGACATCTTCTTCGATGACGTCAAGGTGCCGCTGGAGAATGTCCTGGGCGGCGAGGGCCGGGGCTGGCACGTGGCGATGTCCACCGCCGGTTTCGAGCGCGGGCTGCTGCTGCGTTCGCCGGCGCGCTATCAGGAAAGCGCGCGCCGCCTGGTGCAGCTGTACCAGGCCAACCGCGCCAGCGCCGACCTCGACCCGAGTATCGGCGAGGCGGTGATGCGCGCCTGGCTCGATGCCGAGGCCTATACCCTGAACACCTACATGACCGCTTCGCAGTTGGTCCAGGGCGGCAAGATTGGCCCGGAATCGTCCACCAACAAGATCTTCTGGTCCGAGCTCGACCAACGCTTGCACGAGATTGCCATGAGCATTCTCGGCCAGCGCGGCGAGTTGCTGTCCGATGCTCCTGCGGCCGGCGACGTCGGCCAGTGGCTGGAGGGCTTCCTGTTCGCCCAGGCCGGTTCGATCTACGCCGGGACCAACGAGATCCAGCGCAACATCATTGCCGAACGCATGCTGGGCATGCCCCGGGCCTGAGGAGCAGACCATGGATTTCAGCTTTACTCCCGATCAATTGCTGTTCCAGGACAACCTGCGCAAGTTCCTGATCAACGAGGTGCCTCCGGAACGCTTGCGCGAGCTGTGGCAAAGCCCCAGCGGCCGTTGCGAGCGGCTCTGGGGCCAGTTGTCGGACCTGGGCCTGAACCTGCTGACGGTGCCCGAACAATACGGTGGCATGGGCCTGCAAATGGTCGATGTGGTGCTGCTGGCCCAGGAGTGTGGTTATGCCGCCCTGGCCGAGCCCTGGGTGGACACGGCGCTGATCGGCGTGCCGCTGCTGGCGGCCCTCGATGAGGCTCGGGCAGCGCTGAAGCAGCACTGGCTGACGCGTATCGCCGAGGGCGGCACGCGGCTGGCGGTGGCGCAGCCGGGGCAGGTTCTGGTCAGCGATGCCCATGTCGCCGACCTGCTGTTACTGGCCCACGGTGATGAGGTGCATGCGCTGGAGCCGGCGGCGGTGCGTCTGGTTCGCAACGAATCGATGGACCCCAGCCGCCAGTTGTTCCAGGTCCACTGGACGCCCAGCGCTGCCACCTGCGTGGCCGACGCTACTCAAGGCCGACAGCTCTGGGCCGAGGCCTTCAATCGTGGCGCTGTGGGGACGGCGGCGCAGTTGCTCGGCCTGGCCCGGCGCATGGTCGACCTGGCGGTGGACTACACCTTCGAGCGCAAGCAGTTCGGCCAGCCGGTGGGGTCGTTCCAGGCGGTCAAGCACCTGATGGCCAATGTCGCGGTGCAGGTCGAGTTCGCCAAGGGCCCGCTGTTTCGCGCGGCCTGGGCCCTGGATCAGGGTGGTCCCGGCCTGGACGCGCACGTCTCTCACGCCAAGCTGGCCTGTGCCGAGGCGGCCTTGCTGGCCGCGAAGAACGCGATCCAGGCCCATGGCGCCATGGGCTACACCTGGGAGGTCGATCTGCAACTGTTCATGAAGCGTGCCTGGGCCCTGGACAAAACCTGGGGCGACCGTTGCTTGCACAAGGCACGGGTGCGCCAGGCGCTGTTCGACCCGCAGGCGCCGCTTGGCGCCGGCCAGACCTTTGAATGTGGAGGCAGACATGCCTGAAGCCTATATCGTTGATGCCCTGCGTACCCCCACCGGACGGCGCAAGGGCGGCCTGAGCCGGGTCCACGCCGCTGACCTGGGGGGCCATGTGCTGCGCGCTCTGGTGGCACGCAACGGCATCCCCGAAGTGGACTACGACGACGTGATCTTCGGTTGCGTCGACACCATTGGCCCCCTGGCCGGGGATATCGCCCGGACCAGCTGGCTGGCTGCCGGGCTGGCCGAGGAGGTGCCCGGCACCACCATTGACCGCCAGTGCGGTTCGTCCCAGCAAGCGGTGCATTTTGCCGCCCAGGCAGTGATGAGCGGTACCCAGGATGTGGTGATCGCCGGTGGTGTGCAGACCATGACCCAGATTCCCATCGCCTCGGCCATGAGCGCCGCCGAACCCCTGGGCTTCAGCGATCCGTTCAGCGGTTCCGAGGGCTGGGTGCGGCGCTACGGCCCGCAGCCGCCGACGCAGTTTCGCGCGGCGCAGATGATTGCCGAGAAGTGGGGGCTGTCCCGGGGGGCGCTCGAGGAGTACGCCCTGGAGTCCCATCGCCGGGCCTTGCAGGCGCAGGAACAGGGGCGCTTTGCTCGGGAGATCCTGCCCCTGGCTGGGGTCGAACAGGACGAGACGCCGCGCCACACCAGCCTGGCGCAAATGGCCGAGCTGGAATTCCTGTTCGGTTGCGACCGGGTGACGGCGGCGGTATCCAGCCAGACCTGCGATGCCGCCAGCGCGCTGCTGATCGTCTCCGAAACCGCGCTCAAGCGTTATGGCCTGACCCCGCGCGCGCGTATCCATCATTTGAGCGTGCGCGCCGCCGACCCGATCTGGATGCTCACCGCGCCGATCCCCGCTACCGCTCATGCCCTGCGCCGCGCCGGCATGCGCCTGGAAGACATCGACCGGGTAGAGATCAACGAAGCCTTCGCATCGGTGGCCCTGGCCTGGCTCAAGGAAACCGGTTATCCCCACGCCCAGACCAACGTCAATGGCGGCGCCATTGCCTTGGGTCATCCCCTGGGCGCCACCGGCACCCGGCTGATGTGCAGCCTGCTGCATGAGCTGGAGCGCAGTGGTGGGCGCTTTGGCCTGCAGACCATGTGCGAAGGCGGCGGCCAGGCCAACGTGACCATCATCGAACGTTTGTAGAACAGCAGCCCGAGGACTCGTAAAGATGAATATCTGTGAAAACCGCGTTGTGATCATCACGGGGGCCGGCGCAGGCCTGGGCCGCTGCTATGCCCTGGCTTTTGCCGAGGCCGGCGCCCGGGTGCTGGTCAATGACATCAATCGCGCAGCGGCCGATGCGGTGGTAACGCAGATCACCGGCCAGGGCGGCAGCGCCGTGGCCAACAGCGACGACATCACCGACTACGAGGCGGCCGGACGGATTGTCCGGCAAGCCCTGGAGTGCTTCGGTGATCTGCATGTGCTGGTGAACAACGCCGGAATTTGTCGCGACCGCATGTTCAGCAGCCTCAGCGAGGCCGACTGGGACCAGGTAGTGGCCGTACATCTCAAGGGCCATTTCTGCATCGCCAGCCACGCCGCGCGCTACTGGCGGGATCGGGCCAAGGCCGGGGTTGCGGTCAGCGGGCGGATCATCAACACCAGTTCCGGGGCCGGCCTGCAGGGCTCCGTCGGCCAGTCCAACTACGCCGCGGCCAAGGGCGGCATCGCCTCCCTGACCCTGGTCCAGGCCGCGGAGTTGCAGCGTTACGGGGTGACCGTGAATGCCTTGGCTCCGGCGGCGCGAACCGGCATGACCGAGCAGGTGTTCGCCGAAGTGATGAAGAAGCCCGAGGCCGGTTTCGATCACTTCGCTCCGGAAAATGTCGCGCCGCTGGTGGTCTGGCTCGGTTCTGAGGAGTCTGCGGGGGTCAGCGGGCAGATGTTCGAGATCGAAGGCGGCAAGCTCGCGCTGGCCGAGGGCTGGCGTTCCGGGCCGAGTCTGGATCGCCAGGCGCGCTGGGAGGTGACGCAGATAGGTGCGGCGGTGGCGCAACTGCTGGAGCAGCGGGCGCCGGCACAGAAGGTCTACGGTAGCTGAGGCCTTTCAGGTGTTGAAATACGCCCGCGGCGTGGTGCCGGTCATGGCCTTGAAGAAGGCGATGAAGATGCTGTCGCTGGCAAAGCCCAGTGCGCAGGCGCTGTAGCCGATGCCGCGGCCTGTGGCGAGCAGTTCGATGGCGCGCATCAGCCGCCACTGCTGGCGCCATTGCTGGTAGCTCAGGCCGGTTTCACGCTGGAAGATCCGGCCGATGGTACGGCTGCTGGCGCCGACCCGGGTGGCCAGTACCTGCAATTGCGGCGGCAGTTGCTCAAGGTCCGCCAGCAGCGGTTGCAGGCGTTTGTCCCGGGGCAGGGGCAGCGACAGGGGCTGGTGCATGGCCTGGCGGATTTCCTCGATGCACAGGCCCAGCAGGTGCGGGTAGCGGCCCTGGCTCCAGTCGCAGTCGAAGGCGGCCTGGGCCATGGGTTCCAGCACCGCCTGGAGTAGCGGGCTGACCTCGATCACCGCCACTTCGGCCGGCAGGCGCCGGCTCAGTTCGGCGCAGAAGTACAGCGAGCGGTAGTCCACGCTCTGCTGCATTTGCGCGCGGTGCGTGACCCCCGGGGGAATCCACGCCGCCCGCGAGGGCGGCAGCAGGCACAGGCGATGGTCCAGGGTGATCCGCGTGCAGCCCTGGCGGGTGTACAGCAGTTGTCCGCGGCGGTGGCGGTGCAGGCCGGAGTCGTGGTCGCCGAGGGTCGCGGCGATGCCCAGCAGGGGGGCGTCGAAGCGGTCGGGGTCGAAGAGTGCCTGTGGTTCGAGCCAGGCCATGATTGGCGTACTTCCGATGTTTGTTGGCAGGGTTGCGATAATACGCCAGGCGCCGCTGCCTAGAATCGCCGGCATGTTTTTTTGCCGAGCACTGCCTGATGAATCCCCGTTCCCTGTTGCCCCTGGCCCTGGCCCTGCTGATGTTCCCGCAGCTCGCCCAGACCCTCTACAGCCCGGCCCTGGCCGATCTTGGCCGGGCCTTTGGCGTGGCCCCCGCGCAAGCGGCCCAGAGCCTTTCGGTGTTTGTCCTGGGGTTTGCCCCGGGGGTGCTGCTGTGGGGGCGCTTGAGCGATCTTTGGGGCCGGCGCCCGGCCTTGCTGGGTGGCCTGACGCTGTACGTCCTGGCCATCGGGCTGCAATTGCAGGTGCAGAGTTTTACCGCGCTGTTGCTGTGCCAGGCCCTCGCCGCCCTGGGCGTGGCGGCGGGCTCGGTGGTGACCCAGACCCTGCTGCGCGACCTGTTTCGCGGCAGTGAACTGGTGCGGGTGTTTTCCCTGGTGGGCATGGTCCTGGCGGCCAGCCCGGCCATTGGCCTGTTCAGTGGGGCCGGGCTGGTGCGGGCCTGGGGCTACCAGGGCGCGCTGGCCGGGTTGCTGGTGCTGGCCATGGCCTTGCTCGGCTGGTGCGCCCGGGCCTTGCCGGAAACCCGTGCGCCGGCGCCGCACCTGGCGCCCCTGGCCGGGACCTTGTGGCAGATGCTCAGGGACCCGGGCATCTGGCGCTCGGCGCTGCTGGTGGCGCTGTTCAATGTGGC
Source organism: Pseudomonas sp. GW822-FHT06D10 (assembly GCF_058799535.1). Taxonomy (NCBI): domain Bacteria; kingdom Pseudomonadati; phylum Pseudomonadota; class Gammaproteobacteria; order Pseudomonadales; family Pseudomonadaceae; genus Pseudomonas; species Pseudomonas sp. GW822-FHT06D10. The sequence goes on along the minus strand of NZ_JBXALN010000013.1, from coordinate 17,177 downwards.
CTTGCTCAGCTACTACAGCCTCGGGCCGTTCCTGTTTCGCGACCTGGGGTGGGGCGAGCAGGGCTTTGGTTACAGCGGTGCGGGCCTGGCCCTGGCTTCGGGGCTGGGGGCCTGGCTCAATCGTCGGCTGCTGGGGCGGGGCTGGTCCGGTGACACCCTGCTGCGGCTGGCGGCCCTGGCGGTGACCCTGGGTGGCCTCGGGGTGACAGCGCTTGGGCACAGCCTGTGGTTGCTGCTGCCCATGCTCGGCGTGGTGCTGGGCTTCGGCCTGGCCATCCCCAATATCCTCGGCTCGGCGCTGGCGGCCTACAGCGACCGGCTGGGCAGCGCCGGGGCCGGGTTCGGCCTGTTCTACTACCTGCTGATTGGCGCCGGGTTGCTGCTGGTGGGCTGGGGCCAGGCCCTGGGGCCGACCCTGGGCCTGTGCGGGGTTGCGGCGCTGTTGTTGTGCCTGGTGCGGCGCCGGCAGCAGGGCTGAAGGGCGAGTTTGCGACACACGGTCGCCCCAGCGGCCGCCAAGGGGCCATTGTTTGACCATGATCAAGCCCTTCCTCGGGGTATCCGCGCAGTCTGTCAGCAGACCTGCGGATTCGCGCAGACCCCTTCCCGGCAATGGAGATCGGCAACATGGCCAAGATGAAAGCAGCGGTATTCGTGGAGAAGAACCGCATCGTGCTGGAAGACAAGGACATCCCCGAAATCGGTCCGCTGGACGCCCTGGTGCGGATCACCACCACCACCATCTGCGGCACCGACGTGCACATCCTGCGGGGTGAATACCCGGTGGCCAAGGGCCTGACCATCGGCCACGAGCCGGTGGGGGTGATCGAGCGCCTGGGCTCCCAGGTGCGCGGCTTCCACGAGGGCCAGCGAGTGATCGCCGGGGCCATCACCCCCAGCGGCCAGAGCTACGCCTGCCTCTGCGGCTGCGGCTCCCAGGACGGCCCGGACACCCGCCACGGCTTCCGCGCCACGGGCGGCTGGAAATTCGGCAACACCATCGATGGCTGCCAGGCCGAATACGTGCGGGTGCCGGACGCCCTGGCCAATCTGTGCCCGATCCCCGACGGCCTGAGCGATGAAGAAGTGCTGATGTGCCCGGACATCATGTCCACCGGTTTCTCCGGCGCCGAGCGTGCCGAGGTGAACATCGGCGACAGCGTGGCGGTGTTCGCCCTGGGCCCCATCGGCCTGTGCGCGGTGGCCGGAGCAAGGCTCAAGGGTGCCACCACCATCATTGGCGTCGACACCGTGGCCGCGCGCATGAGCGTGGCGCGCGGGCTGGGGGCGACCCATGTGGTGGACTTCAAGCAGGGCGACGTGGTCAAGCAGATCATGGACCTCACCGACGGTCGCGGGGTCGATGTGTCGATCGAGGCCCTGGGCACCCAGGGCACCTTCGAGTCGGCGCTGCGGGTGCTGCGCCCGGGGGGCAAGCTGTCGAGCCTTGGGGTCTATTCCAGCGACCTGCGCATTCCCCTGGATGCCTATGCCGCCGGCCTGGGCGACCTGAGCATCCTCAGCACCCTGTGCCCGGGCGGCAAGGAACGCATGCGCCGGCTGATGGAGGTGGTCGCCAGTGGCCAGGTGGACCTCAAGCCGCTGGTGACCCACCGCTTCAAGCTCGACGATATCGAGGCCGCCTACGAGCTGTTCGCCAGCCAGCGCGATGGCGTGATGAAGATCGCCATCACCCCATGACCCGTGCCACCGGGCGCCCTTGATACCGATCAAGGCGCCCGGTAGCACGGCATTCCACACTCAAGCTCACGTATCGCCCAAGGAGGAGCACCATGAGCCAGTACCAGCGTCTGTTGCTGATCGCCGATCCACAGCAGCATCAATCCCCCGCGGCGCGCCGTGCCGTTGCCCTGGCCCGGGCCAGCGGCGCGGCGCTGCACGCCCTGGTGTTCGTCGAACCGCCGGCGCGCACCTACCTGTGGGAAGAACACCTGGAAGACAGCGAGCGCGAAGCCTACCTGCAGCGCCACGAGCGCTGGTTGCAGGTGGAAGCGCAGTGGATGGCCGAGGAGGGCGTGCAGGTCACCACCCAGGTGATCTGGAGCACCCAGGTGCTCAAGGACATGCTCGCCTACATCGACGAGTTCCGGCCTGACCTGCTGATCAAGGACGTGACCCTGGAGTCGGCCCTCAAGCGCGTGTTCGTCACCCCGCTGGATTGCCACCTGCTGCGCGAGGCGCCGGTGCCGGTGCACCTGGTCAACGACGCGCCGCACAAACTGCCCCGGCGGATTGTCGCCGCGGTGGACCCGGCCCAGTCCGACACCCAGATCCGCGGGCTCAATACGCAGATCATCCAGACCGCCCACGCCCTGGCCCTGCAATGCGACGCCCAGTTGCACCTGCTGTACGCCTACGACCTGATGCCGATGCTCGATGGCGTGGCGCCGGTGGCGTCCACCGCCTGGAGCGTCAACTGCCTGGACGAGCTGCGCGACTCCCTGCACAAGGAATTCGAACGCCTGGGGGATGAGCACAACGTGCCCCAGGAATTTCGCCACTTCATCATGGGCCCGCCGGTGCCGGGCATCGCCCAGTTCGTCGACGAATACCTGGTGGACGTGGTGGTGATGGGCACGGTGCACCGCACCGGCTTTGGCCGCTTGATCGGCAGCACCACCGAACGCGCCTTGTACTCGATGCCGGGGAGCATCCTGGCGGTGAAGGCGTCTGGCGCGGCCTGACACCCACGCCCGTTTCAGTCCGGATCGGCGCGCTTGCTGCCAGGCAGGTACGGCAGCAAGCGCTCGGTTTCCTTGCGCACCACCCCATAGCACTCGCAGCTGTGCTGTTCCAGCCGCGGCCGGTCAAGCACATTGATCCGGCCGCGGCTGTATTCGATGATGCCCTGGCGCTGCAGTTTGCCCGCGGCTTCGGTCACGCCTTCGCGACGCACCCCGAGCATGTTGGCGATCAGTTCCTGGGTCATCACCAGCTGGTTGCCCGGCAGCCGGTCCAAAGACAGCAGCAGCCAGCGGCACAGTTGCTGGTCGATGGAGTGGTGGCGGTTGCACACCGCGGTCTGGGCCATCTGGGTGATCAGCGACTGGGTGTAGCGCAGCATCAGCAGGAGCATTTCGCCGTGGCGGTTGAACTCGTCCTTGAGGCGCTGGCCGGGCAGGCGCAAGGCGTGCCCGGCGCTCTGCACGATGGCCCGGCTGGTGGTGCTTTCGCCGCCCATGACCAGGGCCACCCCCACCAGCCCTTCGTTGCCCACCACGGCGATTTCCGCCGAGGCGCCGTTTTCCATCAGGTACAGCAACGACACCACTGCATCGGTGGGGAAGTACACGTGGCGCGGTATGTCCCCGGACTCGTAGAGCACCTGGCCCAGGCCCAGGGCCACCGGCTTGAGGTGGGGCAGCAGGCGCTCCTGCACCGCCGCCGGCAGTGCATTGAGCAAGTGATTGGGCCCGTGCCCAAGGTTGTCGAACATCTCAGAACCACCGGATGGCAAGGCGTCAGCGCTCACTCAGGGTAGTCCAGGGTGTGGCCGGGTGTCTGTCATGGTGCCGGCTCCGTATGGGTCGCTGTCGGGGTATGCCCGGCCTGCGCGGGCAGGGCGGCGGGCCAGGTGAGCAGCACCCTGCGCGTACTGCCGTCATCCAGCAGCGGTATGGCCAGCCCCACCAGCGGCCGGCCGTCCAGGCTCAGGCTGAGGGTGGCGCCGGGGTTCTGCCGCACTTCAATACGGTAGAGCGTCTCGCCGAACCGATAGTCCAGGCTGTAGCCCGGCCAATGCGCCGGGATCACCGGTTCGATGTACAGGCTCTGGCCTTCGCGGCGCAGGCCCAGCAGCGACTCGACGATCAGCCGGTAAGTCCAGCCCGCCGAACCGGTGTACCAGCTCCAGCCGCCGCGCCCGGTGTGGGGCGCCACGCCATAGACGTCGGCGGCCATCACGTAGGGCTCGACCCGGTAGGTGGCGACCTGTTCGGCACTGCGCCGGCTTACCGGGTTGATCATGTGCAGCAGCTCCCAGGCCCGGGCACTGTCCCCCAGGCGGGCGAAGGCCATGCTGGCCCAGACCGCGGCATGAGTGTACTGGCCGCCATTTTCCCGCACCCCGGGCACGTAGCCCTTGATGTAGCCCGGGTCCAGGGAGCTGTGGGCGAAAGGTGGGTCGAGCAGCAGCACCACGCCGCTGTCGCGACGCACCAGGTGCTGGTCCAGGGAGGCCATGGCCTGGTGCTGGCGGGCATCGCTGGCGGCGCCGGACAGCACCGACCAGCTCTGGGCGATGGAGTCGATGCGGCACTCCTGGTTGCTGGCGCTGCCCAGGATCTGGCCATCGTCGAACCAGGCGCGGCGATACCACTGGCCGTCCCAGGCCTGGCTGTCGAGGGCGGCGCGCAAGGCCAGGGCCTGGGCGCGGCACTCTCGGGCGAAGTCCGGGTCCTGGTGCTGCTCGGCGGTGACGGCAAAGCGTTGCAGCACTTCATGGCCGAAGAAGCCCAGCCACACGCTTTCCCCCAGGCCGTGTTCACCGACTCGGTTCATGCCGTCGTTCCAGTCCCCGGTGCCCATTAGCGGCAAGCCGTGGACCCCGCGCCGCTGGCCGTGCTCGATGGCGCGCCGGCAGTGCAGGTAGAGGCTTTCCCGCAGCCCGCTGGCCTGGGGCAGGTCGTAGTAGGACTCTTCCCCGGAATTGAGCAGGCGGCCTTCCAGGTAACCCACTTCGACCTCCAGCACGCTGTGGTCGCCGGTGATCTGTACATAGCGGCTGGTGGCCAGGGGCAGCCACAGGAAATCATCGGAGCAGCCGGTGCGCACCCCGCGATTCTGTGGCGGGTGCCACCAGTGCTGGACGTCGCCCTCGGGATACTGGTGGGCGGCGCACAGCAACAGGTGCTCGCGGGCCAGGGCCGGCTCGGCGTGGATCATCGCCATGCTGTCCTGCAACTGGTCGCGAAAGCCGATGGCACCGCCGGACTGGTAGAAACCGCTGCGGGCCCAGAAGCGGCAGGCAATGGTCTGGTACATCAGCCAGCCGTTGGCCATGACGTCGATGGCCGGGTCCGGTGTGCGCACCTGTACCGCGCCGAGGCTGCGCTGCCAATGCTGGTGCACGGCCGCAAGCTCGGCCTGCGCCATCTGGCTGCCGCGGTACTGCAGGACCCGGCGGGTGGCGGCCTTGGCATCCACTTCGGCCCCCAGGCGGAACAGCACCTCCCGGCTCTGGCCGTCCTCCAGTTCCAGGCTCACCTGCATCGCCGCGCAGGGGTCGAAACCGGCACCGGAGCGACCGGACAGGCGCCCCCGAGTCAACGCTGCCGGCGCCGCGAGGCTGCCGTTGCGGCCGATGAACTCACTGCGATCGCCGGTGAAGCTGCTGACCTCGGCGTCCGTATCGAGAAACGCCACGTGCCCGGAAAACTCCATGTTGTAGGGGTTGCGGGCGAACAGTGCGCCGCTCACCGGGTCGCTTTCGCTGACCACGTGCATGGCCGAGCGGCTGCGGGACTCTCCCAGCACCCATTCCACATAGCAGGTGGCCGACAAGCGCCGTGGCCGACCGCTGAGGTTGCGGATCTTCAGCCGCGAGAACTTGATCGGCGCCTGCAGCGCCACATAAACCGTGAGCTCGCTGTGGATGCCGTCCTCTTCATGCTCGAAGACGCTGTAGCCGAAGCCGTGGCGGGTGCGGTAGCTGCCGCTTCCGGGGCAGGGCTGGGGAGTGGGCGACCAGACCCGCCCGCTGTCTTCGTCGCGCAGGTACAGGGCCTCGCCGCTGGGGTCACTGACCGGGTCGTCGTGCCACGGGCTGAGGCGGTATTCGTGGGCGTTCTCACGCCAGCTGTAGGCGCCGCCGGTTTCCGAAATCACCGTGCCGAACAGCGGGTTGGCGAGCACGTTGGCCCAGGGCGCGGGCGTCGGCTGCCCGGGGTTGAGGGTGATCAGGTATTCACGGCCGTCGCTGCTGAAACCGCCGTAGGGGGTTTCCAGGATCAGCTCTGGCGCTGCAGCGGTGCTGGCTCGGCTGGCGGGTGGTGGCAGGCGTACCAGGGGCGCTTCCAGGCGCGGCAGCGAAGGGTCGGCGCGGCGCCGGTGGACTTGTTCGGCGAGGCTGCCGCGGCTGTCGCTGACCACCAGGCGCGCCACCGCCAGCATCAGCGTGCGGTCCTCGCCGGACAGTTGCTGGGCCGGGCGCACGAAGATGCCCCCCGGGCGGTCGATCAGGCTGGCTTCGCTGCCGGAGGTCACCAGGCCCATGATCAGGTCCTGGAGCTGCTGGCGGTAACCCGCCTGGTCCTCGTTCCAGATCACCAGGTCCACCGCCAGGCCTTTTTGCCGCCAGTAGGCGTGGGCCTTGATCAACTGCTGCACCAGGGCAATGTTGGCCAGGTCGCCCACTTGCAGCAGGACGATCGGCAGGTCGCCGGAAATGCCCTGGCCCCAGAGCCCGGACTGGCTGCGCCGGTTGGCCTGCAGCAGGCTGTTGTCGGCGCGCAGGGTGGCGTTGGCGTAGAGCAGCGAGGCCGCCATCTGCTGGAACAGCCGGGCCTCGGCCAGGGATGCGTTGAGCTGGCGCAACAGCACCTGGCTGTGGGTCCAGGCCAGGTCGAAGACCCGGTCCGCCAGGTGCCGGTCGCGGTATTTGTGGATCAGTTGCAGGCAGTGTTCACGGCTTTCGGCGACCCCGGTCACCAGGTCGATGGTGGCGCTCTGGCCGGGGTCGAGGGTGATCCGGCAGCGGATCGCCACGATCGGGTCGAGCACCGGCCCGGCGCTGCCCGAGAGCCGTTCGGTCTGTGGGTCCAGGGCCTGGGGCGCGGCCAGGTCGCGGCCACGGCCGATAAAGCGCGCGCGGTCGGTTTCGTAGGAAATCGCGTCGATGTCCACGCCGTGGGCCGCCAGCAGGTGGCACATCCAGGGCACCGGCTGCTCCTGGGAACGTGGCCGGCGGCTGCAGACGATGGCCTGCCAATCGGGCAGCAGCTCGGTCTCGATGAACAGGTTGCTGAAGGCCGGGTGGGCGGCATCGCTTGGAGCCGGGGCCAGCACCACTTCGGCGTAGCTGGTGAGCTCGATGCTGCGGCGTACCCGGGCGCGGTTGCAGATGTGCAGACGGCGCAGCTCGATGGGGTCTTCGGGGGACACGACGATTTCCGTGTGGCTGTCGAAGTCCTGTTCACGCACGCGGAATTCGGCCCGGGCGTCGGTGAAGATCGCCTCGAAGCTTGAAGGGCGGCCTCGGGTCGGCTGGTAGGCGGCGGACCAGAACGTGCCGCTGGCCACGTCCCGCAGGTAGCAGAACTGGCCCCAGTGATCGCGGGTCGGGTCTTCGTGCCAGCGGGTCACCGCCAGCTCGTTGCAGCGGCTGTAGCCGCCGCCGGCGCTGCTGAGCATGACGTGGTAGTGGCCGTTGGAAAGCAGTTGCACCGCCGGGCGCTTGCGGTCCGGGTCGGCGAACACCCGCAGTTTGTTCTCGTGGGCCCGGGCGGCTTCGTCGGCCGCCGGGGCACCGGCGGCATGCAGGTACTGGGCGGCGGTTTTCGGCACTCGTTCCTGCAACAGCAGAGCGATGGCCTGGAACTGCGGGTCGGATTCGAAGCGCCGCTGCATGGGCTGGTCCAGCAGCAGCCATGCCAGGGACAGCAGGCTCATGCCCTGGTGGTGGGCCATGAACGATTGCACCACGGCATGGTTCTGGCCCCGGGGCAGGCGCGACTCGGTGTAGTCCACGGCTTCATAGAGGCCGAAGCGGCCCTGCAGGCCCAGCTGGGCCAGGCGCTGCAGGTTCTGGCAGGCTGCCTGGGGCGCCACCATCAGCGCCAGGACGCTGGCGTAGGGCGCCACCACCCGTTCCGCGCCGAGGCCACGCTTGAGCCCCAGCCCCGGCACGCCGAACGCCCGGTACTGGTAGTTGAACTGGCTGTCGAGGGTGTTGTAGCCCGACTCGGACACGCCCCAGGGCAGGCCCAGTTGCTGGCCGTGCTCGATCTGCAGGGCCACGGCGGCGTGGCAGGTCTGGTCCAGCAGGGTGCCCTGGTAACTGGGCATCACCAGCATCGGCATCAGGTATTCGAACATCGAACCGGTCCAAGACAGCAGCACCGGGGTACCGGCGCTGCTGGTGAGCAGGCGGCCGAGGGCAAACCAGCTTTCCTGGGGCAACTGCCCCTGGGCGATGGCGACAAAATGGGTCAGGCGCACTTCCGAGGCCAAGAGGTCGTAGTAGCCGGCATCCAGGCGGTGCTCGTCGGCGTTGTAGCCGATCACCAGCAGATGGCGCCGGGTGTCGTAGAGGAAGCCGAAATCCATCTGCGCCATGCCGGTCACCTGCTCCAGCAACTGGTTCACCGCGGTACAGCGTTCCAGCGCCAGTTCCCGTAGCGCGGCGATCCGCCCATGGTGCCGGGGCAGCCAATAGTCGGTGTCCAGCTCGGCCAGCTGGCGCCAACTGAGGAGGCCGAAGCGGCGACCGTCGGCCATGGGCGGTGGGGTGCGCCAGAGCAATTCGTCATGCAGGTCGCGACATTGCGCGGTCAGCGCCTGGTGCCAGAAGGCGCTGTCATCGGATGCCTCGCCGTGGGAGTCGGCGGCGCTCTCGCCAATGCGTTGCAACAGGCCCAGCAGGCCCTCGGCGCTGACCCCGGCATGCAGGCTCAGGTGTTCATGCACGGCGCGGGTTTCCAGGCGCCAGCGCAGCACAGCCGCGGTGTCCTGACCCGCTGCGGTGAGGGCGTCCTGGAGCACGTCGAGGCAGTCCAGCAGGCCGTTGGCGATCTGCACCGGGGACGGCGGGCTGTCCCTCAGGCCCTGCAAGCCCGGGCGCAGGGTCAGCAGCATCCCGGCCAGGTTGCCGCTGTCCACCGTGGACACATAGCGCGGTGGCAAAGGCTCCAGGCTCTGGGTGTCGTACCAGTTGTAGAAGTGCCCGCGATAGCGCTCCAGCCGGCCCATGCTGGCGAGCATCCGTTCCAGGCGCTGCAGCAGCCGGCTGCTGCTCAGGTAGCCGAAGTCATGGGCCGCCAGGTGCGCCAGCAGGGCCAGGCCCAGGTTGGTGGGGGACGTGCGATGGGCTACCCGCTGCTGGGGTTGCTCCTGCAGGTTGTCCGGGGCCAGCCAGTTGTCCTGGGGGCCGACGTACTGGTCGAAAAAGGCCCAGGTGCGGCGGGCCAGGCTCTGCAGGAAACGCCGCTGGCCCGTGTTGGGCACGAAGGCCACCTGGCTGGCGGGGCGGCTCAGCCACAAGGCCAGGGCCGGGCCGGCCAGCCAGGCCAGCAGCAGGGGCACGGCCACCAGCAACTGTGGGCGCGGCCACGACAGCCCGGCCAGGAGCAACGCCAGGGCCGGGCCGACCCACATCCGCCGGTAGAGCTCCAGCAGGCTGTCATCGGGGCCGCGTTCGGCTTCCCGGGACGGTTGCCATTGCAGGCGATACTCCTTGCTGATGCTCATGCGCCATAGCGCGCGGCCCAGGGCACCCAGGCTGTAGGCCACCTCATGGGGCAGCCAGGCCAGGGGCAGCAGCGCCCGGCACAGGTGCTGGCCGGCTGTGCCCAAGGCGGCCACCAGGTGTCGTTGCAGGGGCACATCCGGGGTCTTTTCCAGCAGCTCGCGAAAGGCCGCCGACAGCGGCAGCACCAGCAGCAGAATCAGCACCGCCAGGGTCCAGGCCACGGGGTGGGTGGCCCCCAGCCAGCCCCACAGCAGCATGCCCAGCAGGGCCATGGGCTCGAGGCTGCGGCGCAGGTTGTCGAGGATCTTCCAGCGCGCCAGGGGGCTCAGGCGATTGCTTTCCAGGCCTCCACCGGCCTTGGGCGACCAGGGCAGGAGCCACGGCAGCAGTTGCCAGTCACCGCGGATCCAGCGCTGGCGGCGCTTGACGTCGGCGCTGTAGCGGGCCGGGTATTCCTCGAACAGCTGCACATCGCTGAGCAGCCCGGAGCGGGCGTAGCAGCCCTCGATCAGGTCATGGCTGAGGATCCGGTTGTCGGCGAAGCGCCCGCCCAGGGTCTGCTCGAAGGTGTCTACGGCATAGATGCCCTTGCCGACGAAGGAGCCTTCCTGGAACAGGTCCTGATAGACGTCCGATACGGCGCGGGTATAGGGGTCGATCCCGGCGTCGCTGGCGAACAGCCGGGCATAGGCCGAACGGGCGGTGCTCGACAGACTGATGCCGACCCGCGGCTGGAGAATCCCGTAGCCGCTGACGATGCGCCCGCTCAACGGGTCGGCCAGGGGCCGGTTCAGGGGGTGGTCCATGGCCCCCACGCATTGCTGGGCCACGTCCCGGGGCAACTGGGTGTCGCTGTCCAGGGTGATCACGTAGGTGATTTCAGGCAGTGCCTGGATATCGCCGACGATCAGCGAAAAACGCTCCCGACCCCGGCCGCGCAGCAGGGCATTGAGGTCTTCGAGCTTGCCGCGCTTGCGTTCGTGGCCCATCCAGCAATGTTCCGCCGGGTTCCACAGGCGTGGCCGGTGCAGCAGGTAGAAGCGCTCCACGGCTTCTTCGGGGTACTTCAGGTTCAGCGCCTCGATCCGTTGCCGGGCCAGCATCAGCAGGCTGGCATCGGCGTCCAGGGTTTCGCTGGGGGCGTCGAGAAAGTCGCTGAGCAGGGCGAAATACAGCTGGGCGTCGCGGTTGGCCAGGAAGCGCACTTCCAGCCCTTCCACCAGCTCCTCGACATCCGCCGTGCAGCCGATCAGGCAGGGCACCGCCACCAGGGTCCGGGCTCGGGGAGCAATGCCTTCGCTGTAGTCCAGGCGCGGCAGGATGCCGGGGGCCACGGTCAGGGTCACCAGGCCGTTGATCAGGCCGATGGCCAGCCGGCTGGCGAGCAGCAGCGCCGGCACCGCCAACAGCCCCAGCCAGTAGTGGCCGGAAGTCGCTTCCTGATACAGGGCACTGAGGAAGGGCCAGGCGAACAGGGCCGAGAGCAGGATCACCGGCACCAGGAAAAAGCCCAGGGGCGCCTGGGTCAGCAGGCGGCGGCCACGTTCAGCCAGGGGGACTCGGGCGCCGATCTGCTGTTCCAGGGTGCGCCGGCCAGCGCCGATCAGGTAGTGACCGACGTGGCCGGCCACGGCTTCCGGCGCCTCGGCGCGGTACTGGGCGCGGGCCAGCTCGATGCACTGGCGGGCCACCTGTTCTTCACTGTGGCGGCAGTGCCGGGCCAGGCGTTCGAGCACATGGCGGTAATGGTCGCGGGTGGCGAAATCCATGCGTCGGTAGACCCCCGCGGGGTCCTGTTCCAGTACCTGTTCGACCCGGCTCATCAGCTCGACGAACTCGCGCCAGTTGCTGGCCGAGAGCAGGCGCAGGCTGGAGATGCTGTTGCTGATGGAGACCTGGTCGGCGGCCTGCTGCTGGGCGTCGAGCTGCACCAGGCGCTCGATGTTCAGCCCGGTTTCCCCCAGCAGTTGCTCGATCCACGCCAGGGGCAGCACCAGGGCCGCGTTCTGTCCTTGCAGGCGACGCGCCAGCTCGGCGACGAAGGCGGCGGTCATGGGCGGTGCCGAGCGGGCCATGTCGGCCACCGCCAGCACCACGCTCTTGGCGTCCTGCTCGGCGGTTTCCATCAGGCGGTCGGCCCAGTCGTTGGCCAGGTTGCGTTCGCTCCAGTTGGCCATGACCCGGAAGGCCACCCGGCGCAGGTTCTCGATCAGGGCCAGGCGCAGCATGATGGGGATTGCCCATAGCTCGCCGAGCATCAGCGGGGTGACGCTCTGGTAGCTGTCGACGAAGCGCCCCAGGCTGTCGGTGTCGACCCGGCCGTCGCCGTGGGAAATGGTTTCCAGGGCGATGTCATAGACCCGCGGCAGGCCCGCCGACTGGCCGTTGGCCAGGCGCGGCAACTGCCGGCTGTAGCCCCGGGGCAGGTGGGTGCGGGTGATGCGGATCTGTTCTTCCAGCAGGTAGTAGTTGTCCAGCAGCCATTCCGCGGCGGGGGTGGCCCGGGGTGAGGCGTGGGTGGCGGCGGTCAGGCTCTTGCAGCAACTGGCCAGGGCGCTGGCGTTGTCCGCCAGGCGGGCCAGCAGCCAGTCCGGGGTGCGGCTCGGGCTCAGGCGATGCTGTTGCGCCAGCAGGGTGCCGTGGCGGGCCATCTGTTCAGTGCTGAACAATTCCGAGCGCAGCGGCGCCTGGTATTCGACGCTGTTGCGCGAGGCCTTCCATTGGCCGTATCGGGCGGCGGGCAGCCGCCAGAACCTCAGGAATGCGTGGGTCCAATGACTGTCCATGTTTTCCTTGGCATAACAGAGCCGTCCCTCGGCACGGGGTGCGAGGGAGGGCCGGGAGCGGGGCGTGCGGTCAAATCGAGGCACCGTCGCGACGAGCGTGTCAGGCAAAAATCTGCAACCTTGAGGTTGCCGGGCAGAGGCGAGGGTTGTCTGTGCGCTGGGGCACATAGCCTGGCGATAAGGATGAAGGGTGACGCTGCTTGTAGCCGCTGCCGAGCTTGCGAGGCTGCGACAAGGGCCGCAGGACCTTCAGCGCTCTCAAGAGCGGCGCCTGCTTCGCAGTCGTTCGCAGCCTGCGGCAGCGGCTACAGGGACCGTATGGGCTGGGAGCTGCTTTGAAGGTGAGGCGATGCGCCTTCTTTTTAGTTCTGGTCCGACACTGCACTCTTCGGGAGTCGGCTATAAAGCTTGCCACAACCTCACCGCTGGCAGGCCCATGAGTCTCGCTTGCCCTGCATGGGTGATTTTCCGCCGCTTTTTTCACTGTTAATCTTGCCGCCATGACCCATGCCTCCCCCCATCGCCCCCACATTGCCTGGACGCTGTATTTCTGCGTGCTGTTCAACGTGTTCGTCTGTGGCCTGGGCCACGGGCAGATGGCCGGGCTGGAGCTCAATGGCGTCGGCGGGCAGTTCTGTTCCGCCATGGGCAACCCGGGCCCGGCCCTGGACGGCGACTTCAGCGATCAGGCCGCCGCCGGTGGGTTGAGCACGTTCATGTGCCCATTGTGCTCGGCCGTGAGCCTGGGCATCGCGCTGCTGTTTTGCCTGGGCTGGATGCTGCGCCGCCAACGCCCGCCACGGCTGGGGGGCGAGCAGCGCAGCAAGGCGCCGCCGCGCTCTTGCTGGCCTGCGCTCAATCCCCGGGCACCTCCTCTGGGCTGACTCGCTCCGGCGACCGTCATCAGACGGTCGCGCTTTCTCGTCCTCCGGCACTAGCTGCACGGTCGCTCCGGCGACTGCTGCCGGACGCTGTTCGATGATTTTTTTTCGAGTCCGAGTCCATGAAACACCTCAATCGCTCCCCCCACTGCGCGGCGCTGTGCTGTGCCCTGTCGTTCAATGCCCTGGCCGACTCCCCGCTGGAGTTGCCGCAGATGCGCATCAGCACCGACGAAGAACGCAAGGTCGGCCTGCAACTCGATATCCAGGGCAGCACCGGTTCGCGCCTGGGCCTGACGCCCCGGGAAACCCCGGCTTCGGTCAGTGTGGTCAACCGCCAGCAGATCGAGCAGCGCGGCGCCGCCAATACCCAGGACATCCTGGCCAGCGTGCCGGGGATGAACGCGGCCTCGTCCCCCGGGGTACCGGGCTTCGTGTCCTATCGCGGCTTCTCCGGGGCGCAGATCACCCAATTGTTCAATGGCATCAGCGTGCAGTACGACTCCATCGCCGCGCGCCCGGTGGACAGCTGGATCTACGACCGGGTCGAGGCCGTCGGCGGGCCGTCGAGCTTTCTCTACGGCGCCGGCGCGGTGGGCGGTTCGATCAACTACATCACCAAGCTGCCGTCGCGCACCGAGTCGTTCAATGAAGGGCGGGTCAGCTATGGCTCCTACGACAGCACTGAAACCTCCTTCGGCTTCAACCACGCGCTGAACGAGGGGGCCGGCCCGCGGCATTACGCGCGCCTGGACCTCAGCCACACCACCAGCAACGGTTATGTCGACCGTGAACAGCGCGACGCCTGGACCACGGCCTTCTCCCTGCTGACGGACTTCAACGACCAGCTGTCCCACACCCTGGCCTACGAGTACCAGGACGAGCGCGTCGACAGCCCCTACTGGGGCACCCCGGCGCTGAACCCGTTGGGGGGCAAGATGGAGGTGGACAAGAGCCGGCGCTTCGAGAACTACAACGTCCGTGATGGCCGTTACGAACAGCGGGTGCAGTGGTTGCGCTCGATCATCGACTATCAGGTCGATGAGCGTACTTCGCTGCGCAACACCCTGTACCACTACAACGCCGACCGCGAATACCGCAACCTGGAGACCTACGCCTACAACAGCGACAACAGCCAGGTGGTGCGTTCCGGCATCCTGCTCCAGCGCCACGCCCAGGAACTCAACGGCAACCGCTTCGAGCTGCTGCATCACAACACGCTGTTCGGCCTGGACAGCCAATGGTCGGCCGGCATCGACTACAGCCACAACGTGATGAGCAACTTCCCGCGCTCGGTGTCGGGCTCACTGCCCGGCGTTGATCCGGGCGATTTCGACCCGGGCAGCTTCTGGGACTTGCCCGGCATGCAGCGCGGCTTCGACAAGAACCGCCGCAACCAGGTGGACACCTGGGCCCTGTTCCTGGAAAACCGCCTGCAACTGAGCGAGCGCCTGTCCCTGCTCAGCGGCCTGCGCCACGACCAGATCGACCTGCAAGTGACCAACTACCGCGCCGTCACCGAGGCCAACCCGGCGTTTTTCCAGCGTAAGTACCGCCCGACCACCGGGCGCCTGGGGCTGGTCTACGAGCTGACCCCGGCGGCCAACGTGTACGTGCAATACAGCACCGCCGCCGACCCGCCGGCGGGCATCCTGACCACCGCCAGCTATGGTCAGGTGCGCGACTTCGACCTGAGCACCGGCAACCAGTGGGAGGTCGGCAGCAAGTTCGATTTCCTCGACGGCCGCGGCTCGGCGACCCTGGCCGCCTACCGCATCGAGCGCAAGAACCTGTCCACCGCCGACCCGAGCAACCCCGGCAGCAGCCAGCCGGTGGGGCAGCAGTCTTCCCGGGGCGTGGAACTGGCGGCGTCGCTGCGGGTGACGCCCAGGCTGCTGGCCGAAGGCAACTTCGCCTACGTCGATGCCCAATACGACGAGTTCTATGAAAACGTCGGCGGGCGCCCGGTATCGCGCAAGGGCAACAGGCCTACCAACACCCCGGACAAGGTCGGCAACCTGTGGCTGACCTATGACCTGGCGCCGTCCTGGCAGGTGGGCAGCGACGCCCGCTACGTGTCTTCGCTGTACGCCAATGCGGCCAACAGCCGCTACGCGCCGGCCTACACGATCTTCGGTGCCTTTGTCGGCTATCAGGTGAACGCCGATACGCGGATCACCGGGCGGGTGCGCAACCTCACCGATCAGGTCTACGCCCGCACCACCGCGCCGAGCCAGCTGTACCTGGGGGCGCCGCGGACCTTCGAACTGGCGCTGCAAACGCGCTTTTAACCTGAGCCAGCGGGGCGCCCGGTGGCGCCCCGCGCATCTGCGAGTTGCCCGTGATGAAGCGTTACCTGTACCTCTGGCACCGTTGGCTGGGCATCGTTGCCTGCCTGTTCATGGCCCTGTGGTTTATCTCCGGGGTGGTGATGCTGTATGTCGGCTACCCCAAGCTGACCCCGGCCGAGCACCTGGCCCACCTGCCGGTGCTGCAACTGGAGCCTGCCCCAGCCGACCTGGGGCAGGTGCTGCACGCCGCCGATCCGCACCAGCCGCCCACCCGCATCCGCCTGACCACGGTGGCGGGGCAGCCGCGCTACATCCTTGAATACCCCGGGCCGCGCAAGGTGGCGGTCGACTCCCACAGCGGCCTGCCGGCGGCGCCCCCCGATAGGGTCGAAGCCCTGGCCGCGGCCCGGCAGTTCGCCCCCGAAGCGGTGGCGCGTGATCGTGGCGTAGTGCAGGAAGACATGTGGAGCCTGTCCCGGGCCCTGGATGCCGACCGGCCGCTGCACCGGGTGGCCATTGCCGATGCCGAACGGCGCCTGCTGTATATCTCCGGCACCACCGGCGAGGTGGTGCGTGACGCTACCGCCAGTGAACGCGGCTGGAACTGGATCGGCGCCTGGCTGCACTGGCTGTACCCGCTGCGGGGCATCGGCATCGATGGCGCCTGGGGGCCGATCGTCACCTACCTGTCCCTGGCCGCCACCCTGATGGCGGTGCTCGGCCTGGCGGTGGGCGTGCTGCGCTGGCGCTTCAAGCGCACCTACCGCAACGGCTCGCACTCGCCGTACCAGGGTTTTGCCCGCTGGCATCACCTGGGGGGCATGCTGTTCGGCGTGCTGCTGATCACCTGGATCTTCAGTGGCCTGATGTCGATGAACCCGTGGAAGCTCTTCAGCAGCGCCCAGCCCTTGTCGGTGGCGGCGTACCAGGGTGGTCCACTGGGCGCCCTGGCCTTCCCGCTGAATGCCGGGCAGGTCCTGCAACGCTTTGCCGATGACGGCCTGCAGGCCCGGGAACTGGAGTGGCGGATGATCGCCGGCAAGGGGTATGTGATTGGCTATGACGGCGCCGGGCGTACGCGGATCTTTGACATGGCCGGGGATCGGGTCCAGCGCCGGTTCCACCCCGGCACCTTGCAGCAGGCGGCCTGGGCCATCCGGCCAGGGCAACCGATGCTCGTCGAACAACTTGCCGCCTACGACTTCTATTACTACGCCCGGGAACCGCAAAGCATGATGGGCCACCTGCAGCAGCGCCTGCCGGTGCTGCGGGTGCGTTTCGACGACCCGGCGCACACCTGGCTGCACCTGGACCTGCACACCGGCGCCATCGTCGGCCAACTGGACCAGCCGCGCCGCGCCTCGCGCTGGCTGTTCGCCCTGCTGCACAGTTGGGACTGGCTGCCGCTGCTGGCCAACCGGCCGTTGTGGGATCTGTGGATGATCGCCTTCAGCGCCGGAGGTTTGCTGGTCAGCGCCAGCGGGGTGGTGCTGGGCTGGCGGCGCCTGGGGAGGTCGTCGATGCGGGGCAGGGGGTAGGTGTGCTGGCCTGGATTCCGTCCAGATAATTGGTCTGGGTGAACTTTCAGAAAAGTCCTGCAACCCTGATATGTCGCTCCTTGTTAAGTTGCTGGGTCGTTTTTGTCGAATCGCTCCACAGTCGACGATGTTGTCATCGCTTTGGAAGGCTTCGGCTAATGGACCCCGCTGCAATACGTCAAGGAGCGACTCATGTTCAACCCTGCCGATCAAACCCACTTCAGCCTGGACATCCAAGGCATCCAGCACGACTT
>NZ_JBXALN010000012.1:0-210096 GCF_058799535.1 Pseudomonas sp. GW822-FHT06D10 | reverse complement strand
TCCCCTAGGGGACTCGAACCCCTGTTACCGCCGTGAAAGGGCGGTGTCCTAGGCCACTAGACGAAGGGGACACGCTACAGCATTCACTTCCTTCAACGTTTTGCTATTTGCTTTCCGTTGAAAGTGGCGCGCATTCTATGGATGCTTTGGGAGGCCGTCAACCCCCAGATATAATTTTATTTAAATCAATGACTTCGGGGCTGTTTTAGGCCCGCTTCAGGGTTTTCTGCCGTCCGCGCTTTGACGCCTATATTCTGGCACTCGACAAGGCGTTATAGTCCTCCACAGCCGGTGATGGCAATTTGAACCCTGGGATCCCCCGAGGCAAATGCCACCTATATAAGCAGCACAATCCATGCCCGGCTCGTCGAGCGGCGCTATGCGTCTAAATGCCAAGCCACTACACTCGCACGCGAATCCCATAACGAGGTTTTAACGGTGACACCACTCATGATCACCCTGCTGGTAATAGCCGGGATCGCACTATTGATCGCCATTGGCTACATGAACCATGTGGTGGAAAACAACAAACTGGAAAAAGCCCGCACCAAGGTCGAACTCAATGATCGCCTGCGTCGTTGCGGCGAGATCACCGAAACCTTCCCCGGCCAGTTCATGTCACCGGCCCTCAAGCTGCTGCTGACGCGCCTGGAGCTGAACGTCGTTCAGCGCATGCTCAACCTCGATAAAACCGACAGCGCCCTCAAGGCTCGCCTGGCTGAGCTCAATACCCTGGTGGGCCAGGGCGAGTCGATCCCGGTGAACAACCCACCGGCACCGATCCAGACCGAAGCCAAGGCCAAGGACGTGCGCTTCCTGCTGGAGGCCATGCACGGCCAGGTCACTCGCGCCGCCCACGACGGTTTCCTGCAGCCCAACGAAGCCAAGCGCTGGATCAAGGAGATCCGCCACATCCTGGTGCTGCTGCATATCGAGTTCTTCAACAACCTGGGCCAGTACGCCCTGCAGCAGAATCAGCCGGGCCAGGCCCGGCTGGCCTTCGAGCGTGGCGTGCAGTACCTGCGCAAGCAGCCGGACCCGGCGGTCTACAAGGAGCAACTGGAATACCTGGACAAACTCCTGGCCCGGGCCAATGCCATGGTGCTGTCGACCCTGGAACCTGCCCCGGACGAAGACAACCAGCTGACCCAGGGCCTCAAGACCGTGGAAGCCGACGCCGACTGGAAAAAGAAAGCCATCTACGACTGACAGAAAAAACCCTTGCCCGGAACACCCGGGCAAGGGTTTTAGAACGCTGCGCCCTCCCCGTCGCTACAAGCGGAAATGCCCCACCATCCCCTTCAGCTCCACGCCCAACTGCGCCAGTTCGATGCTCGACGCGGCGTTGCCCTGCATCGCCAGGGACGACTGATCGGCACTGGCGCGAATGCTGGTGACACTGCGGTTGATCTCTTCGGCCACCGAGCTCTGCTGCTCGGCCGCAGCGGCGATCTGCTGGTTCATCTGCTGGATCAATGACACCGCCGCGGCAATGCTGCCCAGGGCGCTTTCGGTCTGCAGGGCATCGCTGACCGCCAGCTTCACCAGCTCGCCACTGCTCTGGATCTGCTGCACCGAGGAGTCGGCCGCCGCGTGCAGAGCCGTCACCAACCGGGCGATCTCTTCGGTGGACTGCTGCGTGCGTTTCGCCAGGGCCCGCACTTCATCGGCCACCACCGCAAACCCCCGGCCCTGCTCCCCGGCCCTGGCGGCTTCGATAGCGGCGTTGAGGGCCAGCAGGTTGGTCTGCTCGGCCACGCTCTTGATCACATCCAGCACGCTACCGATGTTGTCGATTTCCGCGCTCAGGCTCTCGATACCACTGCTGGCACGGCTGGCGGAATCCGCCAGTTGCTCAATGCGCTGCATGCTCTGGCGCACCACTTGCTGGCCACTTTCGACCTTGTCGTCCGCCGCCTGGGCGGCTTGGGCGGCCTCCTCGGCATTGCGCGCCACATCGTGCACCGTGGCGGTCATCTGATTCATGGCCGTGGCCACTTGCTCGGTTTCTTCCTTCTGGGTGCTGACTTCCAGGTTGGTCTGCTCGGTCACCGTGGACAGCGACTGAGCCGAACTGGCCAGTTGCTCGATCCCCGCCTGCAGGCCACTGACAATGCCGCTCAGGCCGCTGCCCATCTGCTGCATGGCCTGCATCAACTGACCGATCTCGTCACGTCGGGTCACCTCCACGGTCGCGGTCAGATCACCGGCAGCAATCTGCTGAGCCACGTGCATCACACTGCGCAACGGGCGCACGATCAGGCGGGTGACGCTCAAGGCCGCCAACAGCCCCACCAACAGCGCCAGGGCCGAGGAGCCGATGATCAGCAGGGAGTTCTTGTCCAGTTCCCCCAGCATCGAATGCTCTTGCGCCCCGTACGCCTGATCAACCCGCGCCATCACCTGGGCGGCGCGCTCATGCAACTGCTGATAGACCTGCTTCTCCTGGGCCAGCAACCCGGTGTACTCGTTGAGCTTCTCGCTGAAGTTGCCGATATGCCCCGAGACTTCGTTGAGCACCGTCTGATAGCCCGCATCCTTGACCGTGGCCTTCAACTGCTCGGCCTGGGCCAGGGCCTGATCGGCCTGCTCGATCTTGCCCTGCTCGGCGGGCTCCTGGTCGCCGCCCTTGCGGTTCTGATCCAGGCGCAACCGGGCCTCATTCATGGCCTGCAGCATCAGGCGTGAAACCTGGCTGATCTGATTGGCCTGCTCGATGAATTCGGCACCATCCTTGCCCTGGGATTCCTTGAGCGTATAGGCACCGTCATCCGCCAGCCCCGCCTGCAGCACGTCCAGGTTATTGGCCACGCTGGACACCGACCAACTGGCCATTTCCAGGGCCAGGTCCTTGGCCTGGGTCAGCTCGACGAACTCGTCGAAGGCCTTGCGATAGTCCGCCAGCGCCAGCTCCACATCGCCCATCGCGGTCTGGTTGGCCGCCGACCGCACCTTGAGCTGCTGGGCCAGGGCCTGCAGGCCTTCCAGGCTTTCATGCAGGCTGTCCACGGTCTTGCTGTCGCCATGCAGAGCGTAGTCCTGCTCCTGCAGCCGCACCTTGAGCACGCCGCTATTGAGCTGGGACATCTGCTTGAGGCCATCGAAGCGCTGGCTGATGGTCTGCAGGGACCAGACACCGATCCCCGCCACCAGAGCGGTTAGGAGCAACACCAGGGCAAACCCGATACCCAGTTTCTTTGCCATGCCCAGGTTGGCAAAACGTCCACTTGCGGCCGAAGTCATGGTGCGCAGTCCCCTTCCAATCCCCAATGGCAATAGGGCCATCTTGTCTTGGCGAAGGGTCGCAACGGCATGCACCGGCGCACAAGTCTCTGACATCGGAATAATGGCAAAAAGCTACGCCGAGGTCGTTTTCAGGACACTGGAGGTCGATTCCATCGGCATCAGATCGCGGTGGCCCCGCCGTCGACCGCCAATGCATGGCCGGTGGTAAAGGCCGCGCCATCGCTGCACAGGTAGAGCACCGCACTGGCGATCTCCTCGACCTTGCCGATGCGCCCCACCGGGTGCATGGCCGCGGCGAACTCGGCCTTCTTCGGGTCCGCCTCGTAGGCACGGCGGAACATGTCGGTGTCGATCACCGCCGGGCATACCGCGTTCACGCGGATTTTCTTCTTCGCATATTCGATGGCCGCCGACTTGGTCAGGCCGATCACCGCATGCTTGGAGGCCGCATAGATGCTCATCTTCGGCGCCGCGCCCAGGCCCGCCACCGAGGCGGTGTTGACGATCGCCCCACCGCCCTGGGCCAGCAGCAGCGGCAACTGGTACTTCATGCACAGCCAGACCCCTTTGACGTTGACCCCCATGATGGCGTCGAACTCATCCATGGAGCCCTCCGCAAGGCGGCCCTTTTCGATCTCGATACCGGCATTGTTGAAGGCGTAATCCAGGCGCCCATAGGCTTCGATGGTGCGGGCCATGAGGCTTTGCACATCAGCCTCCAGGGTAACGTTGCACGGCACGAACAGCGCCTCGCCACCGGCCTCGCGGATCAGCGCCACGGTGCCCTCGCCCCCCGCCGTGTCCAGGTCCGCCACCACCACCTTCAAGCCTTGTGCGGCAAATGCCTGGGCGGTGGCCCGGCCGATACCATTGGCTGCGCCGGTCACCAGGGCCACCTGGCCGGAAAACGTCATGCTCATTGCAGGAATCCTCGATCGAATGTGGGTCAGCTACCCGGCCCAATCTAGCCACAGCCGGGGCTGGTGGCGTCAGCACTATCAAAAGCCCGGTTGGATGCTCATGCATTCTGGTGATGAATCTGCCGGGGGCTTTATCAGGGCGATCGATTGGCCTCCATTCGCTGCAGCGGCAAACCTTGCGGCACCGAGGCCAAGGGGCTATCAACTAGGGGTTCATTCATCCCACGAGTGCCTGCCATGACCGCCCTGACCAATCGCCAGTTCCTGCTCGCCAAACGCCCCATCGGACCGGCCACCCGCGATACCTTCACCTACCAGCAAGTGGCAGTGGGCGAGCCCGCCGCCGGGCAGATCCTGGTGCAGAACCAGTACCTGTCCCTGGACCCGGCCATGCGCGGCTGGATGAACGAGGGCAAGTCCTACATTGCCCCGGTGGCCATCGGCGAGGTCATGCGCGCCCTGGGCGTGGGCCAGGTGATCGCCTCCAGCCACCCCGGTTTCGCGGTGGGCGACTACGTCAATGGTGCCCTCGGCGTGCAGGACTACTTCCTCGGCGAGCCCCGAGGCTTCTACAAGGTCGACCCCAAGCTGGCCCCGCTGCCGCTCTACCTGTCAGCCCTAGGCATGACGGGCATGACCGCCTACTTCGCCCTGCTGGACGTGGGCGCGCCCAAGGCCGGCGACACCGTGGTGCTGTCCGGGGCCGCTGGCGCGGTGGGCAGCATTGCCGGGCAGATCGCCAGGATCAAGGGCTGCCGCGTGGTGGGGATTGCCGGCGGCCAGGACAAGTGCCGGTTCCTCATCGACGAGCTGGGTTTTGACGGCGCCATCGACTACAAGAACGAAGACGTCCACGCCGGCCTCAAGCGCGAGTGCCCCAAAGGCGTCGATGTGTATTTCGACAACGTCGGCGGCGACATCCTCGATGCCGTGCTCAGCCGCCTGAACGTCAAGGCGCGGGTGGTGATCTGCGGCGCCATCAGCCAGTACAACAACAAGGAGGCGGTCAAGGGGCCGGCCAACTACCTGTCGCTGCTGGTCAACCGGGCGCGTATGGAGGGGTTCGTGGTGATGGACTATGCCGCGCAGTTCGCCGAAGCCGGGCAGGAAATGGCCGGCTGGATGGCCAAGGGGCAGCTCAAGAGCAAGGAGGATATTGTCGAGGGCCTGGAAACCTTCCCGGAAACCCTGGGCAAGCTGTTCAGCGGCGAGAACTTCGGCAAGCTGATACTGAAAGTCTGAACCCGTAGGAGCCGGCTTGTCGGCGATCCGCAACGGCGGCCGGAAAGGGCCGCCAACCGCAAAACCGCTATCGCCGGCAAGCCGGCTCCTACAAGAGGAAGCGTGTTACAGGGCCAGTTCGGCCACTACGTCGGCCAGGGCCTTGGCCGGATCTGCCGCCTGGCTGATGGGGCGACCGATCACCAGGTAATCGGAGCCGGCATCCAGGGCCTGGCGCGGGGTGAGGATCCGCCGCTGGTCGTCCTGGGCGCTGCCCGCCGGGCGAATCCCCGGGGTCACCAGTTGCAGGGACGGATGGGCGCTCTTCAGGGCCTGGGCTTCCAGGGCCGAGCACACCAGGCCGTCCATGCCGGCTTTCTGCGCCAGGGCAGCCAGGCGCAGCACCTGCTCCTGGGGCTCGATGTCCAGGCCGATACCGGCAAGGTCTTCACGCTCCATGCTGGTAAGCACGGTGACGCCGATCAGCAACGGCTTGGGGCCGCTGCGCTGGTCCAGCACTTCGCGGCAGGCAGCCATCATGCGCAGACCGCCGGAGCAGTGCACATTGACCATCCACACGCCCATTTCCGCGGCGGCCTTGACCGCCATGGCGGTGGTGTTGGGAATATCGTGGAACTTCAGGTCCAGGAACACTTCGAAACCCTTGTCCCGCAGGGTCCCGACAATCTCGGCGGCGCAGCTGGTGAACAGCTCCTTGCCGACCTTGACCCGGCACAGTTTGGGGTCCAGTTGATCGGCCAGTTTCAGTGCGGCGTCACGGGTGGGGAAATCCAGGGCGACGATGATAGGAGTCTGGCAGGCGGACATGAAGGGGCTCTCAGGCAAGTCGAAATCGGCGCGGATTGTAGCGCAAGCCGCGCCGCTCCGGGACCCGATCAGAGGTAAATCCTCCTCAACGGTGCGCAAGAAGGCCGATTGCCCCGGCAATCGCTCCCCCACGCCACGGCATTTGTATCAACCTCGATACACTGACGACACGTCGGCAACAATCCCCGGCGCTACCCTCGCCAGCCGCAACACCCTCGAACAGCACTTCCAGCCCCCGGGCCGGACGCCTATGCTGAAGCCACAACCCCGCCGTCGCCCTAAGGCGCCGGCAGCCTACCTGGCAGACGACCGCACCCATGCAGAACACTTCAGCCCCTCTCAACGAAGACGCCAAAGCATTGGTCAGTGGCGACGACAAACGCTGGAACACCCGGGCCCTGATCGTCGACGACGACGTGCCGATCCGCGAGTTGCTGATCGACTACCTGGCGCGTTTCAACATTCACGCCAGCGGCGTCACCGACGGCGCGGCGATGCGCCAGGCCCTGCAGGCCGAGCACTTCGACGTGGTGGTGCTGGACCTGATGCTGCCCGGCGAAGACGGCCTGTCCCTGTGCCGCTGGCTGCGTACCGAATCGGACATCCCGATCCTCATGCTCACCGCCCGCTGCGAGCCCACCGATCGCATCATCGGCCTGGAGCTGGGGGCCGACGACTACATGGCCAAGCCTTTCGAGCCACGGGAACTGGTGGCCCGGATCCAGACCATCCTGCGCCGGGTGCGCGACGATCGCAGCGAGCAGCGGGCCAATATCCGCTTCGACAACTGGCGCCTGAACAGCGTGCTGCGCCAACTGATTTCCGCCGATGGCCTGGTGGTGCCGCTGTCCAACGCCGAGTTCCGCCTGCTCTGGGTGTTCATCGAGCGCCCGCGCCGGGTACTGAGCCGCGAACAATTGCTGGACGCCGCCCGCGGCCGATCCATCGAGGCCTTTGATCGCAGCATCGACCTGCTGGTCTCGCGCCTGCGGCAAAAGCTCGGCGACGATCCGAAGTCGCCGCAACTGATCAAGACCGTGCGCGGTGAAGGCTACCTGTTCGACGCCCGGGACATCGGCTGATGCGCGGGCGGTTCGATACGCTGTTCGGCCGCCTGTTCGGCGTCCTGCTGATCGCGATCGTCCTCGCCCACCTGCTGGCGTTCTTCTGGTTTCACCACTACGGCCCGCCCCCGCCGCCGCCCCCTCCCGATTCGGCGCAGTTGATCAATGGCCAGCCGCCGCCCCCTTATCCAAGGCGCCCGCCACGGCCCTGGTTCGGCGGCCCGCTGGTGCCCCTGACGTTCCAGTTCATCTCCCTGATCATCGCTGCCTGGTACGGCGCCAAGCTGTTGTCGCGGCCGATCCAGCGCCTGAGCGCCGCCGCCGAGCGTTTGAGCGAAGACCTCGACAGCCCGCCCCTGGAAGAGGTGGGCCCAAGGGAAGCCCGGCAAGCGGCCAGCACCTTCAACCAGATGCAGAAGCGCATCCGCGAGCAGGTGCAGCAACGCGGGCGCATGCTCGGTGCCGTCTCCCACGACCTGCGCACCCCGTTATCAAGGCTGAAACTGCGCCTGGAGCAGATCGAGGACAGCAAGCTGCAAGGGCAGATGCGCCAGGACCTGGACGACATGATCAAGATGCTCGACGCCACCCTCAGTTACCTGCACGAACAACGCACCAGCGAGGCCGAGCAATGGATGGACGTGCAGGCCCTGGTGGAGTCGCTGTGCGAGAACGCCCAGGACCAGGGCGCCGACGCTCAGGCCCAAGGCCATTGCGCGCCGCTGCTGGTGCAACCCATGGCGTTGCAGTCATGCCTCAACAACCTGCTGGACAACGCCCTGCGCTACGCCGGCCAGGCAACCCTGGCCCTGGAGGACGACCGCGGGCAACTGCTGATCCGGGTCATCGACCACGGCCCGGGAATTGCCGCCGACAAGCGTGAAGCGGTGTTCGAGCCATTCTTTCGCCTGGAAGGCTCGCGCAACCGCAACTCCGGCGGCGTCGGCCTGGGCATGACCATCGCCCGTGAAGCGGCGGAGCGCCTGGGCGGCCAACTGATCCTCGAAGAAACCCCCGGCGGCGGCCTGACCGCGGTATTGCGTCTACCCAGGCCTTGAGCGCCTTGTGTGGCGGCAGGTACAAACCGCCAATACCCAGGACAACTCCCCCCCTGAGGCTGCTTGGGCCGGTGTCCCCCCACCGGTTCTATTCATCCGCAGGGAGTGAGCCCCATGATCGATAGCCTCAGCAGCAACTATTCGAGCTATTACAGCTCCAGCAGCACCAGCCGTGGCCAGCAATTGCACAAGGAGCTGTTCGCCAAGCTCGACAGCAACGGTGATGGCGCGGTGGATCAGGACGAGCTGAAAAACGCCCTGTCGCAGAAAAGCGACAACGGCATCCTGGTCAGCCTGAGCAAGAACTTCAGCGACCTGGACAGTGACGGCAGCGGTAGCTTGAGCAGCGATGAAATGGCCGCCATGGCCCCTCCTCCGCCCAAGGACCGCGCCCCCGATACCCAACTGGCGGATGCCCTGCTCGGCGCCCTGGACAGCGATGGCGACGGAGTCATCAGCAGTGACGAACTGAGCACAGCCCTGCAAGCCTCGGGCAACAGCTCCACCAGCAGCGACACCAGCTCGGCTCTGCTGAAGATTCTCGACAGCGACAGCAGTGGCGGCATCAGTAGCGATGAGCTCAAGGCCGCGTTGCAGGCCGGAAGCAACCAGGACAGCGCCCCCCAGGACCCGCAGGCCAACCTCGCCGAAGCTCTGGGCAAGATGATCGCCAGCTTGAGCAAGCAGTATCAGTTGGACACCAGCAGCAGCCTCGGCGGCAGCGTCAACGTCGCTGCCTGACGTCCATTGCCGCTCCCGGGGGGAGCGGCAATCGGTGGTTCAACGCGGCTCCTGGGCCCGGGCCTGGCTGGCGCTCCAGTCCAGCAACAGGCTGTAGGCCACCGCCAGCAGCGTCGGGCCGATGAACAGGCCGATAAAACCGAAGGCGATCAGGCCACCGAACACTCCCAGCAGCACGATCACCAGCGGCAGGTTGCCGCCGCGGCTGATCAGGTACGGTTTGAGCACGTTGTCCACGCCGCTGATGATGAAAGTGCCCCAGATCCCCAGGAACACCGCCATGCCGTATTCGCCTTTCCAGGCCAGCCAGGCGGTAGCCGGGATCCATACCAGGGGCGGGCCCATGGGAATCAGGCTGAGCAGGAAGGTGACGATCCCCAGCACCAGCGCCCCGGGCACTCCGGCAATCAGGAAGCCGATCAGCGCCAGCAGGCCTTGGGCCGCCGCGGTGCCGATCACCCCGTTTACCACCCGTTGCACGGTGCCAGCCACCAGGTCGATGTAGTAGCCGGCGCGCTCGCCGATCAGGCGCTCCAGCAACTTGTGCACGAACAGCGCCAGGCGCGGGCCATCGCGGTAGAAGAAAAACACGAAGACGATGCTCAGGGTCAGCTCCAGAATGCCGCCGCCGATCTGCGCGCTGCGAGCCAGCAGCCAGTTGCCCACCTGCCCCAGATAGGGTTTGACCGCCAGCATCAGGGCCGCGCCCTGCTGGTCGATGCTGTTCCACAAGCCCACCAGGCGCTCGCCCACCAATGGCAGGTTGCCGAGCCACTCTGGAGCGGCGGGCAGGCCGTCGACCTGCACGTCCTTGATGAAGGCCGTGGCATCGCGCACATGGTCCGCCAGGTTGAGGCCGAGCCAGACCAGCGGCGCGGCCACCAGCACCATCCAGCCCAGGGTCAGCAGGGCCGCTGCCAGGGATTCTCGGCCATTGAGCCAGCGGGTCAGCAGGCGCATCAGCGGCCAGCTGGCAAACGCCAGCACGGCGCCCCAGAACAGCGCTGACCAGAAAGGCGCCATGACCCAGAAGCTGGCACCGAACAACACCAGGAGCAGGATCTGCACCAGCAGGCGATCGTTATTGGGCATGAAATGTCTCGCGCAAGAAGAACCAGTGAAGAGTAGGCGAACCCGCGAGCGCGGGCTGCCTGAAACAGCTTAACGCAGTAGTTCGAAATGCAGGCCTGCTGCGTCGGTGTTACCGGTTTCCATCCGCGAGGCCAGCACGCCCTGGCCAATCAGCGCCTGGCGCCAGGCTTCGGCCTGCTTGCCGGACAGGCTGATGCGCAGGGTGGTGTCCAGGTTCAGCCCGCGGGACAGCAGGTTGAGCCAGGTGGGCTGGGGCTCGGCGAGTTTCGGCAGGTCCAGCTTGCCGGTGTCCTTGAGCTGGCGCAGCAGGGTGGCCGAAGTGGGTAGCAGGTCCCCCAGCGGCGCGCTGGCGTCGAACTGCTCCACATGCAGGTAGGCCCTGCGGTTACCCCGGGTGATGCTGTACAGGGCTACCAGGGAGTTGTCCTGGGGCGCCGCCAACCGCAGCAGCAGATAGGCCTGCTGTTCATCGGCGCCAAACAGCTTGGCGTTGCCGAATACTTCGTTGGCCCACAGGCTGCTTTCACCGCAATCGCGTGCCTGGCACCAGAACAGCAGCTCGGCGCCCTGCTTTTGCAGCGCCTCCCTGGCCAGGGTGAAGGCCTCGTTGGATGTGCGCTCGGCGGGCAACTGGTAAGTGATGGCGGTGAGCTTGCCGCGGGCATTGACCTGGCCATCGAAACGCAACTGGCCGCTGATACGGCGGATCGAACCCAGGGGGTAGACGCGCTCCTGCTCCACTTCGGGGCGGTAGTCGACGATCTGTGCATCGGTCAGACGGGGGACCAGGGGCAGGTCGTGGCTGCCCGGCAGATCGGCGGCAAGCACCAGGGTACTTGCCAGGGACAGGCCCAGAACACTGATTGAACGCATGGAAACTCTCATCGGATAAGCATGGCCTGGGCGCCCTTGACGACGCTGGCATCGTCGCTGCGTTGTGGAACCTGCAAGCCTCGCTGCACCGCAGGACGGGCCTCCAGGGCCGCCATCCAGCGTTGCAACGCCGGCAGGCCCTGCACCGAAACCCCGGACCATTCATGGCCGCGCACCCAGGGGAAGGTGGCGATGTCGGCAATGCTGTAGTCGCCGGCCAGGTACTCGGCCTGTTGCAGGCGGCTGTCGAGCACTTCGTACAGGCGCCGGGTCTCGTGCTGATAACGGTCGATGGCGCCCTGCAGCTTCTCCGGGAAATAGCGGAAGAACACATTGGCCTGGCCCTGCATGGGCCCGACCCCGCCCATCTGGAACATCAGCCATTGCATGACCAGCGAACGGCCCTTGGGATCGGCCGGCAACAACTGGCCAGTGCGTTCGGCCAGGTACACCAGGATCGCGCCGGACTCGAACACCGGAAAATCGCCATTGTCGCGATCGACGATGGCCGGAATACGCCCATTGGGATTGATCTTCAGGAACGCTGGGGCCTTTTGCTCCTTCTTGTCGAAACTCAAGGCGTGCACCTCATAGGGCAGGTCGAGTTCCTCAAGCAGGATGGAAACCTTGTGACCATTGGGGGTCGCAGCGGTGTACAGATCTATCATGGTTGTCTCCCATTTCAACCCGCCCAGCCTCGACAGTTGATCCCGTCAAGTCAAGGAACGGCGAAAAACCGATTGAAACAGTCTGCGACAAAGGTGGCACCCGCCTCGTCGTTGAGGTGCAGGTGATGCCCGCCGGGCAACTGCTCAACGCTGAAGGGTAGACGCTGCAACAAGGCCTGGTGCTTGGCCAGCATGCCATCGGCGGCCACCACCAGTTGCGTCGGGCAGGCGACCCGCTGAACAAAGGACATGGCCTGCTCCTCTGTCAGGCGCAGCGGCGAAGCCAGGGTCAGGCGGCTGTCGCTGCGCCAGGTATAGCCCCCGGGCACCGGCATCAGGCCGCGCTGGGCCAGCAGTTCGGCCGCCTCGCGGCTGACCGCCACCAGGCCCTTCATGCGCGCCTCGATGGCCCGTTCCAGGGTGGCGTACACCGGCTTGCTCTTGTTCTGCAGATTCAACTGTGCCTGCAACGCCATGCCCAGGCGCTCGGCGGCGTCCTCGCCATTGGCCGTCGGCGGGATCACCCCATCGATCAGGGCCAGGTGGCTGACCCGCTCCGGCATCGCCGCCGACAGCACCAGCGAGACGATCGCCCCCAGGGAGTGACCGATCAGGGCAAAGCGCTTCCAGCCCAGTTGCTCGGCGGCTTGCAGCACGTCATAGACGTAGTCCCACAGGGCATAGCCGGCCCCCGCCGGGCGATGCCCGGAATGACCGTGGCCGGCCAGGTCCAGGGCAACGATGCGCAGGCCGGCGAGCTTGGGCGCCAGCCGGGCGAAGCTGTTGGCGTTATCCAGCCAGCCATGCAGGGCGATGACCGGCAGACCGTCCTCGGGCCCGAATAGATGGGCCGCCAGTTCGATGTGCGGCAGGTTCAGGCGGACTTCTTCGACGGCGTGGCTCATGCAGGGCTCCGTTGCCAGCGGGTGAACAGCTCCTTGAGCAGCGCCGCGGTGTCCTGGGGGCGCTCAAGGGGAAACATGTGGCCACCGGGCATGGTCAGCGACTCGCCCAGGGGCATGCGCCCGACCGCACTGGTGTGATGGCGCATCACCACCCGGCTCTGCTGTCCGCGCACCACCGCCAGCGGTACCTTGAGCTGGCGCGCACTGCCCGGGCTGGTATGAGGCACGCCGCGGTAGATGCTGATTTCCGTGGCCGGGTCAAAACGCAGGCGCAAGCGATCCCCCACCTGCTGCAGGCCGTGCTGCAGGTAAGCATCCAGGCAATCGGGATCGAAGGCCCGGAACAGCGTCTTGCGGGAGAAGTAACTGCGGGCGGCCTCGATGTCGGCAAACTCTTCGCGGCGCCCCAGGGTGCGCCCGGCCGGAGTCAGCCGGTCGATGAAGCCCAGGCGCTTGGCGGCGCGGATCACCCATTGGTCGGCCCGGGTCAGCACCGGCGAATCGAGCATCACCACCCCCCGATACAGCTCCGGGCAGCGCAGGGCCGCGTGCAGGTGCAGCACACCACCCAGCGAATGCCCCACGCCCCAGACCGGCTGGGCCTGCTGTTGCAGGTGGTGGATCAGTTCATCCACCAGGCTGCGCCAGTTGTCGTCCACCGGAAAGCGCGGGTCGTGGGCATGCTGCTGCAGATGAGCCACCTCGAATTCCGGCGCCAAGGCAGCAAACAACTTGCCGTACGTGCCGGAGGGAAACCCATTGGCGTGAGCGAAAAACACCTGTTGCGACATACCGACCTATCCATCCACCAAACGAACACCGATTGTCCGCAGGCCCTTGCACCAGGGCAATGACCGTAACGGACAGGAATGCTGACACCCAGGCTCAGCCTATGGCGCGTTGCCTCATTGCGCCGGCGGGTTCTGCCCGAGGGGCACTACCGCCATGGTCAGGCGCGAGACGCAACTGGCCTTGCCTTCATCACTGCTCAGGCGGATGTCCCAGACATGGGTGGTGCGCCCGATATGAATGGCCTTGGCCACCGCCGTGACCCGCCCGGTGCGCAAGCCCCGCAGGTGATTGGCATTGATCTCCAGCCCCACGCAGTAGAACTTGCTGGCGTCGATGCACAGGTAGCTGGCCATGGAGCCGACGGTTTCCGCCAGCACCACCGAGGCCCCGCCGTGCAGCAGCCCGTAGGGCTGGTGGGTGCGATGGTCGATGACCATGCTCGCGGTCAGTGACTGCTCGTCATAGGACTCGAAGCGAATATCCAGCACTTCGCCGATGGTGTTCTTCTGGATCGCGTTCAGTTGCTCGATGTTCGGAGTGGTGCGCCATAGACTCATCGCCGCTTCCCTTATGGGTGGTTATTGTCGGTCAATCCTGCCACAGCACGGCCTCGCTGCGCTCGCTCCAGGCTTGAAAGCTGCCGCCATAGGTGGCTTCGATCACATTGCGCTTGATCTTCAGGGTTGGAGTGAGAAAGCCGTTTTCCACCGCCCAACTGTCCTTGACCACCACCAGCCGATGCAGCCGCTCGTGCTTGTCCAGGCTGCCATTGACCTGGGCCAGCAGGCTTTCCAGGCTGCTGTGCAAGCCGTCCCGGGCACTGCCGGCGGCGGCCTGCACGCCCGCAGCCGAAAGCACGCACAGGCCCAGGGGGGCAATCAGCCCGTCGCCCACCACGCACACCTGCTCGATATGGGCATGCACCGCCAGGCGGTTCTCGATGGGCGCCGGGGCCACGTACTTGCCCTTGCTGGTCTTGAAGATCTCCTTGAGCCGGCCGGTCAGGCGCAGGTTGCCGGCGGCATCCTGCTCCCCCTTGTCGCCGGTGCGCAGGAAACCATCCTCGGTGACGGTTTCAGCGGTCTTCTGCGGGTCCTTGAAATAGCCCTGCATAGTGGCTCCGCTGCGTACCTGGACCTCCCCCGCCTCGTCGATGCGCACCTCGACTTCCGGGCAGGGCCGGCCAATCCAGCCGGGTACATGCTCACCGGAGCGGCCGATATGGGAGTAGCCGCAGCTCTCGGTCATGCCGTACACCTCCAGCACGTCCAGCCCGAGGCGTCGATACCAATGCAACAGGGTCTGGGGCACCGGTGCCGCTCCCGACAGCGCCACCCGCAACGCGTCCAGCCCGAGCCCACTCAGCACCTTGTGGCCGACACGCTTGCCGATAAAGGGCAGGCCCAGGAGAAAATCCAGGCGCTTGGCCGGCACCTTGCTGTAGACCCCCATCTGGAACTTGGTCCAGATCCGCGGCACGCCAAACAGCGCGGTGGGCCGGGCTCGCTGCAGGTCGGCGAGGAAGGTGTCCAGGCTTTCGGCGAAGAACACCGTCTGCCCGGTATAGATCGCCGCCATCTCGACAAACATGCGCTCGGCCACGTGGCACAGGGGCAGGTAGGACAGCAGCCGGTCCTCGGGGCCCAGGCCGAACATCTGCACACCATGGCTGGCGGCAAAGCCCAGGTTGCCGAAACTGTGCATTACGCCCTTGGGCAGCCCAGTGGTGCCGGACGTATAAATGATGGTGGCCAGCTGATCGGCCGCAGGGCTCGGGCTATCCTCGATCGGCGGACAGCGCTGCAGGTCTTCCCAACTGAAATCGAAAGGGCCTTCGGGGGCCAGGGGCAAGCGGATGGTGGGCAGCCCGGCCTTGATCCCGAGCGCCATTTGCGGCCAGTCGTCGAGCTTGCCGATAAAGGCCAGGGCCGACTCGGAATGCTCCAGCACCTGGGCCACCGACTCGGCCGTGAGATTGGGATACAACGGCACCGAGACATGCCCGGCGATCCAGATCGCCAGGTCGGCAATGACCCAGTGCGCGGAGTTCTTGCCAATGATTGCAATGTGGCTGCCGGAAGGCAGCTGGCGCTCGCGCAGCCATTGGGCGGCACGCCGGGCCTGCTGGCCCACCTCGAACCAGCTCAGCTCCTGCACCTGCCCGCCGGCACTGGGCT
Organism: Pseudomonas sp. GW822-FHT06D10; assembly: GCF_058799535.1. NCBI lineage: Bacteria > Pseudomonadati > Pseudomonadota > Gammaproteobacteria > Pseudomonadales > Pseudomonadaceae > Pseudomonas > Pseudomonas sp. GW822-FHT06D10. The sequence goes on along the minus strand of NZ_JBXALN010000012.1, from coordinate 194,511 downwards.
GGACCAGAAAGCGCTGCTGGGGATGACGAGCCTCGCGCTCGTAGAACACTTGCAGGGGCAAACGAAAAGCAGCAGACATGACTCGCTCCTTTGTTCTTATTCTGTTCGTGACACCAACCAAGCACTTGCTTGGTGGACTATTCCACGCACAAAGGAGCGCTGCAAGTTAAGAAATGTAGCGGATCGCAACCGGGCATCGGTGGGTTCGAGGCAACAACGGCGGCCCGGCATGCCCGGCCGCCGCGCCCATCAAGGGTGTGTCACGGCATTCAAGGTCATCAGCCCCGCCAGGGGCCAGTCGCCTTCGAGTTCCGCCAGGCTGGCGGTGTTCATCGGCTGCGGATCACGCAGGTGGCCGTGCTGCAACAGGCCGATCAGGTTGCCCACCAGGGGTTGATGGCTGACCAGCAGCAGGTTGTCGGCACTGTCCAGTTGCTCCAGCACCTGCAGCGGGTTGGCCTCGGGGGTGAGCCAGGGCACGGTGCGGATCTCGCCTTCAAACCCCAGGGCCTCGCGCACCAGTTGTGCAGTCTGCTGGGCACGTACATAAGGGCTGACGAGGATCGCGGCGATGGGCTGGCCGATCAGGTGCGCGGCGCTGCCCAGCACTTCCTCGCGACCGTGGGCCGTGAGGTTGCGCTGGGCATCGGTCGGCGCATGGGACTCGGCCTGGCCGTGACGCAGCACCCACAGCTTCACAGCTTGGGCTCCTCGTCACGCACCGGGTGAGGCGCTGGCGGCACGCTATGGGGGGCTTCGCCTTCAGGCGCCCGGGGAGCGGGCCAATCGGCGAACGGCCAGGGTTTCTGTTCGGTATGGAAGCTGCCGAACCGACCGATCTGCGCCAGGAACTGGCTCAGGCTATCGCCGAAGTTCATCAGGCCGGCATTCGGCGCGCCGTAGATCAGGCGATAGATCAACTGCACCAGCACCAGCACGCCCAGGAGAAACTGCGCCACCTGCCACACCAGCACGAATATCAGCATCCACAGCACCCGCAGGAGGATGGACTCGTATTTGGCTTCGGAATTCGTATCGTTCATGTCTGGCTCCTGTGCTGCTCAGTTGAATCCGCTGGTGGAGATAAAGTCGACGTCGGTTTTCGGCTCGCCGCGCATCAAGAGCTCGATTACCTGGTTCAGCGTACGCCCTTCGAACAGGATCGCGTGCAGGCCGGCCACCAGCGGCATGTAGACCCCCAGCTCCTGAGCCTTGACCTTGAGCACCTTGAGGGTGTTGACGCCCTCCGCCACCTCACCCAGGCGGGTCACCGCCTCTTCCAGGCTCAGGCCCTGGCCCAGGGCAAAGCCCACCTGGTAGTTGCGGCTCTTGGGCGAGGAACAGGTGACGATCAGGTCGCCGACCCCGGCCAGGCCGAGGAAAGTCATGGGGTTGGCGCCCTGGCTCACGGCAAAGCGGGTCATTTCCGCCAGCGCCCGGGTAATCAGCATGCTCTTGGTGTTTTCCCCCATGCCCAGGGCCACCGCCATGCCGGCGATGATCGCGTAGACGTTCTTCAGCGCCCCGCCCAGTTCCACACCAAAGCGGTCGGCACTGGCATACACACGGAAGGTGCGGCCGTGCAGCGCGGCCTGGACCCGCTGACAGAGCTCTTCGTCTTCACTGGCGACCACGGTGGCGGTCAGGGCGTGCTCGGCCACTTCCCGAGCCAGGTTGGGGCCGGAAAGTACGCCGATGCGCGCTTGCGGGGCGATGTCCTGGAGGATCTCGCTCATCAGCTTGAAGGTCTGGGCCTCGATGCCCTTGGTCAGGCTGACCAGCAGCTTGCCGCGGAGCAGCTCGGCGTGGGGCGCCAGCACCGAGCGCAGGGCGCTGGAGGGCAAGGCGACAAAGCACAGGTCACTGTCATTGAGGGTGGCCAGCAGGTCAGTGACCGGCTCCACCGCCGGATGAATCTTGATGCCCTTGAGATAGCGCGGATTCTCGCGGTTGACCCGAATGGCCTCGGCCTGCTCGGGGTCGCGCATCCACTGCCGCACCCGATGACCGTTCTCTGCCAGCAAATTGGCCACGGCGGTACCAAAACTTCCGCCTCCCAGGACCGCAATAGGGCGCTGTTGTGTCATATGCAATCCGTTAATCCATAGCAGTGGCGATGGCGGCATTATACGGGGCGGTTTTCTCACCACCAGCCCCAGGGGCCATTCAGGCAACCTGTCGGGAACACGTGGAGTCATTCGGGGAATGTCGGGCTTATCGACTGGAAAACTCGACTATCTCGGTTAACATGCGCGCCTTCCATCAAGATTCAAGGCTGTGTCGTGTCCGCTGGCCCCTCACCTCTTCGTCTGTCGCTGCTGCTGGGCATGTTGTTCGGCCACTCGGTGCTGGCCGACGATCTGTTCCTGGACGGCACCGCCCTGCCCGAGGTCCTCACCGCCACCCGCCTGAAACAGTCCCCTGCCGCAGTTCCCGGCAGCATGACGGTGCTCGACAACGAGTTGATCAAGGCCAGCGGCGCCCGGGACATCAGCGAACTGCTGCGCCTGGTGCCGGGGATGATGGTCGGCGCCATCAGCGGCAACCAGGCCACGGTCAACTACCACGGCACCAACGCCAGCGAAGCCCGGCGCATGCAAGTGCTGATCGACGGGCGTTCGGTGTATCGCGCCGGCCTGGCGACAGTGGACTGGAGCGATATCCCGGTGGCCATGGAAGACATCGAGCGCATCGAGGTGTTTCGCGGCCCCAATACCGTCAGCTACGGCGCCAACGCGCTGATGGCGGTGGTCAACATCATCACCCGCGCCCCGGCCAACAGCCATGGCACGCGGGTCAAGCTGACCCGGGGCCAGCGCGGCATCAGCGACTGGTACGCCAGCCAGGGTACCGGCTGGGAAAGCGGCGACCTGCGCCTGTCGCTGTCGGGGCAGGAAGATGATGGCTTCGACAAGAATCGCCTGGGGGCAGACTACCGCGACAGCAAGCGCTTGAACCGCTTCAGTCTGTCCGTGAGCCAGATGCTCAATGAACAGCAGAGCATCGACTGGCAGTTGAATGCCAAGGAAGGCACCAACCAGCGGCCCTATACCTATCAGCCGGTGTTCCACGGGGTAACCCAGCAAGGCAACAACTCCGATGTGGTGGCCAAGGATTACGCCGGGTCACTGCGCTGGAACCTGGAGCTCAACCCACAGCACAGCCTTTATATCCAGGGCTCGGCCCAGCACTGGGATCGCCAGCAGACCTGGCGTGCCTGCGACGCGGCAATTTCCTTCAGCCCCGAGCTGACACGCCTGTGGCAACTCAACCCGAACTACGCCGAGCGCCTGGCGCGCCACATGCCCGATTATTTAAGCGCGGCGCCCGGTGGAACCCCGACGGAACAGGCATTGGCCAACCAGGTCATCGACCAATGGAATACCGGCGGCAAGAATACCGTCTGCGGCAACATCGACCAGAGCTCTCGGGAAACCCGCTACGACCTGGAACTGCAGGACACCCTGAGCCTCAGCGACAACCTGCGGCTGGTCAGCGGCATGAACTATCGTTACGACCGGGCCGACTCCGAAACCTACTTCAACGGCACCCTTGACGACACCACCTGGCGCCTGTTCGGCCAGCTGGAGTGGCGGGCCAGCGAACATTGGCTGATCCAGGGCGGGGCTATGTACGAAGACACCCAGCTGACCGGCAACTCCCTGACCCCGAGGATCGCGGTCAACTACCTGATCAACCCGCGCCACGGCTTGCGGGCGGTGTATTCGGAAGCCATCCGCTCCCCGGACATGTTCGAGAACAACGTCAACTGGAGCTACCGGGTCACCGGCCTGAGTACCCCGGTCTACGGCCAGAACAGCGCCCAGTACTTCGTCAAGACCCGTGGCCCCGGCAACCTCGACCAGGAGCACATGCGTTCCCGGGAACTGGGCTACAACGGTTACTTCGTCGACCAGGCGCTGAACCTCGACATCAAGCTGTTCTATGACGAAATCACCGGGATGATCAGCGAGCCGCTGCGCAACAACCAGTACATCGCCAGCAACAGCAACGCCTCGCGCTTCGCCGGTACCGAGAGCCAGCTGGACTGGCAACTGAGCCGCGCCGACCGCCTGCGCCTGACCTACGCCTACGTCCATGCCCAGGCCAGCAACCGCCTGGACCAGCGCCTGACCGCCAGCAACAGCGGCTCCGCCGGCTGGCTGCGCAATTGGGGCCAGGGCTGGTCCAGCGCGCTCTTCTACTATGGCGACAGCGCCCTCAACGGCTACCGATTCGAACGGGTCGACACCCGCATCGCCAAGCGCCTGGCCCTGGGCAGCAAGACCAGCCTGGAACTGGCCGGCACCCTGCAGCAACGGCTCGACCACCAGCCCACCACCTTCGCCGACAATCTCTACGACTCGCGCCACGTGGTCTACTTCAGCGCGGAGCTCGAGTTCTGACATGGGCCACTGTCGGCCCTGGAAGGCCCTGCGCATACATCGTCGCCTGTGCCTGTGCCTGCTGGTACTGGGCATGCTGCTGGGCAGCCCGTTGTGGGCGGCCGATGTGCTGCTCACCGCCAGCGACGACAACAGCAGCGTGCGCACCTTCACCGAAGAACTGGCCGCCCAGCGCCCCCGGGACCAGGTGCGCTTCGTCCCCCTGGCCCAACTGCCGCCGCCGGGCCAGTTGCCCGGCAGCACGCGCCTGATCCTGCTGGACCCGCAAAGCCTCGACTGGCGCCTGCAAGATCCCTTGGGCCCGCCGACCCTGGTCCTGCGCATCAGCCGCCTGCAGGCCCAACAGCGCCTGGTGCAAAGCCCTCATCCACGGTTGAGCCTGCTATGGAGCGATCCGCCCCTGGAGCGCCAGTTACGCCTGATCCGCAGTGTTCTGCCCCAGGTGCGCCGGGTGGGGGTGCTGTACAGCGCCGACAGCCGGTTCCTGCTCAAGGAACTGCACCTGGCCGCGCAAACCCTGAACATGGAAATCATCGCCGAACCCTGGGACAGCACCAGCGACAGCCGCCCGCTGCAGAACCTGCTGCGCAACAGCGAAGTGCTGCTGGGCCTGGATGATCCGAAGCTGTACAACCCGAAAACCGTGAAGAACCTGCTACTGAGCAGCTACGCCCGGCAACAGGCGCTGATCGGCCCCAATGCCGGCTTCGTCCGGGCCGGCAGCCTGGCCAGCACCTACAGCGACCAGCAGGACTGGCTGCAGACCCTGGACAGCCTGCTCGACCAACCGCCGGCTCGCTGGCCCCGCGCGCTATACCCGACGGCTTTCAAAGTACTGAGCAACCCACAGGTGGCACGCTCGCTGGGCATCGAGGAAATCGACCCGCAGGCCGTTGCGCGCCAGTTGAGTGAAGGAGAGAAGCACCCATGACATTGCGTCGCCGATGGGATATCCAGACCCGCACTCAGCTCATCAGCCTGGGCCCGGCCCTGCTCCTGACCCTGCTGCTGATCAGCTTCTTTACCTTCGTGCGTATCCAGGACTTGCGCCAGGAGCTCAACCACACCGGGCAACTGATCGCCAATCAACTGGCGCCAGCCACCGAGTACGGGGTGATCTCCGGCAACAACGAGGGCCTGGAGAGCCTCCTGCAGGCAACCCTGGCCACGCCCCACGTGCACTTCCTGGAAGTGCAGGACAGCGCCAACAACATCCTGGTGTACGTGGAGCAGCCCTCGGCCAGCCACAACCACGCGCAGCAGATCAAGGTATTCCAGGCCCCGGTACGCCTGCAGCGCATCCAGGTGCACAACGACTTTCTGCAGAACGACCCGGCCAGCGTGGCCGCCCAGGGCGATGGTTACCTGGGCCGGGTGATCGTCGGCATGTCCAACGACGCCTTCAGCCAGCGCCAGCAGGAAATCCTCCTCAAGGCCGCCATCCTCGCGCTGTTCGCCCTGCTCTTCACCTTCCTCCTGGCCCGGCGCCTGGCGGCCGGCCTGGCACAGCCGATCCGCGCCATGGGCGATGCGGTGAAGGCAATCCAGGAAGGGGATTTCAAGACCCCGCTGCCGATCGTCGACGATGGCGAGCTGGGCAACCTGGCCCGGCACATCAACAACCTCGCCGCCGGCCTGGAACTGGCTAGCCGCGAGCAGCACCAGGCCATGTCCCAGTTGATCCAGACCCGGGAAGAGGCGGAACGGGCGAACAAGGCCAAGTCGGATTTCCTGGCGATGATGAGCCACGAGCTGCGCACACCGATGAACGGTGTACTGGGCATGCTGCAACTGCTGGAAACCACCCAGATGACCCAGGAACAGAGCGAGTACGCGGCGCTGGCGTCGGAGTCCACCGAACACCTGCTGAAGGTGATCAACGACATCCTCGACTTCTCCCGCATCGAACGCTCGGCCCTGGAACTGGAGCACATCCCGTTCAACCTTGCCGAACTGATCACCAGCTCGGCCCAGGCCTTCCAGCACAGCGCCCTGCAACGCGGCCTGGACTTGCAACTGCGGCTGCCGCCGGGCATGGAGTCGCTGCAGGTCAAGGGCGACCCGACGCGAATCCGGCAGATCCTGGTCAACCTGATCGGCAACGCCCTGAAGTTCACCGAGCAGGGCAGCATCACCATCGAGCCCCAGTGGCAGGCCCTGGATCACGAACTGCTGTGGTTCACCTGCGCAGTGCGCGACAGCGGTATCGGCATCAGCCCGGCCAGCCTGGAGCTGATGTTCGACGCCTTCCAGCAGGCCGACAGTTCGATTTCCCGTCGCTATGGCGGCACCGGCCTGGGCCTGCCCATCGCCCGCACCCTGGCCGAGCGCATGGGTGGCACCCTGCGGGCCCAGAGCGAGGAAGGCCGAGGCTCGGTGTTCACCCTGGAAATCCCCCTGGCGCTGTTCCAGCAGAGCCTGCCGGTACTGGCCCCGCGGGTGAGCAGCAATCAGCACTCCGGTGAAGGCCGCAACGTGCTGCTGGTGGAAGACAACCCGGTGAACCAGACCGTGATCCAGGCCATGCTGCGCAGCCTGGGGTTCACCGTGAGCATCGTCACCGACGGCGCCCAGGCGGTCCGCAGTGCCGAAAGCCTGATCTTCGAGGCGATTCTGATGGATTGCCGACTGCCGCTGGTCGACGGTTATGAAGCCACCCGGCAGATCCGCCAACTGCCCGGCTGTGCCGATTTACCGATCATCGCCCTGACCGCCAACGCCTTGCAGGGCGACCGTGAAGCCTGCCTTGCAGCGGGCATGAACGACTACCTGGCCAAGCCTTTCAAGCGCGCGGATCTGCAGCAAATTCTCCAACGTTGGGTGCAATAACCGGCTATTTTCCAACAGCTACGACTGGCGTCATGGGCGAAAGTGCGGCAGTCTTAGGCACCCGACGGGGCCCTGAAAAGGCCCTCAAAAAAAATTTCAGTGCACAAGTGTACATTCATGCCCTTTGCGCTGTGACTTTCACTACAACGCAATAGTCTATGAGTAGGCTGCCGGCTCGAGGCATGAACGCTTCGATCGGCCGGGAAGATTTGCCCAACCCTGCCGCACGGGACTATTGAGGAGCTCGCATGACCAAACAAAACGCCTTTACTCGGGAAGACCTGCTGCGCTGCAGTCGCGGTGAGCTGTTCGGCCCAGGTAACGCGCAACTGCCCGCCCCCAACATGCTGATGGTGGATCGCATCACCCATATCAGCGAAGAGGGTGGCAAGTACGGTAAAGGTGAGTTGGTCGCTGAGCTGGATATCACTCCAGACCTGTGGTTCTTCGCTTGCCACTTCGAAGGCGACCCGGTGATGCCAGGCTGCCTGGGCCTGGATGCCATGTGGCAACTGGTGGGCTTCTTCCTCGGCTGGCAGGGCTTGCCGGGCCGCGGTCGCGCCCTGGGTTCGGGGGAAGTGAAATTCTTCGGCCAGGTCCTGCCGACCGCCAAGAAAGTCACCTATAACATTCACATCAAGCGCGTGCTCAAGGGCAAGCTGAACATGGCCATCGCCGATGGTTCGGTCAGCGTTGACGGCCGCGAAATCTATACCGCCGAAGGCCTCCGGGTCGGCGTGTTTACTTCAACTGACAACTTCTAAGGGTTATCCGCATGCGCCGCGTCGTTATCACAGGTCTTGGCATTGTTTCGTGCCTGGGCAATGACAAAGAGACCGTCTCCGCTAACCTGCGTGCAAGTCGCCCTGGCATCCGCTTCAACCCGGAATATGCCGAAATGGGTCTGCGTAGCCAGGTTTCCGGCTCCATTGACCTGAACCTCGAAGAGCTGATCGACCGCAAGATCTATCGCTTCGTCGGCCACGCGGCGGCTTACGCCTACCTGGCCATGAAAGACGCCATCGCCGACTCCGGCCTGAGCGAAGAACAAGTGTCCAACCCGCGCACCGGCCTGATCGCCGGCTCCGGCGGCGCCTCGACCCTGAACCAGATGGAAGCGCTGGACATCCTGCGCGAGAAAGGCGTCAAGCGCGTTGGCCCATACCGCGTTACGCGGACCATGAGCAGCACCGTTTCCGCCTGCCTGGCCACCCCGTTCAAGATCAAGGGCCTGAACTACTCCATCGCTTCTGCCTGCGCCACCAGTGCTCACTGCATCGGTACCGCCATGGAACAGATCCAGATGGGCAAGCAGGACATCGTCTTCGCCGGTGGCGGTGAAGAAGAGCATTGGACCCAGTCGTTCCTGTTCGACGCCATGGGTGCCCTGTCCACCCAGTACAACGAAACCCCGGAAAAGGCCTCCCGCGCCTACGACGCCAAGCGTGACGGTTTCGTCATCGCCGGCGGTGGCGGCATGGTGGTGGTCGAGGAGCTGGAACACGCTCTGGCCCGTGGCGCCAAGATCTACGCGGAAATCGTCGGCTACGGCGCCACTTCCGATGGCTACGACATGGTGGCTCCAAGCGGCGAAGGTGCAATCCGCTGCATGGAAATGGCCATGTCCACCGTCGACACTCCTATCGACTACCTGAACACCCACGGCACTTCGACCCCGGTCGGCGACGTCGCGGAAATGAAGGGCGTGCGTGAAGTGTTCGGCGACAAGGCCCCGGCCATCAGCTCCACCAAGAGCCTGTCGGGTCACTCCCTGGGCGCTGCCGGCGTTCACGAAGCGATCTACTGCATGCTGATGATGGAAGGCAACTTCATGGCCGGTTCGGCCAACATCGACGAGCTGGATCCGGAAGTGGCCGATATGCCGATCCTGACCAAGACCCGCGAAGATGCCACCATCAACACCGTGATGAGCAACAGCTTCGGCTTCGGTGGCACCAACGCCACCCTGGTCATGAAGCGCTGGCAGGGCAAGTAAGCCCCGCCGCTTCGCCGAATGAAAAAGCCCCGACCGGTTCGGGGCTTTTTTTCGCCTGCCAGAAGGCTCAGACCGAGAAACGCGCCACCATGCTGTTCAGGTCCACCGCCAGGCGCGACAACTCCTGGCTGGCCGCACTGGTCTGATTGGCCCCGGCGGAGGTCTGCAAGGCCAGGTCGCGGATGTTCATCAGGTTGCGGTCCACCTCCCGCGCCACCGCCGCCTGCTGCTCCGAGGCGCTGGCAATGACGATGTTGCGCTCATTGATCTGGGTGAAGGCCGATGCGATTTCCTCCAGCGCCTGCCCTGCCGCCTTGGCCACCTCCAGGGTCGAATGGGCGCGGTTGTTGCTCTGCTGCATGGAACTGACGGCCTGGTCGGTGCCCTGCTGGATACCACCGATCATCTGCTCGATTTCCTGGGTCGACTGCTGGGTCCGATGAGCCAGGGCCCGGACTTCATCGGCCACCACTGCGAACCCGCGTCCCGCATCCCCGGCCCGTGCCGCCTCGATGGCCGCGTTCAACGCCAGCAGGTTGGTCTGCTCGGCAATGGAACGGATCACCTCCAGTACCTTGCTGATGCCATAGACCTTCTGCGCCAGATCCTCCACCTGGCTGGCATTGGCCGTCACGTCCTGCGCCAGCGACTCAATCGAGAGCACCGTCTGGTGCACCTGCTCGCGCCCGTGCTGGGCGATGCGGTCGGACTCCCGCGAGGCTTCGGACGTGGCCACTGCGTTACTGGCCACCTCCTCCACCGCTGCGGTCATCTGGTTTACCGCCGTGGCCGCCTGTTCGATCTCCAGGCTCTGCTGATGCAGGCCACGGGTCGCATCCTCGGTGACACAACTGAGCTCTTCCGAGGCCGAGGCCAGCTGGCTGGATGAATCGGAGATGCGCCGGATGGTTTCCCGCAGGCTGTGCTGCATGGCCTTGAGCGCGTGCAGCAGGCGCGCCGGCTCGTCCCTGCCGGTCACCGTGATAGTGCCGGTCAGATCGCCGCCGGCCACCACTTCGGCCACATTCAACGACTGCGCCAGAGGCAGGACGATACTGCGGGTCAACAACAGGGCCAGGCCGATGGTCACCAGCGCCGCCAGGGCAATCATGCCGATCACCCATACCCGCGACTTGCTGAACACCGCCTGGGCCAGATCGGTGGCATGGGTCGCGCTTTGCTTGTTCAGCTCCACCAGCTCGTGCAGGGTCGCGGCCATCTCATCGGCCAGCTGGTTCATTTCGCCATTGACCACCTTGACCGCTTCCTCCAGCTGGTTCTGGCTGGAGAGCTGCATGACCCGTTCCTGGCGTTGCAGGTACTGTTTTTCGATGGTCTTGAAGCGATCGAACAGGACCCGCTCCTGAGGCAGGAGGATCAAGGATTCGTAGCGGCTCTGGGCAACCCCCAGGACACTCTTGATCTCGTTGATCTTGTTTTCGTTCTGGGTGATCGCCTGCGGGTCGCGATTGATCAACAACCGCAGGGTCAGGGCGCGAATGCGCAGCAGGTCCTGGTTCATTTCCCCTACGGACATCACGCTGGGCAGCCAATTGCTTTCCACTTCATCGGACTGCTGGCGCATATTGCCCATCTGCATCAAGGCGAATGCCCCCAGGGCAAACACCATCAGCGCCAGCAAGCCGAAACCCAGGCTCGCCCGTAACGCAATGTTCAGACTTCTAAGACTCATTCCTCTGGCTCCTTCCTAGAGCGCTGCAAGAACTTGCAGCAGGGTGCTCTTAGACGGTATCGGGCCATTGGAAAATTGCGTAAGACAAAAACGTGATATCAAAACGCCCTAGCACTCCAATACTTGGGCGTAAAACGATTCAGCGCACAGAAAATCGCTGTTCTGCCAACAATCGGTCGCCCTGGAAGACCATGAAACGCCACTCGCCCGGGACCACCTCATGGCTTTCGGTGAACTCATAGGCCATCACGTCCTGGGGAGCGTTGGGCACCAGTTTCTGAGTGATTTCGAACTTGTCATGGCGTACCCCGTCCGGCGTACGGATGCCCGGCGTCAGGTAAAGAAGAGTCAGGGGCTGATCTTCGGCCACCTTGCCCAGCAACTGGTAACGCATGCCGAACTTGGTCCCCAGCCTGGCGGGCACCACGGAAGTCTGCTGGATCTTCTCGTTGCTGCGGCGCAGCACCCGCTCCCCCGATTGCAGCTCGGCCTTGGGACCTTCGAACACGCCGTATTCCACCGGCCCTTCGACACGGACTTCGGCGCAGGCCAGGCCACTGAAGATCATCAGCGCCGCCAGTGCGCTTAAACGAGTGAGGTGCATATCGCGCTCCTTGATTGAGATGGCGCGAGCTTATGAAGCAGGCATGACAGGCTGATGACAGTCTGGCGCCTGCTAGGGACGATGGTTGGCGGGAAGGATGGCGAGGAAATTGTCATGGGCCACCTTGCGTGCTACCTCCTGCGGCAAGGCGTCAAGAAAGCCATCGAACCCCCGCAGCTCGCTCCCCAGTTTGTTGAAGCGCCCGACCACGTCCGAACCCAGCATGAAGCGCTCCGGGAAACGCTCCACCAGCTGCAGCCAGGCCGGGTCGGGGTTGCCCTGCTTATCCAGCAGATAGGGCGTGAGCAGGCTCCAGGACAGGTCGATGTAGAGGTTGGGGTAGCTCTCCAGCAGCCGCGTCAGGGTCGGCAGCAGGAACTCCAGCCGGGTCTGGTGACGATGGATCTCGGCACTGGTGCCGGCATGGGCCCAGATAAAACGCGTATGGGGGTGATTGCGCAGCGGCTCTTCGATTTCCGCCAGGTACAGCGGATTGCGCTCGCGCTTGGAGGTGATGTTGGAGTGCAGCATAACCGGCAGGTCGTTCTCGGCCGCCAGGTGATAGACCTTGGTCATCGCCTCGTTATTGGCCCGCGGCGTGTCGCCGGCGGTCAGTGCGGTGAGATCGTCGTGCCGGGTGAAGACCTCGCCGATGCCCTGCCACAGCCCCGGGTCGAGATCGAGCATGCGCTGGATATGCGCCGCGGAGTTCTTGTCGTTGGGGTTGAACCCCGAAAGGAACGGATGAAAGCGCCGGCGCTGCTCGGCCGGCAGCTTTTTCACCGCGGCGGCCACCAGCACGTCGGTGGCGCTGTACCAGTAGGCCGCGGCATCGTCCCCGGCGTAGTAGCGCGGGCGCTTGGGCTCATCCTCGTGCCATTTCTTGGCCACCGGAATCCCGGCAATCATCACCTGCTCGATGCGGTTGTCATCCATGGCCTTGAGCAAGGCTTCCATGCCCGCGGTTTCCTGGAAGAAGTCCACGTAATGCAGGTGCGCGTCACTGTACACATAGTCACGCGCCTGGGCCACCGCCAGCGGCAGCATCAGCAGCGCCCACAAACAGCTTGCTTGAACAGGGTTCCAGTGCACCGGGCCGCCTCCCATGGATCGAAGCAGGATAGACCGCGACGCCGAGCCGCAGGTTCAGAAAAAGGGGAACGCCCGCGCTTCGATATGCTCTATAACTTCAGCACCCTTACAGCCTGATCCTTATTCATCACTGCCTGAGGTTTGCCATGACCATCACCGTCAATACCGAGTCCAGCGAAGGTTTCCGCCACAGCATCCAGGTCGACGACCACCAGTTGTTCACCGACCTGCCCAAGTCCGCCGGTGGCGAAGGCACCGCACCCGAGCCCCATGACTACTTCGATGCCGCCCTGGGCGCCTGCAAGGCCCTGACCCTCAAGCTCTACGCACAGAAGAAGAACATCCCGCTGACCGGGGTCACCGTGGAGATCAAGCACGACAACAGCGAAGAGCAGAAAGGCAAGTACGCCCTGCATGTGAAGCTGACCCTCAAGGGCGTGCTCACCGATGCCCAGCGTGATGAGCTGCACCGGGTGGCCGATCGCTGCCCGATCCACAAGCTGATGACCACCAGCGAAGTCAGCATCGAGACCCACCTCTCCGAAGGCGCCTTCAGCCAGTAGCGGCAAGGCTGGCACAAGCGGGTTATGCTCCCGGGCATAACCCGATCAGCCTGGAATCCGCCATGAACTCCCCCCTCGTGATCCGTCCCCGTGCCGAGGACGTTGAAGGCCAGCCCATCCTGCGCCCCCTGCCTTCGGCCCAGTGCCGCAGTGTCGGGCCTTTCGTGTTCTTCGACCACATGCTGGAAACCCGCTACCCGCCGGGCAAGGGCATGAATATCCGTCAGCATCCGCATATCGGCCTCTCCACCCTGACCTACCTGTTCGCCGGGCAGATCCAGCACAAGGACAGCCTGGGCTCCGACCAGATCGTGGGCGCCGGGGACGTCAGCTGGATGACCGCCGGCAGCGCCATCGCCCATGTCGAGCGCACGCCAGCGCCCTTGCAGGCCCAGGGGTTTGCCATGCACGGCCTGCAGGTCTGGCTGGCCTCGCCCAAAGAACAGGAGCAGGGCCCGGGGCACTACAGCCATCACCCGGCCAGCAGCCTGCCGGTGAGCGACAACCTGGGGGTGAGCATTCGGATGATTGCCGGCAGCGGTTTCTGCCTGGAGTCGCCGGTGCCGGTGCTCTCCCCCACCCTGTATGCCGAGCTGCGGCTGCAGACCGCCACCAGCCTGCTGATTCCCACCGAGCATCAACAGCGTGCGCTGTATGTACTGGAGGGCGAGGCACAACTGGACGGCGAGCCATTACCCGTGCACTCGCTGGTGGTATTGCCAGAGGGGGAGAACGCCACGCTGTTCGCCGAGAGCGATTGCCACGCGGTGCTGATCGGCGGCGCCGCCCTGGACGGCCCGCGGCGGATCAACTGGAACTTCGTCGCCAGCGATCCACTGTTGATCGATGAAGCTCGCAGACGCTGGGCCGCCGGGGACTGGCCGCAGGTGCCGGGAGAAAGCGAGCGCATCCAATTGCCACCCGCCCGCCACTGATCGGTAGGGGCCGATTTGCCGGCGAACAGGCCCGTGAGTCTGGCGTTGCTCTCACTGACGCCTTCGCTGGCAAGCCAGCTCCTACGGGATCAGGGTCGGTGGGTCAGCCGCTAAAGACTTCGTCCAGCAGGTAATGCATGGTGGCGAAGGCCCGGGCCGAGGTCTTGGCGTCGTACATCATCTTGCCCGGCAGGTTGGCGTGGGTGTCGGTGAAGGAATGCACCGCGCCACCGTAGCTGACCAGTTGCCAGTCCACTCCCGCGGCGTCCATTTCCGCTTCGAAGGCCGGCAGTTGCTCCTTGGCCACGAACGGGTCCGCCGCGCCGTGCAGTACCAGTACCGAGCCCTTGATGTTGTTGGCATCGGCAGGGTTGGGGGTGTCCAGGGTGCCGTGGAACGACACCGCCGCCTTCACCGGCGCGCCACTGCGGGCCAGTTCCAGGGCGCAGCAGCCGCCAAAGCAGAAGCCGAAGGTGGCCAGCCTGGAGGTGTCCACCGCGGCTTCGCCCTGGCTCTGCAAGGCCGCAAAGGCCGCCTGCATGCGCTTGCGCAACAACGCCCGATCATCCTTGAGCGGCATCATCGCGGCACCGGCCTGGCTCGCATCGCCGGGGCGCAGCGACTGGCCATACAGATCGGCGATCAGCACCACATAACCCTTGGCCGCCACCGCCTCGGCGATCTTCTCCGCGCCGGCGCTGACACCCATCCAGTTCGGCGCCATCAGCAACCCCGGACGCGCAGCTTTATGGGCGGCATCGAAGGCCAGGCGGCCTTCATAGGGCTGGCCATCGATCTGATAGACCACGGAACGCACTGTGATTTGACTCATGACTCATCTTCTCCAGTAGGGGGACACCAGAATGAAAAAACCCGCCGAAGCGGGTTTTTCTTGCAACGTGGTTAAACCGACAGCTCCACCAGCAGCTTGTTCAGCCGGCGCACATAGGCCGCCGGATCCTTCAAGCTGTCACCGGCCGCCAGGGCCGCCTGATCGAAGAGAATGTGCGACAGGTCGCCAAAGCGCTCTTCGCTCTGCTCGCCGTCGAGTTTCTCGATCAGCGGGTGAGTCGGGTTGAACTCGAAGATCGGCTTGGAATCCGGAACCTTCTGCCCGCTGGCTTCAAGGATCTGACGCATTTGCAGCCCCAGGTCCTGCTCGCCAATGGCCAGGATCGCCGGCGAGTCGGTCAGGCGGTGGGAAACCCGCACTTCGCTGACGCTCTCGCCCAGGGCGGTCTTGATCCGCTCAACCAGGCCTTCCTTGGTCTTGGCGACTTCCTCGGCAGCCTTCTTGTCCTCTTCGGAGTCGAGGTTGCCCAGGTCCAGGTCGCCGCGCGCCACGTCGACAAAACTCTTGCCGTCGAACTCGTTGAGGTAGCTCATCAGCCACTCGTCGATACGGTCGGTGAGCAGCAGCACTTCGATGCCTTTCTTGCGGAAGACTTCCAGGTGCGGGCTGTTCTTCACCTGGGCGTAGGATTCGCCGGTGAGGAAGTAGATCTTGTCCTGGCCTTCCTTGGCGCGTGCCAGGTAGTCGGCCAAGGAGACATTCTGCTCGCCGTCGTCGCCCTGGGTGGAGGCGAAGCGCAGCAGGCCGGCGATCTTCTCCTTGTTGGCGAAGTCCTCGGCCGGGCCTTCCTTCATCACCTGGCCGAAGTTCTTCCAGAAGCCCTTGTATTGCTCGGGTTCGTTCTTCGCCAGTTTCTCCAGCATGTCGAGGACACGCTTGGTCAGCGCCGACTTCATCGAGTCGATGATCGGGTCTTTCTGCAGGATTTCCCGCGAGACGTTCAGCGACAGGTCGTTGGAGTCCACCACGCCCTTGATGAAGCGCAGGTACAGCGGCAGGAACGACTCGGCCTGATCCATGACGAACACGCGCTGCACGTAGAGCTTGAGGCCCTTGGGCGCTTCACGCTGGTACAGGTCGAACGGCGCGCGAGCCGGTACGTAGAGCAGCGAGCTGTACTCCAGCTTGCCTTCGACCTTGTTGTGGCTCCAGCTCAGCGGGTTTTCGAAGTCATGGGCGATGTGCTTGTAGAACTCCTGGTATTCCTCGTCCTTGATCTCGGTACGCGGACGGGTCCACAGGGCACTGGCGCGGTTGACGGTTTCCCACTCCAGCGCAGGTTTCTCTTCGCCTTCAGCGGCAGCGGCTTCTTTGGGCAGCTCGATCGGCAGCGCGATGTGGTCGGAATACTTCTTGATGATGTTGCGCAGGCGCCAGCCATCGGCGAACTCGTCTTCACCGGATTTCAGGTGCAGGACGATGCGGGTGCCGCGCTCGGCCTTGTCGATGGTCGCAACTTCGAACTCGCCCTCGCCCTTGGAAGACCAGTGCACGCCTTCGCTGGCAGGCAGGCCGGCACGGCGGCTGAACACTTCAACCTGGTCGGCCACGATAAAGGCGGAGTAGAAGCCGACACCGAACTGACCGATCAGGTGCGAGTCCTTCTTCTGGTCGCCGGTGAGGTTCTTCATGAAATCGGCAGTGCCGGATTTGGCGATGGTCCCCAGGTGGGTGATCACATCTTCTCGGCTCATGCCGATACCGTTGTCTTCGAGGGTGACGGTTTTCGCGTCCTTGTCGAAGCTCACACGGATTTTCAGTTCGGCGCCACCTTCCAGCAACTCGGGCTTGGACAGGGCTTCGAAGCGCAATTTGTCGACGGCGTCAGAGGCGTTCGAGATCAATTCGCGAAGGAAGATTTCCTTGTTGGAATACAGCGAATGGATCATGAGGTGCAGCAGTTGCTTCACCTCGGTCTGGAAGCCCAGGGTTTCCTTTTGAGTTTCCACACTCATGGTCATCAAACTCCAATCAGATGGCATTGGCCGCGTTCCGGGAGCGGAGGGCGGCGGGATGACATGAAAGTGGGGGTCGCTCGCTGGATTTCAAGGGCCGGTGCTCTCTTCGATCTTGAAATGTGCGCGAGCGGTGGCAATCGACTCCTCGGCAGTGCTCTGCCAGGCGGTGATGGCGACATTGGCCACCCTCCTGCCCTGCCGGCACACCTGGCAGCGGGCAAAGGTGTCGCGAAACTGCCCGGCGCGCAGGTAGTCGAGGGAAAAGTCGATGATTTTCGGCACCCCGGGCGAGCCGGTGAGAATCAGCAAATGCAAGGCGGCCGCCAGTTCCATGAAACCGGCGATCACTCCACCGTGCAGGGCTGGAAGCAGAGGGTTGCCGATATTGTCCTTGTTGGCCGGCAGGCGAAACAGCAGTTCATCTCCCAGTTGCGTGCACTCGATGCCAATCAGCTTCGCGTAGGGGATCTGCTCCAGCAACGCGGTGTAATCGCCCTGCTGGCGAGCCTGCTCCAGGAGTGCTCGAAGGTCCGTGCTCATGCCCGCTCCCCCTTGATCGAGCTGGCCAGCCCGCGGCTGCCCTTGAGCCCCCGGCCCATGCGCATGAAAGTGCCGACTACATGAGCCACGGGACGCTCGGGATCATCCTGATAGGCAAAGCCGCGGGTAAAGATCACATCGGTGGTGACCCGGTAACACTGGGCAAAGCCGTGCACGTCATGATGAGGGACCGCCGGATGCATATAGTCTATGCGCAGGTCCAGGGTCGGACACACCTCGAACTCCGGCAGCACGCAAAGCGTGGCCATGCCACAGGCGCTGTCCATCAGCGTGGTCAGGGCACCGCCGTGAATGATCCCGGTTTGCGGGTCGCCGACAATCTGCGGACTGTAGGGCAAGGTCAGGGTCAGGCCCTCTTCAGAGGCGCTATGTACCCGGATGCCCAGCACCTGGCAGTGGCGCAAGGCGGAAAGAAAGCGCGCCGCACGCTCAGAAATAGGGTTTTGCGCCATGAGATTTATCTCTTTTTATTGTCGGGAATGTGCGTTGAATGAAGCAGGCAAAAGTTCCATGAAATGAGGACTTAATATATCTGTGAGTCTCAAGGAACTTAAATCACAAGGCCATGATCGAAAGGCCAGTAGATATCTTCACTAAGGAGAAACACCCCATGCGTAAGACTTTAGCTATTGCCCTGATGCTGACCGCTTCCCTCGGTCTGGCTGCCTGCGACAAAAAATCCGAGGACAAAGCTCAAGATGCCAATCAACATGCTGAGCAAGCCCAACAGAAAATGAACGAAGCTCAGGATAAAGTGAACGACGCGGCAAAAGAAAACGCCGAAGCAGCCAAAGATCAGGCTGAATCCAACAAGGCTGCTGCTGAAGAAAGCGCCAAGGAAGCAGCTCCTAAAACCAACTAAGTCGGTTTTAGCGCAACAAAGAACAAAGCCCGCCAAGTGCGGGCTTTTTCTTGCTCGTAAAACAGTCGCTCAATACAACAGTGCTTAGTTGCCGGGCAAGCAACTAAGCGTTGAAGATCAGCCGCCTGCCCCCAGGAACAATTCGTCCTGGTGGGGCTCTGCCTGCAACGGCTGCATTGGCACCGACTCATTGCCCGGGGACTCCAGTGCATAGTGCAAGGGGCTGGAAATGGGCAGCAACCTGATGGGAAAGTCGTAGTGGGCGGTAACAGGCGCCAGCCATTGGCGGGTCTGGTAATCCGCTGCCGCGATACTCATGAAGCAAGGGTGCGGGATGTCCTGCGGCGAACGCCCGGCCAGCAACATGACCCATTCCCAGTCCGTTGCCGCCTCGACCTTGAAGCTCCCGTCATCGGCCGTCAGGAACTGTGCGCCACACAAGGCGCCCTTGGCCCCGGCGATCGGCACGCCGCTCAATGCATCTACCACCCTGCCCCGGGCTTCGCCATTCAGATACAGGGTTTGCGCCCTGCAGCCCGACAACAGGAAAAACCCCAGGCACAGGTACTTCAGGGCACGCGAACTGCTCATTGGTCAACTCCTTTTAACCGTTCAATCGATCAGCCATCAACGCTCAGGCTGCATCTTTGGGGCTATCGACCACAGGTTGTTCTGTCGGTGTATAGACCATGACCTCAAGTACATCGGAGTGGAACTCCCGCCGATACAGGACAAACACCACACCCGCGCTCATCAGCATGAATAACCAGGGGCTGACGAACCAGGCCAGCATGGTCATGCCGAAGTAATAGGAACGCAATCCGAAGTTGAACTGGTTGGCCGCCATGGAAATTACCCGAGCCGCTCGCGATGCAAAAGCCTTGCGCTCCTGCTCGGAAACATGACGCTCGCCGATCATTGGCGCCGACCCCACCAGCACTGCGGCGAAGTTGTACTGGCGCATGCACCAGCTGAAGGTAAAGAAGGCATAGACGAACACCAGCGCCAGACACAGCAGCTTGATTTCCGACATGCCCTGGGACGCCTGCTGGACCATGGGAATGTCCGCCAACAGCGACACTGCACGCTCCGAGGCGCCCAGCACGGTGAGGATGCCCGCCAGGATGATCAGGGTGCTGGAGGCGAAGAACGAGGCATTGCGCTCCAGGTTGCCGATCACGCTGGCATCGGCGATACGGTTATCCCGCAGCAGCATGCGGCGCATCCAGTCCTCGCGATACAGGTGCAGGACGCTGGCCAGGCACGCGGTGTCCCTTCCCTTCCAACTGGCGTAGCGGGTATAGCCACCCCAGCAGACGACGAACCACAGGGCGGCCAGTAGGTGGATCAGGTTGGCTTGAACGAACGACATGCAAATTCCTGTAAGGCGTTGGCAGAAGACAAAAGCAAAGGGCACTGCTTCGACGCCCCGCAGGGGAAAAAGACACCGCTCTACGCCCATAAAAAATGCCCCGCATCCATCGATGCGGGGCATTTTTTAGGGGGCTCGGGGGCCGCTTGTGGCGACCCCGGGCCATCAACTTCAGGTCAGGCCAGGGCTTCGCTGCGCTTGCCCAGCAGGCGATCGCAGATCACTGCCACCACCAGCACGATCACCGACGGCACCAGCCACGCCAGGCCCTGCTCGCTCAGCGGCAAGTGCGACAGCTGGGTTGGCATCCAGCCGGCCAGGCCCGCGCCCTTGAGGGCATCGATCAGGCCGAACACGAAGGACACCAGCATCACCGGGCCGACGATACGGCGCTGGTCCTGCCAGAAGTCCTTGCAGAAGCTCAGGGCCACCAGGGCGATGCACGGCGGGTAAATCGCGGTCAGCACCGGGATCGAGAACGCGATCAGCTTGGTCAGGCCCAGGTTCGATACCAGCAGCGAGAACGCCGCGAGGATCACCACCAGCGTCTTGTAGGACAGCGGCAGGACACGGCTGAAGTACTCGGCGCAGGCACAGGTCAGGCCCACGGCGGTCACCAGGCAGGCCAGGGAGATCAGCACCGCGAGGAAACCGCTGCCCAGGGAACCGAAGGTGTGCTGCACATAGGCGTGCAATACCGCGGCGCCGTTGCTGGCACCGGCGGCCACTTCATGGCTGCCCGAGCCCAGACGGAACAGGCTGACGTAGACCAGCGCCAGGCCGACCCCGGCGATCAGGCCGGCGATCACGGCATAACGGGTAATGAGCCGAGGCGACTCGACCCCGCGGGAACGGATGGCATTGACGATGACGATGCCGAACACCAGCGCGCCCAGGGTATCCATGGTCAGGTAACCATTGATGAAGCCCTGGGAGAACGGTGCTGCAACGTACTCGGGAGTGGCGGTGCCGATGTCGCCGGCGGGCAAGGCAAAGGCCGCAATGCCCAGCACAGCCAGGGCGATGATCTTCAGCGGCGCCAGGAAGCGTCCGACGGTGTCCAGCAGCCGGCCCGGGTACAGGGAGATGAAGAACACCAGCAGGAAGTACACCGAACTGTAGAGGAACAGGGCCAGCGGGCTTTCGCCGGTCAACGGCGCCAGGCCCACTTCAAAGGACACGGTAGCGGTACGTGGCGTGGCGAACAGCGGGCCTACCGCCAGGTAGCAGACCGCTGCCAGCAGGCCACCGGCCAGCTTGCCGATAGGCGTGCTCAGCGCGTCCATGGCACCGCCAACCTTGGCCAGGGCAACCACGGTGATCACCGGCAGACCGACCGCAGTGATCAGGAAGCCCAGCGCCGCCATCCAGACATGGGGTCCGGACTGCAGGCCGACGATAGGCGGGAAAATGATGTTGCCGGCCCCGACGAACAGGGCAAAAGTCATAAAGCCGAGTGCCAGGATGTCCTGGCCTTTCAACACTTTCATTAAGGAAATACCACACTACTGAATCGGAATTTAGAGAGGGATTTCCCTTATGGGTGAGGGAAATGCTGTCAGTCCGTATAAGACTGACCCGTTTAGCGCGCAGCGACCTTGTGGGCAGCAGACGCAAAAAGAGGCGGCTAGATTACAGAATCGGTAAGACAAGCGCACTGTTCCAGGGCGAACTATCCGATATGCGACAGAATGATGTCGCATTTTTGAAATTATATTTCCCCCCGGCTCTGTGCAGGATGCAGGTCTCCTACGACAGAAAGCACAAAGGCCACCCGAAGGTGGCCTTTGTGGTTGAAGCGTCAGCTAAGCGCGAGGCTTACTTGACAGCCCAACCGGTCAGCTCGGCCAGGGCCTTGCCGATGTCTGCCAGCGAACGCACGGTTTTCACGCCTGCGTCTTGCAGAGCAGCGAATTTCTCGTCTGCAGTGCCTTTGCCGCCAGAGATGATTGCGCCAGCATGGCCCATGCGCTTGCCCGGAGGAGCAGTCACACCAGCGATGTAGGAAACAACCGGCTTGGTCACGTGAGCCTTGATGTAGGCAGCCGCTTCTTCTTCAGCCGAACCGCCGATCTCACCGATCATCACGATCGCTTCGGTCTTCGGGTCTTCCTGGAACAGCTTCAGGATGTCGATGAAGTTCGAACCCGGGATCGGGTCACCACCGATGCCGACACAGGTGGACTGACCGAAACCGGCGTCAGTAGTCTGCTTAACAGCTTCGTAGGTCAGGGTGCCGGAACGGGAAACGATACCGACCTTGCCTGGCAAGTGAATGTGACCTGGCATGATGCCGATCTTGCATTCGCCTGGGGTGATCACGCCTGGGCAGTTAGGGCCGATCAGGGTCACACCCAGCTCGTCGCACTTAACCTTGGCGTCCAGCATGTCCAGGGTAGGAATGCCTTCGGTGATGCAGACGATCAGCTTGATGCCGCCGAAGGCCGCTTCCAGGATCGAGTCCTTGCAGAAAGGAGCTGGAACGTAGATCACGCTGGCGGTAGCGCCAGTGGCAGCTACAGCGTCTTTCACGGTGTTGAACACTGGCAGGCCCAGGTGCTCGGTGCCGCCTTTGCCAGGAGTTACGCCGCCAACCATCTTGGTGCCGTACTCGATGGCTTGCTGGGTGTGGAAACTACCTTGCGAACCGGTAATGCCCTGGCAGATAACTTTGGTGTCTTTATTGATCAGGACGCTCATTATTTGCCCTCCGCAGCTTTGACAACTTGTTGAGCAGCGTCGGTCAGGCTGGTAGCAGCGATGATGTTCAAGCCGCTTTCTGCCAGTACTTTAGCGCCCAGTTCAGCGTTGTTGCCTTCAAGGCGAACAACAACCGGGATTTTCACGCCGACTTCTTTCACGGCGCCGATGATGCCTTCGGCAATCATGTCGCAACGAACGATGCCGCCGAAGATGTTGACCAGTACTGCAGCGACGTTGGTGTCGGACAGGATGATCTTGAAGGCTTCGGTCACGCGCTCTTTGGTAGCACCACCACCTACGTCGAGGAAGTTGGCTGGCTTGCCGCCGTGCAGGTTGACGATGTCCATGGTACCCATGGCCAGGCCGGCACCGTTGACCATGCAGCCGATGTTGCCTTCCAGGGCTACGTAGTTCAGTTCGAACTTGGCAGCGTGGGCTTCGCGCGGATCGTCCTGGGACGGATCGTGGAAGGTTTTCAGCTTAGGCTGACGGTACATGGCGTTGGCGTCGATGTTGATCTTCGCGTCCAGGCAGTGCAGATCGCCGTCGGCCTTGATCACCAGCGGGTTCACTTCCAGCAGGGCCAGATCGTGATCCTGGAACAGTTTGGCCAGGCCTACGAAGATCTTGGCGAACTGGGCAACTTGCTTGCCTTCCAGACCCAGTTGGAAAGCCAGCTCGCGACCCTGGAATGGCTGAGCGCCAACCAGTGGATCGATAGTGGCCTTGAGAATTTTTTCTGGAGTGTCGTGAGCGATTTTCTCGATGTCCACGCCACCTTCGGTGGAAGCCATGAACACGATGCGACGGCTCGAACGGTCAACGACAGCGCCCAGGTACAGCTCTTTAGCGATATCAGTGCACGATTCAACCAGGATCTTGGTGACAGGCTGGCCATTGGCGTCAGTCTGATAGGTCACCAGACGCTTGCCCAACCACTGCTGAGCGAATGCCTTAGCGTCTTCTTTGCTGCGAACCAGCTTAACGCCGCCCGCTTTACCGCGACCACCGGCGTGAACCTGGGCTTTGACAACCCACTCGGAGCCGCCGATTTTGTCGCAAGCTTCTGCTGCTTCTTCCGGGGTGTCTACCGCGTAGCCTTTGGATACTGGCAGGCCGTATTCAGCGAACAGCTGCTTACCCTGATACTCGTGAAGATTCATGCTTTTTACCGTCTTCGTTAGGTACTGCGCATTCGGCGCTGCGCTCAAGATTGAGTGCCGCACCACCTGTGACCGCTACTCTCAAAACCAGCGCCACACCTGAACCCGGAGCCTGGGCCCCGGTCCAGTGTGTGGCGCTACCTCGAGAGGTCGAGTCCAGCGGATATTCCGCGGTGAGTCTTGCGCACAAGGCTCACGACGGGCCAACCGCCGTGGTTTCTTATTATTGCTTAGCGTTTCTTGCGGTTGGCAATGTGGATGGCAGTGCCATTCACAGCCAGAGCTGCTTCGTGCAGGGCTTCGGACAGGGTCGGATGGGAGAAAACCATCATGCCCAGGTCTTCGGCGCTGGTGCCGAATTCCATGCCGATCGCACCTTGCTGAACCAGTTCCGCAGCGCTTGGGCCAATCACGTGGACGCCCAATACGCGGTCAGTCTTGGCATCGGCGATGACTTTGACGAAACCACCGGTGTCGTTGGCTGCCATGGCACGGCCGCTGGCGGCAAACGGAAAGGTGCCGACGTTAACTTCAACGCCTTCAGCTTTCAAGGCCTGCTCGGTTTTACCGACCCATGCAATTTCCGGGTGAGTATAGATAACCGAAGGGATCAGGTCATAGTTCATCTGGGCTTTGTGGCCCTTGATGCGCTCGGCAACCATGATGCCCTCTTCCGAGGCCTTGTGAGCCAGCATCATGCCGCGCACCACGTCACCGATGGCGTAGACGCCCGGTACGGTGGTAGCACAATGATCGTCAACGTGCACGAAACCGCGCTCGTCGAGGGTCACGCCGCAATCGGCGGCCAGCAGATCGGTGGTCACCGGACGGCGACCAACGGCTACGATCAGCTTGTCGAAAGTGATGGTCTGTTCGCCGTTGGCATCGGTATAGGTCACTACGACTTCTTCGCCGTTGACCTTGGAGCCGGTCACGCGAGCGCCCAGCTTGATGTCCAGACCCTGTTTGGTCAGGGTTTTCAGCGCTTCCTTGGAGACAGCGGTATCAGCGGCCATCAGGAAGGTGTCCAGGGCTTCCAGGACAGTCACTTGCGCACCCAGGCGCGACCATACCGAACCCAGTTCCAGGCCGATGACGCCAGCGCCGATCACGCCCAGGCGTTTTGGTACGGATTGGAATTCCAGAGCGCCGGTGGAATCGACGATGACATTCTGATCGACCGGAGCCGGTGGAATGTCGATCGGACGCGAGCCTGGAGCCAGGATCACGTTTTCGGCTTCGATCACTTCAACCGAACCGTCAGGCTTGGTGACTTCGACTTTCTTGCCGGCCAGCAGTTTGCCGTGGCCCTGGATCGAAGTGACGCCATTGGCTTTGAACAGGGTGGCAACACCGCTGGTCAGGCCTTTGACGATGTTGGCCTTGCGACCCACCATGGCTGGTACGTCCATGGTCACGCCAGCGTGGTTGATACCGTGGATGGCAAAACCGTCCTGGGCTTCGTGGAATTTCCAGGAGCTGTCCAGCAGCGCCTTGGAAGGAATGCAACCGACGTTCAGGCAAGTACCACCGAGGGCCAGCTTGCCCTCTTTATCGGTGTACTTCTCGATGCAAGCGGTGGTGAAACCGAGTTGTGCGGCCTTGATTGCGGCGACATAACCGCCTGGGCCCGCGCCAATCACTACCACGTCGAATTTCTGAGTCATAAAAGGTTCCTTTTAACGGCAAGCTAGAAGCTGCAGCCGCAAGCTTGAAGCCTCTTGCCCTGGGGCGCGAAGCTTCCCGCTTGCAGCATGCAGCTGCTTTTTAGATGTCCAGGAGCAGACGAGCCGGGTCTTCCAGCAGGTTCTTGATGGTCACCAGGAACGTCACGGCTTCTTTACCGTCGATCAGGCGGTGATCGTAGGACAGCGCCAGGTACATCATCGGACGGATGACCACTTGACCGTTGATCGCCATAGGACGCTGCAGAATGTTGTGCATGCCCAGGATCGCGGCTTGTGGCGGGTTGACGATCGGGGTCGACATCATCGAACCGAAAGTACCACCGTTGGTGATGGTGAAAGTACCACCGGTCATCTCTTCCATCGACAGCTTGCCGTCACGGGCCTTCTTGCCGAAGGTGGCGATGCCGCCTTCGATTTCGGCCAGGCTCATCAGTTCGGCGTTACGCAGAACCGGAACCACCAGGCCACGGTCGCTGGAGACCGCAACACCGATGTCGGCATAGCCGTGGTAGACGATGTCGGAACCGTCGATCGAGGCGTTGACAGCCGGGAAGCGCTTCAGGGCTTCGGTGGCGGCCTTGACGAAGAACGACATGAAGCCCAGGCGTACGCCATTGTGGGACTTCTCGAACAGGTCCTTGTACTTCGAACGCAGGGCCATGACTTCAGTCATGTCGACTTCGTTGAAGGTGGTCAGCATCGCCATGTTCGACTGGGCTTCAACCAGACGCTCGGCAACCTTGGCACGCAGGCGGGTCATAGGCACGCGCTTCTCGACGCGATCACCGGCAGCGAAGACCGGAGCAGCAGCGGCAGGAGCCGGAGCCTTGGCAGGCGCGGCAGCCGGAGCGGCTTTCTTCGCGGCAACAGCAGCGACCACGTCTTCCTTGGTCACACGGCCGCCTTTGCCGGTACCGGCAACGGAAGCGATGTTGATACCGTTTTCTTCAGCCAGCTTGCGCGCGGCAGGAGCAGCGATTGGATCGTCTTCGCCATCGGCAGCAGCCGGGGCAGCAGCGGCAGCGGCCGGAGCGGCGGCGGCAGCAGGAGCAGCGGCAGCAGCGCCGCCTTCAACGATGGAGCCCAGGACTTCGTCGGACAGAACGGTGTCGCCTTCGTTCTTGACGATAGCGCCCAGCACGCCGTCAGCGGTGGCCAGAACTTCCAGCACGACCTTGTCGGTCTCGATGTCAACGATCAGCTCGTCACGCTTGACGGCGTCGCCCGGTTGCTTGTGCCAGGTGGCAACGGTGCCATCGGCAACCGATTCCGGGAAAGTGGGGGCTTTGATCTCGATAGCCATTATCTGTGGTTCCTTAAATTCGGTTTCAGGTGCGCGAAGGCGTTAAACAGTAAAGGCATCTTGCAGCAGTTTTTCCTGCTGCTCAGCGTGCATCGATGCATAACCACAAGCTGGAGCAGCAGAAGCGTCACGGCCCGCGTACTCGAGTACGAGCGACTTGTTGTGACCGCTGATGATGCGACGCATGTGATGCTGGCTGCAGTACCAGGCACCCTGGTTCATCGGCTCTTCCTGACACCAAACGATGTGTTTGACGTTTTTGTACGGAGCCAGGACTTCGATCAGGTCGTCCTCAGGGAATGGGTACAGCTGCTCGATACGCACGATGGCGATGTCGTCACGACCTTCGGCACGGCGTTTTTCCAACAGGTCGTAGTAGACCTTGCCGCTACACAGAATGATGCGACCCACGTCTTTTGGATCCTGGGCATCGATTTCCGGGATAACGGTCTGGAACGAACCTTCCGCCAGATCTTCCAGGGTCGAGATGGCCAGTTTATGACGCAGCAGGGATTTCGGTGTCAGCACGACCAGCGGCTTGCGCAGCGGACGAATCACCTGGCGACGCAGCAAGTGGTAGATCTGAGCCGGCGTGGTCGGTACGCATACCTGGATGTTGTGCTCGGCGCACAGCTGCAGGTAACGCTCCAGACGAGCCGAGGAGTGCTCGGGACCCTGACCTTCATAACCGTGTGGCAGCAGCATGGTCAGACCGCAGAGACGGCCCCACTTGTGCTCGCCGCTGGTGATGAACTGGTCGATCACTACTTGTGCACCGTTGGCGAAGTCGCCGAACTGGGCTTCCCAGATCACCAGCGCGTTAGGCGTGGTGGTGGAGTAGCCGTATTCGAACGCCAGTACGGCTTCTTCGGACAGGAACGAATCGTACAGGTCGAAACGTGGCTGGCCTTCGTACAGGTGCTGCAACGGGATGTAGGTGCCGGCGTCCTTCTGGTTGTGCAACACCGCATGGCGGTGCGAGAAGGTGCCGCGGCCGATGTCCTGGCCGGTCATGCGAATCGGGTGACCTTCGAACGCCAGGGTCGCGTACGCCATGGTTTCAGCGTAACCCCAGTTGATCGGCAGGCCGCCGGCTTGCATCTTCTGACGGTCTTCGTAGATCTTCGCGACCTGACGCTGAACCACGAAGCCTTCCGGCAGCTCCAGCAGCTTGGCGGACAGTTCCTGAAGAGTCTTGAGGTCGAAGGTGGTGTCGTGACGCGCGGTCCAGGTATGGCCCAGGTACGGACGCCAGTCCACGAACAACTCTTTGTTCGGCTCCTTGACCAGGCTCTTGACCACGTGCAGACCGTTGTCCAGCGCGTTGCGGTATTCGTCGACTTTCGCCTGAACACGCTCTGCGTCGAGCACACCGCCCTGGGTCAGGCGATCGGCATACAGTTCACGGGTGGTGCGCTGCTTGGCGATCTGCTGATACATCAGTGGCTGGGTGCCGCTTGGCTCGTCGGCCTCGTTGTGGCCGCGACGACGGTAGCAGACCAGGTCGATCACCACGTCGCGCTTGTACTGCATGCGGTAGTCGATGGCCAGCTGGGTCACGAACAACACGGCTTCCGGATCATCACCATTCACATGGAGGATCGGTGCCTGGATCATCTTCGCAACGTCGGTGGCGTACTCGGTGGAGCGCGAGTCCAGCGGGTTGCTGATGGTGAAACCGACCTGGTTGTTGATCACGATGTGCACAGTGCCGCCGGTACGGAAACCGCGGGTCTGGGACATCTGGAAGGTTTCCATCACCACGCCCTGGCCGGCGAACGCCGCGTCACCGTGGATCGAGATCGGCAGAACCTTGTCGCCGGTCTGGTCGTTGCGACGGTCCTGACGAGCGCGCACCGAACCCTCGACCACTGGAGAAACGATTTCCAGGTGGGACGGGTTGAACGCCATCGCCAGGTGAACTTCGCCACCGGTGGTCATGACGTTGGACGAGAAGCCCTGGTGGTATTTAACGTCACCGGAACCCAGCTCGACCTTCTTCTTGCCTTCGAACTCGTCGAACAGCTCGCGCGGGTTCTTGCCGAAGGTGTTGACCAGCACGTTCAGACGGCCACGGTGGGCCATGCCGATTACCACTTCCTTGGTGCCGTAGGAACCGGAACGCTGGATCAGCTCGTCGAGCATCGGAATCAGGCTCTCGCCGCCTTCCAGACCGAAACGCTTGGTGCCCGGGTATTTGGTACCCAGGTATTTTTCCAGGCCTTCAGCCGCAGTGACGCGCTCGAGCAGGTGGCTCTTGATGTCGGCGGAATAGGTCGGACGGCCGCGTACGCTTTCCAGACGCTGCTGGAACCACTGACGCTGCTCGGAATCGGTGATGTGCGTGAATTCAGCGCCAATGGTGCGGCAATATGTCTGCTGCAACGCTTCGTGAATTTCGCGTAGGCTCGCTTCCTCTTTGCCGATGAACAGGTCGCCGGCACGGAAGGTCGTATCAAGATCGGCATTGGTCAAGCCGTAATGATTGATCGACAGGTCTGCAGGTGCAGGACGCTGCCACAGCCCCAGCGGGTCCAGCTGGGCTGCCTGGTGGCCACGCATCCGATAGGCCTGGATCAATCGCAGCACTTCAACTTGCTTCTTCTCGTGCTCACTGCTCACGCTACCGGCGGATACCGGTTGGGCGCGGCGCTGGTTCTTTGCCAGCAAGACGAAATGATCGCGGATTGTCGAGTGCGAAACATCGATGGCAGTGCTGCCGTCGGTAGGCAACTTCTGAAAGTAAGTGCGCCACTCTTCTGGCACAGCGTTAGGGTCGTGCAGGTAGAGCTCGTAGAGCTCTTCCACATAGGCAGCGTTACTACCGGATAGGTAGGCGCTGTTCCACATGCGCTGCATCACGCTTTCTTGCATGCTTGGTCACCCTCGGTTAGGGGAACACCACCGGCGACGACACCGAGCAAGCTTGCAGAAGTCCGAATGCAGCGACCAAAACAAGCCACTTAGGATCACGCTGATAGTCCGGGTACCAGCCCGGATGCCCCTGCTTGTCTCATTTCTTCAAAATATAGAGCAGCCACTTTGTGAGCTGCTGCTCAGGTTAGAGCCATGACGCGGGTTGAAGCCCGCGCCGTGGCTTTTACGGGTACAGCGGTCCTACGGGTACAGCAGCTGAATCACACGCCACTCTGCAGCAGCATGTTACGAATGTGACCGATGGCCTTAGTCGGGTTCAGGCCCTTCGGACAAACGTTGACGCAGTTCATGATGCCCCGGCAGCGGAATACGCTGAACGGGTCGTCCAGGGAAGCCAGACGCTCGGACGTCTTGGTGTCACGGCTGTCTGCCAGGAAGCGGTAGGCTTGCAGCAGGGCAGCTGGACCCAGGAACTTGTCCGGGTTCCACCAGAAGGACGGGCAAGAGGTCGAGCAGCAAGCGCACAGGATGCACTCGTACAGACCGTCGAGCTTCTCGCGCTCTTCCGGGGACTGCAGACGTTCGATGGCCGGAGCCGGCGTATCGTTCTGCAGGAATGGCTTCACCTTCTCGTATTGCTTGTAGAAGATGCTCATATCGACGACCAGGTCACGGATAACCGGCAGACCTGGCAGCGGGCGAACAACCAGCTTGTTCTTCTTGACCACGGCAGACAGCGGCGTGATGCACGCCAGACCGTTCTTGCCGTTGATGTTCATGCCATCGGAACCGCAAACGCCTTCACGGCAGGAACGACGGTAGGAAAAACCTTCGTCCTGCTCTTTGATCAGGGCCAGCACGTCCAGCACCATCAAGTCCTTGCCACCGGTGTCTACCTGGAAAACCTGGGTTTTCGGAGCCGAGTCGGTGTCAGGGTTGTAACGATAAACTTCAACTTGCAACATATCGATCACCCTTTAGTAAGTCCGGACTTTTGGTTCGAAAGTCGGAACAGTCTTCGGCGAGAAGTTGACCGCACGCTTGGCAACGCGCTTCTCACCCGGGAAGTACAGGGTGTGGCACAGCCAGTTTTCGTCGTCACGGTCTTCGAAGTCTTCACGGGCGTGAGCGCCGCGGGACTCTTTGCGCACTTCGGCAGCGATGGCAGTGGCTTCGGCCACTTCCAGCAGGTTCTGCAGCTCAAGTGCTTCGATACGCGCAGTGTTGAAAGCTTGAGACTTGTCGTTGATCTTGACGTTGGCGATACGCTCGCGCAGGTCAGCCAGCTGGGCGATACCCTTCTGCATGTATTCGCCGGTACGGAATACACCGAAGTAGTTCTGCATGCAGTTCTGCAGCTCGCGACGCAGGGTTGCAACGTCTTCACCGGTGGTGCGCTCGTTGAGCTTGGCCAGGCGGTTCAGGGCAACATCAACGTCGGTGTCGCTGGCGTCGCGGTATTCGATACCGTCGGTCAGCGCTTTTTCCAGGTGCAGACCGGCTGCACGGCCGAACACCACCAGGTCCAGCAGCGAGTTGCCGCCCAGACGGTTGGCGCCGTGTACCGATACGCAAGCCACTTCACCCACTGCGAACAGGCCAGGGATGATGGTGTCTTCGCCAGCGGCGTTCTGCGTGATGGCCTGGCCATGAATGTTGGTGGCAACGCCGCCCATCATGTAGTGGCAGGTTGGAACGACCGGAACCGGAGCAACCACCGGGTCAACGTGCGCAAACGTCTTGGACAGCTCGCAGATACCTGGCAGGCGGCTGTGCAGCACTTCCTCGCCCAGGTGGTCGAGCTTGAGCATCACGTGGTCGCCGTTCGGGCCACAGCCGTTGCCGGCGATGATTTCCTTGACCATGGAGCGCGCAACAACGTCGCGGCCAGCCAGGTCCTTGGCGTTAGGAGCATAACGCTCCATGAAACGCTCGCCATGCTTGTTGATCAGGTAACCACCCTCACCACGGCAACCTTCGGTTACCAGTACACCGGCGCCTGCAATGCCGGTCGGGTGGAACTGCCACATTTCGATGTCTTGCACCGGAACGCCAGCACGCAGCGCCATACCAACGCCGTCACCGGTGTTGATCAGGGCGTTGGTGGTGGAGGCGTAGATACGACCTGCACCGCCGGTGGCCAGAACGGTGGCCTTGGAGCGGATGTAGGTGGTTTCACCGGTTTCGATGCAGATAGCGATCACGCCGACAAAGG
Organism: Pseudomonas sp. GW822-FHT06D10; assembly: GCF_058799535.1. Lineage (NCBI taxonomy): Bacteria > Pseudomonadati > Pseudomonadota > Gammaproteobacteria > Pseudomonadales > Pseudomonadaceae > Pseudomonas > Pseudomonas sp. GW822-FHT06D10. The sequence goes on along the minus strand of NZ_JBXALN010000012.1, from coordinate 162,838 downwards.
CGCCGTCCTGGTTCTTCACCAGATCGACTGCGTACCACTCGTTGAGGAAGGTGGTGCCGGCTTTCAGGTTGCCCTGATAAAGGGTGTGCAGCAGTGCGTGACCGGTACGGTCGGACGCTGCGCAGGTACGAGCAGCCTGGCCGCCCTTGCCGTAGTCCTTGGACTGACCGCCGAAAGGACGCTGGTAGATACGACCGGTTTCGGTACGGGAGAACGGCAGACCCATGTGGTCCAGTTCGAAGACCGCAGCCGGGCCTTCCTGACACATGTATTCGATAGCGTCCTGGTCACCGATGTAGTCGGAACCCTTGACGGTATCGTACATGTGCCAGCGCCAGTCATCGTTCGGGTCCGCCGAGGCGATCGCGCAAGTGATGCCGCCCTGGGCAGACACAGTGTGCGAACGGGTCGGGAACACCTTGGTGATCACCGCAGTCTTGTGGCCGCCCTGGGCCAGCTGCAGTGCGGCACGCATGCCGGCGCCGCCGCCGCCAATGATGATGGCGTCGAATGAAATGGTTGGAATGTTAGCCATGAATCAGATACCCCAGAGAATCTGCACACCCCAGACGAAGTAAGCGAACATCGCGACGCCGCATACTGCCTGGAAAAGGAAACGCACTGCTGTGGCCGACTTGCCCAGCGCCATCGGCGTCAGGTAGTCAGTCGAGATGGTCCACATGCCGACCCAGGCGTGAGCGCCCAGGGCCACCATGGCCAGCAGACTGAAGATACGCATCCAGTTGTTTGCGAACAGGCCATGCCACTGGGTGTAGTCAATGCCCGGATTCGCTACGAGGTATCCGATCAGGAAAATGAAATAAGCCGCGAGAACGACCGCAGACACACGCTGTGCCATCCAGTCGTAAAGGCCCGAACGCGACAGGTTCGTAACGCTGGTTACCATATCCAAACTCCCGCCAGAACGATTACCACCACGGATACGGCGATAACGATTTTCGAGCCCAGCTTGCCGCCTTCCAGCGTCTCACCGATGCCCATGTCCATAATCAGATGGCGTACACCGGCCACCAAGTGATACAGCAAGGCGGACAGGAGGCCCCATGCAACGAATTTGGCCAGCGGACTGGTCAAGCACGCCTTCACCTCGGCATAGCCTTCCTCGGAGCCCAGGGATTTGCTCAATGCATAAAGCATGATGCCGATGCCCAGGAAGAGGATGATGCCGGAAACACGGTGGAGAAACGACGTAACGCCGGTGATGGGGAGTTTGATGGTCCTTAGGTCTAGGTTTACAGGTCGTTGGCTATTCACGGCTTTTTTCACACTGAAGAGCCCCTAACAATCAGGGCAAAGTTGTTGGGGAGTGCACTGGTCAGGCAACCACTACCCAGGGAGTGCGACCCCCAGCAAAGCGGGCCCAGAAGCCTACGGAGGTCGGTGGCCGAGTATAGACAGTTAGGCTACTAATGACAACGCAAAGACCTTCCCCTAATAGCTGATTGCGTTAGCGTTATAAAAGGCGTAAATGGCGCTGAATTTCGCGAAAAAATCCCTCCCAAAGCCTTCTGGGACAAGACTTTAGGCAAATTGACATTCGGATTTATCTCACTATAGTGGTGCGGGCCCTGCGTGGGGGGTCTGTCTGATGATTTCAAGCATAAATAGGAGGCCACATGGCTGACAAAAAAGCGCAGTTGATCATCGAGGGCGCAGCCCCCGTCGAGCTGCCCATTTTAACCGGCACCGTTGGTCCCGATGTAATCGATGTTCGGGGTCTGACGGCCACGGGCCGCTTCACTTTTGACCCGGGTTTCATGTCGACCGCCTCCTGCGAGTCGAAAATCACCTACATCGACGGCGACAACGGCATTCTGCTGCATCGCGGCTACCCGATCGAACAGCTGGCCGAGAAATCGGACTACCTGGAAACCTGCTACCTGCTGCTCAACGGTGAATTGCCCACCGCCGAACAGAAGGCCCAGTTCGTCAGCACCGTGAAGAACCACACCATGGTTCACGAACAGCTCAAGAGCTTCTTCAACGGTTTCCGTCGCGACGCCCACCCGATGGCGGTGATGTGCGGCGTAGTCGGTGCGCTGTCGGCGTTCTACCACGACTCCCTGGACATCAATAACCCGCAGCACCGCGAAATCTCCGCCGTGCGCCTGGTGGCCAAGATGCCGACCCTGGCAGCGATGGTCTACAAGTACTCCATGGGCCAGCCGATGATGTACCCGCGCAACGACCTGTCGTACGCGGAAAACTTCCTGCACATGATGTTCAACACCCCGTGCGAGATCAAACCGATCAGCCCGGTACTGGCCAAGGCAATGGACCGGATCTTCATCCTCCATGCCGACCACGAGCAGAACGCCTCGACGTCCACCGTGCGCCTGGCGGGCTCCTCGGGTGCCAACCCGTTCGCCTGTATCGCTGCCGGTATCGCTGCACTCTGGGGCCCGGCCCACGGCGGTGCCAACGAAGCGGTACTGACCATGCTCGACGAAATTGGCGATGTCTCGAACATCGACAAGTTCATCGCCAAGGCCAAGGACAAGAACGATCCGTTCAAGCTCATGGGCTTCGGTCACCGCGTGTACAAGAACCGCGACCCGCGCGCCACCGTGATGAAACAGACCTGCGACGAAGTACTCAAGGAACTGGGCATCAACAACGATCCGCAACTCGAACTGGCCATGCGCCTGGAAGAGATCGCCCTGACCGACCCATACTTCATCGAGCGCTCGCTGTACCCGAACGTCGACTTCTACTCGGGGATCATCCTCAAGGCGATCGGCATTCCAACCAGCATGTTCACCGTGATCTTCGCCCTGGCGCGGACCGTCGGCTGGATCTCGCACTGGAAGGAAATGCTCTCCAGCCCGTACAAGATCGGCCGTCCACGCCAGCTGTACACCGGCTACGAGTCGCGTGACATCACCAAACTGGAAGACCGCAAATAAGACCTGCCTTGCGCAAACGTCTTAGCTGCACCGGATACGGCCTCTAACAGAGGTCGTATTTGTTTCTGCCCTCCCCTCGCCCCCCCCCAACCCGCAGGATCCGGCCTGCCGGCGAAGAGCCCTGCTCCTCACATACGCTTGCGCTGGCAAGCCAGCTCCTATGCTCCTGCACCTGCAGTCGGGGGGCTCCGGGTAGGGCGAGCGGACAGAAAAATGCCCCGGTCTCTCGATCGGGGCATTTCGCCATTACGCAGCTTCTATATAGAAGCCGATACATTCATCCCGCTTAGTGCGACACCGCCCCACTGGCACCCAGGCCGGTCTGCGAACGCACGAACTGCGGGAAGAACAGCGCCCGCTCGTTGACCGCCGCGGTCGACTTGTCGGTGATGGAGAAGAACCAGATACCGATGAAGGCGATGATCATCGAGAACAGCGCCGGGTACTCGTACGGGAAGATCGCCTTCTCGTGATGCAGGATCTGCACCCAGATGGTCGGGCCGAGGATCATCAGCGCCACGGCACTCACCAGGCCCATCCAGCCGCCAATCATGGCGCCACGGGTGGTGAGCTTCTTCCAGTACATGGAAAGCAGCAGTACCGGGAAGTTGCAGCTGGCGGCAATGGAGAACGCCAGGCCGACCATGAACGCGATGTTCTGGCTTTCAAAGAGAATGCCCAGGCCGATGGCCAGTACGCCCAATGCCACGGTGGTGATCTTGGAAACGCGGATCTCGTCCTTCTCGTTGGCCTTGCCCTTCTTGATCACGCTGGCATACAGGTCATGGGACACCGCCGAGGCGCCAGCCAGGGTCAGGCCTGCAACGACCGCCAGGATGGTGGCGAAGGCCACGGCCGAAATGAAGCCGAGGAACACGCTGCCGCCCACTGCGTTGGCCAGGTGCACCGCCGCCATGTTGTTGCCGCCCAGCAAGGCGCCTGCGGCATCCTTGAAGTCCGGGTTGGTGCTTACCAGCAGGATCGCGCCGAAGCCGATGATGAAGGTCAGGATGTAGAAGTAGCCGATGAAGCCAGTGGCATAGAGCACGCTCTTGCGAGCTTCCTTGGCATCGCTGACGGTAAAGAAGCGCATCAGGATGTGGGGCAGGCCAGCGGTACCGAACATCAACGCGAGGCCTAAGGAGAACGCCGAGATCGGATCTTTCACCAGGCCGCCGGGACTCATGATCGCTTCACCCTTGGGGTGAACCTTGATCGCTTCGGAGAACAGGGTGTTGAAGTCGAAGTTGACGTGCTTCATCACCATCAGTGCCATGAAGGACGCGCCGGAGAGCAACAGCACCGCCTTGATGATCTGCACCCAGGTCGTGGCCAGCATGCCGCCGAACAGCACGTACAGGCACATCAGGATGCCCACCAGGATCACCGCCACATGGTAGTCGAGGCCGAACAGCAACTGGATGAGCTTGCCGGCACCCACCATCTGCGCGATCAGGTAGAACGCCACCACCACCAGCGAGCCACAGGCCGACAGGGTGCGGATCTGGGTCTGCCCGAGGCGGTAGGACGCCACGTCGGCAAAGGTGTACTTGCCCAGGTTGCGCAGGCGCTCGGCGATCAGGAACAGAATGATCGGCCAGCCCACCAGGAAGCCGATGGAGTAGATCAGGCCGTCATAGCCGGAAGTGAACACCAGGGCGGAAATCCCCAGGAAGGACGCCGCGGACATGTAGTCGCCAGCGATCGCCAGGCCGTTCTGGAAGCCGGTGATCTTGCCGCCCGCCGCGTAATAGTCGGCAGCCGACTTGTTGCGCTTGGAGGCCCAGTAGGTGATGCACAGGGTGGCACCGACGAAGACCACGAACATCACGATCGCCGATACGTTGAGTGGTTGCTTGTGGACTTCGCCCGTCAAGGCGTCTGCAGCCCAGAGGGCGGGAGCGAAGGCGGCAAGACCGAGTGCTGCGAATAGACGTCGGATCATTGCTGAGCCTCCTTCAGGATCGCATTGTTCAACTCGTCGAATTCGCCGTTGGCGCGTCGCACATAGATGGCCGTCAGGATGAAGGCCGAGAGAATCAAGCCGACACCGATGGGAATGCCCCAGGTGATGGATGAGGTAGGACTGAGTTTGGCGCCCAGGATCTGGGGACCATAGGCGATCAACAGGATGAAAGCCGAGTAAAGCCCAAGCATGATCGCCGAGAGAATCCAGGCGAACCGCTCTCGTTTGCTGACCAGCTCCTTGAAACGCGGGCTGTTTTGAATCGAGAGGTAAATGCTGTCGTTCATTGTTTTTATCCTCGCAGCACAGATTTTAGGTGGAACCTAATCCACTCTATGCGGCTATGGAGCAGGTTCCAGACGACCTTAGTATTAGAACGACATTAGCGTTGGCGCCGGTTTTTTCTTCAATAAATGACAAGGCCGCCCACTGTTTCCAGTGCGCGGCCTCAAGACCCCTGATCTAGACGCGTTGTGCTTATTTAGCAGTCCACTCGGCAACCCTTTCCGGGTGCTTGCTCACCCAATCCTTGGCCGCCACATCGGGTTTTGCACCCTCTTGAATGGCCAGCATGACCTCACCGATTTCATCTTTCGAGGCCCACTGGAATTTCTTCAGGAAGGCCGCCACTTCCGGCGCCTTCTTCTCCAGGCCCTTGCTGCCGATGCTGTTGACGGTTTCAGCAGCGCCGTACACGCCCTTCGGGTCTTCGAGGAAGCGCAGTTTCCACTTGGCGAACATCCAGTGCGGCACCCAGCCGGTCACGGCGATGGAATCCTGTTTTTCTTCGGCGCGGGTCAGCTCGGCGATCATTGCCGCCCCGGAACTGGCCTGCAGCTTGTAGTCCAGGCCGTAGTCCTTGATCGCCTGGTCGGTCTTGAGCATCACCCCCGAGCCGGCGTCGATGCCGACGATCTTGTTCTTGAACGTGGTATCGGTCTTGAGGTCCTCGATGGACTTGGCCTTGACGTACTCCGGCACGATCAGGCCGATCTTGGCGTCCTTGAAGTTGGGGCCGTAATCCACCACCTTGTCCTTGTTCTTGGCCCAGTACTCGCCATGGGTCACCGGCAGCCAGGCCGAAAGCATGGCGTCGAGCTTGCCGGTGGCTACGCCCTGCCACATGATCCCGGTCGCCACCGCCTGCAGCTTGACGTCATAACCGAGCTTCTGCTTGATCACTTCCGCCGCCACATGGGTCGTCGCCACGCTGTCGGACCAGCCGTCGACATAGCCGATGCTCAGGGTCTTGCTGTCGGCACTGGCCAGAGTGGAGCTGATGGCAAGTACCAGTGCGGCACCTGCGCCTAAGAGTCGTCGCATCTTCATCGTTACTTCCCCGAAAAGTGCAGTGCCGGGCGGCTGCCAGGCACGTCAACGTATGGTTATGGTGCTCAGCGCCCCCATCACGCCTCACCGCGAACGCGTTCGATCATCAGCGGAGTACTGATGCCTGGATCATCAACCCGCCCTGTTCCGCGACCTGCTCTGTCTACGACCTCAAGGCAGCCAGCAGCGACATCAGATAGCCAGTAACCAACGGCCGGCCTCTCCCGGGCCGTGGGTCCGCCCGAACTTTGCATGTCAAAATCATGCAGCCCACCAAGCTGCGGACAAATGCGGGTAAGATGCCCGGCTTTGTTCCACGACGGCCCGATCATGCCCGCCACCCCTCGTTTCCCCGCCCTGCCCTATCTGTTCGCCTGCCTGCTCGGGCTGCTGGCCCTCTGCGGTTATTGGTACGGCCTTGGCCGGCCGGTGCACCTGCCGGATGTCGCCAGCGCCAGCCACAAGCTGCAGTGCGCTTCCTACACTCCGTTCGACAAGGACCAGTCGCCCTTCGACCAGCCGTTCAAGCTGCGCCCGCAGCGCATGGACGCCGACCTGGCCCTGCTGGCGACCCGTTTCGAATGCATTCGTACCTATTCCATGACCGGCCTGGAAGCCCTGCCTGACCTGGCGCGCAAGCACGGCCTGAAGCTGATGATCGGCGCCTGGGTCAACAGCAACCCGGTGGACACCGAGAAGGAGGTCGACCTGCTGATCGCCTCGGCCAACGCCAACCCGGACGTGGTCAGTGCGGTGATCGTCGGTAACGAAGCACTGCTGCGCAAGGAGGTCACCGGCGCGCAATTGGCGCGGCTGATCCTCAAGGTCAAGGCCGGGGTCAAGCAGCCGGTGACCTACGCCGATGTCTGGGAGTTCTGGCTCAAGCACCCGGAAATCGCCCCGACGGTGGATTTCCTCACCATCCACCTGCTGCCGTACTGGGAAGACGATCCGTCGAACATCGACGCCGCCTTGAACCACGTGGCCGAGGTGCGCCAGGTGTTCGGCAACCGCTTCGCCCCCAAGGACGTGCTGATTGGCGAGACCGGCTGGCCCAGTGAAGGCCGGCAGCGAGAAACCGCGCTGCCCAGCCGGGTCAACGAGGCCAAGTTCATCCGCGGCTTCGTCGCCCTGGCGGAACACAATGGCTGGCACTACAACCTGATCGAAGCCTTCGACCAGCCCTGGAAGCGCGCCAGCGAAGGTGCCGTCGGTGGCTACTGGGGGCTGTTCGATGCTGATCGCCAGGACAAGGGCATCCTCGCCGGCCCGGTGTCCAACCTGCCGTACTGGCCGCTGTGGCTGGGCGTCGGCGGCCTGATACTGCTCGGCACCCTGGTGCTCGGCGGCCGGCCCCGCGACCACCGCGCCGCCCTGCTGCTGCCCCTGTTGGGCGCAGTGGCCGCTTGCAGCATCGGAACCTGGGGAGAACTGGCGCGGGCAACCAGCCGTTTCGCCGGTGAATGGTGCTGGGCCGCGTTGCTGCTGGGGCTCAACCTGCTGGTGCTGGCCCACGCCGCCCTGGCCCTGAGCCCTCGCCAGGGCTGGCGCCTGGAGGCCTTCAATGCACTGGAGAAACGGGCCGGCTGGCTGCTGACGGCCGCAGGCTTCGCCGCGGCGGTGATGATGCTGGAGCTGGTGTTCGACCCGCGCTACCGCAGCTTCCCCAGCGCGGCCCTGCTACTGCCGGCACTGGTCTACCTGTGCCGCCCGGTGCGAGTGCCGCGCCGGGAGATTGCCCTGCTGACCTTTATCGTCGGTGCCGGCATTGCCCCGCAGTTGTATCAGGAAGGTCTGGCCAACCAGCAGGCCTGGGGCTGGGCCCTGGTCAGCCTGCTGATGGTAGCGGCGCTTTGGCGTAACCTGCGGGCCCGCAGGGCCTGAGGCCATAGGCCATGGCCGCTGCTGCGGCTATGGCTTGCTGGCGCGCACCAGGCGCAAGCCGGCAATCACCACGGCAAATACCGCCAGGGTGGTGTTGTAAAGGGCCAGGGCCGGGATGCCGATCAGCAACGCCAGTACGCCCAGCCCCCAACCGGCACGCCCGGGCATGACAAAACCCAGGAGCGCCACGGCCACCGCGCTCCAACCCAGCACCTTGAAGTGAATCATCCAACCCAGGCTGGAGCGCAGCCCGCACTCCCAGCGGCTGGCGGCCTCGACACAGGCACCCACCCAGCGCGCATCCTCCATGAAGCCGTAGCGCAGGCCATAACTGGCGGCCAGCCACAGCGGCAGGACCACGAGCAGCAGAATCAGGGGAAGGCGGCGGGACATGAAACACTCCGAACAGTCAAAACGGCGCCCAGCATAATCCCCCGCGAACGCTTGGCAAGCGCCAGGCGCAGATATCTGTCATGCAAATGGCGGCAAAGTGTATCGTCCGGCTACTATCACTTCCCAATAAGCCTGTCGCAGGCGTTATTTGTGCCCAACCATGGCACTTCGGCAGCAGCGCGGTGGTCATAGCCTGCGAACCTCATTCGGTACCTTCTTCTAGGGATACAGTCATGCTTCGTTCCTTGCGCTTCGCTGCCCTGTTTGGCGGCCTTATCCTGAGTGCGTCCGCGCTGGCGGTCGACGTCGACCCGGCCACCTATGGCTACCCGTTGACCAACCCCTTCGAAGCCACCATCGCCACCACGCCTCCGGAGTTGCGCCCGGAACTGCCCTCCAACGATGACATCCGCCAGTCTGACCACAGCCTGACGCTGCGTCCGGAACGGGAATTCATCCTCCCGGACAACTTCTGGGCGGTGAAGAAACTCACCTACCGCATTGCCACCCAGGACCACGCGGCGCCACTGATCTTCCTGATCGCCGGCACCGGGGCGCGCTATGACAGCAGCCTCAACGAGTACCTGAAGAAGCTCTACTACAAAGCCGGCTACCACGTGGTGCAGCTGTCCTCGCCCACCAGCTTCGACTTCATCAGCGCCGCTTCGCGCTTTGCCACCCCGGGCGTGACCCAGGAAGACGCCGAGGACATGTACCGGGTGATGCAGGCCGTACGGGCGCAGAATCCCAAGCTGCCGATCACCGAGTTCTACCTCACCGGCTACAGCCTTGGCGCGCTGGATGCGGCCTTCGTCAGCAAGCTGGATGAAACCCGGCGCAGCTTCAATTTCAAGAAGGTCCTGCTGCTCAACCCGCCGGTCAATCTCTATACCTCGATCACCAACCTCGACAAGCTGGTGCAGACCGAGGTCAAGGGCATCAACAACAGCACTACCTTCTACGAACTGGTGCTGGGCAAGCTGACCCGCTACTTCCAGCAGAAGGGCTATATCGACCTCAACGACGCCCTGCTCTACGACTTCCAGCAATCCAAGCAGCACCTGACCAACGAGCAGATGGCGATGCTGATCGGCACCTCGTTCCGTTTCTCGGCGGCGGATATCGCCTTCACCTCGGACCTGATCAACCGCCGTGGCCTGATCACCCCGCCCAAGTACCCGATCCGCGAAGGCACCAGCCTCACGCCGTTTCTCAAGCGTGCCCTGCAATGCGACTTCGACTGCTACCTGACCGAGCAGGTGATCCCCATGTGGCGCGCCCGCACCGATGGCGGCAGCCTGCTGCAACTGATCGACCAGGTCAGCCTCTACGCCCTGCAGGACTACCTCAAGGCCAGCCCGAAGATCGCCGTGATGCACAACGCCGACGACGTGATCCTCGGCCCCGGCGACCTGGGTTTCCTGCGTAAAACCTTTGGTGACCGCCTGACCGTCTACCCCCATGGCGGCCACTGCGGCAACCTCAACTACCGCGTCAACAGCGACGCCATGCTGGAGTTCTTCCGTGGCTAAACATCTCCTGCTTATCGCTGCGTTGCTCTGCGCAGGCTATGCCCAAGCCGACAACAGCAAGGCCAACATTCCCGTCACCCCCGACCCCGATGGCTTCACCGAGCCGTTGAAGAAGCTCAAGTTCAATCCGGGGCTGGACCAACGCGAGTTCGAGCGCTCGACCTTGAACGCCCTGAATATCTACGACCCGCTGGAATCGTGGAACCGCCGGGTCTACCACTTCAACTACCGCTTCGACCAATGGGTGTTCCTGCCGGTGGTGGACGGGTACCGCTACGTGACGCCGAGCTTCCTGCGCACCGGGGTCAGCAACTTCTTCAACAACCTGGGCGATGTGCCCAACCTGTTCAACAGCCTGCTGCAGTTCAAGGGCCAGCGCTCCATGGAAACCACCGCGCGCCTGCTGCTCAACACCACCATCGGCGTGGCCGGCCTGTGGGACCCGGCCACCAAGATGGGCCTGCCGCGCCAGAGCGAAGACTTCGGCCAGACCCTGGGCTTCTACGGCGTACCCGGCGGCGCGTACCTGGTGCTGCCGATCCTCGGCCCGTCGAACCTGCGTGATACCGCCGGGCTGGCGGTGGACTACACCGCCGAATCGGCGATCAACTTCCTCAATGTTTCGGAAGCCAGCAGCAACCACCCGGAAATCTGGGTCCTGCGCGGGGTCGACAAGCGCTACCAGACCAGCTTTCGCTATGGCCAGCTGAACTCGCCGTTCGAATACGAGAAAGTGCGCTACGTCTACACCGAGTCGCGCAAGCTGCAGATCGCCGAGTAACCCGGCCTCGCCCCGCCATCCGGCGGGGCGTCCGCTCACCGTCAAAGCCCCTTCCTCCCCGCTCGTTGAAAAGCCGATTGGCACACCCTGGCAAAATCGATACGATGCTAATCATTAGCTAGCTATCGATGTATCTGAAAGATGAAACTGCCGACCTTTTTCCGCGCCGATATCTGGCAAGCCCTCTTCGCCCCAGCCCCTGCCGACCTGCTGTTCGCCGCGCGCAACCTGATTGCCGGCGGCCTGGCCCTGTACCTGGCGTTCCGCCTGGATTTCGAACAACCGCAATGGGCCCTGACCACGGTATTCATCGTCAGCCAGTCCAGCAGCGGCATGGTCCTGGCCAAGGGCGCCTACCGCCTGCTGGGCACCCTGGTGGGGGCCGTGGTGTCGATACTGCTGATCGCTACCCTGGGCCAGGCGCCCCTGCTGTTCCTGCTGGCCATGGCCCTGTGGCTGGCCTTCTGTACCACCGGCGCCTCGCTGCTGCGCAACCACGCAGCCTACGGTTTCGTACTGGCGGGCTACACCACTGCCATCATCGCCCTGCCCGCCACCGCAGCGCCCTTGCAGGTGTTCGACCAGGCAGTGGCGCGCTGTTCGGAAATCGGCCTGGGGATCATCTGCGCCGCCGTGGCCAGCCAACTGCTCTGGCCGCGCCGAGTGGAACAGGCGCTGGCGGTCCAGGGCCGCGCCGCCTGGCTGGCCGGGCGCCAGGCCGCAGCCTCGGAGCTGCTGGGGGAAGACCAGCGCAAGGGGCTGCTGGAAGCCCTGGGGCGTATCGTCACCGTGGATGCCCAACGCGATCACGCCTGGTTCGAAGGCCCGCAGGGACGCCGTCGCTCCCAGGCGCTGCGGGTGCTGAGCCGCGACCTGCTGGGCTTGCTCCGGTCCGCCCGCGGCGTGGCGCGGCAACGGCAGATGCTCGACGCCGCCACCGCGCAGCAACTCCAACCCTTGCTCGGCGAGACCATCCAGGCCCTGCAGGCCGAACATGACGCCGCCCTGCCGCCCTTGCTCCAGCGCCTGCAACAGGCACTGCAGGACCCTTCGCTGTCCGCCGAAGGCCATCTGTGCCTGGTGCAACTGGCCCAGGTACTGGAGCGGGTGGAACAGAGTGCCCTGAGTGTCAGCGCCGTGGAACAGGGCCGGGTCCCGCCCGGCGCTCCCGGCGCCCTGTCCTGGCACCGGGATATCCAGCAAGGGGTGCTGGGAGGCTTGCGCAGCGCCCTGGCCTTTCTCGCCGTCGCCGGCTTCTGGCTGCTGTCCGCCTGGCCCTCGGGGCTGGGGGCTGTCTCCATCTGTGGCGTGGTGCTGAGCCTGTTCGCCGGGCGTGAGAACCCTGCCGCGTCCTGCCTGAATTTCTTCAAGGGCATTGCCCTGTCCATTCCCGTGGCGGCCTTCGTCGGCCTTGGCCTGCTGCCGGGCTGGGACGGTTTTCCCCTGCTGTGCCTGGGGCTGGCAGTGCCGCTGTTCTGCGCTTCGCTGTGCATGAGCCGACCGAAGCTCGCGCCCGTCGCCTCGGCGTTCTGCATCTTTTTCGTCAACAACGTCGGCCCCAGCAACCTGATGAGCTACGACCTCGGGACGTTCCTGAACAAGGCCATGGCCACCCTGATCGGTGTCGGCATCGCCGTGGTGGTGCTGCGCCTGGTCAGCCTCAACCCGGGCGAGCAGCACTACCGGCGGATGTTCAAGGCTTCGCTGTTCGATCTGGCGCAGCTCACCTCACGCCCGCCGGAGCAGGCCGAAAGCTGGTTCGGCGGGCGCATGGCCGATCGGCTGATCCGGGTGTCGCGGTATTGGCAGATGCAGCCCGAGAACCGCCGCAGTCACTGGGACAACGGCCTGCTGGGGCTGGACCTGGGAGATGAGCTGCTGCAATTGCGCAGTTGCCTGGACCCGGCCCGGGGCACCCTGGCCACGGAACGCGAGCATTATCTCGCGCACCTGGCGACGCTGCTCAGGCACGGTGGCCCCAGCGCCAACCACAGCGAACAGCTGGATGCGGTCTCGGCGGCCCTGCTCAAGGCCCTGGATGGCGACCGCGACCTGCCCCTGCAAGCCCGGGAGATGGCCCGGGCGGCGATCCTGCAACTGCAGTTCACCTGGCGCCGCTGGTGCCGGCAGCAACAAGCGGCCGCGCTGCCGACCCCGGTGCCGGCAGCGGGCTGAGCGCCCGTCAGCCGCGCAGTGCGCGCCAGGCCTTGCCCGCCAGGGTGACCGCCAGCAGCACCACGGCACCGGCAATGATCCCGGCCACGGCATTGAGCAGGGTCGGCATCAACGCCGATACCGGACCTATGACCCCGGCGCTGCGCTCGGCCAGCCCTTCGATCAGGTGGTGCACGACGGGCACACCGTGGGTCAGGATGCCGCCGCCGACCATGAACATCGCCGCCGTACCGATCACCGACAGGCTCTTCATCATCAGCGGCGCTGCCCGCAGGATCGCCCCACCGATGCGTTTGGCCAGGGCGGCGGGCTTGTGCACCAGCCACAGCCCCAGGTCATCGAGCTTGACGATGCCGGCCACCAGGCCGTAGACGCCGACGGTCATGACAATGGCGATACCCGAGAGCACCACCACCTGCTGGGTCAGGGAGGCCCCGGCCACGGTGCCCAGGGTGATGGCGATGATTTCCGCGGAAAGGATGAAATCGGTGCGCACCGCCCCCTTGATCTTGTCCCTCTCGAAAGCCACCAGATCCACCTGGGGGTCGGCCAGGGCTTGCAGGGTCTGGCTATGTTCGGCCGTCACTTCGGCGTGGTGCAGGTATTTGTGCGCCAGCTTCTCGAAGCCCTCGAAGCACAGGTAGGCGCCACCCAGCATCAGCAGCGGGGTCACCAGCCACGGCGCCAGGGCGCTGATGGCCAGCGCCGCCGGCACCAGGATCAGCTTGTTGCGAAACGACCCCTTGGCCACCGCCCAGACCACCGGGATTTCCCGCTCGGCGCGGACCCCGGAGACCTGCTGGGCATTGAGCGCGAGGTCGTCGCCCAGCACACCGGCGGTCTTCTTCGCCGCCATCTTGGTCATCAAGGCCACGTCATCGAGTACCGCGGCGATGTCATCGATCAATACCAGCAAACTGCTTCCGGCCATGAACCTGGCTTCCCTGCATGGAAATAAGGCGCGCAGCATAGCGTGCCGCTGGCAGCACAAGCGAGATGCCAGAAGCAGGAAAATGGCGGCCGCCGGGCATTCTTGAGCCTCGCGCGACGCCGGTGCTACCATGCGCAACCGCCCGAACAGGCAAGGAATCCCCTGGTTTATGAGCACCATCCGCGAGCGCAATAAAGAACTGATCCTGCGGGCCGCCAGTGAAGAGTTTGCCGACAAGGGCTTTGCGGCGACCAAGACCAGCGACATCGCCGCCAAGGCCGGGTTGCCCAAACCCAACGTCTACTACTACTTCAAGTCCAAGGAAAACCTCTATCGCGAGGTGCTGGAAAGCATCATCGAACCCATCCTCCAGGCCTCCACCCCGTTCAATGCCGATGGCGTGCCCAGCGAAGTGCTCAGCGGCTACATCCGCTCGAAGATCCGCATCTCCCGCGACCTGCCGTTCGCTTCCAAGGTCTTTGCCAGCGAGATCATGCATGGCGCGCCGCACCTGAGCCCGGAGCAGGTGGAACAGCTCAACGCCCAGGCCAAGCACAACATCGAGTGCATCCAGACCTGGATCGATCGCGGCCTGATCGCCCCGCTCGACCCCAACCACCTGATGTTCAGCATCTGGGCCGCGACCCAGACCTACGCCGACTTCGACTGGCAGATCTCGGTGGTCACCGGCAAGACCAAGCTCGACGAAGACGACTACGAAGCTGCGGCGCAGACTATCATCCGTCTGGTGCTCAAGGGCTGTGAACTGGATCGCTGATAGCGTTTCGATACTTTCCGGTTTGTTTCCCGGCCCGCAAGGGCGCAATAGTTTCAATCAAGATCCTGCGCGGCTTTTCGCAGCCTCGCGGGCTCGGCAGTGGCTACAGGCCGGGCCCGCGAGGTCGAGGGCTATGCGCTGACGCCAGCGTCCGCCGCCAGGCCCTGGGCTTCGATCGCGCTGATGGCGCACTGCTCATCGATGTCCGAGGTATCGCCACTGATGCCGATCGCCCCCATCACTGCCCCCGCCTGATCCCGAATCAACACCCCGCCCGGCGCAGGTACCACGCTGCCCTGCCCCAGACCGTTCAATGCGCCGATGAAGGCCGGGCGCTGCTGCGCGTCCAGGGCCAGCAGGCGCGAGCCCTTGCCCAGGGCCACCGCCCCCCAGGCCTTGCCGATGGCGATCTGCGGGCGCAGCAGGCTGGCGCCGTCCTCCCGTTGCAGGGTCACCAGGTGCCCGCCGGCATCCAGCACCGCGATGGTCAGCGGCGCCGCATTGATCTTGCGCCCCGCGTTGATGGCCTGGTTGGCCAGGTTGACTGCGACTTTCAAGGTTAAAGCGCTCATGGGTGCCGTCCTTATCTTGTTATTGAGAAAGCCTGGGGAAGCTTCTTGTAGGAGAAGTCCGATACAACAAATAGAACACAATGAATTTATTTTTTGTATACAATAATTCGCGAAAGGCAGCCCCTGCGACAAAAGGACGCCGGTTTATCGGGGCTTTGATGAAAGCCGCTGCCGCTCAAGAAAATGGATTGACCTGCGCCATCCGCCGTGAATACACTTTGCGCAAAACCACTTGTATACAATTACAAAACGCAAGAGGCACAAAACCATGAGCAAAATGAGAGCAATCGAAGCCGCCGTTCTGGTGATGCGCCGTGAAGGGGTCGATACCGCTTTTGGCATCCCGGGTGCCGCCATCAACCCGCTGTATTCCGCGCTGCAGAAGGTCGGTGGCATCGATCACGTGCTCGCTCGCCACGTCGAAGGCGCCTCGCACATGGCCGAGGGCTACACCCGCACCAAGGCCGGTAACATCGGCGTATGCATCGGCACTTCCGGCCCCGCCGGCACCGACATGGTCACCGGCCTGTACAGCGCCTCGGCCGACTCCATCCCGATTCTCTGCATCACCGGTCAGGCCCCCCGCGCCCGCCTGCACAAGGAAGACTTCCAGGCCGTGGACATCACCAGCATCGTCAAGCCGGTGACCAAATGGGCCACCACCGTGCTGGAACCGGGCCAGGTGCCCTACGCCTTCCAGAAAGCCTTTTATGAAATGCGCTCCGGCCGTCCCGGCCCGGTGCTGATCGACCTGCCGTTCGACGTGCAGATGGCGGAAATCGAATTCGACATCGACGCCTACCAGCCCCTGCCCCTGGCCAAGCCGGCGGCGACCCGCCTGCAGGCGGAAAAGGTTCTGGCCCTGCTGGACCAGGCCGAACGTCCATTGCTGGTGGCCGGTGGCGGCGTGATCAACGCCGACGCCAGCGAGCTGCTGGTAGAGTTCGCCGAACTGACCGGCATTCCGGTGATCCCGACCCTGATGGGCTGGGGCACCATCCCTGACGATCACCCACAGATGGTGGGCATGGTCGGCCTGCAGACCTCCCATCGCTACGGCAATGCCACCCTGCTCAAGTCCGACACCGTGCTGGGCATCGGCAACCGCTGGGCCAACCGCCACACCGGTTCGGTGGACGTCTACACCGAAGGCCGCAAGTTCATCCACGTGGACATCGAACCGACCCAGATCGGCCGTGTCTTCACCCCGGACCTGGGCATCGTTTCCGATGCTGGCAGCGCCCTGACCGTATTGCTGGAGGTGGCCCGCGAATGGCAGACCGCCGGCAAGCTCAAGGATCGCAGCGCCTGGCTGCATGACTGCCAGCAGCGCAAGGCCAGCCTGCACCGCAAGACCCACTTCGACAACGTGCCGGTCAAGCCGCAACGCGTGTACGAAGAAATGAACCAGGTATTCGGCAAGGACACCTGCTACGTCAGCACCATCGGCCTGTCGCAGATTGCCGGCGCGCAGTTCCTCCACGTCTACAAGCCACGCCACTGGATCAACTGCGGCCAGGCCGGCCCGTTGGGCTGGACCATCCCCGCTGCCCTGGGCGTGGTCAAGGCCGACCCGAACCGCCAGGTGGTGGCGCTGTCCGGCGACTACGACTTCCAGTTCATGATCGAAGAACTGGCGGTGGGCGCGCAGTTCAACCTGCCGTACATCCACGTGGTGGTGAACAACTCCTACCTGGGGCTGATCCGCCAGGCCCAGCGCGGTTTCGACATGGACTACTGCGTACAGCTGTCCTTCGACAACCTCAACGCGCCGGAACTCAACGGCTATGGCGTAGACCACGTGGCCGTTGCCGAAGGCCTGGGTTGCAAGGCCCTGCGGGTGTTCGAACCCAAGGACATCCAGCCGGCCCTGCGCCAGGCCCAGGAAATGCTCCAGACCTTCAAGGTACCGGTGGTGGTGGAAATCATCCTGGAGCGCGTGACCAACATTTCCATGGGCACCGAAATCAACGCGGTCAACGAGTTCGAAGACCTGGCGCTGGTGGGCAACGACGCCCCTACCGCGATTTCCCTGCTCGACTGATACCCCTGGCCGCTGGCACCGGCCGGGCCCCGCGCGCCACCTCCCGCCAGAGGTGGCGCCCGGGCCGCCCGCCCCCTGGCGCCAGCCCCAGGCTTGACCGAACCACAGGAGACCACCATGCCGCGCTTCGCTGCCAACCTGTCCATGCTGTTCACCGAACAGGACTTCCTCGCCCGCTTCAAGGCGGCCGCCGATGCCGGCTTCAGCGGCGTCGAATATCTGTTCCCGTACGAATTCAGCTCTGCCGAAATCAAGGCGCAACTTGACGCCCACGGCCTGAGCCAGGTGCTGTTCAACCTGCCGGCCGGCGACTGGGCCAAGGGTGAGCGCGGTATCGCCTGCCTGCCCGACCGGGTCGAGGAGTTCCGCGCCGGGGTCGACCTGGCCATTGCCTACGCCCAGGTCCTGGGCAATACCCAGATCAACTGCCTGGCAGGCATCCGCCCACAGGGCGCCGATGAAGCCCTGGTGGAAAAGACCTTGGTCGCCAACCTCAAGTACGCCGCCGACAAGCTCCAGGCCGTGGGCATCAAGCTGGTGATGGAAGCCATCAACACCCGCGACATTCCCGGCTTCTACCTCAACAATACCGCCCAGGCGCTGTCGATTCGCGAGCAGGTGGGCAGCGACAACCTGTACCTGCAGTACGACATCTACCACATGCAGATCATGGAGGGAGACCTGGCGCGGACCATGGCCAACCACCTGGGCCAAATCAACCACATCCAGCTGGCGGACAACCCCGGGCGCAACGAGCCGGGCACCGGCGAGATCAACTACCGCTTCCTCTTCGAGCACCTGGACCGCATCGGCTACCAGGGCTGGGTCGGTTGCGAGTACAAGCCGCTGACCACCACTGAAGCCGGCCTTGGCTGGCTGAAAACCCACAACGCAATCTGAACCTGTACCTGCGTAGGAGCCGGCTTGCCGGCGAAGAGGCCCGCAAGACCGCCTTCGCTGGCCAGCCAGCGCCCACAAGGTCCCGTTGAATAGAGGATTTTTATCATGGCTAAAATCGGATTTATCGGCACCGGCATCATGGGCCACCCAATGGCCGCCAACCTGCAGAAGGCCGGTCACAGCCTGCTGCTCTCGGAACACCACGGCAAGGCTCCGGCCGACCTGATCGCCGCCGGCGCCATCGCCCTGGCCTCGCCCCGGGACGTCGCCCAGGAAGCCGAGTTCGTCATCATCATGGTCCCCGATACCCCCCAGGTCGAAGACGTGCTGCTGCGCGCCGACGGCGTGGCCGCCGGGATCGGCAAGGGCAAGATCGTCATCGACATGAGCTCGATCTCGCCCACCGCTACCAAGGCCTTCGCCGCCAAGATCAACGAAACCGGCGCCCAGTACCTGGACGCCCCGGTGTCCGGCGGTGAAGTCGGGGCCAAGGCCGCCACCCTGAGCATCATGGTCGGTGGCGACAGCCAGGCCTTCGAACGTGCCCTGCCGCTGTTCCAGAGCATGGGCAAGAACATCACCCTGGTGGGTGGCAACGGTGACGGCCAGACTGCCAAGGTGGCCAACCAGATCATCGTCGCCCTGAACATCCAGGCCGTGGCCGAAGCCCTGCTGTTCGCCTCGAAGAACGGCGCCGACCCGGCCAAGGTGCGTGAAGCACTGATGGGTGGCTTCGCTTCCTCGAAGATCCTCGAAGTGCACGGCGAGCGGATGATCAAGGGCACCTTCGACCCGGGCTTCCGCATCAACCTGCACCAGAAGGACCTGAACCTGGCCCTGAGCGGTGCCCGCGAGCTGGGCATCAACCTGCCCAACACCGCCAACACCCAGCAAGTGTTCAGCACCTGCACCGCCATCGGTGGCGCCAACTGGGACCACTCGGCCCTGATCAAGGGCCTGGAACACATGGCCAACTTCTCGATCCGCGAGAAGAAATAAGCAGCATCCGTAGCCGCCCCGCAGGCTGCGCCAAGGTTCGCAGGAAACGCCTCACGGCGGGCCAGGGACAGGCCCTGCTGACCTTGCCGCCACCTGAGGTGGCGGCTACACCCGTTTCAAGCCCCCCATAACAAGAAATCCGGGAGCCCGCCATGTCGGTCGATCCGCAAAAATTCCTCCGTGAGCTGTTCGCCACAGCCATCGACGCCGCCCACCCGCAACAGGTTCTGCAAGCCCATCTCCCCAGCGACCGCAGCGGCCGCGTCATCGTCATCGGCGCCGGCAAGGCCGCCGCGGCCATGGCCCAGGTGGTCGAGCGCAGCTGGCAGGGCGAAGTCTCCGGGCTGGTGGTCACCCGCTACGGCCACGGCGCCCCCTGCACCAAGATCGAAGTGGTCGAAGCCGCCCACCCGGTGCCCGACGCCGCCGGCCTGGCCGTGGCCAAGCGCGTGCTGGAACTGGTCAGCAACCTGTCGGAACAGGATCGGGTGATCTTCCTGCTGTCCGGTGGCGGTTCGGCGCTGCTGGCCCTGCCAGCCGCCGGCATCACCCTGGCGGACAAGCAGGCCATCAACAAGGCCCTGCTCAAATCCGGCGCCACCATCGGCGAGATGAACTGCGTGCGCAAGCACCTCTCGGCGATCAAGGGTGGACGCCTGGCCAAGGCCTGCTGGCCGGCCACGGTCTACACCTATGCGATTTCCGATGTACCCGGCGACCTGGCCACGGTCATCGCCTCCGGCCCCACCGTGGCCGACCCCAGCACCTCGGCCGAGGCCCTGGCGATTCTCAAGCGCTATGGCATCGACGTACCGGCCGCGGTCCGCAGCTGGCTGCAGAGCCCAGAGTCGGAAACCGTCAAGCCCGGTGACCCGTGCCTGGCGCGCAGCCACTTCCAACTGATCGCCCGGCCCCAACAGTCCCTTGAGGCGGCGGCCGTGAAGGCTCGCCAGGCCGGCTTCAGTCCACTGATCCTCGGCGACCTGGAGGGAGAATCCCGGGAGGTGGCCAAGGTCCACGCCGGCATCGCCCGCCAGGTCGCCCTGCACGGCCAGCCCCTGGCGGCGCCCTGCGTGATCCTCTCCGGCGGTGAAACCACCGTCACCGTGCGCGGCAATGGCCGTGGCGGGCGCAACGCGGAGTTCCTCCTGAGCCTCACCGACAGCCTCAAGGGCTACCCGGGCATCTATGCCCTGGCCGGCGACACTGACGGCATCGACGGTTCCGAGGACAATGCCGGGGCCATCATGACCCCGGACAGCTACGCCCGCGCCGCGGCCCTGGGCCTGAGCGCCAGCGACGAGCTGGACAACAACAACGGCTATGGCTACTTCGCGGCGCTGGGGGACCTGATCGTCACCGAGCCGACCCGCACCAACGTCAACGACTTCCGCGCCATCCTGATTCTCGAGAACCCCAAACATGACGCCTGACAAGAAGGTCAAAATCCTCGCCACCCTGGGCCCGGCCATCGACGGCATCGAGGACATCCGTGAGCTGGTGCAAGCCGGGGTGAACATCTTCCGGCTCAATTTCAGCCACGGCGCCCATGCCGACCACGCCCAGCGCTACGAGTGGATCCGCCAGGTAGAGCGCGAACTGAACTACCCCCTCGGCATCCTCATGGACCTGCAAGGGCCGAAGCTGCGGGTCGGCACCTTCGCCGAGGGCAAGGTGCAACTGGTGCGCGGCCAGGCCCTGCGCCTGGACCTCGACGCGACCCCGGGCAACGCCCAGCGGGTCAGCCTGCCGCACCCGGAGATCATCGCCGCCCTGGAGCCGGGCATGGACCTGCTGCTGGACGACGGCAAGCTGCGCCTGCGGGTGATCGCCAAGCACGCCGATGCCATCGAGACCACCGTGCTCAATGGCGGTGAGCTGTCGGACCGCAAGGGCGTCAACGTGCCCCAGGCGGTACTCGACCTCAGCCCGCTGACGGCCAAGGACCGTCGCGACCTGAGCTTCGGCCTGGAACTGGGGGTGGACTGGGTGGCCCTGTCCTTCGTGCAGCGCCCGGAAGACATTCGTGAAGCCCGTGCGCTGATCGGCGACAAGGCTTACCTGATGGCCAAGATCGAGAAGCCTTCGGCCGTCACCCAACTGCGGGAAATCGCCGAGCTGAGCGATGCGATCATGGTGGCCAGGGGCGACCTGGGGGTGGAAGTACCGGCAGAAAGCGTGCCGCAGATCCAGAAAAACATCATCAGCACCTGCCGCCAGTTGGGCAAGCCGGTGGTGGTGGCCACCCAAATGCTCGAATCCATGCGTTTCTCCCCTGCGCCGACCCGGGCCGAGGTCACCGACGTCGCCAACGCCGTGGCCGAGGGTGCGGACGCCGTGATGCTGTCGGCGGAAACCGCTTCCGGCGAATACCCGCTGGAGGCCGTGCAGATGATGAGCAAGATCATCCGCCAGGTGGAAACCGGCCCGGACTACCAGACCCAACTGGACGTCAGCCGGCCCCAGGCCGAGGCCACGGTCTCGGACGCCATCAGCTGCGCGATCCGCCGGGTGTGCAGCATCCTGCCAGTGGCGGTGCTGGTGAACTACAGCGAATCCGGCAGTTCGACCCTGCGCGCCGCCCGCGAGCGGCCTTCGGTGCCGATCCTCAACCTGACGCCGAACCTTGCCACTGCTCGCCGCCTGACAGTGGCCTGGGGTGTGCATTCGGTGGTCAACGACCGACTGCGCCAGGTCGACGAGGTGTGTGCCACGGCCCTGGAAATCGCCCAGGCCCAGGGCCTGGCCAAGCGCGGCGACACCGTGGTGATCACCACCGGTGTGCCGTTCGGCCAGCCGGGCACCACCAATTCGTTGCGTGTCGAAACCCTTCTCTGACCCGCAGCCCATGGCGCCGCTGACCGGCCAGAGCCTCCCGCAGAGGAGGCCTGGGCGGGCAAGCGCAACCCTCGCCCAGGGGCCGCCCCACTGATTTGCATCATGCCTTCACAGTCTTTCAATGC
Organism: Pseudomonas sp. GW822-FHT06D10; assembly: GCF_058799535.1. Lineage (NCBI taxonomy): Bacteria > Pseudomonadati > Pseudomonadota > Gammaproteobacteria > Pseudomonadales > Pseudomonadaceae > Pseudomonas > Pseudomonas sp. GW822-FHT06D10. The sequence goes on along the minus strand of NZ_JBXALN010000012.1, from coordinate 140,664 downwards.
CTTCTGCCCCGACTGGGCCACTGCCCTGCTTAACGGCTTCAGTCAGATCTTTCTCCAGCGCCATCCGCTGTGCGGCCTGCTGTGCCTGCTGGCGATCCTGGTCAGTGCCCCGGCACTGCTCGGCGCTGCCCTGCTGGGAGCCCTGGCCGGGCTGCTGACCGCGCAACGCCGGGGGTACGCCAAGGCCGACCGCCAGGCCGGGCTGTTCAGCTACAACGGCGTACTGCTGGGCCTGCTGCTGGGCCTGTACCTGCCCTGGTCGGTATTGCTGCCGCCGCTGATCATCGCCGCCGGCGGCCTCAGCGCGATCATTACCCAGCAATGGCTCAAACGTGCCCGCAACCCCGCCAGCCTGCCGGCCTACACCGCGCCCTTCGTCGGCCTCGGCTGGCTGCTGCTGAGCCTGATCGAGCCGCTGCCCGCGGCCACCCAGGGCGTGCCCGGGCTGTCCTTGGCGAACCTGCTGGGTGGGCTGTTCCAGGGCCTGGGGCAGATCATGTTCCTCGGCCAGCCCCTGGCCGGCCTGCTGATTCTGCTCGGCCTGCTGCTGGCCAGCCGCCGCGCGGCAGCCTGGGCCCTGTTCGGCTCCGCCTGCGGCCTGCTCTTTGCCCTGCTGCAGCAAGAGCATGCCCAGGCCCTGCAGGGCCTGGGCGGCTACAACTGCGCCCTGGTCGCCCTGGCCCTGGGCCAGCAGGCCCGGCACCCCTGGCGGCCGCTACTGGGGATGCTGCTGGCACTGCTGATCAGCCCGGGGCTGGTCGCCCTGGGTCTTGCGCCCCTGACCGCACCCTTTGTCCTGGCCTGCTGGCTGGTGCACACCGTCGACCGGGTGCTGGGCCGAAACGTGCGGGGCGACGCGCCTTGCGCTCCCCCGGCAAATCCCCCTAGGCTTCGCTGACTTTCGATTCAGGCGATTTCCATGGGCAACAGCGACAACTGGCGGCAGCGCCTCTACGTAATGATCTTCCAGACCGATACGGTGGCGGGGAGGCGCTTTGACAGCACCCTGCTGCTGATCATCCTCGCCAGCCTGGTGATCGTGATTCTCGACAGCATCGATGAGGTGCACAGCAACTACGCCGACGTCCTGGCCTACATCGAATGGGGCTTCACCCTGATCTTCGCCATCGAGTACGGACTGCGCCTGTATTGCTCCCCCAAACCCCTGCGCTACGCCTTCAGTTTCTATGGCCTGGTGGACCTGCTGGCGATCGTCCCCGGCATCCTCGCCCTGTACTACAGCGACGCCCAATACCTGCTGATCATCCGCATCATCCGCATGCTGCGGATCTTTCGCGTGCTCAAGCTGGCGCCCTACCTCAAGCAGGCCCACTACCTGCTGGACGCCCTGCGCGGCAGCAAGCAGAAGATCCTGGTGTTCCTGCTCAGCGTCTGCACCCTGGTCACGGTGTTCGGCACCCTGATGTACGTGGTCGAAGGCCCGGAGCACGGTTTCACCAGCATTCCCAAGGGCATCTACTGGGCCATCGTCACCCTGACCACCGTGGGCTACGGCGACATCGTGCCCAAGACCGTGATCGGCCAGGTGATCTCGTCCATGGTGATGATCACCGGTTACTCGATCATCGCCGTGCCCACCGGGATCTTCACCGCGGAACTGGCCAGCGCCATGCGCGGCGAGCAGCTCAAGCACGACTGCCCGGTGTGCCGCAAGAACACCCACGAACCCGCCGCGGCCTTCTGTTCCCGCTGCGGCAATGCGCTATTCAGGAAACTGGAATAAGCAAAGTACTTTTTAATCTTTAAAGAGATATAGCGCCCCGGCTATAGTCGGCGGCAAATTGCCTTCACTCTCGAACAAAAGGAATGTGCAGTGAAAAAACTCTTCAGCGCCTCGCTACTGGCCGCCGGCCTGGCCCTGGGCAGCGTCGCCCAGGCCGCACCGACCCTGCTCAACGTTTCCTACGACGTGATGCGCGACTTCTACAAGGACTACAACGCCGCCTTCCAGAAACACTGGAAAGCCGAGCACAACGAGAACATCACCCTGCAGATGTCCTTCGGCGGCTCCAGCAAACAGGCGCGCTCGGTAATCGACGGCCTGCCGGCGGATGTCATCACCATGAACATGGCCACCGACATCAACGCCCTGGCGGACAACGGCAAGCTGGTGCCGGACAACTGGGTGACCCGCCTGCCGAACAACAGCGCGCCGTTCACCTCGGCCACCGTGTTCATCGTGCGCAAGGGCAACCCCAAGGCCCTGAAGGACTGGCCGGACCTGCTCAAGGACGGCGTGCAGGTGATAGTGCCCAACCCCAAGACCTCGGGTAACGGCCGCTACACCTACCTCTCGGCCTGGGGCTATGTGCTCAAGAACGGCGGCGATGAGAACAAGGCCAAGGACTTCGTCGGCAAGCTGTTCAAGCAGGCGCCGGTGCTCGACACGGGTGGCCGCGCCGCCACCACCACCTTCATGACCAACCAGATCGGCGACGTGCTGGTGACCTTCGAGAACGAAGCGGAGATGATCGCCCGCGAATTCGGTCGCGACCAGTTCGAGGTGATCTACCCGAGTGTGTCCGCCGAAGCCGAGCCGCCGGTATCGGTGGTGGACAAGGTGGTAGAGAAGAAAGGCACCCGCGCCGCCGCCGAGGAATACCTCAAGTACCTGTGGTCGCCGGAAGGCCAGGAAATCGCCGCCAACAACTACCTGCGCCCACGGGACCCGAAAGTGCTGGCCAAGTACACCGATCGCTTCCCGAAAGTCGACTTCCTCTCGGTGGAGAAGACCTTCGGCGACTGGCGCAGCGTGCAGAAGACCCACTTCAACGACGGCGGGATCTTCGACCAGATCTACACCAACGCCAAGTGACCCCTCGCGGGTGAATGAAAAAAGCGACCTCCGGGGTCGCTTTTTTTATGCCCCAGGGATGGCGCTCAGAGGGCTCGCGCCGGAGTGAACAGCGCCGCTTCGGCGACCTGATGGCGCTCCTCCAGCACCGCCTCCGCCTCGACTTCGATCAGCCACTCTGGCAGCGACAGCCCGCTGACGATGATCCATGAAGACGCCGGCGGCTGGCTAGCAAAGCGTTCGAGCAAGACTGCGCTGATGTGTTCCTGCTGGTTGCGGGCCGCTTCGGCGATGTAGATCCGCAGCATCACCACATCCGCCAGCCGGCCACCCGCCTCGGCCAGGACCCGGGCGATATTGTCGAAGGCCTGCTCGGTCTGCTCCCGCAGGCCCGGGCCCACGGTGCGCTCCTGCTCATCCACACCCACCTGGCCGGAAAGCAGCAGGCGCCGCCCACCGCGCACCTCCACCGCCTGGCTGAAACCGTATTGCAGGGAATTGAACACACTGGCTGGGTTGAACGTCGACTTTTCCATAAGGCACTCCCGGCGCATTGAACGACCGGAAACCGTAAACCAAGCCTTTGCCGACTTCCACTGCAACCCGCGCGCAGCAACATTTGGCAATGCAAGCCCCCACCCGCCTGGTGGCAAACCCGTGCAGCAGCGGCCTACATCGGCGGTGCGACCCCATCCTTGCCCGCGGAGATCGACTGCGCGGTGAGTTTGCCGTCATCGCTCTGGGTAACGAACATCACCACCTTGACCCCGACCTTGAGCAGGCTGCGGTCGCCGGGAGTCAGGTTGACGATGGGCACATCGTCCGGCACCAGGATCTTCTGCTGGCCGCCCTTGTAGTTGACGGTCAGGGTACGGCCATTGCTCACCACCAGGTCACCGACGCTGCCGTTGGTCATGCTGCTGCCCTTAGCCAAGTCGAAAGGCCGGTGGCCATCACCCGTACCGGCCAACTGCGGTGCAAACACATGCACTTCCAGCGCCTTGAGGGTGCCGTCGGCCATGGGCATGGCCGCCGAGCCGATGTAGCTGCCGGGCTTGATGTCCTCGATATTGGCCAGGGTCACGGCACGCACCTGGGTCTGGGGCGTCAGCTCGACGCTGACATTCTCCCCACTGTTGACGTGCACCCGCACCACGTCGCCGCCGACCCCGGTGATCTCCCCACGTACGCCAATGCGCATGCCCGGCGCGTCCTGGGCCAGGGCCGCGGCGCTGCCCAGCAGGAACGCCAGGGCCAGGCATTGAAGGTTGCACAACAAACCAGGCAAAGACCGATTCATGGAACGGATTCCTCAAGGCAATGGGTGCACAGAGCCCGTCAGTCGACTGCAAGGCCCCGGGGGAGCATGAGCATGCTATCGAACAGGATGTAAGTAAATGTATCATCGCCCCTCGACAGCGACACGCCCCGGTACTCAACGGGCCTTCATCATTCGATCGCTGACCTTTGCCACCCGGCCCGCTCCATCGCTTTGCCACGGGGTCTTGCCGACCTCGCTCCTTGCGCTTGCCCCAGAGATCGCCAATGAATTCCACGACCCAGGCTCTGCCCACCGGCAGCGCGACAATGACCCGAGGCATGGTGCTGCTGTTCGCCTTCTGCTGCGGGGCCATAGTCGCCAACATCTACTACGCACAACCGATCATCGAGCTGATTGCCCCGGACCTCGGCCTGTCCAGCGCCCTGGCCAGCCTGATCGTGTCGCTGACCCAGATCGGCTACGCCCTGGGCCTGTTCTTCCTGGTGCCCCTGGGCGATTTGCTGGAAAACCGCCGGCTGATGATCTGCACCACCCTGGTGGCGATTGCCAGCCTGCTGGGCGCGGCCTTTATCCAGCAGCCCAATGCCTTTCTCCTGGTGTCGCTGTTGATCGGCTTCAGTTCGGTGTCGGTGCAGATCCTGATTCCCCTGGCCGCGCACCTGGCCCCCGAGGAAACCCGGGGCCGGGTGGTGGGCGGGATCATGGGCGGCCTGCTGCTGGGGATTCTCCTGGCCCGGCCGGTGTCCAGCGTGGTGGCCGACCACTTCGGCTGGCGGGCGATGTTCATCGCCGCGGCGCTGCTGATGGCGGCCATCAGCCTGGTGCTGATGCTCACCATTCCCAAGCGCCAGCCGGCCCACAGCGCCACCTATGGCCAACTGCTGCATTCCCTGGGCAACTTGCTGCGCCAGCAACCGGTACTGCGCCAGCGCGCCTTCTACCAGGGTTGCCTGTTCGCCACCTTCAGCCTGTTCTGGACCGCCGCACCGCTGGAGCTGGCGCGCCAGCACGGCCTGAGCCAAAGCCAGATCGCGATCTTTGCCCTGGTGGGCGCCATCGGCGCCATCGCCGCGCCCATCAGCGGGCGCCTGGCAGATGCCGGCCATACCCGCATCGCCTCACTGCTGGCCATGCTGCTGGCGGCCCTGAGCTTCATCCCCAGCCTGGTGCATCCGGCCTACAGCGTGATCGGCATGGCCGTGACCGGGGTGGTCCTGGATTTCTGCGTGCAGATGAACATGGTGCTCGGCCAGCGCGCCGTGTACGCCCTCGACGCCCACAGCCGCAGCCGCCTGAATGCGCTGTACATGACCAGCATCTTCATCGGCGGTGCCTTTGGCTCCTCGATTGCCAGTGCGGTGTACGAGCATGGCGGCTGGCTGGGCATCGTGCTGGTGGGCAGCGCCTTCCCGCTGCTGGCCTTGATGCGTTTCCTGCTGGTGCGGGACAACCGCCGCCCGGCCCGGGCCTGAGGAAAAGGCGCGGCGCCCTTGCCCCTGCCCGGAGTTGCCCGGGCAGGCAAGCTGCACCGGGGCGGGCGCCTCAGATGCGTTCGCGCACCAGGACTTCGATATTGGCCGCCGCCCCCCAGAGCCGCAGGCGCCCGATCAGGCCGGCATCGGTTTCCCCCACCAGGTACAGAGTGTCGATGGTCTGGGTCGCGGCCCATTCGACGAACTCGCTGCTGTCGAAGTCGGCCAGGCTGGCCAGCTGGAATTCACTTTCATAGAAGCCCGGGGTGACCGGGACCGGGGTGTCCTGGGGGCCGGGCGCGCCGATGAAGTCGCAGCCCAGGTGCACCACACCCCAACGGGCTACCCGCCAATTGCCCAGGGCTTCATCCAGCCGAGCCCGGGCGCCACGGGCAAAACCCAGGCCATCGATGACCACGCGGCGGTTGATGATCAGCCACAGCTTGCGCCGCCGTGGTGCCTTGAGCAGCACTTCGCCGGTGACCTTGGAGGCGCGCAATGCCAGGGCGATCACCAGCAGCAAGGGCACGAAGTAGCTGTAGAGCCTCTCGGTAGCGCTGACCGTTACCAACCCGTACAGGCGCCGCACCTCGGCCCGCTGCTGCTCCAGTTCCTTGATGCTTTCACTCAAGCCCTGCAGCCATTGGCGGATGGGAGCCGCCGTGTATTCGCCGCGGATATCCTCCAGCGCCTGCTGCACCTTGACCTCTGCCAAGACCGAAAGGCGCCCGTCCGCGGTGCGCTCCAGCGCTGCAAAACGCTCGCACAGGCTGCTGACCTGGGCCGCATCCTGGGGCTCGTAGCGAGCGATGGCCGCCTTGCAGTGCTCCACGCCCAGCATGTCCTCGATCTCCGTGGCCACGCGCCGCTGCAGCCCGGCCTGGGCCTGCTGCGCCAATTGGTAGTCGGTCTGGAACCAGTCCACGCGCACCGCCTGGGTGGCGCTGATCAGGGCCAGGGACGCCAGCAGCAGCCAGGCGTAGTCCACGCGCTTCCAGCCGATCTCGCCCAAGCGAAAGACCGAGATCAGGCTCCAGCAGAAGAAGTAGTACATGAAGACGAATGCCAGCAGCAGGCACACCGGCTCCAGCGACAGGTAGATCAGCTCCGGCACCTCGGTCGGGCCAAAGCCATACACCAGCAACAGCACACAGATCAGCGCAAGCCAGAACACCATCGGCGTGAAATAGGGTTTGTTCAGGTCATTCTTCATCGGGCGCTCAACGGCTGATACTCGGGAACACCCCGCTGTATCGGCCAGGCATCCCGAGGCTTAAATAATCCAGCCCGGGCGCAGGCTCTGGCCTGCGCCTCTGCGCTTATCGGACAGGGTTACTGGAACTGGCGACCAAGCCCGGCAGGCACACCATGGATATCGGTGTCTTCCCAGGGCCCGTCAGGGCTGATGGAGCGGCTCCAGCCATTGTTCCAGCGGTAATAGGTGCGCTGGCGGTAGAAGGTGTTGCTCTGGTCATCCAGCACATAGACCCCCAACCGCGCATCCCAATGGCTGTGCCCGCCCGGTGGCGGCGCGAAGCTGGCGGAGGTGCGTGGCAGGGGCTTGGCGGCGGGGATCGGCGCGCTGGGCGTACCCGGCGCCGTGGACGGGCGTGTGCTCGGACCTGCCGGCGGGATCGGCTCGGAGCTGGTGGGCACCGGCCGATGGACCGTACATGCGCTCAACCCCAGGACCAGTGATAACAGGGTGATACGAGCGATGGCGGTCATGGCGGCTTCTCTGATTATTGATCCGGGCTGTCGATGGTCAGCTGCTGGGCAGCGGTGGTGCTGCTGGCCAGAGGCTGGCTGCGCCCGACCCACTCGCCGGCCGTCGGCTGGCCGGCGCGGGACACGCGCGCAACCAGTTGGACTTCAGGGAAGTTCGACAGTTTCAACTGCGGCATCATCGCGTCGGCATCCGCCAGCTCGACCGTGGCCGGCAAGTCGGCCACGGTCAGGCGCTTGGCCGCCAGCGGCGCGGGTGGGCCCTGGGTGGCGCGAGCGAAGATGAACACGCTGTCGCCCGGCTGGACCTTGGCCTTGAGCTCGGCCGCCAGGTCGACCCTGACCTTGAGCACCGCGCCCTTGGCCTGAGCCTTGGCCGCAGGTTCGCTGGCAACCTTGCCGCCACTGGCCACCAGCTTCTCGCTGGCGCGGTCGATACCACCCTGCAACGCGGCGCGGGAGTTGTCGTCCGGCGGCAGTTGCGCCTGCAGGCGCTTCCAGTAGTCGATGGCTTCCTGGAAACGCCCGCCTTCGAAGGCGGCGATCCCCAGCAGCCCGAGGCTGGTGACTTCATTGGGGTCGGCTTTCAGGGCTTCGTCGGTCAGGCCCTGGACCTTGTCCGACCATTGCTTGTTGTCGGCAAAGTACTGCGCCTGGGCCCATTGCCCCAGCAGCTCGGGCTGGCGCCCGGCCAGGGCCACGGTGCGTTCGAAGATCTTCGCCGCGTCCGCCGGCCGGTCCTGGGCCATGTAGGTTCGGCCGAGGAAGTACAGGCCTTCGGCGGAATCCGGCTGGGCCGCTACCGCACGCTCCAGGCGCCGGGTCATTTCCTCCATGGACTGTGGCGCCTGGGCGAACTCCCGGGTCAGCTCGACCTTGTCGCTGGCACCAAAATGCAGGTACAGGCCCAGGCCCAGTACCGGCACCAGCAGCGCGGCCAGCAACGGCAGCGGCTTGCCCAGGCGCGAAGTGCGCACGTTAGCGCTGCCTTCGGTATCGGCCAGCAGTTCGCGCGCGGCTTCGGCACGGCCGCTGTCCATCTGTTCGGCACTGAGCACGCCTTCTTGCTGCTGGCTGTGCAGTTCGGCCACGCGCTCTTCATAAAGCGCCACGTTCAGCGCGGTACGATCCTCTTCACGCTGAGCGCGACGCTCACGCAATACCGGGATCAACAGGAAACTCAGGGCAATCAGGAGCAGCAGGCCTGCCGCAAGCCAGAAATCAATCATGGGTGGTTTTTATCCAGCAGTTGGTCGAGGCGCTGACGCTCTTCGACGGAAAGCGTGTTCGGGCTATCGCTGCGCTGCACGCGCCGACGCCGGACAATCACGACAATGATCACCAGCCCGCCCAGCAGCAACCCGGCGGGGCCGAACCAGAGCAAGGCAGTCTTGCCGGTCAGGGCCGGCCGGTAGCGCACGAAGTCACCGTAGCGATCGACCATGAAGTCGATGATCTGCTGGTTGTCCTTGCCCTCGCCGAGCATGCGGAAAATCTCTTTGCGCAGGTCGGCGGCAATCGGCGCGTTGGAATCGGCGATGTCCTGGTTCTGGCACTTGGGGCAGCGCAGTTCCTTGGTCAGCTCGTGGAACCGTTCGCGATCGGTGTCGTTGGCGAACTGGTAGGTGTCGATGGCGGCATGGGCCATGCCGGCGATGCCCAGGCCCAGGATGGCGGCGGCTAACCAGCGCTTCATGGCTTGGCCTCGTCGACCAGGGCCTGGTACTTGGCGGCCAGTTGCTCGCGCCACACCACTTCGTCGATCACCCCGACGTACTTGTCGCGGATGATGCCCTTGGCGTCGATGAAAAAGGTTTCCGGAGCGCCGTAGACGCCCAGGTTCAGCCCCAGGGAGCCCTCCTCGTCACGCACGTCCAGCAGGTAGGGATTGTGGAATTCGGCCAGCCACTTCAGGGCATCGGCGTTGACGTCCTTGTAGTTGATGCCGTAGATCACCACGCCCTTCTCGGCCAGCTTGTTCAGTACCGGGTGCTCGACCCGGCAGGAAATGCACCAGGTGCCCCAGACGTTGACCAGCGCCGGCTTGCCCAGCAGGTCGGCGCGGGTCAGGGTCTTGTCGCCCTGCACCGACGGCAGGGAGAACTCCGGGAACGGCTTGCCGATCATCGCCGACGGCAGTTCGGCCGGGTCCAGGTACAACCCCCGATAGAGGAACACCGCCACCACCAGGAACACCGCCAGGGGCAGCATCATCATCCAGCGTCTCATGCCGTAGCTCCTGTCATGCCCAGCGCTTCGCGCACGCGGCTTTTAACCTTGACCCGGTAGCGCCGGTCCAGGGCCGCCAGCAAGCCACCGAAACCGGTGAGCAGGCCGCCGAACCAGATCCAGCGCACGAACGGCTTGACGTGTACCCGCACCGCCCAGGCGCCATCGCCCAGGGGCTCGCCAAGGGCCACATACAGGTCGCGGGTGAAGCCGGCATCGATCCCGGCCTCGGTCATCATCGAACTCTGCACGGTATACAGGCGCTTCTCCGGATGCAGCACCGCCACTTCCTTGCCGTTGCGCACCACGCGGACGGTGCCCTTGTCGGAAGTGAAGTTCGGCCCTTCGAAGTGCTTGGCGCCCTCGAAGATGAAGTGATAGCCGGCCAGTTCCATGGATTCGCCCGGCGCCAGGCGCAGATCGCGCTCGGCGCTGTTCTGGCTCGACAGCACCACGCCCAGGGCGCAGACCGCGATGCCCAGGTGCGCCAGCTGCATGCCCCAGTAGCTGCGGGTCAGGCTCGGCAGGCCCTTGATCAGGCCCTTGTGCCGGGTCTTGTCGAGGATGTCGCGAGCCCCGGCCAGCAGCACCCAGGCCGCCAGCAGGAAGGTTGCCAGCACGGCCCAGTTGAAGTCGCCATAGGCGATGCCCGCAACCACGGCCAGGGCCACGCTGCCCAGCAGTACCGGGCCGAGCATGCCCACCAGCCATTTCACCGGGGTATCTTTCCAGCGCACCAGCACGCCCACCGCCATCACCACCATCAGCAGGGCCATCAGCGGAATGAACAGCGCGTTGAAGTACGGCGGGCCCACCGACAGCTTGGCGCCGGTCAGGGCGTCCAGCACCAGCGGGTACAGGGTGCCGAGGAGAATCATCGAGGCCGCCACCACCAGCACCAGGTTGTTGCCCAGCAGCAGGGTTTCCCGCGACCAGAGGTTGAAGCCCACCTGGCTCTTGACCACCGGCGCGCGCAGGGCGAACAGGGTCAGCGAACCACCCACCACGAACAGCAGGAAAATCAGGATGAACACGCCGCGCTCAGGGTCAGAGGCGAAGGCATGCACCGAAGTCAGGACGCCGGAACGCACCAGGAAAGTCCCCAGCAGGCTCAGGGAGAAGGCGGCAATCGCCAGCAGCACGGTCCAGCTCTTGAACACCCCGCGCTTTTCGGTGACCGCCAGGGAGTGGATCAGCGCCGTGCCCACCAGCCAGGGCATGAACGAGGCGTTTTCCACCGGGTCCCAGAACCACCAGCCACCCCAGCCCAGTTCGTAGTAGGCCCACCAGGAGCCCAGGGTGATGCCGATGCCGAGGAAGGCCCAGGCCACGATGGTCCAGGGCCGCGACCAGCGAGCCCAGGCGGCGTCCAGGCGACCGCCGAGCAAGGCGGCGATGGCGAAGGCGAAGGCCACCGAAAAACCCACATAGCCCATGTAGAGCATCGGCGGGTGAACGATCAGGCCAATGTCCTGCAACAGCGGGTTGAGGTCGCGACCATCGGCCGGCACCTGGGGCAGGATCCGCGAAAACGGGTTGGAGGTCATGATCAGGAACAGCAGGAAGCCGGTGCTGATCATGCCCATCACCGCCAGCACCCGGGCCAGCATCACCTGGGGCAACTGGCGCGAGAACACCGACACGGCGAAGGTCCAGCCACCGAGGATCAGTGCCCAGAGCAGCAGCGAGCCTTCGTGAGCCCCCCACACGGCGCTGAACTTGTAGTACCAGGGCAAGGCGCTGTTGGAGTTGCTGGCGACATAGGCCACCGAGAAATCGTCGCTCATGAAAGCGTAGGTCAGGCAGCCGAAGGCGAACGCCAGGAAGGCGAACTGGCCCCAGGCAGCCGGCTGGGCCAGGCTCATCCACAGGCGATCACCGCGCCAGGCCCCCAGCAGCGGCACCACGGCCTGGACCAGGGCGAAGCACAGGGCGAGGATCATCGCCAGGTGACCGAGTTCGGGAACGAACAGTGCGGAACTCATGGCTTAACCCTCTTTCGCTGGTGTCGGTGCCGACTGGCCGCTGTCTTTCAGGGCCTTGGTGACTTCCGGCGGCATGTACTTCTCGTCGTGCTTGGCCAGCACTTCATCGGCCACCACCACGCCATCGGCGTTGAGCTTGCCCAGGGCAACGATGCCCTGCCCTTCGCGGAACAGGTCCGGAAGGATGCCGCGGTAGGTGATGGTCACCGACTTGTTGAAGTCGGTGACCACGAATTTCACGTCCAGGGAGTCGGCGGAACGCTGCAGGGAACCGGCCTGGACCATGCCGCCGGCGCGGATCCGCGTGTCCAGCGGTGCTTCGCCATTGGCGATCTGGGTCGGGGTGTAGAACAGGTTGATGTTTTCCTTCAGCGCGCTGAGGGCCAGGCCAACGGCAATGCCGACACCGACCAGAATCGCCAGGATGATCAAAAGACGCTTTTTACGCAGCGGATTCACTTACCGTTCTCCCGGCGCAGACGACGCGCCTCTTGTTGCAGATAGCGCTTGCGCGCCAGGATCGGCGCCACCAGCTCACGAGCCAGGACCACCAGGCAAATGCCATAGGCCGACCAGACGTAGAGGCCGTGATGGCCCATGGCGAGAAAATCGCTGAAGGATGCAAAACTCATCGGGCGGCCTCCAGGCTGCGTTGGACTTCGGCCTTGACCCAACTGGTCCGGGCTTCACGCTTGAGCACCTCAAGGCGCATGCGCAGCAACAGCAGCACACCAAACAAACAGTAGAAACCCAACGAGGTCAGCAGCAGCGGCAGCCACATTTCCACCGGCATGGCAGGCTTTTCGGTCAGGGTGAAGGTCGCGCCCTGGTGGAGGGTGTTCCACCATTCCACCGAGTATTTGATGATCGGGATATTCACCACGCCGACAATCGCCAGCACCGCACAGGCCTTGGCGGCGCTGTCACGATTGCTGATGGCGGCATTGAGTGCAATCAGACCTGCGTACAGAAACAGCAGGATCAGCATCGACGTTAGTCGGGCATCCCAGACCCACCAGGAACCCCAGGTCGGCTTGCCCCAGATAGCCCCGGTCACCAGGGCCAGGAAAGTGATCGAGTGCCCGATGGGCGCCGCGCATTGCAGGGCGACATCGGCCAGTTTCATTTTCCACACCAGCCCGACCACACCGCACACGGCCAGCATGACGTAGCAGGACTGGGCTAGCATCGCCATCGGCACATGGATGTAGATGATGCGGAAACTGTTGCCTTGCTGGTAATCCGGTGGCGCAAAGGCCAGGCCCCAGACCACGCCGATGCCGATCAGCAACACGGCGGCAACACTCAGCCAGGGCAGCAGCTTGCCACTGATGCCGTAAAACCATTTAGGCGAGCCGAGCTTATGAAACCAAGTCCAGTTCATTCACTATTTCCATCACGGGTGCTTTTCGTGGTCGAAAAGCCTGGGTCTTTTCTCAGAAAGAAGTGATCAAAAAATGATCAGACCTCATTATTATTCGCCGACGCTGATCTTCAGGCCAGCCGCTATTGCAAAGGGTGTCAAGGTTACTGCCAGGGCGGTCAGGCTCCCAAGCCACAGCAGGTAACCGGTTGCCGGCATGCCCTGCAATGCCGCCTGCAGGGCGCCACTGCCGAGAATCAGTACCGGGATGTACAACGGCAGGATCAGCAGCGCCAGCAGCAGGCCGCCACGCTTGAGCCCTACCGTCAATGCCGCGCCTACCGCGCCCAGCAGGCTGAGCACCGGGGTCCCAAGCAGCAGGGACATCAGTAGCACCGGCAGACAGGCGGCAGGCAGCCCCAGCATCACCGCCAGCAAGGGCGCGAGCAAGACCAGTGCCAACCCGGAAAACACCCAGTGTGCCAGTACCTTGGCCAGAACCAGAAGAGCCAGGGGGTGCGGCGAAAGGACCCACTGCTCCAGGGATCCATCCTCGAAATCACTGCGAAAAAGCCCGTCCAGCGAGAGCAGGACGGACAATAGGGCCGCTACCCAGACCAGCCCCGGAGACAAGGTTTGCAACAATTGTGTCTCAGGTCCCACGGCCAGGGGGAACAGTGCGACAACGATTGCGAAAAATACCAAGGGGTTGGCCAGTTCCGCCGGGCGCCGGCACAACAGGCGCGCTTCACGGGCCACCAACAGGGCAAACACACTCATGCGGCCCACCGTCCCAGGTCAATGTCACGGTAGCCGGAAGGCATGCGGGCCAGGCTGTGGTGGGTGGTCAGGACCACCATGCCGCCACGCTCGCAATGGCCCGCCAGGTGTTCTTCGAGCTGGGCCACGCCCTGCTTGTCGAGGGCGGTGAAGGGTTCGTCGAGTATCCACAACGGCGGGCTGTCCAGGTACAGGCGCGCCAAGGCCACGCGGCGCTGCTGGCCGGCGGAAAGGGTATGGCAAGGCACATCCTCGAAACCGCGCAGGCCGACCGCCGCCAGGGCCTGCCAGATCGCCTCGCGCCGGGCAGGCTGGTGCAGGGCACAGAGCCAGCTGAGGTTCTCCTCGGGGCTCAACAGCTCCTTGATGCCGGCGGCATGGCCGATCCACAACAGGTTGCGGGCCAGTTCCGCGCGCTGGGCGTGCAATGGCTGGCCATTGAGCAGCACCTGGCCGCTGGTGGGCTGCATCAACCCGGCCAGCAGGCGCAGCAGGCTGGTCTTGCCGCTGCCGTTGGGGCCGCTGATCTGCACCATGTCGCCGCCCGTCAGACGCAACTCGAGGTGTTCAAATAGCATCCGCCAATCGCGCTCACAGGCGAGTGCTACGGCTTCGAGAAGAGGGCTGGTCAAGGGATAGCGGGCCTTTACAGGTTCAAGTCGGCAACGGAGCGGCCGTTAAAGAGATGCAGGATAAATGCATTGGCGGCCTGTTCTAGAGAGCTGCGTCAAACAATTGCAATGTTTTCACCACTCCCCCAAAGACGGGCGGCATTATACATGCGAAGCCCTACGCTTATGAGGGCTAATTTCCACAGGTTGTGTCCGAATGACAGGCGAAATGAACATCCTGCCTGCGCCCCAGGTGCCCGCGCCCGGCGCCTCGCGCCCCCAGGCGATCAGCGGGGAACTGCTGAAGCTGGTGCCGCCCCTGGAAGGCCTGATTGCCGCCGGCCAGAGCGCCAAGGCCGAAGTACTGTCGCTCAAGCAGACCGACCAGACGTTCCAGTTGCTGCTCAAAGTGACCCTGGACAACGGCCGGCAAACCACTTTGCAGGCCACCAGCAATCAACCCCTGCCCCAGGGCACCAGCCTGGCGGTCACCCAGCCCTCGGCGGGCAACCTGGCGATCACCGTGCAACAGGCCATCGCCTCCAGTGTCGCCGCCCTGACCCGCCTGGACACCAGCCAACTGCCCCCCGGCACCCTGATCCAGGCCAAGGTGCTGACCAGCCAGATGTTGCCCCAGGGCACCAGCCAGCCGGCGATCTATCGCTCCCTGGTGAGCCTGCTCAACACCGCACAGAGCGGCGCCACCCTGAGCATCGAAAGCCCGCAGCCGCTGCGCATCGGCAGCCTGCTCAGCGCCCTGGTCTCGGATGCCCAGACCCTGAGTTTCGTCCCCCTGAGCAGCCGTCAGGAGCAATTGGCCATCGCCGCCCAACTGGCCAGCCAGCAAAGCCGCCAGGGCTCCCTCAGCGGCTTGATCAACGCCCTGCAGAACCTGCCCGCCGACAGTGCCCCCTCGACCACCTCCACCGACCTGCGCGCCGCCGTCGAGCGCCTGCTGGCCGGCCTGCCCGACGTGCAGCAACTGAGCAACCCGCGCGGCGTGGCCCAGGCCTTGCTGGGCAGCGGCCTGTTCCTGGAAGCCCGGTTGCTGGCCGGAGCCAACCCAGGGCAGGTGCCGGACATGAAGGCCGACCTGTTGCGCCTGATCGCCCAGCTGACCCCAGGCCTGCCCGCCTCCACCAGCTTCAACGCCATCCTGGCCGCCAACACCCTGGCCCAGTCGCTGCCCAGCTTCGTGCGCAGCGCCCTGGGTACCCTCGGCCAGGTCAGCGCCAAGGCTTCGCCCACCGGCTTTCCATTGCCGGAACGGTTGCTGCAGAGCCTGGAAGGCGAAGGTGACCTGGAACAACTGCTGCGCCTGGCCGCCGCGGCCGTATCGCGCTTGCAGAGCCATCAACTGTCGAGCCTGGAGCAAAGCGGCCTAACCGACGATGGCCGGCTGTTGAGCACCTGGCAGTTGGAAATCCCCATGCGCAACCTGCAGGACATCGTGCCCTTGCAGGTCAAGCTGCAGCGCGAAGAGGCGCCGGAACCGGAGCCGGAACACAAACGCGAGGAACGTGAGCCCAAGCAGGCCCTGTGGCGGGTCGACCTGGCCTTCGACCTGGAGCCTCTGGGCCCGCTGCAAGTCCAGGCACAGCTGATCCAGGGCCGGCTGTCCAGCCAGCTCTGGGCCGAGCGCCCCTACACGGCGAGCCTGATTGAAAGCCACCTGGGCAACCTGCGCGAACGCCTGCTGGCCTCGGGACTGAATGTCGGCGACCTGGATTGCCACCTCGGCACTCCGCCCCAGGGCCCGCAAACCCGATTGGAACAACGCTGGGTGGACGAAACCGCATGAAGCACTCTCCGCCACCACGCCAGGCCATCGCCCTCAAATACGATGGCCAGCAAGCTCCGACCCTCACCGCCAAGGGCGATGACGAACTGGCCGAAGCCATCCTGAAGATTGCCCGGGACTATGAAGTCCCGATCTACGAGAACGCCGAGCTGGTGAAGCTGCTGGCGCGACTGGAACTGGGCGAGAGCATTCCGCCGGAGCTGTACCGGACCATCGCCGAGATCATCGCCTTCGCCTGGAACCTCAAGGGCAAGTTCCCGGCGGGGCATGATCCGCAACGGGCGGAACTGGAGAAGGACGTCACCGAACGCGGCGACGATTACTGATACAACCCGTCCGCATAAAGGCCCCAGGGGCCTTTTGCGGCGGGCGTTCGCGGCTACATCAGCCTTTGTGCAGCTTGCTGACCAGCTCCGCTTCGGCCTGGGTGAGGCCGCAGGACTGGGTCAGCTCGTCGACGCTGGCGCCCATGCCCACCAGGCGCGCGGCCTGGGCGAACGACAGGCTGGAAGGGTCACGCTGCTCCAGCTGGGCCAGCTTGTCCGGCAAAGGCGCTACCACAGCGCGCAACTCGTGCAGGTCCTCGCCCATGCGCACCGTACCGCTCTGGTAATGGTCGACGCGCTTGGCCAGCTCCTTGATCCGCTGGTCGCGCACGGCGTCACCCTCAGCCTGCTGGGCAGCAATCTGCCGCTGGTTGCGGGTGTAGGACAGGAACAGAGCCAGAGTGGCGACCCAGAGGATCGCCAGGACAATTACCGCTACCTCGAGGATCAATCAGATACTCTCCAGTTCCGACCATTCCTCTTCGCTCATCATCTTATCCAGCTCAACCAGAATCAGCAGTTCGCCGTTCTTGTTGCACACGCCCTGGATGAACTTGGCCGACTCTTCGTTGCCGACGTTCGGCGCGGTCTCGACTTCCGACTGGCGCAGGTAAACCACTTCGGCGACGCTGTCCACCATGATCCCGACCACTTGCTTGTCGGCCTCGATGATGACGATCCGGGTGTTGTCGTTGACTTCGGTCGGCACCAGGCCGAAGCGCTGGCGGGTATCGATCACGGTCACCACGTTGCCGCGCAGGTTGATGATCCCCAGCACGTAGCTGGGTGCGCCCGGCACCGGAGCGATCTCGGTGTAGCGCAGCACTTCCTGGACCCGCATCACGTTGATGCCGTAGGACTCGTTATCCAGCTTGAAGGTGACCCATTGCAGGATCGGATCTTCGGAACCCTGTGCAGACGACGACTTATTCATACCCTGACCCCTCAAATAACCGTTGAAAACGGCGTGTGTTCTGTGTGGCCACGCCCGACGGACGTGGCCTGTTGTTGGTTTACTTCGGCTTGTGGGCCGCTTGACTGATCGCCATCTGCTTGGCGCCACCGGTGGCGATCAATTCCGCCAGTTCGGCAACATCGAGCAAGGCGCACATATGTTCAATCACCGTGCCGGCCAGCCACGGGCGTTGGCCACGGTGACTGCGCCACTTGATTTCATTGGGGTCCAGGCGCAGCGAGCGGCTGACCTGGTGCACCGCCAGCCCCCACTCATAGCCTTGGACCGAGATCACGTACTGCAGGCCCTGGCGGAAATCGTCGCGGTAGCGATCCGGCATGACCCAGCGTGCGGTATCCAGCACCTTCAGGTTGCCAGCCTGGCTCGGCAGGATACCGAGGAACCATTCCGGCTGGCCGAACAGCGGCGTCAGCTCCTGCCCGGCCAGGGAATAGATCGAGCCCAGGCATACCAGGGGCACCGCCAGGGTCAGGCCCGCGACATCGAACAACAGGCACTCGAACGGCTCTGCCGCCCAGGCGGGACGATCGCTGCCGGTGACCGGAGGCGGCGTATTGCTCGGCGGCAAGTGCACTTCCACCACGGGCGGCACCAGGGCCTGGAGCATCGGCACCACGGGCGAGAGGGTGCTTGGCATGGGCTCCGGCGCTTCCAGCACCGGGGTGGCAACGGGCTCTGGCGCGGCAACCGCAGGCGCCGAGTGCTGCTGGAGCTCGGCGTCACGGGCCTGCTCCTCCAGTACCGCGGCCTGGAATTCATCCAGCACTTCACTGGAGGCTTCGACCACTACCGGGGCGGGCACCGGGATCGGCGGCTCTGGCAGCAACTCCTCGTCGGTGGCGTCCTGCAGCAAAGCGTCCAGGTACGACTGCAGCGCCAACTGCGGCCGGCTCTTTACATCCAGAGGACGGTTCATGAGGATGCCCACGCTAAAACCCCGATACAGTGACCTGTAGGGGTTATCGGCCGGGCGGCGTGGCGACTTGAATAACGCTTCACGTCAAGCCACCTGCGCCACGAGCTGCTGGGCCAGCAAGTGCTTGAGCAAGGCCTTGTAGGCCAGTACGCCGCGGCTCTTGCCATCGAATTGCGAAGGGGTGACCCCGGCCCGGCTGGCGTCGCGCAGGCGGGTATCCACCGGAATGTAGCCTTGCCAGATCTCCTCGGGGAACTTGTCCCGCAGTACCCGCAGGGTGCCCAGGGAGGCCTGGGTACGGCGGTCGAACAGGGTCGGCACGATAGTGAACGGCAAGGGTTGCTTGCGCGAGCGATTGACCATGGCCAGGGTATTGACCATGCGCTCCAGGCCCTTGACCGCCAGGTGCTCGGTCTGCACCGGGATCACCAACTGCTGGCTGGCCGCCAGTGCGTTGACCATCAGCACCCCGAGCAACGGGGGGCTGTCGATCACCGCATAGTCGAAATCCTGCCACAGCTGCGCCAGGCTCTTGGCGATCACCAGGCCCAGGCCGCTCTGCCCTGGCGACTGGCGCTCCAGGGTGGCCAGCGCGGTGCTGGACGGCAACAGCGAAATACGCTCGTGGCTGGTGCCCAGCAACAACTGGCCCGGCAGGTCCTGGGGCACATTGCCCTTGTGCAGGAACAGGTCGTAGCTGCTGTGCTCCAGGCTGTCCGGGTCATAGCCGAAGTAGCTGGTCATGGAGCCGTGGGGGTCGAGATCGACCACGACCACACGCTTGCCCGCCTCGGCCAGCAAGCCGGCTAAAGCGATGGAACTGGTGGTTTTACCGACACCACCCTTTTGATTGGCAACTGCCCAGACTCTCATTCGGTTGGTTCCTCCCGCCCGGCCACAGCGGGGCGAGACATAGCGCTAAGTTATAAAGCAGGTGACGGAGAATTGACGGCGCTTCCCTGTACCGGCGTTTTGACCGGGGTTGGTGCAGTTTGTGTGCCAGCACGCTTGAGTGCCGCATCCGGTGTTGCATGGGCGGTGCCGGTACCGGTCAGGCTGCGGCGCACATCCAGGTTGCGCGACACCACCAGCACCACCCGGCGATTGCGCGCCCGGCCTTCGGCGGTGGCGTTGTTGGCCACTGGCTGGAACTCACCGTAGCCCACCGAGGCCATGCGCGCCGGGTTCACCCCCTGCATCGCCAGCATGCGCACGATGCTCGCAGAACGGGCCGAGGACAGTTCCCAGTTGGTCGGGTACTGCGCGGTCTGGATCGGCAGGTTGTCGGTGAAGCCCTCGACATGGATCGGGTTGTCGAAGGGTTTGAGGATCTTCGCCACCTTGTCGATGATGGTGAACGCCTGGTCGCTGGGCATGGCATCGCCACTGCCGAACAGCAGGCTGGAGTTGAGTTCGATCTCCACCCACAGTTCATTGCCGCGCACGGTCATCTGGTTGGAGCTGATCAGGTCGCCAAAGGCTGCGCTGATGTCATCGGCGATGCTTTTCAGCGGGTCGCTGGCCCCGGCGATGCCAGCGTCGGTCTGGTCGCTGTCCTTGACCAGGGGCTTGGCCGGGGTCACGGTCTTGGGACGCTCGTCGCCGATGGGAATCGGCTTGAGGCTACGATCGGAGTCGGTGAAGACCCCGATCAAGGCTTCGGAAATGACCTTGTACTTGCCCTCGTTGATCGAGGAAATCGAGTACATGACCACAAAAAACGCGAACAGCAAGGTAATGAAGTCGGCGTAGGAAACCAACCAGCGCTCATGGTTGACGTGTTCTTCATGCTGGCGACGACGGGCCATAATCAGTCCATGAAGCCTTGCAGCTTCAGCTCGATGGAGCGGGGGTTTTCGCCTTCGGCGATCGACAGGATGCCTTCGAGGAGCATTTCCCGGTAACGCGACTGGCGCAAGGCAACGGATTTCAGCTTGGCGGCGATCGGCAGCAGCACCAGGTTGGCACTGGCCACCCCATAGATAGTGGCGACGAAGGCCACGGCGATGCCGCTACCCAGCTGGGATGGATCGGCCAGGTTGCCCATCACGTGGATCAGGCCCATTACCGCGCCGATGATGCCGATGGTCGGCGCATAGCCGCCCATGCTCTCGAACACCTTGGCGGCCTCGATATCACGACTTTCCTGGGTATAGAAATCCACTTCGAGAATGCTGCGGATGGCTTCGGGTTCGGCACCGTCCACCAGCAACTGCAAGCCCTTGCGCGCATAACTGTCAGGCTCGGCATCCGCCACGCCTTCCAGGCCCAGCAGGCCCTCCTTGCGCGCGGTGAGGCTCCAGTTGACCACCCGGTCGATGCCGCCCGGCAGATCGACCCGGGGCGGGAACAGGATCCAGGCAAGGATCTGCATGGCCCGTTTGAAGGCGCTCAGCGGCGACTGCAGCAGTGCCGCACCGATGGTCCCGCCGAGCACGATCAGTGCCGCCGGACCATTGGCCAGGGCCGACAGGTGCCCCCCCTCCAGGTAGTTGCCACCGATGATGGCGACAAACGCCATGATGATCCCGATAAGGCTGAGCACATCCATCAGAGACAGGCCTCGACCAGGTGCCGGCCGATGTCGTCCAGGCTGTACACCGCATCCGCCAGGTTGGCCTTGACGATGGCCATGGGCATGCCATAGATCACACAGCTGGCCTCGTCCTGGGCCCATACCGCACTGCCGCCCTGCTTGAGCAGACGCGCGCCTTCGCGACCGTCGGCGCCCATGCCGGTGAGCACCACCGCCAGAACTTTGTCGCTGTAGGACTTGGCCGCAGAGCCGAAGGTGATATCCACGCACGGCTTGTAGTTCAAGCGCTCATCGCCCGGGAGAATCTTCACCGCACCACGACCGTCGACCATCATCTGCTTGCCGCCAGGCGCCAGCAGCGCCAGGCCCGGACGCAGGATGTCGCCATCCTCGGCTTCCTTGACACTGATGCGGCAGAGCTTGT
Organism: Pseudomonas sp. GW822-FHT06D10; assembly: GCF_058799535.1. Taxonomy (NCBI): domain Bacteria; kingdom Pseudomonadati; phylum Pseudomonadota; class Gammaproteobacteria; order Pseudomonadales; family Pseudomonadaceae; genus Pseudomonas; species Pseudomonas sp. GW822-FHT06D10. The sequence continues at coordinate 119,423 of NZ_JBXALN010000012.1, read as the reverse complement.
CCAGACGCTCGGCAAAGGCTTTGGTGAAGGCCGCCGGCATATGCTGGATCAAGACGATGGGGGCCGGGAAGTTGGCCGGCAGCTGGGTCAGGACCCGCTGCAGCGCCACCGGGCCGCCTGTGGACGTACCAATGGCCACCAGCTTGTAGGCCTTGCGCTTGGGTGCCGGCGAATTCGCACTGGCCGCCGGCGCCGCTGCGCGGGCCGGAGCCGGTGCGGGAGCTGGCGAGCGCGAACTGGCGAAGCTCGAAGGAGCAGGTGCCGGCGCACTCGCCGGCTGCGGCGCCGGAGCACTGTAGCTGCTGAAGCGCCGATTGCTGCGCGAGATACTGTGGACCTTCTCGCACAGCAACTGCTTGACCTTCTCGGGATTGCGCGAGATGTCCTCGAAGTTCTTCGGCAGAAAGTCCACCGCCCCGGCATCCAGCGCATCGAGGGTCACTCGGGCTCCTTCGTGGGTCAGGGAGGAGAACATCAGGACCGGCGTCGGGCAGCGCTGCATGATGTGCCGCACTGCGGTGATGCCATCCATCATCGGCATCTCGTAGTCCATGGTGATCACGTCCGGCTTGAGCGCCAGGGCCTGATCGATCGCCTCTTTACCATTGGTCGCCGTGCCGACGACCTGGATATTCGAATCCGCTGAAAGAATTTCCGAGACGCGGCGGCGGAAAAAACCCGAATCGTCCACCACCAGGACTTTGACTGCCATAAACACTCCGTTAGGTGGGGCGAGGCCAACCGCCCCTCCCCGCCGAATCAAATACGCCGTGCGGCGTAACGCTTGAGCATGCTCGGAACATCGAGGATCAGAGCAATGCGGCCGTCACCGGTAATGGTGGCGCCGGACATGCCCGGGGTTCCCTGAAGCATTTTGCCCAAGGGCTTGATGACCACTTCTTCCTGGCCTACCAGTTGGTCGACGACAAAGCCGATCCGCTGGGTACCCACCGAAAGGATCACTACGTGGCCCTCGCGCTGCTCTTCATGAGCGGCGGAACTGACCAGCCAGCGTTTGAGGTAGAACAGGGGCAACGCCTTGTCGCGCACGATCACCACTTCCTGGCCGTCCACCACGTTGGTGCGCGACAGGTCGAGGTGGAAGATCTCGTTGACGTTGACCAGCGGGAAAGCGAATGCCTGGTTGCCGAGCATGACCATCAGGGTCGGCATGATCGCCAGGGTCAATGGCACCTTGATGACGATCTTCGAGCCCTGGCCCTTGGTCGAATAGATGTTGATCGAACCATTGAGCTGGGAAATCTTGGTCTTCACCACGTCCATGCCCACACCGCGACCGGACACATCGGAAATCTCGGTCTTGGTGGAGAAGCCCGGGGCAAAGATCAGGTTGTAGCACTCGGTATCGCTCAGGCGGTCGGCGGCATCCTTGTCCATCACGCCGCGCTTGACGGCGATGGCGCGCAACACGTTCGGGTCCATGCCCTTGCCGTCATCGGAGATCGACAGCAGGATGTGGTCGCCTTCCTGTTCCGCCGCCAGTACCACCTTGCCGCCACGGGACTTGCCCGAGGCTTCGCGCTCTTCCGGCGATTCGATGCCGTGGTCCACCGCGTTGCGCACCAAGTGCACCAGCGGGTCGGCCAGGGCCTCTACCAGGTTCTTGTCGAGGTCGGTTTCTTCCCCCACCAGTTCCAGGTTGATCTCTTTCTTGAGCTGTCGGGCCAGATCGCGAACCAGGCGCGGGAAGCGCCCGAAGACCTTCTTGATCGGCTGCATGCGGGTCTTCATCACCGCGGTCTGCAGGTCGGCAGTCACCACGTCGAGGTTCGACACGGCCTTGGACATGGCTTCGTCGCCGCTGTTGAGGCCCAGGCGCACCAGGCGGTTACGCACCAGCACCAGCTCGCCCACCATGTTCATGATTTCGTCCAGGCGCGCGGTATCGACACGCACCGTGGTTTCCGCTTCGCTGGCAGGCTTTTCCGCCGGCGGGGCCGCAGCGGCGGCGCGAGCCGGGGCCGGGGCCGCAGCAGGAGCAGCGGCAGCTTTCGGCGCCTCGGCCTTGGGCTCGGGCTTCTTCGCCGCCGGCTTGACGACGGCAGCGGTGGCCGCCGCAGCCGGAGCCGCAGTAGCCGCGGCTGGCTTGGCCGCACCCGGGGTTTCGGAGAATTTGCCCTTGCCGTGCAACTCATCCAGCAGGGATTCGAATTCGTGATCGGTGATCAGGTCGCTGCCGGCTGCGGCTGCGCTTGGTGCGGCTGCGGCAGGAGCGGCAGGCGCCGCCGCCACGGCCGAATCCAGGGCCTCCACGGCGAAGTTGCCCTTGCCATGCAACTGGTCCAGCAATGCTTCGAATTCATCGTCGGTGATCTCATCACCTGCGCCAGCCGCACCACTGGTGGCACTGGCCGCGGCCGGTGCCACGGCATCCGGGGCGAACTGGCCCTTGCCGTGCAACTGATCGAGCAGGGATTCGAACTCGGCGTCGGTGATTTCATCGCTGGCCGGCTCGCCCTGGGCCGCAGGTGCGGCGGCAGGCGCTGCTTCGGCTTCGGCCTTGGCGGCATTCAGCGAGTCGAGCAACAGCTCGAATTCGTTATCGGTGATGTCCCCTGCCGGGCTTTCTTCAGCCACAGGCTCGGCAACCGGCTCAACCACCTCTTCCACAGCAGGTGCTGCAGGCTCGGCACCGGCAGGTTCGGCCAGGCGCGCCAGGGCCGCCAGCAACTCCGGTGTGGCAGCGGTGATTTCGGTGCGCTCACGGACCTGGCTGAACATGCCGTTCACCGCGTCCAGAGCTTCAAGCACCACGTCCATCAGTTCCGAGTCGACTCGCCGCTCACCCTTGCGCAGGATGTCGAAGACGTTCTCGGCGATGTGGCAGCACTCCACCAGCTCATTGAGCTGGAGGAAGCCGGCGCCCCCTTTAACAGTGTGAAAACCGCGAAAAATTGCATTGAGCAAATCCGCATCATCCGGCCGGCTTTCCAGCTCGACCAGTTGTTCGGACAGTTGCTCTAGAATCTCGCCGGCCTCAACCAGGAAATCCTGAAGGATCTCTTCATCGGCGCCGAAGCTCATTAATGGGTGCTCCTAGAATCCAAGGCTGGAAAGCAAATCGTCTACATCGTCCTGACCGGACATAACGTCTTCCCGTTTATCGGCATGAATCTGCGGACCTTCACCCTTGGCGAGATGTTTTTGCGGATCTTTTTCAGCGAGGATCGATTCACGGTCATGTTCGATACCGGCGAAACGATCGACCTGGCTGGCCATCAAGACGAGTTTGAGCAGATTGCTTTCGACTTCCGTGACCAACTGGGTCACACGCTTGATCACCTGACCGGTCAGGTCCTGGTAATCCTGCGCCAGCAGAATGTCGTTGAGGTGGCCGGAAACGGTACGGGTTTCCTGTTCGCTGCGCGTCAGGAAACTGTCGACCCGGCGCGCCAGCTCGCGAAACTCTTCAGCGCCGACCTCGCGCCGCATGAAGCGCCCCCAGTCTGCGCTCAAGGCCTGGGCTTCAGTGCTCAGGCCGTTGACCAGCGGGGTGCTGCTCTCCACCAGGTCCATGGTGCGGTTGGCTGCGGCTTCCGTCAGCCGGACCACATAGGACAGGCGCTCAGTGGCATCCGTGATCTGTGAAACTTCCTCGGCTTGCGGCATGTGCGGGTCAATCTGGAAATTGACGATCGCGCTATGCAGCTCGCGGGTGAGCTTGCCCACTTCCTGGTACAGGCCGCGGTCACGGGTCTGATTGAGCTCATGGATCAATTGCACCGCTTCGCCGAACCGGCCCTTTTCAAGGCTCTCGACCAGTTCCAGCGCATGTTTTTTCAGGGTCGACTCAAAGTCGCCCAGTGAAGATTCGTTATGCTCCATAGCTCCCCCGTGGCGGAATGGCTACGCGTCTCAACCGATGCGTTCGAAGATTTTTTCGATCTTCTCTTTCAACGCCTGAGCCGTGAATGGTTTGACGACATAGCCGTTTACGCCGGCCTGGGCAGCTTCGATGATCTGCTCGCGCTTGGCTTCAGCAGTCACCATCAATACCGGCAGGTGCTTGAGTTTTTCATCGGCGCGCACGTGGCGCAGCAGGTCGATACCGGTCATGCCCGGCATGTTCCAGTCCGTTACCAGAAAGTCGATGCTCCCGCTGTTGAGTACCGGAATGGCGGTAGTGCCATCGTCGGCCTCGACCGTGTTGGTGAATCCCAGATCACGCAACAGGTTCTTAATGATCCGCCGCATCGTTGAAAAGTCATCAACGATGAGGATTTTCATGTTCTTGTCCAATTCGACCTCCAAGCAGTCTTAAACGCATCCAGCACCTGAACGCGCCATTCAATCAATCCGGCATAACACACAACGACTGCATGGAGCACATACTGCAAGACCGGTGCAGCGCTTGCTTCACCGGTCCTGAACGCAGTGTCCCCACACTGCCTGTCAGCGCGCTCGCCACTCCCCCAAACGCCCCCGCAAACGGGCTGCGCACTGGCTGTGTAACTGGCTGACCCGCGATTCGCTGACCCCCAGGACCTCACCGATTTCCTTGAGGTTCAGCTCTTCGTCGTAGTACAGCGCCAACACCAGTCGCTCGCGCTCCGGCAAATTGGCAATCGCATCCGCCAACGCGGCCTGGAAGCGTTCATCCTCCAGGTCCCGTGACGGCTCGAGATGAGCACTGGCGCCATCCTCATGCAGCCCTTCATGCTCGCCGTCCTGCAACAGGTCGTCGAAACTGAACAGGCGGCTGCCCAAGGTGTCGTTCAAAATCCCGTAATAATCGTCGAGACTCAATTGAAGTTCGGCCGCAACTTCATGATCTTTAGCGTCACGACCGGTTTTAGCTTCAATTGCGCGAATCGCATCACTGACCATGCGCGTATTACGGTGCACCGAACGCGGTGCCCAGTCGCCTTTACGAACCTCGTCGAGCATCGCCCCACGGATACGGATACCCGCGTAGGTTTCGAAACTCGCCCCCTTGCTCGCGTCGTATTTGGTCGACACTTCGAGCAAACCGATCATCCCGGCCTGAATCAGGTCTTCTACCTGAACACTGGCCGGCAACCGCGCCAGCAGGTGATAGGCAATACGCTTGACCAGAGGCGCGTAGCGCTCGATCAATTCGTACTGGCTGTCACGCGCCGACTTCTTGTAGAGGTTGTAGCCACTGGCAGTCATAGCACCGGTCCCGCTGTTTGATGCACTAGCCGCTCGACAAAAAACTCCAGATGCCCGCGTGGGTTCGCCGGCAACGGCCAGGTATCGACTTTTTGCGCGATGGCCTTGAACGCCAATGCACACTTCGAACGAGGAAAGGCTTCATAGACCGCACGCTGCTTTTGCACGGCCTTGCGTACGCTTTCGTCGTAGGGAACTGCGCCGACGTATTGTAAGGCCACGTCCAGGAAGCGATCCGTGACCTTGGTCAATTTTGCAAACAGGTTGCGACCTTCCTGAGGGCTCTGAGCCATGTTGGCCAGGACCCGGAAACGGTTCATGCCGTAGTCGCGGTTGAGCAGTTTGATCAGCGCGTAGGCGTCCGTGATCGAGGTCGGCTCGTCGCACACCACCAGCAGTACTTCCTGGGCCGCGCGGACAAAGCTGACTACCGAGTCACCAATACCCGCAGCGGTGTCGATCACCAGCACATCGAGATTGTCGCCGATATCGCTGAAGGCCTGGATCAGGCCAGCGTGCTGCGCGGGGCTCAGGTGCACCATGCTCTGGGTACCCGAGGCGGCCGGTACGATGCGGATGCCTCCAGGGCCCTGGAGCAGCACATCGCGCAGCTCGCAACGGCCCTCGATGACGTCGGCCAGGGTATGTTTGGGAGTCAGGCCCAGCAGGACATCGACATTGGCCAGTCCCAGGTCGGCATCCAGCAGCAAGACCCGCCGGCCGAGCTCAGCCAGAGCCAGGGACAAGTTCACTGACACATTAGTCTTGCCGACGCCACCTTTGCCGCCGGTCACCGCAATCACCTGTACGGGATGCATGCTGCCCATGTTCTTTCTTTACCTTGTCTTACTTAGACGGGGCCACATAACTGGCTGCGCGTTCACCATTGGAACAATGCATGGCAGACCATCGATGTAGATACACTGCAATCTATTCATGATTACCTCAGCCAACCCGTTTGGACGGGCTGTGGTAAAGGTCAGCGAACATGTCGGCCATGGCTTCCTCGCTGGGTTCTTCCTGCATCTGTACGCTTACCGCGCGACTCACCAGCTGATGCCGGCGAGGCAGGTGCAGATCGTCAGGAATCCGCGGACCATCGGTGAGATAGGCAACCGGCAGTTCATGACTGATGGCCAGGCTCAGCACTTCGCCAAGACTGGCTGTTTCATCAAGTTTAGTCAGGATGCAACCGGCCAGGCCGCAGCGTTTGTAGCTGTGGTAGGCGGCGGTCAGCACCTGTTTCTGGCTGGTGGTAGCCAGTACCAGATAGTTCTTCGCACGAATGCCACGACCGGCCAGGCTCTCCAGTTGCATGCGCAACGCCGGATCGCTGGCCTGCAGGCCGGCGGTATCGATCAGCACCACGCGCTTGCGCAGCAGCGGATCCAGTGCCTGGGCCAGGGACTGGCCCGGGTCCACATGGGTCACCGACACATTGAGGATGCGCCCCAGGGTCTTGAGCTGCTCCTGGGCGCCGATGCGGTAGCTGTCCATGCTCACCAGGGCAATGTTCTGCGCCCCGTACTTGAGCACGTAGCGCGCCGCCAGCTTGGCCAGGGTGGTGGTCTTGCCCATGCCGGCCGGGCCGACCATGGCGATCACACCGCCCTCTTCCAGAGGCTCGACTTCCGGGGTCTGGATCATTCGCGCCAGGTGCGCCAGCAACATGCGCCAGGCCTGACGGGGTTCGTTGATTTCGGTAATCAGTGCCAGCAGGTCGCGGGCCAGCGGGCCCGACAGGCCGATGCGCTGCAGGCGACGCCAGAGGTTGGCCTGCTCCGGACGGCTGCCCTGCAACTGGCTCCAGGCCAGGGAGCCGAGCTGCACTTCCAGCAGTTCGCGCAGACCGTTGAGCTCGAAACGCATCGAGTCCAGCGCCCGCGTATCGGCAGGTGGCGCTGCAGGAGCCGGCGCCGGGCGCGGACGCTCGGTCAGGGTCGGCTCGATCAGGGGCTCGGCCGCGGTCAACGGCAGGCCGGCGAACAGCTGGCGATTGGTGATCGAGGCACTGTCGCCCTCGCCCCGCAGGCTCAGTTCGGCCTGGGCGGTGACAATCCGCGACTGGGTCTTGCGCAGCTCGTCCTCGAGTTCCATGTTCGGAACCCGTGGCGACAAGGCCGACAACTTGTAATCCAGCGCAGCCGTCAGCTCGACACCGCCGGCGATCCGCCGGTTGCCGATGATGGCGGCTTCAGCGCCCAACTCATCACGAACCAGTTTCATGGCCTGACGCATATCGGCGGCGAAAAAACGCTTAACTTGCATAACCCACTACCTCAGCCGTTGGGCCCTACTGTCGCAACGATGGTCACTTGCTTGTTGTCCGGAATTTCCTGGTACGCCAGCACATGCAAACCCGGGACGGCGAGACGGCCGAACCGCGAGAGCATGGCGCGGACCGGCCCCGCTACCAACAGAATCACCGGTTGACCTTGCATCTCTTGACGCTGCGCCGCATCGATCAGCGAACGCTGCAGCTTCTCTGCCATGCTTGGCTCCAGCAGAACGCCTTCTTCCTGGCCTTGTCCTGCCTTCTGCAGACTGCTGAGCAAAATTTGTTCCAACCTTGGCTCCAAGGTGATCACAGGCAGCTCAGACTCAGTGCCTACAATGCTTTGGACGATGGCACGAGACAATCCGACGCGTACCGCGGCAACCAAAGCGGCAGTATCTTGACTCTTGGCGGCATTGTTGGCGATGGCTTCGGCAATGCTGCGGATGTCGCGTACCGGCACCTGCTCGGCCAGCAGCGCTTGCAGGACCTTGAGCAACTGCGACAGCGACAGCACGCCCGGCACCAATTCCTCGGCCAGCTTCGGCGAACTCTTGGACAACACTTGCAGCAACTGCTGGACCTCTTCGTGGCCGATCAGTTCGCTGGAGTGCTTGTACAGAATCTGGTTCAAGTGGGTGGCGACCACGGTACTGGCGTCCACCACGGTGTAGCCCAGGGACTGCGCCTGCGGCCGTTGGCTGATTTCGATCCACACCGCTTCCAGACCAAAGGCCGGGTCCCGAGCGGAGATGCCGTTGAGCGTGCCATAGACCTGCCCCGGGTTGATCGCCAGCTCGCGATCCGGATAGATCTCCGCTTCGGCCAGGATCACCCCCATCAGGGTCAGGCGGTAGGCGCTCGGCGCCAGGTCCAGGTTGTCGCGGATATGCACCGTGGGCATGAGAAAGCCCAGGTCCTGGGAGAGCTTCTTGCGCACCCCCTTGATCCGCGCCAGCAATTGCCCGCCCTGGTTGCGATCCACCAGGGGAATCAGGCGGTAACCGACTTCCAGGCCGATCATGTCGATCGGCGTCACGTCGTCCCAACCCAACTCCTTGGTTTCCAGGGCACGGGCCGGGGAAGGCAGCAGGTCCTGTTGACGCTGGACCTCTTCCAGAGCCTTGACCTTGACCTGGTTCTGTTTTTTCCAGACCAGGTAAGCGGCGCCACCGGCCACGGCCGCCAGGCTGAGGAAGGAGACGTGCGGCATGCCCGGCACCAGCCCCATCACGGCCATCAGGCCGGCTGCCACCGCCAGCGCCTTGGGCGAAGCGAACATCTGGCGGTTGATCTGCTTGCCCATGTCTTCGGAACCCGAAGCCCGGGTCACCATGATCGCCGCCGCAGTGGACAGCAACAGTGATGGCAATTGCGCCACCAAACCGTCACCGATGGTCAGCAAGGCGTATACCCGGCCCGCATCGCCAAAGCTCATGTTGTGCTGGAAGATACCGACGGCCATGCCGCCGATCAGGTTGATGAACAGGATCAGCAAACCGGCGATGGCGTCACCGCGCACGAATTTGCTGGCACCGTCCATGGAACCGTAGAACTCGGCCTCCTGGGCCACTTCGAGACGGCGCAGCTTGGCCTGGTTCTGGTCGATCAGGCCGGCGTTCAAGTCAGCATCGATGGCCATCTGCTTGCCGGGCATGGCGTCCAGGGTGAAGCGCGCGCTCACCTCGGAAATACGGCCGGCACCCTTGGTCACCACCACGAAGTTGATGATCATGAGGATCGCAAAGACCACGATACCGACCACGTAGTTGCCGCCGATCACCACCTCACCGAAGGCCTGGATCACCTTACCGGCAGCGGCGTGGCCCTCCTGGCCATGGAGCATCACCACCCGGGTCGAGGCCACGTTGAGCGCCAGGCGCAGCAGCGTGGCCACCAGCAGAATGGTGGGGAACACGGCAAAGTCCAGCGGCCGCAGGGCGTACACGCACACCAGCAGAACCACGATCGACAAAGCGATGTTGAACGTGAAGAACACGTCCAGCAGGAACGCCGGGACCGGCAACATCATCATGGCCAGCATGACCAACAGCAGCACCGGCACACCCAGATTGCCTCGACCGAGGTCAGCCAGGTTGCTGCGAGCCGTGTTGATTAACTGAGAGCGATCCACCGATTTACCCCGTTCCGTAAAGCAAACTTTTGACGCCTGAAGCGGCACGGGGCTGCTACTGCAAGAAACCTTCCAACTTTTACCGAAAGGAAATATGGCGCCGGCATTGAGCCGAAAATGCCGGAAACCTCAGAGTGGCCGTGATTAATCCGGCAGCCAGGCAGCACGCCACGCCATCAATGCGCTAGCGTCCAGCATCCAGTCGCGCCGGACGACTTCACGCAGGGCATCCCCGGCCCGGGCATTGGCCTGTGGATCATCCAGATGCATGCGGATCGCCGCCCTCCAGTCCTGGAAGTGATTGGCAACCCGAGTCACCGGCAAATCACCGCGGAAACACGCCAGATCACTGCAGATGACCGGATAACCACAGGCGCCATACTCCAGGAGACGCAGGTTGCTCTTGCACTCGTTGAGCAGACTCTGCTGCATGGGCGCTACTGCCAGATCCAGATTCAGCCCGGCCAGCGCCGCCGGATACAGGCTGATCTCCACACCACGATGCACTTCCTTGACATAGGGCAGCAGTTCCTCGGGACAAGCCCCCATGAACACCCAGTCGACTTCCGTCGCCAGGGCTTTCACCACCTCGCCGATCACTTGAAGATTGGCCAGCTGCCAGTCCGCGCCTGCCCACCCTACCCGGGGCTTGTCGCCGGCACACCGCTGGCTGCTTGGCAACGCCCCCCAGCCCTGCTGGTCCAGACGACTGTGGATGACCCGGGTATCCGGATGCAGGCCATGCAGAGCGTCGGCCAGGGCTTCGGTGGACACCACCAGGCGATCGACGCAGGCCACGGCTTCGCGCAAATAGTAGGAAATATCCCCAGGCGTCATGCCCTGGGCAGCCTCCCCAACAGCCAGGCTTGGCAGGTGATCGTTCAGCTCAAAGACCTTGAAACTGCGCGAGAAGGCTTGCGCACGACGCATGGCGCTGAGCGACTCCTCGCCGATGTGGCGCTGGAAAACCATCGAATCCGGGGCCACTCGCGCCAGTTCGGCCGGCGATAACAGCGCCATCGACAGCACCCCGTCGATCAGGCCCGCCGAACTCTGCTCCTCCATCGGTCGAATGGCCCGATAGTGACCACTGCCATAACGATCCGAAGGATGCACCAGCACCACTGGCAACGGGCGCCAGATCAGCGGACGCCAACTTAACGACGGCTCGGCCAGTTGGAAGCCCTTTGGCTGCCCCAGGGAAAAATTCAGGTTGTAGGCCGGGTCCCGCGCCAGCACCGAAAGCCAGCGCTGGGACAAGGCATCTTCATCCCGCGGCGCAAACGCGGCCGGCGGCATACCGTGCATGACCCGCGCACGCGGCGTCCACACGGTCAGATAACCATGGCCCGCCAGGCGCAGGCACAGGTCAATATCCGCTCCCGCCTCAGGGAACAGCTCGGCATCCCAGCCACCCACCCCATCAAACAGGGCTTTACGTACCATCAGGCAGATGTCGGCGACCGCACTGCAATTGCGATCCACCTGCAAGCCATTCATGTACCCGGCAGCGTCGGCCTGCTGCCCGGCAAATGCTGCCGCCCCGCCGGCCGCCAGCCCCAGGATCAATCCGCCATGGCTCACTTCGCCATCACTGGAGAGCGCTTTGGCCCCCACTACCGCCACCTCCTGGCGCAGCGCGTGATTCAACAGCGCATCAATCCAGCCACCGTCGAAGATCGCCGTCAGCGCACGCAGGAATACCAGATATTCACCAGAAGCCTGCTGCGCCCCCAGGTTGTTGGCGGTGGAACGATCCACGGCATAAGGCAGGCTGACTACCCGGATACGCTCAGCCGACAGCTCCGCGACAGCCTGCAACCACTGCCTTGCCTCTGCGGCCTGACAGGCGTTATCGACGATCAGCAACTCGTAGAAAGGGTAACGGGTGTGCTCCAGGACACTGAAAATACAGCGCTGCGCCGCCGCCAGGTCGTCACTCACCACCACCACGATCGATACCAGGGGGCGGGCCTGGTGCCCGTAGTCGATCAGATAGTGTCCCGCAAGCGAGCTGTCGACCTGCGCGCTGGCATAGCCACGCTGCGACAGGTGCTCGACCAGCGCACGGCGCTCATCTTCATTTTCATCCAGGGCCACGGGCGGACAACTCAGCAGCAATTCCGGGATATGCCCGAAACCGTCAATGCCACCTTGATTGATCAGGCGCAGGATCAGCTCGAACTCCAGGGCCCGCGCGTAGGCACCATCAAAACCACCCGCCTCGATCAGCACCCGACGCCTGAAGATCCAGTGACGCGCCAGCACCCCCGGGAAACTCAGCAGGTAATCCAGGTTGAAGTCCGGGCGCAGCATGACCCCCGTGTCGCCATTGGCTTCTCGCAGCACGCCATCACAGAACACTGCACGGCAGTCGGGATCCGGCAGCAACTCCAGGCTGGCGACCAACAGGCCGCTTGGCGTGAACTCATCACCGGCGCGGACCAGCACACACCATTCGCATGCATCTTCTTGCAGCAAACGATTGACCTGCTCTGCGTAGTTCGCCTGAACCGGTGTGAAGTGCAGCTCGGCGCCGCCGGCAACCAAGCCAGGCGCCTCATGCCCCAGTACCGTCACTTTCAGTTGCACAAGCCCCTGCGGCTGCGCCGCCAGGCTATGCAGGGTGCGCGCCAGCGCCTGGGCATCCGCGGCCAGATCAAGGACGATGATGCCGATTGAAGGAGCACCGCCGCCGGACTGCAGATAGCCCTCCATCAAATGCAACTGGGTCGGGCTTGGCACCCGCTGCTCGATCCAGCTGTTGATCTGCCGGTCGGCCACGCCCTTGGCGTAACTCTGGCGCAGAGCAGCCAGGATATCCACCGGCTCGAACCTGTCGCCGCCATACAGGGAACGCACCGAAACCAGATGGTTATCCAGCCCCCCTCGATGCCAGCCCAGTTCGCGCAATGTCCGTTTGAAATCAGCGTGCCCCTGGTTACCGATACCCGGCTTGTCGCGCCCCTGCTGACTGCCCTGCTGCAGGGACACTCGGAAATCGGTCAGCGGCTGCTTCAGCAACGCCAGGTTGCCCTTTTGCAGCAGCTTCACATACATCGCCAGGTCGCCCACCCAATAGATCAGGCAACCATTGAGCGACATAAGGCCATCCCCCAGCGCCAGCAGATCCTCTCGGCGACAAAGCACGCAACTCGGCTCGCCGATGAAGTTGAGGCTATGGTCGGCCAGCAGGCTGGTCAGCTCCTTGCCATCGATAACCACATCGGTAGCGAAAGGCAGGGATGTGGCCAGGGCATCCGGTTGCGGGACCCCGTCGGAATCGATCAGGCGGCGACGCGAAGACGCCATGGCCACAGAGGGATCTGACTCCATCGCAGCCACCAGTTGCGCGACACATTCAGGGTGCAATACATCGTCGTCATGGAGGAACTTGATGTACTTTCCACTGGCGACTTTTATGCACTCAATGGCATTGAAGAGCTCGCCGCGCAGAGACTCATTGAACTCATAGCGAATCGGAAAAGAGCAGGACTCCTGATAACGAGCCGTGCACTCACGGATGGTTCCGGTACGCGAGTCATCGCATACCACCACCTCCAGATGCTCGTAGCTCTGCGCACAGACACTGGCCAGCGCCGCTTCAAAGTAAGTTGCCTTGTAAGCAGGAATGACCACACTGACCAGTGGCTTTGCGCTCATATAAACCTTCTTGCTAGTTAATGCCGATAGCCCGCCACCTTCGCTCGAGTGGCACAGGCCCAATCAAATGGCGCGCCAATGCAGCGCGCCAGCACGCAGATCAATAGAAGTACAGGCAGGTATCCCAGCGCTCTTCGGTGTGGTGGCGCAGGCCGATCTTGTAGTCGCCACGCACACTTTCGACAAAACGGGTGATATCCAGCAAATCGCCAGACCGGTGATAAGCCGAAATGGCCATTTTCGGGCGCCCACGACTGATGTGCTCACGGGCCCCCTGCAAGGCCTGCAATTCCGCCCCTTCGATGTCCATCTTGATCAGCGTCGGGCTGTCATCAAGCAATGAATCCAGACGGCGCACATCGACATCCCGGCAGATGGCCTGGGCAGTAGCGGCAGATAACAGGTGACCGCCGTGCCCGCCCTCATGCAAGAACGGCATCAGCCCGTCTTCGTTGCTCAACGCACAACCCAGCAACTCGATGGCACCTGACTGGGCAGGCGCGAGAGTACCGTTGTAACCGCTGATGAAGGATTGAATGGTGGCCCGATTGACTTCATCCGGCTCGATCATCCAGATCTTCTGGAAGCGGCCGTCGGTCGCATCGAGAAAGGCCTTGGCGGACTCGGCAATCGAGGCGCCACAGTCAGCGAATCGCTCATTCTGATCAGGCAGCCACAAGCCGGAACGGAAATACAGGGTCAAGTAGGGCTTGGCAGCGTTGAGTATCCACTCGGGGTCGCACGTCAAATGGCCGAGCAAAACGCTGAACAGGGTGAAGCGTGAATAGTCATCGTCCAGACGCCGCCCGAGAGCGATCAACTCCTGGGCGTGAGCAACAATGTAGCTGCCCCAGTCATCAATCCGATGGTCGCTCGCCGGGTTGATGGAAAGCAGCCGCAAGCCCTGCTCAAAGTTGAGCATGGGGATGTTGTTGCGCAGCGCCAGGCTTTTGAAATAACGCCGGGAGTGATCATACCGACAGCCATTGACACTGATCAGCGCAGTATCCCGGGCCAACTTCAGGAAGGCATCCGAACTGATCACCGGAACGCCATGAAAGCTTTCCATCTTGCCGGCCTTGAAGTCGTCGACCACGGCAACAATCCGCACTCTGCCGGCAGCTTCATTGATAAAGAGTTGAGAGAACTGGGTCGTTCCCAACAGCACGACTTTTGTTTCACGCCCATTTGCGTCGTAGACATGACAGGCCTCAGGCGCAATACAGAAGCGCGGATCATGTTGATACGCAGAGACCGCCCGCTGAAAGATGGTGACCAGGTTTTCATAGTTACCAGCCACTTCCAGCCCTTTAACACCAGCATAATTACTCGGCATACCCACTCCAGAAACGGCCCGCCCAATTGCCTGAGCGAATCGGCAAGATAATTAACATTCAGTTTTTCAGGATTCTGGCGCCATCTGGCATCAGGGCATCATAAAAGGACTTGTCAGCAAGGACTTCCGGCAACTTCCCGCCCAACAACCACTCGCAATGGCGACCGACTTTCGTGCCCGCCAGCGCAAAGCTGCCAGCGGAGAGCGTGGTGCCCCTGCCGATTTCCACGCCGCGCCCCAGGGTCACACCCGCCTGCAAGGTCACACAGGCCCCTAACTGCACGGAGCAGTCCAGAGTTACCTGGCGATCAAGCCAGGAGCCCAGCCCCACTACCGCACCGGAGGCCAGGTTGCAGCCCGCCCCCACATAGGCATTGCCTTGCAGAACGGCGTTTTCTTCAACAATGGATCGAGGCGAAACCAGATTGAACAGGCGATACCCCGCCAACCGAACCTGAGCAATCAACTTGTATCGCGAATAGTTGACCGCACGCTCATCCAGCGCCACAAACACTTCGAAGTCTTGCGCCGGATACCGATCGATGAATTCATCCAGCTGAAAGTTGTAACGATCAGCCGAAAGCAGGCGGTGCTGCACATGGGGCAAGCCCAGCTCAGTGGCCATCTGGCAGGCATGCTCGAAGGCCCAGCCCTCCCCCAGCACGATATGGCGAGTCATGGGCGCTCTCCCAAAACATGAGTTCTATACCAGAGATGCTGTTGAACGATATGCGCCTCATACTCGCCGTGCATGAAGCGCCGAGAGTGCTCACCGAACCCATCCTGCAAACGCTCGAGCACAACCGTGTCCTCGGCTATGACCTTGCGCTCGCCACGAATCAAAGTTGCCAGCAACGCAGTAAAGTCGGTGCGGACATCCTTGCGTGTGGCGGTCATCATCCACAGGTGATAATCGGTAACCCCAGGGGATACGGGATCGTACTGCTGAAGTAGAAAGTGATCACCCTTGACACTACAGAAGTTGACATTGGGATAAATGAACCAGTTGTAGTAGGCATGTTCACTGCCATATTTTTCGCACAACGGCGCAAACCAGTTCTCGTAGGGCTTGATCAGAGCCTTGGTGCTGTAACTCAGCGAGTCAAGTTCAGGAGATTCGGCAGTAGAAATCAGCCTGATGACTTCCGATCCTCCGTCATCGCCAACTACAGGGATCTCCTTGACCATTTGATTCATGGCCGGCATGAAGGTTTGCGGATGAATAAAAGGAACGTGGTTATAGTCTTTCACGTTCTCCATATTCAACTTCCAGTTATACCGGACCTGATGGCAACTGTAGATAATCTGCGAATCCAGATGAGAGGACACATCCTGCAACTGCCCGATGAACTCATCCGTAAATTGCTCATTCAGTGCAATGGGACTCTGCGCAAAATTCACAAACAACAACTGGCCGACTTCCTCCAGATGAAGTTTCTTCAGGCAGATCTTTTCTCGCTCCGCGGCACTGAACTGGTAAAGCCCATGATTGGGTATGCCACGCAACTCGCCCTCGGCACCAAATGACCAGGCATGGTAAGGGCAGACCATAGGGCGCTTGCCGGCACTCTCGGTCTGAATAGGCGACAGCCGATGGGGGCACTCATTGATAAAGGCCCGGATACCGGCTTCGGTTCTCTGAACCAGGATCGGCACACCCGCCACCTTGCGAGTGAAGAACTGATTTCGCTCGCGCACCATCGACGTGAACCCGACGAAGGTCCACAACGCGCCAAACAAGTGGGCACGCTCGCGAGAAAGAGTTTCCTGGGAGGTGTAATGGCTTGCATCCAACGCATGACGCGACATAAAACGTATCCACAAAAAAGACCGAGCAGCGAGATGAATACCCAGCCTTCAATCCTGCTTGGTGAAAATGACTCGAGCAGGGTTGCCCACCACCGTCGCACCGGCAGGAACATCCTTGAAGACCACGGCTCCCATGCCGATCACCGCTCCATCACCCACAGTGACCCCGCGGGATAGCATGGCCCCGGAGTTGATCACCACACCGTTGCCCACCTTGACGTAGCCGGCCAACAAACAACGGGGCGCGATATGTACATAGTCGCCAATCACCACGTCGTGACCGATCATGCTGTCTTGATCGATAAAGCAGTAATTACCGATCTGACTATCAACGCCGCAACTTACGTCATAGCCGAAAAACGTTGGCCCCCAAGCTGTTCTAACACCAAGGAAACCAGGTCTTCCATAGTCAATGAACTTCGCGCCTTTGCCGAGCAGCAGTTTCACCTGTTTTTCTCTACTCGCAGGATCTCCGATCGCAACGATAAACAAGTCGTCGGACTGTGGTTGAAAATGCTCCGGATACCCTAACCAGGGACAATTAAGAATCTCCGCTACAACCTCAGGCCCACGCTCATCCAGAAAACCGGCGATGATCCAATCAACTCCACAGGCTACATCAGCCTCCATTCGAGCCAATACCTGACGCCCAAGTCCGCCAGCCCCCAATATGATCACTCGCCGCATATTGCCCCCATGGCTCGTTAAATGGTTAACCCACCGTCCATGATAAGCGTCGAGCCAGTTATCCATCGGCTTGCATCGGAGAGCATGAAAATGCATGCATTGGCTACATCATCCGGCATACCAAAGCCCAGAAGTTGCCCTTGGCCCAGCGTATCCATGGAGACCATCTTTTCAGCATCGTCCACCAAGGGCGTATGTACCAATGCTGGCGAGAGACAATTAACCCGGATTCTATGTTTAGCCACTTCCGTTGCAAGGCATCGCGCCATGGCAATCAATGCTGCCTTGGTACCGGAATAGCCGCCAACCCCTGCCACTCCTTTATGTGCAGCAATGGATGCAATAAATAAAATAGCCCCATCAGCCGCAACAAGATTGCGTCTCAAAACACCTTGAGTCAGCAGAAAAGGGGCTTCGACATTGGTTCGGTGAAGCACTTGAAGATGGGACTCAGTCATCATCCGAGTTGGAGACAGCCTGGAGATCCCCGCTGAATGTACCAAACCGTGTATCTTCGAATCGAGTGCAGCGATTACAGCATCTCGCTCAGCCGCAACGGTAAGATCCGCTACAACCATTTTATGATCCAGACTCGAAATGCTCTGCAACTCTTCAAACGTCTTGGTCAGGCGCTCCTTATCACGCCCAGTGGCAATAATCTCGGCGCCCATGCGAGCACAATTCAAAGCCGTTGTGAGTCCAATCCCCGAACTGGCCCCGGTCACCAAGACCCGCTTGCCCTTGAGACTGAATGGATTAAAGCTGTTATCAGCCACTATGCTGCCCTCCGAAGAAATTTGCGGTCAGTGGGAGGAGTGACCTCCCGGCCCTATCAGGACTCAATCAAATCAGGAAACTTCGCCCCTTGGATATCCACCAAGCAGGTTCCCCATGACAAGCCAATACCAAACCCTGACAGCACTAAACGCTTAGTTCCTTCTTCAAGCTGTTTATTGATTCGTGCAGTCATGGTGACTGGCAGCGAAGCACCGCTGGTGTTGCCAAAATCCCGCAAGGTCGAAGGAACTTTCTCGACTGGAAGTTCCAACTTTCTACGAATGGTCTCGTTGATCATTCGATTGGCCTGGTGAAAGATGAAGTAATCGACTTCGTCTTTTGAAACATTGGCATATTCAAGCAATTTTTCTACCGCCGGTGGAACCCGCTGAGTGGAAAAGCTCAGCACCGCAGTACCGTCGAGTTGCAAGTCGACAGCTCGATGCCAGTGATCATTTTCATTCTCACGGAATGGCACCAGATGCTGTATGCCTACCGGCTCACGATGCCCACCAACCGGAAGGATGATCGCTTTGTGGCCGCTACCATCGCTATTCAGGTCGAAGTACATGGGCGGGGCATCCGCACAGAACTCCATCGCCGTAGCGGTGCCGGCATCCGAAAAGATCGGGTCATTGAGCTGGGCACCGCTGTCCCCAACCAGCACCAAGCCTTTCTTGATACCTCCGGCACTGATCAGCGATCCGAGCAGATGCAGGCCGAACGGATAGCCGGAACACCCGAGGTTGACGTCGAACGCCAGGGTGGTATGGGGCAACCCCAGACGATCCTGAAGAATGATCGCAGTGGCAGGCGCCAGGTAGTCCGGGGACTGGGTAACCACGATCAGCGCGTCGATTTCCTCGAGCTTCCACTCCAGGCTTTCAATGAGCTTGGAGGCTGCATCGAAGGCCAGGTCGGAAAAACACTGCCACTCTTGCGTCAGCCTTCGCAGCTCGATACCGATATTGCGCACCAGCCTTTCGCGTTCTGGGCGAATCTGCGGCTTGCAATCAGTCAGATTGGAAACAACTCGTTTAGGAACGCAAGTTGCCATACCGGCAAAGCGCACGGAATTCAACGTAACGAGTGGCATGAGGCTTATCCTACCAAGTTGTAAAGATCACCAACGGTAACAGCCTTTTCAAGGTCGTCGCCCGAGATCACTTTCTTGTACTCAATATCAAACATGACAATCACACCCAATGCCGCGAGCGAATCCCACTCTGGCAAATTGCGCAACTCCGTCTCCATGGTGACTTCAACTGGCTCCTGAAAATCGGTGGCAGACAGAAAGTTTTCGATAAATGCTTCTTTGCTCATAACAGCCTCTTAATAATCAGAATCTGCGGTTTAAAATTCCGCAAAACACTCGCCTTCTTGGCGAAAGCCCCTCTCCAGTACGTTATATATTCGCCGAGTTTCCTGAGCGAATGACAGCAACGATCCGTTGCAGGTCCTCTGGCTCCAACCCTGGATAAATGGGCAGACAGATAACCTTTTCAGCCAACGCTTCGGCCACTGGCAAAGCATGGCGATGGAGTCCTTCCATACCTTCATACACCGACATCTGGGTAATCAGGGGATAGAAATAACGGCGCGCGAATATATTGTGCTCCTGCAACAACCCATAGAGTTGATCGCGGCTCAGCGCATATTCGGGCTCAATGGCAATCGGAAAGTAGGCATAGTTCGAGACAAGAGCGGCCGGTACCGGGTCCAGGTTAATACCTTTGATGGTTCGCAATTCAGAGCGATAGAAACAATCGATAGCTCTACGCTGTTCCAGGGCCGCGTCGATATGCTGCAGCTGCAAGAGCCCGAACGCAGCATTTACTTCACTCATCTTGCCGTTGATGCCACAGGTCACCACCGTGACCTCATCCACAAAACCAAAATTCCTCAATTGATCGATATGCAACTTTGTCTGTTCATCCGGGCTGATGATCGCACCGCCCTCGAAGGTATTGAAAACCTTGGTTGCATGCAGACTCAGGACACTGAGGTCGCCATGGCGCAGTACACTGCCACCGGCATCTTCCACGCCAAACGCGTGGGCGCCGTCAAAAATTACTTTCAATCCATGTTTATCGGCGATGGCCTGAATCGCCTCTACATCACAGGGATTGCCATAGCAGTGCACCGGCATGATGGCGGTCGTCTGTGGCGTAATGGCCTGTTCTATCTTTTTAGGGTCGATGTTGAAGGTCTGTGGATCGATATCGACAAACACCGGGGTCAAGCGATTCCACACCAAGGCATGGGCCGTAGCGACAAAAGAATAAGGCGTGGTAATCACTTCACCCTTCACATGCAGCGCTTGTAAAGCGGTAATCAGGGCCAATGTTCCATTGGCAAACAACGACAAATGCCCGACCCCCAAGTAACGAGCCAGTGCTTGCTCAAGTTCTTGATGGAAGGGACCGCAATTGGTCAGGCGCTTGTTTTTCCAGATCTGCTCCAGATAAGGAACAAATTCCTCTAACGGCGGCAGTAGCGGACTGGTAACTGTAATTATTTTTTCCATGACTTATCAGTTCTGAGCAGTTCGAACATCCCAAAGAACAAAGTCAATCCACCCGCTTTTTTCAGATTGATTCTGCCTAGTCAAAAAAGTAACCATTTCCATACACTGGCTACCCACAAGCAATAATCCAGCCAACAATCTGGCGGCGCTCGCCTCAGGAGTCGCGCCGCAGATCCGGCGGAATCGGCAGGTCCTTGAGCGGATCCGGGCGCTTGCCCTTGCCCGCGCGGTGCTGGCGGATCTGATAGACGTAGGCCAGTACCTGGGCCACCGCCAGGTAAAGCCCGGCAGGAATCTCTTCCTCAAGCTCGGTGGAATAGAAGATCGAACGCGCCAGGGCCGGCGACTCCAGCAGCATGACTTCGTGGGCCACGGCGATCTCGCGAATCTGCAAGGCCAGGAAGTCGCTGCCCTTGGCCAGCAGCACCGGCGCCCCGCCCTTCTCGGCATCGTATTTGAGCGCCACGGCGTAGTGGGTCGGGTTGGTGATGACCACATCGGCCTCCGGGATCGCCGCCATCATCCGCCGCTGGGACATCTCGCGCTGCAACTGGCGAATCCGCTGCTTGACCTCGGGCCGCCCCTCCTGGTCCTTGTGCTCGTCGCGCACTTCCTGCTTGGTCATCAACAACTTCTTGTGGGCCTGGTACAGCTGCACCGGCACATCCACTGCGGCAATCAGGATCAGCCCGCAGGCCATCCACAAGGTGCTCCAGCCCACCACCTGGATGCTGTGGATGATCGCCTTCTCCAGGGGCTCATGGGCGATACGCAAGAGGTCGTCGATATCTGCCGAGAGCACCGAGAGCGCCACGAACAGCACCAAGGCAAACTTGGCCAGGGCCTTGAGCAGCTCGATCAACGCCGTGGGGGAAAACATCCGTTTGAGGCCATTGGCCGGGTTCATCCGGCTGAACTTGGGCGCCAGGCTCTTGCCGGCGAACAACCAGCCGCCCAGGGAAATGGGGCCGATGACCGCCGCCAGCAGCAGGGTCAGCAGTACCGGCTGCACCGCCAGGATGGCGATCTTGCCCGAATGCAGCAGGTACAGGCCCATGGCCCCGGGGCTGAGCAGCACTTCACGGGGCAGGGAGAAGTTCAGGCGCATGATTTCCAGCAGGTCCAGGGCCAGGCCACCACCATAGACCAGCAGACCGCCCGCCCCCGCCAGCATGATGGCCAGGGTATTGAGCTCCTTGGAGCGGGCAATCTCGCCCTTTTCCCGGGAGTCCTTTTTGCGTTTCTCCGTGGGCTCTTCTGTCTTGTCCTGACCGCTCTCGCTCTCTGCCATGGCTCAGCGCGCCTTTGCCAGTTCGCGTAAGAACTGCAAGGCCTCGGAGGCCAGCGGTTGATACTGATTGAGAATGTCAGCCAGGCTGACCCAGACGATGCCCATACCCAGCACCAGGGTCAGGGGAAAGCCGATGGAGAAGATGTTCAATTGCGGCGCCGCGCGAGTCATGACGCCAAAGGCGATGTTCACCACCAGCAGCGCGGTGATCGCCGGCAATACCAGCAGCAGCGCCGCCCCCAGCACCCAACCGAGCTTGCCTGCCAGCTCCCAGTAATGGTTGACCATCAGGCCGCCACCCACCGGCAGGGTGGTAAAGCTCTCGGTAAGCACCTCGAACACCACCAGGTGGCCGTTCATGGCCAGGAACAACAGGGTCACCAGCATGGTGAAGAACTGCCCGATCACCGCCACCGACACACCGTTGGTGGGGTCGACCATGGAAGCGAACCCCATGCCCATCTGGATCGCCACGATCTGTCCGGCAACCACGAAAGCCTGGAAGAACAGCTGCAGGGAAAACCCCAGTACCGCGCCGATCAGGATCTGTTCGGCGACCAGCAACAGGCCACTGAGATCCAGGGCGTGCACTTCGGGCATGGGCGGCAGCCCCGGCGCTATCACCACGGTGATCGCCAGGGCAAAGTACAAGCGTACCCGCCGCGGCACCAGAGTGGTCCCGAAGACCGGCATCACCATCAGCAGCGAGGTGACCCGGAACAGCGGCAACATGAAGCTCGCCACCCAGGTACTGATCTGGGTGTCGGTCAACGCCAGCAGGGACATGGGCTCAGCCGATCAACTGCGGAATACTGCCGTACAACTGACGGATGTATTCCATGAAGGTTTGCACCAGCCAGGGCCCGGCGACAATCAGGGTCACCAGCATCACCAGCAGGCGCGGCAGGAAGCTCAGGGTCTGTTCGTTGATCTGGGTGGCGGCCTGGAACATGGCCACCATCAGGCCCACCAACAAGCTGGGCACCACCAGCACCGCCACCATCATGGTGGTCAGCCAGAGCGCTTCGCGAAACAGGTCTACCGCGACTTCCGGAGTCATTGTCGATCACCCGCAAACAAGGTTTTAAACACCACCGAAACTGCCCGCCAGGGTGCCGATGATCAACGCCCAACCGTCCACGAGGACGAACAGCATGATCTTGAACGGCAGGGAAATGATCAGGGGCGAGAGCATCATCATGCCCATGGCCATCAGCACACTGGCCACCACCAGGTCGATGATCAGGAACGGAATGAAGATCATGAAGCCGATCTGGAACGCAGTCTTGAGCTCGGAGGTGACGAAGGCCGGGACCAGGATGGTCAGCGGCGCCTGGTCGGGGCTGGCGATGTCGGTGCGCTTGGACAGGCGCATGAACAGCTCCAGGTCGCTGCTGCGGGTCTGCGCCAGCATGAAGTCCTTGATCGGCACCTGAGCCTTGGCCACGGCGTCCTGGGCGGTGAGTTTTTCCGCCAGGTAAGGCTGCAAGGCGTCCTGGTTCACCCGGTCGAACACCGGCGCCATGATGAACAGGGTGAGAAACAGCGCCATGCCGGTGAGGATCTGGTTCGACGGGGTCTGTTGCAGGCCCAGGGCCTGACGCAGGATCGAGAAGACGATGATGATCCGGGTAAAGCTGGTCATCAGCATGACGAACGCTGGAATGAAGCTCAGCGCCGTCATGATCAGCAGGATCTGCAGGCTGACCGAATACTCCTGCTGGCCGCTGGCATTGGTGCCAAGGGTGATCGCCGGGATCGACAACGGGTCCGCCGCCAACGCCAGCGGCGCCGCCAGCATCAGTGCCAACGTCAAGATGATGCGCAACGGCATTACTTCTTATCCTTCTGAT
This sequence comes from Pseudomonas sp. GW822-FHT06D10, assembly GCF_058799535.1. Lineage (NCBI taxonomy): Bacteria > Pseudomonadati > Pseudomonadota > Gammaproteobacteria > Pseudomonadales > Pseudomonadaceae > Pseudomonas > Pseudomonas sp. GW822-FHT06D10. The sequence goes on along the minus strand of NZ_JBXALN010000012.1, from coordinate 95,917 downwards.
CCTTGCCCAACAGCTCCATCAGGCGCTGGGCGAACTCGGGCGTCGCCTGCTCGGCATTGGGCACCTGCACCGGCTCCTTGAGCACATGCAACGGGGTGATGGTGCCCGGAGTCAGGCCCAGCAGGATCTGTTCGTTGCCAACCTGCACCAGCACCAGGCGATCGCGCGGGCCCAGAGCCCGGGAGCCGATCAGTTCGATCACCTGCCCCTTGCCGGCAGGACCGGCCTGCTGCACCCGGCGCAACAGCCAGGCCAGGAAGAAGATCACGCCGATCACCAGCAGCAGGCCCAGTACCAGCTGGGTCAACTGGCCGCTGACACTGCCGGTCACGGGCGCAGCCGCAGCCACCGCGGCGGTGGCCGCCGGTTCCGCGGCCAGGGCGCTCAGAGGCAGCGCGAATGCAATGCCAAGCAGCTTGTTCACTTAGCGCAGCTTCTTGATGCGTTCGCTGGGGCTGATCACGTCAGTCAGGCGAATGCCGAACTTTTCGTTGACCACCACCACCTCGCCATGGGCGATCAGGGTGCCGTTGACCAGCACGTCCAGCGGCTCGCCGGCCAGGCGATCGAGCTCGATCACCGAGCCCTGGTTGAGCTGCAGCAGGTTGCGAATGTTGATATCGGTGCTGCCCACTTCCATGGAGATCGATACCGGGATATCCAGAATCACGTCCAGGTTAGGACCGTCCAATGTGACCGGCTCATGGTTCTTCGGCACGCTGCCGAACTCTTCCATCTGCAAGCGCCCGGAACTTGACGCGGCGCCGGCGTCCGCCGCCAGCAGGGCATCGATATCCGCCTGACCGGCATCACCGGTTTCTTCCAGCGCAGCAGCCCACTCGTCGGCCAGCGCCTGGTCGTCCTGGGAGTTAATTTCGTCAGCCATCATGGGTCCTCGACGGGCAAAAATTCATTGAACAGCAAACAGGTTGGAGCGCCGCTCAACGGCGCTCGATCGGCTCGATCACTTGCAGCGCCAGGTTGCCCTTGTGGGAACCCAGCTTGACCTTGAACGACGGCACGCCATTGGCGCGCATGATCATGTCTTCGGGCAGCTCCACCGGGATCACATCGCCAGGCTGCATGTGCAGGATGTCCCGCAGGCGCAACTGACGACGGGCGACAGTGGCACTCAGCGGCACGGCCACATCCAGCACGTCCTCGCGCAGAGCCTTGCTCCAGCGTTCGTCCTGGTCGTCCAGGTCGGACTGAAAGCCGGCGTCGAGCATTTCGCGGATCGGCTCGATCATCGAATACGGCATGGTCACGTGCAGGTCGCCGCCACCGCCATCGAGCTCGATGTGGAAGGTCGACACCACGATGGCTTCGCTGGGACCGACGATGTTGGCCATGGCCGGGTTCACTTCCGAGTTTATGTACTCGAAGTTGACCGGCATGATCGCCTGCCACGCCTCCTTGAGATCGACGAAGGCCTGCTCCAACACCATGCGCACCACCCGCAGTTCGGTCGGGGTGAATTCACGCCCTTCGATCTTCGCGTGGCGGCCATCGCCGCCGAAGAAGTTGTCCACCAGCTTGAATACCAGCTTGGCGTCAAGAATGAACAGCGCGGTGCCGCGCAGCGGCTTGATCTTCACCAGGTTCAGACTGGTAGGCACGTACAGCGAGTGCACATACTCGCCGAACTTCATTACCTGCACGCCACCCACTGCCACGTCAGCCGAACGGCGCAGCATGTTGAACATGCTGATACGGGTATAGCGAGCGAAACGCTCGTTGATCATTTCCAGGGTCGGCATGCGTCCACGGACGATGCGATCCTGGCTGGTCAGGTCATAGCTTTTGACACTGCCGGGCTCGGCAGCGTGTTCGGTCTGTACCAGACCGTCGTCGACGCCATGCAACAGCGCATCGATCTCATCCTGGGACAGCAGGTCCTGCACGGCCATGTCGTGTTCCTACTGCAGTACGAAGTTAGTAAAGAGCAACTGCTCGACCACCACTTTGCCCACCTCTTTCTGCGCCACTTCCTGAACGCTGGCGGTGGCCTTCTGGCGGAGCATTTCCTGGCCGACCGGAGTGGCCAGGGTGTCGAAACTCTGCCCGGAGAAGAGCATGACCAGGTTGTTGCGGATCACCGGCATGTGCACTTTCAGCGCATCCAGGTCGGCCTGATTGCGCGCCAGCAGGGTAATGCTCACCTGCATGTAGCGCTGCCGGCCGTTCTGCGTGAAGTTGGCAACAAAGGCTGGGGCCATGGGCTCGTAGATCGCCGCAGGCTTGACGTTGCTGGCGGTCTCCGCAGCCGGGGCCGGCTTGCTCTGAGCACTGTGCATGAAGTACCAGGTGGCGCCGACCGACAGGCCGATGGCCAGCAACAATGCCAGGACAATCAAGAGGATAAGCTTGAGTTTGCTTTTCCCTGCGGTGGGTTTTTCTGCTGCTTCGCTCTTCGCCATGCCAATAATCCGTCACTAATCGGGGGTTCACAGTCGCACGGCAAGGCAAGAGCAAGTGTTATGCCAGATTTGTCAGAAAGGCGGGGATCAACAGCGAAGGGCAATGCTGCGAAGGGAAACCTGGGGTGCAAGCTGTTGCAGTTACACCACGAGGATCAGTGCAGGGGCCGGTAGCGGCCCCCGCCACAGGTCAGGCGTAGTAGTCGACGGCGCTGCTGCCGATCACGGTCTGTACCGGAGCCTGCACTTCCGCCACGGCCGGGGACGACTCATCATCGCCACTGTCCAGGCGCCCGCCGCTGGTGCTGGAACCGCTGCGGCGATTCTGCTCCTGCTGGGCCTGCTCCTGGCCCTGCCAGCCACGGGACTGATCGGAGACGTTGACGTCCACCTGCCCCAGGCCCTGCTGGTTGAACATGTCGCGCATGCGGTGCATCTGCCCTTCCAGGGCTTCGCGAACGCCAGCATGGGCACTCATGAAGGTGACCTGGGTCTGCTGGTCCGGAATCATGTGCACGCGAATGTCCAGGCGCCCAAGCTCGGCCGGCTGCAACTGGATGTCTGCCGACTTGAGGCTGGTGCTGGACAGGTACATCACCCGGTTGACCACCTCTTCGGTCCAGCCATTCTGGTGCATGGCCAGCGGCTGGTTGACCGGCACCGCGTTGGCCGTCTTGGGCGTCGCGGCCTGGGTCAAGGCCGCCAGGCGATTGGCGAAATCATCCACCCGGGTATCACTGGAAGCCCCCTTGAGGTCCTTCAAGCCATCGGCGATCAACCCGCTAAAGGCCTTTTCGCCGCCCTGCTCGGTGCCGCTCTTGCCCGCCTGCTGCTCGAGCATGCCGGCCATGCCATTGGCGAAGTTCTGCACCGAGGCCAGCTGCCCTTCATTGCCGGCATTGCCTGGCGCGGCCTTCGGCTGGCTCTGGCTGGACGCCGACACATGGCCGCCCTGCTCCATGGCCAGGCGCACCGCAGGCAAGGCATCCAGAGGATCAGCCTCGGGGTCGAATTCAGGCTTGGCCGGCTCGACGGGTGGCGCCACCACTGCGGCAACGATGGCCGGCGCAGGGGCGACGGGAGCCGCCTCGACCGGAGGCGGCGCAGGTGTCGCCGGGGCCGGTTCAGCCGGCACCACAGGCTGTGGCGGCGCGACCTGTACCAGGCTTGGATCCAGCATCGGATCGCTGGGGGGCGGAGCGTCGGTTTGTGCGGTATCAGCCGGCTTGGCAGCATCTGTGGGCGCTGTTTTGCTGTCGCTGCCGGCCGGCTTGTCGGCAGGCAAGGATTTGCCGCTATCGGCAACGGCTGGCTGCGGCGCGGCAGAAGAGTCCTTGCTGACATCCTTCTTCGGGCTACTGTCAGCCCCCTTGTCGCGCACCGGTTTGGGCGAGTTGTCGGCAAAGCTTGGAGGCTTGGCCTGCGGCTGGTTCTGGGATTCCTTGGCGTAGAGCTGCGCGAAGCTGGAAGCCTTGTCCCCAGGCTCGGCAATGCTCGCCAGGGGGCTGACAGGCGCCGCTTGAGTCTTGGACTTAGCGCTGGCCTGGGCAGTGGCCTGAAGAAGCGAATTAGGGGTAACAGCCATGGGACAGTCTCCGCTGCACGGGGATCATAGGTACAGTTGGAAGACTTGACTGCAAAGGCCGGGCCAGCTTTATCAATCCGCAGATAAAAAGCTGTTTCTCAACAATGAAAGCGCTGCAGCTCCTGCTCGCACAAGCGTCGAACGATAGCGAACTCGCCGTCGATCTCCCCCACCAATTGTCGAATGCCATCCGCGGCCGACTGCCCGGCCCGCAGTTCCAGCTGATGACAGAGTTCGGCCAGGCGGGTGGCGCCCATGTTGCTGCTGCTGCCCTTGAGGCTGTGGGCGGTGGCTACCAGCAAAATCGTATCCTCGGACTTATGCAGCAGCCGCACACGCTCCTCGGAATCACAGACGAAGGTATCCAGCAGGACGGGATATTCATCCTCCATCACCTCTTGCAAAGCATTGAGCACCGTGTGGTCCAGATGAATCTCAGCCACTTGTTCACTCCTTGATCAAGAACCCGGGAATTATGCCAGAGCCTCCCAAGAAAACTCCACGCAGACACTGCGCCCATCATCCGCCCACACGGCCTGCCGGCTCATCTGCCGGATCAGACTGACGCCACGCCCCGACAGACGCTCCATATCATTGGGCCGCGCCAGGACCGCAGCCACATCGAAACCCTCGCCACTGTCCTCGACACGCACCACCAGGCGCCCTCCCGCTTCCAGGGGCTGCACTTGCAGATGCACCCGGACAAAACCCTCCTGCAACTGCGCAAGCCGGGTCGAGCGTTCGCGGTAATAGCGGGTAAACCCCTCGGCATCGCGCTTGAGCCGCGAGTCGAGCTTGAGCACGCCATGCTCCAGGGCATTGGAGTAGAGCTCCGCCAAAACGCTGTACAGCGCCCCGCTCTGGGAACGCAGGCCATGCACCTCAAGCAACAGTTGCAGCAGATAGGGCAAGGGATTGAAACGCTTGAGGGTGGCAGCCCGAAACTCGAAACTCACCGACCAGTCCAGCGGGCAGGACTGGCCACTGTCGGAGTACACCAGAGCCGGCGGCGCCAATCGGGGAAACTCCGGCAACCCCACCTCGACCATGCTCACATCATCCCGGGCACTACCGCCAAAGCGCTCCAGGGCCTGCCGAATCTCTTCGAACAGCTGATCTTCCTGGCGATTGGCGGCAAACACCTGGTGCAATCGCTCGACGCCAAACAGTTGCTCCTCGGTGTTACACGTATCGATCACCCCATCCGACAACAGGAAGACGCGGTCTCCCGGCGCCATGGAAAACACCTCGGTGCTGTCCTCGAAGGCCTCGGCGCTCAACACACCCAGGGGCAAGTGGCGAGCCACCAGCGGCGTGCGTGCGCCGCTGGCGTGCCGATACAGATACCCTTCGGGCATGCCGCCGTTCCACACCTCCACCGCCCGCCGCTGGGAACTCAGGCACAGCAGGGTGGCACAGCAGAACATGTCCACGGGCAGGATGCGCTTGAGCTTGGCATTCATCTCCCGCAGGGTTTCCGGCAGGCCGTAGCCCTTGGCGGTCATGCCGTAGAACACCTCCGCCAGCGGCATGGCGCCTACCGCCGCAGGCAGCCCATGGCCGGTGAAATCCCCCAGCAGTACGTGCATGTCTCCGGCCGGGGTGTAGGCCGCCAACAACAGGTCGCCATTGAACAGGGCATAGGGCGATTGCAGGTAACGGATATTCGGCGCATCCAGGCAGCCGGCATGGGCGACCTTGTCGAACACCGCCTTGGCCACCCGCTGCTCGTTGAGCAGGTAGTCGTGGTGGCGAGTGATCTGGTCACGCTGGTGCAGCACGGTCTCTTGCAGACGGCGCAGGCGGTCCATGGCGTTGATCTTGGCACCCAGCACCACCGGGTTGTAAGGCTTGGCCAGAAAGTCGTCGCCACCCGCTTCCAGGCAGCGGGCCAGGGCCTCGCCACCGCTCAAGGAGGTGAGAAAGATGATCGGCACCAGGGTCTCGCCGGCCAGGGCCTTGATCTGCCGGGCAGCCTCGAAACCGTCCATCACCGGCATCAATGCATCCATCAGCACGATATGCGGGCGCTGTTGCTGAAACAGCTGCACCGCCTCGGCGCCGTTGCTTGCCGCCAGCACCTGATGCCCCTGGCGCCGGATGATGCTGGACAGCAGCATGCGGTCCGCTGCGCCATCTTCGGCGATCAGCACACACAGGGGCTCGAGCATCGACCGCATACCGGTCAACTGATGTCGAAAAGCTTGTCGAAGTTGGAGATGGCGAGGATCTTGCGCACATCCGAGTTGCTGTTGATTACCCGGACATCGGCGTTGTCGCCGCCGGCGTGGTCACGCAGCAACAGCAGCATGCCCAGGGCCGAACTGTCGAGATAGGTGGCTTCCTTGAGGTCCACCACGATGGACTCCGGTGTCCGGTTGAGTCGCTCGTAGGATTCGCGAAACTCCTGGTGGCGTCCGAAATCGAAACGGCCTCTGATGGAGATCGTGAGTTTTTGCCCGTCCGGGGATATTTCTGTAACGACCGACATGTGACTGCTTCCTTGTCATTGACGACGTTTAAAAGGTTTAGCACCCACTCGCCGGGGGGACAACCTGCGTGAGGCAAATGAGCACTATCAGTATGGGCTCTGACGAGGCAAGCGCTGGGAAAGTTCATCCAGCAACTTCTGCTCACGCTTGTCCTCAAGCGCCCGCGCCTCGTCGATATAGCGCTGCACCAGCTTGCGCAGCCCCTCGACCCGGGCATAGGCCTGCTGCCAGGCTTCCCGGGCGCGATCGAGGTTGTTCTGGTGCCAGGCCAGGCTCTGTCGCTGCTGACCGACGGCGGTATCCAGCTGGCTGAGAAAGTACTGGTAGTTCATCAGCCAGTGGCCACTGACCCCCAATTTGCCGCGCTCGACCCACTGTTCCTGGTAGTCGCCACGAAAACGCTCCAGGTCCCCCAGCTTGCTCTCGGCCACACGCACCTGGCCGTGAAAGTACTCCAGGCGCTGGGCGGCCGTGCGCTCGGCACTCTCTGCCATGTCCACCACCGGCGCCAGGCGCGCGGCACGGCTATCAGCCATGGCCGGTTACCCGCCCGCTGCCGGAGCGAATAGCATTTCCAGGTGGGTCTGGCTATGGCCCAGGCTGATGTTGTCATTGAGCCCCTGGCGCAGGTACGCAACCATGGCCGGATGCAGGGAAATGGCCGTATCGGTATCCCGGTCGCCGCCGGCCACATAGGCACCGACGCTGATCAGGTCCCGGGCCTGCTGGTAACGCGACCACAGCTGTTTGAAGTACTGCGCCCGCGCCATGTTGTCAGGGCTGATCACCGCCGGCATGACCCGACTGATGGAGGCCTCGATGTCGATGGCCGGGTAGTGCCCCTCTTCCGCCAGGCGCCTGGACAGCACGATATGCCCGTCGAGCACGCCCCGCGCCGAGTCGGCGATCGGGTCCTGCTGGTCATCGCCTTCGGACAATACCGTGTAGAAGGCGGTGATCGAACCGCCGCCGGCCTCGGCATTGCCGGCACGCTCCACCAGTTTGGGCAGCTTGGCGAACACCGAAGGCGGATAACCCTTGGTGGCCGGCGGCTCGCCGATGGCCAGGGCAATTTCCCGCTGGGCCTGGGCGAAACGTGTCAGGGAATCCATCAGCAACAGGACGTTCTTGCCCTTGTCGCGAAAATATTCGGCGATCCGCGTGCAGTACATCGCAGCCCGCAGACGCATCAGCGGAGCGTCATCCGCTGGCGAGGCCACCACCACCGAACGCTTGAGGCCTTCCTCACCCAGGATGTGCTCGATGAACTCCTTGACCTCACGTCCCCGCTCGCCGATCAGCCCGACCACAATGATGTCGGCCTCGGTAAAGCGGGTCATCATGCCCAGCAGCACGCTCTTGCCCACGCCGGTACCGGCGAACAGGCCGAGACGCTGACCACGACCTACCGTCAATAAACCGTTGATGCTGCGAATACCCACATCCAGCGGCTGGCTGATGGGGTCGCGCTTGAGCGGGTTGATGGTGGGACCGTCCATCGGCACCCAGTCTTCGGCACGCATCGCGCCCTTGCCATCCAGCGCCCTGCCGGCGCCGTCCAGCACACGCCCGAGCATGCTCATGCCCATGGGCAAACGGCCGGTGTCGGCCAGGGGCACCACGCGCGCGCCCGGAGCGATCCCGGCCACGCTGCCCACCGGCATCAGGAATACCTTGCTGCCGGAGAAACCCATGACCTCGGCTTCGACCTTGACCGGGTGGTAGCTGTCATCGTTGATCACCATGCACCGGGTGCCCATGGCCGCGCGCAAGCCTTCGGCTTCCAGTGTCAGGCCGACCATGCGCAACAAGCGGCCCTCAAGGATCGGCTGGCCCGGCAGGCTGATGGCCTGGGCATAGCCCCCCAGGCGCTTGCCGAAGCTGGTGCGTTCAAGGCGCATTGCTAGGGTCCGCTGGCTCGTGCGCGGCGTCAGGGTCAATAGCGGGGTCGGCGATGTCGCTCTGCGGCGCCGAGGGCGTCAACGGCCCCAGGTCCAGGCCAAGGTCCGCCTCCGCCGGATGCAGCGATTGTTCGTGCAACTGGTCGGACAGCTGGTCCATCGCCTGGGCGATCCGGGTTTCCATGCTGGCGTCGATACGGCTGTGCTCGGTCTCGACCCGGCAACCGCCGGGCAGCAGCGCTTCGTCCTCGACGATGCGCCAGCTTTCCTCATGGCGCTCGCGCAGGCTTTTGACCTGCTCGAAATCCTGCGGATTGACGTACAGGCGTACATTACCGACGCCCAGGGGCAGCAGCTTGAGCGCCTCGCGCATGACATGTTCGATCTGCGTGGAGTCCATCGCCAGCTCGCGCTGGATCACCTGGCGGGTGATATGCCGCACCAGCTCCACCAGGGTCTTTTCAATCTGGGTGTCCTGCTCGGCAATGGGCTCGAACAGGTTGGCCATCAGCTGCTCGAGCGCCTGCAACTTGGCGCTCAGTGCCACTTCGGCTTCCTGGCGCACTTTGAGGGTGGTGCTGTGAAAGCCCTCTTTCTCGCCGGTGGCGAACCCTTCGTTATAGGCTTCCTGGCGGATGCTCTCGAGCTCTTCAAGGGTCAGCGGCTGGACTTCCTCCAGCGGCACTTCCTCGATCTCCTCCTGCACCTCTTCCGGCTCGGGCTCAGGCTCGGGCGGCTCGGGATCGAAACTGGGCAGCGCCCAGACGTCAAAACCCTCGACGTCCCGGGCGCGAATCAGCTCGCTTTGGGACTCATCACTGCTGGACGACATAAAGCGACCTTAGATCATTTCTTCGCCGCCCTTCCCGCCGAGAACGATTTCTCCGGCTTCGGCCATACGGCGGGCAATGGTGAGGATTTCCTTCTGCGCGGTTTCCACATCGCTGACGCGAACCGGGCCCTTGGCTTCCAGGTCGTCGCGCAGCAGTTCCGCCGCACGCTTGGACATGTTCTTGAAGATCTTTTCCTTGACCCCTTCGTCCGAGCCCTTGAGGGCCAGCACCAGCACGTCGGAAGAGACTTCGCGCAGCAGCGCCTGGATACCGCGATCGTCGACATCGGCGAGGTTGTTGAAGACGAACATCAGGTCTTCGATCTGGCCCGACAGGTCTTCGTCCACTTCGCGGATCGAATCCATCAGTTGGCCTTCGATCGAGCTGTCGAGGAAGTTCATGATGTCGGCTGCACGCTTGATACCACCCAGGGTGGTCCGCGATGCGTTGGAGTTGCCGGAGAACTGCTTCTCGAGAATCTGGTTGAGTTCCTTGAGCGCCGCGGGTTGCACGGTGTTGAGCGAGGAAACCCGCAGGATGATGTCCAGGCGCGCCTTGTGGTCGAAGTTGCCGAGCACTTCGCCGGCCTGGTCAGGATCGAGGTAGGCCACCACGATGGCCTGGATCTGCGGGTGCTCGTAGCGGATCACGTCGGCAACGGCCCGCGGCTCCATCCACTTCAGGCTGTCCAGGCCGCTGGTGTTGCCACCCAGCAGAATGCGGTCGATCAGGCCGTTGGCCTTGTCTTCGCCCAGGGCCTGGGTGAGCATCTTGCGCACGTAGTCATCGGAACCGACGCCGAGGCTGGTCTGGTCGCCGACAATGTCGACGAACTCGCTCATCACCTGTTCGACCTGCTCACGGTGCACGTTACCCATCTGCGCCATGGCCACGCCCACCCGCTGAACCTCTTTGGGGCCCATGTGGCGCAACACTTGCGCAGCATCGGTAGAACCCAGGGACAGCAGCAGGATCGCGGCTTTGTCGACCCGGGTCAGTTTGGCGGTAGCGGCTCGGTTATCACTCATCTGCGTTAATCCACTCTTTCACGACCTGAGCCACTCGACCCGGGTCTTCAGCCACCAGACTCTTGATTGCGTTCAACTGAGCGTCATAACCCTCGCTCGGGCTCGGCAGCAGAATGCTCTGCGGGCCGCCGAGGCTCACGCGGTCGTTGCCCAACTCACCGTCCAGGCCGCCCATGCCGCCCAGTTCGACGTCACTGCCCAGGCCTGCCAGTTCTTTGTTCTTGCCGCCGCCAGTGATGTTGTTGAGCACCGGACGCAACACGCCGAACACCAGCACCAGGATGAACAGCACGCCGAGCACTTGCTTGACGATGTCCCAGAACCAGGGCTGCGAGTAGAACGGAATATCGGCGATCACTTCCCCGCGTTCGGCGGAGAACGGCACGTTGATCACGCTGACGCTGTCGCCACGGCTGGCATCGAAGCCCACGGCGTCCTGCACCAGACGGGTGAAACGCGCCAATTCGTCGGCGCTCCACGGCGCTCGGCTGGTTTCGCCATTGGCCGGGTTGACCTTGACCTGGTCGTCCACCACTACCGCTACCGACAGACGATTCAGGCGACCCTGCTGCTGCTTGGTATGGCTGATGGAGCGATCGAGCTCAAAGTTCTTGGTGGATTGTTGACGCTTGTCCGACGGGTACGGCGCCAGCATCGGCTGGCCGGTGGCCGGGTCCATGATCTGTTGGCCGTTGGCGTCCAGCAGTGGCTGGCCCGGTTGCACCATGCCGGCGGCGGCAGTGGCGCCACCGGTGGTTTGTGGCGCAGAGGCCGGCGCTGGCGGCTGGTTGCTCAGAGCACCCGGCACGCCTTGCGGGCCGTTGCTGCTGGAGCGCTGCTCATTCACCGACTGCTCGCTGCGCAGGGCCGGCTGGTCGGGGTTGAACTGTTCGGAGGTGGATTCCACGGCACTGAAGTCGACGTCCGCCGAGACTTCAGCCTTGTAGCGATCGTTGCCCAGCACCGGTTGCAGGATGTTGTGCACCCGCTGGGTCAGCATGCCTTCCAGGCGGCGGCTGTAGTCGAACTGCTTGCCAGCCATGGTCAGTGCGGAGTTTTCCGCCTGATCGGACAACAGGTTGCCCTTCTGATCGACCACGGTGACCTGGGACTTGTTCAGCTCGGGAACACTGGTCGCCACCAGGTTGACGATGGCCATGACCTGGCCGGGCTCCAGGGAACGGCCGGAGTAGAGTTCTACCAGGACCGAGGCGCTGGGCTTGCGTTCATCACGCACGAACACCGAGCTTTTGGGAATCGCCAGGTGTACCCGGGCGCCCTTGACGTTGTTCAGGCTGGAGATGGTGCGAGCCAGCTCACCCTCCAGGCCGCGACGGTAACGGGTCGCTTCCATGAACTGACTGGTACCCAGGCCCTGCTCTTTATCGAGGATCTCGAAACCGACGTTGCCGTCACCCGGCGCTACGCCAGCAGCGGCCAGCTTCAGGCGAGCTCGGGACAGGTCATCGGCCTTGACCAGCAAGGCGCCGGAATTGGGCTCTACGGTGTAAGGAATGTCGGCAGAGGCCAGGGTATCCATGACCTGCTTGGCGTCCATGCCCGCCAGGCTGCCGTACAGCGGCCGGTAATCGGGTTGCTGGGACCACAGCACCACGGCAAAACCAATCGCCACGCTGGCGGCCAGGCCCACCAACAGGCCGACCTGACGCAGCATGGTCATCTGGGACAGGTTTTCCAGGAAGGACAAACCGAACAGCGGCGGTTTACCGTCGATCGGGGCGGCCTTGGCCGGTACGTTATCGGCGACTGCTTCTGCCATGACTCAATCTCGTCCTTAAACCGGCATCTGCATGATGTCTTGATACGCTTGAACCAGCTTGTTGCGAACCTGGGTCAAGGCTTGAAAAGACACGCTGGCCTTTTGCGAGGAAATCATCACGTCCGTCAGGTCGACACCGCTCTTGCCAATTTCAAAGGCACTGGACAGCTGATTGGACGCCTGCTGAGTGTCATTGACCTTGTTCACGGCCTGGCCAAGCATGTCAGCAAAGCTGCTGCCGCTGACTTCTGCCACCGCGGCGGATTTAGGCTGCGACATTGCGTCCATCTGCATGGCACGCATATCCAGCATCAACCGATTAAATTCAACACCTTGGCTCATGGTCTACTCTCTCTGACGACCCGCAATTTTTTGACGCTCACTCAGCGGTTAGTGAGGTGTTAGCAACAAGGGTGCCAGCTCCATGGCCCTTATCGACAAAAGCCCATCCCGGGCTTGCCTCTCACAGATCAGGTCGCGAACAGATAGGCCTCGACGTCCATTCCAGCATCGCGCATTTGCGCCAACTTGTAGCGCAAGGTCCGCGGGCTGATACCCAGGCGTTCCGCGGCCTCCTTGCGTCGCCCGCGCTCGGAGCGCAGGGTATCGATGATCATCTGAAACTCCCGGCGCCGCAGGTCATCGCCCAGGCCGCCGGATTCTTGAGCCGGCACCTCCACCTCGGCAGCCGTGCCCCGCGCCGCCATCTGCACCACGGGCGCCAGCGCCGGCAGCGGAGCACAAGCCACAGGGCCGGCAAGACAGAAATCTTCCGGCTGGATCAAGCCCCCCTGCTGCAGGATCAATGCGCGCTGCAATGCGTTGTCCAGCTCTCTAACGTTGCCTGGCCATGGATAGGCCAGCAGGCAGTCCTGGGCCTTGGCCGACAGCCTGGCCGCCGCGTGCTTCATTTTATTGACGTGCTTGGCCAGCAGGCGCTCGGCCAGAGGCAGGATATCGGCGGTACGCTCGCGCAACGGCTTCCAGGCCAGAGGAAATACCGACAAACGGTAATACAAGTCCTCACGGAAACGGCCGGCCGCTACCTCCCCCGCCAGATCGCGGTTGGTGGTGGCGACCACGCGGATATCCAGGGTGATCGGCTTGCGCGCACCAACCCGCTCCACTTCGCGCTCCTGCAAGACCCGCAGCAGCTTGGCCTGCAAGCCCAGAGGCATTTCGGAAATCTCGTCCAGCAGGATGGTGCCGCCATCGGCCTGCTCGAACTTGCCGGGCTGGGCAGCGATGGCCCCAGTGAAAGAACCCTTTTCGTGCCCGAACAAAGTGGCTTCGAGCATGTTGTCCGGGATGGCCGCGCAGTTGATGGCGATAAACGGCTGATTGACCCGATGGGAATGCTGATGGATATAGCGCGCCAGCACCTCCTTGCCAGTGCCGGATTCACCGGAAATCAGCACCGTGGAATCGCTGCGGGCCACCCGCGCCGCCAGCTCCAGCAACTGAGCGCTGGCTGGTTCGAAGGCCACAGGCCCCTCATCCTCGCCAACACCCAGGCTGCCCAAGGCATGGCGCGCCACCAGGTCCAGCAGGGCCCGCGGCTCGAAAGGCTTGACCAGATAATCGGCCGCCCCCTGGCGCATGGCTTCCACGGCACGCTCGACGGCGCCATGGGCAGTCATCAGCAACACCGGCAGTTGTGGCTGGCGGGCTCGCAGCAGGCCAAGCAATTGATGACCATCCATGCCCGGCATGTTGACGTCGCTGACCACCAGGCTGAAGGGCTCGGAGGCCACAGCTCCCAATGCTTCCTCAGCACTGCCGACAGCCTTGTAGTCATGACCGGCCAGCAGCAGGGTATCCGCCAGGGCCTCGCGCAATGCGCGGTCGTCTTCAACCAGTAGAACCTTGATTGCCATTACCTTCACTCCACTCCATGCACGCTGGAGAACAGAGGCAGTGTCACCAGCGCACAAGTACCGCGCCCAGGACGCGAGCGCAGCGACAATTCTCCCTGATGAGCACGGGCTACCGCCTTGACCACCGTCAGGCCCAGCCCGGTTCCATTGGCCTTGGTGGTGAAGAACGGCTCTCCCAAGCGCTCCAGGACCGCGGCGTCGATACCACTGCCACTGTCACTGATGCACAGCCGCAAGGTGTCGCCGCGGCTGTACAGGTGCACCTTGAGTCGCGCCGCGCCGGCACTGGCCTGCACCGCGTTCTCGATCAGATTGAGCAGGGCGCCCACCAGAGTGTCGCGATTGCACAGCAACTCACCGTGGTGGCTATCGCACTGCCAGCGCACGGCAATGTCCTGCACATGGGTCAGGGCCGCGGCCTGCAACGACTGCAACAGCGACTTGGGCGTGAGGCGATCGGTCAGGGGCAATTCGCCACGGGCGAACACCAGCATGTCGCGCACTTGATGTTCCAGCTCGTGCAAACGCTCCTTGAGCCGCCCGGCAAAGCGCTGATGGGTAGCTACCGGCAGTTCCTGCTCAGTGAGATGGCTGGCGTACAGCAGGGCCGCCGACAACGGCGTGCGGATCTGGTGAGCCAGGGAGGCAACCATCTTGCCCAGGGAGGACAGACGCTCATGACGGGCCAACTGGTCTTGCAGATGACGGGTTTCAGTCAAGTCATTGAGCAGCACCAACTGCCCGGGCTCGGCATCCAGCGAGCGCGTGGCAATCGACAGGCGTCGACCGTCGCGCAGGGAAATTTCATGGCCATCGTCTTCGCGAGGGGCAAAGCTGCGGGCGATGATGTTGCGCCACAACTGCCCTTCCAGCGGCAGCCCCAGCAGCTCGCAGGCTGCCGGGTTGGCCTCGGTGACGATGCCATGACCATCAATCACGATGACCCCGCCCGGCAACAGGTCCAGCAGGTTCTGTAGACGATTGGCCAGACGCTCCTTTTCCGCCAGCTCCTGCATGCGCTGGGCGCTGACCACCGCCAACTCGCCCTTGAGCTCGGTCACCCGGGCCTCAAGCATGCTGTAGGAGTCAGTAAGTTGGCTCGACATCTGGTTGAACAAGGCGAAGGCCTGCTCAAGACCTAGCCGGCTTGCCTGCTCTACGGACGACGATTGCCCCTGTGCATCAGGGGCAGGAGACATCTGGGCGGCTTGGGGCATCGTGCACTCTCGCGTGGCTGACCGTCAGTTAAACGGAACGTTGCAAGAGACTTAGCAATACCCGTGCCTAAAAAAAACCACCCAGTTTTCAAAGACTTGAAAAACCGGCGTCAATCATCCGCCTGTTCATCACCTTCACGACGGCTCATACCGTACTTGCGCATCTTCTCCACCAGGGTGGTGCGACGGATACGCAAACGCTCTGCGGCCCGCGCCACGATGCCATTGGCGTCGTCCAGCGCCTGCTGGATCAGCCCTTGCTCCAGGCTGCCGAGGTAGTCCTTCAGGTCCAGGCCTTCCGGCGGCAGCATGGCCGTGGCGGCAAAGTCTGGCGCGTGACCGTTGATCGCTACGCGCTCTTCCAGATCGCTGCGCAGGCTGTCCACCAACTGCTCGTCTTCGTCATCCACATAGCGGAACTTCTTCGGCAACTCGACGACGCCAATCACGCCATAGGGATGCATGATCGCCATGCGCTCCACCAGGTTGGCCAGCTCACGAACGTTACCCGGCCAGCCATGCCGGCACAGCGACATGATGGCGGCAGAGTTGAAGCGGATCGAGCCGCGCTTCTCGTGCTCCATTCGCGAAATCAGCTCATTCATCAGCAGCGGAATGTCTTCCACTCGCTCACGCAGCGGTGCCATTTCAATGGGGAACACGTTGAGGCGGTAGTACAGATCCTCACGGAAGCTGCCTACCTCGATCATGCTTTCCAGATTCTTATGGGTGGCAGCGATGATTCGCACATCAACACCCTGGGTCTTGTTGCTGCCCACGCGCTCGAACGTGCGCTCCTGCAGCACCCGCAACAACTTGACCTGCATCGGCAGTGGCATATCGCCAATTTCGTCGAGGAACAGGGTGCCGCCATTAGCCAGCTCGAAACGTCCGGCACGACTGGTGATAGCACCGGTGAACGCGCCCTTTTCATGGCCAAACAGCTCACTTTCCAGCAGCTCTGCCGGAATGGCGCCGCAATTGACCGGCACGAAAGGCGCGTCGCGCCGCTTGGAGTGATAGTGCAGATTGCGCGCTACCACTTCCTTGCCTGTTCCCGACTCGCCAAGGATCAACACGCTGGCGTCGGTATCCGCCACCTGCTGCATCATCTGCCGCACATGCTGGATGGCGCGACTGGTGCCTACCAGGCTGCGGAAAAGATTGGGTTCACGGTGACGACCACGCTCACGGGCCTGATCGTACATTTCACGATAGACCTGGGCCCGGTGCAGGGAGTCCAGCAATTTGCTGTAGCTGGGAGGCATTTCCAGGGTGGAAAGCACACGACGACGCTGGTCTTCAGGCAGATCAATGGAAGAATTTTCGCCCATCAACAGCACTGGAAGGAACTCATCCCAGGTTGAGAGTGTCTTTAACAGGCCCAGAAGTGCACCAGGAGCATTTACAGTCCCGATGAGGACGCAAATTACTTCGCGACTTGACGACAAAGAGCCGACAGCCTGCTGCCAGTCATGGCTACCGCAGGGTAAATTTTCTTCGCCAAGAAAATTTAAAATCACCGCCAGGTCGCGGCGGCGCACGCTATCGTCATCGATCAGCAGAATTTTGGTTTCACGCCACATGCAATAGCAACTTCCCTAGTCAACTCAATGCCCAGATAAGGGGCAAGCTAGACGCGCTTGTAGGCATTTTCTGCCTTATAGACGCCTGAAATCTGAAAACAGCCACTAGTTAAGTCAAAAAAGCGTGCACAGTCAAATTTATGGCGCGCAGTGTTCGGGATTAACTCAACATCAACCGAACAAATGGTAAACCTTTGCCGCGTTCTGTGCTTGCTGGATCTGCGACATCTCGTCGACTATCGCCTGGCGCTCCCCTGTTGCCACCTCAAGCAGCTGCCGGTACACCCCCAACAACTCCTCCAGATTGTCGCGCAGTGCCGCCTCGTCGACCTCAGCCTCGCTGAGCACGTCCTCCATGCATGAACGGCACGCCAAGTCCAGCTCGCCAATGGCTTGCCAGTTGCGCTCGGCCAGGGCGCCGACCAGCGCCTCACGGGTTTCTTCAATGCGTTGCAGGACAGCACTCATGGTGTTCCTCCTTAAAACTGCGGACCCGGTGCGGCAATGGCATCCCAGCCATCCTTGACCGTACGCAGCAGATCGGCGACCTCATCGAGAATCTTCGGATCGGTCTTGATATTGGCTTCAGCCAGGCGCTTCATCATGTAGGTATACAGACTGTCCAGATCCCCCAGGGTATCCAGGGAGTTTTCCAGGTCCAGACCTTCGCGCAGACCACCAATAATGCCAATGGCCTTGCTGATGAATATGCCTTTGTTGGCGATATCCTTGCGCTCGATCGCCCCCTTGGCCTGAGCGATACGATCCAGGCCGCCTTCCATCAGCATCTGCACCAGACGGTGGGGACTGGCTTCGGAGGTCTGCGCCTGCGCACCGATCTTCTGGTACTGCCGAAGGGCTAACATCGGATTCATGTAATACCTCTTCAAAACTCAAGGGTTCGTATAAGCAATATATCGACGCAACGTCAAAAAACTTTAGGCCAAATACAAAAGCCCGGAGCGCTGAAAAACGCTGCCGGGCTTTTGGCGCTGAGTGAATATCAGCCTTTTTGCTGTGCGGTCAAGGCTTCAAACATCGACGTGATGTTGCTGGCGGTGGCCTTCAGCTTGCCCACCAGGGTGTCCATGTCGTTGTACTTCTTGGTCAGTACCGCGGTCAGGGTAGCCACCCGCCGATCCAGGGCATCCTGTTGATCACTGAGCTTTTTCTTGGTGATATCCAGAGTCTTGGTACGAGTGGTCAGGATCCCCTCGGTCATGCTACCTACACCCTGGGTAAACGGCTTGATCGCGTTAGTCATGCGCTCCAGCAGACCCGGGTTGGTACCATCACCGGTAAACAGCTTCTGCACTTCACCACCGAGCTTCTTGTCGGTCATAGCAGCCGTGAATTTCTTGTCGTCGAAATCCAGTGCACCGGTCTTCTGGTTGGTGGTGATCCCCAACTGCGCCAGCACTGTCAACTTGTCGCCGGCCCCCGTTTCGGACAGTGGTGCACGAATAGCCGCCAGAATCGAACGAGGCAGCGAGTCACCAGTGAGCTGTGCCGGGATGGTCGGGTTGCCACTATCATCCAGGGAAGGCTTGGTCAGCGTAGTAATGCCATTGGCCACGGCGTTATAGGCGTCGACAAACTTCTGGATCGAGGTCTTAAGACCCTCAGTGTTTGTGGCAACTGTCACGGTGATCGGCGTGGTGGTTGGCGCAACCAGATTGAGTTTAAGACCGGAAATGGCCTGCGTGACTGTATTGGTCTTGCTGGTCAGTTGCATGCCGTCGACACTGAAAACCGCGTCTTTGGCCAGCCCACCGATATTACCGGATGAGGCAGCGGAAGCCGGATTGGTATCACTCGACATCGGCTGAGTGCCATCGATCTCCAAACCGGCAATACCGCTGACAGAAATGTCGGTGCCCGCACCGGTCTTTTCGGAGCCGATCACTAGTCGCGAACCGAACGAGTCGGTCACGATGTTCGCGCTGAGCCCGGCCATGTTCATCTTCGAATCGGCGTTGATCGAGTCACGCACCGATTGCAGCGTCGCATTGGCGCCGACGGTCAACGGGTAGTTAATGCCATTTTGAGTGATGTTTAACGTACCACTCGGAATGGCACTGGTATTTCCTCCGCTAAAAGCCGCACTAGCCACTTTTGACGAAGTTGCAAGATTTTTGACGGTAACCGAGTATTTGCCGGCAACCGCATAGTTGTCTGCGGTGGCGTCTACGGTCTTGCTGTCGCTGGAGGTCGCAGCGAAACCGGCAAAGGCGGGATTCACAGAGCTTCCCAGCCCAGCAACCGACAGCGTGCTCTGGAAGGTCGACAACAACGACTGCAATGTCCCGATACCAGAAATACTGGCGCTATTGGTGGTGGTCGCGCGATCGATCTGACCTTGCTTGGCCGCCTTGTCAGCAGCTACCAACGCCTTGACGATAGCACCGGTGTCGAGGCCGGAACCCAAGCCGGTACCCGGTAGAATTGGACTTGCCATGTGTCTCTCCCTTCAGTGTGCCGCCAGTCTTTTGACCACAACAGCGCTCAAACGTAACCAGCAACAATTTTCATGCCAGCTGTCAGGCCTTGGCACTGAACAACAGACTACTCGCATCATTCAAGCTATTGGCCAGTTTCAACACTTCTTCATTGGGGATCTGGCGAACCACTTCACCCGAATCACTGGCAATGACTTTGACCACGACCTTTCCGGAAGGCTCGTCGATCGAGAATTCTAGATTGCGCTTGACCGACTGGACGAACTTTTCAATTTCCTGAACGGCCATTTTCAACTTTTCCTGCTCGGTCCGAGCTTCTTTCTTACTGTCCTGAGCCGCGGTTTTGGCAACTGCAGGAACGACCTCTCGAGGCTTCTCCACGGGCTTGTCAGCGACAGGCGTCACCGGCTTGGCCGCTGGATAAGACAAGTTCAGCTTCACGCTCATATCCATGTCCATCACCTCTTAAAGTAAAAAAGCGAGAGAGCACGACCAGCGCACTCCCCCGCCAAAGCTTAGCCAGCTATTACTGAAGCAGTTTCAGTACAGCGGATGGCAGTTGGTTGGCCTGGGCCAGAACTGCGGTCGAAGCTTGTTGCAGAGTCTGCTGCTTGGTCAGCTGGGCAGTTTCAGCAGCGAAGTCGGTATCTTGTACGCGACCCAGTGCAGCACTGGCGTTTTCGTTGATGTTCTGCAGGTTGGAGATGGTGCTGGTCAGACGGTTCTGGGCAGCACCGAGGTCCGCACGGCTGGAGTTGATGGTAGCCAGAGCCTTGTCGATGGCGTCCATCGCGGCCTTGGTGTTGGTCTCGGCAGTGGTGCTGTCGTTACCGGTGATGTTGATGGTGCCGGAGTCAACGCCCAGGGTGGCAGCGTCGAAGCCGCTGTCCAGGGTGATGGTGATCTGGTTGGTGGAACCGGTGTTGGAACCAACCTGGAAGGTCATGGTGCCAGCGGAACCGTCGATCAGGTTCTTGCCGTTCAGGTTGGTCGACTTGGCGATACGAGTCAGCTCGTCCGACATCTGAGCAAATTCTTTGTTCAGAGCAACGCGGTCTTGAGTACCGTTGGAGTCGTTTCGCGACTGAACAGCCAGTTCACGCATACGCTGCAGGATGTTGGTGGATTCTTGCATCGCGCCTTCAGCGGTCTGGGCGATGGAGATACCGTCGTTGGCGTTTTTGATCGCCATGGTCTGACCACGGATCTGCGAAGTCATGCGGGTAGCGATCTGCAGGCCGGCGGCGTCGTCTTTTGCACTGTTGATCTTCAGGCCGGAAGACAGGCGAGTCATCGAAGTCGACAGAGCGTCGGAAGCGCGGTTCAGGTTTTTCTGAACGTTCAACGACGTGACGTTAGTGTTTACTGTTAAAGCCATGACGAATTCCTCGTTGGTTGGGTACTGCGGCTTCCGGCCCTGGCAACCGCCGGGTAATGGCCTAGAGAACCTTCGTAATAGTTATCGTCGGTAATGCAAGTTGCTTTAGGGCTTTTTCAAAAATATTTGCCATCACCCGGCCATCCCTCGGAAAACAAGGGGTTAAGCCAACACCGAACGAAAAACTGACGCCAGAAAATCCCCACCAAAAACACTCGCCCAGCCTGCCCCCCCCCCTCATCCACCAAACTCGGCCTGCAACCAGTCCAGCAGCTCGTACTCCAGATAGTCGGCCAATCCCAACCAGTCCTGCCCTTCCTGGCATGCCAGCATCAGGGTCAGCAATTGCGCCCAATCCTGCTGGACAGGCAGCACAGCTCCATCCACCAACGACTGGATGGGATCGAACAGCTCAACCATGACACCCACCGCCTCGACATCACGTCCCAGACGAAACAGATCGGCGACTTCTCTGGCTCGGGAAAACACAGGCTCTAGCTGATTCATTGAGCAAAATCCGGGTGAAAGGTGGTACCGAGGATCATCGCGCCATCACGGCTGGTATTGAAAAACGCCACCTCAGGCTGACTGCTGATATAGCGCTCCAGTTCACACAGGTAGCTGCGGAAATTAAGCTGGGTCTTGACTCGCTGCCCATGCCCATCCAGCACCCAGTGTCGGGCCGCGCCGAGTTGCGGCCCAAGATCGCCGTCATGCCAACCGGCATGGGTACGGTTCATGGGGAACGCGAAGTCCGCACCAAACAGGGTGATCCGTCGCCCTCCCATCTTCACTGCCAGATCCACGGCCGGATGAATCACGCTGCCACCGGCATGCAGCTGTGCCCGGGGTATGCGCTGGCGCAATGCCTGGAACACCGGGCTGGCGGAATACGCCACATACCGCGGCCCGAGCCAGCCCTCGAGTACCTGCGGGTCCGCCAGCGGCATATACACCAGAGCGGTGCCGTCACTGCCTTGAGCAGGCAGGTGCCGGGTGGAAATTCGCTGGTCGACACTCACCACCAGGTCCACCCGGATGCCCTCTTTGAGCAGCGGCTGGTATGCCGTGTCGACACAGATCAGCAGCGGCCGCTGCGCCTGGCCGGACACGGCGCGCAATGCCGCGTAGTGATGCTCCAGGCTCGGCCCCGTAGCGATAACAAAGACTTCACTCCCGGGATTGCGATCAAACAGCTCGGCAATATCGCGATCCATCCCAACCCAAGGCTCAATGGCAGCCAGGCGCTCGGCGATATCCGCTGTATCTGCGGCAAACAAACGATTATTGAAGGACAGATGAGTCTCGCTGATCAACCGATCGCGGATCTTCGCGTTGTAGTCATCGGCCAGCACCAGCTCGGCCGGCAGGGCGAAAAACGGCAATGCAATCTCCGGCAGGTCGCCGGCATACAACAACTCGACCCGCGGATCAGCCAGCCAGGCCTGCTGCTCCAGCAGTTGCAGCACCAGCTTGAACAGTGCGCCATTGAGAATGTGCACATACAGACGCTCCAGCCCCGGCCGCTGCAGCAACGCCATTTGCAGGTCACCCAAGCCACAGCCGTAAAGATGCAATACCGCCGCCTCAGGCAGGCTGGCGGCCTGGACCTGAGCCTCGCGACTGCGATCATGGCGACTGGTCAGCTGGACCCCGCCAATGCTCAGGGTCGAGCCAAGGCCTTCCACCAGATCCGCCTGCAGCACAGCAGCATCCTCAGCCTGCACCCGTGCCAGCAGCGCCGGCCAGCGCTCGCCAATCACCCGGGCGTTGTGTTCAAAGCTGTCGCTCATGCCGCCTCGCTTATCACTCGTGCAAAAAAATAGCGCTCAAGATTACACCTTGAGCGCTATCTGTGCCGCTGCGAGCTGAAACTCAGGAGCGGTAGATGATGGCCGATCCCCAGGACAGACCAACGCCGAAGCCACTGAGGGCAACGCGCTTCCAACTGGAATCGAACATGTGCTTTTCCAGCAGTAGCGGAATGCTGGAGGACACGGTATTGCCGGTCTCCACCATGTCCTTGATGAACTTGTCGGGGTTGCCTTCGAAACGCCGGGCCACCGCATCGACGATCGCCGCGCTGCCCTGGTGAATGCAGAAGGCATCGATATCGTCAGACTTCAGCCCCGACTCATCCAGCAACTCGTGCAGGTGCGCGGGCACTTTCAACAGAGCGAAGTTGAACACCTGGCGGCCGTTCATGAAGAACACACCATCGGTGACCTTCAGGTGCGGAGCCCCCGAGCCGTCGGTACCGAACTTGGCCTTGCCCAGCTGCCAGGTGGCGTCTTCGCCCAGCCAAGTGGCCGTGGCGGCGTCACCGAACAGCATGGTGGTATTGCGATCTTCGGGATCGACAATCTTCGAGTAAGGGTCAGCGGTGACCAGCAGGCCATTCTTCAGGCCAGCAGCTTCCATGAACCCCTTGATGGCATAGATGCCGTAGACGTATCCGGAGCAACCCAGGGAAATATCAAAGGCCGCGACGGTGGTGGGCAGGCCCAGCTTGTCCTGTACGATCGCTGCGGTGTGAGGCAAACCTTCTTCGTCACCGTTCTGGGTAACCACGATCAACACATCGATGGCTTCGCGCTTGAGTTCCGGGTTAGCGGCAAACAATGCATTGACTGCTTCGACACACAGATCGGAGGTTTCTTGCCCGGCGTCTTTGCGCGGCAGGAAGGCCGAACCGATCTTGCCCAGGATGAACTCTTCATCCTTGGCGAATTTTGCACCTTGTGCGTAATTGTCCACGCCGGCTACAGGCACGTAGCTCGCAATGCTTTTTATGCCA
Source organism: Pseudomonas sp. GW822-FHT06D10 (assembly GCF_058799535.1). Taxonomy (NCBI): domain Bacteria; kingdom Pseudomonadati; phylum Pseudomonadota; class Gammaproteobacteria; order Pseudomonadales; family Pseudomonadaceae; genus Pseudomonas; species Pseudomonas sp. GW822-FHT06D10. The sequence continues at coordinate 72,564 of NZ_JBXALN010000012.1, read as the reverse complement.
ATCATTACGGCTTCCCAATAATAAACAGCTCAATACCCCCGCGCGATGACCGAGCAGGGGCTGCCGAAAAAACACAGATACTTGCGCCGAAACACGGCGGTATCGGGAAGAACCAAGGGCTATCACTGGACCTGTCACACAGGGCTGGCGCCATCTTCCCGGGCGATACAATACAGTGAAGATGCACGTTATGACTCACAGGTCACGCTATTTTGCCGAAACTGCCATACAAAGGGCTACTCGACGAATGCCCAGTCCAGCGCGGTGCCGCGCTTGAGGGCCTGGCGCGCGCGACGGCCAAGCAGGGCGTCATAGTGCTTGGGAGCGAGCCCCAGCCCGGGACGGATGGCCCGCACGTTTTCGGCGCTGAACAGCTCTCCGGCCTGCATGTCTTGGGTGACATACAGCGACCGGCGGTAAACCAGCGATTTGCTCTCGGCCTGGGTGGCGCCATAGCTGACCTGCCCCATGGCCTGCCAGGCCCGCTCGGTTTCCAGCACCAGGCTGGCCATCTCTGCAGGCTCCAGGGAGAAGCTGGCGTCGACCCCACCGGCAGCTCGATCCAGGGTGAAATGTTTCTCGATCACTGTGGCACCTAACGCCACCGCCGCCACGGACACACCGACACCCATGCTGTGATCGGACAAGCCCACCTCACAGCCGAACAGCTCCCGCAGATGAGGAATGGTCAGCAGATTGCTGTTGGTCGGTGATGCAGGATAGGTGCTGGTGCACTTGAGCAGCACCAGATCGCGGCAACCCGCCTGTCGTGCAGCCCGGACACTTTCGTCCAGCTCGGCAATGCTGGCCATGCCAGTGGAGATGATCAGGGGCTTGCCGGTAGCGGCCACCCGACGAATCAACGGCAGGTCGGTGTTTTCAAAACTGGCGATCTTGTAGGCCGGAACGTCGAGGCTTTCCAGGAAATCCACGGCGCTCTCATCGAATGGCGTGGAGAAGGCCAGCATGCCCAGGGCCTTGGCCCGGGCAAAGATCGGCTGATGCCATTCCCAGGGTGTGTGGGCCTGTTGGTACAGCTGGTAGAGCGATGATCCGGCCCAGAGGCTGTCCGGGTCCTTGATGAAGAACTCGCCCTGAGCGAGGTCCAGCGTCATGGTGTCGGCGGTATAGGTCTGCAACTTCAGTGCATGGGCACCGGCCTTGGCCGCTGCCTCGACAATCTGCAAGGCCACATCCAGCGACTGGTTATGGTTGCCGCTCATCTCCGCAATGATCAACGGCCCATGGCCGGCGCCCACGAAGCGCGAGCCAATCTTGAAACTAGTCATCCAGATGTTCCTTCAACATACGGGTGAATTCGCAGGCGCCTTGGCGATAGCCAGCCCGGCGAAACAAACTCAGCGACACTTGGTTATCCGACAGGACCTGTGCCCGCAGGCGCTGCACATCGGGCCAATGGCGCAGCAGGCAGGCCTCCCCCCGCTCCAGTAGAACCTGCCCCCAGCCTAGCCCGAAGCGTCCGGCGAACAGGTAGATCGACACCTCGGCCTGCCCTCCCTCCCGGTCATAACGCAGCATTCCCAGAGGGCCATCTGGCAACTCGGCGATCAGCAGCAAACACTGTGGGTCGCTCAGACAGGCCTCCAGCCACTGCACATGGCTCGACCAGTCGATGGCCTCGGGCTGCTGCGACCAGCGCCTGACCAGATCACTATTGCGCCCGTCAAATAGCAGCTGGGCATCGTCAAGGGTCGCCGGTCGCAGACGCACTGCCGCCGCGAACAGCGCCGCGGCCACCCGCTGCGAGCCCAGGCCATCGACCAGCTTCCGGGCACGAGCAGCCAGGCTGTGGCGCAATCCAGGGTTGCCCAGCATGAGCTTCACGGCATCGCGCAGTTGTTCGACTTCCACCTGCTCACAAGGCCCCAGGTACAAGTGGGCACCCGCTTCAGCCAACAGCCGGGCATTGGCCTGCTGATTGCCGGCCACGGTGATGCACAACGTAGGCACGCCCAGCACTGCACGCTCCCAACTGGTACCGCCCCCGGCCCCCAGGCACAGGTCTGCTTCGGCCAGCAACCCGGCGAAGTCGTTCACATAACTGTGCAAGTGCCAGTTCGGCCGGTCTGCTGCCAGCACCTGCATGGCCTGCCAATCCGGGTTGCCACTGCCAGCAACAAAATCCACCTGCAGCTCATGCAGGTCCGCCAGCGCCAGCATGGCCTTGAGGGTCTGGCCGGCAGCATCGAAACCTCCAAAGTTCACCAGCAGCCGCTGGGCCTGCGGCCGAATCAGGATCGGAGGACGCCGGAACTCCTCACGCAGCAAGGCAAAGTGCGGCCCGAACAAGGTCCGGCACTGTGTGCCGTACAACCCGGCATACGCTTCGGCCGAGCCACTGAAGTTCTGGTCCAGCAACAGATCTGCGGCATGCCGGCGGTTGGCCAGATCATCGATCGCGGCGATCCGCGGCGCCCACTGGCGAGCGGCGCTTTGCCACTGATGATCAAGGCCGTAGTGATCCACCAGCACCCAGTCGAAGGCCGGCTGATCTACCAGGGCTTCCTGCAGTGCCACGATATCGGCCTGCCAGGGCAAGGGCGCTTCGATACCCAACCGAGGATTCTCATCGGTATAGAACTCAGGCAGTGCAAAGGTCGGAAAGCCTTCAGCTTGCAAGGCCGCCAGGCGATTGCCGGGCAGGCGACGGCAGGCGAATGCAACTTCGGCACCCTGCTGGCGCAGCACCTGAGCCAGGGTCAAGCAGCGGGCCACGTGGCCGCTGCCGATCGCCGGCGAGGCGTCAGCCCGGATCAGCACCCTCACTCCAGCTCTCCTGCGGCCTTGAGCGCCGCGTACAGGTATTGCGCCCGCCGCCAATCCTCTTCGGTGTCTATATCCTGCACCAGGTGACGCGGCAGGATCACCGGCAAGCTGCGAGAAGAGAACAACGCCTCCCCCTCCAGCCAGGCCTGGCTTCTACCCCAGTAGAACTGCGCCGCATCCTGATAAGCCACGGGCAAATCCTGGGAGCGGGCCTGACTGAACTCCGGATACAGCGCGCCCAGAGCGCCCTGCTCGTCGAGCGTCAGCGCCCGTTGCACCGGAAAACCAAAACTGCACACCGAAAAGGCAAACGACCTGTCCTGATGCTGCTCCAGCAACGCCAGCCCCTGGCGCAAAAAACGCAGTTGCAACAGGGGGGCGGTGGCATAGATGCAACAGGCATATTCGAATTGCTGCCCCAGCTCCCGCAAGGTTTGCAAGGCATGCACGATCACCGCCGCAGTGCCGGTGAAGTCATCCGCCAGAGCCTGCGGTCGGACAAAAGGCACCTCTGCGCCACAGGCAATGGCCAGCTCGGCGATCTCGGGATCGTCAGTGCTGACCACCACGCGCTGGAACAACCCCGAACCCAGCGCCTTATCGATGGAACGGGCGAGCATCGGCACGCCATCGAAGGGCTTGAGGTTCTTCCTCGCAATTCTCTTGCTGCCACCTCGGGCAGGGATCAAGGCCACACAACTCACACATCGCGCTCCACGCAATAGGCCCCCGCCTCGTTCAAACAACCAGGACCTGACGATGCAGCCTGAGGGAAGCAAGGTCCAGCCATGGCAAAAACCGTCAAAGCAGAATCCGCCGCATATGTGCCACCACTTCATCTTGCAGCGCGTCGGTCAGCTCCGGGAAAAGAGGCAGACTGAGAGCCTCAAGGAAGTAGCGCTCGGCTTGGGGGAAGTCTCCCTCGGCGAACCCCTGCTCCTGATAGTAAGGCTGTAGATGCACGGGAATGTAGTGCAGGTTTACCCCAAGGCCCGCTGCGCGCAGCGCATCAAAGACCTGCTTCTGACTCAGGCTGATACGGCTCAGATCCAGCCGCACCACATACAGATGCCACGCCGAATCGGCGCCCTCCTGCAGAGTTGGCAGGGTCAAAGGCAGATCCGCCAGCAGCTCCTGGTAACGCGTAGCGAGCTCGCGGCGTCGGGCCACAAACTCATCGAGCCGTGCCATCTGCGACAAGCCCAGTGCAGCATGCAGATCGGTCATTCGATAATTGAAACCCAGCTCCAATTGCTGGTAGTACCAGAGCCCGTTATCCGGAACCTGCATCAACCCCGGATCACTGGTAATGCCATGGCTGCGCAAACGCCGCATCCGCTCGGCGTACTCCGGATTATTGGTGAGCACCATTCCGCCTTCGGCGCTGGTAATGATCTTCACCGGATGAAAACTGAAGATGGTCATCGCCGCATGGGCCCCACACCCCACCGGACGTCCCACATAGGAAGCCCCCACCGCATGGGCTGCATCTTCGATCAGGACAAAACCGTAGCGCCGGGAAAGCTCGGCGATAGCCTGCATATCGGCACTCTGGCCGGCAAAAGCCACCACCACCACAACCTTCGGCAAGGTGCCGCTGCGCTCTGCCACTTCAAGCTTCTGCGCCAGCAGGTTCGCATCCATGTTCCAGGTATGCGGATCGATGTCGACGAAGTCTACCCGGGCGCCACAGTAACGCGCGCAATTGGCCGAGGCGACGAAGGTATTGGGGCTGGTCCACAGCAGGTCCCCCTGCCCCAGGCCGGCAGCCAGGCAGGCAATATGCAATGCCGCCGTGGCATTACACACAGCCACTGCATGTTCGGCCTGGCAATACTCGGCCAACCCACGCTCAAAGCGCTCAATGGTCGGCCCCTGGGTCAGCCAGGGAGACTCAAGCACTTGCACCACAGCATCAATGTCGGCCTGACTGATGCTTTGACGCCCATAGGGAATCCGATAGGGAGTCATGATGGCAGTCCATTGCAGGCCGGCCTGCTCAGGCACTCAGACACCCGGTGAAGCATCAATAGGCTGTTGTGCATGTGGATCTCCTTGGGGCAGTGATCAATTGGACAGCAACTGCTGCCAGTCCACCCGGCTCGCGGTCCCCAGGGCAAAGCCCTTGCCAGTCAACGCCAGGTTCTGGTTGTAGGCCGCATCCTGCGCAAAGCGCGCCGCCCATTTGTCTTTCAGGGCTGCCAAGGCCTGTGGATCTTGCGCCAGGGTGCCGGGATGCATGACCTGCGCTTGCGGAGTCAGGACGGTGAGATAACCGGCATCGGCCACCTTCAGGCACAGGTCGACATCGGCGAAGGCCTGGTCGAAATGCTCCTCGTCCAAACCACCTACGGCCTCGAACAACGCCTTGGCGATCATCAGGCAGACGCCGGATACCGCCGAGTAGTTCTTCTCCACCCAGAGGCTGTTCATGTAGCCCGGAGCATCCTTGGCCTCTCCGGCGAAGGCTGCGCCCAACTGGCCATTGAGGCCGAGGATCAGGCCCGCCTGGGTGGTCATGCCGCGCTCATTCACCAGCCTGGCGCCGACAATCCCGATCTCCGGACGCTGTACCTGGTTGAGCAGGCTGTCGATCCAGTTGGCATTGACCACTTCGGCATCGGCCGAAAGCAGCAGCAGGTACTCCCCCTTGGCTTCAGCGCAGGCTGCATTGTGCAGTGCCGAAGTGCTCACCCGCTGGCCGCTGCGCAACACCCGGATCCGCTCCCCCTGGCGTTCCAGGCTGGCCAGCCAGCTATCGAGTTCGGCGTTCTGGCTGTGGTTCTCGGCAATCAGCACCTCGTAACGCTGGTAGCGGGTACGTTGCAGCACACTCACCAGACAGCGTTGCAGCTCGGCGAAGTTGTCCTGGCTCGGCAGAATGATCGAAACCAGCGGCCGCTCGGCATGTTGATAGTCGATCTGGTAGGTCCCTGGCTGGGCAGAACTGACCTGGGCCCGATACCCACGATTGGCCAGGTGACGGCTCAGTACCTGGCGCTCCTCGGCATTTTCCCCGGCTGGCGCAGCCTGGCAGATCAGCAGCGGCTCGGCGAGATGAGCCAGGCCGGCCAGACCGCCGTCTTCGATCAGGCGCAGAACCAGATCCAGCTCGACGGCCCGAGCAAACTCGCGGTTGAACCCACCCGCCTGCACCAGCACTTCACGATGCAGCAGCCAATGGCGCGCCATCAGATTGGGGGCGCTTTGCAGCAGGTCCAGATTGACTCCGGGACGGAACACGTGACGCAAGGTGCCATCGGCTTGCCGCTGCACCTCGTCCATCGCCACGGCCCTGATGCCTTCGGCGCCCAGCAACTCCAGGCTTGCCCGCAGCAGCCCGCTTGCGGTGAGCTGGTCACCCGCCTCCATCAGGAGTACCCAGTGCGCTGCGGACTGCGCCACCAGCTGATTCAGGCGCTCGATATAGTTGCCCTGGCTGACCTTGACGAAGTGCACAGTGTCCTGTGCCGTGGTCATCGCCGGCAGGTCGCCGGTGGTCAGCACCACCAGCTTGAATGCCTTGCAGTGGTTGGCCATCAGGGAATCGAAAGTGGCTTGCAACTTGATCATGTCGGCGTCGAGGTCGAGCAGCAGAATCTGAAACTGCGGCCCGCCGGCGCGCCTTCCCAACAGATGGGCGATCGACTTGAACTGACCCGGTTTCGGGCCACGGCCTTCCAGCCAGCTGAACAACTGCCCGGATTGGGTATTGGCAAACAACGCGCTGCTATCGGTGGCCGGCAGCGCCTTGAGGCGGGCTGCCCACTCCTGCAGTTCGCGGAACACCTCCACTTCGTCGGTATCGCGCATCGACTCGGCAAGGCGCTTGACCACGGTGAAGTTGAACAGGTTCAGCGCCATGGCTTCCCACAGCCGGCTGCGAAGGGTTCGCGCCGTATCATTCGAGTGCACCCGCAGCAATTCCTCCTGCTTGAGCAGCACCCCCTCCAGCTCATTGAGCTGCAGGCGCCCCGCAGGCATCGCATGCACAAGAAACTCGATCTGCGTCAACAGATCGAACATCGGCTGGTTGTAGAACGGCATTTCGACAAACTGCTCCGAGCCGAAAGCACGCACCGGGTCCTTGCCGACCTCGCTCCAGGTGGAGCGAAAGATCATCACACCCTTGAGCGAACGGCCACTTTCAAGGCACTCGGCCAAGGCGGCAAAGCTGTCCAGCGCCAGCTGCTTCATCTGCTGCGCATCCGGGCCTTCGCAGTTGTGCGGCAGGGTCGCAAGAAACTCGGCAAATTGCTGATGCTGGGCCAACGAGCCGGCATCCTTGCTGCTCAGCAACGCCTGAATGCGGGCCGTGCGCTCCAGGGCCTCCCTATTGGCCTCACGAACAATGAACGGAACCGGCAGGATCCGCGCCTTGGCAGTGGCCAGCAGGAAGAAGGCGTAACCGATATCCAGCCACTCGGCGCTCACCGCAGGTGGCAACTGGCTGTACCACTGGCGCAGCACATCGGTGCGGGTCACGGCATTGAAGGGGCTCAGGTAATGCCCCATGAAACTCATGATCCGCTCACGCCCGTTCGCGGCGGCGAAGTCTTCGGGCCCCTTGCGATCGCGCAGGTAATAGCTGGTTTCCAGGACCCGCGCCGAATACATCAGGCCATAGCCATGGCAGACCGCGTAATCGGGGTGGGCATCAAGGAAAGCAAGCGCGGCGCTAATCCCATCGGCGATCAAAAAGTCGGTGTCGCTGGCAATCGCCAGGTAGGGCGTGTCGACCAGGCCCACACCGTAAGTCAGCTTGCCCTGCTGGTCCTGCCGGGAAAACTGTGGCACGTGGCGGTAATCAACCTTCGGGAATTGGCGAGCCAGAGACTCGTCCGCCTTTTCCGAGGAATCCAGAACCAGGATTGAACAGGCAAAGCTGCTGTAGTAGCGCAGCGCTCGCTGTGCCAGCGCCTTGGCCTCGTGGGTCAATAGCACCAGAGTGAAACGCTCACTCATCGGGGCTGCATCCTCGTTTGCTTTTGTTTGAACCCACATCTGTCCATTCCCTCATCCGGCTGATCGCCTGGAACCTCAAATCATTAATGTTGTACGAACCCGATCCCGGCATGTCCCTCTCGGCTCATCCATCCCGCGAGCGCAACTGCGCCCCTGGATGCGCCAAAGAATTGGCTTGAGAACTGCTCAACACCTGGCCAACGCTACGCCTGACTCCAGGCACCGGCCACAACAGGCGAGCCGGAAGCTACCCGCACGCGTGCGCTACACCCATGAGCGCCGGCAGACACACCCGATCATCGACAGCGTTCGTTTTATGACAATTGCCAGCAAGGCTGCAGGAAACGCGCCAGTTCCATCGGTGCGTAGAGCGCAGCCCCCGCCACTGCGAGAGGCCACGCAAGAAACAAAAAAGCCACGCTTGGCAGGCGTGGCTTTTTTTGCAGCGGCTTCTTCAGTCTGCCAACCAGCCCCACATCCAGTGCTGCAGGTTGTCGGGGCCCAGCATGAAGTCGCGCCGCACCGCCTCGCGCAATTCATCTCCCATGCGGTAGCTGGCAACAGGGTCGCTGAGGTGCATGCGGATCGCCTGCAGCCACTCTTCGGTCGTGTTGCTGCGAACCCTGGTGCACGGCAGGAAGCCACGATAGGCCTCAGTGTCGGTGCAAATAACCGGGTAGCCGCAGGCTCCGTACTCCAGCAACCGCAGGTTGCTCTTGCAGTCATTGAAAATATGGAACTCCAGAGGTGCCAGAGCCAGGTCGAGGTTCAGGCTGGCGAGCTTGAGGGGGTAAGCCTGCAAGCCGATCGCCGGATGGAACTCGTGCACATAAGGGCGCAAGGCGTCGGGGCACATGCCGAAGAACACCCATTCCACCTCAGAGGCCAGTTCACGCACGACATCGGCAATGACCTCCAGGTCCCCGGTGTGACTGGTGCCCCCACCCCAGCCAACCCGCGGCTTGCTGGAAGTACCGCGACGGCTGCTCAGCCCCGCCCAGGGCTCAGGGGCGAGCATATTGGGTACTACCCTGATATCGCTGTGCATGTCCGACAGGACATCCGCCAGCGGCTGAGTGGTGACCACCAGCCGATCGCACAGGGCAATGCCGTCGCGCAGCATCTGCTCGATGTTCGCCGGCTTGTTGCGAGCATGGCTGTTTTTCTTTGGCGCGCTGACCACGTAATCATCGAGTTCGAAGACCCGCAACGCACTGGAGTACTTCTTCATTCGCAGAATGTCGCTGGCCGCACCGTCGCTGTAGCGCCCCTGGAGCACGATGGTATCGGGCGACAAACGCTCGATTTCCACGGTGGTCGGAGATTCGTATGCCACCCGGGCGATGACCCTGCCTGCAGCTTCCAGCTCGCGCAGTGGCCCGGTGACCCGGTAATGCCCGACCGCGCTGCTGTTGACCGGCAAGCCGAGCACCAGCGGCAAGGCTCGTGAGCAGAACGGGTTCCAGTTATTGCGCAGGCTGGGTTCCAGGCTGAAGCTGGAGAACCCCAGGCTCAGGGCCGGATTGTAGGCTGGATCGCGAGCGATCTTCGGCAGCCACTGACGGTAGAAGCGCTCCTGTTCAGCCTCCTGCACCTGCTGCTCAGGCGCCTGCGGTGGCGCCAACGCCGGGGCCAGCATCAGGGTGGCGTGGGGGGTCCAGACAACCAGGTAGCCATCGCGATCGACGCGCAGGCACAGGTCGGCTTCCCCCAGGTCAGCGCCGAAACTCTGTTCATCCAGCCCGCCCAGACTGTCGAACACGTCCTTGCGGATCATCAGGCAGTCGCGGCTGACCGCACTCCAGTTCTGCACCACCTGCAGACGCTGCATATAACCACGGGCACCCAGTGCCTCGCCGATGAACGGCGAGCCCACGGGCCCAGACATGCCCAGTACCTGCCCGGCATGCAGGATGGAGCCATCGGTAGCAAGGATGCGCGCCCCCACGACAGCCACCTCCGGACGCTGGGCCTGGTTGAGCAACTCGTCCAGCCAGTCGCTGGTGCAGATCCGTGTGTCGTGGCTGAGCAACAGCAGGTAGTCGCCGCGAGCCTGGGCCGCAATGCTGTTGGTCAAGGCCGCCTGGTTGGCGGGGCCGACATAAGGCAAGACCCGCAGCATGTTGCCCCCCAACTGCCCCATGGCCGCCAGCCAGTCGGCCATGTCCGGGTCGCGACTGCCGGCAGCCACCAGCAGGATCTCGTAATGGTTGTAGGCGGTCTGCTCGATCAGGCCTTCGACGCAACGCTGCAAGGCCGGCAGCGAATCCCCGCAGGTGATGATGATCGACACCAGCGGCCGCGCACCGTGCTGATAGTCGATGCGATTGAGCAAGGGCAAATCATCATGGCGGATCCGGTACTGCACGCCGATGCGCTGCAAGTGCGCAGCGACCAGCCCCTCACTGGCTTCGATGACCTGGGGCCGGGACAGCCACTTTGCGAACGAGAACTCGGACTCGATCTGGATATCGGCAATATGCTCGATGGTTTGCGGGCCCACATTTTCCACCAGCCGCCACAACAGATCCTGGGGCGCCAGCTCGCCACGTGCGCAATCGAAGCCTCCCTCACTCAGGAAACGCTCACGGGAAAAGGCCAGCGAGCGCCCGACATAAGGGTAGGCACGCATCAAATCGAGGTTGAAGTCGGGCTTGAACACCGGTTCGGTTGACTGACCATCAAGCAATGCGCCTTCGTCACTGTAGGCGCAGAGCATGGCCGGGGTGTTGGCGATCCGCTCGGCCAGCACCAACAGTGCCGTGTCACGCAGTTGGTCACCCGACTGCAACAGATAGAACCAGTCACAGGTATCCAGGCGAGGGATCAGTTCGTTGAGTTGCCCGGCCCAGTCGGCCCGCAAGGGTTGACGCAGCACAGCCTCCCCGGCTGTACCGGTAGCGGTGGACAACACCACGATCGTTTCGGCTGGGTACAACTGGCCGGCCAGGCTGCCCAGGGTCCGCTCGAGAGCGGCGCCATCACCTGCCAGGTCCATGACGATCGGCACGATCCGCACCCGCCGCGGCCAGCTTTCGATGCGCTGCGGCAGCAACCGCTGTTCCGCCGCCGACAGGCAACGTGCCGCCAGCCATTGCTGGTAGAACTCCTCGTAGCTTTGACTCTCGCCCCCTACCCGACCGTTGACCACGGCGCTGCGATTGCCCAGCACATGGAGCACCCCCAGCTCACGCCATGGCCGTGGCTGCTCGGCAGCTCGCGCCAGGTCAACGTAACGCACCCAGCCCGCCGCGGGCGCCGACTCGCCAGAGCGCTCGGAGAGCATCCGCAATAGCCATTCCCATTCGGTGGCAACGGCCTTGAGCACTTGCGGCGTGCGGCTGAAACGCCCCTGATACAGGCGCTCGCAACTCAACACGGTGGACAGGGCCGCCAGATTGCCGCGGCGCATCAGGCAGATGAACAGCGCCAGGTCCAGCAAGGCGACAAAACCGGCGCCCTTGTGGATCAGGGCTGGCAGTACCTCCAGCACGTCGGCTCGACGCATCAGTGCCGCACTGAAGTTGCCGAGGAAATTTTTCCGCGTGCCCTCGAAGATCGCCAGCATGTCATCGCCTTTGAGCAGCACGTCGAGCGGCGCAAAGCGGCAGTTTTCAATCCGCGGCGGAAGAATGGAGTTGCCTTCGTCGTTGAACAGCCGTAGTGCGAACACCAGATTGACCTCAGGGTGCTCGATCAGCACTTGCGCCTGCAGGGCGATGCTCGGCGCAAACAGCCGGTCATCGTCGCAAAGCACCTTGATCAGCTCGCCCCGGGCCTCTTTCACGCAGCGCAACAGGTTTTTCTGCAACCCCAAAGGTTGCGGGTTGCGCAAGTAACGCACCGGGTGCGCGGGTTCGCTCAGCCCTTGTACAACCTGCTGGATTTCATCGCCGGGACTGTCGTCGCAAACAACGATCTCCAGTGGCTGATAGGTCTGCGCCAAGGCACTTTCCAGAGCCTGGCTGAAGAAGCGTGGGTTGAAGGCGGGAATGACGATGCTGACTAGAGGGGCTTGGCTCACGGCGGGAAACTCTCGAGCGGCGAGCCCTGGCCAGTGATGCCAGGGCTGCAAGACCGCTTAAAAAAGACGGCTGGCTGCTCGAAGATCGCGGCGTCCGGGCGCCAGCCCGAACGCCACGCACTCAGACCTTGTTGAACAGACCCAGTTGGGCAATCTTGCTGAAGGCCAGCTGCGAGGCTTGCAGCATGGTCTGTTGCAGGGTCAGGCGGGTCATCACTTCGGCCGGATCGGAGTCGCTGATGGCCGAGCGGGTCTTGGTGTTGGCAGCTGCCAGGCTTTCGTTGATTTCGGTCTGGGTGTCCAGGGCCGAACCACGACCACCCACCGAACTGATACCGATGGACAGCTGGTCGATGCCACTGGCCAGGTTGGCCATCCCCGAGGCGAGGTCGGCCAGTTGCTTCTGGGTTGCCAGGGTGTTGCCGGCGGTTGGCGTGTTCAAGGCGTTTTTCAGCTGGCTCACGGTATCCAGTATGTTCTGGGTCTCGTGGGTGTTGACCGACACACTGAACTGATCGTTGGCCGCCGGAGAAGGCGCGCCGGTCAGGGTGAAGCTAACGCCTGCCGCGGTGGCGACGTTGCCCGGCCCGACCACGCCCGAGGACACCGGCTTGCTATCAGCGGTCAGTGGCGCAGCGTACAGATCGAAATTGGTAGCGCTGGTGAACTTCAGGATCGCCGAACCACTGGGGAAGGTGGAGTTGTAGGCCACCGGATCGGTAATGCTGGTGTTCGAGACCTGAGTCATGCTCGGGTTGCCCGGAGAGCGCGCCACGTTGAAGGTGTCCGGCTTGGAGCCCAGGGTGAAGGTATGCCCCGGCAGCACGGCGTTGGCGTCGTCACCGGACTTGAGGTTGACGTTCAGGCTCAGGTCGACCCCACGGAAGCTCACGGTCTGGTTCGGCGCAGTGCCGAAAACACCGCCTTTGCTGGCCTCGGCCGTCACATCGTTGCCACTGCCGTCGACGATCTTCAGCTGGGTGCCCGACACGAAGGACACGGTGTAAGGCTCGCCGCTGCGGAATTGGCTGTTGTAGGCACCGTTGTTGGCCACCTGACCGTTGGACAGGGAAATCCGCCCGTCATCCACGGCTGGCGCGGTCATGGTGACCTGGCTGCGGCTGGTGTTCAGTGCCTGCTGGAACACGTCCCAACCGGTGCTGTTGGCGGCCATCATCATGGTGTCGCCGACCGGCAGTTGCAGGCTGCTCTGGTCACCGTTGTAGCTGTAGGTGCCATCGGAGTTGCGGCTGAACGGCGGAACATCATCCTTGGAGCCACCGAAGATGTACTTGCCGTTTTCGTCCTGGGAGTTCATCAGGCTCAGCAACTGCTCTTCGATCTGCCCCAGTTCCGAAGCATTGGCCTGGCGGTCGGCGTCGGTGTAACCGGCGTTGCCGGCACCGGAGGCCAGTTCCTTGGCGCGGGCCAGCACGTTGTTGATGCTGGTCATCACCGATTCGGTCTGGCCCAGGGAGGCCTTGATCGAGTTGGTGTTGGTCTTGTACTGGTCCAGCAACGAAGCCTGTTGGCCCAGTTGCAGCAGGCGCGCGGCACCTACCGGATCGTCGGCAGCGGTCTTGACGCGAACCAGGCTGCTGGCCTCTTCGCTGCTCTGGACCACTTTGGAAAAGTTCTTCTGGTAGTTGGTAGCCGAGGACTCGTAAAACTGGGAGGTGGAAATGCGCATGGGCTACGACTCCTTAAAGGCTGTTGATCAGCGTGCTGAAGGTTTCCTGCGCAGCCTTGATGATCTGCGACGACGCTGTGTAGTACTGCTGGAACTTGACCAGGTTGCCGGTCTCATCATCCAGGTTGACCCCGGACAGCGAGTCCCGGGCGCCCTTGGCGTTAGCCAGGATTGTGCCGGTAGCAGCGCTGTCGAGGCTGCCCTGACTGGCCTTGGCGCCGACGTTCTCGATCAGCTTGCCGTAGGCATCCACCAGGGTGATGCCTTTGCTGGCAGAACCTGTATCGACTGTCTGCTTGCTCTGCAAACCGGCCAGCGCCAGGCCGTTGCGGTTGTCCGAAGAACCGGCGCCGTTCACCGAGATGTTCATGCTGTCGCCGGCGGCGGGAGCGCCGGCCACGGTCATCTGCACGCCGAACGTCTTGGTCACCGGTGGCGTGCCGCCGTCGGTGATCGGCGCACCGCTGGCATCCAGCATGTTGATCTGCAGGTTGAGGGTGTTGGTCTGCCCGGGAACGATGGAGCCGCTGCCCATCTTGTTGCCCTTGGCATCGAAATAGTCGTAGCTCTGGCTGCCGCCTGCCGGCGCATTGAACACCACTTTGACCGGGCCCGAATTCTTGATTGCGGTCTGCATCTCAAGCTTGGCTGCGGCGTCGTAGTTGTCGATCGGCACGCTCAAGGAAGGCTGCGCGGAAATGCTCAGGGAGCTCTTGAGCCCGGCAGCCAGCTCGGCCTTCAGCGGAGCCGCGAGGGCCAGGCGCTTGGGGTCGGTCATTTCGGTCTGGATGGTGGTGGCGGCATTGCGGGTCGGGGTGATCTTGAAGCTGTCACCGGCACCGACCGTCCCATTGAGTTTCAGCGAGAAGCCATCGATCACCGGTGCCGGGCTGGTGGTGGTGCTGAAGCTGCCCATGTCGGTGCCATCGGAGCGCTTGACGCTGTAGTCGGTGGCACTGCTGAAGGTCACGGTGTAGTCGCTGGTACTCAGCTTGCCAGTGTCCTTGATGGTGACATCGAAGTTGCCCGAGCCTGCGCTGTTGGTGGCACTGCCAATGCTGCGCTGGCTGATCATCCGGGCGCTGTTGATGTCGTTGAACAGGTTGCCGCCGAAATCACCGTTCTTGTCGATGCCCTGAGCCATCAGGCTGTTCATCTGGTCGGCGACCACGAGGGCTACGCGGCCCAGCTCGTTCATCGCCGGATCCAGCACTTCGCTGCGGTAGCGCAGCAGGCCGCCGATCTCGCCACCGGTGGTGAGGTTGGTGATGTCGATGCTGCTCGAGCCCCGGTTCAACTGCAGCGCGGAGCGGCTCGGGTCGTTCTTGCCCTGCACCACTTCCAGGGTATTGGCCGAGTTACCCATGACCAGCGGCTGGCCGCTGCCCAGGTACAGGTCGACGCTGGAGCCACGCTCCGAGACCTGCACGCCGATGAAGGTCGAAAGCTGGCGCACGGTTTCATTACGCGCATCGAGCAGATCGTTGGGCATGCCGTTGCCGTTGGTCGACAGCTCGGAAATCTTCTGGTTGAGCTGGGCCACGGTGTTGGCCAGCTTGTTGACCTGGTCCGCCATGTTCGCCAGGTTGCCGTTGATATTGGTGTTCTGCTGGTTGAGCTGGCTGGATACCGAGTTGAAACGGTTGCTCAGGGCCTGGGTGTCGCTGAGCAGCAACTGCCGGGAAGCCTCGTCGGTAGGCTTGGCGTTGAGGTTCTGCACCGAGGCGAAGAACTTGGTCAGGGCGCCGGTCATGCCGGTGCCGCTGTCCGAGAGCAATTGGTCGATCGGGCTGATCTGCCCCTGGAACGCCGCGGCATCGCTGTTGAGCGAGGTGGCGGTGCGCAACTGGGCATCGAGGAAGCTGTTATAGACCCGGCGCACGTCCGCCAGGGTGGTGCCGGTGCCGATGAAGACGTTGCCATTCTGGCTGGAGGCCTTGGTGCCCTGCACGGTCTGCTGACGCGAGTACCCGGCGGTGTCGGCGTTGGCAATGTTGTTACCCGTGGTCATCAACGACGTTTGGCTGGCGGCCAGCCCCGACATCCCGATATTGAGCAAACTCATGATTCAGACCTTATAAATTCGTGGAAACGCCAGCCGCAGCGTAGTTCTGGTAATTCTTCATCTGCTTGGCTATCTGCGAAATCTTGCTTGCGTAATCCGGGTCCGTTGCATACCCGGCTTTTTGCAACTCGCGAACAAACTGTTCTGGTTTATCGGCCACCTTCAGCACTTCTTGATAGCGATTGTTGCTCTGCAACAAGGTCACCAGATCGTGGAAGCTGTCCTGATAGGAATCGTAGGAACGGAACGCCGCCGTCTCCTTGACCATCTGCCCGTTGCGAAACTCGCTGGTGATCGCCCGGGCCTGTGCACCCTGCCAACTGCTGCCGGCCTTGATGCCGAACAGGTTGTGGCTGCTGCTGCCATCCTGCTGGCGCATCACCGATTTGCCCCAGCCGGTTTCCAGGGCGGCCTGGGCCACCAGGTAGCGTGGATCGATCCCGATACGCTGGGCCGCCTGCTGCGCCATCGGTAGCATGGTGGCGACGAAGTCGTCGGCGGAACTGAAGGCACGCTTGGCCGGTGCCAGCGGCGGCTGGGCCATGGCCCGGCCATAGACCCGCATCTTGCCCTGGGACGCGGCGTAGCCCTGATTGACCCGCCACTCGCCCCGCAGCACGGCATCGGCGGCCGGGCTGTTGCGGGTCGGCGCGGCGTTCTGTGCGCCGCCCTCGGCGGCACCGGCCGACGGCACGATGCCGGTCAACAGGCGATCGGTGAGCTTGCTGGGCAGGGACAGACGCCGCTGGTTGAGCAGCACCATGTCGTTATGCGCCACGCTCGTGCGCAAAGGATCGTGGGCCCGCGAAGCCCACATCGGGCGCTGGCCGTTGACCCGGCTCAACGGACCATCCTGGGCCGTGGTACCGGCAGCGATCGGCGTCGGAGTCGCCACCGGCGCCGCGGCCGGCAAAGTCGTGGTGGCCGCATTCGGATGAGCCGGCTTGTTCTTCATCATCTGGCGCATCAGCACATTGGCCAGGCCGATACCGCCACCCTCGCGAGACAGGGACACCGCCAACTGCTGGTCATACATGTCCTGGTACTGCTTGGCGGCCGGGGTATTGAGCGGGTTGTCCTGGCCTATGACGTCAGTGGCCTTGCGCATGGACTTGAGCATTTCATTGAGAAACAGCGACTCGAACTCCTGCGCCACTTTGCGCACGTTGGCTTCGCCGTCCTTGTCGCCGACCTTCAGTTGCTGCAGGCGGTTGAGGTCGGAGTAAGACCCGGAGTCGCCGCTGCCAATCAGTCCGCTCTTACGAATATCCATGGCGCTCACCTCAAATCACGATCAGGTCGGCCTGCAAGGCGCCGGCCTGTTTCAAGGCTTCAAGGATGGCCATCAAGTCGCCTGGCGCCGCGCCCACCTGGTTCACCGCCCGGACGATCTCATCCAGAGTGGTGCCCGGGCCGAACTTGAACATCGGCTTGGCTTCCTGCTGAGCATTGACCCGCGAGCGGGGCACCACCGCGGTCTGGCCATTGGACAGAGGGCCGGGCTGGCTGACGATCGGGTCTTCGGTAATGGTCACGGTCAGGCTGCCGTGGGTCACCGCCGCCGGCGAGACCTTGACGTTCTGGCCGATGACGATGGTGCCGGTACGGGAGTTGATGATGACCTTGGCCACCGCCTGCCCCGGATCGATCTCCAGATTCTCCAGGATCGACAGGTAGTCCACACGCTGGCTTGGGTCCAGGGGCGCGGTCACCCGGATCGAGCCACCGTCGATGGCTTGGGCCACGCCTGGGCCGAGCATGTCGTTGATCTTGTCGACGATGCGCTTGGCGGTGGTGAAATCCGAACGGTTGAGGTTCAGGGTCAGGCTATTGCCCTGGTTGAAACCACTGGGCACGGCACGCTCGACCGAGGCGCCACCAGGAATCCGCCCGGCCGACGGTACGTTGACGGTGATCTTCGAACCGTCGCGTCCTTCGGCATCGAAACCACCCACCACCAGGTTGCCCTGGGCGATGGCGTAGACGTTGCCGTCGATACCCTTGAGCGGCGTCAGCAGCAAGGTGCCGCCGCGCAGGCTCTTGGAGTTACCAATGGAGGACACGGTGATATCCACCTGCTGGCCCGGTTTGGCGAACGCCGGCAGATCGGCACTCACCGACACCGCCGCGACGTTCTTCAACTGCACGTTGCCGGAGCCGGCCGGCACCTTGATGCCGAACTGCGACAGCATGTTGTTGAAGGTCTGCAGGGTGAACGGCGTCTGGGTAGTCTGGTCGCCGGTACCGTTAAGCCCGACCACCAGGCCATAGCCGATCAACTGGTTGGAACGCACGCCGGAAATGCTGGCGATGTCCTTCAACCGCTCGGCCTGGACGCCAAGGGAAGTGGACAGCAACAACGCCGCCGCCATCAGGTGCTTGAAATTGAGCATGAGTCTTTTCATCACCTAGAAAGGGAACAGCGGGCTGAGGAAGAAACGGTCGAACCAGCCAGGCTGGTTGGCATCGGCAAACGAGCCGGTGCCCGAATAGGTGATGCGAGCATCCGCGACCCGGGTCGAGGACACGGTGTTGTCGGTGGCGATGTCGTCCGCCCGTACCAGGCCTGCAATCCGCACCAGCTCATCGCCGGTGTTGAGGGTCATCCACTTCTCGCCGCGCACCGCGATGATGCCGTTGGGCAGTACGTCGGCCACGGTCACGGTGATCGAACCGGTCAGGCTATTGCTCTGGGCCGCCTTGCTGTCGCCCTTGGTGGCGCGGTTGCCGCTGTAGCCGGCATTCAAGGTCAGGTCGCCGTCGCCCAGCGGATTGTTGGTGTTGGGCACGGCACCGAACAGCGAGGTCAGGCCAATGCTGTTGGAACTGGTCTTGGTCAGCGCCGAGTTGGCACCCTTGCTGGCGTTGGTCCGCTCGTTCAGGGTGATGGTGATGATGTCACCGACCCGGAACGCCTTGCGGTCGCTGTACAGGTTCTGCTCGAAGCCGGCCTGGTAGATCGAACCGTTGTTGGACGCGGAAGGCAGCGGCGTACGCGGCAGCACCGGCGCGTAGTAAGGGTCATTGGGCTTGGGCGGCGGGGCGACACAGCCCGCGAGCACGGCACTCCCACTCAGCGCTAGAACACAAATAAACCGATTCATGACCCTTCCTCACGATGTTGCCGGTGCGCCACTTCAGACCCGTGGCGACCTCAAGACTTGATTACAGCTTCTGCGTAATGAACGAGAGCATCTGGTCCGCGGTGGAGATCACCTTGGAGTTCATCTCGTAAGCGCGCTGAGTGGTGATCATGTTGACCATCTCCTCAACGGTGCTGACGTTGGAGGCTTCCAGAGTGTTCTGCAGTGTGGTGCCGAAACCGTTGAGGCCCGGGGTACCGATCTGCGGCGCGCCACTGGCGGCGGTTTCCAGGAACAGGTTGTTGCCCTGGGCCTGCAGGCCTGCCGGGTTGATGAAGTCGGCGGTTTGCAGGTTGCCGATCACCTGGGACGCCGGGTTGCCGGCAATGGTGATGGACACGGTGCCGTCCTGGCCTACGGTGAAGGTCTGCGCATCGTTGGGCACGACAACCGCAGGCTCCAGGGCAAAACCGCTGGCGGTGACGATCTGGCCGTCGGAGTTCAGGTGGAAAGTACCGTCACGGGTGTAGGCCGTGGTGCCATCGGGCTGCAGGATCTGGAAGAAACCGCGGCCGTTGATGGCCAGGTCCAGAGGCTGCTCGGTGGTCTGCAGGCTGCCGGCGGTGAAGTTCTTCTGGGTGCCGACAATGCGCACACCGGTACCGACCTGCAGGCCGGTTGGCAGCTCGCTGTCCTGGGTGGACTGGGCCCCCGGCTGACGCTTGATCTGGTACAGCAGGTCCTGGAACTCGGCGCGATCACGTTTGAAGCCCGTGGTCGAGACGTTCGCCAAGTTGTTGGAAATGACAGTCAGGTTGGTGTCCTGGGCGGACAGACCGGTTTTGGCAACCCATAGAGCCGGAAGCATTGATTTCTCCTCTCGCGCCTGTTTTACGGCGCTAGATACTGGTAATTAGCTGATCTGCAAGACCCGAGCCATGGCCTGGTCGTCTTCTTTGGCGCTGTTCATCATCTTCACGTGCAATTCGAACTGCCGGGACAAGGCCAGCACCGCGGTCATCTCTTCAACGGCGTTGACGTTGCTCGACTCCAGGAAGCCCGAGACCACCTGGACATTGGCATCGGCGGGTGCCGGCTGGCCGTCCTTGGTCTTGATCGAGCCGTCCAGGCCTTTGGTGAGGTTCTTGATGTCCGGGTTGACCAGCTTGATGCGGTCGACCTCGGCCATGACTCGCGGGCCCTCGCCCATGGCGCGAATGCTGATGGTGCCGTCCTGGCCGACTTCAATCTTCTGCTCCGGCGGCACGGCGATCGGACCGCCATTGCCCATCACCGGCATGCCGTTGCCGGCGCGCAGCACACCTAGGGCGTCGACATTCAAACTGCCGGTGCGCACATAGCTTTCGCTGCCGTCGGGGCTCTGCACGGCGATCCAGCCGTTGCCGCTGACGGCCACGTCCAGGTCACGACCGGTCTCCACCATCGAGCCGGCACTGAAATCCGTTGCCGGGCGCTCGCTCATGGCAAAGGCGCGCGCCGGAAAGCTGTCACCAAATACCGGCATCGCACGGGCCTGCTCCAGGTCGCGCTGAAAACCATTGGTAGAGATGTTCGCCAGATTGTTGGCATGAGCCTTTTGCGCCAGTGCATTCTGGCTGGCGCCGGTCATTGCCACATAAAGGTACTTGTCCACAGTCTTTCCTCTGTCTGCCGGACGTTTGCCGCCCACCGCTGTACTGCGAAGCCATAAGCAATAAGCGCACCAACTTTTTCACGCAGTGGTGATCCCCAGGCGGGGCAAGGCTTTGCCTGATTACAGAGGAAAAAACAGCGCTGACAGAAGACGGAAAAACGGCGGTCTTATGCCGCTACCGGCAAGTAACGGCCCGGATACAAGCCTAGGGATTGTCGCCGGCATTCTTGCCGACCTCGTATTCGCGCAGTTTGTTGGCGATGGTGGTGTGGGAAACCCCCAGCCGCTTGCCCAACTGACGGCTACTGGGATGTTCGGCGTACAGACTCTCGAGCACGGCCTTTTCAAAGCGCCCGACAATCTGTTCCAGGCCACCCTCCAGGGAGAAATCGCCAAGCGGCTGGCGCGCACCATAGTCCGGCAGCCGGATGTGCTCGGTCTTGACCGTACCGCCATCGCACAGGGAAACCGCCTGAAACAGCACGTTCTCCAGTTGCCGCACATTGCCCGGCCAGTGGTAGTGACTGAGGCGTTCCATGGCCGCCGGCGCCAGACGCGGCAACGGGCAACCGATCTGCCGGCTGGCCTGGTCGAGAAAGTGCTCCGCCAGGGGGGGCAGGCCGTCGAGGCATTCGCGCAATGGCGGAATGTGCAGGGACAGCACATTCAACCGGTGATAGAGGTCCTGGCGGAACTCGCCCCTGGCGCACAGCTCGGAAAGATCCACCTGGGTCGCGCAGATCACCCGCACATCCAGGTACACCTCTTCATCGCTGCCGACCCGGCGGAAGCAGCCATCCTGCAGGAAGCGCAGCAGCTTGACCTGCAAGCGCGGGCTCATCTCCCCTACCCCGTCGAGAAACAGGGTGCCACCGGCGGTCAGCTCCAGCAGCCCCAGCTTGCCCTCTGCCCGAGCCCCCTCGAAGGCGCCGGGGCCGTAGCCGAACAGTTCGGTCTCGGCCATGGACTCCGGCAACCCGGCGCAGTTCAGGGCCATCAGCGGCGACTGCCCGCGCGGGCTGGCCAGGTGACAGGCACGGGCCAGCAGCTCCTTGCCGGTCCCGGTCTCGCCCTCGATCAGCAACGGCGCATCCAGCGGCGCCATGCGCCGAGCCTCACGCACCACCGCCGCCATGACTTTCGAACTCTGGAAGATGCTGTCGAAGCCCCGCAGCTCCTGCTTGCGCACGTTGTAGATGCGCTCGCCAACGCGATCCGCCCGGTGCAAGGTCAATACCGCGCCGGCCATGGCTTCGCTGTCGTCATGTTCCGATTGCAGCGGCGCGATGTCCGCCAGGAACACATCGCCCCTGACCTTGACCCGCAACCCGTTGATCCGCGACTGGTTGGCCCGCACCAGTTCCGGCAGGTCGAAGTCTTCGGCGTAGCGCGACAGGGGAATGCCCGGCACCTCGTCCACCCGCACCCCCAGCAACTGCGCTGCAGCCCGGTTGGCCGCCACGATGGAGCCGCCCATGTCGATGGACAGCACCGGGAATTCCAGGGCCCCCAACAGCGCATTGAGCTCCATGTGCCGGCGCTCGCTGGGCATCAACCCGACTCGCTTGACGCCAAACACCCCGGCGATGGACTCGAACTTGGGGCGCAGTGCCTGGAATTGCAGGTTGATCAGGTTCGGGCAGTGCAGATAGATGGCATTGCCATGCTCGCCCCCCACCTCGCCACGGGCCACGTTGATCCCGTATTCCACCAGCAGGTTGAGAATGTCGCGCAGGATGCCGATGCGATTCTGGCAGTGAACTTTGATACGCATAGAAGGAAGGCCCTGGGACTGGCAGTGAAAGGCATAAGCGCCGAAAACCGACGCTTATGGCATCGGGTTTTACAAACTTTCTGCAGGATGGCGCAGATAGTCGTCAAGATTATGTGACAGCAAACGGCTTTTTCAAACCTGAAAACCCACCACAGGGTGGAGACCCCGCCAGATTCGTAACGTTTACTTTACAAATTGATGCGCGACAGCCCTCTACCCGCACCGGCCACCTGCTGCAAAGCGTCGCACCCTCGGGTATCACTGGGGTCACACATAACAAGAACGCATCCCCTGGCAGGAGAGCAGCATGAAGCAGACGCAGTACGTGGCCCGCGAGCCCGACGCGCAAGGTTTTATCGACTATCCACCCGAAGAACACGCGGTGTGGAACACCCTGATCACACGCCAGTTGAAAGTGATCGAGGGCCGTGCGTGCCAGGAATACCTGGACGGCATCGACAAGCTCGGATTGCCCCACGACCGTATTCCGCAACTGGGCGAAATCAACAAGGTCCTGGGTGAAACCACCGGCTGGCAAGTGGCCCGGGTACCGGCGCTGATCCCCTTCCAGACTTTCTTCGAACTGCTGGCCAGCAAGCGCTTTCCCGTGGCGACCTTCATTCGCACCCGCGAAGAACTCGACTACCTGCAAGAGCCGGACATCTTCCACGAGATCTTTGGCCACTGCCCGCTGCTGACCAACCCCTGGTTCGCCGAATTCACCCACACCTACGGCAAGCTCGGCCTGCAAGCCACCAAGGAAGAGCGGGTGTACCTGGCGCGCCTGTACTGGATGACCATCGAGTTCGGCCTGGTGGACACCCCGGCCGGGCGGCGCATCTATGGCGGCGGCATCCTGTCCTCGCCCAAGGAGACCGTGTACAGCCTGTCCGAAGAGCCGGAACACCAGGCCTTCGACCCGCTGGAAGCCATGCGCACGCCGTATCGCATCGACATCCTGCAGCCGATCTATTTCACCCTGCCCAACCTCAAGCGCCTGTTCGACCTGGCCCACGAAGACATCATGGCCCTGGTCCACCAAGGCATGCAGCTGGGCCTGCACGCCCCCAAGTTTCCGCCAAAACCCAAGGCGGCCTGAGCGGCCCGCACTCGCGAGCCGCTGCGAAAGATAGTAACTTCCAACAAGAATTGAATCCTGGGAACCCACCATGACCGCTCTGAACCAAGCCCATTGCGAAGCCTGCCGTGCCGATGCTCCTCAAGTCAGCGACGAAGAACTGCCGGTACTGATCAAGCAGATCCCTGACTGGAACATCGAAGTTCGCGATGGCGTGATGCAGCTGGAAAAAGTCTTCCTGTTCAAGAACTTCAAATTTGCCCTGGCCTTCACCAACGCCATGGGCGAGATCTCCGAGGCCGAAGGCCACCACCCGGGCCTGCTCACCGAGTGGGGCAAGGTGACCGTGACCTGGTGGAGCCACTCGATCAAGGGCCTGCACCGCAACGACTTCATCATGGCAGCCCGCACCGATGAAGTGGCCAAGACCGCAGAAGGACGCAAGTAATGCACTTCGACGCCATCGGCCGGGTTCCCGGCGACCCGATTCTCGGCCTGATGGGGGCCTACGCCAACGATCCCAACCCGCGCAAGTTCGACCTCGGCGTGGGGGTCTACAAGGACTCCCAGGGCCTGACGCCGATCCCGCGTTCGGTGAAGCTGGCCGAACAGCGCCTGGTGGACAGCCAGGACACCAAGATCTACATCGGCGGCCATGGCGACGCGGCCTTCGGCAAGGTGATCAATGAACTGGTACTGGGCAGCGATTCGAAACTGATCGCCACCCAGCGTGCCGGCGCCACGCAAACCCCGGGCGGCACTGGCGCCCTGCGCCTGAGTGCCGACTTCATCGCCCACTGCCTGCCGGGCCGTGGCGTGTGGCTGAGCAACCCGACCTGGCCGATCCACGAGACCATCTTTGCCGCGGCCGGGGTCAAGGTCAGTCACTACCCCTATGTGGGCAGCGACAACCGCCTGGACGTCGAGGCCATGCTGGCGACCCTGAACCAGGTGCCCGAGGGCGACGTGGTGCTGCTGCACGCCTGCTGCCACAACCCCACCGGCTTCGACCTCGGCCACGCCGACTGGCAACGCGTGCTGGACGTGGTACGCAGCCGCAAGCTGCTGCCGCTGATCGACTTCGCCTACCAGGGCTTCGGCGACGGCCTGGAGCAGGATGCCTGGGCAGTGCGGCTGTTCGCCGCCGAACTGCCGGAAGTGCTGATCACCAGCTCCTGCTCGAAGAACTTCGGCCTGTACCGCGACCGGACCGGCGCTTTGATCGTCTGCACCCAGGACGCCGAGAAATTGCTCGATGTGCGCAGCCAACTGGCCCATATCGCCCGTAACCTGTGGTCCACGCCACCGGATCACGGCGCGGCGGTGGTCGCCACCATCCTCGGCGACCCGGAGCTGAAAAGCCTCTGGGCGGACGAAGTGGAAGCCATGCGCCTGCGAATCGCGCAACTGCGCGCCGGCCTGCTGGAGGCCTTGCAGCCTTACGGCCTGGCCGAACGTTTCGCGCATATCGGCGTGCAACGGGGAATGTTCTCCTACACCGGCCTGAGCCCTGCCCAGGTCCAGGAACTGCGCGACCACCACAGCGTGTACATGGTCAGCTCCGGCCGCGCCAACGTGGCCGGGATCGACGCCAGCCGCCTGGACTTGCTGGCTGAAGCCATCGCCCGGGTCGTATAGCAACTTGCGCACCGTCACAGGCAGCCCTCTGGCTGCCTGTGACGGCAAGCCGCACCACTCGATGAAATCCCTTTCATCCCAAAAAGCGCGATAAAAATCTTTTTGTCATTTCCAGTGCTGTATCCTGCCCAAGCTTTTTAAAAGCGCGGATCTACCCAGCGATTTAAAAAACAGACTTTGCGAGGAGCAACGACATGCATGAGATCCCGAATCTCCCCTTCCCAAGCCTGCACGAAACTGAGCAGACAACTCCGCCACAAGCCAGTGCCGACAAGCCTGTAGTGCAAGAAGCCGCCGACAGCCGCAAGGCCGACAGCGAAGACTGAAAGCTGTAACCAGACCGTGTGGAAAGCGCTACTCAAGCGCTTTCCACACCGCCTGAAACCCTCCTCCCGAGCCCCGCCGCACCATGACCGAATCCTTCAGCGAAACCCAAGCCAGCGTGCTGATCGGCACTGCCGAACAGATGATCGACGTGTGGAATCGCCTCAGCGAAGCAAAACAGGCCGCCCTGCTGGCCCGCTTCGGCACCCAGGAAAACGCCCTGGCCGCCCTGGTCACCACCCGGTTGCTGGGCAACAATGACGCCTGAACCGACTCCGGCCAGGTAAAAATCTGAACAACACATCGATTTCCCCCACAACCCCTCCCTGCACATCGGTATCATAAGCAGCCTATCTATTGAGCTGTCGCAGTGGTCCCCTTCCCATGCCAGATACCCAGCGCCCCTTGACGGTCACGCTGCACGTCGTCTCTATCGTCCTGTTCACCTTTATCGGCTACCTGAATATCGGCATTCCGCTGGCGGTGCTGCCGGGCTACGTGCACAGCGAGCTGGGCTTTGGCGCCGTGATCGCCGGCCTGGTGATCAGCGTGCAATACCTGGCCACCCTGCTCAGCCGGCCCTATGCCGGGCGCATCATCGACAATCTGGGCAGCAAGCGCGCGGTGATGTACGGCCTGGCCGGCTGCGGCTTGAGCGGGGTGTTCATGCTGCTTTCGGCCTGGCTGCACAACCTGCCGACCCTGAGCCTGATCAGCTTGCTGGTCGGCCGCCTGGTCCTGGGCAGCGCGGAAAGCCTGGTGGGCTCGGGCTCCATCGGCTGGGGCATCGGCCGGGTCGGGGCGCAGAATACCGCCAAGGTGATTTCCTGGAACGGCATCGCCAGCTACGGCGCCCTGGCCATCGGCGCGCCGCTGGGGGTGTGGCTGGTAAGCCGGCTGGGGCTGTGGAGCATGGGAGCGAGCATCATCCTGCTGGCGCTGCTCGGCCTGCTGCTGGCCTGGCCGAAACTCGCCGCGCCGATCGTTGCCGGCGAGCGCTTGCCGTTCATCCACGTGCTGGGCAAGGTGTTTCCCCATGGCTGCGGCCTGGCCCTGGGCTCCATCGGCTTTGGCACCATCGCCACCTTCATCACCCTGTACTACGCCACCCGGCACTGGGACAACGCCGTACTGTGCCTGAGCCTGTTCGGTGCCAGCTTCATCGGCGCGCGACTGCTGTTCGGCAACCTGATCAACCGCCTCGGCGGCTTTCGCGTGGCGATTGCCTGCCTGTCGGTGGAAACCCTCGGCCTGTTGCTGCTGTGGCTGGCCCCGGATGCCAATTGGGCCCTGGCCGGCGCAGCCCTGAGCGGCTTCGGCTTCTCCCTGGTATTCCCGGCCCTGGGGGTGGAAGCGGTGAACCTGGTGCCAGCCTCCAGCCGCGGCGCGGCAGTGGGGGCCTACTCGCTGTTCATCGACCTGTCGCTGGGCATCACCGGCCCGCTGGCGGGGGCGATTGCTGCTGGTTTCGGCTTTGCCTCGATCTTCCTGTTCGCCGCCATCGCTGCCTGCACCGGCCTGGTGCTGAGCCTGTACCTGTACCACCAGGCGCCCAAGCTGCGCCAGGAACGCGAGGCGCGCTAGAAGTCCACTTTGCCGCGCCCGGCCTTGATGCTGCCGCGCTTGGCCTTGGTCTCCAGGCGGCGCTTCTTCGAACCCAGGGTCGGCTTGGTCGGGCGGCGCTTCTTCTCCACCTTGATGGCGCTGAGAATCAGCTCGGTTAGGCGCTCCAGGGCATCGGCGCGGTTCTGCTCCTGGGTTCGGTACTGCTGGGCCTTGAGGATGATCACGCCGTCACTGGTGATGCGGCTGTCGCGCAACGCCAGCAGGCGCTCCTTGTAGAACGGAGGCAGGGACGAAGCCGGAATGTCGAAGCGCAGGTGCACCGCGCTGGACACCTTGTTGACGTTCTGCCCACCGGCGCCCTGGGCACGGATGGCGGTCAGCTCGATCTCGGCATCCGGCAGATGCACGTTGTTGGAAATCACCAGCATGGAACAGGAATCCGTCTTCAGGGCGCATAGGATACCCCCATTCCCCACGCTCTTGCGGGCCTCTTCGCTGGCAAGCCAGCCCCCTACAGCGGTCAGGCACACCGTAGGAGCCGGCTTGCCGGCGAAAGCGATCTCAGCCCCCGACAAAAATCACGGCCATGAAAAACCCGGCCGGAGCCGGGTTAGTCGTTGCCAGGGCCGCGCTTACTTCAGCGAAGCACTGGCTGCCTGCAGCGCGTGCTGGGCACTGCGCTTGTTCTTGATGCAGTAGCAGACCCACATGAACACCACCCACACCGGGATCGCGTACACCGAGATCTGGATGCCCGGAATCATCAGCATGATGCCCAGGATGAACACCACGAACGCCAGGCAGACATAGTTGCCGTAGGGGTACCACAGCGCCTTGAACAGCGAGGTCTGGCCGGTACGCTCCATGTGCTGGCGGAACTTGAAGTGCGAGTAGCTGATCATCGCCCAGTTGATCACCAGGGTCGCCACTACCAGGGACATCAGCAGCTCCAGGGCATGCTGCGGAATCAGGTAGTTGAGCACCACGGCGACGAAGGTCACCAGCGCCGAAGCGAGGATCGACATCACCGGCACGCCGCGCTTGTCGATCTTGGCCAGGGCCTTGGGCGCATCGCCCTGCTCGGCCATGCCCAGGAGCATGCGGCTGTTGCAATAGGTGCCGCTGTTGTACACCGACAGCGCCGCGGTCAGGACCACGAAGTTGAGGATGTGCGCCGCGGTGTTGCTGCCCAGCATCGAGAACACCTGGACGAAGGGGCTGCCGCTGTAGGCATCGCCGGAAGCGTTCAGGGTCACCAGCAGGGTGTCCCACGGCGTCAGCGACAGCAGCACCACCAGGGCGCCGATGTAGAAAATCAGGATGCGATAGATCACCTGGTTGATCGCCTTGGGGATCACGGTCTTCGGCTTGTCGGCTTCCGCTGCAGTGAAACCGAGCATTTCCAGGCCACCGAAGGAGAACATGATGATTGCCATGGCCATCACCAGGCCGCTGACCCCATTGGGGAAGAAGCCGCCGTGGGACCACAGGTTGCTCACCGAGGCCTGCGGGCCGCCGTGGCCACTGACCAGCAGGTAGCTGCCCAGGGCGATCATGCCGACGATGGCGACCACCTTGATGATGGCGAACCAGAACTCGGCCTCGCCGAAGACCTTGACGTTGGCCAGGTTGATGGCGTTGATCATGACGAAGAACACGGCTGCCGAGGCCCAGGTCGGGACGTCCGGCCACCAGTAGTGCACATACTTGCCGACCGCTGTCAGCTCCGACATGCCCACCAGGATATAGAGGATCCAGCAGTTCCAGCCCGAGAGGAAACCGGCAAAGCCGCCCCAGTATTTATGGGCAAAGTGGCTGAAGGAGCCGGCCACCGGCTCCTCGACGATCATCTCGCCGAGCTGGCGCATGATCATGAAAGCGATGAAACCGCAGATGGCATAACCGAGGATCATCGACGGGCCGGCGGACTTGAGCACCCCGGCCGACCCCAGGAACAAACCGGTACCAATCGCGCCGCCCAGGGCGATCAGTTGAATATGGCGATTCTTCAGGCCGCGTTTCAGCTCGCCCGAATGCGAGTTTTGTCCACTCATGAAAAGGCTCTCACGCAAGGTAATGTGTGTCAGACGTTGCCGCCCGGTAAAGGCTTAAGCGGCGCGGATCAAACCCCAGCGCAGGCACCAGAAGTTCAGCGTTCTTTTAACGGTCATGCGTCACCTGTTTGTTTTTATCTGTGACGAAATCGAACCCACCACGCTCGTGACGCGGCGGAGTGAACAAGGTGGATAACCTTGAGTTTATTGGCCTTGCAGCGAGCTCTTCAGCGCCTCGCAAGCGGTCTGGAAAGCACGTTTCAGGCGCAAAATGCGCGGGTACGCAGTTGGGTCACAGTTAAAACGCCGCGCATTGTACACCCCTGACTCCCTGCCGCCAGACACCGCTTTATCAGCGTGCCGGTAACCGGAATCCTGCGGGGCCAGCCCGATGCTCGGCATCGGCGGCGCGAAAGTGGACGGACCGAGTGGGGTCGTCGATGAATGAGCGAAGGCCATCGCCCATCGAAGGGTGTGAGTGAAAGTCGGTTACGGCGTTCATTGCGCCTCCTTCTTGTTATGCACCTGTACGCAGGCAGATGTGCATCTCACCTGCCTTGGCGCCCCGGAACAAGCGGGCTAGAGCCTCGGCGGTGGCTTTCCCGAACAACTGCCGGCAGCTTTTCCTTACAGTGCATCCATCGCCGCGGATTACAGGCGGATCACGGCGCATTTCGTAATTTTTTCTTTACGAGGCGTAACGATAAATTGCCAAACCAGATCAACTGGCGAACCGACTGCAAATTGACACCCACACCGCCCGACAAGCGGAAAAGCCTTAGCTTTTTGTTTTCAAGGGATAAATATTTCACCTCAAAATAGAAAATAAAGTTCAGCAGAAAATAATCTAATTATTTTTTTGCACTTCAAAATGCCCTG
Organism: Pseudomonas sp. GW822-FHT06D10; assembly: GCF_058799535.1. Classification (NCBI taxonomy): domain Bacteria; kingdom Pseudomonadati; phylum Pseudomonadota; class Gammaproteobacteria; order Pseudomonadales; family Pseudomonadaceae; genus Pseudomonas; species Pseudomonas sp. GW822-FHT06D10. The sequence continues at coordinate 42,983 of NZ_JBXALN010000012.1, read as the reverse complement.
GACTAGGTTTCCAGCCACTTGCCGGCTCAGCCAGCCGACAAGTTCCGGGAGTGGATGAGCGGCCCAGCAACCTTCCCGTTCTCCGCTGTTCAACTGCTCCGCCAATGGACTGCTTACACGCACTGTATCTAGGAGAGACACCATGCAAGCACTGGAACAAGACCTGGAAACCGAACTGCAACTGGACGATTGGTTTGAAGCCGCCACCCATGAAGCAGCAGTGGAAATGATGCAGGCTGACGCGGTGGTGCCATTCGGCACCGCCATGTGGCCGATGTAAGGCGCCCGGACCGGTGCAGGCCTGGTGCCTGCGCCGGTCACCTTTGTCCTCCAGGGAGGTTTTATGGACCAGACCCGCGCCATCCGCCATTTCCTGTACTACCTCGAGCGGCATCCGGCCTTGAGCGGCGCCCAGCCCTCCAGGGTGGTGATCGGCCACACCGCCGAGTACCAGGCCATGGTCAGCGCCATCCTCGAACAGTCGCGCCAGGCCACCCCACTGACGGTCAGCGCCCTGCGCCTGGACCAGGAGCCGGCGGCGACCCTTGCCCAGGCCATCATCGACTGTGACCTGTACATCTTCTTCTACGACTCCTCGACCCTGCCCCAGCCACGCCCCGACGGCCCGGAGTTCCTGCGGCCACTACATGGGCTGATGGCCGAGCACTGGAAGAAGTCCCTGCTGTTCAAGGATTACGGCGAGTACTTCTACGACACCTTCAGCGTCGAGCCGCAACGCATTGCCGACCTCAACGCCACTCTGATCCGCCGCCTGTCCCAGGCCACCACCCTGAGCTTCAGCGACCTTCAGGGCTCATATTTCGAAGCGCCCTTGAACAGCGTGAAGAAATGGACTGACATCAACGGCGTCGGCAACTACGACCTGGCACCGGGGGAAATCGCCACCCACAGCGATGCCATCAACGGCCATGTGAAGTTTCTCGGCACCTTCCTCAGCACCATCCCTTTCGCCCGCAAGTACGGGGTGCTGAAAGCACCGCTGGAACTGTGGATCGAGAACTCCAGCATCAGCCGGGTGGCCACCGAGGTGCCGGGGCTGGCCAATGACTTCAACAAGTACCTGGATGCCAACCCGTCCAACCGGCGCATAGAGGAACTGGGAATCGGCACCAACGAGGGCATCAGGTCCCTCTACGGGCGCAACTCCGGCTTCGAAGAGCGCCATTGCGGCCTGCACCTGGGCCTGGGGGGCGGCGCCAAAGGCAGCCATCACCTGGACCTGATCTTCAGCTCCGGAGTGCTGGCGGTGGATAACAAGCCTGTGTTCGACGGCCAGTTCGCCTTCTAGCGTAGGAGCTGGCAAGCGAAGGCCGCTTTCAGCCTGCGCAAGCCGGGTGGCCCGGTTCGCCGGCAAGCCGGCTCCTGCGCAGTTGCAGGCAAAAAAAAACGCCAACCCGGAGGTTGGCGTTTTTGTCGGCAGGCCGGGAATCACTCCGGCTTGCGGCGACCAAAACCGGGACGCTGGCCGGAACCGGCCGGGGCGCCACGGCGCTTGCCGGACGGTGCGTCCTTGTCCAGCACCAGGCTTGGGCGCTTGGACTTGGGCGCCGGCTTGGCCGGACGCTTGGTGTCCGCCGGGCGTTCGGCCACCGGAGTGCCGCGGCCAGTAGCCGGACGCGGAGCACGGGAGCCACGCTCGCCATCCGGACGGGCAGCCGGCTTGCGGCCAGGACGCTCGCCTTCGATCTGCGGCTCGCGGGAAACACGCGGCGTGGCCGCGCTGCCATTGGCCGGACGCAGGGTGCGCACGCGCTCGCTCTTGCCCACCGGACGCGAGGATTTGCGCTGCATGCGCTCCAGCTTGTCCTTGGACTTGGCATTGAGCTGCGGCATGGCCACCGGCGTCAGGCCGACTTCGGCGCTGAGCACATCGACTTCGTACTGGCTCATTTCGCGCCAGCGGCCCATGGGCAGGTCGGAGTTGAGGAACACCGGACCGAAGCGCACGCGCTTCAGGCGGCTGACCACCAGGCCCTGGGATTCCCACAAGCGGCGCACTTCACGGTTGCGACCTTCCATCACCACGCAGTGGTACCAGTGGTTGAAACCTTCGCCACCGGGCGCCTGCTGAATGTCGGTGAACTTGGCCGGGCCGTCTTCGAGCATGACGCCGGCCTTGAGGCGCTCGATCATCTCGTCGTCGACCTCGCCACGCACACGCACCGCGTACTCACGGTCCATCTCGTAGGAAGGGTGCATCAGGCGGTTGGCCAGCTCACCGTCGGTGGTGAACATCAAAAGACCGGTGGTGTTGATGTCCAGGCGGCCAATGTTGATCCAGCGGCCTTCGCGCGGACGCGGCAGCTTGTCGAATACGGTCGGGCGGCCTTCCGGGTCGTCGCGGGTGCAGATCTCGCCGTCGGGCTTGTTGTACATGATCACGCGGCGCACCGATTCGGCGGCCTCTTCGCGCTTGATCACCTTGCCATCGATGGAAATGGCGTCATGCAGGTCGACGCGCAGGCCCAGGGTGGCCTCTTTGCCGTTGACCTTGATCCGGCCCTGGCTGATCCAGGACTCGACATCGCGGCGCGAGCCGACGCCGATGCGGGCGAGGACTTTCTGCAGTTTTTCGCCGGCTGGACGGATTTCCTGGTCGTTCTGATCGGTATCGCTCATCTGGGCACCTCCCGGTGTGTCGCTTCAGGCTTGAGCGGCCTGAAGGGTGGAAAACAGGGTCTGTGGCGAAGGGATCGCCAAAGGGTCGCGAATCATACGCTCATGGCGGCGGTTGCGCATCACAGACTAGTTGATAAGTCGCCCCTCAGGACTTTTTCCGCCGGCCGGTGGCGCGCAATTGCAGCAGGCGCATGGCGGCTTCAGCCAGCACTTGACGGCGCTCGGCCTTGTCGAGCTTCTTCCAGGCCTTGATCTCACGCTTGCTGCGCCCGCAGCCGATGCAGATGTCATCGCTGAACTTGCACACGCTGATGCAGGGATCCTTGGCAGAACTCATCCATCACCTCTGTAGGAGCCGGCTTGTCGGCGAAAAAAACCGCCAGCCATGCGCCGAGCCGGCCAGCGACTACAAGGTCAATCGTCCAGCAGGCGGCGTTCGTTTTCGATGGCTTCGGCCAGGGCCAGGGCTTCGGCCTCTTCCTCGCTCAACTGCGGCGTAGCAGGCTCCAGTGCGGCTACTGCGGCGAGCAACTTGGCCCGGGCCTCGGCCACGCCCAGCACATCATCCTCTGCTTCGACCGGCGGCCGGTCCTCGGGTTCGACCGGGAATTCATCGGGTTCATCGGGTTCATCGGCGAGGAACTCAGATTCGGTCCGGGCCTCCTCCTGCGGGAGATCCGGCACCGGCTCTTGCACTCCTCCCTGCTCCGGTTCCACCACACCATCACGGTGCAAGTCTTCGAAGTCGGTCTTGATCCCCTCCTCCATGGAATCCAGCTCCAGCAGCAGGGTATGGAAACTGGTTTCTTCCTTGGGCTCCTCCGGCTCGGCGCTGGCATCGGCCAGTTGTTGCAGGTGCTCGGGCACCGGCGCGTCGTCGAATTCCAGTACCGGCTCGGCCTCGATTTCCCGCAGTTCCGCCAAGGGCGGCAGGTCGTCGAGGTTCTTCAGGTTGAAGTGATCGAGAAATGCCTTGGTGGTGGCGAACATCGCCGGCTTGCCCGGTACGTCGCGATACCCCACCACGCGGATCCACTCACGTTCCAGCAGGGTCTTGACGATATGGCTGTTGACCGCCACGCCACGCACGTCCTCGATCTCGCCCCGGGTGATGGGTTGGCGATAGGCGATCAGGGCCATGGTTTCCAGCATGGCGCGCGAGTAACGCTGCGGGCGCTCTTCCCACAGGCGGCCGACCCAGGGCGCGAACTTCTCGCGGATCTGCAGGCGATAGCCCGAGGCCACTTCCTTGAGCTCGAAGGCCCGCCCTTCGCAGGACTTGCCGAGCAGGGCCAGGGCTTTCTTGAAGACCGCCGGGTCCGGCCGCTCGGCTTCTTCGAAGAGCTCGAACAGGCGTTCCAGGGACTGGGGTTTTCCCGAGGCCAACAGAAAGGCTTCGAGCAGGGGCGCCAGCTCGCGGGGTTCATTCAGGTTCATGATTTAAGCTCGTTATTCGGCTCGCGCCCGTACGTGGATGGCCGCAAAGGGCTCATTCTGCACCAGCTCGACCAGGGATTCCTTGACCAGTTCGAGGATCGCCATGAAGGTCACCACCACCCCCAGGCGCCCTTCCTCGGCGGTGAACAACTCGACAAAGGGCACGAAACCGCCGCCCTTGAGCCGTTCCAGCACATCGCTCATGCGCTCGCGGGTGGACAGCGCCTCGCGGCTCACCTGATGGCTTTCGAACATGTCGCCACGGCGCAGCACCTCGGCCATGGACATCAGCAACTCTTCCAGGGCCACATCCGGCAGCAGCTTGCGCGCCCGGGCCTCCGGGGCGTCGAGCTTGGGCACCAGCACATCGCGACCGACCCGGCTCAGGCCGTCGATGCCCTCGGCGGCCGCCTTGAAGCGCTCGTATTCCTGCAGGCGGCGGATCAGTTCGGCCCGCGGATCGTCCTCTTCTTCCTCGACCTCGGCTGAGCGCGGCAGGAGCATGCGTGACTTGATCTCGGCAAGCATTGCCGCCATCACCAGATACTCGGCGGCCAGTTCCAGGCGCACCGACTGCATCAGCTCCACATAACCCATGTACTGGCGGGTGATCTCCGCCACCGGGATGTCGAGGATGTTGATGTTCTGCTTGCGGATCAGGTACAGCAGCAGGTCCAGCGGGCCCTCGAAGGCTTCGAGAAAGACTTCCAGGGCATCCGGGGGGATGTACAGGTCCAGGGGCATTTCCATGACCGCCTGGCCGTAGACCATGGCGAAGGGCAGCTCCTGCTGGGCGCCGGCCTGGTCGTCGACGGTTTCCACTGCGGACATCTAGGCCTCGGCCATGAACGGCGCAGGGTCGCCGCAACCGACGCGGATCACTTCCGGCTCGCCGTCGGCGAGGTTGATCACCGTGGACGACTCGGTGCTGCCGAAACCGCCATCGATGATCAGGTCCACCTGGTGCTCCAGCAACTGGCGCATCTCGTAGGGATCGCTCAGGGCCTCGGTATCACCGGGCATGATCAGGCTGACGCTCATCAGCGGCTCTCCCAGCTCGGCCAGCAGCGCCAGGGCGATCGGGTTGCTCGGCACCCGCAGGCCTATGGTCCGGCGCTTGGGATGCAGCAGCAGGCGCGGCACTTCCCGGGTGGCGTTGAGAATGAAGGTGTAGGGCCCCGGCACATGGGCCTTGAGCAGACGGAAGGTGCCCGTGTCGATCTTGGCGAACAGGCCCAACTGCGAAAGGTCGCTGCAGATCAGCGCGAAGTTGTGCTTGTCGTCCAGCTGGCGCAGGCGTCGAACCCGTTCGATTGCGCCCTTGTCACCCATCTGGCAGGCGACGGCGTAGGACGAATCCGTGGGATAGATCACCACACCGCCGCTGCGAATGATCTCGACGGCCTGTTTGATCAGGCGTGGCTGGGGGTTTTCCGGGTGGATCTGGAAAAATTGACTCACTGTCTCTACCTGTTCAGGCGGCAATAATTGGCTCATGTTTGAACCGACACCAAAGGGGCGGCAGGTCTTCCGGGACCGGGCGATATTCACCAATCTCGGACCAGCCTCCAGGGCCATGAAAGTCACTGCCAGCGCTGGCCAGCAGTCCGAATTCACGAGCAAGGATAGCCAAACTGCCCACTTGCTCTGCAGGTTGGTGGCCATTGACCACTTCGATGGCATGACCACCGGCTTGAATATAGTCGGCAACCAAGCGGCGACGCTTGCTGCGGGTGAAATCGTAATGCCAGGGATGGGCCAGGCTGACCCAGGCCCCCGCGGCCCGCAGTGTGCCAACGGTTTCTTCCAGGGTCGGCCAGTGCTGCTTGACGTCCCCCAGCTTGCCGGCCCCCAGCCATTTGCGAAACGCCTCGGCGCGATCCTTCACGAAGCCGGCACGCACCAGGTAGTCGGCAAAGTGCGGCCGCGCCGGTGCATTGCCACTGTCCCCCAGTTCCTGCTGGATCGCCCGGGCGCCTTCCAGCGCTCCCGGCATGCCCTTGAGGGCCAGCTTGCGGCTGATCTCCTCCGAACGCAGCCAGCGGCCTTCGTGGAGCTTTTCGATGGCTTGCACCAAAGCCGGGGCCTGGGTATCGAAGCCGTAGCCCAGCACATGGATAGTGGCGCCGCCCCAGGTGCAGGACAGCTCGACGCCATTGACCAGCTGCATGCCCAGTTGCTGCGCCGCCTGGCGCGCTTCGTCCAGCCCCTCGAGGGTGTCGTGGTCGGTCAGGGACAGGATTCGCACGCCTCTCTCGTACGCACGCGCAACCAGAACCGCGGGCGCCAGGGCGCCGTCGGAGGCCGTGCTATGGCAGTGCAAATCAACATTCACAGGACGATAAAACCTCAAGTCAGCTGGCGCTTTCGCTACCAAGGATGTTTGTTATTATGCCGGGACATCCTGCTTCTGGCTGCCACTGTGAAACAATTCATCGACTTCATCCCGCTGTTCCTGTTTTTCATCGTCTATAAAATTGATCCCCGCGTCGTCGACCTTGCCGGTCACGAAGTCACCCTGGGCGGCATCTACAGCGCCACAGCGGTGCTGATCATCAGTTCCCTGGTGGTGTATGGCGCCCTGTTCATCTCCCAGCGCAAGCTGGAAAAAAGCCAGTGGCTGACCCTGATCGCCTGCCTGGTCTTCGGTAGCCTGACCCTGGCCTTCCACAGCGAAACCTTCCTTAAATGGAAAGCTCCGGTGGTCAACTGGCTGTTCGCCCTGGCCTTCATCGGCAGCCACTTCGTCGGCGACCGCCTGCTGATCAAGCGCATCATGGGCCACGCCCTGACGTTGCCAGACCCGGTATGGACCCGCTTGAACATCGCCTGGATCGCCTTCTTCCTGTTCTGCGGCGCCGCCAACCTGTTTGTCGCCTTCACCTTCCAGAGCATCTGGGTCGACTTCAAGGTCTTCGGCAGCCTGGGCATGACCGTATTGTTCCTGGTGGGCCAGGGTATCTACCTCTCGCGCCACCTGCATGACGCCGATCCCACCACCCCGAAAACCGAGGACTGACATGCTTTACGCAATCATTGCCACAGACGTCGCCAACTCCCTGGAAAAACGCCTGGCCAACCGGCCGGCGCACCTGGAGCGGCTGCAAGTGCTCAAGGACCAGGGGCGCGTGGTACTCGCCGGCCCGCACCCGGCGATCGACAGCAATGACCCGGGCGCGGCCGGTTTCAGCGGCAGCCTGATCGTCGCCGAGTTCGACTCCCTGAGCGCCGCCCAGGCCTGGGCCGACGCCGACCCGTTCGTGACCTGCGGCGTCTACGCCCATGTACTGGTCAAGCCGTTCAAGCAATCGATGCCGTAAATCCTCCCGGGTGCGATGAACCTTCGCGGTTCATCGCGCTCTCAATCGCTCATTATTCTCGTTTGACTGCCGACAACCTGCCCAACACTCGATTGGAATCAGGAGTTTCGATGCGCCAAGGTCCGCTGTGCCTGCTGTTGGTCATGTTGTCGATCGGGGCTCCAGCCCTTGCCGAGGAAACCCAGGACACCGGCCATTCCACGCCGTTGTCCCTGAGCGCCGGCAGTCAGATCACCGAGTTGCAGCAACGCTTGAAAGAAAGCGAGCGCCTGCGCGATGAACTGAGCAAACAATTGCAAAATACCGATGCCGAACGGGAAAGCCCCCAACTGACCCGCTTGCGCCAGGAGAACCAGCGCCTCAAGCTGCAGCTCAAAGAGGCCCAGGCCAACCCGGCACCCCGCCTGTTGACCGATCAACAGCAGTGGTTCGTCACCGGCGGCGGCGTGGCCCTTCTGGCCCTGCTCTGCGGGATCTTCGCCAGTGGCGGGCATCGCAAGCGTCGACAATGGCTAAATTGAGAGATTCATGAGCGACCTGTTACTGATTGATGATGACCAGGAGCTGTGCGAGCTCCTGAGCAGTTGGCTGAGCCAGGAAGGTTTTCTGGTGCGGGCCTGCCACGATGGCCTGAGCGCCCGTCGCGCCCTGGCCGAAACGGCGCCGTCAGCGGTGGTACTGGACGTGATGCTGCCCGACGGCAGCGGCCTGGAGCTGCTCAAGCAACTGCGCAATGAGCACCCCGACCTGCCGGTGCTGATGCTCTCGGCCCGTGGCGAACCCCTGGACCGCATCCTCGGCCTGGAACTGGGTGCCGACGATTACCTGGCCAAGCCCTGCGACCCCCGTGAACTCACCGCCCGCCTGCGTGCCGTACTGCGCCGCAGCCATCCGGTGGCGGCCTCCAGCCAGATGGAACTGGGCGACCTGTGCTTCAGCCCGCTGCGCGGTGTGGTCAACATCGACGAGCAGGACATTACCCTGACCGTTTCCGAAAGCCGCCTGCTCGAAGCCCTGCTCAAGCAACCGGGCGAGCCCCTGGACAAGCAGGAACTGGCGCAGATCGCACTGGGCCGCAAGCTGACCCTGTATGACCGCAGCCTGGACATGCATGTCAGCAACCTGCGCAAGAAGATCGGCCCGCACCCCGACGGCCGTCCACGGATCGTCGCCCTGCGCAGCCGCGGCTACTACTACAGCCTCTGATCCCGATGTGCCCTGGCAGATATGTCAGGGCCGTGAAATACCTTCTTTACCCAAGCTTTACCCTCCGCTGACTGCCGCTGACCTTGATCTGGGTAACCTGAACTCATCCGGAACTTACCGGGAATGAGACAAGGAGATACACCATGCGCAAGACCCTGATCGCTCTGATGTTCGCCGCCGCCCTGCCAACCGTGGCCATGGCCATGCCGGAAGGTCACGGCCCGATGGGCCCCATGGACGGCCCTCGGCACAGCGAGCACATGCGCGGCAAAGGCCCTTTCAGCCAACTGGACCTGAGCCGCGAACAGCGCCAGCAGATCGGCAAGCTGATGGGCGAGCAAATGCACGACCGCAAGGCCGTGGTGGAAAAGTACCTGGAGAAACTCTCGCCGGCCGATCAGAAAGCCATGAAGGATGAGCTGACCGCCAAGCACCAGAAGACCCAGGCCGATATCCGCGCCCTGCTCAAGCCAGAGCAGCAGAAAGAGTTTGACGCCATCGTCAAGAAACAAGAGGAGCGTCGCGCCGAATGGGCCGAGTTCAAGGCCTGGAAAGCGCAGCAACCGCAAAAAGCGCAATAATGCGCTAGCGTCCACCCCCAGCCCAGTGGCCTCCCCCCACTGGGCTTTCGCGTTCGAGGAGTTCCTGTGCGTTCATTGTTCTGGCGCATCCTGGCCAGCTTCTGGCTGGCCATCACCCTGGTTGCAGGGCTGTCGATCCTGCTCGGGCACATGCTCAACCAGGATGCCTGGATCCTCAGCCGTCACCCTGGCCTCAACAGCCTGACCGAGGAATGGACACAGACCTACGAGAACCAGGGCGAGGACGCCGCCCAGGACATCCTCCAGCAGCGCAAGCGCCAGTACCACATCGATGTCCAGGTGCTCAACGAGAGCGGCGACCCGGTGGTTCGCGGCACCTTCCCGCGCCGCGCCGCGGCCTTCGAAGCCCGGCAGAACAATGACGACCGGCACCTGCCCTGGCGCCGCCTGACAGCGGAGTACACCAGCCCGAAAACCGGCGACACCTACCTGTTCATCTATCGCATCCCCCATCCGGAACTGGACGCCTGGCACCGCGACAGCCTGACCTGGCCCCTCAGCGCCCTGGCCATCGCCCTGGTGGTGCTGACCCTGTTCAGCCTCCTGGTCACCCTGTCCATCACTCGTCCCCTGAGCCGCCTGCGCGGCGCGGTACACGACCTGGGCCAGGCCACCTACCAGCAGAACAGCCTGGCGCGCCTGTCCAACCGCCGCGACGAATTCGGTGTACTGGCCCGGGACTTCAACCGCATGGGCTCGCGCCTGCAGAGCCTGATCGGCAGCCAGCGCCAACTGCTGCGGGACGTGTCCCACGAACTGCGCTCGCCCCTGGCCCGCCTGCGCATCGCCCTGGCATTGGCGGAACGGGCCGCCCCCGAAGAACGGGAAAAGCTCTGGCCGCGGCTGACCCGCGAATGTGACCGCCTGGAAGCGCTGATCAGCGAGATTCTGGTGTTGGCCCGGGTCGATGCGGACAACGCCAGCGCCGAAGAAGTGGACCTCAACGCCTTGCTGGTCGCCGTGCAGAAAGACGCGCAACTGGCCTGCCCGGAACAGCCGGTGCTGATAACCGCCCCGCCACAGCTGCACCTGCGCGGTTGGCCGACCATGCTGGAGCGGGCAGTGGACAACCTGCTGCGCAACGCTCAGCGCTTCAACCCCGCCGGGCAAGCGATCGAAGTCACGGCCCAACGCCAGGGCGAGAAGATCCAGATCAGCGTGCGCGATCATGGACCCGGCGTAGAAGCCGAGCACTTGAGCCAGCTGGGAGAGCCCTTCTTCCGCGCCCCGGGGCAAAGCGCTCCGGGCCATGGCCTGGGGCTGGCCATCGCCCGCCGCGCCGCAGAGCGTCACGGTGGCAGCCTGCTGCTGGCCAACCACCCTCAGGGCGGATTCATCGCCACCCTGGAACTGCCCCTGGTCCCCGGCGCCGTGGTGCAGGCCTGAACGCAACGCGGGCAAGCCGCTGCCGCCGGGTCCGGCAACAGCGGGCTTGCCCGCGAGGTACACAGCGTTAGAAGAGGAAAATCAGGCCTTGGCAGTCCAGGCGCTGACGAACTCGGCGGTATCGACCTTGGGGGCGATCCGCGGCTCATTCAGCGGCGTGCCAAGATACAGGAAGGCAATGATCTCTTCGCCGTCCTCCAGGCCCAGGCCCTTGGCTACATGGGGCGAGTAGGACAACTCGCCAGTACGCCACACCGCGCCGATCCCCTGGGCGTAGGCCGCCAGCAGGATACCGTGGGCCGCGCAGCCCGCTGCCAGCAACTGCTCGCTCCTGGGCACCTTGAAGTGCTCCTGCAAACGGGCGACCACCACAACCACCAGTGGTGCGCGCAGGGGCATGGCCCGGGCCTTGTCCAGGGCCGCCTGGGTCACTTCGCCGCCCTGCAGCTGTACCGCCTCCACCAGCAACTCGCCCAACTGCTCGCGTGCCGCACCTTCGACGGTAAGGAACCGCCAGGGGCGCAACTGGCCATGATCCGGCGCGCGCAGGGCGGCGGCGAACAAGGCTTCGCGCTGCGCGGCGCTAGGCGCGGGCTCCACCAGGCGCGGCACGGAAACACGGTTGAGCAAAGCGTCGAGAGCCTCCATCGGCCACCTCCTGAAAAAAATGTCCGGCCATTCTAGCGGGATCTGCCGACCGGGTGCCGGTTTACATGCCCTGCCCCGCAGGTAGAATGGGCGCCCTTCATCTACCAGCCCGAGCGGAATACATGGCGTTGCCGACCTTAAGGATCATTGGTTTCATCATCGGCATCTTCCTCATCACCCTGGCGATCGCCATGGTGGTGCCGATGGCGACCCTGGTGGTCTTCGAACGTACCGGCGACCTGCCGTCCTTCCTCTGGGCCAGCATGATCACCTTTATCGCCGGCCTGGCCCTGGTGATCCCCGGGCGCCCCGAGCACGTTCATCTGCGCCCCCGCGACATGTACCTGCTGACCGTCTCCAGTTGGCTGGTGGTGTGCATCTTTGCCGCCCTGCCATTCCTGCTGACCCAGCACATCAGCTACACCGACTCGTTCTTTGAAAGCATGTCCGGCATCACCGCCACCGGCGCCACCGTGCTCAGCGGCCTGGACAGCATGTCGCCTGGGATCCTGATCTGGCGTTCGATGCTGCACTGGCTGGGGGGCATCGGCTTCATTGGCATGGCGGTGGCGATCCTGCCGTTGCTGCGTATCGGTGGTATGCGCCTGTTCCAGACCGAATCCTCGGACCGCTCGGAAAAGGTCATGCCGCGCTCGCACATGGTTGCCCGGCTGATCGTCGCCACCTACGTGGGCATTACCATCTTTGGCAGCCTGGCGTTCTGGTGGGCCGGGATGAACGTGTTCGATGCCATCAACCACGCCATGTCGGCGATCTCCACCGGCGGTTTCTCCACCTCGGACGATTCCCTGGCCCACTGGAAGCAACCGGCGGTGCACTGGGTGGCGGTGGTGGTGATGATCCTCGGCAGCCTGCCCTTCACCCTCTATGTGGCCACTTTGCGTGGCAACCGCCGGGCGCTGATCAAGGATCAGCAGGTCCAGGGCCTGCTCGGGCTGCTGCTGGTGACCTGGCTGGTACTCGGCACCTGGTACTGGTGGACCACCAACCTGCACTGGCTCGAGGCCCTGCGCCACGTGGCGCTGAACGTGACGTCGGTGGTTACCACCACCGGCTTCGCCCTGGGCGACTACAGCCTGTGGGGCAATTTCTCACTGATGCTGTTCTTTTACCTGGGGTTTGTCGGCGGCTGTTCCGGCTCCACTGCCGGCGGGATCAAGATCTTCCGCTTCCAGGTCGCCTACATCCTGCTCAAGGCCAACCTCAATCAGCTGATCCACCCGCGGGCGGTGATCAAGCAGAAGTACAACGGCCATCGCCTGGACGAAGAAATCGTCCGCTCGATCCTGACCTTCTCGTTCTTCTTCGCCATCACCATCTGCATGATCGCCCTGGCCCTGTCGCTGCTGGGCCTGGACTGGATGACCGCCCTCACCGGTGCCGCCAGCACCGTGTCGGGCGTGGGCCCGGGCCTGGGCGAAACCATCGGCCCGGCCGGCAACTTCTCGACCCTGCCGGACGCCGCCAAGTGGATCCTGTCCCTGGGCATGCTCCTGGGCCGGCTGGAAATCATCACGGTGTTCGTGTTGTGTATTCCGGCATTCTGGCGTCATTGACCGGGGCCGGCGCGGCCTGTAAGCGCGCCCGATACTCACCGGGCGTGGCATCGAACCAGCGGCGGAATGCACGGAAGAAGTTGCTCGGGTCGGCAAACCCCAGCAAGTAGGCAATTTCCAGCAGGGTCATGCGCGGCTGCGCCAGGTACTGCTCTGCCAGTTCCCGGCGGGTGTCATCCAGCAGCGCCTGGAAGCTGGTGCCCTCTTCCTGCAGGCGGCGCTGCAAGGTGCGCTGGGACAGGTGCAGTGTCTGCGCCACCATCTCGCGCTTGGGCTCCCCTTGGGGCAGCAGGCGACACAAGACCTGCCGCGCCTTGTGGGTCACCCGGCTTTCGGAGAAGCGCGCCAGGTATTCGCCGGCGAAACGATCGTGCAGCAGGGCCATGGCCTCATTGGCGGTGGGCAGCGTGGCCTCCATGTCGGCACGCTCGAAGATCAGCGCATCAAAGGGCGCGGCAAACACCAGGGGCGCGTGGAACATGTCCTTGTAGGGTTGCAGGTCCCCGGGCTGCTCGCCCTGCAGCAACACCTTGCGCGGCTGCAACGCGCGCCCCGTCAGCCAGCCGCACAAGGCCAGGGCACAGGCCAGCGAAGCCTCGGCACTTTGCCGGGTGGGCGGTAGATGGTCGCCATGCACCGTCAGGATCAGTGCATAGCCCTCGGGAAGAAGGCGGAAACTCAAGTCAGCGCTTTCGGCAATGATCCGCTGATAACGCACCAGCCGCTGAAACCCCTCCGCCAGGGTACGACTCGACATCAATGCATACCCGGCCACGTGAAAAGACGCCGGACGCACCACCTTGCCCATGTTCAGGCCGATCGCCGGGTTGCCGGAAAGCTCGACGGCGCGCTGCCAGAGCCGGGTCATGGAGTCCTGGGTGAAGCGCGCGTCGGGATCTTCCAGGGCACCGTAGTCGAGCCCCAGCTGCTTGAACAAGGCCCGGCAATCCAGGCCGTCCATCTCCAGGGCCTTGACGATGCCCAGGGTCCAGCTTGCAGAAGTCGTTCGTTCGCTCATGAGGGGTTCTTACATGATGAGCCGCATGCTACGGCCAATTTCCCAAGGATACTAAAGTGGCGCCTATTGTCACTGGCCTGCGCCGCCAAGGACTCTAGACTCAAATAAGCTCCCCGCCGAACATCCGCCGACAGAACAACAGACACAGAGATCGCGGCCATGGAAAACATCCGACAGTTCAACAGCTTCGCCGAGTTCTACCCCTACTACCTGAGCGAGCACAGCGACAGCACCTGCCGACGCCTGCACTTCATCGGCACCAGCCTGGTGATCTTCATCCTCGCCCTGGCCATCGGCAAAGGCGCCTGGTGGCTGCTGCTGGTGTTGCCGATAGCCGGCTATGGCTTCGCCTGGGTCGGGCATTTCTTCTTCGAGAAAAACCGCCCGGCCACCTTCCAGCATCCGCTGTACAGCTTGCTGGGGGACTTCGTCATGTACCGCGACATGATCCTCGGTAAGGTGCCCTTCTAGACCCCAGGGCCGCCAGCGGCTCCCCACAGGGCCAGGCCTTGCAGACCCGCCCCATGACAACAAGAGGATGGCCGATGAACACCCATGCGCGCTTTACCCATATGCAGGACGGCACCCAGGAGGACTGGGCGATTATCGCCGCGGATTTCAGTGCCTACGCCAAGCAGTTGCCGACACGCATCCTGGCCCACCTGCAATTGCTGGAAGGCGACTTCGGCGGCTTCCCGGTGGACCGCCTGACCCATTCGCTGCAGACCGCCAGCCGCGCCTGGCATGACGGGCGCGACGAGGAATACGTGGTCTGCGCCCTGCTCCACGACATTGGCGATACCCTGGGTTCCTATAACCATCCGGATATCGCCGCCGCCATTCTCAAGCCCTTTGTCAGCCCGGAAAACCTGTGGATGGTGGAGAAGCACGGGATCTTCCAGGGTTACTACTTCTTCCATCACCTGGGCATGGATCGCCACCTGCGCGAGCAGTTCAGTGACCACCCGCTGTACCAGTACACCGCCGAGTTCTGCGCCAAGTACGACGCCGCCGCCTTCGATCCGGCCTACGAGAGCCTGCCCCTGAGCTTCTTCGAGCCCATGCTGCAACGGCTGTTCGCCCAGCCCCGGCAGTCGCTGTACAAGGCGGCCATGGAGCAGGCCAGCCCGGCCTGAAAAACCGTGTTCGGCCCCGGGCTCAGGCCGGCTCCGCGACTTTCATCCGCTCAGCCTTGAGTTGGGCCTCACGGGCCTGGGCTTCGGCCAGGCGATAGAGCTCGATGCTGCCGTCCCAGTGCTCGATCAGGGCCGTGCAGGACTCCACCCAGTCACCGCAATTGAGGTAATCCACCTCGCCCACCTTGCGGATCTCGGCATGGTGAATATGGCCACAGACCACCCCGTGTAACTCGCGCTTGACGCATTCGTGGGCAATGGCTTCCTCGAAATCGCTGATGAAGCTCACCGCCGTCTTGACCTTGTGCTTGAGGTAGGCCGACAGCGACCAGTACCCATAGCCATAACGCGCCCGCCAGTGGTTGAGCCAGCGGTTGAGGGTCAGGGTGAATTCGTAGGCCGAGTCGCCGAGAAAGGCCAGCCAGCGGTGATAGCGAGTAATCACATCGAACTGATCGCCGTGGATCACCAGCAGATGACGCCCGTCCGCAGTGACATGTACCGCCTCGTCCACCAGTTGGATATTGCCGAGAATCAGCCTGGAGTAGCGTCGCAGGAATTCGTCGTGGTTGCCGGTGACGTAGATCACCTCGGTACCACGCTTGCTCATGGTCAGCAGGCGCCGGATCACGTTGGTATGGGCCTGGGGCCAGTACATGCCGCCGCGCAGCTTCCAACCATCGATGATGTCGCCCACCAGATAGATGCGATCGGCGTGATAGGCCTTGAGAAAGCGTGCCAGGTGTTCGGCCTGGCAATCCCGGGTGCCCAGGTGCACATCTGAAATCCACAGGGTCCGCACCCGTTGCTTGCGGCTGGGCTTGGCGAGTTCGGCATGGGTCATGGACGCTCTCCTGGATTTTTTGCGAGCTTGCGCCCCAGCGATTAATAGCCTGTGACACAAATGCGGCAGCGCGATGACAGCGCGAAACGCCCGACCGCCGGTGTAGACTGGCCGCCTGCCAAGGAGACCGTGATGGGATCTATCCTCACCCTGCGCCACTACACCCATGACCTGATCGCCCACAGCCACGAACATGCGCAACTGGTGTTCGGCCTGCGTGGCCAGCTCGATTTCGAAGTCGAAGGCCAGGGCAGCCAGGTGCAGCAGCAGAGCTTCGTGGTGGTGCCGGCCGGCGCCCGGCATGTCTGCGGCAGCCCCAGCGGCAGCCATTGCCTGGTGCTGGACATACCCGGCGAACACTGGGTGCAGCAATCGTTGGGGGAACATGCCGAGGCCAGCCGGCGTTTGCTCGATGCGCCCCGACACCAGGTCCTGGGGCCGAGCCAGAGCCGCCTGGTCAACTGGCTGGCGGACAGCCCGGTGGACGACCCCTTGATTGCCCAGCAAGGCGCGGTCTTGCTGCTGGCCAGTCTCAATCATCGAGCCGACAGCCAGCCCGGCGAGCGCCGCCTGCCCTATGCCGCCCTGAATGCCCATATCGATCGTCACGCCGCCCACCCCTTGCAGGTGGCCGACCTGGCCCGTATCGCCGGGCTGTCGGCTGCCCGCCTGCATGCACGGTTCATCGCCGAGTGCGGGGCCAGCCCCATGGAATACGTGCGACGCCGGCGCTTGCACATGGCCCTGGAACTGTTGCGCGGATCGACCTTGCCCATGGGCGAAATCGCCAGCCGCGTGGGCTATAGCTCCCAGAGTGCCTTTGGCGCGGCGATTCTGCGGCAGTACGGCCACTCGCCGCGCCAACTGCGCCAAGGGGCAGACGCTAGTCCCTCGACAAAAAACGCCAGGATCGCGACAGACCAACAGGCCGCCCCGCCCGTAGACTGAGCCCATTGCCGCCTAAGGCCATTACTGCCCGTCTTGTGGTTAAGGATAAAAATGACTCCGCGTACCGCCCTTGGCGCCTTGCATATCGGTGCCCTGATGTTCGGCCTGACCGGTGTATTCGGTAAGCTCGCCGCCGCTTCGCCCGCGGTCATCGTCTTCGGTCGTGCAGCCTTTGCCGTGCTCGCCCTGGGCGTCTTCGCCCGCCTGGCGAGCAACACCCCCTGGCAGAAACTGGCCGCCACCGATTGGCGGCGCCTGCTGCTCAGCGGCCTGCTGCTGGCCGGGCACTGGGTGAGTTTCTTCGTGGCGGTGAAGGTCGCGGGGGTGGCTATCGCGACCCTGGGCTTTGCCAGCTTTCCGGCGTTCACGGTGATTCTCGAAGGCCTGATCTTCCGCGAGCGGATCCGCTTCAACGAAATGCTGCTGGTGCTACTGGTCAGCATCGGCCTGGTGCTGGTGACCCCGGACTTCGACCTGGCCAGCCAGGCCACCACCGGCCTGCTCTGGGCCGTGGGCTCGGGCCTGCTGTTTGCGCTGCTGTCACTGAACAACCGCGCCAGCTCCGGGCGGATCCCCGCGGTGCAGGCGGCGCTCTGTCAAAACGTGGTGGTCGCCCTGTGCCTGTTGCCGGTGGCGGCTCCCGAGCTTGGCCAGGTGCGGGCCATGGACTGGCTGTGGATCAGCCTGCTGGGAATTTTCTGCACCGGTCTGGCCCACAGCCTGTTTGTCGCCAGCCTGGCAGTGATCAAGGCGCGCACCGCAGCGGTGGTGTTTGCCCTGGAACCGGTCTACGGAATTACCGTGGCCTGGTTGCTGTTCGGCGAAAACCCGACCCTGCGCATGTTGTTCGGTGGGGCCTTGATCATCGTTGCCATCGTGGTTTCAAGCCGCCTGTCGGCGGGTTCGGGCAGCAAGGCAGCCACGGCTGAAGCCGGCTCTCACTGAGTACGGTCGTTGTGGCCCAGGTCGCGCTCGGGGTCGATCTGGTCGCGAACCCGCTGCTTCAGCACCTTGGCCTCGGGAAAGCCACCATCGGCCTTGCGCTCCCAGATCTGCACGCCATCGCAGGTGATGCGAAAAGCCCCGCCGGTTGCCGGCTCCAGGGACACCTTGCCCAGGTCGTCGCTGAAGGTGCTCAACAACTCCTGGGCCAGCCACGCCGCCCGCAGTAGCCACTGGCATTGGGTGCAATAGGTGATGATCACTTCGGGTTTACGTTCAGTCATGGTACAGCCGACTCCTGGATTCAAGGGCGTCGTTATAATAGCCGGCTTTATCGCCCGCCCCGAGAACCGTAATGCGCCGCCTGCTGTCCTGCCTGTTCCTCTGCCTGCTGCCCTTGCTCGCTCAATCTGCCGAAGCGCCACGACCGAAAATCGGCCTGGTGCTGTCTGGGGGCGCCGCCCGCGGCCTGGCCCACATCGGGGTGCTCAAGGCCCTGGAGGAACAGGGCATCCGCATCGACGCCATCGCCGGCACCAGCATGGGCGCGGTGATCGGAGGGCTGTATGCCTCGGGCTACAAGATCGACGAGCTGGAAAAGCTCGCGCTGGACATCGACTGGCGACAGGCCTTGTCCGATGCCCCGCCCCGGGAAGACGTGCCGTTCCGGCGCAAGCAGGACGACCGGGATTTTCTGGTCAAGCAGAAGCTCAGCTTCCGCGACGATGGCAGCCTGGGCCTGCCGCTGGGGGTGATCCAGGGACAGAACCTGGCACTGCTGCTGGAAAGCAAGCTGGCCCACGCCAGCGATACCCGTGACTTCGACAAGCTGCCTATCCCCTTCCGGGCCGTGGCCACCGATATCGCCAGCGGCGAGAAAGTGGTGTTTCGCAAGGGCCACCTGCCCCAGGTGATCCGCGCCAGCATGTCGATCCCCGCGGTCTTCGCACCGGTGGAACTGGATGGCCGCCTGCTGGTGGACGGCGGCATGACCGATAACATTCCCCTGGACGTGGCACGGGACATGGGAGTCGACATCGCCATCGTGGTGGACATTGGCACACCGCTGCGTTCGCGCAAGCAACTCAATACCGTGGTCGACGTGCTCAACCAGTCCATCACCCTGATGACCCGGCGCAACTCGGAGGTGCAACTGGCGGCACTGCACAAGGACGACGTACTGATCCAGCCAGCGCTGTCGAGCTTTGGCGTTACCGACTTTGGCCGGGCCCAGGAAATGATCGACGCCGGCTACCGCGCCACCCGCATCCTCGACGCGCGTCTGGCCCGTCTGCGTCCGGCCCATGCGCTGGATGCCGAACTGACCGCTGCGCGCCAGCCCAGCCAGCGCACGCCGATCATCAGCGCGATCAAGGTGGAAAACGACTCCAAGGTCAGCGACGAAGTGATCCGCTACTACATCCGCCAGCGCATCGGCGAGCCGCTGGACCTGGGCCGCCTGGAAACCGACATGGGCACCCTGTACGGCCTGGATTTCTTCGAACAGGTGCAGTATCGCGTAGCCCACAAGGGGCAGGACAACACCCTGGTGATCAGCGCCCGGGGCAAGCGCAGTGGTACCGACTACCTGCGCCTGGGGCTCAACCTGTCCGATGACATGCGTGGCGACAGCGCGTTCAATATCGGCGCCAGCTACCGCATGAACGGCATCAACAGCCTGGGTGCAGAATGGCTGACCCGGGTGCAGATCGGTGATCAGCAGGAACTCTACAGCGAGTTCTACCAGCCACTGGATGCCGGTTCACGCTACTTCATTGCGCCCTTCATCGCCGCCGAAGCGCAGAACGTCGAGGCGGTGCTGGACAACGACCCGATCGCCGAATATCGAGTGGAACGCTACGGTTTCGGGCTCAACCTCGGGCGCCAGATCGGCAACAGCGGCGAAGTGCGTTTCGGCGTCGGCGAGGCCTGGGGCAAGGCCGATGTGCGCATCGGCGACCATAACCTGCCCAGCGAAAACTTCAACGAAGGCTACTACCAGTTGCAGTACTCCTTCGACTCGCTGGACAACGTCTACTTTCCTCACTCCGGCGAAGACATCAAGCTGAGCCTGCGCCAGTTCGAACCGAGCCTGGGTTCGGACAATCGCTACCGGCAGTGGGAGTTCAAGCTGGACAAGGCGCTGAGCAGCGGCCCCAATACCTTTGTCCTGGGCGGTCGCTATGGCCGGACCCTGGACAACGCCGACGTGGTGACGTCCAGCTTCCTGCTCGGTGGAGCTCGACAACTGTCCGGTTTCCGTCAGGACGCCCTCTCCGGGCAGAACATCAGCCTGGCTCGCGCCGTGTACTTCCGTCGCCTGACACCGCGCTCCTACCTGCCCCTGGACTTTCCACTGTACCTGGGAGGCTCGCTGGAGCGGGGCCGGGTGTGGAACAACGACAATGCCTTCGACAGCGGCTACATCAACGCGGCGAGCATCTTTCTCGGCTTCGACACGCCGCTGGGGCCGCTGAACTTCAGCTACGGCTTCAACGACGACAATCAGAAAGCCCTGTCACTGAATCTGGGCCAGACCTTTTGACAGGCACGCAAAAAACGCCCATGGGCGCAGCAGGCTTGAATTCAGAATGGCAGAGGAACAAGACAAACCGGGGTCAGGCAACCCCGGTTGAAGGCGTCAGGATTTTTCCAGATTGGCCAGGATGCGCTCATGAACGCGAATGCAGACCCGCAGGTCTTCTTCGTCAACACCAACGAACAGCTCATGACGCAGGGCGGTGGCGATGGTTTCGATCTGTTCGATCAAGGGCCGGGCGGACGGACAGAGAACGATTTTCTTCGCCCGGCGATCTTCCACCACCGACTGGCGCTGAACCAGGCCCTGGGTTTCCAGGCTGTCCAGCAGCCGGGCCAGGGTCGGCCCTTCTACGCCGACGCTTTGCGCCAGCTCGCGCTGAGTGGGCGCCTCTTCGAAGCGGGCCAAATGCAACAGCACCAGCCAGCGGGCCTGGGACAGGCCGAGCCCCGCCAGGCGGCGGTCCAGTTCGGCACGCCAGCCGCGAGACATATGCGCCAGCTGCATACCAAAACGGTGTTCATCGGTTAACGGCATAAAACACTCATGATCAGACTGAAAATAAAGAAAAACTAATTATTAGTCAGCTAAGCATGCCCCTTGCCCGGAGGCAAGGCCTGTAAGGGACTGAATCGTTACAACATTGACGCACCCCTTCACATTTCAAACTCCGACTCCAAGGCCGCACGCACGCAATACAGCACCCCTTCCGGCACCCTTCCGGCAAACACCGGGATAACCTCGGCCACTGGCGGCAACTCGCCCTCGCCGTCGAGGAACGCATCCTGGATCTCTCCCAGCAGGTCTTCCGGCAAGTCCAGGGCCTGCTCCAGCGACAGCTGCTGCTTGCCGATGGCTTCGGCGAGCAGGGTGTAGACGTTCTTTTCCGTGCACTGCAACTGGCCGGCGATCTGCACCGGAGTCATCCCCGCGCGAGCCAGGGTGATCAGTTCATGGCGCAGGTCGGCAACCACTTTCGGCGCCTCGACACCGCCGCCGAGGACTTCGAGGAAGGCTGCGCCATAACGCTCCAGCTTGCGCGCACCCACGCCGCTGACCTCGGCCATTTCGGCCATGGAGCCGGGCTGGCTGCGGAGCATTTCGAGCAAGGTGGAATCGGGGAAAATGACATAAGGCGGCACCCCATGTTCTTCCGCCAGCTTGCGTCGCAGGGCCCGCAGCGCCTCCCACTGCTCGCGCTCCTCGCCCCGTACCAGTTGGCTGGCCTGGCTGGTGCTGCTCTTGGGGGTGGTTTGCGGCTTGAGATCACGACGCAACTCCAGGGTCACTTCGCCCTTGAGCAGCGGGCGGCAGCTGTCGCTCAGGCGCAGGCCGCCATAACCTTCCAGATCGATGTCGGCCAGGCCGCGGGCCACCAGCTGGCGGAACAGCGAGCGCCATTCGCCTTCGCTGCGGGCCTTGCCGACACCAAATACCGACAGGTGCTGATGGCCGAAACTGCGGACCTTTTCCGTATCCTTGCCCAGCAGCACATCCACCAGGTGACCGACACCGTAGCGCTGGCCAGTGCGATAGATCGCCGACAGCGCCTGGCGTGCCGGCTCGGTGGCGTCCCAGGTCTGTACCCCATCGACGCAGTTGTCGCAGTGACCGCAGGGTTGCGGCATGTCTTCATCGAAATAGGCCAGCAGGGTCTGGCGCCGGCAACGAGTTTCCTCGCACAGGGCCAGCATCGCATCGAGCTTGTGCTGCTCAAGACGCTTGTGGCGCTCGTCGCCCTCGGAGTTCTGCAGCATCTGCTTGAGCATCAGCACGTCCTGCAGCCCGTAAGCCATCCAGGCGTCTGCCGGCAGGCCGTCACGGCCGGCGCGACCGGTCTCCTGATAGTAGGCTTCCAGCGACTTGGGCAAGTCCATGTGGGCCACGAAGCGCACGTTGGGCTTGTCGATGCCCATGCCGAAGGCAATGGTGGCCACCATGATCAGGCCTTCTTCGTTGAGGAAGCGCTTCTGGTGATAGGCCCGCAGCTCATTGGGCAACCCGGCATGGTAGGGCAGCGCGGTGAAACCCTGTTCGCAGAGAAATGCAGCCACTTCGTCGACCTTTTTGCGCGACAGGCAATAGACGATCCCGGCATCGCTGCGCCGCTCGTTGAGGAAGGCCTGCAACTGCTTGCGTGGCTGCTCCTTGGGCACGATGCGATAGAAGATGTTCGGCCGGTCGAAGCTGGAGAGAAAACGCTCGGCATCCTGCAGGTGCAGGCGATTGACGATCTCTTCCCGGGTGCGCTTGTCAGCCGTGGCGGTCAGGGCAATGCGCGGCACCTGGGGGAACATTTCCGCCAGTTGCCCCAATTGCAGGTATTCGGGGCGGAAGTCGTGGCCCCACTGGGACACACAGTGGGCTTCATCAATCGCGAACAAGGCGATTTCCAAGCTCTGCAGAAACGCCAGCATGCGCGGCTGGACCAGGCGCTCGGGGGCCAGGTAGAGCATCTTCACTTCGCCGCGCCGGATGCGCGCGGCCAGGTCACGCTGCTGCTCGGGGCTGAGGGTGGAGTTCAGGGCTGCCGCTGCGACACCGAGTTCCTCCAGGGTCGCAACCTGGTCGTCCATCAGCGCGATCAGCGGCGAAACCACCACCGCCAGCCCTTCGCGAAGTAGCGCCGGGACCTGGAAACACAGCGACTTGCCACCACCGGTGGGCATCAGTACCAAGGCATCGCCGCCGCTGGCCACGCGCTCAATGATCGCACCTTGGCGACCACGGAAACTGTCGTAGCCGAAGATGTCCTTGAGGACGCGTTGAGCCTGTTCGAGCATGAAAAACTCCAAAAATCGCTGAAATCCCTGGGGGCAGACTGGACGAAAAGCCGGCACGCTTCACCGACATTTGCGTTAGCGGACTTGTCCGGAGCGGACGACCAGCCTGCAGGGCATCACAAAACGCGCGAGTATACCCGACCCCTTCCCGGCAGAGGGCACCGACAATGGACCGCTGGTAACCTTTAGAACCGCTCAAATCGGCACCGCGGCTGGCTTGAGCGCGCAAGAAAGCCTAGAATTCAGCATCGTTTATTCCCCAAGGTAGCCGTCAATGTCCTTCGCTGAGCAACTAACCCGCCTGCAAGTCTTCCTCGATGCAGATGATCTGCACGACGAGGCGCTGGACTACGTGGCCGCTCACGGCTACCTGACCGCGCTGTCCATCTGCTCCGAAAGCGTTCCGGACCGTGAATGGATCGACGCCCTGTTCGCCGAAGAGCCGCACTACCGTGACGACGCCGAACGCGAAGCCATCGAGTCGACCCTGCTGGCCCTCAAGGCACACATCGCCCGCCAACTGGCTTCCGACGAAGAATTCGAGCTGCCCTGCGAACTCGACCTGGGCGAGGACCCGGACGACTCCGACCTGCGCGGCTGGTGCATCGGCTTCATGGAAGGCGTGTTCCTGCGTGAAGCGGCCTGGTTCGAAACCGCCGAGGAAGAAGTCAGCGAGATGCTGCTGCCGATCATGGTGGGTTCCGGCCTGTTCGATGAACAGCCAGAGTTCTCCGACATCGCCAGCGATGCCAACCTGATGGACGACATGATCGTGCAGATCCCGGAAGCGCTGACCGCGCTGTACCTGCTGTGCAACGCCCCCGACGAAAAACCTGCGCTGCTCAAGCCGCGCCACCACTGAGTCGTTGCCTATGGCCAAGCCCATAGGCCAACGCCCCCTGCTATGGCGTTACGTTCTGCTGGCCATCGGCTGGTCGAGCGTAGCGCTGGGGGTAGTGGGCATCTTCCTTCCTGTATTGCCTACCACACCTTTCCTGCTGCTGGCAGCCGCCTGCTTTGCCCGTAGCTCGCCACGCTTCTACCAATGGCTGGTGCAACACCCACGCCTGGGTCCGTGGATCCGCGACTATCTCGACGGCAACGGCATTCCGCTCAAGGGCAAGGTCTACGCCATCGGCCTGATGTGGTTGAGCATCGGTTTCTCCTGCTACCTGGTGCCATCGCCCTGGGCCCGGGGTTTCATGCTGACCAGCGCAGTGCTGGTGAGTCTCTATATCCTGCGGCAGAAGACTCTGCGGCGCTCCTGAAGGTTTATGGGGTGGCCGGCAAGAACGGGGCCACCGCGCGCCATTGCCGCCTGCGGCAGCGGCGCCAGATTCGGGAGCGGTCAGGATTTGGCGTGGTTGCGCTGGTAGGTGTCTTCGCCCATCGCGGCAATCTGCCCTTCGATCAGGGCCTCGAAAGGCCGCAACAGCGGCTCGAACGAAGCAGGAGCTTCAAGTACCTGCAATGCCTGAACGATCGCTTCCACAGTGGACAAGGCTCCCGGCCCCGGGGCCTTGCGCAGGCGATAGCGAGACTCCACCCCAGTCGCCAGGGTCACCCTTGGCAGCGCCGCCAGCAACGGATTGAGGTGCAGCAACTTGCGCGCCTTGCGCCAGGTGCCGTCGGGCACCACCAGCAGCAGCGGTGCATCCGTCTCGGCATAGGCCTGCAATGGCCGGGCATCATCCGCCGGGAACAGCAGGCATGCTCGATATCCGGGCTGGTCGAGCAACGCCGGCAGCTCCTCGAACACCTCCCCCACCACCAGTTCGGCGTTGTTCAGCCCCAGCGCCGCCAGACGTGCGGTGTTCAAGGCATGATTGACCTCACTGGGATGCTGCAACAACAGCACTCGGGTGCGGCTGGGTAGCTGGGGAATCAGCGGGCACAGACAATGGCCCGCAGGGCGCAGGCAACGCTCGCAGCGTGCTCGAGACATGGGACCTCCTTATGACTGGTTGAGCTGCGCCTTGAGCAGGTCGCGAAAGGTCTGGATCAGCGGCTCTCGACCGCGTCCGCGACGCATGATCATGGAGAACGGCGCCTGGTAGCCAAAGGTTGCCGGCAGCAGCACCCGCAAGTCGCCCTTGTCCGCCCAGGCCTGGGCGTAATGCTCCGGCAGGTAGCCGATGTAGGCGCCGGACAGCACCAGGATCAACTGCGCCTCCATGCTCTCCACCGTCGCCGCACTGTGCTTGAAGCCGTGCCGGGCCAGTTCGGCCTGGCTCCAGTAGCCGCGGCCGACCATGCGTTGCTGGGTGATCACCTGCTCGGGAATGCGCCGCTCGCTGTACAGCGGGTGACGGTTGCTGCAATACAGCCAATGCTGCTCGCGGTAAAGCGGCATGTACACCAGGCCACTCATGCGCGTGGAAAAGGCACCGATGGCCAGGTCCAGGCGATTGTCCTGCACCCCCAGCTGCAACTCGTGGGGGCTCATCACCGACAGGTGCAGGTGCACCGCCGGATGCTCCTGGCTGTAGGCGCCGATGGCCTCGGCGAACGGCAGGGCCTTATCGCTCACCGTGGAGTCGATCACCCCCAGGTTCAGGGTCCCGCGAAGCTCGCCCTTGAGGGCTGCGGCGTACTGTTCGAAACCTTCCAGCTCGCCCAGCAGGCGCAGGGTTTCCTGGTGGAACAGCTCGCCCTTGCTGGTCAGGCTGAAACCGCCCCGGCCACGGTGGCAGAGCACCAGGCCCAGGGATGCCTCCAGCTGGCTCATGTAGGTGCTGATGGCCGAGGTGGAAAGATTGAGTTCGTGCTGGGCGTTGGCGAACCCCTGATGCCGCACCACGCTGACGAAGATGCGTAATAGTTTCAGATCAGGTAAAGCGTTGGCCATGACAGGCTCCGATAACAGGCAAAACGACAACGTCCCTGCGGCGAGGGTGCGGGTTCTCGCCGAGCGGCAAAGCAACCCCGATGGCCTCCATGCCCGCTTTCAATCCAACCCTGCAACCCGGATAACGGTGGCTGCACCACCGGACGGGAGCAAGCTCCCTCGCCACCAAGGGCCCGGGGAGCAGCGCGGGAGTCTAGCGCGCCATCGGCCATTAGTTTAGAAAAATCTGAACTAAGTATTTGTTCGTAGCGATTCTTTCCCCGCACTACATTTCGCAGAATCGGCCCCACTCGGTTGCTCGGGCAGGATTCGCTGCGCCGTCGACCCCATAAATATAAAACAACGATGAGGCCTATCCCGTGGACAAGATTCTCCACCAACCACTGGGCGGCAACGAAATGCCGCGCTTCGGCGGCATCGCCACCATGATGCGTCTTCCCCATCTGCAATCCGCTGCCGGCCTGGACGCTGCGTTCGTCGGCGTGCCCCTGGACATCGGCACCTCGCTGCGTGCCGGCACCCGTTTCGGCCCGCGGGAAATCCGTGCCGAATCAGTCATGATCCGCCCTTACAACATGGCCACCGGTGCTGCCCCGTTCGACTCGCTGTCGGTGGCCGACATCGGCGACGTAGCGATCAACACCTTCAACCTGCTGGACGCGGTGCGCATCATCGAAGAAGCCTATGACGGCATCCTCGAACACAACGTGATTCCCCTGACCCTGGGCGGCGACCACACCATCACCCTGCCGATCCTGCGGGCCATCCACAAGAAACACGGCAAGGTCGGGCTGGTGCACATCGATGCCCACGCCGATGTCAACGACCACATGTTCGGTGAGAAAATCGCCCACGGCACCACCTTCCGCCGCGCCGTGGAAGAAGGCCTGCTGGACTGCGACCGCGTGGTGCAGATCGGCCTGCGCGCCCAGGGCTACACCGCCGAAGACTTCAACTGGAGCCGCAAGCAGGGCTTTCGCGTGGTCCAGGCCGAAGAATGCTGGCACAAATCCCTGGAGCCCTTGATGGCCGAAGTCCGCGAGAAAGTCGGCAACGGCCCGGTGTACCTGAGCTTCGACATCGACGGCATCGACCCGGCCTGGGCCCCAGGCACCGGCACCCCGGAAATCGGTGGCCTGACCACCATCCAGGCCATCGAGATTGTCCGTGGCTGCCAGGGCCTGGACCTGGTGGGCTGCGACCTGGTGGAGGTTTCGCCGCCTTATGACACCACCGGCAATACCTCGCTGCTGGGCGCCAACCTGCTGTACGAAATGCTCTGCGTACTGCCTGGCGTCGCCCATCGCTGAGACTCAGCACATGCTGCGCGCCGCCAGACCGTTTGCGGCGCAAAGCGGTACTACCCGCTTCATCTTTACCCCGTCCTCGGCTGCTGTTGCGCAATGCCTGCCAGGCATTAGCCGGGCCGATAAGGGGCCAAGGATGGTTCCGAGGTGCGGTGACGCATCCCGGACAACGCCGTCGTCCGCCCACAGGGGGACGGCGCCGGATTGACTCATGACGTAGCCACGAAGCTGCGCATGCAAGGGGAGCAAGACTTCAGCCAGGAACGCGAAACCATTGGGTCTCGCACAAAACAACAAGGCCTCTGGCTGGCCTGTCACAACCATTTGTCCGCTGTGCCGGAAGGGCTGCCACCCCCTTAGCCAATGTGATCGGAGCAGATCATGAATAACAACAAAGAAAAAACCCCTAGCAACATCGCAACCAACAGGATCGGACAGATCCTCGAGCACCAACGCGACACCAGGCCTTGCGACCTGTTTCGCCTACCCTCCGGCCTGGCCAGCACCGCCATCGCCACTCTCGAAACTGCGCACTCCAGCATGGCCAGCCGCTGTACCAGCGGGCTGCTGGCAAGTCGCGCGCTACTGCCCGGATAACCTCCTGGAGCGGCCCGTATCGCGATAGAGCCCCTGGGTCTTGCACAAGACTTGACCCCGCCTTCGCTGAGCAGCCAGCACCTGCATGAACCGTTTGTTTCACATAAAAAAGATAATCGGAGACACGCCACCATGGCTTTAGATCTATTTGTCGTACTCATCTATGCCGCCGGCATGCTCGTACTCGGCTACTACGGCATGCGCAAGGCCAAGACCCACGAGGACTACCTGGTGGCCGGCCGCAACCTGGGCCCCACCCTGTACATGGGCACCATGGCCGCCACGGTCCTGGGCGGTGCCTCCACCGTCGGCACCGTGCGCCTGGGCTATGTCCACGGCATTTCCGGTTTCTGGCTGTGCGCCGCCCTGGGGGCGGGGATCATTGCCCTGAACCTGCTGCTGGCCAAGCCGCTGCTCAAGCTGCGCATCTTCACCGTCACCCAGGTGCTGGAGAAGCGCTACAACCCCATGGCCCGCCAGGCCAGCGCAGTGATCATGCTGGCCTACGCGCTGATGATCGGGGTGACTTCGATCCTCGCCATCGGCACCGTTCTGCAAGTGCTGTTCGGCCTGCCGTTCTGGGTTTCGGTTTTGCTGGGCGGCGGCGTGGTGGTGGTGTACTCGGCGATCGGCGGCATGTGGTCGCTGACCCTGACCGACATCGTCCAGTTCGTGATCAAGACCGTGGGCCTGATGTTCATCCTGTTGCCGATCTGCCTGTACCGCGTAGGCGGCTGGGATGAATTGGTGGCCAAGCTGCCAGCGTCCAGTTTCAGCTTCACCGCCATCGGCTGGGACACCATCATCACCTACTTCATGATCTACTTCTTCGGCATCCTGATCGGCCAGGACATCTGGCAACGGGTGTTCACCGCCAAGACCGAGAAAGTCGCGCAATACGCCGGCACCCTGGCGGGCTTCTACTGCATCCTCTACGGCCTGGCCTGCGCCCTGATCGGCATGGCCGCCCATGTTCTGCTGCCGGACCTGGACAACGTCAACAACGCCTTTGCCGCCATCGTCAAAGCCTCACTGCCGGACGGCATCCGTGGCCTGGTGATCGCTGCGGCGCTGGCCGCCATGATGTCCACTGCCAGCGCCGGCCTGCTGGCCGCCTCCACCACCCTGACCGAAGACCTGCTGCCAAGGCTGCGCGGCGGCAAGCAATCGAGCCTGGGGATCAACCGCCTGTTCACCTTCCTCACCGGCATCGTGGTGCTGGGCATTGCCCTGGTGGTCAACGACGTGATCAGCGCCCTGACCCTGGCCTACAACCTGTTGGTGGGCGGCATGCTGATCCCGCTGATCGGCGCCATTTTCTGGAAACGCGCCACCACTGCCGGCGCTATCGCCAGCATGGGCCTGGGCTTCGTCACGGCTCTGGCCTTCATGTTCAAGGACGGCCTGGATGCCAACACACCGATCTACTACAGCCTGGCCGTGGGCCTGGTGAGTTTCGTGGTGGTGAGCCTGGCCTCCCGGCGCCCTGCGCCCCTGGCCAACGCAATCTGACGTGAAGCCGGAGGTCTGAAGCTTTTCTTCGACGGGTGCGGCGTCGGTGGCCGCACCCGTTTTTTTTCGCCTGGCAAAAGCCTCGCGGCACCGACGGGCAAAGCCCTCAGCCATTTTCGTCAGGACCATGAATGGACGAATGGTTACCCCGCCGGAAAAAAACCTGTGCTGTACTCAGATCCAGCGACGACTGTTCCCGCAGGAAAACAGTACAAGGATCGCTGGCCGCCTCAGTGCACGCTATCGCTTCACCCTTGGATGGGGTCATAAAACAATAAGAGCCTCTCCCTGCCCCGAGGTGTTTATGGACCTTTTCTCCATCCAGCAAAGCATCCGTCATGCCATCGATGCACAAATGGCCCAGAAGTGGCCAATCCCGCCCAGCCAGGCCCGCGAACACGACACCTACTCCCTGGACCTCAAGGTCCTGCTGCACAGCCTGGAGCGAGAGTTCAACATTCGCCTGGATCCCGACCGCGACCTGTATCGAATCAGCAGCATCAGCGAGCTGAGCCTGTTCATCCTGGAAAAGACCCGCGCCGACGCCGCCCGTCCCGCCTGACCTGCTGTCGTATTGGGAGCAACGCAGATGAATCGGGCCCAAGCGCGCGCGGCAGTGCACCTGCTCATTCGCCACTGGCTGGATGAGCCTGTGGATTTCGATGACCAGTGCGGTCTCTCTGAACTGGGGCTGGACAGGGATGATATCGAGGCGCTGCTGTGGCGCCTGGAGGACAGGTTCGACCTGGGTGTCTTGCCCCGTGAAGAGCAGCGAGCGCTAGGGCAGTTGGAAAGGGTGGATGACCTAGTGCAATGGTTATTGGAAAAGGCCCGGCAAAACCAGGATTGACCCGATTGCCCCAGGCCTGTGGCCCAGCGACTGCCGGCTAGAAGACATCCGCGAGAGCCGGAGCCTGCACTCCGCTCTCGCCTCTGCTTCAGCGACGACGTTGTTGACGGCGCCGCAGCTCTTCGTCGGTAGGAATCGGCACCGGTTGCAGCGGTGGCTCGATCAGGCCCAGTGCGACGCCAAGGTCGTGCAGCCAGCTTTGCAGTTTGTCTTTCATAGTGCCCCCTCAGGGTCGTGCCGAGCGGCGATACTGCGCCGCCTCAAGCAGATAATAGCCCTATCTTTTCCAGCGCGCTGCTGCGCAATGGCAATGAACTGTTACTGGATTAAAGCCAATGGCCATCGGGTGCTCAAGCATGGGCCCGCGCCTGCTGCGCAAGCTGCACGCCAGCGCCCTGTTGCAGCTCGATCCAGGCATTGAGATTGGCCCCGACCATGCCCTTGCGCCACATCAGCCAGGTAGTGGCACGGGCAAAAGGCTCGGCCAAGGCATGCACCGCCACACTTTCGCGCCCCGGCAGGCTGTCGAGCATCGACTGAGCCATCAGCGCCACCCCGGAACCGGCGATCACACAGGCCAGCATGCCCTGATAGGACTCGATCTCCATGGCCCGCCCCATCGCGGCGTGGTAGTGGGCAAACCAGGATTCCAGACGCATGCGATAGGAGCAGCCCTGGCGAAAGGTGAACACCGCACGGCCCTCTACGTCCCGGGCCGTACGCACCGGCGGATGGTCGGCTTCGCTGATCAGTACCAGGGTCTCGTCGCACAGGGGCACGCCATCCAGGCCTGCCAGCTCCAGCGGCCCGTCCACCAGGGCTGCATCCAGGCGCCCGGTGAGCAAGCCTTCGAGCAACTCGCCGCTGGGCCCGGACTGCACCTGCAGGTTCACCGCCGGATAAGCCCGGTGATAACGCGCCAGCAACGCAGGCAAGTGAATCGCCGCGGTGCTGTACATGGTGCCCAGGACAAACTCCCCGGCCGGCTGACCGCCCTGCACCGCGGCATGGGCCTCGTCGTGCAAGGCGAACAGGCGCGCGGCGTAATCCAGCAGCACCTTGCCCGCCGGCGACAACTGCAGGCGCTGACGCTCGCGCAGGAACAGTTCGACCCCCAGTTGCTCCTCCAGTTGCTTGAGCCGGGTCGAGAGGTTCGACGGCACTCGGTGCAGGCGCTCGGCAGCGCGAGTGATGGAGCCTTCCTCGGCCACCGCCTGGAAGATGCGCAATTGGCTGAACTCCATGACTTTCTCCAAAACTGAACAAGTTACTCAATATTATTCATTTTTAAAGAAAGTCAATCAGACCTAGCCTGACGGTCATTGTCCCCATCGATGGAAAGCCGACCATGTCTCCCTTGCTCCGCCTGCTCGCCAGCTTCATTGCCCTGATGATGGCCATGGGCATTGGCCGCTTCGCCCTGACCCCGCAACTGCCGCACCTGATCAGCGAAGGCCAGGTCGACCTGACCGCCGCCGGGCTGATTGCCGCTGCCAATTACCTGGGCTATTTCCTCGGAGCCCTGGACGCCATGTTCGCCCGGCGTCCGGCCCAGGTGCGCCTGCGCCTGCTGGGCGGCTTGTGGCTGTGCGTGCTGCTGACCCTGGCCTCGTTCTGGGCCCAGGGCTTCTGGCCGCACCTGCTTCTGCGCTTCGGCACCGGGGTGGCCAGCGCCTGGGTGCTGGTGATGATCACGGCCCTGAGCCAACCCCTGGCCCAGGCGGCGGGGCGGCCACGCCTCGGAGCCCTGGTGTTCGCCGGCCCGGGGCTGGGCATCATGCTCACCGGGCTACTGGCCCTGGGCTCCAATCTTCTGGGGCAAAGCTCGGCCAACCTGTGGCTGCTGTATGCCGCGGTCGCCTTGTTGATGCTGCTGGTGATCCTGCCGATCCTGCCCCCGGCCTCGGCGCGCCCCAGTGGCGAAACGCAGAGCGCCTGCGCCACCGAGCACAGCGTGGCGCGCCTGGGGCTGGTCTACGCCCTGTATGGCGTGGGCTACATCATCCCCGCGACCTTCCTTTCGCAGATGGCCAATGCGCGCTTCCATGGCCAGTGGCAGGCCGACCTGTTCTGGCCCGGTTTCGGCCTGGCCGCGACCGTGGGCGTGGCCCTGGCCAGCCTGCGTCGGCACACCCCGCACAGCACCCGGCAATGGCTGATGGCGACCTTGTGGCTGCAGGCCGCCGGGGTCTTTGCCTGCCTGCTGGGCAGTGGCCTGGGGCTGGTATTGGGCGTGTTGCTGTGCGGCACGCCGTTCCTGGCCTGCATGCAGTTGGTGATGCAGCGCTCCCGGGAACTGGCACCGCAGTCGGCCCAGCGCAACGCCGGCCTGCTCACTGCCTGCTTTGCCGTGGGCCAGTTGAGCGGCCCGTTGCTGGCCGCCCTGAGCAGCCACTTCAGCGGCGACCTGCAGCTGGCGCTGGTGGTGGCGGGCTGCGGCTTGCTGATCGGCGCCAGCCTGCTCTGGCAACTGCGACCAAGGGCACAGCGCTGTGCGGTCGTCTCGTGAAGCGCGGGCTACAACAAGCGCTGGATCCGCCGCCGCAGCCACTGTTCGGCGCTGACGAAGGTAATACCCAGCAGCACCAGCATTGCCCCCAGCAAGAAGTTGAGGCTCAAGGGCTCGTCCAGTAACAGCACGCCGAAGGTCACGCCGAACATCGGGGTCATGAAGGAAAACACTGCCAGGTTCGCCGCCAGATAACGCCGCAGCAGCCAGAACCAGGTCAGGTAGCTGAAGAACGATACCACCAGCCCCTGGAACAACACGCTGGCCACCGCTACCGGCGTCAGGCTGACCTGGGTCACCTGGCCGCTGAGCACGGCGATCAGCAACAGGCCGACGAAACCGACGATCAACTGATAGAACAGGGTCAGGGTCGCCGGCGCCTCGGACAGCCGCGAAGCCCGCACCACCACTGTGGTCGCGCCCCAGGCCAGCCCCGCCAGCAATCCCAGAATGTCGCCCAGGAGCATGCGCCGGTCCAGGTTGTCCAGGGAGATCCCGCCGGCAAAGGCAATGCTGATGCCGATAAAGGCCAGGACGATCCCCAACCATTGCAAGGGCCGCAAGCGTTCGCTGGGCAACAGCCAATTGACCCCAAGGGCGGTGAAGATCGGTGCGGTGTAGAGAAACACCGACATGTGCGCGGCACTGGTGAGCTTCAGGCCTTCGGCGATAAACAGGAACTCCAGGCCGAACAGAGCGCCGGCCAGCAAGCCGCCGCGCCAGGTACTGGAAACCTGGGACCAGCCGCCTTTCCAGCACATCAGTACAGCCACCAGCAGCGCCGAGATCCCCGAACGGGCGGCCGCCTGCATGATGGGCGCAATGTCCGCCGCGGCCCACTTGATCATCACCTGCTGCACGCCCCAGATCAGGCACAGCCCCAACATCACCTGCAGGGCAAACCCATCGGCGTTGCGCCGTTCGATGCTCACCGCCATACCTCACATTGATTCAATGACATGACCCCTACCCGAAATAAAGAACTGCCGCCGCGCCTGACGGGTCCCCTGGAGCAGACCTAGTTCCCGCCGTTTGCGCCAGGCGCCCAGCGGCAGGCACAGAAGACGCCGAAACTGCAGGCCAGGGCACTGGCCAGCATGCCCCAGGCCATGTCCAGCAGCGCCAGGGAAGCCGACCAGCCCTGCAAGGTCGCCCAGTTGCTCAGGTCGTAAGTGCCGTAGGCCACCAGCCCGAGCAGCGCCCCCAGGCACGCAGCCCGGCGCCAGCCGCCCTGCTGCAGGGCGGGTCGCACGGCGAACAGCAGGCAACCGCTAACGTAGAGGAGGTAGAACAGCGCTGCCGGCAACAGCCGTGGCTGTTCCAGCAGCAGCGCCCCCAACTGGGCCCGGTAGGTTTCGCCCATCATCAGCCCCAGCCAGAGCGCGTCGAGTAGCAGGAACGCCAGCAAGGTGGCGAGCCAGGCAACCAGCGTGGTTTTCATAAGCCTCGCCCGCAGCGTGAAGTGAGTCTCAACTTAGCTCGATACGATCCGCGTGAATGACTATCTGGCCCTGCTTGTAGAGGGCACCGATGGCCTTCTTGAAGTTGCCCTTGCTAACCCCGAACAAACTGCTGATCAAGGCCGGGTCGCTCTTGTCGCTGACCGCCAGCGAGCCATCGTTTTCCCGCAACTTGGCGAGGATCTTCGAGTTCAGGCTGGTGGCCGCCTGTTCACCGACAGGTTGCAGACTCAGGCTGATCTTGCCGTCGGCGCGCACTTCCTTGATGAAACCTTTCTCTTGCATCCCCGAGCGCAGGAACTTGAACACTTCGTTCTTGTGGATCAGGCCCCAGTGCTTGTTGTTGATGATGGCCTTGAAGCCCATGTCGGTGGACTCGGCCACCAGCAAGTCGACTTCCTGGCCGGCCTTGTAGTTGGCCGGCGTCTTGTCCAGGTAGCGGTCCAGACGGGCCGTGGCGGTGATACGGCGAGTGTGCTTGTCCAGGTAGACATGCACCACGCAGTATTCGCCGGCGTTCATCTGGCGCTTTTCCTCGGAGTACGGCAGCAGCAGATCCTTGGGCAGCCCCCAGTCCAGGAACACCCCAATGCTGTTAACTTCGACGACTTTAAGACTGGCGAACTCACCAACTTGAACTTTCGGCTTTTCGGTAGTTGCGATTAACTTGTCAGCACTGTCCAAGTAAACAAAAACATTCAGCCAGTCTTCATCTTCACTGGGAATGTCCTTGGGGATATAACGATTGGGCAGCAATATTTCTCCGTCTGCCCCACCGTCCAGATACAAACCAAAGTTAGTGTGTTTAACCACTTGCAAACTGTTGTAGCGCCCGACTAAAGCCATTTCCAATACCCTCATTGCGTGGGCGGCATTCTACCTGTTTTCCAGGCCTGCGTTGACGCTCCTGAATCGCCGACCACGAAATCCTTGATTTTTCTGGCGTTCCCGGCGCTCAACCGGCCGCTCGTCAGGCAAACAGCCGTGCATCGAGCCTTTTCGGAGCACAGCGAGAGGGCATTTTTTTCGATGGGTCCTTAGTTAAAACAGCGACTTAGGAAAATATCCGAAAAATAAACTTAGGAAAAACAGCAGGAAGCGCCTTTCTGTTCCAGGGGATATTTACCAAGCAATTGTCAAGTATTTCTGATAAGATGCCTGGCCAAATTAATTTTCCCGAAAGGTTAAATGGCCGCCATGCGAGTAAAAGCCTCCAACAGCAAAGCAAAACCAGCTCCCGCCGTTGAAACCAGTGAATCGATCAACGAACAGATCGCAGCGTTCCTGAAATCGGGCGGCGAAATCCAGCAGATCGCCAAAGGCGTCAGCGGCCAGACTTTCGGCCCGTCCAAGCAGATCAGCCTGGGCAAGAAGTAACTCCCCCGCGCATTATCCTGGTCCCTTAGCGCTTTGCCCTCAAAGCGCTAGGACTGGCACCCGCTCTCCTCCCCACTACCAGCAAATCGACGAACGGCCTTCAGCCAATGGCATTCGCCGGTATCCTTTACCCCCTCTAGATCAATCGTTTCAGCCGCCTTTCAGGTTGTCGCTCCGCGCAGTTCAGGGAGTGCTGCATGCTCAAATCCTCGTTGCTGGCCTGCAGCCTGCTGTTGGCCTGCCCCATTGCCCATGGGCAAATCTTCCAGCGCGAGCTGGGGGATTTCGACCTCAAGCTGGGCACCAGCCCCAGCCGCAGCATGGCCCAGGGCCTGGTCAAGCCGTCCTCAAGCGGCTCGTTCCACGGCGGCCTCGACCTGAGCCACGACAGTGGCTGGTATGCCGGCCAGTGGGCCCCCAGCATGGGCCTGAGCCCCTCCAGCAAACTGGAGGTGGACTCCTACCTGGGCTTCAAGCAGCCCTTCGACCAGACCCTGGGCTACGAACTGGGAATGATCCACTACAACTACCCGCAGTTGCGGACCCAGGACAGCCAGGAATTCTACGGCGGCCTGACCCTGCTCGGTAGCCGCTTCGGCGCGGCCTTCAGCAATGACCCGGACAAACGCAACAGCACCCTGTTCGCTGACCTGGGCGGCAACGTACCGTTCGGCATTGGCGTCAGCGTCAAATACACCACCCATCAACTGAACAATGGCGTCTCGATCGCCGACGGCGGCTACGTGGCCGGCTTCAATGACTGGTCGATCAAGCTCTCGCGCCCCTGGCTGGGGATCGACCTGAACCTGATCTACAGTGACTCCAGCCTCAGCGGCAACGACTGCAGCGCCTACTCCGGGCATAACCCGCAATGCGACGGCCTGCTCACCTTCAAGGCCGAACGGGCGTTCTACTGAACGTCTGAACTGCGAGGCACCTTCAGGGTTCAGATACAGCAACCCGCACTCGCAAGGACTCGAACATGGCGCGCCGCTGGCACCTCCTCATTCCGCTCCTGATCATCAGCCTGCTGCTGGGCGCCTGTAGCCGGGTCGGCCTGGCCTATCGCAACCTGGATGTGATCATTCCCTGGAACCTCAACGACTACCTGGACATGAACAGCGAGCAGAAGAGCTGGTTCAACCAGCGCCTGCAGCAGCACCTGAGCTGGCATTGCACCACCCAGCTCCCAGGTTACCTGGACTGGCTCGACCGCCTGCAACTGATGGTGCAGAACAACCAGGTCAGCGACCAGGGCTTGCAAGAGCGCACCCGGGAAGCCAAGCAAGCCATCGCCGAAACCGCCCGGCAGATCGCCCCGTCCGCCGTGGAGCTGCTCCAGGGTCTGAACGACCAGCAAGTCAAAGAGATGAATTCCGCCTTCGCCAAGGACCTGCAGGAACACCAGGAGCAATACCTCAAGCCGCCGTTGGCGCAACAGATAGAGCAGCGCAGCCAACGCATGAGCAAGCGCCTGAACGCCTGGCTCGGCCCCTTGAGCCCGAGCCAGCAGCAACGGGTGGAACAATGGTCCAGCAGCCTGGGCGAGCAGAACCAGCAGTGGATCGCCAACCGAGCCCACTGGCAGGCGCAATTCAGCGCGGCTGTGGAGCAACGGCAAAACAGCGATTTCCCACAACGTATCGAGCAATTGCTGGTACACCGCGAGAGCGTATGGACGCCGGACTATCGCCAGGCCTACGCCCACACCGAACAGGCCGCACGCAGCCTGCTGGTGGACCTGATGGCACAAAGCACCCCGGCCCAGCGCCAGCGCCTGCTGAAGAAAATCGACGGAGTGCGCAAGGACTTCGCCGAGCTCAAATGCCTGCAGAACGCCCGCCAGGGCTAGGCGCAACCTAGGCGATCTGGGCCTTGGAGGCCACCTGATCGAAGGTCGCCGGATCCAGCGCATCGGCCTGCTCATCCAGCACCTGGCGCGGGTGATCATTGCCCGGGATGCTGCTGTCGATCAGGCACAGCAGGCTGGAACCACGGGGCGTGAGCACGAAGTTCTCGCCATTGCCGCCCTCCTCTTCCGGCCGGCTTTCGATAAAGCCACGGTCCAGCAGTAACTTTTCGTACTCGGTGGCGGTGACTTTCAGGTCATCCAGATTGCCGGTGGGCTCGCCTTCCGCCGCCTTGGCCGCCGCATGCTGCTCGGCATAGGGCCGCGGAGTGAAGCTGTGGCCGGCGCCGTTCTGCACTTCGTGCAGCAGCCGTTCGATCAGATCCCAGTTATAAGTCGTCATCCTGATTCAACCTCCAGACAAGCGAATGAAATGCCTTCACAAGTTGTGACCGGCAGGCCATTCAGCCGTTCAGGAAATCCACCCCAGGCCGCCGCTCCTGATCGGAAAACCGCTGGGCGGTTTGTCGATCCACTCCAGCGCCAAACGACTAGCGTGTGTAAGACCCATCGCCCCCACTGCCTTGAGGAGAGATGTCATGTCCGTTACCGAGCATCCCGTGGTCTCCCGGGAACAATGGCTGCAAGCCCGCAAACAGCACCTGATCCACGAAAAAGCCTTTACCCGCCAGCGCGACCAGCTCAGCGCCGAACGCCGGGCGCTGCCCTGGGTAAAAATCGACAAGCCCTATCAGTTTCATGGCCCCGATGGCCCGCTGGGCCTGGCCGATCTGTTTGGCGACCACAGCCAACTGCTGGTCTACCACTTCATGTTTGCCGAAGGTTGGGAGGAGGGCTGCAAGGGCTGCTCGTTCGTCGCCGACCACTTCGATGGCGCCAACCAGCACCTGGCCCACCACGATGTAGCGCTGGTGGCCATCTCCCACGCCCCTTATGCCGAGTTCCAGGCCTTTCGCCAGCGCATGGGTTGGCATTTCGATTGGTATTCCAGCGCCGGCGACGACTTCAACCAGGACTTCGGCGTCAGCCTCAGCGCCGAGCAACTGGCCCAGGGCACTGCCAGCTACAACTACGAACAGGCCAGTGGCAATGAGCAGGAGTTGCCCGGGCTCAGCGTCTTCTACCGCAACCCGCAAGGTGAGATATTCCACACCTATTCCACCTATGCCCGCGGGCTGGACCTGTTGCTGGGGGCCTACAACTTCCTCGACCTGACGCCCAAGGGGCGCAACGAAGAGCAGATCATGGGCTGGGTCCGGCACCACGATCGCTACCAGGCAACGCCCCAGGGCAAGAACAGCAGTTGCTGTTGTGACGATTGAGAACCTGTTCGCCGGCAGAACCTGCCGCAGGAGCCAGCTTGCCGGCGAATCGCACTCACAAACGGCACAAATCTGCGGCAGACTGTGACGACCCACCCAGCCAACTAAGCTGTAGACATGAGCGCCGCCTATCACAGCCTCCACGAATACACCCTGCGCATGAGCCGGGTGCTGGAGCATATCGACCAACACCTGGAC
Source organism: Pseudomonas sp. GW822-FHT06D10 (assembly GCF_058799535.1). NCBI lineage: Bacteria > Pseudomonadati > Pseudomonadota > Gammaproteobacteria > Pseudomonadales > Pseudomonadaceae > Pseudomonas > Pseudomonas sp. GW822-FHT06D10. Next base: position 4,107 of record NZ_JBXALN010000012.1, on the reverse strand, counting down.
CAACCCCTGGAGCTGGCGGACCTGGCGCGGGTCGCCCATTTCTCGCCCTACCACTTCCACCGCCTGTTCAGCGCCTGGGTCGGCGAGCCCCTGGGTGCCTACCTGCGCCGCCGACGCCTGGCCTGCGGCGCCTACCTCATGGCCAGCCGCCCCTCGGCCTCAGTGCTGGAAATTGCCCTGGAAGTCGGCTTCGGCTCCGGCGAGGCATTTTCCCGGGCCTTCAAACAGCACTTCTCAGTCTCCCCCAGCACCTGGCGCGATACCGAGCCCAAACGCTGGCACCGCCGCCTGGACGACATCCGCGAACGCCGCCTGCGTGAATTGCGCAATCCTGATCAGACCCACATCCCCGCCTTCGACGATCCTGACGCCTTCATTCACCTGAAGGAAACCGCGATGAAGGTCACCCTGCAGCAACTACCCGCCACCCGCGTGGCCTACCTGCGCTATATCGGCGCCTACGGCCCGGGCATTGGCATTTTCTGGCGCGAAACCGCCGCGCCGTGGATGCTCGAACACCAGCTGTTCAACCGCGTGCGCTACGGCATCGGCCACGACGACCCGGACCTCACCCCCGCCGACAAATGCCGCTACGACGCCTGCGTGGAAGTGCCCGAAGACTTCAAGGCCAGCGCCCCGGCCGTCGTCACCACCTTGCCCGGCGGCCTCTACGCCGTGGCCCACTACCGCGGCCTGGGCCCGGCTATCGCCGACGCCTGGATCGAACTATGCCGCGACTGGCTGCCCAAGAGCGGCCTGCAATTCGACCCGCGCCCGGCCTTCGAACGCTACCCGGCGGATGCCTTCTACGACGTCAAGACCGGGGAGCTGGAGTGTGAGATCTGCATTCCGGTGAAAAAGCTATAACCCAAAAAGCACGTTGATCCCCCTGTAGGAGCGAGCTCGCTCGCGAACAACGCCAACGATAACGCGCCGCTACTGAAAGAACGCGACGCCCTGGCGCTCATCGCGAGCGAGCTCGCTCTACAATCCCCCCACACACTCACTCAACGAGAAGGAATGGCCGTGATATCGCGAACGATGAACCTCGGCAGAGCACGAATGTAGAAGTTCTCCACATCCGAGTTACCGCTGTTGGTGATCGCCCCCAACATGGTCTTCATATTGCGCAACTGGCCCATGGCCCCGGCAGGCTGCAAACCATCGCGCTCCTGGGCGAAATGCAACACCTCGGCGCCGTCGCGCTTGACCTGCACCTTGTAGCCAAAGTCGACACTGGCAAGGATCGTATTGTCATCGACGACCATCGACACCAGCCCGCCCTGGGAATCACTGAGGCGGCGCTTGTACACCGCATCTACATCCAGCAGGTAGTCGGCACTGTCCTTGGTGGCGGCGTAGCGATTGGCATTGCCCAACTGCCGGATCAACTCCATGCCCAGTTGCTGACGCAACTTGTCCTCAGGCAGAAAACGCTCGCTCTCGCCGACCAACTGCAGGTTGAAGGTGTCGATCCAGTAAGTCGCGTTGGCGGGAATCTGCACCGGTTTGGGCGAGATGTAATAGTCCGGAGTGGAGGCGCAACCGGCGAGCAAAGCGAGGGTGAAGAGCAGAGACAACAGACGCATGACGGATCTTCCTTGAGAGGTTTTCAACAACAACTGAGAAAAACTTAGCGACGCGTACAGACCTAATTAATCCGCTATAAAAAGAGCTCAACAAAACAACCACTACAAGAGTAAATTCAGGCCAAAATACGCCAATTTTGAAGACCATATAACAACACCAAACCCAATAATTTCCAACTATATTTTTCACCCCACAAAACTAGAGCATCGAAAAAACCAGCTAGCTCCTCACAAAAAAACAAAAGCGTTAGGCTACTTTACCTTTTCCACAACCAAGGGCAGCTTTGGCTCAAAAATCTCCCCACTACCAAACAACACCAAGTTACAATCAAAGTTAGCGGCAAGATATATAATTTCCTCTATCAGAAATAAAGATAATCTCTCAAAACCCAAACAATATAAAGATATCATCTTCCCAAATCTCTACTCGCCCACCACCCTTACAACCAAAAACTCTTACCTCACTAGCCCACGACTAAACTTCCGAGAGCAAACGAAAAAACCCAACCAACAACAAATCAATATCTACCCTTCCTAACAAACAGTTAGAAAATCCGCCTAAAACCTCCCCTTCCCCACTATATCCAGGAATATCGCCTCACCATTTATCCACAAACATTTACTATTCTTTAATCAAAAACCAAAGCAAATTCAAAGTACCCAACAGCCATCATATCTCTCCTCTCTATTTAGGCTACGGACATCTCCAATTGCATCCAACATGTAACGCCCTTTAGAACCTTATGCAGCAACCATAACAAAAATTGTTATTATAGAAAAAAACCACCAATCAAGTTCCCCCCTCCAAAAAGTCATCTCCTTCAACATAGTCATACAACTGGATCTGCGAAAAGTCGTCATCATTAACGAATAGTAAATCGTGCCCTTCATGCTGCTGAAAAAAGGCCTGAATAATATCCCATGCACGCTTATCATTGAGCCAAGCCCTTTCCTTATCAGAGTAGACCCCCTGAACAACTAATCGCTCCCCTTCCTTCGCCAGCTTTTTTCCTAAGTTCAATGAAATTCGGCAAGTTTTGCAGCACAAATAATAATACGTACCCATTTACTTCCCTCTCACAATCGGCATTTGAATAACCCCATGTTGTGTGATTGCAAAAACCTGCTCCAACTCAGGACGCTTCGGCACCACGTTATTTAAAGCTCTATCTATATAGCCAGCAACCTGCTCAGATGACAAACTCAATGCACGCGCATCAATCACCACCGCACTTGGAAAACCATTAAGCTGCGAACTCCCGGTACTAATATTTCGCTCAAATATTCTCTTTATACGATTATCCGTCAGCTCTGACACCGGAGCATCTGGAGTTTCAAAAGTTTTAAACTCTGCACGAAGCCTTGTGCCATCTGGCAAACGAATAGTCGCGTCACCACTTGGTGTATTAGAGCCTCTCAACAGAACACTCACCCCTCGCTCTTCGGCAAGAATATTAGCAATATCAATTTCTTTTTGTAGAGGCAATCTACTATCAGGGAGGTTCTGTGCAATGGTCACAGTTCCTTTTTCCGATACCTTTTCACTATACACAATACCCGGACTTAGCTTGTGCTCCGGAGTCACATAGGCACCATCCTTCTGCACTCCATCCAGCTGAGTACCGCCGGTATGCGGCGTTGTAATAACTCCGCCACCCTCAGCGTAGCCTCCACTGGCAGGATTCCATCCTGATGCATCAACAATCGGATTGACCAGCTTTCGGTTTTCATCATCAAGCAGGTGAATTGGAAACGTAGTGAGGGTTATCAACTCCCAAAGGCCGATCGAAATTTTTAGCTGCCTCTGCACCTCTTCCTTTGCAACACCACCTGACTTTTTAGCGCTCTCAACAACCGAGTTGGCTGTGTTACGCATATTTTCTTGAGTCTGGGGTGACGCTCCTGAGTAAACCAGCGCAAGCGCTAAGGCCCCCATCATTCCTACGCCAGGAGCAGCAGCGAGATTTAGCGATCCATTTGAAGGGTTCTTCAAACTGGCCAACATTTCTGCTAGCTCAAGTGACTTCTCCGGGCTCTCGCGGGCAATATCCTTCATCCGAGCGAAAAGAAGTTTTGCAGCCTCCCCATTCGCCTCGCCGACTTTGGACCGGATCAGATAATCCATGCCCTCCGCACGTTTGTTCTCATCCTTGCTGACGAGTTTTCGAGCGTTTTCACGGATCACCAGCACGTTGTTCACGTGCCTGGATGCAAATTCGATATCGCTTCCCGCTGTAAGTAGCACGACCATACTGGCCATAAGCTCGTCGAGCTTTAACATCGCGTCTCGACTGTTCTCCCCATACAACTCAACATTCTTCTTCCACTGCTCATACGTCTTCTTCGGGCTCGCCACCGCTCCAAGGGAAGAACTGCTCGCATACAAATCCGTACGCGACTCTTCATCCTTAGTGATCTCATACGCCTTGTTCACATCCCGATTCAGCCCGGCCGTTGAATCGGCCCCGGTCTCGGCATCCTTGCGCACCACGATCTCGCCCGCCCCGACGATGGCGCG
>NZ_JBXALN010000011.1:0-291546 GCF_058799535.1 Pseudomonas sp. GW822-FHT06D10 | reverse complement strand
CGGCCACCGTTGATGCTCATGCCGCCATCGGCTTTCTTGCTGGTGTTGAGGGTCAGGTCTTTCCCGGCCTCGACCACAGAGGCGATGTTGGTGCTGTGGTAGCTCTCCTGTTGCTTACTGCTGCTACGCCCGAAGGAGCCTTTGCTCTTCTTCGAGTAGAAAGAGGCGCTCTCGTCCTTGGCGGACAGCAGGCTAAGGTCGCGAGTGGCATCCAACGCGACGTTTTGCTCGCCCTTCACCTGGCTGGCCACCAAGATTAGGTCCTGACCCGCCTTGATCGACAGATCGCCGCCAGCGGTCACCGAAGACGCCTGCTGACGTACCTGATCGTTACTGCTGGTGACCTTCTTGCTCTTCGACGCGCGGTGGCTCTCATTGGCCGCAGCTTCGATGGATACGTCACGCGCCGCTGCCAATGCCAGGTTGCCCTGGGCAGCGACCTTGCTGGCCACCATCTGCAGATCCTGGCCGGCCGTGGCGGAAAGATTGCCACCGACCTGCACTTCACTGCCGTACTGGGTGGTCTGGCTCTGGCTCCAGTTGGTCTTCTTGTGGCGTCCGCTGCTGCTGTTCACTTGCTCGGTGGCCACCAGCGCCAGATCACGCCCCGCCTTGAGACTCGCATCGCCCCCGGCCTGGAGCACGCTGCCGCTGTTACGGATATCCCGTCCGGCGTCGATATTCAGGCTGTTGTCCGCCTCGACCCGAGCCGCGTTGTTGAGGTAGTCGTTGTGCTGGGCCCCGCCGCCATAACGGGTGTCCTGGCTGACTTTCGAGCGTTCGTTGATGACGTCGCCCTGGGTCGCTACCAGGCTGACGTCCTGGCCTTTGAGAATCCCGCCCTGGGCGTTGCGGATGCTTTGGGTGGCCAGCAGCGACAGGCGTTCGTTGGCGTCCATCAGGCCGCTGTTGTCGATGTTCTGGGCGCTGGCTTGCAGTTGTGCACTGGCGCGCAGGGTGCCCTGGTTGGCCAGGGTGCCGCCGGAGATCAGGTTCACGTCGCGCCCCTGAATCAGTGCGCCGTTGGGCGCCAGGCGGTTGTTGGCCTGGGCCATGTACAGCACCGGTACCAGGACCTTCTCGCCGTTGACCTCCTGTTCCTGCATCCAGACGATGTCGTGGGTCAGGGCCGCGACCTGGGCTGAGGTCAGGGCTATACCGGGTGACAGGTCAAGGGCGGTCTTGCTGGCGATCGCGTTGTCCATCAGGTAGCGGAACATCGCTTCGTCGCTGTCCAGCCCAGCAATAAAACGCTGGCCGGTGCGGGCAATCACCGCTTCGCGGATCAGCCGTTGCTCATAGAGCCCGTCGCCCAGGCGGCGCTGGGTCTGGTCGCTGTTGAAACCGATGCGGCTGAGCAGGTAGTCGGAACTGATGAACTGCTTGAGGTTGGCGAACGCCGGGTTGGTTTCGATCAGGTATTTGTGTTGCAGGTTGCTGCTGACTCTGAACAGGCCGCTGTCACCTTGCGGCAAGTTGAAACTGGGCAAGGCCAGAGGGTTGACCGCTTGTTGCTGCAGGTCCGGAGCGGCTTGCAGGTTCAACTGCGGCAGAGCCTGGGTGCTGCTATCCACAGCTGTCATGCCGACCCGGCTGGCACTGGCGGCCACGGCTTCACCCGGACGAATCACGCTGTTTTCCAGCAGTTGGGTGCCGGTGATGTCCACCTTGCCGGCGCCCTGGATGACTGCCGCGGCGACTTCGCCACTGCCGGTGGTCTCGACCTTGCTGAAGCCGCTCAGGCTACCGAGCGCAATCGCTCCCAGCGGCATCGCCGTAGGGTTGTAACTGGCAGAGTTGGGGTCGTTGTAGGCGTTGTAGCGCCCGATGTTGTTGACGAAGGTGTAGTAGGCACCTTCGTCCTTGGTGTAGACCGAGTAAGCGTAATTGCGAATCTCGCCGCCGCCGGCACCGATGTTCTTCAGGCTGTTGCTTTGCAAGCTGATATCGCCGGCGGCAGAAACGGTACTGAACTGGTTCTCGAAGCTGTCGCCCTTGAAGGTCAGCTCGGCGCCGGAAATCAGGTTGCCGCGCTGGGAGTCCTCGGTGATTTTCGTGCCGTAGACCTCGGTCACCGAGTAATAGGCTTCGCAGTGCTTACCCTTGCAGTTATCGGTAAAACCGAGGTTGATGCGCCCGGAGGTCAGGGCCGGAATAAAGGCGAACTTCTCCTTGCGGTTGACCAGGCGATTGGCCAGCAACTGCATGCCATGGGCGCTTTCAATGGTGCCGGAAATGTTTTCGATCAGGCTGGCCGGTTGTTGTCCCGGGGCATTCACGTCCAGGCGCCCAAGGCTGTAGATGTCACCCTTGTCGTTGGTCAGGCTGCTGGTTTCCAGCTGCATGTCGGCGCCGCTGAAGATCAGCCCGCCCTGGTTGACCAGGGTCGGGGTTTCAATATGCAAGGCATTGCCCGCCCCCAGGGTGCCCTGGTTGGTCAGGCTGTCGACCTTGAGTTGCAGGTCTCCGGCAGCCGTGAGCGTGCCGAGGTTCTGCAGGTGACTGCCCAAGGTGAAATCGGCCACACCGCCACTGCGCACCTCGGCCTCCTGGCCAAGGTCGGCACGGGCGGCAGCGAAAGTCATGCGCCCCTGGCTCTTGAGCAGGCCGTTGCCCTGGTAAGAACCACTGAGAATCAGCTTCAGGTCGCCGTCGGTTTCCAGGCCGCCGTCGTTGATCCAGTGGTTACCACTGGCTTCGACGCCCTCCACTGAAATCAGCTTGCCAGTGCGGGTCTGGGTGAAGGTCCCGACCTTCAAGCCGATCTTTTGTGCCTGGATCTGACTGGTATTGCTCCAGTCCGCCAGGTCCAGATCCAGCCGGCTGTTGGTGATGAAACTGCCGCCGGCATTGCCGGTGTCCGCCAGGGACAACGCGAAGCCTTGTTGCCCCAGGTGGCGCACCAACCCTTGCTGGTTGCTCAGGCCCCCGCTGCTCAGCAGCAACCGCTGGTTGCCGATCTCCACCAGGCCCTGGTCGTTATCGAAACGGCCACCGATGCTGAAGCGGCTCTCGCCCTGCTCGCCCAAAGCCCGCAAACGGCCCTTGGCATTGCTCACCGAACCGGCTTCCACCGCGAGGCTTTCCCGGGACTCGATCAGCCCTGCGTCGTTGTCCAGCTTGCCGGAAAGTGCCAGCCCGATGGTTTCGGCGCTGAGGCTGCCCTTCTGGTTCTGCAGACTGTCGACGGAGAGTTGCAGGTGCTTCTGGCTGGCGATCTCGCCCTCGTTGTTGCGGACCTCGCCGCCCTTGAGTTGCAAATCGCCTGCGGTGGACAGTACATGCCCCTGAGCATTGATCAGACGGGAGCTGCTGCTGATCTCGACTGCCGCCCCGCGGGCCTGACCCCGAGTGTTGTCGAAGGTCGCGCTCTTGACTTCAAGCTTGCCAGTCTGGGCGTTCAGTCGTCCTTGCTGGTTGCGCAGTTCATCGGCTTCCAGGCTCAGTTTGCCGGCACCCGTGAGGATCTTGCCGCCGCCATTGTCGAGGACCTGCTTGACCCTGGCCTTGAGCTCGCCCTGGTTGGCTTGCAGGGTGCCCTGGCGGTTATCCAGGCTGCCGGCATTCAAGGTCAAGTCTGCGCTTTTGCTGAGAATCAGGCCCTGATCGCGGTTGTCCAGGCTGTCGACCGCCACCTTGAGTGACTGCTCGGCGGCCAGGGTCCCGCCACGATTATCCAGACTGTCACCCTCAACCTTCAGGGCTTGCTGGCCAATCAACTGACCGCCACGGTTATCGACACGACCGGCCTTGAGGTGCAGATCCCCCGCTGCCACCAGTTCCGCGCCCTGGTTATCCAGGCGCTCAAGATCAGTCGTGAGACTGCCCCGGGCGTTGATACTGCCCGTGTTGATCAGACTGCCACCCTGAAGCTGCAGATGGCTGGTGGGGTTGATGGTCTCGATACCCTCTTGCCGCTGAAGCCCCGCATTGAGCTGACCGCGACTGACCACCTGCTGGCCTTCGAGGTGCAGGTTGCCGCCCGCGGTCAGGTTTTTGTCCACTGTCAGTTTTTCAGCGGCAACCACTTTGGCGTTCCGGTCCGCATACACCGACTCGGTCAGTTGCACCGCTTGCGCCTTGAGTTGCACGTCGCCCTGGGCTTGAGCACGAGCCAGGGTCAGCTTGCCGTTGGCATCGATTTGCAGGTCACCACCGCTGGTAGCCATATCACCTGCCAGCTTCACCCCTACACCGGCTTCAGTGCCCACCAGCTTGATCGCCCCGGCGTACATGCCGCCCAGGGCCGAAGAGTCGATCGCCAGTTGCGGCGCATCCGCCGGGTTGGCGGTGCGGGCGGTGGCGTTCAAGGTCTTGGCGTCGACGTCATTGGCCCCGGCGATCACCGCCAGATGCTTGGCCTGGATCTCGGCGTTGATTTTCGCGCTGCGGGTGATGATTTCGAACTGGTCGATGTTGCTCGCGTTGAGCCCCGCGCCCTCGATGGCCACGCTGCCCTGGTCCACCTGGTAACGCTGGATCTGGCCGTTCTCGATCACCGGCTTGCCGGTGGTCAGGGTAGCCTTGGGGGTATTGATGAAGCCGCAGCCATTGCAGGTCACGCCATAGGGGTTGGCGACGATCACATGGGCCGACTGCCCGGCCACTTCGGTGTAGCCCTTGAGCTGGCTGGGGCTGCCGCCGTTGACTTCGTTGAGGATCACATTGGCCGCGCGGCCACCCAGGTTGGGGTTGCCGATAATGTAGCCACCCAACTGGGTGCTCTGCAGCTTTTGCGTGGCGTTGTTGAGGATCACCCCCTGCTGGCCAACGTTGTAATCGCTGAACTTGTTATGGGACAGCCCGCCGCCATTGGGCGTGGCAATGTTGACGATGGGCACGCCATTAGCCGCTTGCCCGAGGCTGGTGCCGCTGCCGTTGACCACGATGCCGTCGGCCATCACCACCAGCGGCTGCCAGAACATCACGTTGGCCAGGATGAACGCCAGTCCGCGTTTCGGCAGGCCCAAAAAGGACTCACGGGATTGCAGGGCAGCCGAAGGCTGGCGGGCCAGAAAGGCAAACTGGCGAACGTCCATGTCGAATATCTCAGGCAAAAAGCGGAATTAGAGGAACAGGTCCTGGTCGCCGGGGTTGAAGGTCGGTGCGGGCAAGGGAGCGGCAATCGCCATGTGCACGGGGCCGGCCAGCAACAGGCAAGACAAGGCACAGCACAACCTCATCCCGAGGGCGGAGATAGGCATATTCGGTCCTTCGAAAGGGCAGCAAGGGTCAAGACAAGGCGAGCGATGCTAATGTGCCACTACCTTGGCGTCAAACAAGCGCCGAGCACCCCGACAAACTGCGTATACCCCCCGGAATACGGGCCTTGCAGTGGGCGCCGATACTAGATTGATCCCGGTAACCACCACATCGGATTGATCTGAATTTTCGAAAGAGGTTTCTTGGTAGCGGACTGTTGATCCGCCAGAGGCGTTTCTTAGAGCCATCGGCTACCCGCGCAGATTTCCACCGAAGCCATTTCCAGGCGTACCGCCCAACACCTGTTCATGAGGCATGAACAGGCACATTCTGCAGCGCCGAAAAAGCAAAAAAAGCCAACACTCGTTGGCTTTTTCAAGCAGGCAGACAGCCCCTAACTCACCGAGGACAAGACAAAGGACGTCACGGTGTTTTCCACCCCGGGCAAGGCGGCGATGTCATTCCACACCCGATGCACCCGTTCCGCCGTGGCGGCGCTGACCCGCACCAGCACATCGAACTCGCCGCTGAGCACTTCGCACTGGACGATCTCCGGCATGGCACGCAAGGCCTGCAGCACTTCGGCACCGCGCATGCGGTCGTAGCGGTAGACGAAAATCAGCGCATTGATCCGGGTGTCCGCGCCCCGCCCCTCTCCCACGCGAATGGTGTAGCCCTGGATCGCCCCGTCCCGCTCCAGGCGCTCGATACGCTGGCGCACGGCGTTGCGCGACAGGTTGACCTTGGCCGCCAGCTCGGCGTGGGCGGCCCGGGCATTGAGGGTCAGTTCGGCCAGGATGCGCTCGTCCAGAGGATCAAGAATCCGCTTCATAGGCTCACCTTGCACCGGCCCATCACCAGGACTCCAGGCAGTGCAGCAGCGCGCCAAAGTCATCCGCGGCCAGCGTCTGCCACTGCAGCGTCGAAGGCTGTGCCACCGGCTCTTGCGGCAACCCGGGGATGCCCAGCGAGCTCAGCAGGCGCGCCGACTTGGCCGGTGCAATCTCCCCCAGGGTGACCATCGGTGCCACCAGGCTGCGGCGGTACAGGCGCGCCGCCAGGACGCCGGTGGCGGCATGGGGGTCAATGACGTAGCCGGTGTCCCGATACAGGCTGACGATCTCCTTGCCGGTCTCTTCATCACTGACCGAATAGGAGTCGATGATCATCCGCGCCTGGAGCCAGGCCTCGTTGTCCAGGGTCATCTCGCCGCTGTCCTCGAAGCCCTGCATCAGCACCGCCACCGCCTGCGGGTCCTGGCCATACAGCTCCCAGACCAGGCGCTCCAGGTTGGCGAACAGCGACAGGTCCATGGCCGGCGACAGGCTCTGGCTGGCCTGCCCCCGGGAATAGTGGTTCTTCAGGAACAGTTGATGCAGGGCGTCATTGCGGTTGGTGGCCACGATCATCTGGGTGATGGGCAGGCCCATTTTCTGCACGATGTAGCCGGCATAGACCTCGGCGAAACTGGCCGCCGGTACGCTGAAACCGATGGGCCGCTGGCCCCCGCCCAGTTGCAGCACGGCGTGGAAATACAGCACCAGCTGGGCCATGACCCCGACCCAGTTGCTGGAGTTGAAGCCGATCACCTCATGCTCGGCCAACGGCCACTGACGCAGCAAGCGGCCGACCAGGGTCTGGCAGTCATCGAAGCTGCCCTCCACGGCGAAGCGCCACAGGCCCGGCTGGTGCGCCGCCTGCAACTGTCGCCCTTGCTGCTCGGGCACGCCGTGCTGCGGATAGAACACCAGCAGTCGCGTCTGCGGGCAGTCCTTGAAGGCCTCGATGGCCGCCAGCCCGGTGTCGCCATTGGTGGCCCCCACCAGCACCCCACGCCGCTGCCGGCGCTGGAGAAAGTAGCCCACCAGTTGGGCCTGCAGGCGTGCGGCAAAGTCCTTGGCCGAACCGCTGGGGCCATGAAACAGCTCCAGCAGCCATTCATTGCGATCGATCTGGCGCAGCGGCGCCACCGCACGATGGCCAAAACCGCTGTAGGCCTGGCGAAGCAGCCCCTTGAAGTCGGCCTCGGGCAGGCTGTCGCCGACAAAGGGCCTGAGCACGCGAAAGGCCAGTTCGGGGTAATCCAGGGTCGACCAGTTGGCGATTTCCTGGGGGCTGAAACTCGGCAACTGCTGCGGCACATAAAGCCCGCCGTCGGCCGCCACGCCTGACAGGACTACGGTTGCAAAATCCACCTGCTCGGTGGCACTGCGGGTACTCACATAACGCATGCTTGGCTCCGGCCAGTCATTTGTAGCGATGGGCCTGCTCCACCAGCCAGGTGGAAAATTCCAGCGCATCGGGGTGTGGATCGGCCCCGGCGCCACGCACCAGGTAAAAGGATTCGCTGGCCTCGATGCGCTGACTGAAAGGCTCCAGCAAGCGCCCGTCGGCGAGCATCTGGTCGACCATGGAGGAACGGGCCAGGGCCACGCCCAGGCCCAGTTCGGCCATGCGCAAGGTGGAAATCAGGGTGTCGAACTGCATCCCCCGGGACGAATCCACTTGCTCGGCGCCGGCCCGCTGCAGCCAGTAGCCCCAGCCCTCTTCGTAGCCCAGCACATGCAGCAGCGGGTGCCGGGCCAGGTCCGCCGGCACCTCTAGCGGCGCCTTGTCCAGCAAGGCCGGGGCGCACACCGGGAACAGCGTGTCCCAGGTCAGGCGCTGGGCCACCAGCCCCGGCCAGTGGCCGTGGCCCCAACGAATTTCCAGGTCGTCTTCGCCGTCCAGCTCCTTGACCCAGATATTGCTGATGTAGCGGATATCCACCAGCGGGTGCCTGTGCTGAAAATCCGCCAGCTTGGGCGCCAGCCAGTGGACGAAAAACGCCAGGCTGCCGCGCACCTTGATCGGCCGGCGCTTGTGCTGGCCGAAAATTTCGTTGGTGCCCACCGCCAACCGGGTGATCGCGTCCTGCACCACCGGCAGGTAGGAGCGGCCCTCCTCGGTCAGGTCCAGGCCGCGGGGCAGGCGCTTGAACAGCGCCACCCCGAGGTGGCTTTCCAGCTGGCGGATCTGTTGGCTGACCGCGCCCTGGGTGAGGAACAGTTCCTCGGCGGCGTGGGTGAAGTTAAGGCAACGGGCGGACACCTCGAAGGCGCGCAGCCAGTTCAGCGGGGGCAAGCTTTTCTGCTTCATGGCCTGGCTCTCATGGACACCCTGGGCGCCGGGCGCACCCGTCAACCCTGCAGGGCATCGGAGGGCCGAGCCAGGGCTGCCAGGGACAGGCGCCGCTGGCGGCTACTGCGGGTAATGTAATACACCAGGTAGCACCAGGCGATGAAGGGCAGGCCGAAGTACAGGGCCACGCGCTGCTCGGGGTCGAAACCGATGCCGACACAGGCCAGGGCGCAGCACAACAGCGCCCCCAACGGCACCCAGGGGTAGCCACGAACACGGAATTTCAAGTCGCGCACGTCACCGCCGTTGGCCACGAAGTGCCGGCGAAAGGCGATCTGGCTGGCGGCGATGCTCATCCACACCACCACCACCGCCAGCCCGGAAATCGACACCAGGGCCAGGTAGATGGTGTCCGGGGCGAACACGCTGCTGAGCAGCGAGGCGGCGCCACCGGCCATGCTCACGATGATCGCGTTGAGCGGCGTGCCCATGCGGGTCAGGGCCGAGAACTGCTTGGGCAGGTGGCCCTGGTCGCTCAGGGTCCAGAGCATCCGCGAGGCGGCGTACAGCCCGGAGTTGGCGGCGGACAGCAACGCGCTGATGATCACGAAGTTCATGATGTCGGCCGAGTACGGAATGCCGATGTAGGTGAACACCGTGACGAACGGACTTTCCACCAAACCGGCCTGCTCCCGGGGCAACAGGGTGGCGAGGACGAAGATGGTGCCGACAAAGAAGATCGCCAGGCGCAGCACGGTGGTGCGGATCGCCCGTGGCACGTTGCGTTGCGGGTCGCGGGTTTCACCGGCGGCAATGCCGATCAGCTCAGTGCCGGAGAAAGCGAAGGCCACCGCCAGCAGGGTCATGGCAATCGGCATGAAGCCAGTGGGGAACAGCCCCTCGCGGGTGAAGTTGCTCAAGCCGATGCTGTGGGCCTGATCGATGTTCAACAGGCCCAGGATCGCCCCGCCGCCCACCGCCAGGAACACCAGCACGGTGATCACCTTGACCAGCGACAGCCAGAACTCGGTCTCGGCGAACAGCCGCACCGAGACCACGTTGGACAGAAACACCACCATGGCGAACAGCGCGCTCCAGATCCACACCGGGGTGTCGGGGAACCAGCGGGCCATGAGGATGCCGGCGGCGGTGAATTCCGAGCCGATGGCCACGGTCCAGGTCAGCCAGTACAGCCAGGCCACGGTGTAGCCGGTGCCTGGGCCGAGAAAGCGCGTGGCGTAGGTGCTGAAGGAGCCGGTCTCGGGCATCTGCACCGCCAGCTCGCCGAGGCACATCATCACCAGGTACACCATCAGCGCGCCGATGATGTAGGCGATCACCGCGCCCAGCGGGCCGGCCTGGTTCACCGTGTAGCCGGACGTGAGGAACAGCCCGGTGCCTATCACCCCGCCCAGGGCGAGCATGACAATGTGCCGGGTCTGCATTTCTTGCTTGAAGCCGCCGCGCAAGTCGGTCTGTTGTTCTTGTAGGGACATGATGGTTCTCATGAAAGTTGTCAGGGCAAGTCTCAATTTCTGCGACTGTGGAAATGGGCAGAAAACAAATCGGATGCCACCAGGTTTTTATTGTTATTCCTCTTCATGAAGCCCCCACTGGCTGCCTTGCTGTGGGGGTGTTGCGCGCTCTTTTCAGTGGGCGACCTCGGCCCGCGGGTCCTGGGATGGGATGGCGCCAGGCGCCGCATTCTGCTTGAGGGATTGGCGCAGCCAGGCGAAGGCCTGCTGCAGGTCGGCCAGCAGGTCATCGGTGTCTTCGATGCCCACCGAAATCCGCACCAGGCCTTCGGAAATGCCCAGGGCCTGGCGCTCTTCCAGGGTGTTCTCCACATGGCTGGTAGTGCGCGCCGGGCCGTAGATGGTTTCCACCGCCCCCAGGTTGCCGGCGCAGTGGGCATAGCGCAGGCGCGGCAACAGCAGCTTGACGCTGTCCATGCCGCCCACCAGGACAAAACTGACGATGGCGCCGAAACCGCGCATCTGCGCACAGGCCACGGCGTGATTCGGGTGGCTGGGCAACCCTGGGTAGTTCACCGCTTCCACCAGCGGCTCATTCAGCAGGAACTGCGCCAGTTGCGCGGCACTGTGCTGTTGCTGACGCATGCGCAGGGCCAGGGTCTTGATCCCGCGAATGATCAGGTAGGCCGAGAACGGATCGAGGCTGGCACCGTTGATTTCCCGATAGTGACGCACCTGGCTCATCAGCGCTTCGCTGCCGCAGGCCACGCCACCAAGCACATCGCCGTGACCGCTGAGGAACTTGGTAGCGCTGTGGATCACCACATCCACGCCCAGCGCCAGGGGGTTCTGATTCAGCGGCGTAGCGAAGGTGTTGTCCGCCACCACCAGGGCGCCGACCTGTTTCGCCGCGGCGACCAGACGCTGGATATCGACGATCTTCAGGGTCGGGTTGGTCGGCGTCTCCAGGTACAGCAGGTCGCAGCCCTTGGCGATCTCGGCCTCGATCTGCTGCTGGTCGAAGGTTTCGCAGAGGGTCACGGCCACGCCCATGCGCGGCAGGAATTCCTCGAAGATCTTGTTGGTACCACCGTAGCTGTCCTTGGTCGACACCACCCGCTGGCCGTGGCGCAGGAAGCTGTAGAGCACGCCGCTGATGGCTGCCATGCCGCTGCTGAAGGCCACCGCCGATTCGGCGTTTTCCAGATCCTGCAGCTTGGCTTCCAGGGTTTGCACCGTGGGGTTGCTCATGCGGCTGTAGATAAAGCCAGGGGCCTTGCCCAGGGCCACGTCGTACCACTGGTCGATGTCGTCGTAGCCATAGGCGGCGCTGGCGACAATCGGGGGTTGCGTGGCGTTGTAGGGATGACGGACTTGCTCTCCGCCCCAGACCACCCGGGTAGCGGTCCCGGGGTTTTCCAGCCCTGTGCGTTCAGGTTTTTTATTCATTGCAACGGCTCACCATAAAGGGTGCGCGGCCTGTTGCCGCGCTGGATCTGGTGGCCAATATAGAGAAAAGCCCAAGCCCCGAGAAACGATGTTATCGGGGCCAAAGGGGCGGTTTTTTTAATGGCTGCACAGCCCTGCAAACGGCCTGCGCACGAGGCTTTTGTGACACCTCTTGCATTGCGGCACCGGGGCTTGCGAAGCTGCTGCGCGCCAGCCCGCAAACCCCGAAAGGAGCCGCAATGAACCGCACCGAGCACCTGTGCCTGATGGCTCGCTACAACCAGTGGATGAACAGCAAGCTGTACAGCGCCGCCATGGGCCTGTCCGATGCGCAACTGGCTCTGGACCGGCAGGCCTTTTTCGGCTCGATCCTCGGCACCCTCAATCATTTGCTGGCCGGCGACACCATCTGGCTCAAGCGCTTTGCCCAGCACCCGGCGCGGTTTGCGGCCCTGGCGCCGCTGCAGCAGGTGGCCCTGCCACAGGACCTCAAGACCCTGCTGTTCCCAAACCTGGGCGGGCTCTGGCAGCAGCGTCAGTGGCTGGACCAGTTGATCCTCGATTTCAGCCAGTCCCTGAGCGACGCCGACCTGGACAGCAGCCTGCATTACGCCAACACCCGGGGCGTGGTCGCCGAGCGCGATTTCTATAGCCTGCTGGTGCATTTCTTCAACCACCAGACCCACCACCGCGGCCAGGCCAGCACCCTGCTGACCCAGGCCGGGGTGGATATCGGCGATACCGACCTGCTTATGCTGATACCCAGCGATATCTGATCAGGCTTGAGCCCAACGGGCGCACAACAGGGGCAGGCCGCGCTCGTGCCAGAAGCCCATGGAAATCCCGCCGCTGGACATGCCGCCATGGGCAAAGGCCTCGACGAAGAAGTGCCCTGCCGAGCTCCAGGCCCTGCCGGTCAGTTGCTCGAAGGCCTGGACGATCAGGGCTTCCAACTGCTGCGCCGTGGCCGGCCAGGGCGTGTGGGCCAGATGCGTGGCCATGGCTCGCCACAGATAGGGGTCACCCCGCAGCCCCCAGGACAGCGGTTCCTCGGCGAACAGCCGTGCGACGCTGCGCTCTCCCTCCATCGAACCCTCCCGGCACTGCGCCCAGTATTTATTCAGCGCCCAATCTAGCGTCTGCAGCGGGCTTCTGCGACCATGCGCGCGGAAAAACCCGCTTGCTAAGGAATGGCGCCATCAAAGCCCTCAATGCTCTGTTCGTTGTGTCCCTGCTGTCCCTGGTGGGCTGCGGCACCCTGATCGCCCGCACCCCCAATTCCCATACCAGCTACGACTACTACAAAGGCACCCAGGCCAATATCGAACTGCTGACCATGCGCGGAGCCAGCGGCTACGACGGCTACGTCACGCTGTTCTGCTGGATGAGCATTGTCTGCCCGGTGGCGGCCATCGTCAGCCTGCCGGTGGACGCCGTGGCCGACACCGCGCTGCTGCCCTATGACGCGATGAATCACTGATTCGCGCCCCCTGCCAATGGCCTGAATGGAAGAGCGATCATCCGAATCATCAATTACCTGTTGCTGCTCAACACCCTGCTGCTGTCCGGCTGCGGCACCTACATGACTCGCGGCAATGCCCTGGACTTTCGCGACGACCGCTACTACCGCAGCGTAAAGACCAACGCCCAAGTGCTCACCGGCTATGACATGGGCTACGCACGCATGATCACCGGCGGCTGCTGGGTGATGGTGGTGTGCCCGATCCTGATGATCGCCAGCCTGCCCCTGGATGCGGCGCTCGACACCGTGCTGCTGCCCTACGACGCGCTCCAGCCGGAGCGGCCCAAGCGCAACATGCACGTGGATATGAAGGAGATTCCCGAGCAAGACCTGCAGGCATTGCCCATCAGTGCCGAGGTGCAAGACCCGACGGCCCACACCCCGCCCATCACCACGCAGGCTGATTGAACCCCTTCAGGCGGGCATGCACCCGGGCTACGCCTGATCCGGCGTGCACAGCTGGGGCACCCGCTGCGCCAGGCGGCAACGTCGCCCCAGGCGATCCACCTGGGGGCGGCCGAACAGGTAGCCCTGCCCCCACTCGCCACCACAGGCCATGGCCAGGCCCTGGTCGGTGGCAGTCTCCACCCCTTCGATGATCACGCAGGGCGCCAGGGTCTTGCACAGTTGCACCAGGTGGCTGAGGGTCTGGGCGCTGTTGAGTTCGCTGCGGGCGCGCTGGATGTAGCCCTTGTCGATCTTGACGATGTCCGGCCGGGTCTGGCGGATGAACTCCAGGGTGCCCAGGCCCGCGCCGAAATCGTCGATGGCCACCCGGCAGCCCAGTTCGCGCAGGCACAGGACAAACTCGCTGGCCGCCTCGATGCTCGGTGGCGTGGCGCTTTCGGTAATCTCGATGACCAGCCGCGCGGCCACGCCGGGAAAGTCTCGCAACTGCTGGACAATGGGGTACCAGAATGAATCGATGATCGCGCTCTGGGCCGAGATATTGCACCCCAGGCGCAGGCGTTCGTCCCGTTGCAGGCTGTCGATCACACAGAGCACCACGCTGCGGTCCAGCTCGCGCATCACCTGGTGTTTTTCCAGTAGCGCCAGGGGGTAGACATCCCCGCCCTGGGCATCGACATGGCGCAGCAACCCTTCGTGGTAGAGCACCCGGCTGCTGTCGGGCAGCCATACCACCGGCTGGAATGCCAGCATCAAATGGCCCTCGGCCAATTCACGATAAAAGTCTTTGATGCTTTGCATGACAGATCCATAGGCAAGCCAACGACGCACCCTCGAACATGGCACGACGAGCCCGCCGCCGCACTCGCCCAAGGGTCCCTGCCCAACCATGATCGACCCTGCCCGGGCCACCCGGAAGTGTTCCCGGATACCTTTCGCTTGTCCTCGGAAACCTGGGCCGGTGCTTATTCGTCTGTGGCCTTTTGTTTATTGCAATCATGCAAAAGGCCTCATCGATATCATTTAGCCACTAGTCCAGGAAGACCTATGCACAGAATGACCAGCGCCAGCTTTCGGGTGCTTGCCGATGTCATGAGAGAAGGCGGCGCGAATGTCGACGCCCTGCTCAGAACCTTCGGCAGCAGCATCCAGGACGTTGAGGAAAATCCCAAGGGCGTGAGGCTGGAACTGGTCTATCAAGTAATGCGCGAAGCCACCCGCCGCACCGGCAACCCGGACCTCGGGCTGCTGGCCTACAGCAAGGCCCACCCGGCCAACCTGGAGGCCCTGGGCTATGCGGTGATGTCTTGCGCGACCCTGGGGGCAGCGCTGCAGCGCCTGGTGGACTACCAGGCGCTGACCAGCAACGGCTTCTGCATGTGCCTGGAACGCAAGCCCGACGCGTTGCAACTGATCGGCTTCGACGTCACCGCCGAGCCTTCGCTGATCCCCCGGGCGGTGATCGACGCCGGCGCCGCCCAGACCCTGGGCCTGCTGCACTGGCTGCTACCCCAGCACAAGCCGCGGCCGCTGGTGGCGGCCTTCACCTACCCCGAGCCTGAGGACACGCGCATGCTGCGCCGGCTGATGGGCGACAACCTGCAGTTCTGCGCGCCCCACAACAGCCTGACCTTCAGCAGCCAGGACTGCGCCATCGCCCTGCCCACCGCCGACCCGGCGCTGGATGTGCTGCACATGGAATACGCCCGCAACCGCCTCAATGTGCTGCTCAGCGGCTCGATGACTGCGCGGGTGCGCCGCGCCCTGTCCGAATCCCTGGCCCAGGGCGCGCCCAGCGACCTGCCGCATATCGCCCAGGCAGTGGGGGTCAGCACCCGCAGCCTGCAACGCAGCCTGGGCCATGAAGACGTGCACTTCTCGGCGCTGCAGGACGAGGCGCGGCTGATGCTGGCCCACAGTTTTCTGCGCAACTCCATGCGCAGCGTCAAGTACATCGGCGCCCTGTTGGGCTTTCGCGACCAGAGCAGCTTTCACAAGGCCTGCCTGCGCTGGTTCGGCATGACCCCGGGGCGCTACCGCGAGCAGTGACAGCAACGCCGAGCAAAGGCTCGGCGCAAGGTGACAGGAGCCTGGATCAGTGGCTGGCTTGCAACTGCGGCTGCACTTGCGGCATGGCCGAAGAGTGGTGATTGAGGATTTTCCACTGCCCGCCCAGGCGCTCGTAGAGAAAGGTGTAACGGGCCTGGACCTGCTGTTTCTTGCCGTCGGCGGCAGTCAGGGTGAAGGTGTAGACGCCGCTGTCCATGGCCGCATCCGGGCCCAGGTGACGAATCTCCCGGTAGTTGATCTGGCCCACCGGCCGCGAGGCCATGAAGTGCTCGAAGTAGTCCTGGATCTGCGCGTGGGTGCTACGCACCTGGTTGGAGACCGTGGGTTGCAGCACTGCATTGGCCGCATAGAGGCTGACCACGGCTTGCGGGTTGCCGGTCTGCAGGGCGCTGTTCCAGCGGTCGAAGAGGCCGGCGATTTCCCGGTCCTGCAGGTTCTGCGGCTGCTCGGCCACGGTGCGGTACACGTAAGGGGTGGCTTCCAGGGCCTGAGCCAGTGGCGCGCTCAGCACGAAGAACAGGGCCAGGGCGGTGCTTTTCAGTTTCATTCACGGACTCCAGTGGGTTTCAATGAGCCCCACTGTGCCCCGGGCCGTCGCCCCTGCCATCGGCCAACTGGAGCCTGCGGCCTATGCCATTCGGCAGATAGGCGCGATACCGGGCACGGGGGTCTAATACCCTGCCCCGAACCACTGCACCGCCCCCACCCTGGAGTTTCCCGATGCCCAGCCCGCCCCTCGATCCCGCCAGCGCCCTGGCCCTGCGCAGCCAGTACCGGCAGTCGCAAAGCCGCGCCGCGCGCCTGCGGCTGCTGGTGGACACCGGCCAGGAGCTGCTGCAACTGCCCCCCGGACAGATGCGCCAGCGGGTGGTGCAGCGGGCCTGCGCCTTTGTCGCCATGGACCAGGGGCTGTTGCTGGAATGGAGCCGCGACGGCGTGGCCCATGCCAGCGCCGAACAGGGCCACGGCGAATGCCTGCAAGCCCTGCGCGCCGTGGCCGGGCAGGCCCAATGGCTGGAGCGCCCGCTTGCGCAAACCGGGGTGCTGCGCGTACTGCTGCACCGCGCCGACGGCCAGCCCTTCGGCGCCCTGCTGCTGGCCAACAGTGTGCCCATCAGCGCGCCGGACAGCGAAGACCTGGAATCCCTGCAACTGCTGGCCACGCTGTTGGCCACGCACCTGGAAAACCAGCGCCTGCTGCAGGACCTGCAAGCCCGGGAGCGCAGCATGTCGGAGCTGGTGCAGCGCCTGTTCAGCGCCCAGGAGGATGAGCGCAAGCGCGTCGCCTACGACCTGCACGACGGCCTGGCGCAAACCCTGGCCGGGTTGCACCAGCGCCTGCAGGGTTTCGCCGGGCGCTGCCCGCCGCTGCCGGAGCCCCTGCACGATGAACTGCAGACCATCCTGCAACTGGCCCAGGGTTGCGTCGGCGAAGGCCGGCAACTGATCGGCGGCCTGCGCCCCCATGTGCTGGACGACTTCGGCCTGTTGCGGGCCATCGACCGCGAGGCCGACCGCCTGCGCGACGCCGGGCTGGCGGTGCACTGGCAGCAGCGCTACCCGGAGCGCCTGCCGGCGGCCCTGGAAATCGCCCTGTTCCGCATCGCCCAGGAAGCCATCAACAACATCCTCAAGCATGCCCGGGCCCACAGCGTCAGCCTGAACCTGGCCCTGGAAGCAGGCCAGGCGGTGCTCGGCATCAGCGACGACGGCGCAGG
The DNA here is from genome assembly GCF_058799535.1 of Pseudomonas sp. GW822-FHT06D10. NCBI lineage: Bacteria > Pseudomonadati > Pseudomonadota > Gammaproteobacteria > Pseudomonadales > Pseudomonadaceae > Pseudomonas > Pseudomonas sp. GW822-FHT06D10. The sequence goes on along the minus strand of NZ_JBXALN010000011.1, from coordinate 274,582 downwards.
TTTCCAGCCGGCATCCGGCCAGGGCATCGAACAGTTGGGCCAGGTGGCCATGCAGGAACGCGCCCATTTGCTGGGCGGGCGTTTCACCTGCCACAGCCGGCCCGGCAGCGGCACCCGGATTCTCGCCCGCGTCCCCGTCCCCTCCTTGGAGCACGCGGTATGACAGCGGTGATACGCCTGGTCCTGGCGGACGATCATGAAGTCACCCGCACCGGCTTCATCGCCCTGCTGGCGGGCAACCCGGAGTTCGAGGTGGTGGGGCAAGCCAGGGATGGCGAGCAAGCCCTGGCCCTGTGCGAGCAACTGCGCCCGGACCTGGCCATCCTCGATATCCGCATGCCCCTGCTCAACGGCCTGGGGGCCGCGCGCCTGCTGCAACAGCGCCAGCCCGAGGTCAAGGTGGTGATCTTCACCATGGACGACAGCCCCGATCACCTGGAAGCCGCCATGGCCGCCGGCGCCGTGGGCTACCTGCTCAAGGACGCCAGCCGCGAAGAGGTGCTCGACGCCCTGCAGCGCGTGGCCCGCGGCGAAGAGGCGCTCAACAGTGCGGTCAGCGCCCGCCTGCTGCGGCGCATGAGCGAGCGCGGCAACCGCCAGGCGCCCCAGGCTCAGGCCCTGACTGCCCGCGAGCGCCAGGTGCTGGGGCTGGTGGCCGGTGGCTTCAGCAACCGCGAGATCGGTGAAAAGCTGGGCATCACCACCGGCACCGCCAAGGCCCACGTGGAACGGGTGATCGGCAAGCTTGGCGCCGCCGATCGCACCCAGGCCGCGGTGCGCGGCATGGCCCTGGGGCTGGTGGCGCAACCTGCCGGGCAGTGGCCGTGAACCTGCTCAGCGCCCGGCGCTGGGCCGACCTGCCGCTGCGGGGCAAGGCGCTGGTGGTGATCTCCCTGCCGCTGGTGATCCTGCTGCTGTCGCTGGTGCTGATCTACAGCACCGAGCGCCAGACCGCCCGCGCCGAGGAGGACGTGCGCCGGGTGCTGCTGGTGCAGGGCGATATCCAGGCGGTGCACACCCTCCTGGCCGAGGCCGCCGCCAGCGTGCGTGGCTACCTGCTGACCCGGCGCGAGGACTTTTTGCCCGCCTACCTCCAGGCCCGGCCGCAGATCGAGGCCGCGCTGCAACGCCTGGACCAGAATGTCCAGGACCCGCGCATGCGCGACTACCTGCAGACCATCACCCCGCTGATCCGCACCAAGCTCGACGGCCTGGTGGCCCTGCGCAACGGCAGCCGCGACGACGCCGCCACGGTGACCGCGATCCTGATCGACAACAAGCAGGTACTGGACGTGCTGCGCGAGCAGATCAGCGCCATGCGCGTGCGCGAGGATGCGCTGCTGGCCGAACGTAGCGCAGCCGCCGCGGCAACCCGCATGCGCCTGCTGTTCGCCACCTTGCTGGCCGCCGGCTGCGGGCTGTTCGGCGCCATCGTCGCGGTGCTGTTGCTGTCCCGGGGCATCGTCACCCGGGTGCAGCAGGTACAGGGCAATGCCCAGCGCCTGGCCCTGGGCCAGCCGCTGCGCCCGCAAGCGCCGGAACAGGATGAAATCGGCCAGCTGGGCACGCGCCTGGTGGAGGCCGGGCAACTGCTGGCCGAGCGCGAACGGGCCCTGCGCGACAACGAGGAACGCCTGCGGCTGATCATCGACGGGGTCAAGGACTACGGGATCTTCGCCCTGGACACCGCAGGCCGGGTTACCACCTGGAACGTCGGCGCGGAACGGATCAAGGGCTACAGCGAGCAGGAAATCATCGGCCGGCATTTTTCCCTGTTCTACCTGCCCGAAGAGTGCCCCCAGCACCCGGACATGGCCCTGCGCGAGGCCACCGCCCACGGCCACTACATGGAAGAGGCCTGGCGCTGTCGCAAGGACGGCAGCCGCTTCTGGGCCAGCGTGGTGATCACCGCGCAGTACGACGCCAGCGGCGCCCTGCGCGGCTTTTCCAAGATCACCCGGGACATCACCGATCGCCGTGCCGCGGAAATCGCCCTGGGCACCGCCCGCGAGGAAGCGGAAAGCGCCAGCCGCGCCAAGAGCGAATTTCTCTCGCGCATGAGCCACGAACTGCGCACGCCGCTGAACGCCATCCTCGGCTTCGCCCAACTGCTGGACATGGATTCCAGTGCCGGCCAGCGGCCCCAGGTCGGGCATATCCTGCGGGCCGGGCAGCACCTGCTGGGGCTGATCAACGAGGTGCTGGACATTGCCCGTATCGAGGCCGGGCGCCTGCCGCTGAACGTCGAGCCCATGGCCCTGGCGGCGGTGCTGCACGAAGCCCTGACCCTGGTGTCACCCATGGCCGCGGACGCCGGCATCACCCTGGCGCCGCTGCCGGAACTGGCGGCGGACAGCGGCGTGATCGCCGACCGCCAGCGCCTGATCCAGGTGCTGCTCAACCTGCTGTCCAACGCCATCAAGTACAACCGCGCGGGTGGCCGGGTCAGCATCGACGTGGCGATCGAGGCATCGCGCCTGCGCCTGAGCGTGCTCGACACCGGCGCCGGCATCACCGCCGAGCGCCTGGAGCGCCTGTTCAAGCCCTTCGAACGCCTGGACGCCGACCCCAGGGTCGAAGGTACCGGCCTGGGGCTGGCCCTGAGCAGGAGCCTGCTGGAAATGATGGACGGCAGCCTGGGCGTACAGAGCAACCCGGGCAGCGGCAGTTGCTTCACCCTGGAGCTGCCCTTCGTGCGCCTGGCCGCTGCAGCCGCCGTGGCGCCCTGCAACGCCTCGGCGCTGAACGTGCCGGCGCCACAGCCCGCAAGCCGCTACCAGGGCAAGGTGCTGTGCATCGAAGACAACCTGCAAAGCCTGGCGCTGATCGAAACCCTGCTGCAACGGCGCCCGGGCATCCAGCTGCTGTCGAGCATGCAAGGCCAGATGGGCCTGGACCTGGCCCGCCAGCACGCGCCGCAGATGATCCTGCTGGACGTCAGCCTGCCGGACCTGCCCGGCCTGGAGGTGCTGCAACGCCTGCGGGCCTCCAGCGCCACGGCCGACACCCCGATCCTGATGATCACCGCCGACGCCAGCGAACCGACCCGGCGCGCCCTGCTCGACGCCGGGGCCACGGCGATCCTGACCAAGCCCATCCACATCCCGGTGTTCTTCGCCCACCTCGATGCCTGTCTTCCGGAGCTCCCATGACTGCCGATCTGCGCATCCTCATCATCGATGACCAGCGCCCCAACCTCGACCTGATGGAACAGCTGCTGGCCCGCGAAGGGCTGCACAACGTCCTCAGCAGCACCCAGCCGCTGCGCAGCCTGGAGCTGTTCAACAGCTTCGAGCCGGACCTGGTGATCCTCGACCTGCACATGCCCGAGTTCGATGGCTTTGCGGTACTGGAACAGCTCAACCGACGGATCCCGGCCAACGACTACCTGCCGATCCTGGTACTCACCGCCGACGCCACCCGCGACACCCGCCTGCGGGCGCTGGCCCTGGGCGCCCGGGACTTCATCAGCAAACCCCTGGATGCCCTGGAAACCCTGCTGCGGATCTGGAACCTGCTGGAGACCCGGGCCCTGTACAAGACCCTGCGCACCCTGGTGCCGCCGGAGCGCATCGAACTGCTGCGCCCACCAAGAACCTGACCTGCCGCACCTGGCCCCACCACCGCCCCCTGTAGCCGCTGCCGCAGGCTGCGGCTACAGGAAGCTCGGGGGGTCAGAGGTCGCGGAAGAACTCCCCCGGGGTGGCGTCGAACTGCTGGCGAAAGGCGGCGATAAATGCCGAGGTCGAGTCATAACCACAGGCCAGCGCCACATCGGTGACCCGCTCGCCCTGCTCCAGGGGAGTCAGGGCGCCCAGCAGGCGCAGGCGCTGGCGCCAGGCACGGAAGGTCAGCCCGGTGTCCTTGAGGAACAGGCGGCTGAGGGTCTTCTCCGTCACCCCAAGCTTCTGGCTCCACTGGCCCAGCGTCGTGGCCTGCTCCGGGTGCGCCTGCAGGCTGCGGTAGATCGCCCGCAGGCGCACGTCGTGGGGCAGCGGCAGCATCAGGTCCAGCTGCGGCGCGGCGGCCAACTGGTCCAGCAGCACCTGGGCCAGGCGCCCGTCGGCGCTGTCCTCGACATATTCCACCGGCAATTCACTGAAGGCGCGGATCAACTCCCGCAGCAGGCTGCTGACCGCCAGCACCTGGCAGCTGTCCGGCGCCGCCCAGGTGGTAACGCTGCAATCGAGGTACAGGCTGCGCATCTCGGTGCGCGGCGAGCTGAACACCCGGTGCGGCACCCCGGCGGGAATCCACACCGCCCGTTGCGGCGGGGCGATAAAGCGCCCGCCGCTGGTCTGGATCTCCAGCACCCCGGCAATGGCGTAGGACAATTGCACCCACGGGTGGCTGTGACGCCGGGTCAAGGCGCGATTGGGCAAGGATTCGGTGCGCCCGTACACCGGCCGCGGCAGGCTGGGCAAACCGGGAATACTGCGCCGGACGATCTTTTCATGTCCTTTAGGCGGCATTAACTGGCTCCTTGGCGTTAGTCGGTAAAACGCAGCCACGTTAGAGTCGCCCCACCGCACTTGGCAACCCCCGGATGATCCCGCTATGACTCGCTCGCGTCTTTTGCCCGACAACTTCACCCTGACCCTGATCGGCGTGGTGCTGCTGGCCAGTTTCCTGCCGGCCAGCGGCCAGGTGGCCATAGGTTTCGGCTGGCTGACCAACATCGCCATCGGCCTGCTGTTCTTCCTCCACGGCGCCAAGCTCTCGCGCGAGGCGATCATTGCCGGGGCCGGCCACTGGCGCCTGCACCTGCTGGTGTTCAGCCTGACCTTCATCCTCTTTCCCGTGTTGGGCCTGGCGCTCAAGCCGCTGCTGTCACCGCTGGTGGGCAACGACCTGTACATGGGCATGCTGTATCTGTGCGCCCTGCCGGCCACGGTGCAATCGGCGATCGCCTTCACCTCCCTGGCCCGGGGCAATATCCCGGCGGCCATCTGCAGCGCCGCGGCGTCGAGCCTGTTCGGGATCTTCCTCACCCCGCTCTTGGTGACCCTGCTGCTGAACGTGCACGGCGAAGGTGGCTCGACCCTGGACGCCATCCTCAAGATCAGCGTGCAGTTGCTGCTGCCCTTTATCGCCGGGCAGATCGCTCGACGCTGGATCGGCGCCTGGGTCGGGCGCAACAAGAACTGGCTGCGCTTCGTCGACCAGGGCTCGATCCTGCTGGTGGTCTACGGCGCCTTCAGCGAAGCGGTGAACGAAGGCATCTGGCACCAGATCCCGCTGTGGGAACTGGCCGGCCTGGTGGTGGCCTGCTGCGTCCTCCTGGCGCTGGTGCTGCTGGCGTCGAGCTTTCTCGGCAAGCTGTTCGGCTTCGACCAGGAAGACCGCATCACTATCCTCTTCTGCGGCTCGAAAAAGAGCCTGGCCACCGGCGTGCCCATGGCCCAGGTGCTGTTTGCCGGCAGCACCATGGGCGTGCTGATTCTGCCCCTGATGCTGTTCCACCAGATCCAGCTGATGGTCTGCGCGGTGCTGGCCCAGCGCTACGCCAAGCGCCCGGAATCGGTGGCCGAGCTGATGGGCCAGGTCGACCCGTAGCCTTTCCTGCAAGGCGGCCCGGCGGCTGGCCGGGCCTGCGCGCAGATGGCGGTGAAGATCGCGCAATGGCATGATGCCGCGGCGAAAATCATCAAGGACCGCTGATGTTTCCCCATCGAATTCAAACCCCCAGCCAGGCCGACCTGGAACTGCAGGTTAGCGCCCGGCTGGAGGCCGATGACCAGGCCCAGGTCATCGTCCAGTTCGCCAAGGCCGAACAGTACGACGACGAACTGCTGAGTCAGCTCGACACGCTCTGCGCCCGTTTCGGCGAGCGCCTCAATGTGCGTTTCTACAGCCACTATCCGGGCAGCGCGTTTGACGGACGCACCTTGCTCGCCCTGCCCAATGTTCACTCCCTGAGCCTGGATTGCCTGGACACGCTGGAACACTTCGAAACCATTGGCAGCCTGCACAAACTCAAGGATTTCGCCCTGCAAGTCATCAGCGCCGACCTGCCGGGCCTCTTGGCCCTGCCCAACTTGAGGGGGCTGCGAACGCTGCGCCTGTCCCTGGACAAGGGCCCAGCCATCGATCTCGCGCCCCTGGCCACCATGGCCGAGCTGCACACCCTGTCCCTCAGCGTGCAAAGCCATCACCTGGACGTACTGAGCCAGTGCCCGGGCATCCGCCACCTGGACCTGCATCGCATGCCGGCCAAGACGCCCCTGGGCATGGTCGCCGGCATGACCGGCCTGCACAGCCTCTCGGTAACCTTCGGCAGCCGTGAACAGATGCCGGAGCTGCGCAATCCCCAGGTCAAGGAACTGGAGATCATGCGGGTGCGCGGCCTCAACCGCCTGGACCTGGATGGCTTTCCCCTGCTTGAAGTGTTGAAGATCGAGGACCAGGCGCAACTGAGCCAACTGGACCTTGGTGGGGCACCGCAGTTGCGCAAGATGAGCCTGATCAACCTCAAGGCCCTGGGGGAACTCAGCGGCCTGAAAACCTCGAGCATCGCTGACCTGCGCATCATCAAGGCCCCACAGTTGGATCTACTGGCACTGATCGACAGCCACCTACCGGCCAACGTGCAGCACCTCAAGCTGCTCAGTGGCAAACGCGCCGTGGACAACCAGGTCAGAGCCCGACAACAGCAACTGGGCATTCCTGAACCCCGCGGCCCCTATTGACCCACCCTTGTAGGCGCGAGCTTGCTCGCGAAGGACGTCAACGATAACGCGCACTTGCAGGGAAGCTGCGGCGCGTTGGAAATCATCGCGAGCAAGCTCGCTCCTACAGATTCACCGCCCCTTCCGTGATCACCCGCACCCGTGGCGCGCATTGGCACCCCACGGCTGTGCTAACGTTCGCCAACCCCAAAGTTTGAAACCCTGCCCCATGTCCATCACTGAGAATCTCCTGGCCTTCACCCTGGCCGCCACGCTGCTGACCCTGACCCCGGGCCTGGACACCGCCCTGGTGCTGCGCACCGCCACTGTGGAAGGCCGGCGGCAGGCGCTGCGCGCAGCGTTGGGCATCAATGCCGGCTGCCTGATCTGGGGCGCGGCTGTGGCCTTCGGCCTGGGGGCCTTGATCGCGGTGTCGGAACTGGCCTTCAACCTGTTGAAGTACTGCGGCGCCGCCTACCTCGCCTGGCTGGGACTGAACATGCTGCTGCGCCCGCGCCACTCGTTTGCTCCCACAGGCGCGAACAGCGACCCCGGCACCAACTGGTTTCTCAAGGGCATGCTGGGCAATGTGCTCAACCCCAAGGTGGGAGTGTTCTACGTGTCCTTTCTGCCGCAGTTCATTCCCCAGGGCCAGCCGTTGGTGGCCTGGACCTTCGGCCTGGTGAGCATTCACGTGGTGCTGGGGCTGGTCTGGTCGCTACTGCTGATCGCCGCCACCCGGCCCCTGGCCGGTGTGCTGCAGCGGGAAAAGGTGATCCAGTGGATGGACCGCACCACAGGGATGATCTTCGTACTGTTTGCCGCTCGATTGGCCTTGAGCAGGCGCTGAACATCGCTCCCCTCAAACCTCAGCCAGCACCGCCCCACGCTCCTCCAGCAGCTTCACAAAGCTGCTCAAACTCTGGGACACGGTGCCGCGCCGCCAGACCAGCCAGGTGTGCAGGAAGCGAAAACGCGGGGACAACGGCCAGACGCTGACCGTGGCGCAGCCGGGCATGCTTTCCAGCATGCTGCGGGGCATCAGCGCCAGCCCGGCGCCGGCGCTGACGCAGGCCAGCATGCCGTGGTAGGACTCCATTTCATGGATCTTGCCCGGCACCGCGGCGTCTTGGGTGAACCAGCTTTCAAAGTGATGACGGTAGGAGCAGTTGGCGCGAAAGGCATAGATGCTTTCGCCGTTGACCTCCCGCGCCCGGGTAATCGGCGCATGCCCCAGCGGGGCGATCAGCACCATTTCCTCCTCGAACACCGGCAGCCCTTCCAGGGCCGGGTGGCGCACCGGGCCGTCGACGAAGGCGGCCACCAGGCGGCCAGACAGCACGCCGTCGATCATGGTCCCGGAGGGGCCGGTGGACAGGTCCAGTTCCACCTTAGCGTACTGCTGGTTGTAGGCCGCCAGCAGCGCCGGGATGCGTACCGCCGCCGTGCTTTCCAGCGAGCCCAGGGCGAACGGTCCCTGCGGCTCCTCGCCGGCCACAGTCAGACGCGCCTCGGCCACCAGGTCGAGAATGCGCCGGGCGTAGTCGAGGAAATTCCAGCCGGCGGGGGACAGGCGCATGCGGCTCTTCTCGCGGATAAACAGCTCCACCCCCAGGTCCTGCTCCAGTTGCTTGATCCTGGTGGTCAGGTTCGACGGCACCCGGTGGATCAGTTGCGCGGCGGCGCTGATGCTGCCCTGCTCGGCAACGGCCTTGAAAATTTCCAGCTGGACCAGATCCACGGCATTCTCCAAACGTGAACGACTTGCTCAATATTATTCAGTTTTCAGCAAAGATCCAGCACCGTAACCTGCCGCCATTCCCACCCGAGCAGGACGGTGCCATGAGCCTTGTTTCCAGCCACACCCACGCCTTGTCCATCAACCCCGCCACTGGCGAGCAGATCGGCGCCTACCCCTACCAGTCCGAGGCTGAGCAGGACGCCGCGCTGAGCCGTGCCGCCGCTGGTTTCGCCCAGTGGAAACGCCAGAGCATCGCCGAGCGCGCCAGCCGCCTGAACGCACTGGCCCAGGCCCTGCGGGACAACAGCGAGGCCATGGCCCGCATGATCAGCCTGGAAATGGGCAAGCCCCTGCCCCAGGCCCGGGGCGAAATCGAAAAGTGCGCCCAGCTGTGCCTGTGGTACGCCGAGCACGGCCCGGCCATGTTGGCCCCGGAAGCGACCCTGGTAGAAAACAACAAGGCACGCATCGAGTACCGGCCACTGGGCCCGATCCTCGCGGTGATGCCGTGGAACTTCCCGATCTGGCAGGTGCTGCGCGGCGCGGTGCCGGCGCTGCTGGCGGGCAACACCTACGTGCTCAAGCACGCCCCGAATGTCATGGGCAGCGCCTACCTGCTGCTGGACGCCATGCAGCGCGCCGGTTTCCCTGAAGGGGTGTTCGAGCTGCTCAACGTCACCCCGGACGGCGTATCCAGCGCCATCGCCGACCGCCGCATCGCCGCCGTGACCCTCACCGGCAGCGTGCGCGCCGGCATCGCCATCGGCGCCCAGGCCGGCGCCGCGCTGAAGAAGTGCGTGCTGGAACTGGGCGGCTCCGACCCCTTTATCGTGCTCAACGACGCCGACCTCGACGAAGCGGTCAAGGCCGCGGTGATCGGGCGCTACCAGAACACCGGCCAGGTCTGCGCCGCCGCCAAGCGCCTGATCATCGAGCAAGGGGTGGTCGCGGAGTTCACCCGCAAATTCGTCGAAGCCACCCGCGCTCTGGTGATCGGCGACCCGCTGGCCAGCGACACCTATATCGGCCCCATGGCCCGCTTCGACCTGCGTGACGAGTTGCACCAGCAGGTCCAGGCGACCCTGGCCGAAGGCGCCACCCTGCTGCTGGGCGGCGACAAGGTCGAAGGCGCCGGCAACTATTACCAACCCACGGTGCTGGCCAACGTCACCGAGCAGATGACCGCCTTCAAGCAGGAACTGTTCGGCCCGGTGGCCGCCATCATCAGCGCCCGGGATGCGCAACACGCCCTGGAACTGGCCAACGACAGCGAGTTCGGCCTCACCGCCACGATCTTCACCCAGGACCTGGAACGGGCCCGGCAGATGACCGACGAGCTGGAAACCGGCGGCGTGTTCATCAACGGCTACAGCGCCAGCGACCCCCGGGTGACCTTCGGCGGAGTGAAAAAAAGCGGCTTCGGGCGCGAGCTGTCGCACTTTGGCGTACGCGAATTCTGCAATGCGCAGACGGTGTGGCTGGATCGCCGTTGAGGCTCGGAGGCCACGTCATAGGCTGAACGACCCCGGTGAAAAGCGGACCTGGATCAGGTCCGCTTTTTAATCGGATTAGAGGCCGGCTCTGGTGCGAATCAGAACTTTCCTAATGAAAAAGCGCCGTTTTTTTCATTCTTTTAAGAATTTTCTTGAAGCAAGCAAGCCTGCCTCATTCTTATGATGCTGCTCTTTGGCATTACTCTGAGGTCCGCTATGTGCTCCTCCCTGCAAAAGTTCATCGTTCGTCTCCCAGGCGACCTGCACAACCAGCTCAAACACATTGCCAAACGAGAAAACCGCAGCATGAACAATGAAATCGTCGACCGCCTGGAAAAGTCCCTGGTCGTCGATGAAACCCGTGAGATGAATGAGAAGCTCATCAGCCTGCTGCTGCGCAAGGTCGATTCCATGGAGGAGCGGATCAAGTACCTGCAGATGGGCCACCCGGAGCCCGAGCAGGATTGCCCACCGCCGTGTTACGCAAGGACTTGAAGCGGCCACTCCCGCCACGCGATCTTCTACCTTTCCCGCCTTTACCCCCTCGCTGCAGCTTGTATGATGGCGCCTGCCCGACAGTACCCAGCGGCAACCGCCAGGCCCCGGCCTGATGCTCGCAGGGCTCCCCCGCTGTTCCTCACTACACACGCAGGTCGACGCTCGTAGCCTTCCCAGGAACCTCCCCCGGCTTCTGCCATGGGGCCGCGTCGCCTTCTAGGATTGTTCATGAGCCGGATTCACCCGACTGCCCGCGCGCGCACCTGCAGCTCAGCTTTGCCCCTCAACCGCCTGACCCTGGGCCTGCTGCTGGCCGGCAGCAGCGCCGTGGCCAACGCCGCGGGCACCCAGTTGCCGACCCAGACCGTCAGCGGCGAAGAGCCCTACGGCTATCGCGTCGACAGCGCCTCGGTGGGTGGTTTCAGCGAGACGCCCTTGCTGGATACCCCGGCCTCCATCAGCGTGATCAATGAAGACATGATCCTCGACCAGCAGGCCCGCCTGCTCAGCGACGTGCTGAAGAACGATGCCTCGGTGGGCCAGAGCTACGCGCCGGTGGGCTATTACGAAAACTTCGAGGTGCGCGGCTTCTCGCTGAATGCCGCCAGCAGCTACAAGATCAACAACCGCACCATCACCGGCGAACAGAACGTCGCCCTGGAAAACAAGCAGCGGGTGGAATTGCTCAAGGGCCTTTCCGGCCTGCAAAGCGGGGTCAGCGAGCCCGGCGGGCTGATCAACTACGTGACCAAGCGGCCCACGGACATTCGTTCGGTGACCGTTTCCACCGACGACCGCGGCAGCGGCTACCTGGCCACCGATGTCGGCGGCTGGTTCGGCAGCGAACAGCAGTTCGGCCTGCGTGCCAACCTGGCCCATGAAGACCTACACTCCTACGTCGAGCACACCAATGGCCAGCGCGACTTCGCCTCCCTGGCCCTGGACTGGAACATCAGCCCCGACGCCCTGCTGCAACTGGACATCGAATACCAGAACAAGCAGCAGCGCTCGGCACCGGGCTATCAACTGCTGGGGGGCTCCAGCCTGCCCCACCACGCCTCGCCGAAAAGACTCCTGGGGCACCAGAGCGGGTCAAAGCCGGTGACCAATGAATCGCTGAACATCGGCGGCAATTTCGAGTACCGCTTCAACGATGACTGGAAGGGCAACCTCAGTGCGTCGCGCAGCAAGGTGGTGATCGATGACTACAGTTCGTTTGCCTGGGGCGGCTGTACCACCGGCTGCATCAATGCCAACGGCAACTACTTCAGCCCCGAAGGCGACTACGACATCTACGACTTCCGCAGCCCCGACGACACCCGGCGCAACGATGAAGTGCAGGCGGTGCTCAATGGTCGTTTCGACACCGCAGGCCTGGGCCATGAGTTGAGCGTGGGAACCAGTGCGTTTCGCCGTGTAGTGGACCGGCGCGAGTCCATCAATCAATGGATTGGCACGGGCAATATCCAGAGCGAGCCTGAGAACTTCGGCCGCTACGACGGCGCCCTCAACGACACCCACAAACGCCTGGACAGCCGCCAATACGGCCTGTTCCTCAGCGACCGCATCAGCTTCAACGAACAGTGGCAGACCGTCCTCGGCGGGCGCGAAGTACGCCTGGACGAAGAGAGCTTCGACAAGGACGGCGTGCGCGATCGCCACACCCAACGCTATGTGTTCCTGCCCCAGGCCGCGCTGATCTACAAACCGATCAACAACATTTCGCTGTACACCCAATACAGCAAGGGCCTGAGCCTGGGTGGCCAGGCACCCTGGTTCGCCAGCAACAATGGCGACACCCTCGCCCCCACCGTCTCCCGGCAGATCGAAGCCGGGGTCAAGTACGACTGGCAGCGCATGAGCTTTACCGCCGCCCTGTTCCAGATGCGCCAGGCCTACCAGTACTCACGCCCGGATGCTGCTGGCGGTTTCACCTACGTCCAGCAGGGCCAGCAAAAGAACACTGGCCTGGAGCTCTCCGCCAACGGCTGGGCCACCCAGCGCCTGCAGATTGCCGCCAGCGTCGCGGCAATTCGCTCCCGGGTGGAGGGCACCGGTACCCCGGCCTACGAAGGCCATCAAACCCTCAACGTCCCCCGCCTGCGGGCCAGCCTGCAGGGCGACTACGCCCTGCCCTGGCTCGACGGCCTGGCCCTGCTGGGCGGCATGCAATACAGCGGCAGCCAATACGCCGACCGCCAGGGCAACGTCGCCACCGGCGCCTACGCCATCTTCAATATCGGCAGCCGCTACAGCACTCGAATTGATGGCTACGACACGGTGTTTCGCCTGACCGTGGACAACCTGTTCGACAAGCGCTACTGGCGCGACACCGGGGAATACATGGGCGACGACTACCTGTTCCAGGGCGCGCCGTTGACGGCGCGGTTGAGTGCTTCGGTGAATTTCTGATGCAGACCGCCCCTTCCTACCTCTCCCGTAGGAGCCGGCTTGCCGGCGAAGGCGATCTCGGGGGCCTCTTCGCTGGCAAGCCAGCTCCTACAGGCCAGCGGCCGGGGTCAGCCAGTCGCGCAGCAGTTCGGTGGTGCGCTGGGGATGCTCCAGGCGCGGCAGGTGACCGCATTGCGCCAGCACTTGCAGGCGTGAACCAACAATGCCCTGGTGCAGGAACTGCGCTTCGGCCAGAGGGGTGATGGCGTCGTTTTCGCCCACCACGATCAGGGTCGGCACCTTGATGCTCGCCAGCAGCGGGCGGTAGTCCGCACGGTCGATGATCGCTTGTTGCTGGCGCACAAACCCCTCTTTGCCAATGACCAGGGCCATGTCCTGCACCAGTTTCGCCACCGGCGTGTCCAGGCAGCGCGGGTGCATCAGCCGCGGCAGCAGGTGCGGGGTCACGCCCTTGAAACGGCCCTGACGGGCCAGGGCCAGCAAGCCGCGACGCATCCGCGCCCGGGCCTCGTCGTCAGGGCGGGCCATGGTGTCGAACAGCGCCAGCTTCAGCACCCGTTCGGGGGCCTGGCGCAACATTTCCATGGCCACATAGCCGCCCATGGACAAGGCCGCCAGGGCGAATTGCGCAGGCGCCTGTTGCAGGGTGCGGCGGGCCATCTCGGCAATGCTGGCATCCAGGCTGAGGTCGGCAATCTGCACCTCGCGCTCTGGCCCCAGGGCCCGTGCCTGTTGCTGCCACAGGCGTTCATCGCACAAGAGCCCGGGCAGCAGGACCAGGGGCAATGGTTTGTCAGTGCCTGAACCCGGCATCTCAACCTCCATTGGCAGCCACCTGGAACCGGGCGATGTGCTGCCACATCAGGCCCGGGTTGGAATACATGGGGAAATGCCCGCAGTCGGGAATCCGTGCCAGTTGCACACCCCGGGCCTGGAGCTGCGCCAGGTAGGACAGCCCGGCATTCTGCTCGCCGTACATGAACATGCGCGGGCACGGCAGGCCGAGAAAACGCTGCATCAGGTTGCCGTGATCGGATAGCTGGACCATGGATTCGAAGATGCCGCGAACCGCGCCTGCCCGCACCTTGTGCCCCAGGCTCGCGGCATACAGGGCACTGGCATAGGCCGGGGCATGGCGCGCGCGCTCGAGGAAATCGTCGAGGAAACGCTGCGCGTCCGCCTCGGGGTAGTCGACAATCTGCCGGCTGAGGAAGCAGTCCTCAGGGGCGATGTTGCCTTCGATATCGACAAAGCTCAGCACCCGCTCAGGGCAGCGGTCCGCCAGCATCAGGGCCGTCAGGCCGCCCATGGAATGCCCCACCAGATGGAAGCGCTCGATACCGAAATGCTCCAGTACCTGCAACGCGGTCTCCAGCAGGAACGGGATGGAGATCCGCGATAGGTCCTCACACTGGCTTGCCCCACAACCTGGCGCGTCGTAAGCGATAAAGGGCTGGCCGGCGAAGGCCGAGTGACGGGTGATATCGGCGTAATCCTCCTTGGTGGAACCAAAACCATGGAGGAACAGGATCGGCGCAGGGGTGCCGCCGCGATGCAGGGTGGCGATTTGCAGGGGCACGCCGGCCACGTTCAGCGGCAGATGGGTGTGGGTGAACTCGGGGGCTGATGGCACGAAACAATCCTTGGGCTTCAGGCAGGCGCAGGCGACAGGAAGGCCAGTCTCGGGGCCGGCAAGCTGCCTGTAAATTCCCCATTGCAGAACACAGCCATAGGGCAAAGCTATAAAACCCCGCCACTCAGTTGGCGCCCTGGAACTGCGCCACCAGCGCCTGCACCAGGGGATTGGCCCGGGTCGAATTCCAGGCCATGGCGGTGGTCACCACGTTCAGCCGTTGGCTCAGAGGCCGCAGCACCACGTTGTCCGGCGCCACGGTCTTCAGCGAGGCCGGCACCAGGGCAATGCCCTGGCCGCAGCTGACAAAGGCGATCTGCGAGGCCACCGAACGCACTTCATGCAGCACCCGGGGCGAGAAACCGCTGTCGCGGCAGGTGGCGATCAGGTTGTCGAAATACACCGGGCTGACCCGCCGGGAAAACATCACCAGCGGCTCGTTGGCCAGGCTCGACAGGCTGATGCGCGAACGCGAGGCCAGCGGGTGATCGGCGGGCAAAGCCACCGCCAGGCGGTCCTCGGTCAAGGGCAGCGAACGCACGCTGGCCCCCAGGTCGCCTTCCAGGCGGGCGAAGGCCAGGTCGATATCGCCGGCCTCCAGGGCCGGAATCGCCTCGACGCTGTCGATCTCGCGCACCGACACCGTCAACTGCGGGTAATCGGCCTTGAGCTGTTCGATCAGCGGCGGCAGCACATCGAGCATGGCGCTGGTGATGGCGCCGATGGTCAAGAGCCCGGTCTGCCCCGCCACCGCCTCGTGCACCGCCAGCTCCAGGCGCTCCAGTTGCTCGGCGAACTTGCGCACCGCCGGCAGGATCGCCGCCCCCACCGGGGTCAGCTGCGCGCCACGGCGCGAGCGGTCAAACAGCTTGACCTTGAGGGCGTGCTCCAGCACCTGGATCTGCTCGGTCAGCGGCGGTTGGGACATGCCCAGGCGCTTGGCGGCGCGGCTGAAATTCTGTTCTTCGGCCACCGCGAGGAACAGCCAGAGGTGGCGAATCAGGCGGAAATTGATCATGGAAATTCCATAGGTTGAACGTATGAAAGGCTTCTGCGATTCGTAATATACCTATCAAGGCCCAGCCTCGACACTGGCACCTCCTTCACCACGGGAGCCACCCATGCCCAGTGCCGATCCTCTCCAGCGCCTTGCCGCACTGGACAGCAACACCGTCTCCGACGCCCTCGACTTCCTCGCCCTGCCCGGCGCCACCCTGGGCCTGCGGCCCTTGTGGAACTGCGAAAAAATCGTCGGCCGCGCCAGCACCGTACTGCTCGGGCCCAAGACCGACCAGCAGCCCACGGCGCACCTGATTACCCCGGTGGTGGAGCAGATTTGCAGCACTGACCGGGTGCTGGTGATTGCCGGAGGCCTGGAGGGCATTTCCTGCTGGGGCGACATCCTGGCCAATGCCGCGAGCGCCAAACAGGTTCGCGGCACGGTGATCGACGGCTACAGCCGCGACATCGACGGTAGCGCGGCCATCGGTTACCCGGTCTACGGCCGTGGCGTGACCATGATCAGCGCCCGCAACCGGGTGGTGCAGCTGGCCAGCGCCGTGGCCATCGAGGTCGCGGGCACCTGGGTCAATGAAGACGACTACGTGATCGCCGACAACTGCGGCACGGTGTTCGTCGCCGCAGAGCATGTCGAACAAGTGCTGGAGCTGGCGGAACGCATCACTCGGCGCCAGGACGCCATGGTCGCCGCCGTGCGCAGCGGCCGCTCGGTGGCCGAGGTGATGCACGACAGCCACTTCGACGCCATCCAGCAGGAGCCGGCCCGATGAACAGCCAGGACCAGGAACTGGTGGCGCTGTTCGCCGGCCTCGACACCCCCGGAGTTTCCGATGCCCTGGACAAGCTCGGCCTGCCGGGCCAATGCCTGGGCCTGATGCCCCTGGACAACTACCGACAGACGCTGGTGGGCCCGGCCTTTACCGTGCAGTACGTCAGCGCCAGCGTGCCACCGGGCACCGTGGGCGACTTTATCGACGACGTGGCGCCCGGGGACGTGCTGGTGATCGACAACGGCGGCCGCAGCGACTGCACCGTGTGGGGCGACATCATGACCCAGTACGCCGGGCGCAAGGGTATCGCCGCCACGGTGATCGACGGCGTCTGCCGTGATGTCGGCAAGGCGCTGGGCGATGGCTACCCGGTGTTCAGCAAGGGCCGCTATATGCGCACCGGCAAGGACCGGGTGCAAGTGCAGGCCTTGAACCAGCCGGTCTCCATCGGCGGCGCCCGGGTCTGCCCCCGGGACATCGTAGTGGCCGACGCCAATGGCGTGGTGGTGGTGCCCCGCGAGCACGCCCGGGAAGTGGCCGCCTGCGCCCGCCGGATCGAAGCGGTGGAAGCCGATATCCGCGCCCTGCTCGACCAGGGCCAGACACTCAAGCAAGCCCGGGAAACCCTGGGCTATCACCAGTTGCAGAGGAAATCCTGAGCATGTTCAACGACCTCAAGGCCCAGGCCAAGCGCCTGGGCAGCTCGACCCTGTATGAAGCCAGCGGCCTGCCCTGCGCCGTGGACAGCCGAATTCGCCCGATCTGGGACGGCGCCTTCATCGCCGCCCCGGCCTTCCCGTTGCAGTGCTCCCCCGGCGACAACCTGGCGCTGCACCTGGCCATGGAGCGGGCGCCCCGGGGCAGCGTGCTGGTGGTGGCCACCGGCAATTTCATCGCCGGTTACTGGGGCGAAGTGCTGACCGTGGCCGCCGAGGCCGCCGGCGTGGAGGGCCTGGTGATCGACGGTGGCGTACGTGATGTGGCGGCGCTCAGGGCCCGGGGCTTCCCGGTATTCGCCCGAGGCGTTTCAGTGCAGGGCACGGTCAAGGCCAGCGCGCCCTCGGTCGGCCAACCCTTCAACTTCAACGGCGCCGCCGTGGCCCAGGGCGACCTGGTGGTGGCCGATGATGACGGGGTGATCATCATTCCCCAGGCTCATATCGCCCGCACCCTGGCCGAGGGCGAAGCCCGAGCGCAAAAGGAAGCGCAGATGATGCAGGCCCTGAAGCAGGGCCATTCGACCCTGGAACTGATGCAACTGACGGCCTGGAGAACACCGGCATGAACACAGACCAGCAACGCCTCAACCAGCGCCTGGCCGCCACCCAGCCTTCAGCCACCTACCGCATCATCGACCGGGTGGCCGAACGCCGCGCCGCGGGGGCCAGGGTCATCTCGCTGTGCGCCGGCGAGCCGGATTTCGACACCCCGCCCCACGTGCGCCAGGCCGGCATCCAGGCCATCGAGCATGGCCACACCCGCTACACCCAGGTGGCCGGCAGCCGCACCCTGCGCGAAGCGGTGGCGGCCAAGTTCCGCCGGGAAAACGGCCTGGAAGTGGAGTGGCAGGACACCCTGGTGTGCAACGGCGGCAAGCAGGTGATCTACAACGCCCTGGCCGCCACCCTCGATGAGGGCGATGAAGTGCTGGTGCCGGCGCCCTATTGGGTCAGCTACCCGGAGATGGTCCAGCTGTGCGGCGCCACCTCGCGGATCATCCGCTGCGAGGCCGGCAGCGGCTTCAAGTTGACGCCGGCCGCCCTGCAAGCCGCCATCACCCCGCAGACCCGCTGGCTGATCCTCAACTCACCGTCCAACCCCAGCGGCGCGGTGTACCGCCGCGAAGAGTTGCAGGCCCTGGCCGAGGTGCTGCTCAAGCATCCCCAGGTGCTGATCCTGGCGGACGACATTTATGAACACCTGATCTTCGATGGCCAGGCCTTCCACACCCTGGCCCAGGTGGAGCCGCGCCTGGCACCGCGCACCCTGACCATGAACGGCGTCTCCAAGGCCTACGCCATGACCGGCTGGCGCATCGGTTTTGCCACCGGGCCGCGCTGGCTGCTGGCGGCCATGGAAAAACTCCAGGGCCAGCAGACCTCCGGGGCTTGCGCCATTTCCCAGCAGGCCGCGGTGGCGGCGTTGAACGGGCCCAAAGACTTTATCCTGCACAGCCGAGAGGTATTCCAGCGACGACGGGACTGGATGGTGGCGCGCTTGAACGCCATTCCCGGGCTCAAATGCGCAGTGCCGGCCGGGGCCTTCTACGTGTTTGTCTGCTGCGCCGGCTTGCTCGGCCGCACCTCCCCCGGCGGCCGGCTGCTGAACAGTGATGAAGACCTGGCCCATGCCCTGCTGGAGGAAGCCGATGTGGCCGTGGTCCAGGGCAGCGCCTTTGGCCTGGGGCCCTACCTGCGCATTGCCTACGCCCTGGATGACCCAGCGCTGCAGCGCGCCTGCGACGCCATCGAACGCTTCTGCACCGCCCTGTAGAAGCCGGCTTGCCGGCGAAGGCGATCTCGGGGGCCCCTTCGCTGGCAAGCCAGCACCTGCAGAGACCTGCCGCCATCTGCCCCCGCGATAGCGCCATCTCCAATCTGCACGACCCACCCTCTGCGTATGCAGTTACGATATGGGCAACTCCCTCCCCACCCCGGCCTGACCTTCCGTGCGGTGCGAACAACAAACCGGAGATTGCCTGATGCTGCCCCCTGCCCCCGATATCGCCCGACTCCAGCCCCTGCCCGTCGCCCTGGTGGATGAACTGACCACTCTGCTGGGCCAACGCTTCAGCACCTCCGCCAGCGTTCGCGAGCACCATGGCCGGGACATCTCTGCCCTCGATCCGCTGCCGCCGCAAGGGGTGGCCTTCGTCAATCACCTCGACGAAATCATCGCCGTGCAGCAGGCCTGCCATCGCCATCGGGTGCCGATCATTCCCTACGGCAGCGGCAGTTCCCTGGAAGGCTGGCTGCATGCGGTGCACGGCGGGGTGTGCATCGATGTGTCGGCGATGAACCAGATTCTGGAAATCCGCGTCGACGACATGGACGTCACCGTGCAACCCGGGGTAACCCGCAAGCAGCTCAACGCTGCGCTGCACGGTACCGGCCTGTTCTTCCCCATCGACCCCGGCGCCGACGCCTCCCTGGGCGGAATGGCGGCGACCCGGGCCTCGGGCACCAACGCCGTGCGCTACGGCACCATGCGCGAAAACGTCCTAGCCCTGACCGCAGTGCTGGCCGATGGCCGAGTGCTGCACACCGGCGGTCGGGCGCGCAAATCCTCCTCGGGTTATGACCTCACCCACCTGCTGGTAGGCTCCGGCGGCACCCTGGCCACAGTGGCCGAGCTGACGGTGAAACTGCACCCGATTCCCGAAGCCATTTCCGCCGCGGTGTGCAACTTCCCCAGCGTCGACCAAGCGGTGCAAACGGTGATCCAGGCCATCCAGCTGGGGGTGCCGATCGCCCGTATCGAACTGATTGACGCCCTCACCGTGCGTGCCCTGAACGCCTACAGCAAAACCCGATTGAACGAGGCGCCGTCGCTGTTCTTCGAGCTGCACGGCTCGCAATCCTCGGTCCAGGAACAGGTGGAAACCATCCGCCTGCTGGCCGATGAACACGGCGGCCAGGACTTCGAATGGGCCGTGCACCCTGAAGACCGCAGCCGCCTGTGGCAGGCGCGGCACGACGGCTACTTCGCCGCCGTGGCCCTGCGCCCCGGCTGCCGCGCCCTGACCACCGACGCCGTGGTGCCGATCTCACGCCTGGCCGAATGCATCGAAGCCACCGCCGCCGACCTGCAGCAGCAAGGCTTGCTGGCGCCGATTTTCGGCCATGTCGGCGACGGCAATTTCCATGCGGTGATCCTGGTCAACCCCGACGACCCCGAGGAAGTGCAGCGCGCCGACGGCGTGGCCCAGCGCCTGGCGGAACGGGCCATCGCCCTGCAGGGTTCCTGCACCGGCGAGCACGGCGTCGGCCTGACCAAGCAGGCCTATATGAGCCTGGAGCACGGGCAGAACGCGGTGGACGTGATGGCGGCGATCAAGGTCGCCCTCGACCCGCAACAACTGATGAACCCGGGCAAGATCTTCCCCCGCGGCCCGGCCGTCGACTAAGGCAGCGGCCCGCCAAGGAGCCAGCATGGAAATCCGCCAGCTGAAATACTTCGTCGCCGTGGTCGATGCCGGCAGCCTGTCCCGCGCCGCCCGGGAAGTGCACGTGGCGCAATCGGCCCTGAGCAAGCAGATGTCGGCCCTGGAAGCCGACCTCGGCGCGCAGCTCTTTCATCGCAGCAACAGCGGCATCCGCGTCAACGACGCCGGCAAACTGTTCTACGAATACGCCCAGGGCCTGCTCAAGCACCTGCAGGACGCCCGCGCTGCAATCAGCAGCGAACCCGGCGCCCTAAGCGGCTCCATCGTCGTCGCCCTGCCCCAGAGCGTGGCCAGCACCGTGGCCCTGCCGCTGATCCAGGCCGTGGCCCGCACCTACCCCAAGGTCGAACTGCACCTCAATGAAGAGCTCACCGGCAACCTGGTGGACCAACTGGTGCGGGGCCGGGTCGACATTGCCCTATTCACCCCCATCGGCCTGCCGCCGCAAGTCAGCTTCAGCCCGCTGCTGGAAGAAGACTTCTACCTGATCCACCGCGCCGACGACCGCCACGCCCCGCCACCGGGCAGCGTCACCCTGGCCGAAGCCGTGGCCCGACCGCTGGTGTTTCCCAGCCGCGCCCACAGCCACAGCACCCGGGCCTGCGTCGACCAGGCCCTGGAACGCCTGCACTTGCCACCGGCCCAAGTGGCCATGGAGGTCAACTCGGTGCACATCCTCAAGAGCGCCGTGGAGGCCGGCATCGGCCCCAGCATCATGCCGCTGAACCTGGCCCTGCGCGAAGTCGCCGAAGGCCGGCTGGTGGCCCACGCCATTCACCCCCGGGAAGTCTTTCGCACCCTGGGCATCTGCGTCTGCGAAGCCCTGCCCGGCAGCAACCTGCGCAGCGCCATCGCCCACCTGATCGCCCAGGTGGTGCGCGACATGAGCCGCTCCGGCGAATGGCCCGCCACCCGCCTGCTACCCGAGGCCTGAACCGCTGTTTCACCCATTGCTTCGACAACAAGAATAAAGAGGCTAGCCATGCACCGACCTTCCCCGCCACCTGCGGCTCTCGACGACGCAGCCCTGCACTCGGCCTACCGCAAGACCGCCTGGCGCATCATCCCGCTGCTGATTTTGTGTTACCTGGTGGCCTACCTGGACCGGGTCAACGTCGGCTTCGCCAAGCTGCAGATGCTCGACGACCTCAAGTTCAGCGAAGCGGTGTACGGCCTCGGCGCCGGGATCTTCTTCGTCGGCTACCTGCTGTTCGAGATCCCCAGCAACATCGCCCTGCACCGCTTCGGCGCGCGGCGCTGGATCGCGCGGATCATGGTCACCTGGGGCCTGCTGTCGGCGGCCATGATGTTCATCGAAACGCCACTGACCTTCTACGTGTTGCGGCTGCTGATCGGCATTGCCGAAGCCGGCTTCTTCCCCGGCATCATCTTCTACCTCACCACCTGGTTCCCCAGCCAGCGCCGCGGGGTGATGACCGCCCTGTTCATCATGGCCCTGCCGATTTCCAGCCTGTTCGGCTCACTGATCTCCGGGCTGATCCTGCAACACCTCAACGGCGTCTCCGGCTATGCCGGCTGGCAATGGCTGTTCGTCATCGAAGGCCTGCCCGCCGTGGCCCTCGGTGCCGCGGTGTTCTTCCTCCTGCGCGACCGCATCGCCGACGCCCACTGGCTCACCCCGGAAGAACGCCACGGCATGCAGGCCGCCATCGACCGCGAAGCTGCCAACAAACAGAGCCACCGCCTGCGCGACGGCCTGCTCAACCCACAGATCTGGCTGCTGGGCGCGGTGTACTTCTGCCTGGTGCTGGGCCAATACGTCATCAGCTTCTGGCTGCCCACCATCATCCGCAACAGCGGCGTGCAACAGCCCTGGGCCATCGGCGCCCTCACCGCCCTGCCCTACGCCGCCGCAGCGGTGGCCATGGTCATCGTGGGTCGCAGCTCGGACCGCCACGGCGAGTACCGCTGGCACCTGGCGGTCTGCGCGGGGATTGGTGCGCTAGGCGTGGCGTTTGGCACCTTCTTTGGTGACAACCTGATACTGGCCATGTTCGGCCTGATCGTTGGCACCGCCGCCATGATCAGCAGCCTGCCGGTGTTCTGGGGCTTGCCCACCGCCGTAGTGGGCGGCGCGGCCGCCGCGGCGGGCGTGGCATTGATCAACACCCTGGGCAATGTGGCGGGGTTCTTCAGCACTATCGTGGTGGGCTGGCTGACCCAGGTAACGGGAAACACCCAGACCGCAATGTACTTCATGGCGGCCATCCTGCTGATCGGCGGCGGGCTGGGCTTGATGGTCAACCACGTACGCAAGACGGCACGACTACAAACTGCCTGACGCGCCCCCCTGTAGGAGCCGGCTTGCCGGCGAAGGCGCCCACAAGACCGCCCTCGCCGGCACAAATAACACCATCGCCGAGCACCTGAATCAGTCAAGCCACCAGCTCAACAGCGTCTCGTCCTCATCGTCATCGAGGTTTTTATAGACATTGGCGTAGTACCACTGGATCCCGGTTTGCTCGCGGAAACCATCGAAAAACCTGTTGATGTTCTCCATCCCGTTTTTTGCAGGGACCGCCAACGCCAGCGTCCCCCCGCACACCCCATCCAGAGTCCCATTCAGCTCACGAATGACATCGCTTTCGAGTACCGAGATCACCGCCGGATCAATGTAGTCGGCATAGATCTGAATGCAGAAATTCCCGCCCCGCTTCAGCACTTGCGCCGGCGCATCGGGATTGCGGATGGAAACGATATCGCCCCGCGCCAGGTTCTGCGCCAGCCCCGGTGAGGAGAGCAACTCGTAGATATGCTCATCGATGCGCCGCGCCAGCAGTTCCTCGCGAACGGCGCCATCGTCATCGGCCATGTACACCTGAATCAGCACAGGGGATTGCTTGTCGTCCATACGGGGCTCCACAGTTTCCACGTTCAACACCTGACCCTTGTCCTGCTACCCAGCGCTTCCATCCCCTGCCTCAGGGCAACGGCTCAAAACGCCCACTGCCCGCATTCCACGCAAACCCCGGCAACGTGCAGTCCTGAAAGCCAATCCGCAGTTGCTCCCCCTCAGCCTGCACCTGCAAGGTATCCACCCCCAGGTTGCGACACCCCGGCGCCGCAACCGCCAGGCTCTGCAGCAACTTGCCACTGGCCTTGTCCATCACCTCCAGCGTCGTGATCCGCTGATCATTGCCCGGCATCGGCACCTGGAAATACCAGCGTTTGGTGGAAGCACTCTGCAACAGCGTGGTGATCGGCTGCGGCCACGAGCGATCCGAATCCACCAGGCCCACCAGCTTCAGCGCAATGGGCAAGGTCTTGCCCGTGCGATAACTGGTCCAGGTGCCGCGCACCTGCTCCTGCTGGCGGGAGTTCAGCAAGTCATTGAACTGCAGACGCGCCACCGGCAAGCCCTGCTCGTCCAGCTCATCCATGGCCAGCGTCTTGTTGCTGTAGCTGAAGGTTGGCTTGAGGCGGATCGGCGTGCGATAGCGCTGATAGGCATAGGTGCCCTGGTAGACCGCATTCTGGCTGCCCAGGGTCAAGACAACCGCCTGCTTGCCCACCGTGCCCTCATACACCCCGTGGGACGCCTGCGCCGGCAACAGCCACAGCGCCAACACCAGCACCGCCAGCCCCCGAGCAACATCAAACCCACGCATCAGAAACGCTCCTCGCCCGACGACAGATATTCCAGCCGATCAGGGCTGATCACCCGGTAATAATCCCAACGCCGAGTGCGCTGGTCGTAATTGATGAAGTCCTGCTTGCTGAACTCCATCTGGCCACCGGGGGAAAAGCGCAGATCCCCCTCCACCGCGAACTGCTCCAACTGCGGATGGCGCAAGTATTCCCGGCGCTCACGGTTGTACAGGTAGTACTGAGTGGGCGAGCACCACAGCCGGCCATCCGACTCCGCCAGGCGATAGCCCTGGGCCTGAAAATCAATCCGCGCCTCGGCCTGGAAATGCCCGAAGGTCAGCGTCCTGGTACCGACCGGCGACAGGCACCACTGCCCACTGATCTCCTGCACCCGCCGCCCGGTGGTGCGGCTCATCACCCGAATACTGTCCACCCGCGCCACCTCCTCCCCGGCCTTGCGCGCGGCATGCACACTGAAATAGAAATCCCGATCGAACACCGGCTGCAGCAACTCCCCCTCAAAAGCGCCCAGCTGACTGTCACCAAAACGCGTCACCCGCTGCAACTGCAACGGCTGCTGCGTGCCCGTGCGCAGATCCACCAGACTGCCCTGCAACGCCTGCGCCCCCTCGGCGAACGGCTGCAACGACACCGCCGTCGCCGGCAGAGTCGGGTTGTCCATGATGTTGATCAAGAGCGCGGAGCCGGGATGGAAAGGCGTGGATTCCAACGCCATGGGCAGGCGCTCGGATTCGGAGAACCAGTAGCCGGACATACCGCCGCCGTATTGGGAGTCGTAGGTGAGCGCCAGTTCAACCGGAGTGGAGCCGAGGGTGCCGCGGTAGGTGGTGGTGGGGTTGGCTTGGGCGGTTGGGGTGAGGAGCCCGAGGCCTAGCAAGAGTGCGGCAGTCAGCCGGAACAGGAGGTGTTGCAGGTGACGCTGTTGGCCAGCCCTTGTTTGTGGACTGCTGCCAATGGGCTGGGTCATGCCTGCGCTCCTTGCGGTGGGGAAAAGGGGGCGCAGGATAGCAAAATCGACTGGAGGTCAGATGGCTTTGCCGAGGACTGGCCCGAATCTGAAATGGTCCAACAGGCTGTTGGACAATTACCGGGGGGCCACAATCTGCTGCTGATCACCAAGCTGAAAGGCCTATAAAGCTATGTGTCAGGCACAGCGGATATGAATTCCCCGGAGAGTTCAGCCGGTCCTTACTAGCAATAGAGACCGTTCCTACAGAAGCGCCATTGTCCCGGACCTGCCCCGTCCCTATAGTTTTCTCGTCCGCTGAATTTTGTCAGCGGCAGGGTTTCGCAGCCCAACAGAAAGATTCAAGCAACACAGTCACTGCCAACTCAG
Source organism: Pseudomonas sp. GW822-FHT06D10 (assembly GCF_058799535.1). Classification (NCBI taxonomy): domain Bacteria; kingdom Pseudomonadati; phylum Pseudomonadota; class Gammaproteobacteria; order Pseudomonadales; family Pseudomonadaceae; genus Pseudomonas; species Pseudomonas sp. GW822-FHT06D10. Next base: position 249,216 of record NZ_JBXALN010000011.1, on the reverse strand, counting down.
GCAAACTTCGCCTGCGTTTCGTTTATGGCAGCTGTGCGTGGGAGACCTTCGGGTCTGCCGGGTTTGTTTCTTTCCTCGGTCTGCGAACCCGCGTACAGCTGCCACCCAGTTGATTCGCAGCAACAGGTGGCGATTTTTCATTTTCTTGGAAGAAACGACACCATGAATACTCAAGATCTATCCGAACGATTTATTCCCATGACCCCAATCGCCAGCGATGGGCCGGTGCTGTTTGTTGACAGCCAGGCGCCGTTGATGGATCTGCATGCGTGTGCGAGTGAGCGGTTGGTGACTGCACTCGATTATCTGAATCTGATGGCCTGCGCTACGTTGCGTGATGCGAGCGATAAGGACCTTGGCACCGTGACCAACACCACCAGGTTGTTGATGCAAGATGTACGGGATGTGTTGGCGGTAATTGAGACAAGGGCATTTAGCGTTTGATTTAAATACCAAGAAAGCCGGCCACAAGCCGGCTTTTTAATTGTCCGAAATAATCCTATCCCATCCAAGAATCTTCCTGATAGCTTAGCTATTCCGGGGGTTTCAGGCATTCCTCTGTCCGATGGCGTTCAACGCCATTTGACCTCATCCGACGATGAAGTGGGGGGTCAGGTGGGGGGACAAAAGGGACGACAGGGGAAATCTAATGGCTAAGCTGAATCCGAAACAAGTCGAAAACCTGACCGAACCTGGCACCTATGAAGATGGTGATGGCCTACGGTTGGAAGTCAAACCTAGCGGAAGCAAATCCTGGACACTTCGCTTCCAACTGGCAGGTCGCCGTAGAGAGATGGGCTTGGGCTCATTCCCTGAAGTGACTCTCAAAAAGGCTAGGCTCGCCGCCAGCGCCAAACGCACTCAAGTGAGCGACGGTGTAGATCCGTTAGCCGTTCGCGACATCGAACGCGCAGCCCAACGCGAAGCACAGCGATCCAGCGAGGCTAAACAGCTGAAGTTCGAGACGCTCGCGAAAGAATACTGTGATGCCCACGGGGGCACCTGGTCAGAGAAATGGCGCAAAGGCTGGCTGCGCAAGCTGGAGCTGTATGCGTTTGACCATATCGGCAAGTTGTCTGCCGATGAGATAGGTACGCCTCAGGTGCTCAAGGTGCTGCAACCCATTTGGGCCACCAAAACCAGAACCGCTGACGAGGTACGTGGCCAGATTGAACAAGTTCTGGATGCAGCCAAGTCACACAACCTGCGAGAAGGTGAGAACCCTGCACGGTGGCGTGGTCACTTAGAGAATCTGCTAAGTCGTGCTGAAAAGAAGAAGGCTCGCAAACGCGAGCACTTCGAAGCCTTGCGGTGGCAGGACGTGCCAGCTCTGATGACAAAGCTCAGTACAAACACGGCACCGGCCTCCCTTGCAGCTCAATTGCTGATCATGACCAGCGCCCGCGCTCACATGGTGAGGTTCGCTCGTTGGGACGAGTTTGATTTGGAAGCTGGTACTTGGTCGCTGCCAGACGAGCGGATGAAGATGCGGGTAGCATTCGTAATTCCACTTGCTGAAGAAGTCGTGACGCTGGTGAAGAGCTTTGAGCGAAGTGATAGCCCGTTTCTATTTCCAGGCCAGGGCAAGTCAGGGGTCATGCACGCAAACGCCATACGAACGCTCCTACACGGCATGAAATACGAACACATCACACGACACGGCTTTCGTTCATCATTTAGAGACTGGGCTGGGGAATGTACCCACTACCCTCGTGAGGTTTGCGAGATGGCTCTGGCGCATGATGAACGCGACCAGACTGAAGGGGCTTATTCGCGTTCGGACTTTCTCGATAAACGCCGACTGCTCATGAAGGACTGGGCGACTTTTCTCAAACCAACGCTCAATAACAATCTCGAAGTCTGAGTGTTTAGGTTATCAAGCCTGTATGCCGAAGGAATCGAAATGACCAACTTGCCGCAACCTCAAGCTGAAGCCCTGCATGAATTAGAGTGTCTAACAGAGGCGCTACGCACAAACTGGAAGAACGAAAGACTTCGAATAGAAGATTCTTTGAAATACTTGGTGACTTACGCCCTTCACGACGACTACGACCACATTAAAAGCACCATAACAACTAAAATACAAACTGGAGACAAACACAAAGACCAGAAGACATCTCAATGGGTGATAAGTAACTCATCTTCGCATATCACCCATGAACGAAAGAACACCTTAATCGCTCTCACCTATCTCCTGCTGTCCGAAGCCGAATACCGTCAAAATTTAATGGCTAGCGCTTTCAAGCTTATCTGTCACGCTAGCTACTTCGAGGGATATGCAAGTGGACTGGTCCAGCCCCGAATTAATGAAGGGGCTCGCGGGCGATCAAAGAACAGCCAAGAGAATCAGAACAAAATGGCGGCTTTAATCAGTTCGCATCGACCGGAAGGGGGTTGGAAGAAAGAGCGAGACGCTGCGAACTACCTTTACGATGAAGCCGTAAAATTAAATAAAAGTGCGAGCATGCATCTTACCCCTTCACACCTTGCCAACCTCATGACAGATTGGATGAAGAAAGACGGCTCTGCATGCAGGGCTGCATTCCTAGGCAATGATTAAGCTAATCACTTGGTAGTGCCTCAGGCTGCTTTCTGGGCCTACCTCGCTTTGTTTCCTTGGGAGATGCCTTTCCTCCTTTCCCGAAGCACCTGCCTCCGTCAGGTGCAATCATTCGGATAAAGTAATCCGGTTTAGTCAAATATGCCGCAACAAGGCTTAACCCCGCCCGCAGACTGGTTTGATGATGACTGATCATGCCAACCCCTAAGATCCCTTTCTTTTCAAACACTGCCTTGTTTTTGTTGCAGTTGTAATAAATCCCTTTGCCTTCAGTCACTTTGTCCACCCAGTATTCCCCCAGAATCTTGGCGATGACGATATCTTCCCGATGATCAACTCCATTCAAAAACAACAAAAAGTGATAGTGGTAGGATTTATCAAGGCCATACTCCAGTTTCCACGCATACCCTACGACACCCGGTGACTTAGGGCCCCTGAGATATTTCAGTAAGGCTTTACGATGTCTTTTGGCTTCGGCATGGGTGATGGCCACATCTCCGCGAGGAACACAGTACTGGCTCCTATAGGTAAAATCGACACGAATCACTAGCATCCTGGCATAACGCACGAACAACGCTTCGTTATAGTCAACCAGACTTTTATAATTTTTATTGGCAGGCCGACTAAACCCTTTCAAAACCTTTTGGAACTCCACCCCACGGATTTCCTGCTTAACCTTTTCGGTCAAGTCATGGAGCAGGGACAACTCATCAGATTGAAGCAACTCGACCTTATACACATCCGTCCTTAGTTCTACCCCGACAAAGTACTTCATAAAAACTCTCAGCAGCGGATTAAACTCATGATAGGGATAAACCTCTTTGATCATCCCAAAGTCTACCTTTAGCAAGCTTAGACAGTCCTGCTCCAACACTCTGACCTTCTTCTGCTTAGACATTGCCATTGTACGAGGCAGAAACAACCCCTTCTCAAAGGCCTTCAGGCGCGCCGTCACGTCGACAATCAAACGGATATCACTCGCCAGCAACACTTGATCGGTATACTGCTCAACCGTCTCACCGTTGATGTCCGCATACATGTACGACTCATGTTCAAAATAGAACTCTAATTCTTCATCAAACCTCATACACTCACCTTATGTGGGCAGGCACTCTAATCATCTCTCACATAGAGCACTCAACTAACAATACATATTGCAACTTCTACTTTAGCCACTACTGTACGCGTCGCCGCATACTGCCCATGCACACCAATGCTCTATCACGGAGTGCATGGGAGACGGGTATTAGGTATAGACATTAAATATAGATACTAGAGATATTATTCTAGATATAACATAGATACCAATATTCAAGCTCTCTGTTTGCAACGGTCACACCAACGAATTAGATAAACAACACCAACGCGCGCCGGGGATATTTACAAACTGAAAAATGAAAGTTAGTGCTTGTGTCTAGTTCGGATTAGCCCCAACACAGGACGAACTAGCGCACCGATGTAGCCAAGCATTAACGTCTTCCTCCAGCCATCCCACAGCAAAGCTGCCCAATTTAAAAGGCTTAGGAGACGTTGCGTCATATCGCGAAGACCTTGGGTTGATCCGATCATAAATGGTTGATCGCGACAGCCCCACCCTAACTGAGAGCTGTTTGAGCCTGATAACACTTGGATGCACTGCCGAAGCTTGCTGCATGGTAGATACCTCGGGTTGTAATGAAACCCAACGGTAAAAGATCTTCTGCCCGCACTCACTCGACTTAACACCCAGTAAAAAATTCCCAGGGGACAAACCAGAACTCCAACTGACGACCATGACACGGACGGACGCATGCACAAGCCAACCTTCCAGTGCAGAAAGTTGGTTCCCAGCTCTGAAATGTTGGTTCCTCTTTCGCGGGGAACTAACTTTGGCTCTCTTTGCTGACACCATGACTCAATTCGAAACAATTTTAGCCGTACATGACACTAAGGAGGCATCAATAGTCTTTGACATATCCAGCAACCTGGGAGCTGAAAAAATGAATAGATGTCCAAGCTGCGGCTCGTCAGCCGTGGCAAAGCAAGCCATAGCTAAGAAAACAGGTGCCGCCATCGGCGGTGTGAGCGGTGTGCTCAGAGGATTGTCCGCCACGTCTATCGGCGCCAGCATCGTTTTGATAACCAGTAGCCCAACTGGTGGGCTCACCACCACAATCGGGCGGTTAGCCTCAGCTATTACAGCGGCATTTGTCAGTGGCGCAGCAGGATGTATTGCAGGAGCGAAGATAGGAACAGTGATTGATCACTATGTCTTCGACGCCTACCAATGCAACCAATGTAATTGTTCTTTCCGTATGCACTTACCCACAACACCCCGACCAATTCAACGCACATTCGAAGCATCTCAAGAAGACTGACAACTAAATCACTTGTGCACGCCTCCCTGCTGATATCTCAGCAGCGCTGCCGTGTGCCTATCGAACGAGAGAAAACCAATGGCTCACTATGTTGAACAAATGGCCTATGTCGGGCAGGCACCGTGGCATGGCCTCGGCTCCGCGCTTTCACCTAAACAACCTATTGAGGTCTGGCAGAAAGAAGCCGGTATGAACTGGCGCATAGAAGACAGCCCCGTCCATTTCAAGGCCAACACGGTAGGTAACCTGGGATCAATTTATACATTCCCAGAACAGAAGGTTCTGTACCGTTCTGACACCAAAGCAGCGCTTTCAGTAGTCTCACAGCGCTACCAAATAGTGCAGCCTCGCGATGTGCTGGAATTTTACCGCGATCTCACTGAGGTCTCCGGGTATGAGTTGGAAACTGCGGGAGTGTTGAAAGGAGGTCGTAAGTTCTGGGCGTTGGCACGGACAGGACAAACCGCCGCGCTGGCGGGTAATGATGAAGTGAATGGTTATCTGCTACTGGCAACCTCGTGCGACGGTACGTTAGCTACCACCGCCACACCCACCACCGTTCGAGTCGTCTGCAACAACACACTGACTATCGCCCTGGATGGGGCAAGCCGCGCCATCAAGGTTCCGCACAGCACTCGGTTTGATCCGCATGCGGTAAAGAAGCAGTTGGGAATCGCGGTCTCGCAGTGGGACGAATTCATGCACCGAATGCACATGCTTGCAAAGCGCAGAGTGCAGTGGCCGGAAGCGATGAGCTTCTTCCTCAGCGTGCTGTGCGACACCCCTGCTAACAGCCCCATTCCTGAAGTGCTACCGAACGAACGAGCACTACGCAAAGTACAAAGCCTCTATGAAGGACAAGGCAGAGGCTCAACCTTGCAGTCTGCTAAAGGTACCGCATGGGGACTGCTCAACGCCGTGACCGAATATGTCGACCATGAGCGCCGAGCAAGGAGTGCTGAGTATCGGATGGACTCAGCATGGTTTGGACAAGGTGCCGTTATTAAACAGAGGGCGCTGGATGCGGCTCTGCGTCTCGCGGCCTGATCCATTTGGTAAACACCGCCCAGTCAGTTCCTGCTGGCTGGGCGCTTTATGTCCGATGGGAGCACCATAACAATACAAGTTTCCCCCACCCGAGTGAGTGATGCAAAAGATGGGCTGATATAGGAATTAAGAACGGCCTTGTAACAAGCCGCTGATCAGTTGCAAGTCATAGCCCTGCGTCGATGAACAAGTCTGAAGGTTTGCAGTGCAAAGCATGAGCAATCCGGAGGATGTTCAGAAAGGTAACGTTCCTCTCCCCTCGCTCTATTTTCCCCATGTGAGAACGGTCAATCCCGGCAGCATCCGCCAAGGCTTCTTGCGACAGCGTATGCCCTAGCCGTCGTGCGCGTACCGCCGCACCAAGCTGTACCAGGTCGCCGTCTTTATCGTGAGTCGCAGAGATTCTTGCCATGGCGGAAATCGTCGCGCTATGATGCTTTAACGGCCACGGTATTTACGACCCTTTTGCAAATACAAGGCATCACGCTACCTCAGCGTGAGAGTCACCTCCTACGCTCAGCAAAGAGAACTTTAAACATGCCACTCAAGACAGTTAATGGCCTAAACGAAGCTGAAATAGATATTCTTCTGCGAGCCAAAGCATCTTTCGTGATTGTAGGTTTGCGAGGTCAGTTCATGAAGAGCGTACTGAAAGTTGAGAAAAAGATAGAGAGCCTTGGACTTAAGTGTCGCGTCAGTAGCGACTTAAAAGGCGTGGTAGCCAAAGGTGGAGTGCTGGGGGTATTTGGAGCAGTTGCGTCCATATCAACGCTACCGCTACTAGCTATCTCAGCAGCTACGATCACGGCTCATAAGCTGGCCACCTACAACCCTGATTACGAAATAATAAAGGACTTTGTAAATAAAAAAATAACCGTCAACTACAAACCCAACTGAATTCCTCCACAGACCGAAGCCAGCCCAACACTTAAAAAGGACTTCCCATGACACAACTCATTCGCAATTTGGTAGTAGCACTACCCATTCTTGTATTTGGCACATTAGCAAATGCAGCAGTGGACTATGGTTATACTTACTCACCAATGTTTCCGAGTGAGGTAACAATGGAGGGGCTGCCCTATGCAATTCCTTGCGCCAAAGCAAAAAACCAATATGGTGCTGAATTTTATCGGTGCACCTGGAAAGTATTGCCACGGTTGATCAGTGCATTCGATGCAACCCAACAACAACACGTCACATACAACAACCAACTCAGCGGGCTATGCCGTCGAGGCAAGTGCATTGTGCAAGGCGCTGATGGTGTATTCGGTTTAATTGACCAAGACATGAGTTTTACGGTATCTCGCCATTACTACATCTACCCGAGCAGTGATGGCTTACCTATCGCGTACCGTATGGACGGTGGGCCATATCAAAAAGGTAAAGATGTCTCTTATGCACAAGCTCGGGGACTGCTCTCTGACTTCCTATTAGATCATGGACAGTTGGAGTCTATCGTGAAGGACGATCTTGCGGCATACACCTTGGACGCAGGCGCCAAACAGTCGGCTGCTGCACCCAAGTCGAAAGCAGATGTGAAAGAGGCATGGTGTAACCCCCAAATGGACGATGATTGCCACGTTAACAAGAAGAAGGTGGCGATAGCCGATCTGGACCAGTACCTTCCGACAGTCAAAGTGGATGATGTGGAAAGTGCTGGCGGCTACTGTGAGTATCCGATTTGCTATGACAACAAAGATAAACCTATTGGCATTCGATAACCTGGAGTCAGTGAAACTTATAAATAAAAAAGGCCCCTGAAAAAGCGGGCCTTTTAAATTTCTAGACTTTCAAGCACCATCACCAGGATCAATGACCTTACTCGGTATACGCTCCGCCATAGAGCGAAAAACCAAAGGAGCCGTTACACCAACATTGAGCGCCAGCAATGGAGTTAAGGTCGTATTAGACTCCATATAGACATATGCTAAAAACCCCCCTATCAGAGGCAATACCAAGAAAGGCACCCAATACACAACCTCTTTCAAATTCGGGCGCTGAGTCACTGGTAGTTTATGAATTTCAGCCAACTCCAGTGATTTAACTGCCAAAGCGCCTACAAATGCACAAACAACTGGAAATGAGACAAAATCCATTTAATCCGCCCTATTACGTAACGCTGATCCCAAGCGAGAAAGAGTACTCGAATTTTTTTTACGCTTTTCTCTTGTCGAATACAAGGCTTCACCGGTAGGACTAAATGACGAGGACTGCACTATCTCCGATGCATTCTTCTCTATAATCCCTAAAACCCTAGACGCATCTAACCCGGTAGCTGCACTCAGCCCTTTAATGGTTCGCCACTCGTAATGACCGTCATTAAGAGCATTGATAACTTCTGCTTCTTCTCTATTCATCTCGATCTCCACCCTTAGACGCCAAGCGCAATCGGAATTTCGATTTTCGGCTGAATTGCAATCAAACTACTCAGATACTTTGCTTGCACCTTTTCGTAAAGATCAGGAATGCGATTCGACTTCACTGTTACGACTAACGCATAGGAAAGCTTTCCAGCACGAACAGGAGTCACGCTATTCCCTGGTTCTCTTGCGATATAATGAATATCAAAAACCGGCTCACAGAGAGAGCTACCTCTCTTTTTTACTTTATTGCTGCGGACCGTATCCCACTTATGCGCATCGGTCCTTAATTCTTGCTCATTACTTTTTTCATGACGCCCAAAAAAAGAACTCGTATCGGGATAAAGCTTATCTTTTTTGAACTTATTCTTATTCGGGCGAAACTTAACATCCAGCCCAGCCCTAGTATACTCACCAGGCATATGGGGATCAGTTGAGCAACTATAGCAGAAGGTTGCTTTTATTGTGAAATCCCCTTCAAGCGCTTCATCTGGCAGAGGAATAGGTGCCCTCAGAACCTTACCAGGCTCCAACTTCCCAGTATAGAGAACTTTAATTTCTCCATCTTCACAAGTAACAATACTTCGAATGTCTGGATTAACTATGCCCCAACCAACCTCTTCACGCGCATGCCCATTATCGTCCGCAGAATGAATCAACAACGCCCTAATTGCAGGTGTAGTAAGAGCATTTCCAAAATAAGCACGCAATCCAGCAGCGATACGCATGACCGCTGGAGTGGCAAAACTAGTGCCACGATCCTCAGCAATCACCGGTCCGGGAAATAGAAACTTGAATTTATTACCGTCAACGCCACCAAAGGCTAATATATCAGGTTTTATTAGGCCTGGACTCCTCCCAGGTCCAATCGAGCTATAAGGAGCTCTACGCCACCCGTCATGAAATCCATCACTAGCACCAATGGCCAAAGCGTTGACGGAGTCACTAGGCACCTGAATTCGAGACTCAGGCCAAGCCCTATCACCATCATTCCCGACAGCTACCGCCGCCAATATATCCCCCTCCCCTAAGTGGTCATCAAGCATAGAGGTCCAGGCAGTAACCTCTTCGTCCCCTGCAACTTGGTAGGGGCCAATACTGAATGAAACCAGCGGATAGGTAGTTTGAGAGAGAACATTATCCACATACAGCATTACGTCATAAAGACTATCATCCGAGATTAAGTCTCCCAACACTCTATAATGATCAATTTCAGCATAAGGCCTTTCTAAAGCGCCAGGCTGAACATTGCCAAACAGGAGTGCCGAGGTAACCGCCTGCCCATGATCTTGCAACTCAGATATTGCATTACCAATATTAAAATTCGACGACGGCTCTATATTTTTTGCCCAGCGACCAAAGGGATGATCGTCTGGCAATCCGCCATCAAAAATAGCGACTTTAAAACTTTCATCCAGAGCCTTTTCAACGGGTATCGTAATCCTAGCCGCGCCACTTGATCGAACCAATTTCGGCTGGCTAATAGTTCTAAGCTTTGGCATCTTCCTAATGGCGCGCACGAAAGAAAATTTGGCCAATTCTTTTACAGAATCCTCATCCCCTTTAGCGGCCAAAAACAACAAACCACGAGTCTGATAAGAACGAGACATATCTAACAGAATATGACTTTTTTCAGCGTACTTTACAAAATCGGACTCCCAATCGAGATCGATCGCACTGTCAAAATGCACTACGACTTCTAAATTATTCTCTTCCTTATCAAAATCCCCTAAGAGCCTATCTTCCGCTCTCAATACCTCCAAACGCTCAACCTTCACAATCTCTTTCGAAAGCTTTGATCCTTCTTCGATACTAGGCAGACTTTTTCTGAGTTTGGAGAAAGACTTGTATTCCCCAGCAACGTACAAGGTTGTGGATGCAACCCCTTCCTCTTTATCGCTACCCCGTCCCGCCTCAGGCTTATTCTTCTGAGGTTTGCTGCCGACGAGACGAAGGGAAAAAGCATTTAGAAGGTATTCAGGAAATCCAGACCTTGCAACGTACTTAGGGTGAAGAGTAAGTGCCGCGACAGCATTTCCATCGGCCAGGGCATCCTTAGGTATTTCTTTGAAGTCCTTTTCTAGGGTTTCGAGCATTAAATCCAAACGCTCAACCTGTTCAGACAATGTATAAGGAGGTAATGACTTATCAAATCCTCCCTTATACGGAACATGATCAGCCAACTTCTCCCCGCGCCCAAACAAAAATCGCTCTTTACCTTCCATGCTTTAAGCTCCCGCAGTCATTGCTGCTCTTAATGTGTCACGCGAAACGCCCGTTATCTTACTTGCCGTTCTTTGAGACGCTTTTCCTTTGGTCACCAGAAGCAATGCCAAGGTTTTTCTTCTAGCGCGATCTTCTCCCGGGCATTGACGCTCAAGAAGGAAGCGCAAATACTCTAAAGCGCCATTCTCGCCTTCGAGCACAAGTGCCTTACGCAAGTTGTTTATTTCTCGCTGAAAGTCGCTAAACGATGTTTCTTCCATCAAAGAGGCAATGAAGTATATCCAAGCCTTGGGAATCTCACCACTTGAACCCAACCCCATTCCGACTCTCATTAGATCATCTATACTAGGACGCTTAAACTCAATAACCTGATCAAACCGTCGCTGTACCGCAGGATCCAACAAGTGATAATGATTAGTGGCAGCTATCAATAAATTACTACCTTGCCACTGATCTAGCTCCTGCAACATCACAGTAACCAGTCGTTTAACTTCACCTATATCAGACGAGTCATCCCTCTTTTTAGCAATAGCATCCATCTCATCCAAGAGCAGAACACAAGGCCTACTTCTGGCATATGCGAGAGCTTTTCTTAAATTATTCCCCGTCCTACCCAAATAACTACTAACTACTGTAGCCAAGTCTAACGTCAGCAATGGAACTTTCAGCTTCTGCGCCAAGTACTTTGCACAAACAGTTTTACCTACTCCTGGAGGCCCAGTAAAAAGTATCTTGCTAGTAGGACTAATGCCAGCATCTAGCAGTCTCTTCGAGTTCTTGCTCTCTGACAAAATAAGATTCAGAGGCCCCTTAATTTCATCAGAGCTAACAAAGCCATTCGGTAGTTTTATCGGATCCTCTACCGACAGCAACTCGCTATTTGACTCTGAGTCCGTCGGAACAGGCGAGGATATACCGGCATCTTTAACCCTCCGAATGCTAGACGCACTGACCTCATCAAATTTCTGTGAAAAAACCTCTTTATGAATCAGGTCTGCAAAGGGGTCTCCAGACTCCCTCAGAGCCCGAATAAGCCGAAGGGTTTGGATGCGAACCTTCTCGCCATCACCAACCGCCCCAACCTTCGTGATCTGGACTAATTTCTCTATAAGCGCTCTAGACTCGTCCATTGCACACGTAACCTATTGATTTTTAATAAAAATAAAGTGGACTAGGCGCATTATCCCACTTGACGTGGAAAGCGGCAAGGTATAAGCACGGCGTAACCGACGAAAGGCTGTATAAAAACACAGTAAAAAACAAAGCTGCTGGAGGAGCATCCGGCTGCGATCATAAAATTTGATCCAGTCGGCACGATTTAGTGGGAACTACACGTATGCAGATCTAAGAAATGGACGCACGCGCCTGCAAATGCGGAATATGAGAGCGCTTGAGCATCTAAAGCTGCGCCAATGGGGCATGCTAGCCGCGCAAAGACGGGAGCCTACATTCAAAGATCACGGCTGCTCTAGATGGACTAGGCTGAGGTTTAAATAAACAAACTGTGAAAATTGACGCTATGACCGAATCAAACGATGACCTGCTCGATTTTTCCCCCCTAGAAGACTCTAAGTTCCCGTCTGACTTTTCTGGCCAGCCGTTATTTATCCAGGGAAATGATTGGCACAACAACGCAATGTTGGGCTGGACTCATTTCCCCTTGGACTTATATGCATCAGGGTACAAAGACGCGGCTGATGGACTGCTGTACGCCCTGGCCGAGCGCAAGGTCAGTCTCGACAGTGTTATCTACCCGTTGGTGTTTCTATACCGGCAGGGTCTTGAGCTTGAGCTTAAGTTGATGGTGCCCTTAGCTCGCCGATTGGCAGGCGTGCCAGAAAAAGCCGACCATAGCCATGGTTTGATGCCGCTGTGGAGCGAGCTGCGTACTCTCCTTGAACAGCTCGACCCACGCGAAGATGACAAAGAGCTGCCGGCAATAGAGGACTTCATCCAGCAATTGGATAAAGCCGATCCGGGATCCTTTGCTTTCCGCTATCCGACAACAAAGAAAGGGCTGGAATCACTGCCAGGGCTGCGTTATGTGAACGTGCGTCATCTCAGTGAAATTATGGATAGCGTTTTTAAGATGATGTGGGGGATCCACTCGCTACTAGGAGAAATGGAACAACAGGACGGGTATTGAGCACCCAGCGAGCCATTGCTTTATCAAGTTTCCTTACCGGAAACATTGCCTCGCTGGCTGATTAGGGGGAGGGATGATTCCGTTCAGTGAGAAGCAGCTTTAGTTCACAGAGGAAACTGTGCCGGTGCTTAGCGGTGGATGAGCAGACGAGTTTGCCGCTGGCTTACGAACGAAAGACCACTCACGAGGAATGAAAGTGGGGGGACAAATGGGGGGACAGAAACAGCTATCTATACCGAAGCCAGATAAATAGGGCCATAACTCAACAATAACGCCGCCCACAAGCCGGCTTTTTCTACCCCATCAAATTTCCTCCGACAGTACCGCCGTCCAAATCTGCTTCAACGGCAACTCTGACTTGATCCCCTCGTCAAGCCGGTCGTAATACATAAACAGCTGTTCCAGCAGATCGTCCTGGTTCCATAAGCGCAGACGGAAAAAACTCGACGCCAGCTCTTTTTGTACATTCGAGCGATAACCACCCCACGCCACGAATAGCCCCTGACCAGCATTGAACTTAGTCATTGCGCCGAGCAATTTATCGACCGTTGGCCGATCTACCAAACCTGTACCTGACTTCACTTCAACGCAGATGGCTTGCCCGCCAAAGCCCATCACACCGTTACTGGCCAAAATATCAACGCCCCCGTCGGCGCCTTCGGGGCTTTGCCAGACGCTGAAACCTTGCGCACGCAGTATCGCCGCCACCAGGGTGGTCAGACGGTGCCCTTTAAAACGTCGCTCAATCAGTCGAACGATATGGTCTTTGCCGGTACGTTCTAGATCCGTTTCGGCCTCTTCAACAGCCACCTCATCCGATGCAGTAGCGGTGTCACACACCAACTGCTGCAACGTCTCGGGCTGCCAGTTGTGGCTGGCCATGGAACGAATGCGCTCTTCTGCGTTATTACGCTGAATGCGGCAGATGGTCATAAACGCGCCGAAGCTGTAGAGCAGGTCTTGGGAGAAATTGGAACGCGGGATTGCTTCGCCAATCCACTCAACCGCTCGCCAATGAAAGAATGGATCAGGGCCGGCGCTGGAGAACTGGTAGCCCTCGACAAGTTTGCCGATATAAACCACCGGCTGGGTTTTGAGCGGCAGTACGATCAAATCTCCAGCCTGCATACGCTGAGCGAAGGGCCAAATCTGGCTGCTCCAATTTTGCAGCGTTTTCGGCTTCGATTCTGGGTATCGTACCGACAACTCTGCCTGGACTTGTTCGCGATTCTTGAGGGTGCTCAAGTCGATATTCAGCCCATCCCACGTCACATAGACGCGGCGCTCACTGATGAACTTGTCCTCAAACTCCCCTGCAGACCCTGCCCGGACCAGCCATACGGCCATTGGTATTTCTCCCTGTTTGTTGTTCAGAGCCACTATCGAGCTGGTTCTTGCTAGCGCAACTAACCGATACGTATGTGCTCTTTGAGTCATCTAACTCGGCGGATGACCTTTGGTGCGTAGAGCTGATACCCGACGATTGGATCAAGTGCAAGGGTTGGATGGCGTTTCGTTGTCGCTCAATGGCGGTTCCTCGGTTTGACCCAACTCGACTGGCACAAGGTCATTGCCCACTTCACAACTCCTTGTAAGGCTAACCCCTTCCATCCCCCCCGAACACGATATCGATACCCAGCGCATTCGCTTGGCCTTGGCCGCGCATAGCGCTGAAACCTCGATCCTCAATAGCCTAAAAGACACCGTGCCTACGTCCGTAGGTCATCAATCCATGTTTAGTGTCCGCCCCGGCATCAATGCCGAAGAAGCGTTGGTGCATGTGTCGTTGCTGCTGGACTGTGCGGTACAGGTCAGCGATGAAATCACCGAACGCGCCAGCAGTGTGGAGCGTGGTTTGATTTGGTCGATGATTCATTCGGTGGAGATGGCTAGAGCGGTGGTGGATTCGTTGCTGGATGCCAATAGACCGGCAGAAAACATTCAGCAAATCTGAGGAAGGAGAAAACGGGGTAAGACGTGACTTACCCCGTTGCCATCTGACTGAAGCGCTAAACAGCTTGCGACTAAAACTCAGTAACCGGCTTCTTTCTGGTGCCGAAAGGCAAGTAGGTAAACAGCATCATCCGCACGCTCATGCCGATAAAGTGCGACATAACCCGAATCACCGAACTCGATGATCAGCTCGCGCAGCTCCGGCAGTTCTGGAAAGGGATGATCGATTTCTGGGTCTTCCTCCAGTCGAGCGATTTGACGCTCAATCACTTGGGCAGCTCGTTGAGCGATCAGCGGGCCTTTCTCGACTAGAAACTGGCGACAACGCTCCAACCCTTGCGCAGCACCTTCGGTGAGAATCAATCGTGGCACTTAGGCAGCTCCGCCTCAGCCTCGGTACCCCAGGTATTGAGCCAGGCCCGAGTTTCTTCGCCGGTCAGATGCCGACCCGTTTCCTGATACGCCGCCCAAGACGCCAAGGCTTCTTGTTTGAAGCCCTCACGGGTTTCCTCGCGCTCGACGTACTGCGCTATTGCTTCGCGCATGATCCAGTGGGACGAACGTTGACGCAGCCCCGCCAGATGCTGAATGCGCTTTTTCAGCTCGTCATCAATCTTGATAGAAGTGGCCATTGCCGAACCCTTGTTATCTAAAGGTATTACCTTTCGATAAGGTATAAGGCACCCAACGCAGGTGTCCATGCGCCGAAGGCGCGGATAATGTCACGCAGCACTGGCCTGGGAGGACACGTGGGGTGACAGATATGTACTTTAAAATAAACCTGATTTACCCCGTCTCCCTCTAACTTCTGCTGCTCGCAAGAACAGGCTGTTCGATGATCAGGCGCTTGATATAGCACTCAAACGCCTAACCACCAGCAGCTTCAGCCTTGAACTGGTTACCTATTAAATAGAGCTCAGGCGGTCTTGCGGCCGCCTTCGCTGGCAAGCCAGCTCCTACACGGGCTGGCGTCAACCGATGGCTGTGCGGGGTCACCGAACATTCCGATACAACATCAACCGCGCGCCCTCATGCATCCCCCGGGTCAACTCCAGCAACCGTTCAAACTCCTGCGGATGCTCCTGCGCCACATCCTCACGCGGTGTGTTTGACGCGAGGTCATGCAAGGTCGCGCCACTGCCGTCGTGCTGCATCTGCAACAAAAAGTCCTTGGTCACGCCGCCAATCACTGGAAAGGTCCCTTCCCTCAATACCAGCGGTACCACCCGCTCCCCCTCCGGCGCTGGCTGCTGAATGTCCCGACCCATGGCGCCATTGGTGAAGGGCATCCCGGCCATGCCGGCTACGGTGGGCAGCAGGTCGGCGAGGCCGACGGCTTCTTCGAACACTCTGGGCTGCAACATCCCCGGGGCATGGATCAGCAGCGGTACGTTGTTGCTTTCCAGCCCTAGCTGTTCAAAGGCGGGGGCCATGTGGGGGATCTGGCTGATGCGGGTGTTGTGGTCGCCGAAGAACACGAAAATCGTGTTGTCGTAGTAGCCCCCCGCTTTGGCGATGTCCATCAGGCGGCCGATGTTGAAGTCCAGCAGGCGCACCGC
This sequence comes from Pseudomonas sp. GW822-FHT06D10, assembly GCF_058799535.1. Taxonomy (NCBI): domain Bacteria; kingdom Pseudomonadati; phylum Pseudomonadota; class Gammaproteobacteria; order Pseudomonadales; family Pseudomonadaceae; genus Pseudomonas; species Pseudomonas sp. GW822-FHT06D10. The sequence goes on along the minus strand of NZ_JBXALN010000011.1, from coordinate 233,008 downwards.
GTTGTATTGCTCCAGGCTGCGGGAACCGGCGGCCTGGACCTGTTCCAGGGGCAGGTCTTGAGCTTGAAAGCCGTCGTTGTCCTTGGGGATGGTGAACGGGCGGTGGTTGCCGGAGGTTTGCAGGTAGGCGAAGAACGGCTGGTCCTGGGGGATGGCGCGCAGCAGGCGGTCGCTTTCCTTGAACAGGTCGAGGTCGGAGATGCCCCAGACGTCCACCTGGGGCGATTGCCAGTGGCTTTCGTCGTACAGGCGCACGTTGTCGATGCTCTGGCGGATCAGGCCATTGATGTTGGCCCAGCCGGCGTTGCCGCCGATCAGGTAGAGCTTGTGGTAGTCGCTGAAGGCGTTGATCAGGCTGTGTTGGCGGGTGATCAGCGGCTGGCGGGTGGCGGTCTCTTGGCGGGTGACGTCGGGCACGCCGGTGATGCTGGCCCACACGGTCTTGGCGGTGCCGGTGACCGGGACATAGAAGTGTTTGAAGAACCAGCTCTGGCTGGCCAGGCGGTCGAGGTTGGGGGTGGGGTTGAGCGGGTTGCCGTAGGCGCCCACGGCGCTGGTGCCGAGGGATTCGAGCATGACGAAGATGACGTTGGGCGGCCGGGGGCGGTCGATGCGGTAAGGCTGAATGCCTTGTTGGCGGGTGAAGTTCAGGCGCTGTGGGTCCGGCTGGTCGACGCCGAGGTAGCGGGCCAGGGCCGGGTAGTGTTGGCGCACTTGGGCTTCGTCGTACTGGGCCTGGCCGGCCTTGAGGGTGTCGTAGAAGAACAGCACGGGGTTCAGGCCCAGGGCGGCGATCTGGCTGTTGCCGGAGAAATAGGCGTCGCTCCAGCGCAGGGGCACGGGGTTTTCCAGGTTGAGGTTTTCTACCCGGCCCAGCAGGCCGAGGAACACGGCGGCGATGCCCAGGGCGCTGACGCTGGCCAGGGGCAGCCGGCCCACGGCTTGCGCCGGGCGGTCGAGGGTCAGGCGTTCCAGGCGCAGCAAGGCGTAGCAGCACAGGGCCAGGGCGCTGCCCCAGGCGAGGACGATCCACAGCACCGGGTAGCTTTCCCAGAGCATTTGCCGGGAGATCTGTGCGTCGTCCAGGTAGCGCAGCACGGTGGCGTTGATGCGCACGCCGAGGTAGGCGTAGTGGCCGAAGTCGATGATGTACAGCAGCCCTACCCCGCCCAGTACCAGCAGCAGGTAGGCCCGGGCCAGCCAGCGCAAGGCCGGCAGGCGCAGCAGGTTCCAGCGCGGCAGCCAGGCCAGCAGGGCCAGGGGCAGCAGTATCAGCAGGGTCAGGCGCAGGTCGAAGCGCAGGCCGATGCCGAGGGTCTGGAGGATGGCTTCGCGCTGGTCGGCGGCGCTCAGGTCCACCCCGGAAAAACCCACGGCGAACAGCAGCCGCAGCAGTGCCAGCAAGCCGAATACCAGCCCGATTGCGCCCACGCCGTAGCGCAGGCGGCGTGATTGCAACCCGCCCATCATTGACCTCTGTGTGGTGTTGTCGAAGGCCGCCGCGCGGCCTGTTGGTTTACCCGGCAAGGGGTTGCCCGCGGCTGCGCTGGGCAAAGCGGCGCCACAGCCACAGCAGCAGCCCGCCGCTGCCGGCGATCAGGCAGTAGCCCGCCAGCAACGGGTCCAGCAGGTAGTCCCAGTAGTTTTCCGAGGGCTTGAGGCGCAGGGCAAAGGCCAGGGTCCCGGCTGCCAGCATCAGTACCCCCAGGAGGTTGCGCTGCCACAGCAGCACCAGCGCCGCCAGGCCCATCAGCACGATCATCGGCCGTGGGTTGTAGCCCCAGCGGTAGGGGTCGAGGTAGGTCAGGCCCAGGGTCGCGGGGTACAGGCTCAGGGTCAGGCCGATAAACAGCAGCAAAACCTGCACCCGGTGTTTGGCTGGCAAGGGCGCAATCACCCCCAAGTGCCGCAGGCTGACCCAGCCCAGCAGCACCAGGGTGCTGATGGCCAGATCATCGGTGAAGCTGCGCACATAGGCCGCCAGCGGCAGCTGGTTCAGTGGAATAAAGCTGACCAGCGCCAGCACCGGCAGCAGCCAGGGCCGCCAGGGCGCGGTCAGGCGCAGGCTGCCAAGCAGCACGAAGCCCAGGAGGATAAAACTCAGGTGGGCTTGCCATAGCGACATCATCACAAGCGCTCCGCCAGCCACGCCGCGTTGAAGCTGACGTGCTTGATAAAGGTGTTGTTCCAGGAATAGACCAGGTGGTACAGGCCGTCCGCCCCGCGGCTGAAGTAGGGGTATTCGTACTCGAAGTCGCAGCCCTGGGGCTTGCACACCCGGTAGTCGAGGTTGCTCAAAAAGCGCTGTTCCAGGGGCAGACGCCGGGCGCCGCTGGAGGCACGAAAGCCTTCGCCGATGATGTCCTTGTAGGCCTCGTGGGAAAACGGCTGGCCCAGGGGATCGGGGGACTGGTCCAGTTCCACCAGGGGCCGCCACTGGCTGAGGCCGGCGTCGGTGCCGTACAGACTGAGTTTGAAGCGCCCGTCCTGCAGATCGTTGAGGGCCACCAGCAGGCCCTGGTGGTCGGTGCCCACCGCCGCCAGCGATGAGTTGGGGTTGGACGGTTGCAACGGATAGGGCTCGCTCCAGGTCTGCCCGGCGTCTTCGGTGCGGCTGGCCAGGACCTTGTGGTGGGTGTCGCCGGCGTAGCGCAGCATGGCCACGGCGCGGCGTTCGTCCAGGGGCACGATGGTCGGTTGCAGGGAGTGCTTGCCACGGCTGATGCGGAATTTGTCGATCACCGCGCCATCGGCGCTCAGGTACAGGTACTCGGCGAACTTGCCCATGAACTCGTGGTACACCGGCAGGCCGATCGAGCCGTCGGCATGGAACACCGGCGCGGCGCGCACCAGGGTGCTGATGTTGAAGAACGGCGAGGTCACCAGCTGTCGCGGCGCCGACCAGCTGCGCCCCAGGTCATCGGAAACCATCAGGTTGATGGCGCTGGTGGCCCAGCCGCCCACCGACACCGAAACGTAAAACATCCACAGGCGCTGGTCCGGGCCCAGGGCGATCACCGGGTTGCCGAGCTTGCGGATATAGCGCCCGGTGCCGTCACGGGTCGATTCGCGGGTGGCCAGTACTTGCTCGGCGCCCCACTCGCCGCTCTGGGCGTCAAAGCGTGCGCTGCGCACCTGGACGTCGGCGGCGCCTTCCCGGGAGCCGGCGAACCACACGGCCATCAGGTCGCCGCCGGGCAAGGCGGTCACCGAGGAGGAATGCACGAAGTCATCCAGGTCCGAAGAGACGAAGCGGCTGTTGTATTGCGGCGTGCTGTTGGCTTTAGCCGCATCGCTGCCGACGGCGGCCTGGGCGAACGGCGCCAGTTGGTGAGGCGGATGGCTGCGCCAGGCGGCGATAAAGACGACGGCCAACAGCAGGCTGCCGCAGAGGAAGATCAGGCGAAAGGACAGCGCACGCATACAGGAGCCCGTGGCAAATACAGGGTGGGAACAAGGGAAAAACCATTAGCGCTTATCACTGCCCGGCAAGGGCCGGCGGCGGCCGGTGAGCATCGACAACGGCAGATTGTCGCGCACCTGCAGGCTTTCAAAAATCGCCGCGCACAGGTGCAGCAGCACCAGCCCCACCAGCACATCGGCGCTGGTCTCATGCACTTGCAGCGGCCAGTCGGCGCCCCACAGGGCATCGACCTCTTGCATCAGGAAACCGCTGATGCCGATCAGCAACAGGGCCAGCAGCATCAGCAGCATCACCAAAGCCCCGAGGGGCGAATGCCCCAGGCGATGCTCGGGACGCCCGGCCAGCAGCGAGCGCAGGTGCCGCGCCAGCCGGGCCCGGGTCGGCCAGAAGTCGGACCAGCGCGCACTGCGCGGCCCGACAAATCCCCAGGCTGTGCGCAACAGCAGCCAGGCCATGGCGTAGTAGCCGAGCCAGACGTGCCAGTCGTCACCGGCTTCATTGAAGAAGTAGTTGCCGATAAAGACCCCGGCGATGGACAGGTGAAACAGTCGCACCAGCGGGTCCCACAGCCGCAGGGAAGCGTGCGGCATCAGCCTTTGATCTCGGTCTTCACCGCTTTGCCGGTGACCGGGTCGTGGTAGATCTCGACCTTGCGCTGGTCCTTGTCGAAGCCGTAGATCTCGTAGCAGTTGCCGTCGGTGACCTTGAACTTGCTGATCTGGTAGCCCTGGGCCTTGAGCTGTTCCTGAAAGGCCTTCTGATCCTGCCATTGCGAGCGTTCGGCGGTGGTGCATTGCGGGCCGGCGAGGGCCAGGGGGCTGGCGAGAACCAGGGACAGCAGGAGGATCTTGCGCATGGAAAACGCTCCGGTGATGGGGGAGATTCCACTGTGCAAAACCAAGCTTAGTGAAAGCTTAGTTGGCAACGCGCGGTAACATTTTCCCCGCGAAAAACCCCTGCCGGCCAAGCTTGGCCGGCGTCATCATGCGCCCCTTCCCTGCCCCTCGCCCGACCGAGAACCACCCATGCGCCTGCTGCTTGTCGAAGATGATCGTGCCCTCGGCCAGGGCATTCGCGTGGCCCTGAGCGCCGAAGGCTACACCCTGGACTGGCTGCAGGACGGCGCCAGCGCCCTGCACGCCCTGCGCACGGAAAGCTTCGACCTGTTGCTGCTGGACCTGGGCCTGCCGCGGCTCGACGGCCTGGAGTTGTTGCAGCAATTGCGCGCCGCCCAGCAGGACCTGCCGGTGCTGATCCTCACCGCCCGCGACGGCACTACCGAGCGCATCGCCGGGCTGGATGCCGGGGCCGACGACTACCTGGTCAAGCCCTTCGACGTCGAGGAATTCAAGGCCCGGGTCCGCGCCCTGCTGCGCCGCAGCCAGGGTCGTGCCCAGCCGTTGCTGGAACACGCCGGCATCCGCCTCGACCCGGCCAACCAGCAGGTGCAGTACCACGACGCCGAGGTGGTGCTGACGCCCATGGAATACCAGTTGCTGCACCAGCTGATGGTACGCCCGGGCAAGGTGGTGACCCGCGAGCGCCTATCCCGGGCGCTGTACGGCTGGCAGGACCGGGTCGAGAGCAACACTCTGGAAGTGCTGATCCATAACCTGCGCAAGAAGCTCTGCAGCGAGCTGATCCGCACCGTGCGCGGCGTCGGTTACGTGCTGGCGCTCAAGCCATGAACTCGGTGCGCACGCGGATTCTGCTGCCGGTCCTGGTGCTGGTGCTGCTGGGGGATTTGCTGATCAGCTGGCTGGTGCTGCGCGACAGCCACCACGAAATCGAAGAGGTCTACGACGCCCAGCTGGCCCAGAGCGCGCGCCTGCTGCAAGGGGTGCTGCGCCAGCGCGACCCGGCTCAAAAGCCGGACGCGGCGGACTGGGAGCGCCTGCACCAAGCCTTCGACCAGGCCATGAGCCGGGTCGGCGTGGACGGCGCCGCCCACCCCTATGAAACCCGCCTGACCTTCCAGGTCTGGCGCGACGATGGCCAGTTGCTGATGCGCTCCGCCGAGGCCCCGCTGCTGGAGGCGCCGCCCACCACCCTTGGGGCCCACGACATTCTGGAAAACGGCAAGGACTGGTGCGCCTTCCTGCTGGCCGACCCACAGCAGGGCTTGCTGATCTGGGTCGGCGAGCGCGATGACATCCGCCAGGACCTGATCCAGCGCATCGTCCGCCATACCCTGTGGCCGACCCTGATCGGCGTGCCGCTGCTGGCGTTGCTGGTCTGGCTGACCATCGGCTGGGGCCTGGCGCCGCTGCGGGCCATGGCCCGGGCCATTCGCGGACGCAGCAGCGACACCTTGCAGCCGCTCGGGCTCAAGCCCCTGCCCCAGGACCTGGAGCCAATGCAGACCGCCCTCAACCAGTTGTTGGCCCAGATCGACAGCCTGCTGGAGCGCGAGCGGCGCTTTATCGCCGACGCCGCCCATGAACTGCGCACGCCCCTGGCGATCCTGCGGATTCATGCGCAGAACGCCCAGAGTGCCGGCAGCCCGGAGCAGCGCCGGGAAGCCCTGGATTTTCTGGTGAGCGGCGTCGACCGGGCCACCCGCATCGGCAGCCAGTTGCTGACCATGGCCCGCATCGAACCGCAGCTGAACAGCCCGCGCCTGAGCCGCATCGACCTCAGCGCCCTGGTGCGCGAAGAGCTGGCGGAACTGACGCCCCTGGCCCTGGAGAAAGACGTCGAACTGGTGCTGGAAGGCGACGAAGGCTGCCTGATCGCTACCGACCCGGTGGCCCTGGCCATCGCCCTGCAGAACCTGGTGACCAACGCCCTGAACTTTGCCCCAGCGGGCAGCGAGGTACGGGTCGGCCTGCGACCTCAGGCGGACGGCGCGATGCACCTGTGTGTGGAAGATGCGGGGCCGGGTATCGACGAGCAGCAGCGCGAGCGTTTGCTGGAGCGCTTCTACAGCCAGGGCAACGCCAATGGCGCCGGGCTGGGGCTGGCGATTGTGCAGATGATCGTCAGCAAGATCGGCGGTCGCCTGGAGTTGCGCAATCGGCCTGAGGGCGGGCTGTGTGCGTTGTTGTTGCTGGGGCCGGCGCTTTAGTCGGCGGCGCGAAGGGCCTATCCTGTGCGCCGCTCGGGAATGGGGGCGGCCTTGCGGGCGTATTCGCTGGCAAGCCAGCGCCTACACAAGCACGCCCCCGTAGGAGCCGGCTTGCCGGCGAAAGCATCCGTAAGATCGCCTTCGTCGGCAGCCGACTCCTACAAACGAAATGACAATCAGGGAGACACCCATGGCCATGCCGGAACGGCTGAAACCAACACCCGCCACGCCGAAAATACGTGCGCTGATGAAGGGCTTGCTGAAGCAGATCCTCGACCGCATCTGGGACAACCAGGAACGGGAAAGCCCCGAGATCAGTGCGCTGATCCAGCAGTGGAACAGCCACGCCGGCCGGCCTTTCGAGTTCCACGAATTTCGCGATATGCACAGCCATACCAGCGCGGCGAACTTTCTGCGCACGGCCTTTCATCAGGAGCGCTACGTTGACGACCTGAGCTTCGCCGAGGCCTGCGCCGTGGCGGATTTCATCTGCCAGTGCGAAGGCACGGAGTCTGATACGGACTACGCCCTGAACCTGCTGGAAACCAACTTCCCCGAGGCCAATGCCTCGGACCTGATCTTCTGGCCCAACGAGTGGTTTGGCGATCAAGATATGTTGCATATCGAGCTGAGCTCGGCGCAGATCATCGGTTATCTGATGGCGCAGTCTTCGCGGCAACTGCAGGATGCACCGCCGATCACCTTGCCCTACCCCATTCCACCGCAGCCATAGAGGCCCTCGGGCTGGCCAGCTGCATAAGCACCGCCGTGGCCAGCCACAGGTAAGGGCGTCCAGTTCGCCCCTCGTTCAGCCCTGATCGCCGCCGCCCACCGGCAGCACCGTGCCGGTGATATAGGAGGCTTCGTCGGAGGCCAGGAACAGAATCGCCGCCGCCTGCTCGTCAACGCTGCCGTAGCGGTGCATCAGGCTGCTATCCAGGGTCTGGTCGACGATCTGCTGGTACCAGGCCTGCTCTTCGGTACTGGGCTCGGCGCTGTTGCGCGGAATGCGCCGCGGCGGTGCCTCGGTGCCGCCGGGAGCGGTGGCGTTGACCCGCACGCCGCGGCCGGCGGTTTCAAAAGCCAGGCATGCAGTGAGTGCATTGATGCCGCCCTTGGCCGCGCCGTAGGGCACGCGGTTGAGGCTGCGGGTGGCGATGGAGGAAACATTGACGATGGCGCCGCGGCCCTGCTCCAGCATCTGCGGCAAGGCGGCGTGGCAGCACCACAGGGTGGGGAACAATGAGCGACGCACTTCGGCTTCGATCTGCGCCGGCTCGTAGTGCTCGAAAGGCTTGGCCCAGATGGTGCCGCCAACGTTGTTGATGAGGATGTCGAGGCGGCCGAAGTGGGCGATGGCGGCGGCCATGATCCGGCTGCATTCGCTGTACTGCTCCAGGTCGGCGGTCAGGGCCAGGATCGGGTAGCGGGGGCTGAGTGCAGCGGCCAGTTCGAAGACCAGTTCCGAGCGGTCCACCAGCACCACGCGAGCGCCCTCCTCGGCCAGGCGTTCGGCAACGCGACGGCCGATGCCCTGGGCGGCGCCGGTGACCAGGGCGACTTGGTTGTGGAAACGGTTCATGGAAACCTCGTGAATGCAAAAAGATAGGGAGAACACCACCCAACGTAGGAGCCGGCTTGCCGGCGAAGAGGCCCTCGAGCCTTGCAGCGCTCTTGTGGACGCCTTCGCTGGCAAGTCAGCTCCTACAGCGGCGAGGCGCTCTTCAGGCGGCGCTGGCGGCGAACTTCTCGTAGTAGAAGTTCGCCGGGGCGATGCCCTGTTCGCGGATGAACTGGCTCACCGCCTCCACCATTGGCGGCGGCCCGCACAGGTAGACATCCACATCGCCCTGGTTGAGGTGCGTCGGTTCGATGTGCTGGGTCACGTAGCCCTTGCGCGGGTACTGGCTTTCGGGGTTGGCCACGCAGGCGCTGAAGCTGAACTGCGGGATACGCGCGGCAAAGTCTTCCAGGCGCTCCAGTTCCACCAGGTCGAAGTCGTTGGTCACGCCGTAGATCAAATGCAACGGGTGCTCGCTGCCCTGCTCGGCAATTTTCTCCAGCATCGCGGTGAACGGCGCCAGCCCGGTGCCGCCGGCCAGCAACAGCAGGGGCCGGCGGATGTCCCGCAGGTAGAAGCTGCCCAGGGGCCCGGCCAGGGTCATGCTGTCGCCGGCTTTGGCAAGACCGGTGAGGAAGCTGCTCATCAGGCCTCCGGGCACATTGCGGATCAGGAAGCTGACCTCGCCATCGCGCTGCAGGGAGCTGAAGGAATAGGCGCGGGTCTGCTCGCTGCCAGGCACGCCGAGGTTGACGTACTGCCCCGGCAGGAACGCCAGCTGGTTCAGGGCCTCGCCCTTGATCGACAGGGCGATGGTGCTGTCGGACAACTGGCGCACCGCGCTGATGCTGGCCTGGAAGGTGGCCTGCCCGGCCCGGCAGACCTGGGACGAGGCCGGCACCCGTACCACGCAATCACCGAGGGCGCGCATCTGGCAGGTGAGGACAAAACCCTGCTCGGCCTCGTCGGCGCTCAGGGCGTCTTCGATGTAATCCTCCCCCAGCTCGTAGAGCCCCGCCTCGGCAAAACACTTGCAGGTGCCGCAGGCGCCGTCGCGGCAGTCCAGGGGAACATTGATGCCCTGGCGGTAGGCGGCGTCGGCCACGGTTTCGCCCGGGTTGGCGTTGACGAAACGGGTCACGCCGTCTTCGAAGTTGAGTGCGATTTGATGGCTCATGGCGGTCGCCTCAGAGGTGGTAGATATCGACGACCTGGCGAACGTAGTCGTTCTTCAGGATGACTTTCTTGGCCAGGATCAGCGGGTTTTCGCCCCGCAGGTCGAGGGTGTAGAAGCTGCAGCCGAAATAGCTGTCCACAGTCTTGTAGCGAAAGCTCAGGGTGTGCCAGTTGAAGCGCAGCTTGCACTGGCCGTCGCCCTGCTCCAGCAGCTCGATATTGCTCAGGTTGTGGGAGGTGCGGGTGTCGGGAATGCTGGCGCTGGAGCGCTCGGTCTTGATGCGGAACACCCGGTCTTCCAGGCCGCTGCGGTTGCCGTACCAGATCAGCGAGATTTCCCGCTGCGGGTCTTCGGTCAACTGATCGCTGTCGTCCCAGGAGGGCATCCAGAAGGTCGCGTCCGGGGCGTAGAGTTCCAGCCAGCTGTCCCAGTCCTTGTCGTCCAGGTAGCGGGCTTCGCGGTACAGGAAATCGCGCACGGCGTCGTAGGAAATGGTCATTGCACGGCCTCCACGTCGATCCGGCGAGAGGCTTCAAGCTCCAGGGCCGCGAGCAGGGTTTGCTGCCAGTACTTGTGCTGCATCACGAACAGGCCCTCGTCCTCGGTGCGCACCCCGCTGAGGATCGGTTGCAGGTCGATTTCTTTCGCTGCGTCGTCCGCCCCCTGGACCCAGTGCTCGGCGCCGCGGGACATGTCGTTCCAGGCCGTGGTGCTGCCCTGGTAGCCGAGCTGGCAGGAGCGGAATTCCTCCAGGTCGTCGGGGGTGGCCATGCCGCTGACGTTGAAGAAGTCTTCGTACTGGCGGATGCGCCGGGCCCGGGCTTCGTCGCTCTCGCCCTTGGGGGCGATGCAGTAGATGGTGATTTCGGTGCGGTCCACGGCGATCGGCCGGGCGATGCGGATCTGCGAGCTGAACTGGTCCATCAGGTAGACGTTGGGGTACAGGCACAGGTTGCGCGAGTTCTCGATCATCCAGTCGGCGCGGGCCTGGCCAAAGTCCCGGGCCAGCTCGTCGCGGCGCTCGTAGAGCGGGCGGTCCTCGGGGTTGGACCAGCGGGTCCAGAGCAGCATGTGGCCCTTGTCGAACGAGTAGAAACCGCCGCCCTGCTTGGCCCAGGTGCCGGCGCTCATGGTACGGATGTCTTCCCCGGCCTCGCGCTGCTTGCGCTGGTTCTGGGTGGCCGCGTAGTTCCAGTGCACCGAGCTGACGTGGTAGCCGTCGGCGCCGTTCTCGGCGGTGAGTTTCCAGTTGCCTTCGTAGATGTAGCTGGAGGAACCGCGCAGCACTTCCAGGCCGTCGGCGGACTGGTCGACGATCATGTCGATGATCTTCGCCGACTCCCCCAGGTGTTCCACCAGGGGCAGCACGTCGGGGTTGAGGCTGCCGAACAGGAAGCCGCGGTAGGACTCGAAGCGCGCGACGCGGGTCAGGTCGTGGGAGCCTTCGCAGTTGAAGCTGGCCGGGTAGCCGGCGGCGGCCGGGTCCTTGACCTTGAGCAGCTTGCCGGTGTTGTTGAAGGTCCAGCCGTGGAACGGGCAGGTGAAGGAGGCCTTGTTGCCGGTCTTGTGCCGGCAAAGCATGGCGCCGCGATGGCTGCAGGCGTTGATGAAGGCATTGAGCTCGCCGTTCTTGTTGCGGGCGATGAACACCGGCTGCCGGCCCATGGTGGTGCTGTAGTAGTCGTTGGGGTTGGGGATCTGGCTTTCGTGGGCCAGGTACAGCCAGTTGCCTTCGAAGATGTGCTGCATCTCCAGGTCGAACAGCCGGGGGTCGGTGAACATCTCCCGCTTGCAGCGGTAGACGCCCTGGTCGGGGTCTTCTTCAAGCAGGGAATGCAGGTATTCGGGTCGCAGGGACATGGCCGCCGCCTCCATTGTTTTTATTCAGGCAGGGCCATGCTAGGGCGGGCTTGGAACGGGTAATAGCCAATGCCTGCAGACCTGTATCCGTTTTCTGCAGGCTGCGAACGGCCCGAAGGGACGCAAGGATCTCAAGGCCGCTGGAGGTTCGGCTGGCGATCGCCAGGCAAGGTCCTGCGGACCTTTTCGCAGCCTCGCAGGCTCGGCAGCGGCTACAAGGGCGTGTAGCCGCTGCCGCAGGCTGCGAACGGCCCGAAGGGACGCCAGGATCCCAAGGCCGCTGGAAGTCCGGCTGGCGATCGCCAGGCAAGGTCCTGCGGACCTTTTCGCAGCCTCGCAGGCTCGGCAGCGGCTACCAGCCGCCGAGCCGAGAGGCGGGCCCATCAAGGGCTCAGTGCCGACGCTTGAGGGTGTCGGAGGGCAGTTCGCCGTATTGCTGGCGGTAGCTTTGGGCAAAACGCCCAAGGTGCAGGAAGCCGAAATCCAGGGCCAGCTCGGTGACGTTGCGCACCGGGCTGTGCGGGTCGCTGAGGCAGGCGTGCACCCGTTGCAGTTTCTGCTGGCGGATGTAGTTCTTCGGCGTGGTGCGGGCGTTGCGCTCGAACAGCGCGTACAACGAGCGCAGGCTCATGCGCGCCTGTTGCGCCAGTTCTTCGCAGCCGATGTCGTGCTTGAGGTTGCGTTCGATGTAGTCGGCAATCCGTTCGAAGGTCGCCGCCGAGGCGCCCAGGGCACCGCGCTGCACGTTGGTCTGCATCAGCCCCAGCAGTTTGCCCACCAGGATGTGCGCGTAGTGCTCCTGGACCTTGGGCATGCTTTCCAGGGCTTCGGCTTCCTGGCACAGCAGGCTCAGCAAGGGCACGAAGCCTTCCAGTTCCTGCAGTTGGTAGCGCTGGCGCAGAAAGCGCACACCCTGCCCCGGGTACTGCCAGCGCTGTTCCTGACAGGCGTTTTCCAGCAAGCGGGTGGGAATCTTGATGATGAATTTTTCGCAGTCGTCGGAATAGGTCAGGTCCACCGGGTCGTCGGGGTTGATCAGCAGCAGTTCCCCCGGGGCGAAGTAGTGCTCCTGGCCCGGGCCACGCCACCGGCAGTGGCCCCGCAGCAGTACTTGCAAGTGGTAGATGCTTTCCAGGGCCGGCGAGGTGACGCGCACGCTGGCGCCGTAGCTGATGCTGCACAAATCCAGGCTGGCCAGGGCCCGGTGCTGCAGGCTGGCCTGGGGATGGCCGGCCCGGGGCAGGCGGATGCAGTGGCTGCCCACGTGCTGGTTGACGTAACCGGATACGGCATAGGGATCGGCTTGAACAAACACGCGGCTGCGTTCACTCAACAGATGCATTTGCATAATCGGGTCACTCTGATTGTTCTTGTTGGGGCTGCACCGCGCGGTGGCAGGCCGCGCAGGCAGGCAATCACGCAAGGTCAAAAAGCCCAGGCCGACAACGACAAAAGCCACGGGCCGCACAAGGCGTCCGTGGCTCGGTCTTGCCGTGCTGGGGGTCAGGCCTCCAGGGCACGCACCCGCTCGTGGCGCTGCTGCTCTTGCGGCTGGGCCGAAGACTGCAGGGTGAAGTCGAACTCGATCTCGGCAAAGCGCCCGCTGACCCCCAGGGCCTTGGCCCGAGCCTGGTCTTCGCTGAAGGTGATCTGGGCGATCAGCTCGTCGCGAGTGGCGTAGGCAAAATCGTCGTGCAGGTACTGGTCGCCATCCAGGTTGATCTGGGTGGTCAGGTGGCGATGGTCATCGGCCGAGATGAAGAAGTGGATGTGCGCCGGGCGCTGGCCATGGCGGCCCAGTTGGTCCAGCAGTTGCTGGGTCGGACCATCCGGCGGGCATCCGTAGCCGGACGGCACGATGCTGCGAAAGCGGTAGCGGCCCTCGGCGTCGGTGACGATGCGCCGGCGCAGGTTGAACTCCGACTGGCTGCCGTCGAAGTAGGAATAGGTGCCTCCGGTGTTGGCGTGCCAGACATCGACGATAGCCCCGGCCAGTGGCTCGCCGGCGGTGTTGCGAACCTGCCCCTGCATGAACAGCACCACCCCCGGGTCGACGCCGTCGTCCAGGCGCGCTTCGCCCTGGCTCAGCGGTGCACCGGCCACGTACAGCGGGCCTTCGATGGTGCGCGGGGTGCCGCCGGTCTTGCCCACCTGTTCGTCGGCAGCGTCCATCAGCAGGTCCAGGTAATGCTCCAGGCCCAGGCCCGCGGCCAGTAGCCCGGCTTCCTGGCGGGCGCCGAGAACGTTGAGGTAGTTGACGGCCTTCCAGAACTCTTCCGGGGTGATCTCCAGGTCTTCGATGATGTTCACCGAATCCCGCAGGATGCGGTAGATGATGGCCTTGGCCCGGGGGTTGCCGCCCTCGGTGAACTGGCCGCTGGCTTCTTCAAGAAACTGCTGGGCGCTGGCAGTGTGGGAAATTCTGACGTTCATGATTAATCCTCATCTTGTATTTATTAGAGTGGTGAACGGGCTGGCACGGGCTCAGCGGTCATCCTCATGAATGGACGAAGGATGCCTGCACATGGCGTCAACTTCGATGGCCATATAGGGGTACAGCGGCAATTGCATCAGGGTGTCGTGCAATTCCTGCACGCTGTCGACGTCGAACACGCTGTAGTTGGCGTACAGCCCGGCGATGCGCCACAGGTGGCGCCACTTGCCTTCGGCCTGCAGGCGTTGGGCCAGGGCCTTTTCGTCGGCTTTCAGCTGCGCGGCGCGCTCGGGGTTCATGTCGACCGGCAGGTTCACGGTCATTTTCACGTGGAATAGCATGCAGCCCTCCTCAGGTGTGATGCAGCACGGGGGTGGTTTTGTCGCGACGGAAGAACGCCAGGCGCTCCTCGTCCAGGCTCAGGCCAAGGCCCGGTGCCTTTGAGACATGCAGGTGGAAATCCCGGTACACCGGCGGCTCGGCGAGGATGTCCTCGGTCAGCAGCAGCGGGCCGAACAGTTCGGTGTCCCAGCTCAGTTTGTTCAGGGTCAGGAAGGCGTGGGCCGAGGCCAGGGTGCCGATGCCGCCCTCGAGCATGGTGCCGCCGTACAGGCCGATGCCCGCCGCCTCGGCAATTGCCGCGGTGCGCAGGGTGGCGCGAGGGCCGCCGTTCTTGGCGATCTTCAGGGCGAACACCGAAGCCGCCCCTTCCCGGGCCAGGTTGAAGGCGTCTTCCACGCACTCGATGGATTCGTCGGCCATGATCGGCGCCGGGCTGCTGGCATTCAGGCGCACCATGCCGGCGCGGTTGTTGCGCGAAATCGGTTGTTCGATCAGGTCGATGCCATTGCCGCCGAGGATGCGGCAGGCGCGCAGGGCCACGGCTTCGTCCCAGGCCTGGTTGACGTCGACCCGCACGCTGGCGCTGTCGCCCAGGGCCTTCTTGATGGCGATCACGTGGGCCAGGTCGCGGTCCACTTCACCGGCGCCGATCTTCAGCTTGAAGATGCGGTGGCGGCGCAGGTCGAGCATCTTCTGCGCTTCGGCGATGTCCTTGGCGGTGTCGCCACTGGCCAAGGTCCAGGCCACCGGCAGCGCATCGCGCACCCGGCCGCCCAGCAGTTCGCTGACCGGCAGCCCGAGGCGCTTGCCCTGGGCGTCGAGCAAGGCGCTTTCGATACCGGATTTGGCGAAGGTGTTGCCGCGGATGCTCTGCTCCAGGCGCAGCATGGCGGCGTTGATGTTGCTGGCGTCCTGGCCGATCAGCAGCGGCGCGACGAAACGGTCGATATTGGTCTTGATGCTGTCCGGGCTTTCATTGCCATAGGCCAGGCCACCGATGGTGGTGGATTCCCCCAGGCCTTCGATGCCGTCGGCGCAGCGCAGGCGGATCAGCACCAGGGTCTGGTTCTGCATGGTGTGCATGGCCAGCTTGTGGGGGCGGATGGTCGGCAGATCGACGATGATCGTCTCGATCGATTCAATGGCAGAAGCGTGCATTTCCATACCCATCAGGTTCTTGAAGTTCTGCCAGCGATTCTGTCCCGGCTTTTTCCGGGGTTCCAATATAGAATTGGTCTGGCTTGATACCTTTAAGGTATGCACTTCACCACTGGGGAGCTGTCATGGAACTGCGTCATCTGCGCTATTTCCAGGTGCTGGGGGAAACCCTCAATTTCACCCGCGCCGCCGAGCGCCTGCACATCGCCCAGCCGCCGTTGAGCCGGCAGATCCAGCAACTGGAAGACGAGTTGGGGGTGCTGCTGCTGGAGCGTGGCCGACCGCTGCGCCTGACCGCCGCCGGGCGGTTTTTCTACGAGCATTCCAACCGGGTACTGGAGCAGTTGGGCAAGGTCTGCGACAACACCCGGCGCATCGGCCTGGGGCACAAGACCTGGCTGGGCATCGGCTTTGCCCCCTCGACCCTGTACGGCGTGCTGCCGCAACTGATCCGCCGCCTGCGCAGCAACGGCACCCTGGAACTGGAACTGGGCCTGTCGGAGATGACTACCCTGCAGCAGGTGGAAGCCTTGAAGGCCGGGCGCATCGATATCGGCTTCGGGCGTATCCATCTCGACGACCCGGCCATCGTGCAGAAGGTGCTGACCGAAGACCGCCTGGTGGTCGCCCTGCCCGCCGGCCACCCGCTGCTGGGGCAACCGGTGAGCCTGGCGCAACTGGCGGACGAGCCTTTCGTGCTGTACCCGGCCAACCCGCGCCCGAGCTACGCCGACCATGTGATCGCGCTGTTCAGTGCCCGCGGCCTGAACCTGAAGATCGCCCAGTGGACCAATGAACTGCAGACCGCCATCGGCCTGGTGGGCGCCGGCATCGGCATTACCCTGGTACCGGCCTCGGTGCAGGTGCTGCACCGTGACGACATCGGCTTCTGCCCGCTACTGGAGGCCGAGGCCACCTCGCCGATCATCCTCAGCCGCCGCATCGGCGAGCCCTCGCCGGGCCTCACCCACTGCCTGCACCTGATCGCCCAGTTGCGCAGCGAGATCGGCCGCGAACACCCCATCGTCAGCTGAAAGCACAACCGCCGGCCCCATCGAAAGACGGGCACCGGCGGCTCTCTTGCAGCTTGGAACGGGCGGCTGCCCTTAGAAGGTCAGGCCCACCTTGAAGCCATACTCGTTACGCTTGAGCTTGGTGTTGTCAGCCACAGGCGTATCTTCGTCCAGCTTGTACTCGGTGCGGGTGTAATAGACCCCGGCCATGACTGGCAGCGAGCCGTTCTGGTTCATCAAGAAATTCACCTCGGCGTAAGGGTTGGTGCGGTCCTTGAGGTCCACGGTGTCGCTGCCGACGTCATCCACCTTGAGCCGCGCCTTGCCGTTGATGGTGTGGCGCGCACCCAGCTCGACGCGCATGGTCAGGTCGTCAAACTGGTGGTTGTAGCCCAGGGCAGCCTTGGCGAAGGGCGACTTGTTGGTGAGCTTCATGTCGTAGTCGCCGGTGTCCGGCTCGTAGCGGGTCCAGGTGTAGCCACCCCCCACCAGCACATCGACAAAGTTGCGCGCGTCCAGGGCGGCGCGCCAGCCCAGGTCGAGGTCGGCCTGGCCTTCCTTGAGCTTGTTGTCGTGCTTCTTGCCGAACTTGGCCTCGACCCCAGCCTGGTAGATCAGGCCCGATTCGGCGGTCATCTTGTTGCCGAAGTTGTAGAACACACCCCCTTCACCCAGGTGCTCCTTGTCGCTTTCACTACCGCCTTCGAGCTTGAAGTCGTTGTAGCTCCCGAGGATACCCAGGGTGGAAATCGGCCCGGTGGCCGGGGCGGCCATGGCGCTGCTGGAAAGGGCCAGCAAGGTGGCTGCAGAGGTGCTGGCCAGAAGGGTTGCGAATACCTTTGACATCGTGTGTAGATCTCCCTGTTTGAATAAGGCAAATGCTGCAGGAGCCTTTTCGAGGGAAGCCAAAAGCAAAAGGTTCTAATTATTTTTCACGTTTTTTTCACATCCCTGTGAAGCCTCGCCCCCGCAGGGGCTTTAGGCCTTACAATAGGGCGCTCAATACAGGGCGTAGTCTTTGGGGCAGTGCATGGAAGTATCGAGAGCCGGCCTGATCATCCGGCGCATTCTGGCTTATCTGGTCGACGGCCTGCTGGTACTGCTGCTGTGGTTTGTCCTGTGCCGACTGGCCGAACGCCTCCAATACCCGGATATGGAGCAATTCTCCACCTGGTGCCTGCTGGCCACCTGGTGCCTGTATTTTCCCCTCAACGAATACCTGTGGCGTGGCTACACCACCGGCAAGGCACTTTGCGGCCTGCAAGTGATCAATGGCATCGGCCAGCCCCCCTCGCTGTTGCAGGTATTGATCCGCTCGGCGACCCGCCCCTTCGAAGCGGCCATCAGCCCGGTGACCCTGCTGATCTGCTGCGAATCAAGCCGCGGCCAGCGCATCGGCGACCGGCTGGCGCGCACCTATGTCATCCCGTGCAAGGATCTGGCGCGACTGCGTGGCTTGATGACCGCTCAGCCGAACCTGCCTTGAGCATCCGGCCGTAACCCATTCAGTCTTGCGCCCTGGCGTGGCGCTTTTTCCGGGAGTCTTCATGGCAATCGATCAACACCCGCATGAACAGGCCTTGGTCACGTTCCTCGAACAGCGCCCCGAGCTGCGCGAACAGCTGGACAACCTCAACCCCCTGGAAGCCCGGGCCCGGGGCGAAACCCCGGCGCAGTATCGCGCCGAGCGCCTGCATGAAGCCTTCGAGGCCGAAGCCGAACGCCTGGGGCTGTTCGCCTGGGAACTGAGCCTGCAACTGACCGCTGCCAGCCCCGAGGAATTCCACGCCCAGCGCCTCGAAGTGCACCGGGAAGTGGCGGAGATGGCCGGCATGCCGTGGGACGAGTACTGCACCCTGCACCACCTTGACCCTCGGCCTTGACCCCCACGCGCCCCTCGCAGTCCCTGTTCAGGAGAACCGACGATGTTGCCTTCGACTTCCACGCAATCGGCCAGCGCAGCCCTGCAGCACACGCAGAAATGGCGCGGACGGGTCGGCCTCGGGCTGGTGGCCTGCCTTTCGGTGCTGGCGGGGATGACCGACGCCATCGGCTTCATGGCCACCGGGGATTTCGTTTCCTTCATGAGCGGCAACACCACGCGCATGGCCGTAGCCATCAGCGATGGCGAACCGGGCCTGGTGCTGCGCCTGCTGCTCCTGGTGGCCACCTTTATCGTCGGTAACGCCCTGGGCGTGGTGGTCAGTCGCCTGGCCGGGCACCGTGCCCTGCCCTTGCTGCTGAGCATCGGAGCGTTGCTCTGCGCCTCTGCCGCCTGGCCTTTCGAGCAGCAACTGCCGGCCCTGCTGGCGGCCATCATTGCCATGGGCATGCTCAACGCCGCGGTGGAGGAAGTGAACGGCCTGCCCATCGGCCTGACCTACGTCACCGGCGCCCTCTCACGCTTTGGCCGCGGCCTGGGGCGCTGGATGCTCGGCGACCGGCGCAACGGCTGGCGGGTGCAACTGGTGCCCTGGAGCGGCATGTTCGCCGGGGCGGTGCTGGGCGCCTTGCTGGAACAGCACCTGGGGCTCAAGGCACTGTATGTCAGCGGGTTGTTTGCCGTGCTGCTGGGTGTGGCGTCATTGAAGATCCCCCGCCGCTGGCAACTGGGCTACAAGAACCGCTGACATTGAGCATGGCTATCAGCTGAACAGGCCGCCGCTGTCGGTATCGATCACGATCGACGACAGGCTGATATGCCGCGGCCGGGTCAGGGCGAAGATCACGGCCTCCACCACATCACGGTTGGTGCCCTGCTCGCCCTTCTGCCGCGCCGGAATCTGCTGCCAGGCCTCATCCAGCGGCGAGACATCCTCCAGGTACGGCGGGTGCACGCACAGCGAGCGCACCGGTGTGCCCTTGAGCATCTGCCGCAGGCCATCGGCCAGGGCCAGTTGCCCGTGCTTGGCCGCATAGAACGGCAGCGACACGCTGTGCAGCGGTGCATTGGGCAAGCCGCTGATGGAGCCGATGGTGACGATGTCCGGGCGCTTGGAAGCCTTGAGCACCGGCAGCAGGCCCTGGGTCAGGAGGAAGGTGCCGCTCAGTGCGGCGTCGATCACCCCGGTGACTTCAGCGGCGCTGTGGGGCTGCTCGCTGGCCTCCAGCCACATGGCGCCGTTGTTGATCAGGATGTCCACTTGCGGGTGGCGGACGTGGATCTCAGCCAGGGCGGCCTTGACGCTGTCGCTGCTGGCCAGGTCCACCACCACCTGATCGGCGGGGCTGCCGGTACGCGCCTCGATGGCCGCGCTGACCTGCGCCAGGGCCTCGGGGTTGCGCCCACAGAGAATCAGCTTGCAGCCCTGGTCCGCCAGGCTGATGGCAAGCGCGGCCCCCAAGCCCCTTCCGGCCCCCGTGACCACTACCACCGCCGAATTCAGATCCATCATCCCTTGCTCCTTGTCCCCGGTTGAATGAAGGCGCGAGTCTATCCCTCGCTTCGCGGTTTGGGGCCGGGCAATGCTTTACCCGATATGTCCTGCATGCCTGGAACCAGAGCCCCAGGGGCGAAACGGGTTTAGCCGATGTTCGGAGAAAGCTTTATCATGGCCGCAGTTTTATCCATCGAGTCCGTCATGAAGTTCGCCATCGCCCTGTTCTCTGCCGCCCACGCGCCTTCCTCGCGCCGCGCCCTGCTGTTCGCCCAGGCGGCGCTGGCGGGCGGGCATGAAATTGTCCGGCTGTTTTTCTACCAGGACGGCGTGTACAACGCCGCCAACAGCATCGTCACGCCCCAGGACGAACAGGACCTGCCTCGGGAATGGCGCGAGTTTGTCGGCCAGCATCAACTGGACGGCGTGGTGTGCATCGCCGCAGCCCTGCGCCGAGGCGTGTTGAATGCTGACGAAGCCCAACGCTACCAGCGCACGTCGGTGAGCGTCGAAGCCCCCTGGGAGCTCTCGGGGCTCGGGCAATTGCATGACGCGGTACAGGCCGCCGACCGCCTGATCTGTTTTGGAGGGGCGTGACATGGCCAAATCCCTGTTGTTGATCAGCCGCCAGGCGCCGTGGACCGGCCCTGGCGCCCGGGAAGCCCTGGATATCGTCCTGGCCGGCGGCGCCTTCGACCTGCCCATCGGCCTGCTGTTTCTCGATGATGGCGTGCTGCAACTGGCGCCCGGGCAACAGGCCTCGCTGCTGCGCCAGAAAGACCTGAGCGCCAACCTGCAGGCGCTGTCGCTGTTCGGCGTCGACGAACTGTTTGCCTGCAGCGCCAGCCTCGCTGCCCGCGGCCTCGACCCGGCGAGCTTGAGTCTTGACGATGTACAGCTGCTGGACGCCCCGGAACTGGCCGGGATCATCGACCGTTTTGATCAGGTGATTACCCTCTGATGTCGACCTTGCATGTGTTGTCCCACTCGCCCTTCACCGACACCCGCCTGAGCAGTTGCCTGCGCCTGCTGGGCAGCGTCGACGGCCTGCTGCTGTGCGGCGACGCCGCCTATGCCCTGCAACCGGGCAGCGCCATTTGCAGCGAACTGAGCACCCGTAGCGGCTTGAATCTGTACGTGCTGGAAGAAGACCTGAACGCCCGCGGCCTGGCCCTGCCGGCCTGGGCCCGCGCGGTGGACTACCCGGGCTTCGTCGAGCTGTCCCTTCAGCATGACAAGGTCAACACCTGGCTATGAGTACCTTGACCGTGGGCGCTCGCGCCATCGAACTGGACAAGGACGGCTACCTGGTCAACCTCGACGACTGGTCCGCCGACGTGGCGCAAGCCCTGGCCGCCAACGAAGAGCTTGAGCTGAGCGCGGAACACTGGGAAATCCTCGAACTGCTCCAGGGCTTCTACAAGGAGTTCCAGCTGTCCCCGGCCACCCGCCCGCTGATCAAGTACACCGCCCTCAAGCTGGGCCCGGACAAGGGCAACAGCCTGCACCTGAACCGACTGTTCAAAGGCACTCCCGCCAAACTTGCCGCCAAGCTGGCGGGCCTGCCCAAGCCGACCAATTGCCTATGAACGATTTCGCCCCCCTGCTCACCCAAACCCCGGAAGAACACCCTTTCGCCCAGTTCGTGCGCATCCTTGGCAAGGGCAAGCGCGGCGCGCGCAACCTGACTCGCGAGGAAGCCCGGGAAGCCATGGGCATGCTGCTGGACGGCAAGGTCGAGGACACCCAACTGGGCGCCTTCCTCATGCTGCTGCGGCACAAGGAAGAAAGCCCGCAAGAGCTGGCGGGCTTCACCGAAGCCTTGCGCGAACGCCTCAACACCCCGGCGATTGCCCTGGACCTCGACTGGCCGACCTACGCCGGCAAGAAGCGCCACCTGCCCTGGTACCTGCTGGCGGCCAAGTGCCTGGCGCAGAACGGCGTGCGCATCCTGCTCCACGGTGGCGGCGCCCATACGGCCGGGCGCCTCTACACCGAGCAGTTGCTGGAGCCCCTGGGGATTCCCCTGTGCCGTGACTGGCAGGCGGTCGGCCAGACACTGGACCAGGGCAACCTGGCCTTCATGCCCCTGGGGGACTGGGCGCCGCAACTGCAGCGCATGATCGACTTGCGCAACATCCTCGGCCTGCGCTCACCGATCCATTCCCTGGCGCGAATCCTCAACCCCCTGGGCGCCCGCTGCGGCCTGCAGAGCATCTTCCACCCCGGCTACCAGGCAGTGCACCGCGATGCCAGCGGCCTGCTGGGGGACAACGTCATCGTGATCAAGGGCGATGGCGGCGAGATCGAGATCAACCCGGACAGCGCCAGCCATCTGTACGGCAGCACCGGTGGCGTCAGTTGGGACGAGGAATGGCCGGCACTGTCGGCGCAACGCCATGTGAAACCTGCGAGCCTGGAACCCGAGCACCTCAAGGCGCTGTGGCGCGGCGATGTAGAAGACAGCTACCCGCAACTGGCCCTGCTGGCCACCATGGCCCTGGCCTTGCGCGGCCTGGGCACGCCTCGGGAGCAGGCCTTCGAGCGCGCCCGGCAGTACTGGGATGCGCGGGAAAGATCGATTTAATCGATCAAAACCGCCCATGCTTTGCGCTTTTTGTTCGAACCCAGGGGCATAGACTGCACTCCAACGCAAAACAGCCGAGGAGCATTTCATGGGTCTGCTGATCGAAGGGCGCTGGCATGACCAGTGGTACGAAAGCGGCAAGGACGGCGCCTTCCAACGGGAACAGGCGCAACGTCGCAACTGGGTCACTGCCGATGGCCGCCCCGGCCCCAGCGGTGAAGGCGGCTTCGCCGCCGAGGCCGGGCGCTACCACCTCTATGTCTCCCTGGCCTGCCCCTGGGCCCACCGCACGCTGATCCTGCGCAAGCTCAAGGGTCTGGAAAAGCTGATCGACGTCTCGGTGGTCAGCTGGCTGATGCGCGAGAACGGCTGGACCTTCGACACCGCCTACGGCTCCAGCGGCGACCCCCTGGACCACTTCGACTTCATGCACCAGCGCTACACCGCCGACACCGCGGACTACACCGGCCGCGTCACCGTACCGGTGCTGTGGGACAAACAGCGCCAATGCATCGTCAGCAACGAATCGGCGGAAATCATCCGCATGTTCAACAGCGCCTTCGACGGCTTGACCGGCAATACCCTGGACTTCTATCCGCAACCCTTGCGCAGCAGGGTCGATGAGCTCAACGGGCGCATCTATCCGGCACTGAACAACGGCGTGTACCGCGCCGGGTTCGCCACCTCGCAAAAGGCTTATGAGACGGCGTTCGATGATGTCTTCGCCGAACTGGATGCGCTGGAGGCCCTGCTCGACACGCAGCGCTACCTGGCCGGCGAGTACCTGACCGAAGCCGACGTGCGGCTGTTCACCACTCTGATCCGCTTCGATGCGGTGTACTACAGCCACTTCAAGTGCAACCTGCGGCGGATTGCCGATTACCCGAACCTGTCGAACTGGCTGCGGGAGCTGTACCAGTGGCCGGGGATTGCCCAGACCGTGGACTTTACCCACATCAAGGGGCACTACTACGCCAGCCATCGCACCATCAATCCGACCGGGATTGTGCCGAAGGGGCCGTTACAGGACTTCAGCCGCGGCCATGATCGGCAGCGGTTGAGTGGGCAAGGGGTTTGGTGCAGGGGTTGAGGACGCTTTCGCCGGCAAGCCGGCTCCTACAACAGCGGAATGTGTAGGAGCCGGCTTGCCGGCGAAGCTTTTCAGACCTCGGACTGAGCGCCTTCGAACCAGGCCAGCTTCTCGCGTAGCTGGACCACTTCGCCAACGATCACCAAGGTCGGGGCATGCACTTCGTGTTCCGCCACCAGGGCCGGCAGGTTGCCCAGGGTGCCGGTGAAGACACGCTGGTTGCTGGTGGTGCCCTGCTGAACCAGCGCCGCCGGGGTGTCGGCGCCGCGACCGTGCTTGATCAGTTGCTCGCAGATGGTCGGCAAGCCCACCAGGCCCATGTAGAACACCAGGGTCTGGGCCGGCGCCACCAGGTCGCTCCAGGGCAGGTTGCTGGTGCCGTCCTTGAGATGGCCGGTGACGAAGCGCACTGACTGGGCATAATCACGGTGAGTCAGGGGAATCCCGGCATAGGCCGAACAACCACTGGCCGCGGTAATCCCCGGCACCACCTGGAACGCAATGCCGTGGGCCGCCAGCTCTTCGATCTCTTCGCCGCCCCGGCCGAAGATGAACGGATCACCACCCTTCAGGCGCACCACCCGCTTGCCTTGCTGGGCCAGGGTCACCAGTTGCTGGTTGATCTGTTCCTGGGGCACGGCGTGATCGGCACGACGCTTGCCGACGTAGATGCGTTCGGCGTCGCGGCGGCACAGCTCGAGAATCGCCGGTGCCACCAGGCGGTCGTAGAGCACCACGTCGGCCTGCTGCATCAGGCGCAGGGCGCGGAAGGTCAGCAGGTCCGGATCACCCGGGCCTGCGCCCACCAGATACACCTCGCCCGGCGCATGGGGCGCCTTGCCGGCGATCTTGGCCTGCAACAGACGTTCGGCTTCCGCGCCCTGCCCCGCCAGCTGGCGATCGGCGATGGGGCCCTGGAATACATCTTCCCAGAACGCCCGGCGCTGCTGCACATCCGGAAACAGGCCTTTGACCTGGGCGCGGAAACGCGCCGCCAACCCGGCCAGTTGGCCGTAGGTGGAAGGAATCCAGGTTTCCAGCTTGGCCCGGATCAGCCGCGCCAGCACCGGCGCATCGCCGCCACTGGAGACTGCGATGACCAGCGGCGAACGGTCGACGATGGCCGGGAAGATCACGCTGCACAGGGCCGGCGCGTCCACCACATTGACCGGCACGCAACGCCGATGGGCATCGGCGGAGACCTGGGCATTCAGGGATTCGTCGTCGGTGGCGGCGATGATCAGGGTGCAGCCGTCGAGGTCCGCCTCGACATACCCGCGCAACAGGGACTCACCGCCGCTGGCGACGATCAGTTCCTGCAATTGCGCTTCTATTTCAGGTGCGACCACTCGCAGCTGCGCACCGGCATCGGCCAGCAGACGGGATTTGCGCAAGGCAATCTCCCCTCCGCCGACCACCAACACACGACTGCCGCGAAGGTTGTGAAACAGCGGCAGATATTCCATTTAGCCGATGACCTCAAGGCCACCCATGTACGGCTTCAGCACATCCGGCACACGGATCGAACCGTCGGCCTGCTGGTAGTTCTCCAGCACCGCCACCAGGGTGCGGCCCACGGCCAGGCCGGAACCGTTGAGGGTGTGCACCAGCTCCGGCTTACCGGTTTCCGGGTTGCGGAAGCGCGCCTGCATGCGGCGGGCCTGGAAGTCGCCACAGTTGGAGCACGAGGAGATCTCGCGGTACTTGTCCTGGCTCGGTACCCAGACTTCCAGGTCGTAGGTCTTGACCGCACTGAAGCCCATGTCGCCGGTGCACAGGGCCAGTACGCGGTACGGCAGTTGCAGCAGTTGCAGGACTTTCTCGGCGTTGGCGGTCAGGCCTTCCAGGGCTTCCATGGAGGTCGACGGCTCGACCACCTGGACCATCTCGACCTTGTCGAACTGGTGCTGGCGGATCATGCCGCGGGTATCGCG
Source organism: Pseudomonas sp. GW822-FHT06D10 (assembly GCF_058799535.1). NCBI lineage: Bacteria > Pseudomonadati > Pseudomonadota > Gammaproteobacteria > Pseudomonadales > Pseudomonadaceae > Pseudomonas > Pseudomonas sp. GW822-FHT06D10. The sequence continues at coordinate 207,984 of NZ_JBXALN010000011.1, read as the reverse complement.
ACCCGAAGCACCGGCTTCACTACGGAAGCACGGCGTGTGGGCGACGAACTTCAGCGGCAGTTGCTTGGCGTCGAGAATCTCGCCAGCGACGATGTTGGTCAGCGACACTTCAGCGGTCGGGATCAGGTACAGATCGGCTTCGCCTTCGCGAGTGATCTTGAACAGGTCTTCCTCGAACTTCGGCAACTGGCTGGTGCCCACCAGCGCCGGAGCCTGCACCAGGTACGGGGTGTAGGCCTCTTCGTAGCCGTGCTCGCCGGTGTGCAGGTTGATCATGAACTGCGCCAGGGCGCGGTGCAGACGGGCGATCGGGCCGCGCAACAGGGCAAAACGCGCGCCGGACAGCTTGGCGGCGGTTTCAAAGTCCAGCCAGCCGTGGGTTTCGCCCAGGGCCACGTGGTCCTTGATCGGGAAATCGAAGGCGGTCGGAGTGCCCCAGCGGCGCACTTCGACGTTGCCGTCTTCGTCTTCGCCCACCGGCACCGACTCATGGGGCAGGTTGGGAATGCCGAACAGGATCGAATCCAGTTCGTTCTGGATGTTTTCCAGCTCCGCCTTGCCGGAGCTCAGCTCGTTCCCCATGCGCTCAACGTCGGCCATCAGCGGGGCGATGTCTTCGCCGCGTTGCTTGGCCTGGCCGATGGACTTGGAGCGCGCGTTACGTTCAGCCTGCAGTTGCTCGGTGCGGGTCTGCACGGTCTTGCGCTGTTCTTCCAGCGCTTCGATGCGTGCCACATCCAGGGCAAAGCCGCGGGATGCCAGACGATCCGCTACGTCCTGGAGGTTGCTACGTAACAGTTTGGAATCGAGCATGTCGTTCTCTCGTTTATCAAAGTTTGGTCAAGGACAGGCCGGCCCAGGTAGCAAGCAGCCCGCCGAATACACTCAGTGCCGCGTAGCCCAGGGCCAGCGCCACTTGTCCGCTTTCCAGCAGACGCACGGTATCCAGTGAAAAGGATGAAAAAGTCGTCAGGCCACCGAGGAAGCCCACTATCAATCCGGCACGCACTTCGATCGGCACTTCCGGACGGACCAGGAACAGCCCGTACAACACGCCGATCAGCAGGCAGCCCACGATATTAACGGCCAGCGTCGCGGTATAGAAGTGCCGCGGCCAATTGGCGTTGATCCAGTTGCCGGTGGCAAAGCGCAACAGGGTGCCGGCCACGCCGCCGGCGGAGACTGCGAGGATCAGGGGGATCAAGGTTTTCTCCGCTGCAAGGGGCTGGCCCGGTCCAGGGCGGCCAGGTGCTTGAGCTTCTCGCCGATCTTCAGTTCCAGGCCACGGGGCACCGGCTGGTAGAGCGGCAAGGGTTCGAGTTCTTCGGGGAAATAGTCTTCACCGGCGGCGTAGGCATCCGGCTCGTCATGGGCGTAGCGGTATTCGTCGCCGTAGCCCAGTTGCTTCATCAGCTTGGTCGGAGCATTGCGCAGGTGGATCGGCACTTCCAGCGAGCCGTGCTCGGCAGCAGCGCGCATGGCGGCCTTGAAACCCATGTACACAGCGTTGCTCTTCGGCGCACAGGCCAGGTAGGTGATGGCCTGGGCCACTGCCAGCTCGCCTTCGGGGCTGCCCAGGCGCTCCTGCACATCCCAGGCCGCCAGGCACAGGCTCAGGGCCCGCGGGTCGGCGTTGCCAATGTCTTCGCTGGCCATGCGCACCACGCGCCGGGCCAGGTACAGCGGGTCGCAGCCGCCGTCGAGCATGCGCGCGAACCAGTACAGGGCGCCGTCGGGATTGGAGCCGCGCACCGACTTGTGCAACGCGGAAATCTGGTCGTAGAAGGCTTCGCCGCCCTTGTCGAAACGCCGGCGGGTGTCACCCAGCAGGCTTTGCAACAGATCGACACTGATCTCGCCACCGTCTTCCGCCAGGTCCGAGGCGTTTTCCAGCAGGTTGAGCATGCGCCGGCCATCGCCATCGGCGGCCGACAGCAACATCTGGAAGCCTTCATCGCTGAGGCTCAGCTGGCGCTTGCCCAGCCCCCGCTCCTCGGTCAGGGCGCGCTGTACCAGGGTGCCCAGGGCCGCTTCATCCAGGCTCTTGAGCACATAGACCCGCGCTCGGGAGAGCAAGGCGTTGTTGAGCTCGAAGGACGGGTTTTCCGTGGTGGCGCCGATAAAGATCAGCGTGCCGTCTTCCACGTAGGGCAGGAAGGCATCCTGCTGCGATTTGTTGAAGCGGTGCACTTCGTCGACAAACAGGATGGTTCGCCGACCGTATTGCCCGGCCTGCTGCTTGGCGACTTCCACCGCCTGGCGGATCTCCTTGACCCCGGCCAGCACCGCCGAGACGGTTTCGAAGTGGGCATCCGAGACTTCCGCCAACAGCCGCGCCAGGGTGGTCTTGCCGACCCCGGGCGGGCCCCAGAAGATCATCGAATGCAGCGCGCCCTGCTCCAGGGCCTCGCGCAGCGGCTTGCCCCGGGCCAACAGGTGCTGCTGGCCAACGTACTCGTCCAGGTTGGTCGCACGCAGGCGTGCGGCCAGTGGCTGGGCAATCGGGGCACTACGAAACAGGTCCATGGACTACCTTCGAAACCTTGCGGTTGCGGCTGCTTACTCTTGGATCACATCGGCACCCTTGGGGATGTCGAACTTGAACTTGGACGCCGGGATGGCTTCGTTGGCCTTGACCCCGGTGAACAGGATATTGGTGCGCTGGCCAACGCTGTCGATCAACTGCATGTCGTTGATCATGCCGTTGCGAAACGACAGGCGCAGGCTGTCGAACAGGGTGTCGCGGGTTTTCGGCTTGAGGGTGAAGTCCATCACGCCGCCGGCTTCCTTGGAGGTGATGTCGAAGCTTTCGCTGATTTTCGACACGTCACCGGAGAGCAACAGGGCCGGGGTCTGGGTCAGGCGCTGGTCGAGCTTCTTGATGGTCACCTGCTCCAGGTCCGGGTCCCACAGGGAGACTTTCTGGCCGTCGGAAACCATCAGCTGTTCTTGTGGCGCATCGGTGTGCCAGTAGAACAGGCCCGGGCGCTGCAGGGACATCTCGCCGGCGGTTTCCTGCAACTGGGTGCCGCTGCCATCCAGGGTCAGCTGGGAGAAACGCGCGGTCAGGGTCTGGGACTTTTCCAGCAACTGGGTCAGGCGCGCCACGTCTTTGGGGTCGGCGTGGGCCGACAAGGTGGTCACAGCCAATACCGGCAGCAGCAACATGCGAATCAGGCGCATGGAATTCCTCATTAATTGGATGGGTATACGAGCGGCGTGACTTCACGCCGCTGCAAGCGAAACAGGGATCAGTCGCGCGTCGGGCCCGGCGCCAGCACTTCGCGGGAGCCGTTGGTGTTCATCGCCGTCACCACCCCGGCCATTTCCATGGCCTCGATCATCCGGGCGGCGCGGTTGTAGCCAATCTTCAGCTTGCGCTGTACCGCCGAGATCGAGGCCCGGCGGCTTTCCAGGACGAACTGCACGGCTTCGTCGTAGAGCGCGTCGGCTTCCGGATCATCGCCGTCCCCCCCGCCGCTGCTACCTTCGAAACCACTGCCCGCCTCTTCGACACCGTTGAGGATATCGTCGTTGTATTCCGGCGCACCGCGCAGCTTCCAGGCCTCCACCACGCGGTGCACTTCATCATCGGAGACGAAGGCGCCGTGGACGCGGATCGGCAGGCTGGTGCCCGGCGGCATGTAGAGCATGTCACCGTGGCCCAGCAATTGTTCGGCACCGCCCTGGTCGATGATGGTCCGCGAGTCGATCTTGCTCGACACCTGGAACGCCATGCGGGTCGGGATGTTGGCCTTGATCAGGCCGGTGATCACGTCCACCGATGGCCGCTGGGTGGCGAGAATCAGGTGGATACCGGCGGCACGGGCCTTCTGGGCGATACGGGCGATCAGTTCCTCAACCTTCTTGCCGACGATCATCATCATGTCGGCGAATTCGTCCACCACCACCACGATGGTCGGCAGCTTGGTCAACAGCGGCGCTTCGTCGTGGATGCTTTCGCGGTTGTACAGCGGGTCGGCCAGCGGGGTACCTGCTTCAATCGCTTCCTTGACCTTGGCGTTGAAGCCCGAGAGGTTGCGCACGCCCATCTTGGCCATGAGCTTGTAGCGCCGCTCCATCTCCGCCACGCTCCAGCGCAGGGCGTTGGCCGCGTCCTTCATGTCGGTCACCACCGGGCACAGCAGATGCGGAATGCCCTCGTAGATCGACAGTTCGAGCATCTTCGGGTCGATCATGATCAGCTTGGCGTCTTCCGGGCCGGACTTGAACAGGATCGACAGGATCATCGCGTTGACCCCCACCGACTTACCGGAACCGGTGGTACCGGCCACCAGCAGGTGAGGCATTTTTGCCAGGTCAGTGATGATCGGCTTGCCGCCGATATCGTGACCCAGGGCCAGGGTGACCGGGGATTTGAAGTTGTCGTATTCAGGGGTCGAGAGCACTTCGGAGAAGCGCACGATCTGCCGGTCTTCGTTGGGAATCTCGATGCCCACGGTGGTCTTGCCGGGAATCACTTCCACTACGCGAACACTGGTCACGGCCAGGGAACGCGCCAGGTCCTTGGCCAGGTTGGCGATCCGGCTGACCTTCACCCCTGCCGCCGGCTGGATTTCGTAACGGGTAATCACCGGCCCCGGGTGGATCGAATCCACCGAGACTTCGACGCCGAACTCCTTGAGCTTGATCTCCAGCAGGTGGCCAACCGCCGCCAGGGATTCGGGGGAATAGTTCAGCTGTTTCTTTTCTGCCGGGTCGAGGATCGAGATCGGCGGCAAGGTGCCTTCCACCGCGCTGTCGACGAACAACGGCACCTGTTTCTCTTTCTGCACGCGCTTGCTGGGCTCCGGCGCCTTGGTGGCGATCGGCGTGATCACTGGCGGCACCTGCTTTTCGCGCTCGGACATGTGCTTGCTCAGGGCCTGCTCGCGCTCGATAAGGCGCTCCTTGACCTTGGCCTGCTCGCGCTTGTCGGCCACGTTCGGGGTCACGACTTCATCGACCCGGGCATCCACTTCGCGCAATTGCGCCACCAGTTGCTTGCGCTCCACGCGCGCATCCCACCAGCGGTTGGCGGCGCCCTGGAACAGTTCGAACAGGTCGAGGGTGATCTTGCCGGTCACGTCCATCACCTTGAACCACGACAGGTCGGTGAACACCGTCAGGCCGAACAGGAACAGGGCAATGAACATCAGGGTGCTGCCCTGCACGTTCAGGGCATTCTTGGCCAGGTCGCCCAGGCTTTCGCCCAGGGCGCCACCGGCACCGGCCGGCAGGCCCGTGGCGGCATGGAAATGGATATGGGCCAGCGCGGCGCCCGACAGCACCAGGAACACCAGGCCGATCAGCCGCCAGGAAAACAGCCAGCCGCTCCACTGCCAGGGCTCATGGCGCTGGCGGAAGATCTGGTAGGTCTTGATCGCCAACAGCAGCGGGAAGATATAGGCGAAGTAACCCAACACCATAAACAGGATATCGGCGCTGTAGGAACCGGCCGGGCCACCGAAGTTCTGCACGTCTTCAATCTTGCTGTTATGACTCCAGCCCGGATCATCTTTCCCATAGGTCAGAAGTGCCATCATCAAGAACAGGCACAGGGCGCCAATGGCGATCAACGCACCTTCCTTGAGCCGGTAGTGCAATTGTTGACGCCAGAGCGGAACAACAGGTTTAGGTGCTGCGGTGGATTTCTTCAAAACGCGTCTTTTCCTGCGCCAAGGGCGCGTCCAACGGATGATTGACTACAAGATACTGCTCAATCCGAGCAGGTAAATAAAGTTGACCGGCGTAACTGGGGCTACTTTTAACACTCTGCCCCTTGCTTCTGAAACAGTGCAATTCTGAATAAACCCGGTACAGCGTCGTATTGTACGGGTTTGTTCACGCCATGCCACGTCGGAACCCTCCGACCAGCATAGTCAACGGCCTGTTACGCACTGTTCAATTGGAGCATGCATTCTCTTTTGTGACAAAGGCTTATGAGGTGTTTTTATGAACGATGCGAAGCATTCACGCCTGATCATTCTGGGCTCTGGCCCTGCCGGTTACAGCGCTGCCGTCTATGCCGCTCGGGCCAACCTCAAACCGACGGTGATCACCGGTTTGCAAGCCGGCGGCCAACTGACCACCACCACCGAAGTCGACAACTGGCCCGGCGATGTCGAAGGCCTGACCGGCCCGGTGCTGATGGAGCGGATGCAGAGACACGCCGAACGCTTCGACACCGAGATCGTCTATGACCACATCCACACCGCACAGTTGCAGCAGCGGCCGTTTATCCTCATCGGCGACAGCGGCACCTACAGTTGCGACGCGCTGATCATCGCCACCGGCGCCTCGGCGCAATACCTGGGCCTGCCCTCCGAAGAGGCCTTTGCCGGCAAGGGGGTTTCCGCCTGCGCCACCTGCGATGGCTTCTTCTACCGCAATCAGGTGGTGGCAGTGGTGGGCGGCGGCAACACCGCCGTGGAGGAAGCACTGTACCTGTCGAACATCGCCAAAGAAGTGCACCTGGTGCATCGCCGCGACAAGCTGCGGGCCGAGAAGATTCTCCAGGACAAGCTGTTCGACAAGGCCGCCAATGGCAATATCCGCCTGCACTGGAACCAGCACCTGGAGGAAGTGCTGGGCGATGCCAGCGGCGTGACCGGCGCCCGCCTCAAGGACAGCCACAGTGGAGAAACCAAGGATCTGGCACTGGCCGGGGTGTTTATCGCCATCGGCCACAAGCCCAATACCGATCTGTTCCAGGGCCAACTGGAGATGCGCGACGGCTACCTGCTGGTGCGTGGAGGCAGCGAAGGCAATGCCACGGCCACCGGCATCCAGGGGGTATTTGCCGCCGGCGACGTGGCCGACCACGTCTATCGCCAGGCCATCACTTCGGCCGGCGCCGGCTGCATGGCAGCGCTAGATGCGGAAAAATTCCTCGACGACAACTAAGCCCTCGCCCTACGCTTGTGGCGGGCCCGCAATGGCTCGCCACCGCCCTCCCCTGCCGCAAGTCTGGATACCATGCTGACCTGGTTACAACGCAACACACTCGACTTCCCGCCGCTGGAAAAGGCCATGCGCGAGCCCAATGGCTTGCTGGCCGCGGGCGGAGACTTGTCTGCCGACCGCCTGATCCAGGCCTATCGTCACGGCTGCTTTCCCTGGTTTTCCGAAGGCCAGCCGATTCTCTGGTGGTCCCCCGATCCGCGCACAGTGTTATTCCCGGACGAACTGCATGTTTCCCGCAGCCTGGGCAAACTGTTGCGCAAACAACGCTATCAGGTGACCTTCGATCAGGACTTTGCCGCAGTCATCAGCGCCTGTGCTGCGCCTCGCGCCTATGCCGACGGCACCTGGATCAGCGAAGCGATGCAACGCGCCTACCTGCAACTGCATCAACGCGGTTACGCCCATTCGGTGGAGGTCTGGGACCAGGGAGTGCTGGTGGGCGGCTTGTATGGACTGGCCATGGGGCAGCTGTTTTTCGGCGAGTCGATGTTCAGCCGCGCCGACAATGCCTCGAAATTCGGCTTTGCCACTCTGGTGGAGCGCTTGAAGGCGTGGGGATTTGTGCTGATCGACTGCCAGATGCCCACCGAGCACCTGCACAGCCTCGGCGCCCGATCCATTTCCCGTCCAGAGTTCGCGAATTACCTGAAACACCACCTGGACCTGCCGAGCCGCGCCATATGGGTTTCCTAGGCGGGTTTGCCGGGGGTGGCTTACACTTAATTGCAAAGCTTATTCCGAGGGTTGACTCATGACCGAGTTGGCGCGCCTGAAGTTCTATGCCACCCAACCCCACTCTTGCAGCTACCTGCCCGACGAACAGGCGACCACTCTGTTCCTCGATCCCAGCCAGCCCATGGACGTGCATGTCTACGCGGATCTGTCGGAAATGGGCTTTCGGCGCAGCGGCGATCATCTGTATCGCCCCCACTGCCAGAACTGCAACGCCTGCGTGCCGGCGCGCATTCCTGCTACACAGTTCCTGCCCAGCCGCCAGCAAAAGCGCATTCTCAAACGCAACAGCGACCTGACCGTACACGCGGCCAAACCCTGCTTCAGTGAAGAGTATTTCGACCTCTACCAGCGCTACATCGAGCAACGCCACGCCGATGGCGACATGTTCCCCCCAAGCCGCGACCAGTTCTCGACCTTCCTGGTTCGAGACCTGCCCTTCTCGCGCTTCTACGAGTTCCGCCTGGACGGCCGCCTGCTGGCCGTGGCGGTCACCGACCTGCTGCCCAATGGCCTTTCAGCGGTCTACACCTTCTATGAACCCGACGAAGAGCGCCGCAGCCTCGGGCGCTTTGCGATCCTCTGGCAAATCGGCGAAACCCTGCGCCTGGGGCTGGATGCGGTGTACCTCGGCTACTGGATCAAGAACTGCAAAAAGATGAACTACAAGACCCAATATCGCCCCATAGAGCTGCTGGTTAACCAGAGATGGGTGATCCTCAACTAGAAGGTCTTGGCTTAAACCCCACTTTTCGGGCACAATGCACGCCGCTTTTGCCTGGCGCAGTTGCACCGGGCCATTCATTGGACACCGAGGGCTTTACTGCATGTCGAAAGAAGACAGCTTCGAAATGGAAGGCACTGTCGTCGACACCCTGCCCAACACCATGTTTCGTGTGGAGTTGGAAAATGGGCACGTCGTAACCGCGCATATTTCCGGCAAGATGCGCAAGAACTACATTCGTATTCTTACCGGTGACAAAGTGCGCGTCGAGCTGACGCCCTATGACTTGAGCAAAGGGCGCATCACTTACCGCGCTCGCTAAGCAAGTCAATACAAGACGCCCGGTTATGCCGGGCGTTTTTGTTCGTCTGCAAAAAAACGTTTCAAACGCCAGATAGCACAAAGGCACCTCCCGGTGCCTTTGGCTGTACTGCTGCGTTATGCGGCGATCAAGCCATTTCCGCCGTGGTCTCGAAATCGAAGGTCAGCTCGCCATCCTTGATGTCGATGTGGACCACACCGCCATGGTCGGACAACTCGCCAAACAGGATCTCCTCGGCCAGGGGACGCTTGATCTTGTCCTGGATCAAGCGCGCCATCGGACGGGCGCCCATGGTCACGTCGTAACCACCGGCGGCCAGCCAGCTGCGAGCGGCATCGGTCACTTCCAGCTGCACGCGCTTGTCTTCCAGCTGCGCCTGAAGCTCGGTAAGGAACTTGTCCACCACGCTCTTGATCACTTCGTGGCTCAGGCGACCGAACTGGATAATGGTGTCCAGACGGTTGCGGAACTCCGGCGTGAAGCTCTTCTTGATCACTTCCATGGCATCGGAAGAGTGATCCTGATGCGTGAAACCGATGGAGGCTCGCGCCGCGGTTTCAGCACCGGCGTTGGTGGTCATGATGACGATCACATTGCGGAAATCCGCCTTGCGCCCGTTGTTGTCGGTCAGGGTCCCGTGGTCCATCACCTGCAGCAGCAGGTTGAAGACTTCCGGGTGGGCCTTCTCGATTTCATCGAGCAGCAATACGCAATGCGGCTGCTTGGTGATGGCCTCGGTCAGCAAGCCACCCTGATCGAAACCAACATAGCCGGGAGGCGCACCAATCAAGCGCGAGACGGTGTGCCGCTCCATGTACTCGGACATGTCGAAGCGTACCAGCTCGATCCCCATGGCCTTGGCCAACTGCCGCGCCGCTTCGGTCTTGCCGACACCGGTAGGACCGGCGAACAGGAAGGAACCGACCGGCTTGTCCGGCGATTTCAGGCCTGCACGGGACAGCTTGATCGCGGTAGACAGCGAATCGATCGCCGCATCCTGGCCAAACACCGTCAGCTTGAGATCGCGCTCAAGATTGCGCAGCAGCTCTTTATCGGAACTGGTGACGTGTTTTGGTGGAATCCGCGCGATTTTCGCCACGATGTCTTCGACCTGGGCCACTTCGATGCGCTTCACGCGCTTCTCCGCCGGCTGCAGGCGCTGATAGGCCCCTGCCTCGTCGATGACGTCGATGGCCTTGTCCGGCATATGCCGGTCATTGATATAGCGCGAGGCCAATTCTGCAGCGGCACGCAGGGCTTCATCACTGTATTCGATACTGTGATGCTGCTCGAAACGCCCCTTGAGGCCGCGCAGGATGCCAATGGTGTCTTCAACCGAGGGCTCGGACACATCGACTTTCTGGAAGCGCCGCGCCAAGGCCCGGTCCTTCTCGAAAATGCCACGGAACTCCTGGAAGGTAGTCGAACCGATGCAACGGATATCACCCGAGGACAGCAGCGGCTTGAGCAGGTTCGAGGCGTCCATCACCCCACCGGAGGCCGCACCGGCACCGATGATGGTGTGGATTTCGTCGATGAACAGGATCGCCTGAGGGCGCTTTTTCAATTCGCCCAGCAGCGCCTTGAAGCGCTTCTCGAAATCGCCGCGGTATTTGGTACCGGCCAGCAACGCCCCGAGATCCAGCGAGTAGACGACGCTGTTGACCAGTAGGTCCGGCACTTGATTGTCGACGATGCGCTTGGCCAGGCCCTCGGCAATCGCGGTCTTGCCCACGCCTGCCTCACCCACCAGCAGCGGGTTGTTCTTGCGCCGGCGCGCCAGGATCTGCGCTACGCGCTCGACTTCCTGCTCGCGCCCTACCAACGGATCAATGCGACCCTGACGGGCCAGTTCATTGAGGTTGCTGGCATAGGCATCCAGAGGATTGCCCGAAGAAGACGACTCACCACCCTCTTCGTCCTGCATATCCTGTTCACCTTCAGAATGATCGCCATGCCCGGGCACCTTGGAGATCCCATGGGCGATGTAGTTGACCACGTCGATACGGGCAACGCTCTGCTGTTTCAGCAGGAACACCGCCTGGCTCTCTTGCTCACTGAAGATTGCCACCAGCACATTGGCACCGGTGACTTCACGCTTGCCCGAGCTCTGTACGTGAAAGACAGCACGTTGCAATACGCGCTGGAAACCCAGGGTTGGCTGAGTTTCGCGATCCTCGTCGTGCACGGGAATCAGCGGCGTGGTGGAGTCGATGAACTCCTGCAGGTCGTGCTTGAGTTTGTCGAGGTTTGCTCCGCAGGCACGTAAAACGGTGGCGGCGGCCTCATTATCCAAAAGAGCCAACAGGAGGTGCTCGACGGTCATGAACTCATGACGCTTCGAACGGGCCTCCTTGAAGGCGAGATTGAGGGTGACTTCGAGCTCGCGGTTTAACATAGCTTCACCTCATACCCAAGTGGTCGGCGTTAACCGTCCTTCTCGATTTCACAGAGTAGCGGATGCTGGCTTTCCCGGGCGTACTGGTTGACCTGCATGGCCTTGGTCTCGGCGATGTCGCGGGTAAACAATCCACACACTGCCCGCCCTTCGGTATGGACGGCCAGCATGACCTTGGTCGCCAGCTCGCGATTCAGGTTAAAAAACATCTCGAGCACTTCGACGACGAAATCCATCGGCGTGTAGTCATCGTTGAACAAAACCACCTTGTACATCGGCGGCGCCTGGAGAGCAGGCTTAGCCTCCTGTACTGCCAAGCCAGCGGAATCGTCGTCGTGCAAGTCCGGGCGATCCTGATTGAATGTTAGTCGAATCTGGCTGATTGCATGCATGGAAAGAAAGGTTCGTCAGTTGTGCAAATACAGTGGTGGGGGCGCCCTGGAAGGATTTCAACTCCGACCGCCGGGTCAACTTGACTATCGGCAAAACGGTGTTACAACCAATAGGGCCCACATTGGGTAATAAACGTCCGCGGCGTCAACCTTTTTACCAAGCTTGGCGGCGGATGAACTGGATGATACTCCAGTGATGGAGTCTGTTGCAGAGGGATATGAGTATGGCTAGCGGTAAGGTCAAGTGGTTCAACAACGCCAAGGGTTATGGCTTTATTAATGAGGAGGGCAAGACTGACGATCTGTTTGCCCATTACTCGGCCATCGATATGGATGGCTACAAGACCTTGAAAGCCGGACAGGCTGTGAGCTTCGAGATCATCCAAGGGCCCAAGGGCCTGCATGCGATCAAAATCAGCGCGTTGAAGGTGCCCGGCGAAATCGTCAGCGCCGAGGCCCAGCCCGAAAGCGCCCTTAGCTGATCCAACCAACATCCAGTCATAAAAAAACCGGCCGACTCAAGGGATTGAGTCGGCCGGTTTGCTTTGGGCGCCGTACAGCTTACATGTGCGAGATCAGCGCATCGCCGAAGGCCGAGGAAGACAGCAGGGTTGCACCGTCCATCAGGCGTTCGAAGTCATAGGTCACGGTCTTGGCCGAGATTGCGCCATTGGTGCCCTTGATGATCAGGTCGGCTGCTTCGGTCCAGCCCATGTGGCGCAGCATCATCTCTGCGGAAAGGATCAGCGAGCCCGGGTTGACCTGGTCCTTGCCGGCATACTTGGGCGCGGTACCGTGGGTGGCTTCGAACATGGCCACGGTATCGGACAGGTTGGCGCCTGGTGCAATGCCGATGCCGCCCACTTCCGCCGCCAGGGCGTCGGACAGGTAGTCACCGTTGAGGTTGAGGGTCGCGATCACATCGTATTCGGCCGGGCGCAGCAGGATCTGCTGGAGCATGGCGTCGGCGATAGCATCCTTGACGATGACGTTCTTGCCGGTTTTCGGGTTCTTGAACTGCATCCAGGGACCGCCGTCCAGCAGGGTCGCGCCGAACTCTTCGGCCGCCACTTCATAGGCCCATTCCTTGAAGGCACCTTCGGTGAACTTCATGATGTTGCCTTTGTGCACGATGGTCAGCGAGTCACGGTCGTTATCCACTACATATTGCAGCGCCTTGCGCGCCAGACGCTTGGTGCCCTGCAGGGAAACCGGCTTGACGCCGATGCCGCAGTTTTCGTCGAAACGGATCTTGGTGACACCCATTTCCTCCTTGAGGAACTTGATGACCTTGGTGGCTTCTGCCGAGCCGGCTTTCCACTCGATGCCGGCGTAAATGTCTTCGGAGTTTTCACGGAAGATGGTCATGTCCACGTCACCCGGCTTCTTCACCGGGCTGGGCACGCCTTCGAACCAGCGCACAGGGCGCAGGCATACATAAAGATCGAGTTGCTGACGCAGGGCCACGTTCAGGGAACGGATGCCACCACCGACCGGAGTGGTCAGCGGGCCCTTGATGGAAACCACGTAATCCTTCACTGCGTCCAGGGTTTCCTGAGGAAGCCAGGTGTCCTGGTCGTACACTTGAGTCGCTTTTTCCCCGGCATACACTTCCATCCAGGAAATCTTGCGTTCGCCGCCGTAAGCCTTCTTAACCGCAGCATCGACAACCTTGATCATGACCGGGCTGATATCAACACCAATACCGTCGCCTTCGATGAAAGGAATAATCGGGTTGTTAGGAACATTGAGAGAATGGTCTGCGTTGACGGTGATTTTGTCGCCGACTGCTGGAACCTGAATCTTCTTGTATCCCATGCTGAACTCCGTTGTGTGGATTGAACATCTGGCTGCGTTCGAGCGTACCCCAGTTGAATCTGGACGGGAACCTCATGTTCCACCCATATGCCGTGAAAGCTGCACAGTTCGCGGCCTACAAGCCTGAAAGCAAAGGGAAAAGTGCCAAAGTAAAGCACCCCGAGCGACTCTACGCCTGCACCCTGCCTGCGACCTTTAGACCAATGGACGAGAACGGGCGCCTATGAAGCATCGGCGTTTTGCTAGCTACCTATGTATAATGCCGCCGCTGACCACAGAGTCACGACGGCCGAACGCTCTGCTACCGACAAAACAAGCCGAGAATGGCCGCCCAAAGCCGGGTTGTTACCGCAGCCCACCCGCTTGACGCTCGACTGATGCACCCAACATCACCGCGAAGAAACCTCGACATTCGGCTCATGGATGACCTTTGAACGAAAGCGCTTACCCGGCGCACCTCGAGTTTCTGCGCACGCTTTAGCAAAGAAGAGAGTTAATCCGAATATGCCCACCCGCTCGAAGATCATCTACACCTTCACCGACGAAGCCCCGGCCCTCGCCACCTATTCCCTGCTGCCTATCGTAGAAGCCTTCACCGCTTCGGCTGATATCGCCGTGGAAACCCGCGACATCTCCCTGGCCGGCCGCATCCTCGCCAGCTTCCCTGAGCAGTTGGGTACCAAAGCGGTGCCGGACCACCTTGCCGAACTGGGCGAGCTGGCGGTCACCCCAGAAGCCAACATCATCAAGCTGCCGAACATCAGCGCCTCGGTCCCGCAACTGCAAGCCGCGATCAAAGAGCTGCAGGCCCAGGGCTATGCGCTGCCGGACTACCCAGAAACCGTGACCTGCGACGCCGACAAAGACGCCAAGGCGCGTTACGACAAGGTCAAGGGCAGCGCCGTGAACCCGGTCCTGCGTGAAGGCAACTCCGATCGCCGCGCTCCGCTGTCGGTGAAGAACTATGCGCGCAAGCACCCGCACAAGATGGGCGCCTGGGCCAAGGACTCCAAGTCCCACGTTGCCCACATGAGCAACGGCGACTTCTACGGCAGCGAAAAAGCGGCCCTGATCGAAGCAGCCGACAGCGTCAAGATCGAACTGATCGCCCAGGACGGCACTGCCACCGTCCTGAAGGAAAAGACCGCCGTGCAAGCCGGCGAGATCCTCGACTGCGCCGTAATGAGCAAAAAGGCCCTGCGCGCCTTCATCGCCGCTGAAATCGAAGACGCCAAGAAGCAAGGCGTACTGCTCTCGGTACACCTCAAGGCCACCATGATGAAGGTCTCCGACCCGATCATGTTCGGCCAGATCGTTGCCGAGTTCTATCAGGATGCCCTGAGCAAGCACGCCACCGTACTGCAAGAAATCGGCTTCAACCTGAACAACGGCATCGGCGACCTGTACGCCCGCATCAAGGCCCTGCCGGCCGACCAGCAAGCTGCGATCGAAGCCGACATCCAGGCCGTCTACGCAGCCCGCCCTGCCCTGGCCATGGTCAACTCCGACAAAGGCATCACCAACCTGCACGTGCCGAGCGACGTGATCGTCGACGCCTCGATGCCTGCCATGATCCGTGACTCCGGCAAGATGTGGGGCACCGACGGCCAGCTGCACGACACCAAGGCCGTGATCCCGGACCGTTGCTACGCCACCATCTACCAGGCCGTGATCGAAGACTGCAAAGCCAATGGCGCGTTCGATCCGACCACCATGGGCAGCGTGCCGAACGTTGGCCTGATGGCGAAAAAAGCCGAAGAATACGGTTCCCACGACAAGACTTTCGAAATCAAGGCTGACGGCGTGGTTCGCGTCACCGACAGCAAAGGCAGCCTGCTGCTGGAGCAGAAAGTCGAAGCCGGCGACATCTTCCGCATGTGCCAGACCAAAGACGCGCCGATCCAGGACTGGGTCAAACTGGCGGTCAACCGTGCTCGCGCCAGCAGCACCCCGGCCATTTTCTGGCTGGACCCGATGCGTGCCCACGACGGCGTGATGATCGAGAAAGTTCAGGCCTACCTGAAGGATCACGACACCAGCGACCTGGACATCCGCATCATGTCCCCGGTCGAAGCCATGAAGTTCACCCTGTCCCGCACCCGCGACGGCAAGGACACCATCTCGGTGACCGGCAACGTACTGCGCGACTACCTGACCGACCTGTTCCCGATCATGGAACTGGGCACCAGCGCCAAGATGCTGTCGATCGTGCCGCTGATGAACGGCGGCGGCCTGTTCGAAACCGGCGCCGGCGGCTCGGCTCCCAAGCACGTACAGCAGCTGCTGGAAGAGAACTTCCTGCGCTGGGACTCCCTGGGTGAGTTCCTGGCCCTGGCCGCTTCCCTGGAGCACCTGGGCAACACCTACAACAACCCCAAAGCCCTGGTGCTGGCCAAGACCCTGGACCAGGCGACCGGCCAGTTCCTCGACAACAACAAGTCGCCATCGCGCAAGGTCGGCAACATCGACAACCGCGGCAGCCACTTCTACCTGGCGCTGTACTGGGCTCAAGCCCTGGCCGCCCAGACCGAGGACGCTGCCCTGCAAGCGCAGTTCAGCACCCTGGCCAAGACCCTGACCGAGAACGAAGCGACCATCGTCGCCGAGCTCAACGCCGTACAGGGCAAGCCCGTGGACATCGGTGGCTACTACAGCGCCAACCCCGAGCTGGTGAGCCAAGCCATGCGCCCGAGCGCCACCCTCAACGCGGCCATCGCTGCGCTGGTGTAAGCACGAGCGAACACACAAACCCCGGCCCCGCGCCGGGGTTTGTGCTTCTGGAGTCCGCAGCAACCGGCCTGTCGGCGAAACAGACAGCGCTCGCTTCGCCGGCAAGCCGGCTCCTACAATGTTCACCCTTTATAAAGGAGTGCCTTTATGGAATGGCAACCGCATATTACTGTCGCCACCATCGTCGAGGACCAGGGCAGCTTCCTGTTCGTCGAGGAATACCAGGGCGAACAAGCCGTGCTCAACCAGCCCGCCGGGCACCTGGATGCCAATGAAAGCCTGCTCCAGGCCGCCGTCCGCGAAACCCTGGAAGAAACCGGCTGGGACGTGGAGTTGACCGGCGTGGTCGGCATCTACCTCTACACCGCCCCCAGCAACGGCGTGACCTACCAGCGCGTGTGCTTTGCCGCCAAGCCACTGCGCCATCATCCGGACTATCAGTTGGATGACGGCATCATCGGCCCGCGCTGGCTGAGCCGCGAGCAACTGCTGGAGCAACGGGCCAACTGGCGCAGCGAGCTGATCCTGCAGTGCCTGGACGATTACCTGGATGGCCAGTTGCACAGCCTGGCACTGATCCGACCAATGCTTTAACCGCAGTTTTAGCCTTGCAGGCCTCAGCCTGTTAGAATCGCGTCCTTTTTCAAGACACCCGTTGAATTCCTATGCGTGATCCAGCCCCTTCTGATAACCAAAAGAAGCGCGTCATTGTCGGCATGTCCGGCGGCGTGGATTCTTCCGTTTCCGCCCTCCTGCTGATGGAGCAGGGTTACCAGGTGGAAGGCCTGTTCATGAAGAACTGGGAGGAAGACGACGGAACCGAATACTGCACCGCCATGGACGACCTGGCCGACGCCCAGGCCGTGTGCGACAAGATTGGCATCAAGCTGCACACCGCCAACTTCGCCGCCGAATACTGGGACAACGTGTTCGAGCACTTCCTGGCCGAATACAAGGCCGGCCGCACGCCGAACCCGGACATCCTCTGCAACCGCGAAATCAAGTTCAAGGCCTTCCTCGACTACGCCATGATGCTTGGCGCCGACCTGATCGCCACCGGCCACTATGTGCGCCGCCGCGACATCGATGGCCGCACCGAACTGCTCAAGGGCCTGGACCCGAACAAGGACCAGAGCTACTTCCTCCACGCCGTTGGCGGCGAACAGATCGCCAAGACCCTGTTCCCGGTAGGTGAGCTGGAAAAGCCCGAAGTGCGCGCCATTGCCGAAAAACAGGACCTGGCCACGGCGAAGAAGAAAGACTCCACCGGCATATGCTTTATCGGTGAGCGGCGCTTCAGCGACTTCCTCAAGCAATACCTGCCGGCCCAGCCCGGCGAGATCAAGACCACCGAAGGTGAAGTCATCGGCCGCCATCACGGTTTGATGTACCACACCATTGGCCAGCGTCAGGGCCTGGGCATCGGCGGCCTGAAAGACGCCGGCGAAGAGCCGTGGTACGTGCTGATCAAGGACCTGGAGCACAACGAGCTGATCGTGGGCCAGGGCAATGATCACCCCTGGCTGTTCTCCCGCGCCCTGCTGGCCTCCGACATCTATTGGGTCAACCCCATCGACCTGAGCCAGCCGCGACGCCTGACCGCCAAGGTGCGCTACCGCCAGAGCGACCAGCCCTGCACCCTGGAAAAGACCGCCAACGGCTACCGCGCCACCTTCGACGACCCACAGCGCGCCGTCACTCCCGGCCAGTCCGTGGTGTTCTACGACGGCGAGATCTGCCTCGGTGGCGGCGTGATCGAAGTGGCCGAACCCTGGAGCAGCAAGGACGCCCGTCCATGAGCCCGATTCAGGAACAACTGACGGCGCTGGGCGGTGTATTCCTGGCCGCCGTGCTGGTGGACCGGATCGCCAAGACCGGCCAGGTCAGCGAAGCGGCCTTGAGCTGCATGCTCGGCAGCCTGCTGATCCGCGACCCGAAAGACACCCTGGAAGTCTACGGCGGCGACGACATCAACCTGCGCGAGGGTTACCGGGCCCTGATCGGCGCCCTGGAGCGCGACCCCAGCACCCTGCAGCGCGAACCGCTGCGCTACGCTTTGTCGATGCTCGGCCTGGAGCGCCAGCTGGCCAAGCGCGACGACCTGCTGGAGACCATCGGCAAACGCCTGCCGCAGATCCAGTCCCAGGTAGAACATTTCGGTCCAGCTCACGAAAACGTCATCGCCGCGTGCGGCGGGCTGTACCAGGACACCCTGAGCACCCTGCGCCAGCGCATTCAGGTGCACGGCGACATGCGCAACCTGCAGCAGCCCAGCAATGCCTCGAAGATCCGCGCCCTACTGCTGGCCGGCATCCGCTCGGCACGCCTGTGGCGACAGCTGGGCGGCCATCGCTGGCAACTGGTGATCAGCCGGCGCAAATTGCTCAAAGAGCTTTATCCGTTGATGCGCAGCAGCTGAGCTGCGCCTGATTTTTCAAGAGCTGCGCGTAAGACGCTGGTCAGTTGGCAACGGACCGGCGGATATTTTCATGTATGATACGCGCCCCATTTCGTTGCCCGACTGTCCGAGAACACCCCATGCAGCTCTCTTCGCTCACTGCGGTTTCCCCTGTTGACGGCCGCTACGCCGGCAAAACCCAGGCCCTGCGCCCCATTTTCAGCGAATACGGCCTGATCCGTGCTCGCGTCCTCGTTGAAGTGCGCTGGCTCCAGCGCCTGGCCGCCCATAGCGCCATCAGCGAAGTGCCGGCGTTCTCCGCCGAAGCCAACGCCGTCCTCAATGCCCTGGCAGAGAACTTCTCGCTGGAGCACGCCGAGCGCGTCAAAGAGATCGAGCGCACCACCAACCACGACGTCAAGGCCATCGAGTACCTGCTCAAGGAGCAAGCTGCCAAGTTGCCTGAACTGGCCAACGTCAGTGAGTTCATCCACTTCGCCTGCACCAGCGAGGACATCAACAACCTGTCCCACGCCCTGATGCTGCGCGAAGGCCGTGATGAAGTGATGCTGCCGCTGATGCGCCAGACCGCCAACGCCATCCGCGAACTGGCGATCCGTTTCGCCGAAGTGCCGATGCTCTCGCGCACCCACGGCCAGCCGGCCTCGCCGACCACCCTGGGCAAGGAACTGGCCAACGTCGTTTACCGCCTGGAGCGCCAGATCGCCCAGGTCGCTGCCGTGCCGCTGCTGGGCAAGATCAACGGCGCCGTGGGCAACTACAACGCCCACCTGTCGGCCTACCCGGACATCGACTGGGAAGCCAACGCCCGCGCCTTCATCGAAGACGAACTGGGCCTGGCCTTCAACCCCTACACCACGCAGATCGAGCCGCACGACTACATCGCCGAGCTGTTCGACGCCATCGCCCGCTTCAACACCATCCTGATCGACTTCGATCGCGATATCTGGGGCTACATCTCCCTGGGCTACTTCAAGCAGCGCACCATCGCCGGCGAAATCGGTTCCTCGACCATGCCGCACAAGGTCAACCCGATCGACTTCGAAAACTCCGAAGGCAACCTGGGCATCGCCAACGCACTGTTCCAGCACCTGGCAAGCAAACTGCCGATCTCCCGCTGGCAGCGCGACCTGACTGACTCCACCGTGCTGCGCAACCTGGGCGTGGGCTTTGCTCACAGCGTGATTGCCTACGAGGCCAGCCTCAAGGGCATCAGCAAACTGGAGCTCAACGCCCAGAAAATCGCCGAAGACCTGGACGCCTGCTGGGAAGTCCTGGCCGAGCCGATCCAGACCGTGATGCGCCGCTACAACATCGAAAACCCCTACGAAAAGCTCAAGGAACTGACGCGCGGCAAGGGCATCAGCCCAGAAGCGCTGCAGACTTTCATCGACGGGCTGGACATGCCCGCCGCGGCCAAGGCCGAGCTGAAACAGCTCACCCCGGCCAGCTACATCGGTAATGCCGCAGCCCAGGCCAAGCGCATCTGACCGTTTGCTCGACCTTTTGACGCCCGGCCGCGCCGGGCGTTTTTATTCCTGCTAGAAAAGTACACTTTTTCAATAGGTTACACATGAATCCTGATATTCCTCTTCAACTTCTGGGCGGCATCACTGCACGGGAATTTCTGCGTGACTACTGGCAGAAGAAACCCCTGCTGATCCGTCAGGCCCTGCCTGACTTCGAAAGCCCGATCGAACCTGACGAACTGGCCGGCCTGGCCCTGGAAGAAGAAGTCGAATCGCGCCTGGTGATCGAGAACGGCGAGCGCCCATGGGAACTGCGCCGCGGCCCCTTCGCCGAAGACGAGTTCAGCAAGCTGCCGGAACGCGACTGGACCCTGCTGGTCCAGGCCGTGGACCAGTTCGTCCCGGAAGTCGCCGAGCTGCTGGAGCACTTCCGCTTCCTGCCGAGCTGGCGCATCGATGACGTGATGATCAGCTTCGCCGCACCTGGTGGTAACGTCGGCCCGCACTTCGACAACTACGACGTGTTCCTGCTGCAAGGCTTTGGTAAGCGCAACTGGAAGATCGGCCAGATGTGCGACTCCGAAAGCCCGCTGCTGCAGCACGCGGACCTGCGCATCCTCGCCGAATTCGAAGAAACCGAAAGCTGGGTCCTGGAGCCCGGCGACATGCTCTATCTGCCACCGCGCCTGGCCCACTATGGCGTTGCGGTGAACGATTGCATGACCTATTCGGTCGGTTTCCGCGCCCCGAGCGCCGCCGAAGTCCTGACCCACTTCACCGATTTCCTCGGCCAGTTCCTGCCGGACGAAGACCGCTACACCGACGCCGACGTGCAGCCGGCCAGCGACCCGCACCAGATCCAGCAGGACGCCCTCGACCGGCTCAAGGGCCTGCTGGCCGAGCACATGAGCGACGAGCGCCTGCTGCTGACCTGGTTCGGCCAGTTCATGACCGAACCACGCTACCCGGAACTGGTGACCGGACCCGAACTGGAAGAAGAAGACCTGCTGGGCAGCCTGGAACAGGGCGCGATCCTGATCCGCAACCCGAGCGCGCGCCTGGCCTGGTCGGAAGTGGATGAAGACCTGCTACTGTTCGCCAGCGGCCAAAGCCGCCTGCTTCCCGGTAAGCTGCGCGAACTGCTGAAAATGATTTGCGCCGCCGACGCCCTGCATATCGATAACCTCGGCCAGTGGCTGGCGGATGACGATGGGCGCGGCCTGTTGTGTGAACTGGTCAAGCAAGGGAGCCTGGGGTTTGCCGATGAATAAGATTCACGTACGTGTCGCAGACTGGCAAAAGGACAACGCCGAGATCCGGCGCATCCGTGAAGCCGTATTCATTGCCGAGCAATCGGTGCCGCCCGAACTGGAGTGGGATGCCGACGACGACAGCGCCGTGCACTTCCTGGCCTTCGAGGGCGACTTCCCCATCGGCACCGCTCGCCTGCTGCCCGACGGCCATGTGGGCCGGGTTTCGGTGCTCAAGGACTGGCGCGGCCTGAAGGTTGGCGACGCGCTGATGCGCGCGGTGATCGATGAAGCCGAAAAGCGCGGCCTGAAGCAGCAGATGCTCAGCGCCCAGGTCCAGGCCACGGCGTTCTATGAACGCCTGGGCTTCTCCATCGTCAGCGAGGAGTTCCTCGAAGCGGGCATTCCCCACGTCGACATGGTTCGCGGCGCCTGACCGACACACCGCTCGCGGCAACGGCCAGCCAAAACGCCCCGCCATCCCTCCTCCGGCAACTAAGCTGGAGACCAGGATGCCGGGGCGTTTTGCCGTGCGCGATTCAACTTGCCCCACCCAAAGCCGACAAAGTGTCAAACTCAAGGCTTTACGCCAGCTACTCGCGGAGATAACGGATATGTCCCTACGCACCCTGCTCACGACGCTGCTGCTGACCTTCAGCTGTTCGGTCATGGCCGCCACCGAGATCGTGCCCCTCAACAACCGCACCAGTGCCGACCTGCTGCCGGTGGCGCAGAACTTCCTCGGCAAGGACGGCAAGGTCAGCGCCTATGGCAACCAGCTGATCGTCAACGCCGAGCCGGGCAAGATCGCCGAACTGCGGGCTTTCATTGCGCAATTGGATACGGCGGCCAAGCGCCTGCTGATCACCGTCGATACCAATGAAAACAACTTCCAGGACAATCAGGGCTATTCGGTCAACGGTGCGCCCCAGACCCGAATCATCAATCGCAGCACCGAGAGCCGCGATGGCGGCATCCAACAGGTCCAGGCCAGCGAAGGCGTGCCGGCGCTGATCCAGGTCGGCCAGAGCGTGCCGTTGACCACCACCCAGACCGACCCCTACGGGCGCCTGCAGAACCAGACCCAGTACCGCAACGTCACCCAGGGTTTCTATGTCACCGCCAGCGTCACCGGCGAGACCGTGCACCTGAGCATCAGCACCAACCGTGACCGCATGAGCCAGGAACGTCCCGATGTAGTGAACGTGCAAAGTACCGACACGACTGTCAGCGGGCGCCTGGGCGAATGGATCACCCTGGCCGGGGTCAATCGCCAGACCCAGGCCGATAAACAGGGCCCGGGCCGCAGCTACTCGACTCAAGGACGGGATGACATGACCTTGCGCGTCAAGGTCGACGCCTTGGACTAAAGCACCAAAAACTGACTGATTAGTCGTATTAGACCAAAGATGTAGTGCTACAAAAAAAGCACTACAAAACATTTGACGAGCCAAAAAACCGCGGGCATGATGGCCTCGCTCCCGCTAATCAGGGGCCCTGGCAAGGGCCTTCGGATCGCCGCTCTAACCTACCCACCTGAGCCGATTCGTGTCTGTACCGCCCACAAGGTGTGTTTGACGAGATTGCGACTGGAACGAAGTTGTCCCGAGGGACGGAAGCGTAATTAGGTAGATCGGCAACACACTGATGGAACGCACCAAGGCCCACGACGCCGGCATGCGCCCCGCAGCTCGCCTTCACCTGCTCACTTTCCCCTCGAGCCCATCGTTCACCCGTCGCCATCCCCGCCAGACCCGACTTGACCGCCATAAGCTTCCTGGTCAGCGAGCAGCCTTTTACGCAGCGTTATGACGCGTGATCGGCGGAGCCGGAATTCTCCAACCAAGAACGACTTTTTACACAAGACGCGACGAGGTTTATCTCCATGGCACTGACACGCGAACAGCAAATTGCAGCCCTTGAAAAAGACTGGGCTGAAAACCCGCGCTGGAAAGGCGTGACTCGCACCTACTCCGCTGCCGACGTGGTCCGTCTGCGTGGCTCGGTTCAACCCGAGCACACCCTGGCACGCATGGGCGCCGAGAAGCTCTGGAACCTGGTCACCCAAGGTGCCAAGCCGTCCTTCCGTCCTGATAAAGATTTCGTCAACTGCATGGGCGCCCTGACCGGCGGCCAGGCTGTACAACAGGTTAAAGCCGGTATCCAGGCGATCTACCTGTCGGGCTGGCAAGTGGCTGCGGACAACAACTCCGCCGAATCCATGTACCCCGACCAGTCGCTGTACCCGGTGGACTCGGTTCCAACCGTGGTCAAGCGCATCAACAACTCGTTCCGTCGCGCCGACCAGATCCAGTGGAAAGCCGGCAAGAACCCGGGCGACGACGGCTACATCGACTACTTCGCACCGATCGTGGCCGACGCTGAAGCCGGTTTCGGCGGCGTACTGAACGCCTACGAGCTGATGAAGAGCATGATCGAAGCAGGCGCCGCCGGCGTTCACTTCGAAGACCAGCTGGCTTCCGTGAAGAAGTGCGGCCACATGGGCGGCAAGGTACTGGTGCCAACCCAGGAAGCCGTACAGAAGCTGACCGCTGCCCGCCTGGCGGCCGACGTTGCCGGCGTACCGACCATCATCCTGGCCCGTACCGACGCCAACGCTGCCGACCTGTTGACTTCCGACTGCGACCCGTACGACCAGCCATTCGTGACTGGCACCCGCACCCAGGAAGGCTTCTACAAAGTGAAAGCCGGCCTGGACCAGGCAATCGCCCGCGGCCTGGCTTACGCTCCGTACGCCGACCTGATCTGGTGCGAAACCGCCAAGCCGGACCTGGACGAAGCCCGTCGCTTCGCCGAGGCGATCAAGAAGGAATACCCGGACCAGATCCTGTCGTACAACTGCTCGCCTTCCTTCAACTGGAAGAAGAACCTGGACGATGCGACCATCGCCAAGTTCCAGCGCGAACTGTCCGCCATGGGCTACAAGCACCAGTTCATCACCCTGGCCGGCATCCACAACATGTGGCACAGCATGTTCAACCTGGCGCACGACTACGCCCGCAACGACATGACCGCCTACGTGAAACTGCAAGAGCAAGAGTTCGCTGACGCCGCCAAGGGCTACACCTTCGTGGCTCACCAGCAGGAAGTGGGCACCGGCTACTTCGACGACATGACCACCGTGATCCAGGGTGGCTCGTCCTCGGTAACCGCGCTGACCGGCTCCACCGAAGAAGAACAGTTCCACTGATTTAGGCCTCACGGCTTGATCGAGCGGCCAATGCAGACCCGGTAAAAACAACTGCATTGCTGTACAGCTGACGCCCCGACTGGTTCGGGGCGTTTTTTTTGCCCACCCCTCCTGTAGGAGCCGGCTTGCCGGCGAACCTCTACCCTGCGCGCCCTCCTCAAAAGCCTCGCCATGCCCGCCCCCTGCAAAAAAGCTGGCCAAACATTGATCCAGGGCGGTGTTAGCAAGGGCGAAAGAGGTTAAAAGGTGCGCCCCTGCTACTTGCAGTAACAGGGATATAACAAGCAACTTTCCCACTCCCCGAAGGAAAGCAGATTAAAACAGCCTCCAAACAATATTGATTATCATTTAGCAGTTGTAACTTTCGTTACAGCAGCTACAAAACATAATTAACAAAACCTCCCCTAATGCCCGCAGGCCGCGGCTTACGGGGCTACCGGGGTGAGCTATGTCCTTATTACGATAAACAATTTCGCTTTAGAAATTTTACTTGCCCGGTGTTTAGCCATAAAATCAGCGCGATTGATTGCGCTGCGACATATCGTCACTGCTTTATTTCTTTATCAAGCTCAGAGACTCTTGCTCTCTGTTAAGGATTACCAGCATGCCCGAAGCGACAGGACTCATGGCCCACAACTGGGGCTTTGCCATTTTCCTTCTGGGCGTTGTCGGCCTTTGCGCCTTCATGCTCGGCGTCTCCAGCCTCCTCGGGTCAAAAGCCTGGGGCCGCAGCAAAAACGAACCGTTCGAGTCCGGCATGCTACCTACCGGTGGCGCCCGCTTGCGGCTCTCAGCCAAATTCTATCTGGTCGCGATGCTCTTCGTGATCTTCGATATCGAAGCCCTCTTTCTCTTTGCCTGGTCTGTGTCCGTCCGCGAAAGCGGCTGGACCGGATTCGTCGAAGCTCTCGTTTTCATAGCAATTCTGTTGGCAGGTCTTGTCTACCTTTGGCGGGTGGGGGCTCTTGACTGGGCTCCGGAAGGTCGTCGTAAGCGGCAGGCGAAGCTAAAACAATGAGGCTTTGGCGATGCAATACAATCTCACCCGGATCGACCCCGATGCTCCTAACGATCAGTATCCGATCGGCGAACGGGAAACCGTTTCCGATCCGTTAGAGGATCAGGTCCACAAAAACATCTTCATGGGCAAGCTCGAAGACGTGCTGAGCGGCGCGGTCAACTGGGGGCGTAAGAACTCCCTGTGGCCGTACAACTTCGGCCTTTCCTGCTGCTACGTGGAAATGACCACCGCCTTCACGGCGCCCCACGACATCGCGCGCTTTGGCGCCGAGGTTATCCGGGCATCGCCGCGTCAGGCGGACTTCATGGTTATCGCCGGGACCTGCTTCATCAAGATGGCGCCGATCATCCAGCGTCTCTATGAGCAAATGCTCGAGCCAAAATGGGTTATCTCCATGGGTTCGTGCGCCAACTCCGGCGGCATGTACGACATCTACTCGGTAGTCCAGGGGGTGGACAAGTTCCTGCCCGTGGACGTCTACGTACCTGGCTGCCCGCCCCGCCCCGAAGCGTTCCTGCAAGGCCTGATGCTCTTGCAGGAATCCATTGGCCAGGAGCGTCGCCCACTTTCCTGGGTCGTCGGCGACCAAGGCGTGTATCGCGCCGAGATGCCGTCGCAAAAGGAACAGCGCCGCGAACAGCGTATACAGGTCACCAACCTGCGCAGCCCTGACGAAGTCTGATCCAGTTCTGTTCTTACAAAGAAACGAACCTGGCTTCACTCTTTACGTTGACCGAAAGCGATAAAAAACCATGACTACAGGCAGTGCTCTGTACATCCCGCCTTATAAGGCTGACGACCAGGATGTGGTCGTCGAACTCAATAACCGTTTTGGCCCTGAGGCGTTCACCGCCCAAGCCACCCGCACCGGCATGCCGGTGCTGTGGGTTACCCGCTCCAAGCTCGTTGAAATCCTGACCTTCCTGCGCAACCTGCCCAAGCCATACGTCATGCTCTATGACCTGCACGGCGTGGACGAGCGCCTGCGCACCAAGCGCCAGGGCCTGCCAGGTGCCGACTTCAGCGTGTTCTACCACTTGCTGTCGATCGAACGTAACAGCGACGTGATGATCAAGGTGGCCCTGTCCGAAGGCGACCTCAGCCTGCCCACCGTGACCGGTATCTGGCCTAATGCCAACTGGTACGAGCGTGAAGTCTGGGACATGTTCGGCATCGACTTCGCCGGCCACCCTCACCTCTCGCGGATCATGATGCCGCCGACCTGGGAAGGTCACCCGCTGCGCAAGGACTTCCCGGCCCGCGCCACCGAGTTCGACCCGTTCAGCCTGAACCTGGCCAAGCAGCAGCTGGAAGAAGAAGCCGCGCGCTTCCGTCCGGAAGACTGGGGCATGAAGCGTTCCGGTGCCAACGAGGACTACATGTTCCTCAACCTGGGCCCGAACCACCCTTCGGCCCACGGTGCCTTCCGCATCATCCTGCAGCTGGACGGTGAAGAGATCGTCGACTGCGTACCGGACATCGGCTACCACCACCGTGGTGCCGAGAAGATGGCCGAGCGTCAGTCCTGGCACAGCTTCATCCCTTACACCGACCGTATCGACTACCTCGGCGGGGTGATGAACAACCTGCCGTACGTGCTCTCGGTCGAGAAACTGGCCGGCATCAAGGTGCCGGAGAAGGTCGACGTCATCCGCATCATGATGGCCGAGTTCTTCCGGATCACCAGCCACCTGCTGTTCCTGGGCACCTACATCCAGGACGTCGGCGCCATGACCCCGGTGTTCTTCACCTTTACCGACCGTCAGCGCGCCTACACGGTGATCGAAGCCATCACCGGTTTCCGCCTGCACCCGGCCTGGTACCGCATCGGTGGCGTCGCCCACGACCTGCCGCGTGGCTGGGAAAAGCTGGTCAAGGACTTCGTCGAATGGCTACCCAAGCGCCTCGACGAATACACCAAGGCCGCCCTGCAGAACAGCATCCTCAAGGGCCGGACCATCGGCGTTGCCGCCTACAACACCAAGGAAGCCCTGGAGTGGGGCGTCACCGGTGCCGGCCTGCGCTCCACCGGTTGCGATTTCGACCTGCGCAAGGCCCGTCCGTACTCCGGCTACGAGAACTTCGAGTTCGAAGTCCCGCTGGCCGCCAACGGTGACGCCTATGACCGCTGCATGGTTCGCGTCGAGGAAATGCGCCAGAGCATCAAGATCATCGACCAGTGCCTGCGCAACATGCCGGAAGGCCCGTACAAGGCGGATCACCCGCTGACCACGCCGCCGCCCAAAGAGCGCACCCTGCAGCACATCGAAACCTTGATCACGCACTTCCTGCAAGTTTCGTGGGGCCCGGTGATGCCGGCCAACGAATCCTTCCAGATGATCGAAGCGACCAAGGGCATCAACAGTTATTACCTGACGAGCGATGGCGGCACCATGAGCTACCGCACCCGGATCCGTACCCCAAGCTTCGCCCACCTGCAGCAGATCCCTTCGGTGATCCGCGGCAGCATGGTCGCGGACTTGATCGCGTACCTGGGTAGTATCGACTTCGTTATGGCCGACGTGGACCGCTAAGCATGAACAGCACGCTTATCCAGACAGACCGTTTCGCCCTGAGCGAAACCGAGCGCTCGGCCATCGAGCACGAGATGCATCACTACGAGGACCCGCGCGCGGCGTCCATCGAAGCCCTGAAGATCGTCCAGAAGGAACGTGGCTGGGTGCCTGACGGCGCGGTCTACGCCATCGGCGAGATCCTCGGCATTCCTGCCAGCGACGTTGAAGGCGTGGCGACGTTCTACAGCCAGATCTTCCGCCAGCCAGTGGGCCGCCACATCATTCGCGTCTGCGACAGCATGGTCTGCTACATCGGCGGCCACGAATCCGTGGTCAGCCAGATCCAGAGCGAGCTGGGCATCGGCCTCGGCCAGACCACCGCCGACGGCCGCTTCACCCTGCTGCCGGTGTGCTGCCTGGGCAACTGCGACAAGGCCCCGGCGCTGATGATCGACGACGACACTTTCGGCGACGTGCAACCTGCTGGCGTGGCCAAACTGTTGGAGGGCTACGTATGACCCTGACCTCTTTCGGTCCTGCGAACCGCATTGCGCGCACCGCAGAAACCCATCCCCTGACCTGGCGCCTGCGCGACGACGGCGAGCCGGTCTGGTTCGACGAGTACCAGGCCAAGAACGGTTACGCGGCGGCCCGCAAGGCCTTCGCCGACCTGTCCCAGGACGACATCGTGCAGACCGTCAAGGATGCCGGCCTCAAGGGTCGCGGCGGTGCGGGCTTCCCCACCGGCGTGAAGTGGGGCCTGATGCCCAAAGACGAATCCATGAACATCCGCTACCTGCTGTGCAACGCGGACGAAATGGAGCCCAACACCTGGAAAGACCGCATGCTGATGGAGCAACTGCCCCATCTGCTGATCGAAGGCATGCTGATCAGTGCTCGCGCACTCAAGACCTACCGCGGCTATATCTTCCTGCGCGGCGAGTACACCACCGCCGCCAAGCACCTGCGTCGTGCCGTGGAAGAAGCCAAGGCCGCAGGCCTTCTGGGCAAGAACATCCTGGGCAGCGGCTTCGATTTCGAGCTGTTCGTCCACACCGGCGCCGGGCGTTACATCTGCGGTGAAGAAACCGCACTGATCAACTCCCTGGAAGGCCGTCGCGCCAACCCGCGCTCCAAGCCGCCCTTCCCTGCCGCCGTGGGCGTGTGGGGCAAGCCGACCTGCGTGAACAACGTCGAGACCCTGTGCAACGTGCCGGCGATCATCGGCGACGGCGTGGAATGGTACAAATCCCTGGCCCGCGAAGGCAGCGAAGACCACGGCACCAAGCTGATGGGCTTCTCCGGCAAAGTGAAGAACCCCGGCCTGTGGGAGCTGCCCTTCGGCGTGACCGCGCGCGAGCTGTTCGAGGACTACGCCGGCGGCATGCGCGACGGCTTCAAGCTCAAGTGCTGGCAGCCAGGCGGCGCCGGTACCGGCTTCCTGTTGCCCGAGCACCTGGACGCCCAGATGTATGCCGGCGGCATCGCCAAAGTGGGCACCCGCATGGGTACCGGCCTGGCCATGGCGGTGGACGACAGCATCAACATGGTGTCCCTGCTGCGCAACATGGAGCAGTTCTTCGCCCGCGAGTCCTGCGGCTTCTGCACACCGTGCCGCGACGGCCTGCCCTGGAGCGTCAAGCTGCTGATGGCCCTGGAAAAAGGCCAGGGCCAGCAAGGGGACATCGAGACCCTGCTGGGCCTGGTGGGTTTCCTCGGCCCAGGCAAGACCTTCTGTGCTCACGCACCGGGTGCCGTGGAGCCTTTGGGCAGCGCCATCAAGTATTTCCGTCCAGAGTTCGAAGCCGGCATCGCGCCCACCAGCGCCGCCGTCCCGCCTCTGGCCCGACCGATCGTAGTCGGCGCGTAACGCTTAAATGAGGGCGCCGGGTCCGTGCCCTGCGCTCGACGTGCGATGACGCCGTGAACGGCTGTGTTGATTCGCACGCATAACAAGATTCCATTAGCCACGCCCGCTGACACCGGGCCAACGAAGAACTTTGAACCATGGCCACTATCCACGTAGACGGCAAAGCGCTCGAAGTCGATGGGGCGGACAACCTGTTACAGGCTTGTCTGTCACTAGGCCTCGACATCCCTTATTTCTGCTGGCACCCCGCTCTCGGTAGCGTCGGTGCCTGTCGCCAGTGCGCGGTCAAGCAGTACACCGACGAGAACGACACCCGTGGTCGTATCGTCATGTCCTGCATGACCCCGGCCACCGACAACACCTGGATCTCCATCGACGATGAAGAATCCAAGGCGTTCCGCGCCAGTGTCGTCGAGTGGCTGATGACCAACCACCCCCACGACTGCCCGGTCTGTGAGGAAGGCGGTCACTGCCACCTGCAGGACATGACGGTGATGACCGGCCACAACGAGCGCCGTTATCGCTTCACCAAGCGTACCCACCAGAACCAGGACCTCGGCCCGTTCATTTCCCACGAGATGAACCGCTGCATCGCCTGCTATCGCTGTGTGCGCTTCTACAAGGACTACGCCGGCGGCACCGACCTGGGCGTCTACGGCGCCCACGACAACGTGTACTTCGGTCGCGTTGAAGACGGCACCCTGGAAAGCGAGTTCTCCGGCAACCTCACCGAGGTCTGCCCGACCGGTGTGTTCACCGACAAGACTCACTCCGAGCGCTACAACCGCAAGTGGGACATGCAGTTCTCGCCGAGCATCTGCCATGGCTGCTCCAGCGGTTGCAACATCTCCCCGGGCGAGCGCTACGGCGAGCTGCGCCGCATCGAGAACCGCTACAACGGTTCGGTGAACCAGTACTTCCTCTGCGACCGTGGCCGCTTCGGCTATGGCTACGTCAACCGCAAGGACCGTCCA
This sequence comes from Pseudomonas sp. GW822-FHT06D10, assembly GCF_058799535.1. Taxonomy (NCBI): domain Bacteria; kingdom Pseudomonadati; phylum Pseudomonadota; class Gammaproteobacteria; order Pseudomonadales; family Pseudomonadaceae; genus Pseudomonas; species Pseudomonas sp. GW822-FHT06D10. The sequence goes on along the minus strand of NZ_JBXALN010000011.1, from coordinate 177,172 downwards.
CGCCAGCCACGCCTGGCCGATGGCACCAAGCTGACCCTGGACCAGGCACTGGATCAGGCCGCAGACCTGCTGCGTGGCCGTAACATCGTCGGTATCGGTTCGCCCCGCGCCAGCCTGGAAAGCAACTACGCGTTGCAGGAACTGGTCGGTGCCGAGCACTTCTACTCCGGTATCGAAGCCTCCGAACTGGAGCGCATCCGCCTGGTTCTGCAGGTCCTGAACGACAGCCCGCTGCCGGTTCCGAACATGCGCGACATCGAAGACCACGACGCCGTCTTCGTTCTCGGTGAAGACCTGACCCAGACCGCCGCACGCATGGCCCTGGCCCTGCGCCAGTCGGTCAAGGGCAAGGCCGAGGAAATGGCCGATGCCATGCGCGTCCAGCCTTGGCTCGACGCTGCGGTGAAGAACATCGGCCAGCACGCGCTGAACCCGCTGTTCATCGCCAGCCTGGCTGAAACCAAGCTCGACGACGTGGCCGAGGAGTGTGTACACGCCGCTCCAGACGACCTGGCGCGCATCGGTTTTGCCGTGGCCCATGCCATCGACGCCAGCGCCCCTGCCGTGGAAGGCCTGGACAGCGAAGCCCTGGAACTGGCCAAGCGCATCGCCGATGCCCTGCTGGCAGCCAAGCGCCCGCTGATCATTTCCGGTACCTCCCTGGGCTCCAAGGCGCTGATCGAAGCCGCGGCCAACATTGCCAAGGCCTTGAAGCTGCGCGAGAAAGCCGGCTCCATCAGCCTGGTGGTGCCAGAGGCCAACAGCCTCGGCCTGGCCATGCTCGGCGGCGAATCCGTGGACGCCGCCCTGCAGGCGGTGATCGACGGCCGTGCCGACGCCATCGTGGTACTGGAAAACGACCTGTACACCCGCACCGACGCGGCCAAGGTGGATGCAGCGCTGAACGCGGCGAAGGTGGTGATCGTTGCCGATCATCAACAAACCGCTACCCTCGAGCGCGCGCACCTGGTGCTGTCGGCGGCGAGCTTTGCCGAAGGCGACGGTACCCTGGTCAGCCAGGAAGGTCGCGCCCAGCGCTTCTTCCAGGTCTTCGATCCGACCTACCTGGACGCCAGCATCATGGTCCACGAAGGCTGGCGCTGGCTGCACGCCCTGCGCAGCACCCTGCTGAACAAGCCGGTGGACTGGACCCAACTGGACCACGTGACCGCCGCCTGCGCCGCGAGCACGGCGCAACTGGCCAGCATCGTCGATGCCGCACCTTCCGCGGCGTTCCGCATCAAGGGCCTGAAACTGGCGCGCGAACCGCTGCGCTACAGTGGCCGTACCGCCATGCGCGCCAACCAGAGCGTGCACGAGCCACGTACCCCGCAAGATCCGGATACCGCCTTCGCCTACTCCATGGAAGGTTACTCGGGCTCCGTCGAACCGCGCTCGCAAGTGCCGTTCGCCTGGTCGCCGGGCTGGAACTCGCCACAGGCCTGGAACAAGTTCCAGGACGAAGTCGGTGGCCACCTGCGCGCCGGTGACCCGGGCACTCGCCTGATCGAAACCCAGGGCGACCGCCTCAACTGGTTCGCCAGCGTGCCACGGGCCTTCTCCCCGGCCCCGGGCACCTGGCAGGCCGTGCCGTTCTACCACCTGTTCGGCAGCGAGGAAAACTCTTCGAAAGCCGCTCCGGTGCAGGAGCGCATCCCGGCTCCGTACGTTGCTCTGGCTAAATCCGAAGCGGATCGCCTGGGTGTCAACGACGGTGCCCTGCTCGCGGTGAACGTGGCTGGCCAGACCCTGCGTCTGCCGCTGCGCATCAACGAAGAGCTGGGTGCTGGCCTGGTGGGCCTGCCTGCCGGCCTGGCGGGTATTCCTCCGGCAATCGCAGGCATTTCCGTTGATGGTCTGCAGGAGGCGGCACAATGAGTTGGTTTACCCCTGAAGTGATCGACGTGATCCTGACGGTCGTCAAGGCCATCGTCATCCTGCTGGCCGTAGTGATCGCCGGTGCGCTGCTGAGCTTCGTCGAACGTCGCCTGCTGGGCTGGTGGCAGGACCGTTACGGTCCGAACCGCGTTGGCCCGTTCGGCATGTTCCAGATCGCCGCCGACATGCTGAAGATGTTCTTCAAGGAAGACTGGACCCCGCCGTTTGCCGACAAGGTGATCTTCACCCTGGCACCGGTGGTGGCCATGTCCGCCCTGCTGATCGCCTTCGCGATCATCCCGATCACCCCGACCTGGGGCGTGGCGGATCTGAACATCGGCCTGCTGTTCTTCTTCGCCATGGCCGGTCTGTCGGTCTACGCGGTACTGTTCGCTGGCTGGTCGAGCAACAACAAGTTCGCCCTGCTCGGCAGCTTGCGTGCCTCGGCGCAGACCGTGTCCTACGAAGTGTTCATGGGCCTGGCCCTGATGGGCATCGTGGTACAGGTCGGCTCGTTCAACATGCGCGACATCGTCGAGTACCAGGCGCAGAACCTGTGGTTCATCATTCCGCAGTTCTTCGGCTTCTGTACCTTCTTCATCGCTGGCGTGGCCGTGACTCACCGTCACCCCTTCGACCAGCCGGAAGCGGAGCAGGAACTGGCCGACGGCTACCACATTGAATACGCCGGTATGAAATGGGGCATGTTCTTCGTCGGTGAATACATCGGCATCATCCTGATCTCGGCGCTGCTGGTCACCCTGTTCTTCGGTGGCTGGCACGGTCCGTTCGGCATCCTGCCGCAACTGTCCTTCGTCTGGTTCGCACTGAAGACCGCGTTCTTCATCATGCTGTTCATCCTGCTGCGCGCTTCCATCCCGCGTCCGCGTTATGACCAGGTGATGGACTTCAGCTGGAAATTCTGCCTGCCACTGACCCTGATCAATTTGCTGATAACCGCTGCGGTTGTGTTGTGGAACACACCTGCGGTTGCGGTTCAGTGAGGATTTGACCCATGTTCAAATATATTGGCGACATCGTTAAGGGTACTGGTACCCAGTTGCGCAGCCTGGTCATGGTCTTCGGCCATGGCTTTCGCAAGCGCGACACCTTGCAATACCCGGAAGAGCCGGTCTACCTGCCTCCACGCTACCGTGGCCGCATCGTCCTGACCCGCGACCCCGATGGCGAAGAGCGTTGCGTAGCCTGCAACCTGTGCGCCGTGGCCTGCCCCGTGGGTTGCATCTCGCTGCAGAAAGCTGAAACCGAAGACGGTCGCTGGTACCCGGACTTCTTCCGCATCAACTTCTCGCGCTGCATTTTCTGTGGCCTCTGCGAGGAAGCCTGCCCGACCACCGCGATCCAGCTGACACCGGATTTCGAGATGGCCGAGTTCAAACGTCAGGACCTGGTTTACGAGAAAGAAGATCTGCTGATCTCCGGTCCCGGAAAGAACCCTGATTACAACTTCTATCGTGTTGCAGGTATGGCCATTGCCGGTAAGCCAAAAGGCTCCGCGCAGAATGAAGCCGAGCCGATCAACGTGAAGAGCTTGCTGCCTTAAGGAAGAAAGATGGAATTCGCTTTCTATTTCGCGTCAGGTGTTGCGGTTGTCTCCACACTCCGTGTGGTCACCAATACCAACCCTGTGCACGCCCTGCTCTACCTGATCATTTCGCTGATCGCCGTGGCCATGACCTTCTTCAGCCTTGGCGCGCCGTTCGCCGGTGCCCTGGAAGTGATCGCCTACGCCGGTGCCATCATGGTGCTGTTCGTGTTCGTGGTGATGATGCTGAACCTCGGCCCGGCCGCGGCTCAGCAAGAGCGCATCTGGCTCACGCCCGGCATCTGGATCGGCCCGGTCATCCTGGCCGCGCTGCTGCTGGCTGAACTGCTGTACGTACTGTTCAGCCATCAGAGCGGTGCCGGTATCGGTCAAACCACCGTCAGCGCCAAGGCCGTGGGCATCAGCCTGTTCGGCCCTTACCTGCTGGTGGTCGAACTCGCCTCGATGCTGCTGCTTGCCGCGGCCGTCACGGCGTTCCACTTGGGCCGCAACGAGGCGAAGGAGTAATACGATGCCTACTATCTCTCTCGGTACTATCCCGATGGAACATGGCCTGGCGGTTGCCGGTATCCTGTTCTGCCTCGGTCTGGTCGGCCTGATGGTCCGCCGTAACATTCTCTTCGTGTTGATGAGCCTGGAAGTGATGATGAACGCCTCTGCACTGGCCTTCATCGTTGCGGGCGCCCGCTGGGCGCAGCCGGATGGACAAGTGATGTTCATCCTGGTGATCAGCCTGGCAGCCGCCGAGGCCAGTATCGGCCTGGCGATCCTGCTGCAGCTGTACCGCCGCTTCCACACTCTCGATATCGATGCAGCCAGCGAGATGCGCGGATGAACCTTCTCTTTCTGACTTTCGTATTCCCCCTGATCGGTTTCCTGCTGCTGTCGTTCTCCCGTGGACGCCTCTCGGAAAACCTCTCGGCCCTGATCGGTGTCGGCTCCATTGGCCTCTCGGCCATCGTTGCTGCCTACGTGATCTGGCAATTCAACGTCGCGCCGCCCGAGGGTGGCCACTACACCCAGGTGCTGTGGCAGTGGATGTCGGTGGACGGTTTCGCGCCGAACTTCGCCCTGTACCTGGATGGTCTGTCCGTGACCATGCTGGGTGTGGTGGTGGGCGTGGGCTTTTTGATCCACTTGTTCGCGTCCTGGTACATGCGTGGTGAAGCCGGCTACTCGCGCTTCTTCGCCTACACCAACCTGTTTATCGCCAGCATGCTGTTCCTGGTACTGGGCGATAACCTGCTGTTCCTGTACTTCGGCTGGGAAGGCGTGGGCCTGTGCTCCTACCTGTTGATCGGTTTCTACTACAGCAACCGCAACAACGGTAACGCCGCACTCAAGGCCTTCATCGTCACCCGTATCGGCGACGTGTTCATGGCCATCGGCCTGTTCATCCTGTTCCAACAGGTGGGCACGCTGAACGTCCAGGAACTGCTGGTGCTGGCCCCGCAGAAATTCCAGGCCGGCGACTTCTGGATCACCCTGGCAACCCTGATGCTGCTGGGTGGCGCCGTGGGTAAATCTGCCCAGTTGCCACTGCAGACCTGGCTGGCGGACGCGATGGCCGGCCCGACCCCGGTTTCGGCACTGATCCACGCCGCAACCATGGTCACCGCCGGTGTCTACCTGATCGCCCGTACCCACGGCCTGTTCACCCTGGCGCCGGAAATCCTGCACCTGGTGGGCCTGGTCGGCGGCGTGACCCTGGTACTGGCCGGTTTCGCCGCGCTGGTGCAGACCGACATCAAGCGGATCCTCGCCTACTCCACCATGAGCCAGATCGGCTACATGTTCCTGGCCCTGGGCGTTGGCGCCTGGGACGGCGCGATCTTCCACCTGATGACCCACGCCTTCTTCAAGGCCCTGCTGTTCCTTGCTTCCGGTGCGGTGATCGTTGCCTGCCACCACGAGCAGAACATCTTCAAGATGGGCGGCCTGTGGAAGAAACTGCCTCTGGCCTACGCCAGCTTCATCGTCGGCGGCGCGGCCCTGGCGGCCCTGCCTCTGGTGACCGCAGGCTTCTACTCCAAGGACGAGATCCTCTGGGAAGCCTTCGCCAGCGGCAACCATGGCCTGCTGTACGCCGGCCTGGTGGGTGCGTTCATGACCTCGCTGTACACCTTCCGCCTGATCTTCATCACCTTCCACGGTGAAGCCAAGACCGAAGCCCACGCCGGCCACGGGATCTCCCACTGGCTGCCGCTGGTGGTGCTGATCGTGCTGTCCACTGCGATCGGCGCGATGATCACCCCGCCCCTGCATGGCGTGCTGCCGCAAAGCGTCGGCCATGCCGGTGGCGAAGCCAAGCACAGCCTGGAAATCGCCTCGGGTGCCATCGCCCTGGCCGGTATCCTGCTGGCCGCCCTGTTGTTCCTTGGCAAGCGTCGCGTTGTGACCGCCATCGCCAACAGCGGCATCGGGCGTCTGCTCTCGGCCTGGTGGTTCGCCGCCTGGGGCTTCGACTGGATCTACGACAAACTGTTCGTCAAGCCATACCTGGCCATCAGCCACGTACTGCGCAAGGACCCGCTCGATCAGACCATCGGTTTGATCCCGCGTATGGCCAAGGGGGGGCACACCTCCCTGAGCCGTACCGAGACCGGTCAACTGCGTTGGTACGCCGCCTCGATGGCAGCCGGTGCCGTGCTGGTCATCGGCGCCATTGTGCTGGTAGCGGTCTGATATGAACCTTGCGAACTTGCGAAAGGAATTGAGCCCGTCATGATTCTGCCTTGGCTAATCCTGATCCCCTTCATCGGCGGCCTGCTGTGCTGGCTGGGTGAGCGCTTCGGCGCCACCCTCCCCCGCTGGATTGCGCTGTTGACCATGACCCTGGAACTCGCCCTCGGCCTCTGGCTGTGGGCCCACGGTAACTATTCATTTGCTCCGGCGCCTGGCGCCGATCCAACTTGGGCCATCGAGTTCAAGCACGTCTGGATCGAGCGCTTCGGCATCAACGTGCACCTGGCGCTGGACGGCCTGTCGCTGCTGATGATCCTGCTGACCGGCCTGCTGGGTATCCTCTCGGTACTCTGCTCCTGGAAAGAGATCCAGCGCCACGTGGGCTTCTTCCACCTGAACCTGATGTGGATCCTGGGCGGCGTTGTCGGCGTGTTCCTGGCGCTGGACCTGTTCATGTTCTTCTTCTTCTGGGAAATGATGCTGGTGCCGATGTACTTCCTCATCGCGCTCTGGGGTCACAGCTCGGCAGACGGCAAGAAAACCCGGATCTACGCAGCGACCAAGTTCTTCATCTTCACTCAGGCTTCCGGCCTGATCATGCTGGTGGCGATCCTGGGCCTGGTGCTGGTGAACTTCAACAACACCGGGGTCATCACCTTCGATTACGCCCAGTTGCTGAAGACCAAGATGTCCACCGCCACCGAGTACATCCTGATGCTCGGCTTCTTCATCGCCTTCGCGGTGAAGCTGCCCGTGGTGCCATTCCACTCCTGGCTGCCTGACGCTCACGCCCAGGCACCGACCGCCGGTTCCGTGGACCTGGCGGGCATCCTGCTGAAGACGGCGGCCTACGGCCTGCTGCGTTTCGCCCTGCCACTGTTCCCCAACGCCTCGGCAGAGTTCGCACCGATCGCCATGACCCTGGGTCTGGTCGGGATCTTCTACGGTGCCTTCCTGGCCTTCGCCCAGACCGACATCAAGCGCCTGATCGCCTTCTCCAGCGTTTCCCACATGGGCTTCGTGCTGATCGGGATCTACTCCGGCAGCCAGCAGGCCCTGCAGGGCGCGGTGATCCAGATGCTGGCCCACGGTGTTTCGGCAGCCGCGCTGTTTATCCTCAGCGGCCAGCTGTACGAGCGCACCCATACCCGCGACATGCGTGAAATGGGCGGCCTGTGGTCACGTATCGCCTACCTGCCGGCCATCAGCCTGTTCTTTGCAGCCGCCTCCCTGGGCCTGCCGGGCACCGGCAACTTCGTCGGCGAGTTCCTGATCCTGATCGGCACCTTCGTCAGCGCTCCATGGATCACCGCGATCGCGACTTCGGGCCTGGTGTTCGGCTCGGTCTACTCGCTGATCATGATCCACCGTGCCTACTTCGGCCCGTCCAAGTCGGACGCGGTGCTGCACGGCATGGATGCTCGCGAACTGATCATGGTGCTGGGGCTGGCGGTACTGCTGATCTACATCGGCGTGTACCCGCAACCGTTCCTCGATACCTCTGCCGCCACCATGCATGGCGTGCAGCAATGGCTCAGCACCGCCTTCACTCAACTCGCTTCGGCCCGGTAAGAGCGCTATGGACTTTACGATTCAACACTTTATAGCCCTGGCGCCGCTGCTGATCACCAGCGCCACCCTTGTGGTGGTGATGCTGGCGATCGCCTGGCGGCGCAACCACGCCCAGACCTTCCTGCTATCGGTGGCCGGTCTGAACCTGGCATTGCTGTCGATCTTCCCGGTGCTGAAAGTGGCACCGCTGGCGGTCACCCCGCTGTTGCAGATCGACCAGTTCGCCTGCCTGTACATGGCCCTGATCCTGGTGGCCACCCTGGCCTGCGTCACCCTGGCCCACGCCTACCTGGGCGATGGCAGCAGCGGTTACCCGGGCAACCGTGAAGAGCTGTACCTGCTGATCCTGCTGGCCGCCGCTGGTGGCCTGGTACTGGTCAGCGCGCAGAACCTGGCCGGCCTGTTCATCGGCCTGGAGCTGCTCTCGGTACCGGTCTACGGCCTGGTGGCCTATGCCTTCTTCAACAAGCGCTCCCTGGAAGCCGGCATCAAGTACATGGTGCTGTCGGCCGCCGGTTCGGGCTTCCTGTTGTTCGGCATGGCCCTGCTCTACGCAGAAGCCGGCAGCCTGAGCTTCAGCGGTATCGGCCAGGCCCTGGCCGCCACCGGCCTGCCAAGCCCGCTGGCGCAACTGGGCCTGGGCATGATGCTGATCGGCCTGGCCTTCAAGTTGTCGCTGGTGCCGTTCCACCTGTGGACCCCGGACGTCTATGAAGGCGCCCCGGCCCCGGTGGCCGCCTTCCTGGCCACCGCCAGTAAGGTGGCGGTATTCGCGGTGCTGGTGCGTCTGTTCCAGCTCTCGCCAGTGGCCAGCAGCGGTGTCCTGAGCAACGTGCTGACCGTGATCGCCATCGCCTCGATCCTGGTGGGCAACCTGTTGGCGCTGACCCAGAGCAACCTCAAGCGTCTGCTGGGTTACTCCTCCATCGCCCACTTCGGTTACCTGCTGATCGCCCTGGTGGCGAGCAAGGGCCTGGCCATGGAAGCCATCGGCGTGTACCTGGTCACCTACGTGATCACCAGCCTGGGCGCCTTCGGTGTGATCACCCTGATGTCTTCGCCGTACAAGGGCCGTGATGCCGACGCCCTGTACGAGTACCGCGGCCTGTTCTGGCGCCGTCCGTACCTGACCGCCGTCCTCACCGTGATGATGCTGTCCCTGGCCGGTATCCCGCTGACTGCAGGCTTCATCGGCAAGTTCTACATCATCGCTACCGGTGTCGAAGCGCACCAATGGTGGCTGGTCGGTTCCCTGGTAATGGGCAGCGCCATCGGCGTCTTCTACTACCTGCGAGTGATGGTCACCCTGTACCTGATCGAGCCGAACCTGCGTCGCGTCGATGCCCAGCTGCACTGGGAACAGAAAGCCGGTGGCGTCATGCTGCTGGCCATCGCGCTCCTGGCGTTCTTCCTCGGCGTATACCCACAGCCGCTGCTGACCCTGGTCCAGCATTCGGGCCTGGCAGGTTGACCGCTTAAGCTTCAGCGCAACAAACAGAACGGCACCTTCGGGTGCCGTTTTGCATTTCAGGGCCCTGCCCTCCCCTCTTCCCAGCGAAACTCGGAATCGCCCTTCCTGTCACGTCGACCCGGTCCGACATTCAGCCCACTGCCGCAGACATAGACTGTTGCCAGATCAAACGCGGCGCTCAGCGGGCCTTGACCAAAGCTGCAGCGTCATCCAGTCTATACGCAGGAAGCGTATGAAATGAATGCTCTGTTTATTGAACTACCGGCATTTGCGCGATACCGAAAGGGCTTCCTTGACGACGAATTGTTCTGCGAACTGCAGATCGAGTTGCTGCGCCACCCGCACGCGGGTGTTCTGATTCAGGGCACTGGCGGCTTGCGCAAGATGCGTTTCATCGATGAGCGACGCAACAAGGGCAAACGTGGCGGGCTGAGGGTGATTTATTACTGGTGGTCCGGAGGAGCACAGTTCTGGCTCTTCACCCTGTTCGACAAGGAGCAGATGGACGACCTGCTACCGCAGCAGCGACAACAGCTCAAACAACTGCTGGAACGTGAAATCGAGGCCAGAAGACATGACCAAACGTGACATCTTTTCCGAACTGGTTGAAGGCATCGACGCCCTCACCCAGGAACGCCAGGGCAAGATCACCCTGCGCAGCCATAAAGTGAAACTCGACAAGCTGCCCCCCATCACCGCCGCCGAGGTGATGAACATCCGCCAGCAACTCAACCTCTCGCGCTCGGTATTCGCCATGTACCTGCGCACCAACACCCGCACCCTGGAGAACTGGGAACAGGGCCGCGCCATACCCAACGCCCAGGCCACGACCTTGATACGCCTGGTGGAACGCTACCCCGATACAGTGGAGCGCCTCGCCTCGCTGGCCTGATCCGGCCCTGTTCGAAGGGCAACAAAAAACCCGCACCAGGCGGGTTTCTTGTTGCAGCGAACGCAGGCTCAGTCAGCCAGGCGCCAGGTCGTACCGCCCTTGCCGTCTTCCAGGATCACGCCCATGGCGGTGATCTGGTCGCGGATCCGATCGGACTCTGCCCAATCCTTGTTGGCACGGGCCGCCAGGCGGGCCTGGATCAGCGCCTCGACCTGTGCCGCATCGACCCGACCTTCGGCACCGGCCTGCAGGAAGTCGTCGGCCTCCAGTTGCAGCACGCCCAGCACACTGGCCAGTTCCTTCAAGCGGGCTGCCAGACCGGCCGCCGCATCGATATCGCTCTCACGCAGGCGGTTGATCTCGCGTACCATCTCGAACAGCACGGCACAGGCTTCCGGAGTACCGAAGTCGTCGTTCATCACCTGGGTGAAACGCTCGACGAAGGCTTCGCCACCGGCCGGTGCCACCTTCGGCAGGCCCTTGAGCGCATGGTAGAAACGCTCCAGCGCGCCCTTGGCGTCCTTGAGGTTGTCTTCCGAGTAGTTGATGGCGCTGCGGTAGTGGCTGGCCACCAGCAGGTAACGCACCACTTCCGGATGGTACTTGTCGAGCACGTCGCGAATGGTGAAGAAGTTGTTCAAGGACTTGGACATCTTCTCGCCATTGATGCGGATCATGCCGCAGTGCATCCAGGCGTTGGCGTAGGTTTTGCCGGTAGCCGCCTCGCTCTGGGCGATCTCGTTCTCGTGGTGCGGGAACTCCAGGTCGCTGCCGCCGCCATGAATGTCGAAGGTCTCGCCCAGGCAGCAGGTGGACATCACCGAGCACTCGATGTGCCAGCCCGGACGACCGTCACCCCAAGGCGATGGCCAGCTCGGCTCACCCGGCTTGGCGGCTTTCCACAGGACGAAGTCCAGCGGGTCCTGTTTCGACTCGTCGACTTCGATCCGCGCGCCGATGCGCAGGTCTTCGATCTTCTTGCGCGACAACTTGCCGTAGCCCATGAACTTGCCGACGCGGTAGTACACGTCGCCATTGCCCGGAGCGTAGGCGTAGCCCTTGTCGATCAGGGTCTGGATCATCGCGTGCATGCCGGGGATATGGTCGGTGGCGCGCGGTTCCATGTCCGGCTTCTTGATGTTCAGCCGCGCCTCGTCCTCGTGCATCGCCGCGATCATGCGCTCGGTCAGGGCCTCGAAGGCCTCGCCGTTCTCATTGGCACGATTGATGATCTTGTCGTCGATATCGGTGATGTTGCGCACATAGGTCAAGTCATACCCGCTGAAACGCAGCCAGCGGGTAATCAGGTCGAAGGCCACCATGCTGCGGCCGTGCCCCAGGTGGCAGTAGTCGTACACGGTCATGCCGCACACGTACATGCGCACCTTGTTGCCATCCAGCGGCTTGAAGACTTCTTTGCTCTTGGTGAGCGTGTTGTAGATCGTTAGCACGTTAGTTCCTTGACTGAATCACTGACCCCAGGAGTCGCGCAGGGTCACAGTACGGTTGAATACCGGAGCGCCTGGTTTCGAGTCCTTGATATCCGCGCAGAAGTAGCCTTCGCGCTCGAACTGGAAACGGTCTTCCGGCTGTGCGTTGCCCAGCGAGGGTTCGGCACGACAACCAGTGAGCACTTGCAGGGAGTCAGGGTTGATGTTGTCCAGGAAACTCGCGCTGTCCTCGGCCTTCTCCGGGTTCGGAGAACGGAACAGACGATCGTACAGACGCACTTCGCACTCGACGCTGGCGGCAGCCGGCACCCAGTGGATCACGCCCTTGACCTTGCGGCCTTCAGGGTTCTTGCCCAGGGTGTCCGGATCGTAGGAGCAACGCAGCTCGACGATATTGCCCTCGGCGTCCTTGATCGCTTCATCGGCACGGATCACGTAGCTGCCACGCAGGCGCACTTCGCCGTTAGGCTCCAGACGCTTGTAGCCTTTGGGCGGCTCTTCCATGAAGTCGTCACGGTCGATGTAGATTTCACGGGCGAACGGCAGCTGGCGCACGCCCAGCTCTTCTTTCTGCGGATGACGCGGCAGTTCGAGGTTCTCGACCTGGCCTTCCGGGTAGTTGGTGATCACGACTTTCAACGGACGCAGCACGCACATGGCACGCGGGGCATTCGCGTCGAGGTCCTGACGGATGCTGAATTCCAGCATGCCGTAGTCGACCACGCCGTCGGAGCGGTTGGTGCCAACCATCTCGCAGAAGTTGCGGATCGAAGCCGGGGTGTAGCCACGACGACGAAAGCCCGACAGGGTCGACATGCGCGGGTCGTCCCAGCCATTGACGTGCTTCTCCTCCACCAGTTGCTTGAGCTTGCGCTTGCTGGTGATGGTGTAGTTCAGGTTCAGGCGGCTGAACTCATACTGGCGCGGGTGCGCGGGCACCGGCAGGTGCTCAAGGAACCACTCGTACAGCGGACGGTGGCTTTCGAACTCCAGGGTGCAGATCGAGTGGGTGATACCTTCGATGGCGTCCGACTGGCCGTGGGTGAAGTCGTAGTTGGGGTAGATGCACCACTTATCACCAGTCTGATGGTGATGGGCGTGGCGAATGCGATACATGATCGGGTCGCGCAGGTTCATGTTCGGCGAGGCCATGTCGATCTTGGCCCGCAGCACGCGGGCGCCGTCCGGGAACTCGCCGGCGCGCATGCGGGCGAACCAGTCCAGGTTCTCTTCCACCGAGCGATCGCGGAACGGGCTGTTCTTGCCTGGCTCGGTGAGGCTGCCGCGGTATTCCTTGGCCTGCTCAGGGGTCAGGTCGCAGACATAGGCCTTGCCCGCCTTGATCAGTTCCACGGCCCAGTCGTGCAACTGGTCGAAGTACTGCGAGGCATAACGCACTTCGCCGGACCACTCAAAACCCAGCCACTTGACGTCGCTTTCAATGGCGTCGATGTATTCCTGATCTTCCTTGGCCGGGTTGGTGTCGTCGAAACGCAGGTGCGTGACGCCACCGAATTCCTGGGCCAGACCGAAGTTCACGCAGATCGACTTGGCGTGACCGATGTGCAGGTAACCATTGGGCTCCGGAGGGAAGCGGGTCACGATCTGTGTGTGCTTACCCGAGTCCAGGTCCGCCTGGATGATCGGGCGCAGGAAGTTGACCGGTACGGCCGGTCCAGTCTTGGAATTCGAGGTAGGGTCGACAGTGGGCTTGCTCATAGGATCCTTGAACGTACAAGTGCGTGGCCGGGTGCGGCCTGACAAATCAAAACGGATATCATAGCCGATGCTGTCAAGTGCCTGACAGAGCGCAGCTTTAAAACTGCGGCTATTAATGGCAGGCCGGTGAAAAAACAGCCTCGAAATTCGTGGCTGTCACGCTAAACTGCGCTCCTTGGCTGCAAGATGGCCAAACCGGTCCGGGCTGCCCACGCGTCCCGATACCCAGGATTTTCTTGAAAACGCTTCTCCTTATAAAGAGTACCGACCATGACCCAAGTCAAACTGACCACCAACCACGGCGAGATCGTGCTGGAACTGAACGCCGAGAAAGCCCCGTTGACCGTGGCCAACTTCGTCGAATACGTGAAAGCCGGTCACTATGAAAACACCGTTTTTCACCGCGTCATCGGTAACTTCATGATCCAGGGCGGCGGCTTCGAACCTGGCATGAAAGAAAAGAAAGACAAGCGTCCAAGCATCCAGAACGAAGCTGACAACGGCCTTTCCAACGACAAGTACACCGTTGCCATGGCCCGCACCATGGAGCCGCATTCGGCTTCCGCGCAGTTCTTCATCAACGTTGCCGACAACAGCTTCCTCAACCACAGCGGCAAGACCGTGCAGGGCTGGGGCTACGCCGTATTCGGCAAAGTGATCGCCGGCACCGAGGTGGTCGACAAGATCAAGGGCGTGGCCACCACCATGAAGTCCGGCCACCAGGACGTACCCGCAGACGACGTGATCATCGAGAAAGCCGAGATCATTGAGTGATACTGCTGATTTCAGATCTGCATCTGGAAGAGGAGCGCCCGGACATCACCCGGGCGTTTCTGGAATTACTCGGTGGGCGCGCCCGCGCCGCCGAGGCGCTGTACATCCTCGGGGACTTTTTCGAGGTATGGATCGGCGACGATGCCATGACCCCCTACCAGCTTTCCATTTGCCAGGCATTGCGCGAGCTCAGCGACAGTGGCACGCAGATCTTCCTGATGCATGGCAATCGCGACTTCATGCTCGGCAAGGCCTTCTGCAAGGCGGCCGGTGCCACCCTGCTCAAGGATCCCAGCGTCGTCGACTTCTACGGCGAGCCGGTATTGCTGATGCACGGTGACAGCCTGTGCACCCGTGACGAAGCCTACATGCGTATGCGCCGCTACCTGCGCAACCCGCTGAGCCTGTGGATTCTGCGCCACCTGCCCCTGGGCACCCGGCGCAAGCTGGCGCGCAAACTGCGCAACGAAAGCCGGGCCCAGACCCGCATGAAGGCCAACGACATTGTCGATGTGACCCCGGACCAGGTACCGCAGGTCATGCAGGAACACGGGGTGCGCACCCTGGTTCACGGCCACACCCATCGCCCGGCGATCCACAAGCTGCAGATCGGCGAACAAGCCGCCAAGCGCATTGTGCTGGGGGACTGGGACCGTCAGGGCTGGGCGCTGCAGGTGGATGAACAGGGTTTCCAACTGACGGCGTTCGATTTCGTACCGACGCAACTGGCGCTGCCCGGTTCGCCCTGAACGGACGCCCTCGCTACCGTAGGAGCCGGCTTGTCGGCGAAGGGGCCAGCAAGCCTTGCATGGCCCTTTCGGACGCCAGAGCCTGCGACGAAAGGCATCAATGCCCCGCCGCGGCTGGGCCGGCCTTGGCAGCGAACGGCGGCTTGGCCAGCCAGACCAGCAGAATCAGGCCCATGAAGCCCCAGCCCAGCAAGGTGAAATAGTCCACGGTCGAGAGCATGTATGCCTGGCTGGTCAGGACTTGATCCAGTTGCGCGTAAGCCTTGGTGCTCGCGCCTCCGAGATTGTTCAGCGCATCCCGGGTGACCGGGTCGAAGATGCTCATGCTTTCGCTCATGTAAGCGTGATGCTGGTCTGCCCGGCGAATCCAGATCCAGGTAGTCAGCGACGCCGCAAAACTGCCCCCCAGAGTCCGCAGGAAGGTCGCCAGGCCAGCGCCGTCGGCGATCTGGTGCGGTGGCAGGTCGGACATCAGGATGCTCAGGGTCGGCATGAAGAACAGCGCCACGCCGATGCCCATGAACAGTTGCACCAGAGCGATGTGCTGGAAGTCCACCTCATTGGTGAAACCGGCACGCATGAAGCAGCTCAGGCCAATGGCCAGGAATGCCAGCCCGGCCAGCAGGCGCAGGTCGAACTTGTTCGCGTACTTGCCGACAAAGGGTGACAACAGCACCGGCAGGATGCCGATCGGTGCCACCGCCAGCCCTGCCCATGTCGCGGTGTAGCCCATCTGGGTCTGCAACCATTGCGGCAGGATCAGGTTAATACCGAAGAACCCGGCGTAGCCCAGCACCAGCACTATCGTGCCAATGCGGAAGTTGCGGTGCGCGAACAGCCGCAGGTTGACCACCGGATGTTGGTCGGTCATTTCCCAGATGATGAACACCGCCAGCGCGATCACCGAAATCGCCGCACCAATGATGATGAAGTTCGACTCGAACCAGTCCAGGTCATTGCCCTTGTCGAGGATCACCTGCAACGCGCCGACGCCAATGACCAGTGAAATCAGCCCGACGTAGTCCATCGGCTGACGGCTGGTGACCACCGGGCGCTTGGACAGCTGCGAACGCACCACCATCACCGCAAAAATGCCGATCGGAACGTTGATGAAGAAAATCCACGGCCAGCTGTAACTGTCGGTGATCCAGCCACCAAGAATGGGACCAGCAATCGGCGCCACCACCGTGACCATTGCCAGCAATGCCAGAGCCATGCCGCGCCTGGCGGGTGGATAAACGGCGATCAACAGGGTTTGCGTCATCGGGTACAACGGCCCGGCCACCAGGCCTTGCAGCACACGAAAGCCGATCAGCTCAGGCATCGAGGTCGAGATGCCGCAGAGAAACGAGGCCAGCACAAACAGCATCGTCGCCCAGAGAAACAGTTTTACCTCGCCAAAGCGCCGGCTGAGCCAGCCGGTCAGCGGCAACGCAATCGCATTGCTCACGGCGAACGAGGTAATCACCCACGTGCCCTGCTCCGAACTCACACCAAGGTTGCCGGAAATGGTCGGCAACGCCACGTTGGCGATGGTGGTGTCGAGCACCTGCATGAAGGTCGCCAGCGACAGGCCGATGGTGCTGAGCAACAGGCTGGGCGGCGTGAAAGAAGCGTTATTGCTCATCGCGAATCCTTTGAAACCGGGGTGGCGCTGCGCCCCTGTGGGGCGAGCATGCTCGCACCCACAGGGTCAGTGGCGAATCAGCGTTGCGCGGTTTTGCTGACCACAGCGCTGTTGTCATGGATCAGCTGAGCGATCATCGCATCGGCTTCGGCCAACTGCCGGTCGTAGACGTTGGTGCTGAACGAGGCCTTTTGCTGCGGTTGCTGCGCCAGTACCGGGCCGCTCTGGTCATGCAGGTTCACTTCAACATTGGTCGACAGCCCAACCCGCAGTGGGTGCTTGGCCAGCTCTTCGGCATTGATGTGAATCCGCACCGGCACACGCTGCACGATCTTGATCCAGTTGCCGGTGGCGTTCTGCGCGGGCAACAGAGCAAACGCGCTGCCGGTGCCGGCGCCGAGGCTGTCGACGGTGCCACTGTATTTCACGCTGCTGCCGTAGATGTCGGACTCGATGTCCACGGGCTGGCCGATGCGCATGTCACGCAGTTGGGTTTCCTTGAAGTTGGCATCGATCCACAGTTGATCCAGCGGGATCACCGCCATCAACGCCGTACCCGGTTGCACTCGCTGGCCGAGCTGCACGGTGCGTTTGGCAACGTAACCGGTGACCGGCGCGATCAGGGTGCTGCGCGCATTGGTCAGGTAGGCCTGGCGCAGATCCGCAGCCGCCGACATCACGTCCGGGTGCGACGAGACCACGGTGTCATCGACCAGCGCACTGGTGGTTTTCAACTGCTGCTTGGCGTTGGCCAGGGCGTTTTGCGCCGAGGTCAGGTCGTCGCGGGCGTGGGACAGTTCTTCCTGGGAAATCGCGCCGCCAGCGGCAAGGTTTTTCCGGCGGTTGAAGTTGTCCTGAGCCTTCTGCACTTCAGCCTGTTGCGCGTTGACCTGGGCTTTCATGCCGTCGACATTGCTGTACAGGCCGCGAACCTGACGCACGGTACGCGCCAGTTTCGCCTGGGCACTTTGCAGACCGACTTCGGCATCGTTAGGGTCGAAGTTGATCAGCACCTGACCTTCGTGGACCAGGTCACCATCGTCGGCGCCGATGCTGACCACGGTACCGGTCACCAGCGGAGTGATTTCAACGACGTTGCCGTTGACGTAGGCGTCATCGGTACTCTCATTCCAGCGCCCGATGAATTCGTGATAAGCCCAGACACCGGCACCGGTGAGGGCTACAACGATGGCCAGCACCAGCAGCATCACTTTGCGCTTGCGCGGATTGCCGGTGTCTTGCGAGTTGTCTTGAGCTTGGGTGTTTTCGGCAGTGGCCATGACAAATACCTGAATTAGTTGTGCGGCGTGGCTGGGATGGCGTTGGCTGCGCTCAGGGTCTCGCCCTGAAAGCCCCCGCCCAGCGCTTGCATCAGTTGAATCGACAGATCGATCTGCTCGGCATTGAGGTTGGCCAACTGACGTTGGGCCTGCAGCAGTTGCTGCTCGATGCTGAGTACGTCCAGGTAGTTGCCGATGCCGGAACCGTAACGCTGGACCACGGTGTTATAGGAATCCTGAGCAATGTCGGTGGCGTGCTGTTGCGCGCCGATTTGCCGGCCGATGTCACGCAACTGGTTGATCGTGTCGCTGACATCACCCAGCGCTTTCACCAGGCTTTTGTTGTACTGCGCCACCGCCAGATCGTAATCGGCGTCACGCGAATCGAGGTTGGCGCGCAGGCGCCCGCCATCGAAGATGGGTAGCGAAATGGTCGGGGCGATGCTGAAGAAACGACTGGCCGAACCAAACATTGCGTCACCCAACAAGGATTCGGCACCGGCGGACGCCGTAAGGTTCAGGTTGGGATAGAAGCGGGTTTTCGCCGAATCGATGTCTTTGCTCGCGGCCTCTACACGCCAGCGGGCGGCGACCAGGTCCGGGCGACGGCCAAGCAGCTCTGCCGGAAGAACCGAGGGTACTGCCACGGCGCTGGCTTGCAATACTTTGGGCCGGGCGATTTCACTGCCGCGATCCGGGCCTTTGCCGAGCAGCACGGCCAGGGCGATTTTCGCACTGCTCAGACGTTTTTCGGCGTCGATCAGGCTGGCTTCGGAACTGGCTTCCAGACTCTGGGTTTGCTGGAACTGGTACTGGCTGTCGATCCCGGCGCTCAAGCGACGCTGGCTCAGATCGAGCATTTGCCTGGTGCGCTTGAGGTCGTCGCTGGCCAGGTCATAGACGATGTGCGCCTGCCCCAGATCGCTGTAGGCCCGGGCCACATCGGCGGCGAGGGTCAATTGCGCGGCCTGACGGTCGACTTCAGCAGCACGGGCCTGGCCGAGTGCGGCTTCCCAGGCATCACGCTGGCCGCCCCACAGGTCGAAGTTGTAATTGAAGCCGGCGCTGATGTTACGCACGGTGGCGTAGGCATCGCCCTGCCCCAGCGGATCCTGATCCTTGGCCAGGCGCGAACGGCTGATGCCGGCGCTGGCGTCGAGGGTCGGATAGCGTTCGGCATCGGCGGCATACGCGGCGGCGCTGGCCTGATGGGCACGGGCGGCGGCGATCTGCATGTCCGGGCTGTCGCGCAGGGCTTCGCGGATCAGACCGTCGAGCTGTGGATCGCCAAGGCTGGTCCACCAGTCGCTTTTCGGCCATGCCGCAGGCGACAGGGTCACACCGTTGAGGGATTGGCCGGCCTTCAGGCTTTTCGCGTCGAGATTTTTGCCTTGGGTATCGAGGCCGCTGTAATTGGCGCATCCGGCAAGGATCATCGCCGACAGCACCAGCGTCAGGCTGCTGCGCAAGGTTTTACTGCTCATTGTGTTCACCTAAGCGCTGGATGGTGATCGGGTCACCGGCGGCCAGCAGGATTTTCTTGAGGATGTATTCCAGGGTCTTCAACTCGTCCGGGGAGATCGCGCCAGCCAGTTCATTCATCGCGTCGGCGCCGATCTGCGGCAGCCGATCGGTCAACTGCTGGCCCTGTTCGGTCAGGGTCAGTTGCACTTGGCGGCGATCACCTTCGCTGCGTTGGCGAGCCAGGAAGCCCTTCTGCTCCAGACGATCGAGCATGCGTGTCATCGAACCGCTGTCCAGCGACAGGTGCCGGCACAGCTCGGCCGGGGTATCGACGCCGAACTGGGCCATGATGATCAACACTTTGAACTGCGCGGCAGTGATGCCGTGGGGTTCCATGTGGGTGTCGATGATCCGGTCCTTGAGCAATGCGGCGCGGCCCAGCAACAGGCCGAGATGGCAGGTTTTGAATTCGTCCGGGGTGAAATGCTTCATGTGCTCACCTAATAACTGCCTAGGCAGTGAATATATGTCGAGATGTTACTGCCTAGGCAGCGAATGTCAACGCAATAGTTAGGTTGCTTTGTAATTAGTTGACCAATGGACTGGGTCTTTATGTTGAACAGGCGAGCGTCATCGCCAACCTGCTGGCGACGGGTCGTTTCCATCCCTCTGCCTGCTGCCTGTGAATCATCGGGGTTGGCCTATTCCACGATGACTTCGACAAAGGCTATGGCTCGCACGTGCCCCCGGTATCACCCTCCTTCAGCGAATTGAAGATGGAGCGCATACAGGTGCACGACTGCAACGCCAACGAGGACTGGCGTAGGCGCCGACCTGCATTGCTCGGCTCGGTCACCCGTCGGGTCTAACGGTGATGGCGGGAAGCTTGGAGACCGCGCAAGAACTTGATCTGTTGCATAAAATCGACTGCACTCAGACTCAGGGTTTCCTGATCTTTCACGCCATGTCTTCGGATCAATTCCGGCAGTTGCTGTCCCATGACGGGCCGGCAAACGCGTACGGATTGGCAAGCGGGTGTTGATACCCGTCACTTGCCATCGAGATCACTGCGTCCAACGGCTCTCCCATCACTGCTGCCCAGGTCCTCTAATGCCACATCCCAATGCCTTTCTGGAGAAACTCGCCAGCAGTTCCTCGCGCCTGAACAAGAGCCTGCTGGTGCTCGGTGCCCTGGTGCTGCTGTTGCTGGGCATCAGCTATGTAGGGGTGACGCGCATGATCGAAGAGCGGCGCGAAACCTTGCAATTTCACTTCGCCCGGCTGATGGAGAATGTCCACGAACAGGAAGTGTTCCTGCAGGATATCGCCCGGGAAAGCGTCAAAGGCGAACGGCTGCCCAATGCCATGTTGCCGCCCTACTCACAAAAAAACCTACCCGATGAAGGGCCGAACATTTACGAGGGCCGCGGCCTGCCGTTTTCGCTGCCCTATAGCTTGAAGATCAATACGGACAGGATTGCCCCCAGCCAATACCCGAAAATCTTTGCGCTGGGTACCCATCTGGCGGCCTATTACAGCGCGTTCTGGTCGGCCTCACACTATCAGTCGCCCCAAGTCGTCCTGATCAATGGCCCCGACAATTTTGATCTGGCCGTACCCTCCGCCGGGCGTTTGCGCGGTACCGGGCAGCTACCGATGCAGATGGGCGACCTGATTGATGCGATGACCCGCTTGAACAAGCGCCTGCGCGGGCAGGACTTGCCATTGCCAGATCTGCAGGTGCACTGGGAACCCTATGTCTCTTTCAATGACGACAAGAGCGCCCCCACCCTGCTGGCTTACGTGAGTATCAACCTGGCTAAAACCGCATTGACCGTCGAGGGTGCCGATACCTGGGTGGTACTGGGCTCACTGATGAACCTGTCCCAGGTCAACAACATCGAGCGGTTGATGCAGTGGTCGATCTACGATGACTTCACCTTGATCACCCCCCGTGGCGTGGTATTGACCGGTGCTCTGAAACCCGGCCAGGTGCTGGATGAAGGGGTGAACTTCAACCGCGACGGCCTGGTATTCAAACTGAGCAGCCCCGGGGAGCAACACTGGACGGCGATCTACGTCATCAGCCTGCGCAGTTTCCTCGATTACGCGCTGTGGCCATTGCTGTGCCTGGTTGCTCTGGTGCTTGCGCTGCTCGGTTGCAGTCGGGCGGTCAATCGCTGGTACCAGGCCCGGGTCATCCTGCCCGCGCAGAGGGCGCACGCCAGCATCGCCGAAAGCGAGGCGTTCAGCCGCACGGTGATCGACACGGCGCCGACCGGCCTGTGCGTGATCCGCCGCAGAGATCACCACGTCCTGCTGGAAAACCAGCGCGCCCAGCAATGGCACGACAACGGCCAACTGATGAGCTTGCTCACGCCCCTCACGGGCCCCGGTCATGCCGATCTTGAAATCAATGGACGCCACCTGCACGTCGCCTTTGTGCCCACCCGCTATCAGGGCCAGGACGCCTGGTTATGTGCGTTGCATGACGTGACCCGGCATGTCGAAGATGCGGCGGCGCTGGAAGAGGCGCGCCAGGCCGCCGACTCGGCAAACCAGGCCAAGAGCCGTTTCCTCGCCACCATGAGCCACGAGATCCGTACTCCCTTGTACGGCGTCCTGGGAACTCTGGAGCTGCTTGGCCTGACCTCGCTCGCCCCGCGCCAGCAGGATTACCTGCACACCATCCAGCGCTCCTCCGCCACGTTGTTCCAACTGATCAGCGATGTACTGGATGTGTCGAAAATCGAAGGTGGACAGATGACCCTCGAATTTCAGGATTTCTGTCCGCTGCAACTGACCGAAGACACCGTGCGCACCTAC
This sequence comes from Pseudomonas sp. GW822-FHT06D10, assembly GCF_058799535.1. Lineage (NCBI taxonomy): Bacteria > Pseudomonadati > Pseudomonadota > Gammaproteobacteria > Pseudomonadales > Pseudomonadaceae > Pseudomonas > Pseudomonas sp. GW822-FHT06D10. The sequence continues at coordinate 155,217 of NZ_JBXALN010000011.1, read as the reverse complement.
AGTGCCTTCGCCCGATCCAAGGGCCTGCTGCTCTATGCCTGCATCGACCCGGCGCTGCCGGATCGGTTGCGCGGCGACCCGATACGGATTCGCCAGATCCTCAACAACCTGCTGAGCAACGCCATCAAGTTCACCGATAGCGGTCGCATCGTATTGCGGGCTCAACTATTGGCAAGCGACAACGATCGCGCCCATGTCCAGTGGCAGGTCAGCGATTCTGGAAGGGGGATTGCCCAGACGCAACAACAGCAACTGTTCGACCCTTTCTATCAGGTCAACGATGCCACTGAACAGGCCGGTGCCGGATTGGGGCTGGCCATTTGCAAATGGCTGTGCGAATTGATGGCGGGCCAGTTGAACGTGGTCAGCGAGCCTGGGCTCGGCAGCAGTTTCATCCTTCAACTCTCGCTGGACCACGCACTCGGTGACCTGGCCGCTTGCCCTGTGTTCGGCCCCGGCAGCGCCACCGTCTATGTACGCGCGCAGGTCACTGAACAGGCACAACACCTGATGGCCTGGCTCAAGCGTTTCGGCCTCGACTGCCGCCCACTGACGGCCGGTACACCGGTGTCATCGGCACTGCTGGTAGAGCTTTGCTCGCCGGCCAATACCGCGGCCTGGCCCGGTCCGAGGGTCGTCGCCAGGGCGGATGGCCCCAACCCTTCGCAATTGCGCGGTACCGACCGAGAAGTCGACGCCCATGATGTCCGCGCGATCGCCTGGGCGATATATCAGGTCCAGCATGGCGCCAGCACCGACAGCCAACCTTCGTCGCCGGAAAAGCCTCGGCAGTTGAATCTGCAAGTGCTGGTGGCGGAAGACAATGTAATCAACTCGGCGATCATCAAGGAGCAACTGGAAGTGCTGGGCTGCTCGGTGGTCGTCGCGGCCAATGGCGAGCTGGCCCTGGCGCAGTGGTCGCCCGGACGCTTCGACCTGCTGCTGACCGACGTCAACATGCCGGTCATGAACGGCTACCAATTGACCACGGCGTTACGACAACTGGATCAGGCCTTGCCGATTATCGGCGTCACCGCCAACGCCTTGCGCGAAGAAGGCGAGCGCTGCGCTGGCGTCGGCATGAACGCCTGGATGGTCAAGCCACTGAACCTTGCCACCCTGCGCGCGCACCTGGAAAGACATTGCAAAATCACCCTGCCGGCGACCAGCGTAGCGCCTCTAAAGCTGTCACCGGACATGCGCGAACTCTTTGTCACGACGCTGCGCCAGGACATGCAGACCACGCTGACGGCACTGGACAACGCCGATGCCCATCGCGTGGCGCAACAGCTGCATAGCATGGCCGGTGCATTGGGTGCGGTACAGCTCGAGGCACTGGCCACAACCTTCGTCGAGCTGGAGTGCCGCTTGAACGGCATGAGCGTGACCCGCACCCTGGACCTGGAAGTGCGCCAGAATCTGGCTCGATTGAAAGACCTGCTGGACACCCTTGAATAATTTCAATGCGGATGATCAGCAATGAAACCCTCAGGGTTGCCATTGCCGATGACCACCCCATCGTCCCGGTGGGGTACGAGAGCGGGTTGAGCGTGGCCAATGCTTTCGCACTGATGGCATACCTGACGCGGCAATTCCCCAACGTGCTGGTGCTGACGATAATTTCCAATCAACTGAGCCTGACGCGTCTGCAAGAGCTCGGACAAGCCGGTGCGCACCAGCGCCGAGCGCTTTACTCACCTATTGCTAAAGGAAAATAAAATAGTGCATTTATTTGTTCCGGGAGTGGGAGTTAGCGACGACTGACTTAAGAGCGCAAAGATAACAAGCATTCAAAAGATGTTCGCCACGAGAAAACTTGAGATCAACAGCAACTATAAAAATTTGAATTGCCATACATAACAAGAACCAATTCAAACTAACAGACAACTACATTCCAGCTGCAATCAACTTCTAGGAATCGTCTGATGTACCACCAAAAATTCGCGTTATATCGTGTTGTTGTTTTAAACCTAACCATTGGGAAACAACATGAAAAAGCTAACTCGCGCACTTCTCGCCCTTTCAATCATTGCCGCCACTGGCAACGCCCTGGCAGACGACCCCGTCAAGGCTGGCAGCGGCACTATCAACTTCACCGGTACCATCAACAACGATGCCTGTTCGGTCGAAGGCGCCGGAAACAACAAGACCATTTCAGTCGCCATGGGCGAAGTTTCGATCAAGGACATGGGCACCGCCACTGCACCTAAAGGCAACGGCACCCTGAGCGCCGAGAACTTCGACATGAAGATCAACTGCAACGCTGGAACCAAGGTCGCGATGATCTTCGAACCAACCAAGGGCGCAGGTTCGGGCATTGAACCCGGCACCAAGGTGCTGCGCCTGATCGATGGCCTGGGGGCTGCGAAAGGTATCGGCATTGCGCTGCTTGACTCCAATGGCGCCGTGATCGACCTCAGCTCGCCGAGCGCCGCAAAAATCGAAAACACTCTGCAAGACAGCAACGCAACCCTCAAATTCTCCGCAGCCTACGTAACCACCGTCGATCCGAAACTGGCTGTTGCCGGTCGTGGCGACGCCACCCTACCGTTCACGCTGCAATACGAATAATCCGCGCGAACATACAAGCCTGGTGCGGGGCCTTTCGGCCCTGCATCCTCATTCACTTGCGCGGTAGCCCTCATGTTTTATCGTCACTCACTGTCCTTTTGTGCAGGCCTGCTGGGCCTGTTCGCGGTCAATCAGGCCGTGGCCGGAATTTCCTTGAGCAGCACCCGTCTGATTTTCGACGGCCAGCACAAGGAGGCCGGAATCACCGTGCGTAACAGCGGTGAAGATGTGTTGATCCAGTCGTGGATCGACACCGACTCCAGCGAAACCGCAGCCGTACCCTTTGCTGTGACGCCGCCCCTGGTGCGCGTCAGCGGCGACGAACAGCAAATATTGCGGGTGATCTACGAAGGCGCGGGCATGCCGACCGACCGCGAGTCGGTGGTGTGGCTCAATGTGCAAGAGATCCCTAAAGCGGCGAAATCCGAGAACACGTTGCAACTGGCCGTGCGCCAGCGCATCAAGGTGTTCTTCCGCCCGGCAGGCCTGAAAAACAACGCCTATCTGGCACCGAGCGAACTGACCTGGCGCCTGACAGAACAAGCCGGCAAGAGCTTGTTGGTGGTGAATAACCCAGGCCGGTATCACGTGTCGATTGCAGATATCACACTTCAATCCGGCACCATCAGTGAACACCCCTTCGATTCGATGATGATTGCCCCCGGCGAACAAAAAAGCTTCCCTCTTAAACAACTTCACACCCCCAATACAGCTCGCCTTTCATTCAGCAGTATTAATGACTATGGCGCACAAGATCGTTATGGCGCGCAACTTTCCAACAGTGCTGACACCCAAGCCAGTTTAAATAAACAAACCCCATAACTTACGTGCCGCTATGACGGCTGCACTTCCACTGTATTTCTCTTCGCTCCGTTAGTTGGTATCGGAGGTGATATAGGGTTCCTGAATGTTTTTACTCAAGCGCGACGGATGGGCGCCGTTTTCGATTGCCCTGGTTTTCAGCTGCACCTGCCTTGCCGATGACGAAGAACAGTTCAATACCTCGTTCCTGCAAGGCGCAACATCTTCTGTCGATCTGCAATCACTGTTTGCCAGCAGTCGCGTGCTGCCCGGTATCTATCGGGTGGACCTGTACGGCAACGAGACGCTGGTCGGGCGCCGCGACATCGATTTTCGTCGTTCTCCCGGCACGAACAAGATCGAGGCCTGCCTGACTCTGGAGATGGTGCAGCAATTAGGGGTCGACATCGACAAACTGCAGGCCAGCGGCAAACTGGGCAGCGATGATCCCGAAACCTGCCTGGACCTGCCCGCCTTGATCGATCACGCCAGCGTGCGTTACGACGTGCCCCGCCTGCGCTTGATGGTCAGTGTCCCGCAAAGCGCCATGGCGCGTGGCCGACGTGGTTATGTCGACCCGGCCCTGTGGGACGAAGGCGTTCCCGCCGCGTTCATCAACTATCAATTGAGCAGCAGCCGCAACGGCACTCGGGGTGAAAATACCCTGTCCAACAACGTCGGCCTGCGCAACGGCATCAACCTCGGCGCCTGGCGCTTGCGTAACGAATCGAACTTCAGCAGCAGCACCGGCCGCCCCAGCACATTCAAAAGTAACCGCAGCTATCTGCAACACGACGTGACAGCCCTGAAGGGTCAGTTCAGCGCCGGGGATATCTTTTCAGATGCCGACCTGTTCGACAGCGTGCGCTATCGCGGCCTGAAACTGGCGTCCGACGACGGCATGCGTGCCGACAGCGAGCGCGGTTATGCGCCAATCATTCGCGGCATTGCGCAGTCCAGCGCCACCGTGGAGATCCGCCAGGACAGCTACCTTCTCTACACCGCCAACGTGCCGCCGGGGCCATTCGAGATCAGCGATATCTACCCCAGCGGCTCCAACGGCGACCTGGAAGTGACGATTATCGAAGCCGATGGCCGCCGCCGGGTGACGGTGCAGGCATTTTCCAGCCTGCCGATCATGGTCCGTGAGGGCCAGTTGAAGTACAGCGTCTCGGCCGGCCAGTACAACAGCAACAGCGATGACCAGAAGTCACCGCAATTTGTCAGCAGCACCCTGGCGTACGGCATCAGCAGTAACTTGTCCGGGATCATCGGGGTGCAGGCCTCGGAAAACTTCAAGGCGCTGTCCGTCGGAGCTGGCCGCAATACAACTATCGGTGCCGTCTCACTGGACTTGACCCACTCCATGAGCAGCACTTTCGGCGCAACCATCACCGGCAACAGCCTGCGCGCCCTGTATGCGAAGACGTTCACCGGCACCGACACCAACTTTACCCTCGCCGCCTATCGCTACTCGACCGAGGGCTATCGCACCCTCACCGAGCACGTCGAGGAACTGAGCAACGACGGTCACAAGCGTATCGGCAACTCGAAAACCCGTACCGACCTGACCGTCAACCAGAGCCTGGGCCGAAACCAGCGATACGGCAGCATCTACATCAACGCCAGCGACCAGCGTTACTGGGGACGCGGTGGTTCGCAAAGCCTGTCGGCGGGTTACAGCAACTATTGGGGCGATGTGAGCTACAACCTCGGCGCCACCTACTCCAAGGATGTCGGCAACTACGGGCCGGCGAACAATGACACGCTGGTGAACCTGTCCGTATCGTTCCCGCTGGGCTCCAAGCCTCGTGCACCCCGCGCCTTCGTCTCGGCCAGCACGCAGAAGTCCGGCGATACCACGCAAATGGGCATCAACGGCTATCTGTCGCAAGACAGCGACACCTATTACTCGGTGCAAGCCGGCAACAGCAGCACTGGCGGCAGCTCCGGCTCGGTCAACCTCAGCACCCGCACCTCGGTAATGGATATCAGTGCCGGCTACAGCCAGGGGCGCGGCTACAACTCGCAAAACCTTAACCTGTCAGGCTCGATCGTCGGCCATGCCGGCGGGATCAACCTGGGACAGACCGTGGGCGAAACGTTCGCGCTGGCGCAGGTCGAAGGCGTGGAAGGGGTGAAAATCGGCAGCTTCTCCGGAGCCAGGACCGGCAGCAACGGCTTCGCCGTGGTCCCCAATGCGCAGCCCTATCGCGTGAACTGGATCAACCTCGACACTCGAGACCTGGGCGCCGATATCGAGATCGACAGTGCGACCCGGCAAGTGGTGCCACGTCGTGGTGCCGTGGTGCTGGCGCGTTACACCAGCAAGACCGGACGGCGAGTGCAGTTTGCGCTGTTCGACGCTCGACACCAGCCGATTCCGTTTGGCGCGTCGCTCGAGGACAGCACCGGCAAACAGCTGGCGATTTCTGACCCTGGTGGCAAGGCCCTGGCGCTGGTTGAAGCCGACGCCGGTACCCTGACCATCAACTGGCAGGGCCAGCGCTGTGAAGCGCCTTATGCGTTGCCCGAACGCAACGCCGCGCTGAACTACGAGCGGGCGACACTGGTGTGCCGCCCCTGACTCCTCAGAAATCGCGCTTGTAAAAGATATCCAGGGAGCTGGCGAAACCGCTTGCTGCTTCCAGATAGACCTTCTTGCTCAGCTTGTAACGCAGAGCGATGGTACTGGCCGGCTCAAAGACCCCGACGCCATAGCGCAGGCTGAGCCTTTCGGAAATGGCGCCGCTGGCCACCACGCTGGTGTTGTTGCCGCTGCCCTGGGTATCGAGTTGGAAGTCCTGAATGCCCAGGTTCTTGGCAATGCCGCCGGTCAGTTCCGAGCTGCCCATCAGCCCCAGCCCGAGAGCCGCCTGGGCCAGCATGTTGTTGTCTTCACCGGTGGACGTCAGCGGGCGCCCCAGAACCAGATAGGACAGCGCCTGTTCCTGGCTCATGGCCGGCTCCGAGAAGATCTGCGTCGCCGGTTGCTCGGCGCTGCCACTCAGGCGGATGCCGGCAATCACGTCGTCAGTCTGGCGCACGGCCTCGATGTCCAGGTAAGGCTGGTCGATGGGGCCGGCAAACAGCAGCCGCGCACGACGCACGGTCAAGCGCTGGCCGTAGGCCCGATAGCGGCCGTCGTTGAGCCACAGCTCACCGCGGGTATCCATGTTGTCACCAATGTGCACGTGCCCCTGCAGGTTGGCAGTCAGGCCGAAACCGCTGAAGGCCAGCTTGTCCTGGCCCACCTCCACATCGATATTCATGGCCATGGCCATGGCCTTTTTGCCGTCGTCGGTCTGCTGGCCGACGATCACCGTGTCGTCGGAGACCTTGACTGTCGAGGGCGGCAATTCGCGCACGGTGATCTGGCCCTTGGGGATCAGCACCTTGCCGGCAATCGCCAGCTTTTCCTCCTGCAGCGAGATCTTCAGGTCCGGCGCCACCTCCAGCGCTGCATAGGGCTCCACCGTCACCGGCAGTTGGGTGCCCTTGAGGCTCAGGTCCACCAATAGCGCCCGGCCCCAAGCGATGTTGCCATTGAGGCTGCCCTGCCCGGCCTTGCCGCTTTTCCAGCCGCCGTTGAGCTGCACGCTCTCGCCAGCGATCTGCGCGCTCAGTTGCAGGTCTTCAAGGCTGATGGGCAACTCGGAGCCGGACACCTCGCCCCCGGACAACTGCACGTTGCCGTTGACCTGAGGCGCCAGCAGGCCGCCAGACAAACGACCGCTGCCATTGAGGCTGCCGCTGAGCTTTTCCACCATGGGCACGAACGGCCGCGCCACGGACAGATCCAGGCCACTGAGGCGGAAATCACCGGACAGCGGTTTGCTTTTCGGCAACGGATTGATCTGCGCCTGGAGCATCAGCTCACCCAGTTTGCCGCCGTCGAACTGCAACTGCGTGTCGATGCGCCGCGGGGTGAGGCGGGTATTGAGCTTCAACGCCTGATAGGGGAAATCCAGCCACTGGTCCTTTTCCTTGACCCGCAGGGTGCCACCGCTGGCGTCCAGCATGATCTGGCCCTGGGGCCCGCTGGCCGGCAAGTCCAGCTGCACATCGGCATTGAGCATGCCCTTCCAGGCGAAATCCTTGGGCAGCCACTGCGCCAGGCTGTCTAGGGGGAAACGCTTGAGGTGATAACGCAGTTTCGGGTCCGGCATCAGCCGCTGGTCTTCACCGCACAGGCTGGCATCGCCGCTGGCCCAGCAGTGGGCACCGAAGTTCAGCGTGCCGTTGGCCAGCCGCTCAAGCCGGGCCGGATTTTGCAGCTTCCAATCCTGGCCGCCAGTCTGTACATCACCGCTGGCCAGGCGCCCGCGCCAGTTGCCCTGGTCCAGGACGCCATCCAGGCCCAGGGCCAGTTTCAACAGCGGTCCTTGCAGGTCCAGTTGCAGTTTCTGTTTCTTGATGTCGCCCTGGCCGGCCAGGGTCAGGGTCCCCAACTGCGTGTCGCCCAGTTGAATCCCGCTGCCCTTGAGGTCCACCTGGGCCTTTTGCGCACCATCCAGAGTGGCGTCCAACTTGAGGTTCTGCAGGCGGTTTTCGGCAAAGGCCAGTTGCTGCCCGGCCAGGTCCAGCTTGCCCTGTGGCGCCTTGAGGGTGCCGGCCAGGTCCAGCCGACCGTTGAGCTGCCCACGCAACTCGGGCCAGAGCTGACCCAGGCGCGGCATCTTGATCTCCAGCTGGCCGGCGATCTTCTGTTGCAGGCTGCCGGAGCCGTTGATCCGGTTGTCTCCCAGGCGGATGTCCAGCGCGCCCAGGGTCCATTGCTCGCCCGCTCCGTCGGCCTTGGCCTGGAGAACCGCCGGCTGTCCGCGCAAGCGTCCCTTGAGGTCGAGGTTGGCATTGAGCTTGAGTTGCTGGTTCTTCATTTCGCCTTGGCTGCGCAGGGGGCCGGCCAGGGTTCCGGGCAGCTCCGCCACCCAGTACGCGGGGTTGATGGCCGACAGATCCAGGGCGGTATCCCAGGCAATGCCGTCGGCGAACTGCAGGTTCAGGTGGCCCTCGGCCTTGCCCTGGCCCGCCGCCAGCTTGAACTGCGGCAGATAGATTTTCGTCAGGTCGCCGCTGAACGGGCTGCTCAGGCTGAACGCGCCTGCCGGGCCGTCCAGGTCGCCCTTGAAGTTGCCCAGGTAGTTACCGTCACGGTAAGCCACTTCGGCATCAAAACTGCGGACCCGCACCGCCGGCTCGTCAATCAGCGGATACAGGCGGTGCCAGGGGAAGTCCAGCCAGGCCAGCTTGGCCTCGGCGGCGAAACCTTCGCTCCAGTCCAGTTGCCCACTGAGCTTGAGGTGTTGCTTGTCGTTGGCGCTCAGGTCCAGGGCGGCAATCTGTGCGCCCTTGGCGTCGACCTTGCCTTGCAGCAACAGGGCCACCGGGCCCTGCTCCGCCGGCAGGCTGGCCTTGCCGGCGAGCTGGTAGCCGCTTTTCAGGTCGCCCTGGCCAGTCAGCTCCAGCTGATCCAGTTGCAGGGTGTCCGGCAGATCGGCGCTGGCCTTGAACCCATCGGCAGTGATGCGCACCTGGGCCGGCAGGTTCTCCACCAGGGGCTGCACCTGGCCGCTCAATTGCCCTTGCAGGTAGCCACTGCTGTCGGCATTGAGCCGCAGAGTCTTGAGCAGGTCGCCTTCAACCTTCAACGCCAGGGACCAGGGGCCACCGCCGGGAGCGGGCAAGCCGAGGTTGCCCTGGGCGGTCAGGGGCCAGTCGCCACTGGGTTGCAGCAGCCCGGAAAGGTCCAGACTCAGTTCATCGCGCTTTAGGTGCAAAGAGTCGATCTGCAGGCCTTGGGCAGTCCAGTGCGCCGCCAGTTGCAGAGTCTTGAGTTCTTCACTGCCATTGAACAGCAGGCTGCCCACACGCACTTGCCCCAACTCGATGGCCAACGGCAGCTTCAATTCCGGCAGGCTGATGGGCTCCGAACTGGTTTCGGTTTCGCCGCTCGGAGGGAACAGCAGGCTGACCTGATCGGCTTCCAACTGCTCGATGCACAGGGTCATGCGCAGCAGGCAGCCGGGCGACCAGGTGAACTGCACGGCGTTGAGCTCGACCCGGTTGCCCTCCTGTTGCCAGAGCAAATGATCGGCGCTCCAGTGCCCGCCAAGGCGGCCCTCGAAATTGTCCAGGGTCAGCCCCGGCACTCGCGCCAGGGCCCAGCGGCTGCCAGCCTGGGTTCCGAGTACGCTGGCCACGGCCAGAATGATCAGGATCACCAGCGCAACAATCGCCAGCAGCGTTATCTTCAAACCACGCTTCAAAGCTCTGGCCCCATGGAAAAGTGCAAGCGGATGCCGCCGTCGTCATTCATCGCGTGGGCCAGGTCGACCCGGATCGGTCCCACTGGCGAAACCCAGCGTACGCCGACGCCCACCCCGGTCTTGAGGTTAGGCAGCTCCAGCTTGTTGAAAGAGTTGCCCTGGTCGACAAAGGTCGCGATCCGCCATTTCTCGGCGATCGAATACTGGTACTCGACGCTACCGGCCACCATGTAGCGGCCGCCAATGCGATCACCTTCGGAGTTTTCCGGTGACAGGGTCTGATAGTCGTAGCCCCGAACGCTCTGGTCGCCACCGGCAAAGAAGCGCAAGGATGGCGGAATCGACTTGTAGCCATTGGTGGCACTGCCACCGAACTGCACTCGCCCGAGAAAGCGGTGGTTGTCCCAGACCGTGGTCAGTCCCTTCAGCAGCACCGTGCCATACAGCAGGTTGGTGTCGGAACCGACCCCTTCCTTGGCCAGCTTGGTGTCGAACTGAATGCGATAGCCGTTATGCGGGTCGATGCGATTGTCGCTGCGCAGGTAGGAATACGTCAGGCCAGGCATCAGCAGATTACTCAGGCCCGAGTCGTCCCCGAGGCGATATTCCTCTCGCTGATACTTCAGCGACAGCACCCGCTGCCAGCCGCTGGGCAACTTGCTGTGCCACTCGGGACCGATGGTGAGCAACTTACTCAGGGTATCGGTGCCGGCAATCTCTTCATTCTGGTAACCACCGGCGAACCGCAGCTTGTCGGTCAGAGGCGGGTCCAGGGGAATGTCGTACCACAGGCCGACGTTCTGCCGCGGAGCAGAAACTTCTGCCTCCCAGCCGTAACTGTGGCCCTGGGGGTTGACCCAGTGCCGGGTCCAGTTGGCCTTGACCCGCGGCCCCACGTCGGTGGAATAGCCGAGGCCGAGGCCCATGGTCCGGGGCTTGCGGGTTTCCAGCTGGACCGCCACCGGAATCACCTCGTGCTCGGCGGCAGTAGGCGCGGCGTCCACCCGCACGCCCTCGAAGTAGCCGCTCGACTGCAGGGCCTGGTTGAGTTCGGCAATCAGTTCGGAGTCGTAGGGCGCACCGGCCTTGAACGGCACCATGCGCCGCAACAGGTCTTCATCGAACAGGGAGTCACCGCTAAAGCTGACCTTGCCCAGCGCGTAGCGCGGGCCGCTGTCATAGACCAGGTCGATGTCCGCGACACCTGCCTGGGGGTCCACCGACAGTTTCTGCTGGGTAAAGCGCCCGCTGAAAAAGCCATAGCGCGAAGCCTGGTTCTGGATCAGGCGCTTGGCGTCTTCGTAATGGCCATGATTGAGCACGGCACCAGGCTTGAGCTGGTCGCCGTCGGGAAGGCGAAACGACTTGAGGGAGGCCGCCGGGCCTTCGACCCGGACTGTCACGTTGCGCAGGTGCACCGGTTCGCCGGGGTCGATCCGCAACGTCAGGCGCGGTTTGTCACCGCCACGCACCTCACTCTGGATATGCGGTTGGTAGTAGCCCAGGGCCTGGGCGGCTTTCTTCGCCTGCTCCTCGGCGCCCCGGCTGAACCGCAGCAAGGCTTCTTCATCGCGATCGCCGACACTGCCAATGTAACCCTCCACATTGGCCTTCAACTCGTCATTGGCGGGCTTGACCCTGACATCCAATTCGCTCTGCGCCAGCGCCGCACAGCTTGTGAACAACAGCAAAAAGCCGCTGGTAAATCTTCCTGGAAACTTCATAGGCGCGGATGCTATCACGAGCTTGGGAGGGCGATAGAGCGCTCAGGTGCACGGAAAGTTCTATATCAGGCTGTTGCTCTTTGTAAGTGCTGCGGGTTGGGGTGAAAAAATACATGCTCACGCACCGGCCCCACCGCAATCTCACCGACCTCTTCATAGCCCTGACGCTTGTAGAACTCCAGGTAACGCGGATTGCCGGTGTCCAGCACCACACCCTGGGAATGTTCGTCCACGGCGCACCAGTTGTGCACCGCCGCCAGCAATTGCTCACCGAAATGCTGGCCCTGAAACTGCGGATGTACCCCCAGCAGCGGCAGCACATGCACCGCATCATTGGGCAGGCAGGCCTGCACCGCCTGGTGATACTCCAGATAGCGCTGGGTGCAGCGAAACCCGGTGCTGAGCACCATGCGCAGGCGCCATGCCCAACTTTCGGTGATGCCCAGGCGCCGTTGCGGCGGCGCGATCAGGGCGATACCGATCAGCCGGTCATTGACCAGCAGGCCGATGGCCGGCAGGTCCTGAAGAAAATGCTGCTTCACCAATTCGCGCACTGTGGCTCGTACCCGCTGTTCGTAGCCGGGGCGATCGGCTTCGAAAATGAAGCCGAAGGTCGGCTCATGGCGGTAGGCCTGGTACAGCAGCGACCGCGCTTCGCGGGAATAGCCGCTGTCGAGCTGGTGAATATCGGCGATGACATTGGAGGAATCAGGCATGACGGTCACTCTCCCCTGGACCCGGCTCAAATGGCCGCGTTCTTGTTAGTACGAGCCCTGCGCGCCGCTGATCGTTCCCGCGCCCCTGGGACATTAGCAGCGCATCCGCCACGCCGCCACGCTGGCCGGCCCGGGCGTTGTCAGCTAGCATCGCTGTTTTGCCAGGACCGCCGACCATGAAAATCGTCTCGTTCAATATCAACGGGCTACGTGCCCGCCCCCATCAGCTGGCGGCGCTGATCGACAAACACCAGCCGGACGTGATCGGCCTGCAGGAAACCAAGGTCGCCGACGAACAGTTCCCCCTTGCCGACATCCAGGCCCTGGGCTACCACGTGCATTACCACGGCCAGAAAGGCCATTACGGCGTAGCCCTGCTCTCGCGCCAGGCACCATTGGCCCTGCATAAAGGCTTTGAAGGTGACGACGAGGGCGCCCAGCGGCGCTTTATCTGGGGCACCTTCGCCGATGCCAACGGCACCCCGGTGACCATCATGAACGGCTACTTCCCCCAGGGCGAAAGCCGCGACCATCCCACCAAATTCCCGGCCAAAGAGCGCTTCTACCAGGATCTGCAGCACCTGCTGGAAAGCCGTTTCAGCAATGACCAGCCCCTGGTGGTGATGGGCGATGTGAACATTTCCCCGGAAGATTGCGACATTGGCATCGGCGCCGAGAACGCCAAGCGCTGGCTGAAGACCGGCAAGTGCAGCTTCCTGCCGGAAGAGCGCGAGTGGATGGCCCGCCTGAAGAACTGGGGCCTGGTGGACAGCTTTCGTCACCTGAACCCCGAGGTGAACGACCGCTTCAGCTGGTTCGACTACCGCAGCCGCGGCTTCGAGGATGAACCCAAACGCGGCCTGCGCATCGACCTGATCATGGCTTCCCAGGGGTTGTTGCCACGGGTCAAGGACGCTGGGGTCGACTATGAACTGCGGGGCATGGAAAAACCTTCGGACCATGCGCCGATCTGGCTCGAACTGGGCTGATCGACAGGCACAAAAAAGCCCATCTGCCGATGGGCTTTTTTTTGCGGTTACAGCTGTATGTGCTCGACCCGCTCCGTGGTACCGGCACTGGCGATAGCGCTGATGGCGCTCTCGAGGGTGGCTTCCGAATCGTACAAGTGGCTGACCAGAATCACTTCCTTACCGGACTTGAGCTTGAAAAAAGGTTTGCCGCCCGACGAAATTTTCTTGACGTAGCGTTCCGGGGAAGCGCAGTGTGCGCGGAACAGGCCGAGAGCCGCCTCGGCACTGTCCCGGCAAGGGTAGCGGTCGCTTTGAAGCATGGTCTGCGCCTCCTTTGTCTTCAGCAAGAATCTGCATGCACCACTGCCATACTGCTTCAGCTCGAACCAGGCACTCATTTGTAACTCCTTTGCATACTACGAAATAGCAGCTCAACACTGCCGAGGCATCCGCGGGGGATGACGCGTTGGCAGTCGCCCCAATCCCCGCCAGACAAAGTTGCCCACTCTACGCGCCGTTCCGAGGCTGGTCTTTAGGACAAATCTCAAAAAATCTAGAGAAAACAGCTATTTATGATGTAGGACTTTCGCCATTTCTCTGCAAACAGCCCCGTCCGTCACATCCCTGTCACCTCCCTGACTTAATGTCCCCAGCACTTACCTCCTCCCTCTATATAGAAGGCCAGTGCCGCCATGCCCCGCGCTTCCACCGTCAGCGAACGAGATATCTGGTGCCGGACCATCAGCCTGTTTCTGATCGGTTTCGTTTGCTACGCCCTGCCCTGGTCGGTATTCGCCGCCCTGCCCTCAGCCCCGGACAATGCGCCCGTCCTGCGCATCCAAGGCTCCAATACCATCGGCGCCCGGCTCGGGCCGGCCCTGGTCAGGGGCCTGATGGAAGAACAGGGCCTGCGCGATATCAGGATCACCGCCAATGCCAAAGACAATGAACAACAGGTGGTGGGGCAAACCGCCCAGGGCCGAGCGGTGCGGGTGGAAGTGGCCGCCCACGGTTCGAGTACCGGCTTTGCCGCTCTGAAAACCGCCCGGGCCGACCTGGCCGCCGCTTCACGGCCTATCAAGGACAGCGAGCTGGTGGACCTTGAAAGTCTGGGGGACCTGAAAAGCCCCAGCGCCGAACAGGTGATCGCCATCGACGGGCTGGCAATCATCCTGCATCCGCACAACCCGCTGAACCAACTGGACACCGAGCAACTGGCCCGGCTGTTCAGCGGCGAAGCCAGGACCTGGGAAGAACTGGGTGGCATTGGCGGCGCGGTACATCTCTACGCCCGGGATGACCAGTCCGGCACCTACGACACCTTCAAGGAACTGGTACTCAGCCGTCGCGGCAAGGCCCTGGGCCCCGGCGCAAAACGTTTTGAATCCAGCGAGCAGTTGTCCGACGCAGTCAGCCATGACCCCCAGGGCATAGGCTTCATCGGCCTGCCCTATGTACGCCAGGCCAAGGCGGTGGCCATTGTCGACGGCGACTCACAGCCGATGCTGCCGCTCAACAGCCTGATCGCCACCGAGGATTACCCGCTGTCACGGCGCCTGTATCTGTACCTGCCGCCCAATGGGCAGAACCCCTGGGCCGATGCCCTGGTGAGATTTGCCCAGGGCAGCAAGGGCCAGGCCATCGTCGCCGCCAACGGCTTTATCGCCCAGACCGTGCAGGCCATGCGTGTCGCTCCCAGCCCGCAGATGCCGGAGGCTTATCAGGCGCTCACCCGCCAGGCGCAGCGCCTGACGGTCAACTTTCGTTTTGAGGAGGGCAGCGCCAGCCTGGACAACAAGGCCCGCCAGGACCTCAATCGGGTACTGGATTACCTGCGCCAGCACGGCAAGATGAACCGCCAGGTAACCCTGGCCGGCTTCGGTGACGCCAAGAACGATCCGGCCCGCGCGGCCCTGCTGTCCAAGCTGCGGGCCATGGCGGTACGCCGGGAACTGGTGAAGAGCGGCGTGGTGTTTCGCGAGATTCGCGGCTTTGGCGGCGAGCTGCCGGTAGCGGCCAACAGTGCCGACGAAGGGCGGATCAAGAACCGCCGCGTGGAGGTCTGGGTGTACTGAACTCACAGCGGCCGGCCTTGCGACAGGCCGGCCGCATCGCCCTCAATGCCCGCTGCGCATCAGCTCCTTGGGTACATACTTGCCGATTTCATACTTGCCGATCGCCGCGCGGTGCACCTCATCCGGGCCGTCGGCCAGGCGCAAGGTGCGCTGCATCGCATACATATAGGCCAGCGGGAAGTCGTTGGAGACCCCGGCCCCGCCGTGAATCTGGATCGCCCGGTCGATCACCCGCAGGGCCACGTTCGGCGCCACGACCTTGATCTGGGCAATCTCGCTCTTGGCCACCTTGTTGCCCACGGTGTCCATCATGTACGCGGCCTTCAGCGTCAGCAGCCGGGCCATGTCGATCTCCATCCGCGAATCGGCGATCTTGTCGATGTTGCCCCCCAGGCGCGCCAGCGGCTTGCCAAAGGCAGTGCGGTTCACCGAACGCTTGCACATCAGTTCCAGCGCCCGCTCCGCCATGCCGATGGAACGCATGCAGTGGTGGATCCGGCCCGGGCCAAGGCGGCCCTGGGCAATCTCGAAACCACGGCCCTCACCCAGCAGCACGTTCTCGTAGGGCACCCGGACGTTGTCGAACAGCACTTCGGCGTGGCCATGGGGTGCGTCGTCGTAGCCGAACACCGGCAACGGGCGAACAATCTTCACCCCGGGGGTATCCACCGGCACCAGGATCATCGAGTGCTGTTGATGGCGCGGCGCATCCGGGTTGCTCAGGCCCATGAAGATCAGGATCTTGCAGCGTGGGTCGCAGGCGCCCGAGGTCCACCATTTCTTGCCGTTGATCAGCCACTGGTCGCCGTCGCGTACCGCACGGGCCGCCATGTTGGTGGCATCGGAGGACGCCACGTCCGGCTCGGTCATGGCGAACGCGGAGCGGATCTCGCCACGCAGCAATGGCTCCAGCCAGCGCTGTTTCTGCTCTTCGTTGGCGTAGCGCACCAGCACTTCCATGTTTCCGGTATCCGGTGCCGAGCAGTTGAAGGGTTCCGGGCCCAACAACGACCGCCCCATGATTTCCGCCAGCGGCGCGTACTCAAGGTTGGTCAGGCCTGCCCCCAACTCCGACTCAGGCAGAAACAAATTCCATAGCCCGGCCTCCTTGGCCTTGAGTTTCAGCTCTTCCATGATGGCGGTCGGCTGCCAGCGATCGCCTTCGGCAACCTGACGCTCGAAGACCGCTTCAGCCGGATAAACATAGGCATCCATGAACGCGGTGACACGCTCACGCAGTTCCTGAACCTTGGGGGAATAGGCGAATTCCATGGGCAGCTCTACCTTTGTGACGATCGGGTGTTGGAGGACTGAAATCGATGCTAGATCAGCTACGAAAATTTACCTAGCCTATTCTCGGCATGTATTAACATTCATCACCGATATATGATCGGCTGATCCGACAGGCTTCCGAGCCCTCCCACAGGCCCTAACAATAAGAGTGCAGCGCAATGAATCTGAGCAAGGTCGATCTCAACCTCTTCATCGTTTTCGATGCGATCTACACCGAAGCCAACCTGACCCGCGCAGGGCAGATCGTCGGCATCACCCAACCGGCGGTATCCAACGCCCTGGCACGCCTGCGCGAGACCTTCAACGACCCGCTCTTCGTGCGTACCGCCCAGGGCATGGTGCCCACGCCCATGGCGCAGAACATCATCGGGCCGGTGCGCAATGCCCTGTCGCTGCTGCGGGTTTCGGTCCAGGAAAGTCGCATTTTCAACCCCCTGCAAGCGGTCAAGACCTACCGCATCAGCATGACCGACCTCACTGAAGCGGTGATCCTGCCACCGCTGTTCCAGCGCCTGCGGCGCCTGGCGCCGACGGTGATCATCGAAAGTTTTCTCTCCAAGCGCCGGGAAACCACCAAGGAGCTGGCAGCCGGGCGCCTGGACTTTGCCGTCGACGCACCGCTCAATACCGACCCCCAGGTGCGTCACGTCAAGCTGATGGAAGACCGCTATGTGTGCGCCATGCGCAAGGGGCACCCGCTGGCGGGCAAGGAAAAATTCAGCCTGGACGATTACCTGTCCCTGACCCACATCCATATCTCCAGCCGCCGCAGCGGCCTCGGGCATGTCGACCTGGCCCTGGGCAAGATGGGTATCCAGCGCAAGATCGCCCTGCGCTCCCAGCATTACCTGATGGCTTCCCAGGTGCTGCAGCAGACCGACATGGTGATGACCGTACCGGAGCGCTTTGCCCGTCGCCATGAACTGCACGCGTTCAACCTGCCAGTCAATGATGTCCCGCCGGTGGAAACCCACCTGTACTGGCACGAGAGCACCGACCAGGATCCGGCCAACCGCTGGATGCGCGAGCAGATGATCGAACTCTGCCAGCAGGTCACGGCCTACGAAAAGAAGCTCGACCAGCAGACCGCCTGAGCCCTTTCGCCGGCAAGCCCTCACTGCAGGAGCCGGCTTGCCGGCGAACGGGATCGGCTCGGACTGCTTGACGTATACGTCAACCTGCCTTTAGCTTAGCGCCAAGCCCCCTCTTGAGCGCCTCCATGAGCAGCCAGACCTACAGCATTTCCGACCTCGCCCGCGAGCTCGACATCACCACCCGGGCCATCCGCTTCTATGAAGAGCAGGGCCTGCTGGCTCCCGAACGCCGTGGCCAGGAGCGCATCTATTCGCCCCGGGACAAGGTCAGCCTGAAACTTATCCTGCGGGGCAAGCGCATCGGCTTTTCCCTGGCCGAGTGCCGCGAACTGATCGAGCTCTACGACCCGAGCAGCGGCAACCTGAAGCAGCTGCACAGCATGCTGGCGAAAATCGCCGAGCGTCGCGAACAGCTCGAACAGCAATTGCTCGACATCGAACAGATGAAGCTGGAACTGGACACCGCCGAAGAGCGCTGCACCCAGGCGCTGGAACAGACCATCCTGAACCAGAAAAGCACCGCCCGATAATCATCGGCACACCTGCGCCCGGGCGCCGGTATCCGCCACTCCCTATAAGAAGGTGAACCTCTATGTCACTCCCCAGCCATGTACGCCTGATCGAAGTCGGCCCCCGCGACGGCCTGCAGAACGAAGCCCAGCCCATCAGCGTCGAAGACAAGGTGCAATTGGTGGATGCCCTCACCGCCGCCGGCCTGGGCTACATAGAAGTCGGCAGTTTCGTGTCTCCCAAATGGGTGCCGCAGATGGCCGGTTCAGCCGAGGTCTTCGCCCGTATCCAGCGCAAGCCCGGGGTTGTCTATGGCGCACTGGCGCCCAACCTGCGGGGTTTCGAAGATGCCCTGGCGGCTGGGGTCAAGGAAGTGGCGGTGTTCGCCGCGGCCTCGCAAGCCTTCTCCCAGCGCAACATCAACTGCTCCATCAGCGAAAGCCTGGAACGCTTCGTGCCGATCATGGACGCCGCCAAGCAGCACGGCATCAGCGTGCGCGGTTACGTGTCGTGCGTGCTGGGCTGCCCTTATGAAGGTGAAGTGGCCCCGGAACAGGTGGCCATGGTCGCCCGCGAGCTGCATGACATGGGCTGTTACGAGGTCTCTCTGGGCGACACCATCGGTACCGGCACCGCCGGTGCCACCCGGCGCATGTTCGAGGTGGTGGGCGCCCAGGTACCACGGGAAAAACTCGCCGGGCACTTCCACGACACCTACGGACAGGCCCTGGCCAATGTCTACGCCAGCCTGCTGGAAGGCATCGCGGTGTTCGACAGCTCCATCGCCGGCCTCGGCGGCTGCCCCTATGCCAAGGGCGCCAGCGGAAACGTCGCCACCGAAGACGTGCTCTACCTGCTCGATGGCCTGGGCATCCATACCGGTATCGACATGGACCGCCTGATCGACGCCGGCCGGCAGATCTGCAACGTGCTGGGGCGCCCCTCCGGCTCCCGCGTGGCCAAGGCGCGTAACGCCAGCTGAGGCATTGTGCGGCCGGGTGTTACCGGCCACTCCGATCTGGGGCGGGAACGAGTAACACGGAAACAGTTTGTCGAATTTGTTGCGGTACAGATTGTCCTACAAAATTATCAAGTCATTGATTTTAAAGGACTTTAAAAAGTTGGCACGGCTTCTGCTATCTCTATGGCATAACAAGAATAAAAAGCAGCAAACCTAATAAAAATAAGACGTAACGACTCTGAGATAACAAAAACAACACGGCAGAGACGCAGCTAACAGATTTTTTTGGAGAGGATGCACTGTGCAGGAGGGCTTGCAAGAGCCACCCGCAACCGGTCAGAGAACAATAAAACTACCCTGAGGTAGCTCCCGAACTGGTTGGATCGCCCTGGCGACACATTGAATCAGCGCTCAAAAAAATACGTTTGCTCTTGATCCCGGATGGGGATCGCCAAAAACAGCAGTAAAGGGCAACGGTTGCCAAAAACAACAATAGACCGCCCCTCAATAATAAAAAAAGAGCACGCAACGACAAAATTAAAGGGGAGCTTCGGCTCCCCTTTGTGCTTTCTGCGATCCCTCTTTGCTGCCCATAAAGCGTGCACCGGCGCCGATGCACGCTCCATCCGGGTTCACCCCTTGTTCATGCGCTCACGCAGCTCCTCGATGCTGATTTCGCGCATGCGGAACTTCTGGATCTTACCGGTCACGGTCATGGGAAACTCTTCAACGAACTTAAAGTAACGCGGCGTCTTGAAGTGCGCGATACGCTCCTTGCACCAGGTCTGCAGCTCCAGCTCATTGGCCGAATGGCCGGGGTGGAACTTGATCCAGGCGACGATCTCCTCGCCGTACCTGTCGCAGGGGATGCCGATTACCTGCACATCGGCCACCGCAGGATGGGTGAAGAAGAACTCTTCCAGCTCTCGCGGATAAATGTTCTCGCCACCGCGAATGATCATGTCCTTGTTGCGCCCGGCAATGCACACATAACCCTGCTGGTTCATGGTGGCCAGGTCACCGGTGTGCATCCAGCCGGCCTGATCGATGGACTCGCGGGTGCCCTCAGGGTTGTTCCAGTAACCGAGCATGACGCTGTAGCCCCGGGTGCAGAGCTCACCGATGGTGCCGCGAGGCACCACATTGCCGGCCTCGTCGATGATCTTGCTCTCCAGGTGCGGCTGGGTCCTGCCCACGGTGGTCACCCGCAGTTCCAGGTCGTCGTCCGGCCCGGTCTGCAGCGACACCGGGCTGGTTTCGGTCATGCCGTAGGCGATCTGCACTTCGCTCATGTGCATTTCGCTGATCACCCGGCGCATCACCTCGATCGGGCAGGTGGCCCCGGCCATGATCCCGGTCCGCAGGCTCGACAGGTCGAACTCGCTGCGTCGGGGCTGATCGAGCACAGCGATAAACATCGTGGGTACGCCGTACAGGCCGGTGGCGCGCTCTTCGGCCACCGCAATCAAGGTCAGCAGCGGGTCAAAGGCGTCATTGGGATAGATCATGGTGGTGCCGTGGGTGATGCACCCCAGGTTGCCCATGACCATGCCGAAGCAGTGGTACAGCGGCACCGGGATCACCAGCCGGTCAGCAGCAGTCAGGCCCAGGCTCTCCCCCACCATGTAACCGTTGTTGAGGATGTTGTAGTGGCTCAGTGTCGCGCCCTTGGGGAAACCGGTGGTGCCGGAGGTGTACTGGATATTCACCGGCTGGTCGAAATCCAGGCTGTCCTGGCGCGCCTGCAACTGCTCGGCCGTGGCCCCCGCCCCCAGCGCCGATAGCTGCGACCAGGGCAGGAAACCCGACGGCGGCTGCGCATCCAGGCTGATCACCCCGCGCAGCTCGGGTAACCGCTCGCTGTGCAATTGGCCGATGGACTGTTCCGCCAGCTCGGGCACCAGGCCCTGGAGCATGCCGTGGTAATCGGACGTCTTGAAGGCTCCAGCGCAGATCAGCCACTGGCAGCCGGACTGCCTGAGCACATACTCCAGCTCGGAACTGCGGTAGGCCGGATTGATGTTCACCAGAATCACGCCGATCTTGGCGCTGGCGAACTGGGCGATGCACCACTGGGCGCAGTTGGGGGCCCAGATCCCCAGGCGATCGCCGGTCTTGAGCCCCAGGGCCAGCAGCGCCCGGGCATGCAGGTCGACCGCCTCGCGCAGTTGCTGCCAGGTGTAGCGCAGCTGCTGGTGGCGCACCACCAGAGCCTCGCCCTGGGGATAGGCGGCGACGGTGTTATCGAAAGCCTGGCCGATGGTCAACGCCAGCAGCGGCTGGTCTTGCGTACCACGGGTGTAACTGCGATCCGGCTGGAAACCCGAGTGTTCCATGACGACCCCTATTGTCTTTATTAGTGGGTGTGCAGGAGCCAGGCGAAAGGTGCAAAACAGCCTGGCTCCAATCGAAAGCCTCGCTACTCTGGCGCAAGTTGACGTTTACGTAAAGGGCGATTGACAGCCATCGGTCGCAGGTTTACGTTAACGTAAAGGTGAGAGCCAGGCCGCGCCGCTCTCGACATCCTATTCCCTCAATAAAAACAAGTTTGAAGGTGCCCCGCCATGAGTTACCCGACCCTGAACTTCGCCCTCGGTGAAACCATCGACATGCTGCGCCAACAGGTCCAGGCCTTCGTCAAGGCGGAGCTGGCACCCCGGGCAGCGCAGATCGATGTCGACAACCTGTTCCCCGCCGACATGTGGCGCAAATTCGGCGACATGGGCCTCTTGGGCATCACCGTAGCGGAAGAATACGGTGGCGCTGGCCTGGGTTACCTGGCGCATGTGGTCGCCATGGAAGAGATCAGCCGCGGCTCAGCCTCGGTGGCGCTGTCCTACGGCGCGCACTCCAACCTCTGCGTGAACCAGATCAACCGCAACGGCAACCACGAACAGAAGAGCAAATACCTGCCCAAGCTGATCAGCGGCGAACACATCGGCGCCCTTGCCATGAGCGAACCCAATGCCGGCTCCGACGTGGTGTCGATGAAGCTGCGGGCCGACAAACGCGGCGACCATTTCGTGCTCAACGGCAGCAAGACCTGGATCACCAACGGCCCCGACGCCAACACCTATGTGATCTACGCCAAGACCGACCTGGAGAAAGGCCCCCACGGCATCACCGCGTTCATCGTCGAGCGCGACTGGAAAGGCTTCAGCCGCAGCAACAAGTTCGACAAGCTGGGCATGCGCGGCTCCAACACCTGCGAGCTGTTCTTCGATGACGTGGAAGTGCCGGAGGAAAACATCCTCGGCGTGCTCAATGGTGGCGTCAAAGTGCTGATGAGCGGCCTCGACTACGAGCGCGTGGTGCTCTCCGGCGGCCCCACCGGGATCATGCAGGCCTGCATGGACCTGGTGGTGCCCTACATCCACGACCGCAAGCAGTTCGGCCAGAGCATCGGCGAATTCCAGCTGATCCAGGGCAAGATCGCCGACATGTACACCCAGCTCAACGCCAGCCGCGCCTACCTGTATGCGGTGGCCCAAGCCTGCGAGCGCGGCGAAACCACCCGCAAGGATGCCGCCGGAGTGATCCTCTACAGCGCCGAGCGCGCGACCCAGATGGCCCTCGACGCAATCCAGATCCTCGGCGGCAACGGCTACATCAATGAATTCCCCGCCGGCCGCCTGCTGCGCGACGCCAAGCTCTACGAGATCGGCGCCGGCACCAGCGAGATCCGCCGCATGCTGATCGGTCGCGAACTGTTCAACGAAACCCGCTAACGGAGCTGTCCATGGCTATCTTGCATACCCAGCTCAACCCGCGCTCGGCGGAGTTCGTGGCCAACAGCGAGGCGATGCTGGCCCAGGTCGACGCCTTGCACAGCCTGCTCGCCCAGGTCCAGCAAGGCGGCGGCGCCAAGGCCCAGGAGCGCCACACTTCGCGAGGCAAGCTGCTGCCCCGCGAGCGCATCAACCGCCTGCTCGACCCCGGCTCGCCGTTCCTGGAAATCAGCGCCCTGGCCGCCTATGAGGTCTACGGCGAAGACGTACCCGCCGCTGGAGTGATTGCCGGTATCGGCCGGGTGGAAGGTGTCGAATGCATGATCGTGGCCAACGACGCCACGGTGAAAGGCGGTTCCTATTACCCGCTGACTGTGAAAAAGCACCTGCGGGCGCAGACCATCGCCCAGCAGAACCGCCTGCCGTGCATCTACCTGGTGGACTCCGGCGGCGCCAACCTGCCGCGCCAGGATGAAGTGTTCCCGGACCGCGAGCACTTCGGGCGGATCTTCTTCAACCAGGCCAACATGAGCGCCCAGGGCATCCCGCAGATCGCCGTGGTGATGGGCTCCTGCACCGCCGGTGGTGCCTATGTTCCGGCCATGGCCGACGAAGCCATCATGGTCCGTGAACAAGCCACTATCTTTCTCGCCGGCCCACCCCTGGTGAAAGCCGCTACCGGCGAAGTGGTAAGTGCCGAGGACCTGGGCGGCGCCGATGTGCATTGCAAGATTTCCGGGGTCGCCGACCACTATGCCGAGAGCGACGAACACGCCCTGGCCCTGGCCCGACGCAGCGTGGCCAACCTCAACTGGCATAAACAGGGCCAATTGCAACAACGCACGCCGATCGCTCCGCTGTATGCCCGCGATGAACTCTATGGCGTGGTCCCGGCCGATCCCAAGCAGCCGTTCGATGTACGTGAAGTCATCGCCCGGCTGGTGGACGGTTCGGTATTCGATGAGTTCAAGGCCCTGTTCGGCACCACCCTGGTCTGCGGCTTCGCCCACCTGCACGGCTACCCGGTGGCCATCCTCGCCAACAACGGAATCCTCTTCGCCGAAGCCGCGCAAAAAGGCGCGCACTTCATCGAACTGGCCTGCCAGCGCGGGATTCCGCTGCTGTTCCTGCAGAACATCACCGGTTTCATGGTGGGGCAGAAATATGAGGCTGGCGGCATCGCCAAGCACGGCGCCAAGCTGGTGACCGCAGTGGCCTGCGCCCAGGTACCGAAGTTCACGGTGATCATCGGCGGCAGTTTCGGTGCCGGCAACTACGGCATGTGCGGCCGGGCCTATGACCCGCGCTTCCTGTGGATGTGGCCCAACGCGCGCATCGGCGTGATGGGGGCCGAGCAGGCCGCCGGAGTCCTGGTGCAGGTCAAGCGCGAACAGGCCGAGCGCGGCGGGCAAAGCTTCGACGCCGCCCAGGAAGCCCAGATCAAACAGCCGATCCTCGACCAGTACGAGCATCAGGGGCACCCCTACTACTCCAGCGCGCGGCTCTGGGATGACGGCGTCATCGACCCGGCGCAAACCCGCGACGTACTGGCCCTGGCCCTGTCTGCGGCCCTCAACGCCCCCATCGAACAGAGCCGCTTCGGCGTGTTCCGCATGTAATCCTGCGCGAGAAGAACATGAGCGACTTCAATACCCTGGAACTGCTGCGTGACCCTCGAGGCTTCGCCACCCTGTGGCTCAGCCGCGAAGACAAGAACAACGCCTTCAACGCCGAAATGATCCGTGAACTGATCCTCGCCCTGGATCAGGTGCAGGGCGACCCGAGCCTGCGCTTCCTGCTGCTGCGCGGGCGCGGCCGGCATTTCAGCGCCGGCGCCGACCTGGCCTGGATGCAGCAATCGGCCGAGCTCGACTACCACACCAACCTCGACGACGCCCGGGAACTGGCGGAGCTGATGTACAACCTGGCCAAGCTGAAGATCCCGACCCTGGCGGTGGTGCAAGGCGCGGCCTTTGGCGGGGCCCTGGGCCTGATCAGTTGCTGCGACATGGCCATTGGCAGTGACGAGGCGCAGTTCTGCCTCTCCGAAGTGCGCATCGGCCTGGCACCAGCGGTCATCAGCCCGTTCGTGGTCCAAGCCATCGGCGAACGCGCTGCCCGCCGCTATGCCCTCACCGCCGAACGCTTTGGCGGCCAGCGGGCGCGGGAAATCGGTCTCCTGGCAGAAAGCTATCCCGCCGTAGAGCTGGATCAACAGGTCCAGCAGTGGGTCGACAATCTGCTGCTCAACAGTCCCCAGGCGATGCGCGCCAGCAAGGACCTGCTGCGGGAAGTGGGCAACGGCGCGTTGACCACCGCCCTGCGTCGCTATTGCGAAAACGCCATCGCCCGCATCCGGGTCAGCGCCGAAGGCCAGGAAGGCCTGCGGGCATTCCTGGAAAAACGCCCGCCCAGCTGGCAGTCCGAGACCACGTCCAAGGAGTTCCGTTGATGAGCGCCCCTGTTCTAGACACCCTGCTGGTGGCCAACCGCGGCGAGATCGCCTGCCGGGTGATGCGCACCGCCAAGGCCCTGGGCCTGACCACCGTGGCCGTGCACAGCGCTACCGACCGCGACGCCCGGCACAGCCGTGAAGCGGATATCCGCGTGGACCTGGGCGGCAGCAAGGCTGCCGACAGCTACCTGCAGATCGACAAGCTGATTGCCGCCGCCCGGGCCAGCGGCGCCCAGGCCATCCATCCCGGGTATGGGTTTCTCTCGGAGAACGCCGGTTTTGCCCGAGCCATCGAAGCCGCCGGGCTGATTTTCCTCGGCCCGCCTGCCGCGGCCATCGACGCCATGGGCAGCAAGTCGGCAGCCAAGGCGCTGATGGAAACCGCCGGGGTGCCCCTGGTTCCGGGTTACCACGGTGAAGCCCAGGACCTGGAAACCTTCCGCAATGCCGCCGAACGCATCGGCTACCCGGTGCTGCTCAAGGCCACCGCGGGCGGTGGCGGCAAGGGTATGAAAGTCGTCGAGGACGTCAGCCAACTGGCCGAAGCCCTGGCCTCGGCCCAGCGCGAAGCCCAGTCGTCCTTCGGCGATTCGCGGATGCTGGTGGAAAAGTA
Organism: Pseudomonas sp. GW822-FHT06D10; assembly: GCF_058799535.1. NCBI lineage: Bacteria > Pseudomonadati > Pseudomonadota > Gammaproteobacteria > Pseudomonadales > Pseudomonadaceae > Pseudomonas > Pseudomonas sp. GW822-FHT06D10. The sequence continues at coordinate 129,436 of NZ_JBXALN010000011.1, read as the reverse complement.
CCTGCTCAAGCCACGGCACGTGGAGATCCAGGTGTTTGCCGACCAGCACGGCAACTGCCTGTACCTCAACGAACGCGACTGTTCGATCCAGCGCCGCCACCAGAAAGTGGTCGAGGAAGCTCCGGCCCCGGGCCTCAGCCCCGAACTGCGCAAGGCCATGGGCGAAGCCGCGGTGCGCGCGGCCCAGGCCATTGGCTACGTGGGTGCCGGCACCGTGGAGTTTCTCCTGGATGCCCGTGGCGAATTCTTCTTCATGGAGATGAACACCCGATTGCAGGTGGAACACCCGGTCACCGAGGCCATCACCGGCCTGGACCTGGTGGCCTGGCAGATCCGCGTGGCCCGCGGCGAAACCCTGCCCATCAGCCAGGAGCAGGTGCCGCTACGCGGGCATGCGATCGAAGTACGGCTGTATGCCGAAGACCCGGCCAACGACTTTCTTCCGGCCACCGGGCGCCTGGAGCTGTACCGCGAATCGGTTGCAGGCCCCGGTCGGCGGGTGGACAGCGGTGTCGAGGAAGGCGACAGCGTTTCGCCCTTCTACGACCCGATGCTGGGCAAGCTCATTGCCTGGGGCGAAGACCGCGAGCAGGCGCGCCTGCGGTTGCTGAGCATGCTCGACGAGTTCGTCATCGGTGGCCTGAAGACCAACCTGGCGTTTCTGCGGCGCATCATTGCCCACCCGGCCTTTGCCGAAGCGCAGCTGGATACCGGCTTTATCCCTCGCTATCAGGAGCAGTTGCTGCCAGCCGCAGGCGAGCTGAGTGCAGACTTCTGGCAAGCGGCCGCCCACGCCTTCAGCCAGAGCCAGCCGCCACGCACACGAAGCGATGATCCCGACTCGCCATGGTCCGCCATCAACGGCTGGCGCAACGGCCTGCCAGCGCAAACCAGCCTGCACCTGAGCTGCGCCGGCCAGGATCAGGCCATCAGCCTTGGCGCTCGCACTGCGGCCTTTGAGCTGCAGGGCGAGCACCTATGGACAGAGCAACAGGGACTGCGCCGCGAGCACCGGGCCATCCGTCGCGACGACACCCTGTACCTGAACTGGCAGGGCGACACACATGCCGTCAGCGCCTATGACCCGATTGCCGCGGCCGAAGCCAGCCATAGCCAGCAAGGCGGGCTGACTGCGCCGATGAATGGCAGCATCGTTCGGATATTGGTCAGCCCGGGTCAAAGCGTCGAGGCCGGTGCACAACTGGTGGTGCTGGAAGCCATGAAGATGGAACACAGCATTCGTGCACCCCAGGCCGGGGTCATCAAGGCGCTGTATTGCCAGGAAGGCGAAATGGTCAGCGAAGGCAGTGCACTGGTGGAGTTGGAATAACTCCCAAGTAAGAAAGCCCCTTCCTGTTTGCAGGAAGGGGCTTCTAGGGAAAGTTAAAACTTCGCAGTAGCTTGTACGACTACACCAATAATCCGGCACTTGTCGCTGTAGAGCATCTTCGGATAAGTAGGATTGAGCGGAACCAGGTAACGCAAACCACCCTCTTGCACCAACTTGCGGAAGATCGCCTCGTCACTACCAGGACACTGTACAACCACCAACTTCCCGGGTTCGGCGCCAATCGCCGGGTCCACCAGGATCAGCATGTCCTGGCTGATGCTCAGACCGCTGGGAGCGATCATCGCGTCGCCGACCACCACCAGCCAGAATGCCGCGCCCCGGGCCTGATAGTCGGAAAGCTCGTAGCGCTCCGGCACGTAGGCAGGCTGCCCGTCTTCGCGAACCTCGCCGGCCACCCGCCAATCGCTCACCGGGTAACGGAAGTACGGGTTGTACTTGTTGAGGAGCGCAGGCCCGTCTGCCAGGGGCTCGCCATCGTCTCCTAGCAAGGGTTTCTCGCGGACCACCAGGGCGACTTCGAGAAAGCCCATGCCGATCTCTTCCAGCACCCGGTTCATGTCTTCGATCTTCGGTTGGCGGCGCTTGCTCAACCAGTGACCGATACCCCCTTGAGACATGCCCAGGCGCTCGGCGAGCTTTTCCTGTGTGACCTTGCGGCCTTTCATGTTGGCTTTGACCAACTCGATCCATTTGTCCATAGGCCGAACAATACGTTGTGTATTTCCAGCCTCAACACACAACTTGTAGTATTTGAAATCCCGTCACAATTACAATGTGTATTAACATCGCCCTACCCCTCTTTCCTTTCTCAGACAGGGCAGAACACTTCATGAACACAAGCAGCAAGGACGTGCCGGAACTCGATACAGAGACCACATTAAGCTCACTCAAGGACAGCCAGGCTGCCCGACGCGCAATGGACTATTACTTGAAGCCGGCCATTACCGAGTCAGACAAGGAAGAGAAGTTCTTCGAAATCAGGCGCAGCCTAAGCAGCGAGGAAGCCATGATCCACGCCTCCGACCTGCTGCGCTGTGCAGCGGCCACCGCCTACGATGCAGCGGACAATCTGCGGGGAGCCAATCGCGACCTGGCGTTTTCAGTGGTGCACATGATCGATCTGGCCAAGGCCCTGGTGGACAAATCACTGGAAAGCCAGCGCGTTGAGTCGAACTGAAGCCCTGCGCAGGGCTGGACGTGAAGCCAGCGACGGGAAAAAACGGAAGTGGAAAAATATTTTCCGGAAGGCGGGGAAAAACATTTGACTTGCAAATGATAATGATTATTATTGCAAGCAACTGGTCGCGAGATCAGTCGATAGCCCAAAGGACCTTAGGTCGGACCTTTGGATTATCTCCTCATCAGGCTAATCACGGTTTTTGACCCGGCTTTTTGCCGGGTCTTTTTTTTTGCCAGTTTTTCTGGCTTGGCTTCAGGCTAATGAAGACTGTAGGTGCCGCAAAAAATAATGGCGGCGATGATAGCAAAAGAATGTCCTTTTGCAAGCAAACGCCCGTCGTAAAAGCCCTGCAAATCAAAAAGTAGCGCTTGAGAATCAATCGCATAGCCACTAAGCTTCGTCTGCGTCAAGGACGACGCCCCCCTTCTTTTACCCCCCCTTCTGTGTAGAGTAGCGCTCATAACAATCCTGATAAGGAATCGATTATGACCGTGGGCAATCACACTTCTTTTGATATTTGCGCTGATTTCGACAGTGGCAACATCGACGTACTGGATATCAGCAACCCGTTGCAGGCACTGCTGGCCATCCGCCCGGATACCCGCAGCCCGCACTTCCAGTGGTTTCATTTCAAGGTCAGCGGCCTGCATGTCGGCCAGGAACACTGGTTTCGCCTGACCAACGCCAGCCAGTCCTCCTACAACAAAGCCTGGACCGGCTACCAGGCAGTGGCCTCCTACGACCATGTGAACTGGTTTCGCGTACCGACGATCTTCGAAGGCGACGCCTTGCGCTTCAACCTGGAAGCCACCCAGACCCATGCCTGGTTCGCCTACTTCGAACCCTACAGCCGTGGCCGCCACGACTGGCTGATCGACCAGGCCCTGACCAAGGCCGGCACCGAGTTGCTGGCCGTGGGTAAAAGCGTCGAAGGCCGGGACATCCAGTTGCTGCGCAAAGGCAGCGGCGCGCCAGGCCAACGCAAGATCTGGATCATCGCCCAGCAGCATCCCGGTGAGCACATGGCCGAATGGTTCATGGAGGGCGTGATCGAGCGCCTGTTCCGTCACGATGATGCGGAGCTCAACGCGCTACTGGCCAAGGCCGACCTGTACCTGGTGCCGAACATGAACCCCGACGGCGCATTCCACGGCCACTTGCGCACCAACGCCCAGGGCCAGGACCTGAACCGTGCCTGGCAGACCGCCAGCCAGGAACTCAGCCCGGAAGTGCTGTTCGTCCAGCAGCAGATGGAACAATACGGCGTCGACCTGTTTCTCGATGTGCACGGCGATGAAGAGATTCCCCACGTGTTCACCGCCGGCTGCGAAGGCAACCCGGGCTATACCCCGCGACTGGAGAAGCTCGAGGAGCATTTCCGCAGCCACCTGAAACGCCAGACCCGGGACTTCCAGACCACCCACGGCTACACCCGGGACAAACCCGGCCAGGCCAACATGGCCCTGGCCTGCAATGCCGTCGGGGAAAAGTACGACTGCCTGGCCCTGACCCTGGAAATGCCCTTCAAGGACCACGATGACAACCCCAACCCGCTCACCGGCTGGTCGGGCAAACGCTCCATGCAACTGGGCAAGGATGTGCTGAGCACCCTGGCCGACCTGGTGGATCACCTGCGCTGAACCCGACTGAGGGCTGCGCCCCCCGTTGCGCAGCCCTCAGTCACCCTCCCCGACCGGCACCCGCCGGCAATCCTCCGGCCCCAGCAAGCGCCCGTCCGCCGAGCGCAGTTCCAGCGCGCGCAACGGCTGCCCGGTCTGCCGGTCGACCATCCGTGAATGCGCTTCCCCTTCCTGGTAGAAAAACGCTTCGCCCCATTGGCGCAAGCCGATGATCAGGGGAAACAGCCCCCTGCCCTTTTCCGTCAGCACGTACTCCTGGTAGGCACTGCCATCGGACGCCGGGACAACCTCGAACACCCCATGTTCCACCAGGGTCCGCAGGCGTGTGGCCAGGATGTTCTTGGCCATGCCGAGGTTGCGCTGGAACTCGCCAAAACGGCGGATTCCGTCAAAGGCATCCCGCACGATCAGCAGGGACCACCAGTCGCCAATGGCGTCCAGTGAGCGGGCAACCGGGCACTCGGCATCTTGCAGGCTGGTGCGCTTGACCATGTTGGGCATTCTCCGATCAGGCCAAAGGAAAGTGGTTGCAATATAAAACCATGATCTTTACCGTACAACTGGTTTCATTATGAAACCAAAAACCGGAGCCCAACATGTCAGCCAATTCTTCCCCTCACGCCTCGCCTGCTCTTTCCACCAAAGTGGTGCTGCTGTTCGCCATCGCCTGCGGTCTGGCGGTGGGTAACGTCTACTACGCCCAGCCACTGCTGGATGCCATGGCTCATACCTTCGACCTGGCGCCGGCCACCGTGGGCATCGTCATCACCCTGACCCAGGTCGGCTATGGCCTGGGCCTGCTGTTGCTGGTGCCCCTGGGGGACCTGTACAACCGGCGACGGCTGATCGTGACCCAGACCCTGCTCTCGGTGCTGGCCCTGCTCACCGTGGCCCTGGCCCCGAGCAGCGCCTGGCTGCTGCCGGGCATGGCCTGCATCGGCCTGCTGGCGGTGGTAACCCAGGTACTGGTGGCCTACGCCGCCAACCTGGCCCCGGCAGCGCAACGCGGCCGAACCGTGGGCATGGTCACCAGCGGCGTGGTGGTAGGCATCCTGCTGGCCCGTACCGTGGCCGGGACCATGGCCGACCTGGCGGGCTGGCGTTCGGTCTATCTGTTGTCCGCCGGGCTGACCCTGCTGGTGGCCCTGGCCCTGTGGAAAACCCTGCCTACCCGCGAGCAACCCAAGGCCACCCAGGGTTACGGGCAATTGCTCGGTTCGCTGCTGCAACTGTTCAGGGAGGAAAAGGTGCTGCGGGACCGGGCGGTGCTGGCGATGCTGATCTTCGCCGCCGGCACCGTGCTGTGGACGCCATTGGTGTTGCCATTGAGTGCCCCGCCACTGTCCTTGTCCCACACCGAGATCGGCCTGTTCGGCCTCGCCGGCGCGGCAGGCGCCCTGGGCGCGGCACGGGCCGGGCACCTGGCCGACCGCGGCCTGGCGCAGTGGACCAGCGGCCTGGCACTGGGCCTGATGCTGCTGTCCTGGCTGCCCATTGCCTTCACTCAATCGTCCCTCTGGGCCCTGCTGTTCGGGGTAATCAGCTTCGACCTGGGCCTGCAGGCCGTGCACGTCACCAGCCAGAGCCTGATCTACAGCGTGCGCCCCGAGGCGCAGAGCCGACTGGCCGCCGGCTACATGCTGTTCTATTCCCTGGGCAGCGCCGCAGGTTCCATCGCCGCCACCGCCACCTACGCCTGGGCCGGCTGGACCGGGGTCTGCCTGCTGGGGGCCGGGATCAACGGCGTGGCGCTGATCTACTGGCTATGGAGCCTGGCCCCGGGCAAAGCCGCGGCCAGGGTGCGTTGCGCCACTTGAGCCCGGCGCCGCCGGGTTCAATCAACCGCGGCCGCGCAGCATGCTCTGCAGCACGCCATCGCGACGCACCCAACCATGGAACAGCGCCGCGGCCAGATGCAGCAGCACGGTGAAAAACAGCAGGTACGCCAGATAACCATGGGCCTTGCGCAACACCGCAAACAGCTGGGCATTGGCCGGCAGGATCGCCGGCAGTTGCAGCGAACTGCCGAGCATCACCGGGTCACCGGCCGCCGAGATCATGCCCCAGCCCAGCAGCGGCAGGCTCAGCATCAAGGTGTACAGCAGCACATGGGAGGCCTTGGCCGCCAGCACCTGCCAGCCCGGCAGGTCTGCCGGCAACGGCGGTTGTCGGGTGTAGAAACGCACCCATAGGCGCACCAGCACCAACAGCAAGATGGCGATCCCCAGGGGCTTGTGCAGGTGGATCAGCCATTCATGACGCGCGGAAACCGAGGCCACCATGCCGGCGCCGATGAACAGCATGGCGATGATCAGCAACGCCATCAGCCAGTGCAGCAGGCGCGCCAGGGGAGCGAAATGTCGAGGTTGGCTATTCATGGACGTGGCTCCTGGGCGCCGGGCAATTGGCTGACTTCGCTGGTGCGACGCAGGTAGGAACTGGCGTAGGCCGCAGAGCGCGCTGCCAGCAGGGGGTCGTCGGACGCCTGGATGCCGCTGGGCAGGATCAGCGGGTCGTAATTGATGTCCCGACACTCGCCGCTGTTCTGCGCCTGGGTGCTTTGCAGCACCAGGGTCCCGGCGTTGATTACCGGCCGCTGCGCCGGCCAGGCCTTGCTGGCGTCATCCGTGGGGTCACCGGGCGCCGCCAGGGTGATCTGCAAGCGCCAGCGCAGCGGCCCTTGGGCCAGGCGCCGAGCCAGGTCCTGCTCCAGGTAGTCGGCGCCTTGCGGGGCACTGCCTGCATCAGGCCCATCACGGGTCTCGGGCACTACCCCCCAGCGCACTGCCTGGCGCTTACCGCTGCCATCCACCAGATAGAAGGCATTGATCCCGTTGTAGCTTTCACTGGCATAGCTGGCCGAAGGTTTGGCGCCCTTGACCCATTGCAGGAACGGCGCCGCCTCGGGATGGCTGGCGAAGAATGCCGGCACTTTGCTCGGGTCCGGCTTGCCCGTGGCCGGATCAGGGGAGCCGGCCTGTTGCAACTGATAGAAGGCTTCGGGAGTGCCCACCGGGAACACCGGCATGCTGTTCATCCCGGTCCGCCACTGCTGGCCGTTGGCCTGGAGGAAACGCAGCGCCAGGCTGCGGATCGGCACGCTGCTGTCCGGCGCATAGGGGTTGCCACTGGGCAGGGCAAAGCGCCCCACCACCGGCGTGCGTGCCTCATTGAACACCTGCGCCGTGGAGTAGGCCCGGGCCTCGCCGCTGCTTTCGAAGTAGCCGATGACGCACACCCCCTTGGCGTGGTTGCGGCGATACCCCGGGTGCACGCCATTGTTGGTTTCCAGCACATCCACCAGGGCCTTGGGGGTCAGGCGACCGGGATCGAGGCTGCCATGCACATAGGCCAGAACCCCCGCAGCGACGGCAACCACCAGGGCGATTGCCCCCAGGCGCAGGGTCAGGCTGACGGGCCCCAGGGGTGGGCGGTCGGGCTTTGATGAAGGATCAACCATGGGACATCTCCAATACGCGAAGCCATGAGGGCAAGGACCTGTCAGACGCAGCTCGCCCAGGGTTATTCCATGACCGGTATTTATTTTTCTGCGGCTGGAATAACCTGCTGTGCGGCGCGTCTTCCTAGCCTCAAGCCTAGTGACTGGCCCAGCATCCGCAGGATTTCATGAACGATCTCGACCAACAGCTACGCCCGCTGATTCCAAGGCTGCGCCGCTTTGCCCTGTCCCTGACGCGCCAACCCAGCAGCGCCGACGATCTGGTGCAGGCCTGCCTGGAACGCGCCCTCGCCGGATGGACCGGGAAACGCCCCGAAGGCGACCTGCGGGCCTGGCTGTTCGCCATCCTCTACCGGCAGTTCCTCGATGCCCACCGGCGTTCCCGACGCTACGCGCGGATGCTGGAGTTCTTCACCGGCCGTGACGACAGCCAGCCCTCGGTGGAGCGCACGGTGATGGCGCAATCGACCCTGGAAGCCTTCGACCGCCTGAATGCCGAACAGCGCGCCCTGCTGCTCTGGGTGTCGGTGGAAGGCTTGAGCTACAAGGAGATCGCCGAGATTCTCCAGGTGCCCACCGGCACCGTGATGTCGCGCCTGTCCCGGGCCCGCCAGGCCCTGCGCCAACTCAGCGACGGCGAAATCAGCAGCCCTTCTCTACGGATACTCAAATGATCAGCCTGCCCCCCAGCGACAGCGACTTGCATGCTTATGTCGACCACCAACTCAGTGAGCAGGACCGCCGGTTGCTGGAACACTACCTGGCCAGCCACCCGCAGGTGGCGGCCCGGGTCCAGGCCTGGCAGCAGGACGCCCAGCACCTGCGGGCGGCCCTGGGTGGTGCACTGCTGCAACCGGCCAACCCGGCGCTGGACCCGGTGCAGATCCGCGCGCGCCTGAAGCAACGTAGCCTGCGCCGCCTGGCCAGTGCCGCGGTGCTCCTGGTGGCGGTGGGCGTGGGCGGCCTGAGCGGCTGGCAGGCGCGGGAACTGACCCTGGCCAGCAGCAGCGTGCTGCCCATGACCGACGCCCTGCAGGCCTATCGTCTGTTTGCCGAGCAGGGCATGCTCCCCGCGGACTTCAAGGTACAGGGCAATCAGAGCATCCAGGCCTGGCTGGACCGCTACTTCACCCAGGCCAGCCCATTGCCGGATCTGCGGGGGGCCGGGTTCAGGGCCGTCAGCGGGCGCCTGCTGAGCACCGAGCAAGGCCCGGCGGCCATGGTGCTGTACAAGGATCGCGAGGGGCGCAAGGTCAGCTTCTACATCCGCCCGCCAGGGCCACAGAACAAGCTGCTGCCCCCGGGCAGCCGCCGCGAGGGCCCGTTGCAGGCGCAGTACTGGTCCGGCCAGGGCTACAACTACGCCATGGTCGGCCCGGCGGAAATTCCCCTATAGCCCTCAGAAGCCCACGTCCAGCACCACGTTGTCGATATAGGTGCCGGCCGGCGGGGTGCTCTGGTCGGTGTAGATCCTGGCGTTGTAGTTGAAGATCTGGCTGCCGGTGCCCAGGCCGTTGCCGGGGTTCACCTCGGCATCGGTGCTGGAGCGCCGGGCACTGCCGACACTGCCCCAGCGGGTGCTGCCGGCACTCTTGAAGATGTCGTAGGCCAGGTAGTTGCTGCCGGAAATCATCTGCCTGCGCCCCCCCGCACTCACCGGGTGCTGGCCGTCGCTCAGGCCCACGGTGTAGGCACTGCCCTTGGTGCAGGCCAGGTTGATGGTCTGCCCGGTCACCGTCGCGAAGGCGCTGATCACCGGCGCGCTACCGAAACTGATGTTCGGCGCAGTGATCACGCAATCGTTGGACACCGTCATGTTCACGGTCAGGCTCTGGGTACCGCTGCCTACATCCCGGCCCAGACAGATCCCCAGGGCGCCGATTCCGGAGCAATAGTTCCAGCTCCAGAGAATACTCAGGTTCTCGGTATAGACCCCCGCCGCCACGTTGCTGCCGGTGAGGGTACCCAGGTAGATGGGCACCGTCTTGGCCACGGTCGGGCTGCCCAGCAGGCCCAGCAGGTCGATGATGGAATTGCGGGCGAAGTCGAACTGCACCCCGCGGGTGATCGGATAGCTGGTGCTGTTGTTGGCGTACAGGGTGTAGCTGATGACGTCGCCGGTAGGTCCCACCATGCCGCTGGTGGTGGAAGTGATGGTGGCGTAGAAATGATCGTTGCTGGCCAGAATGCTCAGCAGCGAGCCGGTACAGCTCAGCCCGGCATTGGTGGTGGAGGCCGGCTGCGAGGTGGTGCGCACCAGGATCGAGCTGACGGTACCGAAGCCTGCCGGCGCGGTCGGGACCGTCGTGCACAGTGCCTGGGCCGTGCACGACAGCACGCTCGCCAGCAGCCCCAGTATTGCCTGTCGCCATCCCTTGCCCGCATTCACACGCCACGCTCCTTGATCCGGTGATACCGCCGTTACTGACAGACCAGCGGGCCGATCAACGGCACCTGCTGCTGTTGCATGTCGATGTCGAACTGCGCCCGGCAGGTCTTGCCGTCGGCCAGTTCCACGTGCAGGGTGTTTTGGGCCGCGAGGTTTTCCAGATAGACCAGCCCATCCCAGCCGACCACCGTCCGCGCCCCGCTCTGCTCATGGGTGACGTTGCTACCCAGGGGCAGCTCGCGCTGCTGGGCGTCCACCAGCACCACGCTGGCGGCAATGATCCGGGTCAGCGGAAACTCCAGCAGGTAGCCGCTGCCACGCCGCACCGCCACCCGCTGCTCGACATTCGGGCTCTGCACGTTGGCCGGCAGGTTCAGCGGATCGATCTCGTACTTGCCGCGGTAATAGGCGCTGCTCCAGGGCACCAGCAGATGGCCGTTCTTGTCGGTCTGGCCCACCAGCTGGTTTTCATAGCGCACCGGGATGTCCTTGTAGCCGTCGGTACTGACCACCACGAAGGCGTCGTCGATCTGGTTGGCGGCGAACACCTGGCGGTCCATCCACACCAGTGAACCGCTGGCATCGGCCCAGCGGGTTTCGGCATCGCTGGTGCCATAGACCCCGGCCTGCAGGCGCACCGACTGCAGGCGCCAGGTTACGTCGGCCTGGCGATAGTCGGCGCCACTGCCGGTGGCGTAGCCAAGGTTGTAGCCAACCCCGCCTTCGATCGGCACCGAGCGGCTGAAGTTGACCCGCTGGCGGCTTTCCCCGGTCTTGCTGCGCTCGTTGCTCAGGCTCAGGCTGCCGTGCAGGTCGAAGGGGATCACCAGTTGTGCCTGCATGGCCCAGTGGCTGTCGCCGATCTCGCGGTTGGCCGACAGGTAGAAGCTGCTGCTGTGCCACAGCGGCTTGCTCCAGGTCAGGTTCAACAGCCGGGTACGGGTCGAGTCGGCGGCGCGCACGTCGAAATAACCGGCGCCCAGGCTGCCGAATCGCTCCAGGTTGAGGCTCAGGGTCAGTTGCTCGCTACGCTGGCTGAGGCTGGTGTAGGGGCTGTCGACCACCGTCAGGTCGGCGTACTGATCACGCCGCTGCACCCGCTGGTAGGCGACGCTGTAGCGCTGGCTGCTGTACTGATAGCCAAGGCTCAACTGCTGGCCGCCGTCGCCGTCGAAACGGCTCTGGCTGATGGCGGTATTGATCACCCCGAACTGCCCCAGCCGCAGGTTGCCGCCGACCCCGCCCAGGGTCAGGGAGTCCGAGGCTTCGGCATGGCCTTCCAGGGTCAGGCTATCGCTCAGGCCGTAGCGCAGGCTGCCGGAAGTCACCCCCGGGCCATAGCCGAAGTCGCGCAGGGTGTAGTCCCGGCGCAAGGTGCCCGCGGCCACCGAGAAGTCCGTCAGGCCCTTTTGCAGCAAGGTGCTGGTGACGTAGAACGGCACCGTGGTGGACACCTGCCGGCCAAGGGCATCGGTGGTGACCACCACCGCTTCGCCGGCGCCGTTGATGAAGGGAATGTTGGTCAGGGTGTAAGGGCCGGGCTGCAGGTCGGCGCTGCTGGATTTGTAGCCGTTGATGAACAGGTCCACCGAGGACGGCACCGCTGCTTCCCCGGCGAACTGCGGCAAGGGATAGGTCACCAGGTCCGGACGCACCGAGAAATCCCGGGACAGTTGCACCCCGCCCAGGCGCACCGAGTTGCTCCAGGGCAAGGCGCCACTGATCAGGTCACCGGCCTCGTAGGTCAGCAGGCGTTCATCGTCGGAAAAACGCCAGGTGGTGTCATAGCGTCGGTAACCGTTGTTCAGGGAGCTGTTCCCAACCCCCGACAGGGTCTGGCGGTACTGCCCGGTGTTGGACAGCGTGCCCCAGGAGTCGAACAGCCGCACCTCGTTCCAGGCCGCCAGGTAGGTGCCGCCGTCATCGGTGTCGTTGAGGTACAGGTCGTAGTTGAGCAACCCGCCGAAGCTGCTCAGGGCCGGGGTCCGTGGGTAGGCCTGGCGGCTGCCGATGAATTGCTCCGGCAACCAGTCGGGCGGCACGTCCAGCAGCAGCCGCTGGCCCTGGCTGTCGTAGTCGCTGTGCAGGCCCGGCAGGCTGTCCAGGTCGACCTCGGCGCCCAGCCCCTCGGGCAGCTTGATCCCGGTTTCACGCAGGGTCTGCGCCGGCAGAAACAGCCGGCCGGAGCGCTGCTCCACCGCCACCACCTTCCCTGTGTTCATCTGATTGATCACCAGTTCCAGAAACAGCTGTGCATCGGCCATCGACTCCAGGCTGCTGGGCGGCGGCGGCAGTTCGCCCGCCGGCACCCCTGCGGCCAGCATCAGGCTACACAGGCCGGTCACCAGCCCTTGCCACCTGCGAAAACGCCGAGCCGGGTCCTGGCTCATTGCGGGCTCAAGTCCATCTATGGACATCTCCATCCCGGGGCGGATGCGCCACCGCGCTCACATCCGTCCGTACCTCTCCCCACCGGCCGTCCGACTGGCGGCCGCGTTGCGCCCGAGGCTCAGTGCGTAGGCGCCAGGTCCTGTACCTGCGGTGCTCCATTGACCCGCAGTTGCAGGGTCGACTCGGCCGCCAGGGTTTCCGGCACCGGCCAGCGCATCACCGCCCCGGGCAACACATAGCCCAGCAGCCCAGGCGCCACGGGCCGGGCCTGCCCGCCCTGCTTGAAGGCCACATCGGTCAGGCGGGCGTGCACCGCGCCCTGGTTGCGCAGCTCGAAAAACGTCTTGCCGTCCACTGCCACCTTGCGCCAGCTCAGGTCCGGCACGCCGGCCCCCTTGGGATCGCGTGGACGGGAGGTGTCTTCCTTGCTCCACAGCCCGGCGCCATAGGCGAACAAAGGCACCGAGTAGCGCATCTGGAAGCGGATCGCTGCCGCACTCTTGGCATCCCCTTCCGGGGTGATGGGCTTGGCCGAGGGAATCTCGTCGATGATGATCCGGTACGCCAGCTCCTGCCCCGGTGGCACCTCGCGGGTGCGGGTCAGGCGTACCAGTTGCTTCTGCCCCGGCTCGATCTTCGCCACCGGCGGGCTGCCGATGACATCGCGCTGGTTCTGGTACTGGTCGGCAAAGCCGCTCTGGCTCCAGGCAAACACCCGGATCTGCAGGTTGGCGGTCTCGGTACCGCGGTTCTCCAGCCACAGCGCGCTGGCCTGCTGATCGGCCTCCAGTACCGGGTCGATCGGCCAGATCAGCACCGAACTGGCGGCCTGGACCCTGGGTACAACTGCCAACAGCCCCGCCAGGATCAGATAACCGGTCCCCCGCATGCCCTGCAAAGGTAAATGCATACTGCTACTCCTTGTCCGCCTGCCGGCTGGTTATGAATGCGCCCCATCACCACGACAGCTGCACCTGCAGCACATCGCTGTACGTCCCCCCAGGCTGATTGCCCGGCAACTGCACCTGCCCGTAGATCGGCAGGCTGATGTTATTGGCATCGCTGTAGGCCACGGCCACGCTCTGGCCTATCCCCAGGCTCTGGCTGTAGCCCGCATCGCGAAACAACTGATAGGCCACCCGCGCACTGCCGCTATTGAGCTGCATGTGCCGGCCGCTGCTGTTGTACTGGCCTCCGTCCACCGTCATGTTCAGGGTCACCCCCGGCGTGCACTGCAACTGCACGCCCCCGGTGAGCGCCACTCTGACCGTGCTGGTGGACAGCGCCGACTGGCTGCCGAAGGCCAGGCTGCCGTAGTTGCTGACGCCCCCCACCACCAGGCACCCGGCGGTGATGGTGGCGCTGACCTGGAAGCTCTGGCTGGTGGCCGCAGCGATCCACCCCGGCCAGGCACTCGCGCAGGCCAGGAGCAGCAGCGCACAAGCGTGGCTGGCCATGGCATCAGAAGGTCAGTTGCACGGACACCGTATCGGTGTAGGTGCCGGCCGGTAGCCCCGCCTTGCCCACCGCCTGGCCATAGAGGTTCACGGTTTGCGCCACCCCGGTGCTTGGCGCCAGGTTGATCACGCCGTTGATCGCGACGATCTGCGAATGCCCGGAGTCGGTGTACAGGTCATAGGGCACATAGTTGGCCACCCCGTCGAACAGGGCCCGGGTGCCACCGGTGGACTTGCCGTCATTGGCGCCGCCCTGGATGGTCAGGGTCGGCGTGGTGCCGGTGGAGCAGAGGATCGACAGCGCGCCGCCACCGCCGCCCAGCACCTGGCCGGTGGCCGTGGTGAACAGGCTGTTGGTGGTGCCGAAGTTCAGGGCACCGAAGTTCAGCCCGGTGCTGCCGCCGACGCCGTTGACCTGGCAACTGCTGGTGAGGATCAGGGTCGAGCTGATCTGCCCGGTGACCGTGGTGGCGGCATTGGCCGTTGAAGCCATGACCAGCCCCAACAGAGGCCAGCCGATTCTGGATACAAGCGCGTGCATGATGTGTGTCCTCTCATGGTTTACCAATCCAGCGTGATGGTCAGGGTGTCGGTGTAGAGCCCTGCCGGAACCGCGCGGGTATTCGCGACCACAGAGCCGAACACCGGGATGGGAATCCGTCTGCCGCTGCTCACTGCGAAATTGCGCTGCTGGCCGATGCTGTAGCTGTCGCTACCGGATGCATCGACGAACAATCGATAGGGAATGGTCTGGCGGCCATTGCTCAAGCGCCGGGTCGTGCCGTCGCCGTTGAGGCCGCCATTGATGGTCACGGTGAAGCCGGTGACCGAGGAGTTGCAGGCCACCTGCAGCTGGCCCTCGGCGCTGTTGGTGAGGCTGGCCTTGATCGGCGCGCCCCAGGTCGGGCCCTGCTGGCCGAAGTTGAGCATGCCCGGGTCGCCGATCGGGCTGGCAGACGGATCGCCGCCGCTGCTGACCTGGCAGGCAGCGGTAATCACCAGGCGTGCCTGGATCTGCCCGCTGATTGCCGCCTGGGCGTCGTCCGCCAACAGGCACAACGAACCCAGGGCGACAATCGTCCAGGTCCTGCCTTTCATTGCAGCCATCCCAGTTCCATCAGGACTCCCACATGGGCCGTTCACCATGAACCGCCCTCCCTGCTCTGCCCCGTTACTGGTGGCAGCATTCATGCCCCGGCCCTACCAGGTCAGGGTCACTTTCAATACATCGGAATAACCGCCGGCCCGAGGGATCTCGGCCAAAGGTTCGATACGCCCGTACAAGGGCAGGTCCACCGTGCCGGAATCCGGCACCCGGCCACTGACCGGTACATTCACCGGCAGCGGAATCCGCCGGGCCGGGTCCTGGTAGAGGCGATAAGGAATGGGTTTGCCGGCCTGGGTGTTGCTGGCCAGGTAGCGCACTTCGCCGACACCACCGTGCAGGCCGCCGTCGATGCGCATCTGATAGGGGGTATCGGGGTTGCATTCCAGGCGCGGCTGGCGGCTGCCCGGCAGTGCCGCCGACAAGGGCCCGGCCGGGTCGTCCAGGCGTGCGGTGCTGCCGAAGTCCAGGGTACCTAGCTGTTCGATCCCCGCTTCGCGCTGCTGGCCGACCAACTGGCAGCCACGCAGCACATCGACCCGGACCTGCACCTGCAAGTCCGCGGCCCCTGCTGTCGCGCTGAGCAATGCGCTCATCACTGCCACACCCTTATATCCATTCAAGGCCTCAATCCTTATGAGGAGCATTCGCTGAAGTCAGGTTAGCAACCCGCGGGGAAACCGCCAGTTAGCGTATTAATTGCTCACGGCATGAGCGTTGCGCCGGCACGGCTGCAGCCATGCCTTTTCGAGATGACTGGCCGGGGCATTTTCTATTGGTTAAATTGGCGCGCCGCTCTTAAGGTGAGCGGCCTGGAACCATCGGGGTAATCAACATTGGCCGCTTTACCGCCAAAACCTGCACAGACTCGATCTCCCTGGCGTCGCCTGTTCGCCAGGCCCGCCCGCCGCCCGAGCGCCGCTGGCGCGCTGATCCATGACTACTTTCGCCATAAGGCCCTGGACCTGGGCTACACCCTGAGCCATGGCCAGTTGCAGGTGATCGAGCGCATGGGGCAACTGGCCGACGCCCTGGAGCAGGCCACCCCGCAGGCGCCGAGCCTGTACCTGTATGGCGCCGTGGGGCGGGGCAAGAGCTGGCTGCTGGACGGTTTCTTCCGCGCCCTGCCCATCGCCGAGAAACAGCGCCTGCATTTCCATGACTTCTTCGCCCAACTGCACCAGGGCATGTTTCGCCACCAGCAGCAGGCCGATGCCCTGGAAACCACCCTGGACGAGCTGCTCCGCCAGTGCCGGGTACTGTGTTTCGATGAGTTCCATGTCCACGACATCGGCGACGCCATGCTCATCACCCGGCTGTTCAAGGCCCTGTTCAAGCGCGGCATCGTGCTGCTGGTGACCTCCAACTACGCCCCCGAAGGCCTGCTGCCCAACCCGCTGTACCATGCCCGCTTCAAACCGGTGATCGAACTGATCAACGCGCGCATGCAGGTCATGGAAGTCGGCGGTGCCGAGGATTACCGGACCCACGCGCAAACCCACGAACAACAGGCCTTTACCCGGGGGCAGTATCTCTGGCCCGGCACCGCGGCCCAGCGCCAGGCGCTCAAGCTGCCCGAACGCCATGCCCCGGCAACGCTGCTGCAGGTCGGCAGCCGCCAGCTGACCACCCGCCAGCGCCAGCAGCGCAGCATCCGCTTCGAATTCAACGACCTGTGCCAGCAGCCCACGGCAGTCATGGACTACCTGGAACTGAGCCGCCAGTTCGACACCTGGATCATCGATGAACTGCCGCCACTGGCTGAGTGCTCGATCGCCGCCCAGCAGCGCTTCATCAATCTGATCGACGTGCTCTACGACCAGGACAAGCGCCTGCTGCTGATCGGCCAGCGCCCGCTGGCCGAAAGCCTGGGCGGCCACGCCATCGACCTGGCCCGCACCCGCAGCCGCCTCGGGCAATTGCAGGAAATCGGCCCCGAGCACCCGCTTGAGCAGGTAGCCACATGAGTTCGATCAGCTTTTGCGAGCTGGTGTGCCTGCACCTGCAAGATTCAACCCTCCAGCACTCCCGGCTATTTGGCCTGGAGAGTTTCTCGGCAGCCGAACTGGCGGCCAAAGGCTATGAGCGGGTCGGCGAGCCCCAGGACTTTCACCAGTATGAAAAAAGCTGCACGACGCGCTACCACCAGCGAACCCTGGAGGTGCTGTTCAAGTGCTACTTCCTTGACCGGCAACGGGTCGGCAGTGGCTTCAACCTGGCCCCCGGGGCCCGCCTGACGTCGGTGCTCAAGTACAGGAAACGCCTTGCGGCCCAACAAAACCTGCCCCCTTCGCAGTTGGCGTTCCATTTCTCGGACGACAAGCAGGAAGGCGCGGTGATTCTGGATGACCGGCACGTCATGCGTTTCAACCAATGGAGCCGCCAGGGCGCCTACCTGCTTGCAACCCTGGAGAGCGACTTCGACCTGGAAAGCCCGCTGGGCAGAGCCGCCACCGGATCGGTAAAAAATACCCTGGAGCACCACAGCCTGGAGTCGATGCTGGCTGAGGCCGGGAACTCCAGGCAACCCGCGGCATTTCGCCGGCTGGCTGGAGCACTGCAAGATGCAAGCATTTGACCGCAAAGAGATTTACCGACTGGCAGAGGCGCTCTTGCGCGCCATTGAGCATGCCCAGCCGAAGGCATTGGCGGCAGTTGGCGTGAGCCCGGCCATTTATGCAGAAATCCTCGAAGAGCTGGACAGCTCGGGAGAACAGGCCGGCGACCTGGCCCTTGCGCCCTATGATCGGGCATTCCAGCCGGATCGCAGCGGCCGGGTCGCCCTGGACCTTTACCCACTGGACACCGAGCCATCAGCCATGAGAGTGGCCTGCCAGCTGTGGTCCAAAGGCCGCAAGACCGACCTGACCCTGATTGCCGACTACGTTCAGGGAGCGGGCGCGTTGGCCTTCAGGCTGCTGGAAACCCAATAGCATTCATCCCATGGCCGCTCAGGCAGCAGAAACCGCCGAACTGCTTTATTCTGCCCGCCTTTTTCTTCTTTCGAGTGTTGACGCTGTTCATGGATACCCTTGCCCAACTGCGGGCTGGCCAACTGGCCGGCATCAAGCGCCTGGACCTGTCCTGCGGGCTGACCGAGTTCCCCCGGGAAATCTTCGATCTGGCCGACTCCCTGGAGATCCTCAACCTCAGTGGCAACGCCCTGAGCAGCCTGCCCGAGGACCTGCACCGACTCACTCGCCTGCGCATCCTGTTCTGCTCGGACAACCGGTTCAGTGAAGTACCGGCCTGCCTCGGCCAATGCCTGCAACTGAGCATGATCGGCTTCAAGGCCAACCGCATCGAGCGGGTGCCGGCCGCCGCCCTGCCACCGCAGCTGCGCTGGCTGATCCTCACCGATAACCGCATCGCTGAGCTGCCGGAAGAACTGGGCCAGCGCCCGCTGCTGCAAAAACTCATGCTCGCCGGCAACCGCCTGACCCGCCTGCCCGAAAGCCTGGGCCAGTGCCACCGCCTGGAACTGCTGCGGATTGCCGCCAACCGCCTGACCGAGCTGCCGCCCTTCCTCCTGGCCCTGCCGCGCCTGACCTGGCTGGCCTATGCCGGCAACCCGCTGGAGTCGGAAGCCGATGCCACGGCCCTGGAATCCACACCGACCATCCCCTGGAGCGAACTGACCCTGGAACAGCGCCTGGGCGAAGGCGCCTCGGGGGTAATTCACCAGGCGCAGTGGCAGCCAGCCGGGCAACCGCCGCGGGCGGTGGCGGTCAAGCTGTACAAGGGCGAGATGACCAGCGACGGCTCGCCGCTGCATGAAATGAACGCCTGCATCAGCGCCGGGCTGCACCCGAACCTGATCCGCGTCGAAGGCCGCATCCTCGACCACCCCCAGGGCCAGAACGGCCTGGTGATGCAACTAATCGACAAAAGTTTTGCCAACCTTGCAGCGCTGCCCAGCCTGGACTCCTGCTCCCGGGACATCTACCCGGACGACACCCGCTTCAACGCCGACGTAACCCTGGGCATCGCCCTGGGCATCGCCTCGGTGGGCGCCCACCTGCACGCCCAGGGCATTACCCATGGCGACCTCTATGGCCACAACACCTTGTGGAACGCCCAGGGCGACTGCCTGCTGGGTGATTTTGGCGCAGCGTCCTTCCATGCCCAGGACGACACCGTGCAAAGCCGGGCGCTGCAACGCCTGGAAGTGCGGGCCTTCGGTATCTTGCTGGAGGAATTGCTGGAGCGCGGGGATGGCTCGCTGAGCCTGGGGCAACAGCAGAAACTGGCGGCGCTGGTGCAGCGCTGCTGCCAGCCGGAGGTACTGGCGCGACCGGGCTTTACCCAGGTCTGCGAGGAATTGGCGGGGCTTTAAAACAGCTTCGCCGGCCAGTCGGCTCCTACAGAGGAATGCAGGAGCCGGCTGGCCGGCGAATCGCCTTAGCCTGCCAGGCCGACGAACATGTCCTGCACGTCGTCATGGTTGTCCAGGCCTTCGAGGAACGCCTCGACTTCAGCCATCTGCTCATCGCTCAGGCCGCTGACCGGGTTCTTCGGCTGGTAGCCAAGCTTGGCCGAAAGCACGGTGAAACCTTGCTCGGGCAGGGCTTTCTGTACCGCGTCCAGGTCCGCAGGCTCGGTCAGGAACAGGGTCGCGCCCTCTTCGCCCGGCTCGAAGTCCTGGGCACCGGCCTCGATGGCGGCCAGTTCCGGATCGGCGTCCGGGCTGTCCGGCGAGGCCTCGATCATGCCCACGTGGTTGAAATCCCAGGACACCGAACCCGAAGCGCCCAGTTGGCCCTTGCGGAACGCCACGCGGATTTCCGCCACGGTACGGTTGATGTTGTCGGTCACGCATTCAACGATCAGGGGTACCTGGTGCGGGGCAAAACCTTCGTAGGTCACGCGGTGGTACTGCACGGTCTCGCCCAGCTGGCCCGAGCCTTTCTTGATGGCACGCTCCAGGGTCTCGCGGGGCATCGAAGCCTTTTTCGCCTGTTCCACCACCAGCCGCAGGTGGGCGTTGGTGGCGGTGTCAGCGCCGTTACGCGCGGCGATGGTGATCTCTTTGACCAGCTTGCCGAAAATCTTGCCCTTGGCATTGGCTGCCGCTTCTTTGTGTTTAACCTTCCACTGTGCGCCCATTACTCACTCTCTTGATCTATGGCGTCGAGTTGGATTTGGCCGACGCGATGGGCAAGTTTATACGTCCTCAAGGCCCTGATCGACCAAAAAGTCAGTGGCTGGCAGGCTTCAGCCCTTGTCGGCCTTGCCGGCCGCCGCAGCGAAACGCGCCAGGCGCACATCCAGGTGCCGCGGCCGGCGCCCGTGGTCCTCGGCCCGTTCCTTGCGGCGGATGGCGTTGCGCACCACCAGCGAACCCAGGTAGCGGATCGGCTCCGGCGGGAAGTAGCCCAGGGGGCCATTGACCAGCGGCGAGCGAGTCCAGGGGTTGTCCAGCCCCTGCACCAGGGAGGCGAGGATCTGCCCGCCCATATGGCAGGGGCCGACGCCGCTGCCGGAATACCCGAAACCGTAGAACACATTGCCCGCGCGGCTCATCTGGCCGAAGAACGGCAAGCCGGTCACCGAGCGATCCGACGGGCCATTCCAGGTGGCCGCCACCGGCACGTCGGCAAAGGCCGGGAAGAACTGCCCCAGGCTGCGCTTGAGCAAGCCGGCGTAGGGCGACGGCTGGTCGAACACCGGCAGCATCCGCCCGCCGTAGGCGAAGGTGTTGCCGCCCTTGCCGAGCATGATCCGACCGTCCGGGGTGTTGTGGTAGTAGTGCACGAAGATCCGCGAATCCAGCACCGTCACGCCGCTGGTCAGGCCGATCTGCTGCAGCAGTTGGGGCCGCGGCTCGGTGATCAGCATGTCGCTGGAAACAATCGCCACGCTGCGTTCGAATTGCGGGAAGGCCCGGGCCATCCAGGCATTCATCGCCAGTACCACGCGCTCGGCGCGGATCTGCCCCAGGGGCGTGCGCAACAGCGCCGGGCGCCCCTCCTCCAGCCCGGTCATGGCGGTGTTCTCGTGAATCCTCACGCCCAGTTGCAGGGCCACCCGGCGCAGCCCGCGCACCAGCAGGCCCGGCTGTACGCTGGCCGCCGCCGGCGAATACCAGCCCTCCAGATGCTGGCTGGAACCGGCCATGCGCTGCACGTCGGCCAGGGGTCGCTTGTCGAAGGAGTTGATGCCGCGGCGCTCCAGCGCAGCGATCACGCCATCGGTGGAGCCGACCTGGGCCGGGTTGGTGGCCGTGTACAAAGTGCCGTCGAGGCGGTACTGGGCATCCACCCCGTAACGCTCGCAGAAGGCGCCGATGGCATAGATGCTCTGCTCGGATTCCTTGACCAGGCGCACGGCCTCCTCGACACCGAACAGCCGCTCCAGGGTGAAGTACTTGGCCGACCAGGACAGCGCGCAGCCGCCGTTGCGCCCACTGGCACCGGCGCCGCAGATATCCGCCTCGATCAGCAGCACGTCCAGCCCGGGGTTCTGCTCCTTGAGCATGATGGCGGTCCACAGCCCGGTGTAGCCGCCGCCGACAATCGCCACCTGGCAGGTGGTATCGCCCGACAGTGGCGGGCACGCCGGTGAGGGTTGCTGTTGCAGGGCCTGTTCCAGCCAGAAAGGTCGCATGGTGAGTCTCCAGGTAAAAAACGGCGAGTGGGTTCGCTGGCAAGCCTGCTCCTACAAGCCTTCGTAGAAGCCGGTTTGCCGGCGAAGAGGCCCGAAAGTCAGGTACGCAGTGGTTTGATCAGCAAAGGTCCATTGGGAACGAGTGCGCGCACCGGCTCGAGCCCTTGGGGCCGGCTGTTCCAGTACGGCACCAGCACCAGGGCCGAGACCAGGGCGCAGGCGGCAAACACGATGAACACCGTGACCGTGTCGAAGTAACCCGGCAGCAGGCCACCCAGCACCGCGCCCACCGAGCCGCAGCCATTGACGAAACCGGCCGCGGTGGCCCCGGCCTTGGCCGAGCCGAAGTCGATGGCTGCAGCGCCACAGATCATCGAGTCCGGCCCGTACAGGGTCAGGCCCATGAAAAACAGCAGGGCCATCACCAGCACGACGCTGCCGGTATGCAGAGCGCCCATGAACAGCGCCAGGGACAGGGTCAGCGCCAGCAGGCTGATGACACAGGCCGGCATGCGCCGGGCGCCGAACAGCTTGTCCGAGGCCAGGCCGATCATCACCGGCCCCAGCAACCCGGCCAGCTCGAAGCTGGTGGGCACGATCGCCGCCCCCACCTTGCCCACCGAGGGCATCTGTTCGTAGACGATCACCGGCCCCCACAGCAGGATCGCGTAGCGCGCCGGCTTGAGCAGGAAGTACGACAGCCCGAGGATCAGCACCGTGCGGTTGCGCAGGATCTCGCGCAGCGGTTCCCAGACGCTCATGCGCCGTTCGGCGGCGTCTTCTTCGGCGCTCTGCGGGGGCAATGGCTCCACGGCCGGCAGGCCCACGTCCTCCGGGGTATTGCGCTGGAAGATGAAGAACAGCACCGCGGTCAGGCCCACCACCACCGCACTGGAAATGAACGCCGCGTGCCAGGTGCCGATCAGCGTATAGGCCCACCAGCCGGCAAAGGGCGAGGCCACCAGGCCGCCGAAGGCGTAGCAGGAACTCCACAGCCCCAGCACCCTGCCGCGCTGCCCGGCGGGAAAGAAACTGCCGATGTTCTTGCACAGCCCCGACCAGCCCGTGGACTGCGCCAGCCCCTGGACCAGCATGCAGGTGGCGAACACCGGCAAGGTGGCGAAGCTGCCCATCACCAGCGCCGCAGCGGCGGAAATCAGCAAGCCGCCCAGCACCACCACCCGCGGGCCGAAGCGGTCGGCGAAGATGCCCCAGGTGAACTGCCCCACGGCGTAGGCCGCCAGGTAGATGGCGTCGAGGTTGGCCATGGCCATCTTGTCGAGGGTGAAGTCGGGATCGTCGGCGATCCCAAGCTTGGCGACGGAAAAGGCTTTGCGGGTGAAGTAGAACGCCGCGTAGGCGATCCAGGTGATGGCGAAAATCTGCACGCGCCAACGTTTGATGGTGCCGATCTGCTTGTTCATTGTGGTTCTGACCTCAGGGTGAGTGTGCCGGCAGGATGCGAAGCAAACGCCTGTGTTTTTTATTCTTGAGCACTGCAGCAGGGCCCTCGCGGCGGGCGCTGCTGGTCAGATGAGTCCTGTTGCCGGCCCGTTTCGGGGACCGAAGCTGCACGCACAGGCCTCAGGGCCCGGTGCCGGTCGACCGACCGGTCACTGGGCTTGCAGGGATGGAAGCAATTACTGACTAATAAATGAAATCGATTTATCGTATTTCAAATATAAGCTCAGCTTGTAAGAGGTTTGGCCCATGTCGGTTTCCCACGCCCAATTGAAAGCCTTCCACGCCGTGGCGGTGCACGGCAGCTTCACCCGGGCGGCCGAACGCCTGTACCTGACGCAGCCGGCGATTTCCGACCAGGTGCGCAAGCTCGAAGAGCGCTTCGGGGTGCTGTTGTTTCATCGCAACAAGCGCTCGGTGCGCCTGACCGACCTGGGCGAGCGCCTGCTGGCCATCACCCAGCGCCTGTTCGTGGTGGAAGCCGAAGCCAAGGAGCTGCTGCAGGAGTCCCGGGCCTTGCAGACCGGCAGCCTGGTACTGGCGGTGGATGCCCCGGTGCATGTGCTGCCGCAGATCGCTCGGTTCTGCGAACTGTACCCCGGGATCAATGTGAAGATCGAAACCGGCAACACCGATGAATCGCTGCTGCGCCTGTTCAATTACCAGGCCGACCTGGCTCTGCTGGGGCGGGCCGTGGACGACGAGCGCCTGCTGTCTCTGACCCTGCGCAACGACCCGATGGTGGCGTTCGTCTCCCGTCACCACCCCTGGGCCGGCCGCCAGTCCATCTGCCTCGCCGACCTGGACGACACGCCCCTGGTGCTGCGGGAGGTCGGCTCGGTAACCCGCCAGACCCTGGAAGAGGAAATGAACCGCGCCGGCCTGCGCATCCGCCCGACCATCCAGGTGGAAGGTCGCGAAGCCGCGCGCGAAGCGGTGGTGGTGGGCATTGGCGTGGGGGTGGTCTCGGCGGCGGAGTTCGGCGCCGACGCCCGGGTCTGCGCCCTGCCGATCGTCGACTGCCAGCGACGCCTGACCGAAACCCTGGTGTGCCTGCGCGAACAGAGTTCGCGACGGATCGTCGCCACCTTCCTCGACCTGGTACGCGAAAGCCTGGCCTCCCCCACCGCCCTGTAGGAACCGGCTCGCCGGCGAAGGTGATCTCCAGGCACCACTACCGTAGGAGCCGGCTTGCCGGCGAAAGCGATCCCCCAGACACCGCTACCGCAGGAGCCTGGCTTGCCGGCGAAGGCGATCTTTCGGGCCTCTACGCCGGCAAGCCAGCTCCTACAAGAGTGGAGGTGGGCTCAGGCTGGAGCCAGGGCGAAAAACGCCTGGATCAGGCGCAGGTCCCGGCGCCGCTCCACGCAGCCGATCATGTGCCGGTTGACCAGCCCCGCACCGCGGATCGGCACCGTGCGCACCCGCGGGTCGTGGCCAACCTCCACCGAACTGACAATGCCCACCCCCAGGTGCGCCGCCACCGCCTCGGTCACCGCTTCGCGGCTGTCCAGCTCCAGCAGCACCCGGGGCTGGACCTGGGCCAACCCACAGGCCTCATCGAACGTCCGGCGGGTGATCGAACCCGGTTCGCGCAGCACCATAATCACCTGGTCCAACTGCTCGATGGCGACGCCCTCGGCCAGTTCCAGCCAAGGGTGCCCATCGGGCACCAAGGCACAGATCCGCGACTCGCCCAGGCTTTGCAGGTGCAGGCCCTTGCGCGGCTCGACCTCGGTCAGCACCGCCACGTCGGCATGCTCGGACAACAGCGCCGCCAGGGTTTCCTGGGCATTGCCCAGGCGCAGGTTGACCGTCACCCCCGGGTAGCGCGCCCGCAGGCTGGCCAGCATCGGCATGACCAGATGGGGGCCATCCGCTGCCACTTCCAGGCGCCCGGTGAGCAATTGCCGGTTGGCCTCGAGCATGGCCTGGGCCTCTTCCGCCAGGCCGAACATGGCCCGGGTAATGGCCGCCAGCTTGATGCCCTCTTCGGTCAGTTCCACCCGGCGCGCAGTGCGCCGCAGCAAGGTGATCTGGTAATGCTCTTCCAGGGCCTTGATATGCCCGGTGACCGCCGGCTGGCTGATGAACAGCCGCCCGGCGGCCCGGGTAAAGCTGCCTTCCCGGGCCACGGCGTCGAATGCGCGGAGTTGAAACAGGTTCATAGCTATCGGCCTCACTGATGGCTGGCATAACAACAAACAATTTGATTGATGACAAGGCAAACTGCAATTTAGTCCCCGTAGCGTCATCCCCACCTTTTCGAGGACACAGCATGAGCATCGCCGAGCCAATCCTGCTTACCCCCGGCCCCCTGACCACCTCCGCCCGCACCCGCCAGGCAATGCTGGTGGACTGGGGTTCGTGGGATGACCGCTTCAACCAGTTGACCGCCAGCCTGTGCCAACAGCTGCTGGCCATCATCCAGGGCGCCGACAGCCATCACTGCGTGCCCCTGCAAGGCAGTGGCACCTTCGCCGTGGAAGCGGCCATCGGCACCCTGGTGCCCCGCGACGGCAAGGTCCTGGTGCTGATCAACGGTGCCTACGGCAAGCGCCTGGCGAAGATCTGCGAAGTGCTCGGCCGGGATTTCAGCACCTTCGAAACCGCCGAGGACCAGCCCACCACGGCCGCGGATGTCGAGCGCCTGCTCCAGGCCGACAGCAGCATCAGCCACGTGGCGCTGATCCACTGCGAAACCAGCACCGGCATCCTCAACCCGCTGCCGGAAATCGCCCAGGTGGTGGCCAGCCATGGCAAGCGCCTGATCATCGACGCCATGAGTTCCTTCGGCGCGCTACCCATCGATGCCCGGGAGATCCCCTTCGATGCGCTGATCGCCGCCTCCGGCAAATGCCTGGAAGGCGTGCCCGGCATGGGCTTTGTCTTCGCTGCCAAGGCCTCCCTGGCCAAGGCCGGCGGCAATGCCCATTCCCTGGCCATGGACCTGCACGACCAGCACAGCTACATGGCCAAGACCGGCCAGTGGCGCTTCACCCCGCCGACCCACGTGGTCGCCGCGCTGCACGAAGCCCTGCTGCAATACGCCGAGGAAGGTGGCCTGCCGGCGCGCCACGCCCGCTACGCCGACAACTGCCAGACACTGCTCGATGGCATGGGCGAGTTGGGCCTGCGCAGTTTTCTGCCGGAAGCGATCCAGGCACCGATCATCGTCACCTTCCACGCCCCGAAAGATCCCCGCTACCAGTTCAAGGATTTCTACGAGCGGGTCAAGGCCAAGGGTTTCATCCTCTACCCGGGCAAGCTGACCCAGGTCGAAACCTTCCGCGTGGGCTGCATCGGCCATGTCGACCGCCGCGGCATGCAGGCTGCCGTCGCCGCCATCGCCGAAGTGCTGCAAGAGATGGAAGTCCTCGATATCTGACTCCCCACCGAGCCTGTAGGAGCGAGCTTGCTCGCGAATCAGGCGACGCGATACCGAACCTTTTTTCGCGAGCAAGCTCGCTCCTACACAGGCATCGAAACCATGAACTACAGCAACCCTTCTCAGCTGCAAGCGGCAATCCTCGACTGGGCCGGCACCGTGGTCGACTTCGGCTCCTTTGCCCCGACCCAGATCTTTGTCGAAGCCTTCGCCGAGTTCGATGTGCAGGTGTCCATCGAAGAGGCCCGCGGCCCCATGGGCATGGGCAAGTGGGACCACATCCGCACCCTGTGCGACCTGCCGGAGGTGGCCGAGCGCTATCGCAAGGTCTTCGGCCGCACCCCGACTGACGCCGATGTGACCGCCATCTACGAACGCTTCATGCCGTTGCAGATCGAGAAGATCGCCGAGCACTCGGCGCTGATCCCCGGCGCCCTGGAGGTGATCGCCAAGCTGCGTGAACAGGGGATCAAGATCGGCTCCTGCTCCGGCTACCCCAAGCAGGTGATGGACAAGGTGGTAGCCCTGGCCGCCACCAACGGCTACACCGCCGACCACGTGGTGGCCACCGACGAAGTGCCCAACGGCCGCCCATGGCCAGCCCAGGCCCTGGCCAACGTGATCGCCCTGGGCATCGACGACGTGGCCGCCTGCGTGAAGATCGACGACACCGTACCGGGCATTCTCGAAGGCCGCCGCGCCGGCATGTGGACCGTGGCGCTGACCTGCTCGGGCAATGCCCTGGGCCTGACCTACGAAGGCTACCGGGCCCTGGCCAGCGACACCCTGGCCAGCGAGCGCAAGCGCATCCACAAGCTGTTCGAGGCTTCGCGCCCGCACTACCTGATCGACACCATCGCCGACCTGCCCCAGGTGATCGCCGACATCAACCAGCGCCTGGCCCGGGGGGAAATGCCCCAGGGCAACTGATTCAGGCACGGGGCAACATTAAAAAACGGCGGTGCCTTCGGGGCCGCCGTTTTTTCATACCCGCCCACCGCCCCGGCGCTGCACAGGGGGGCGATAAAAGCCGCTACAGCTCCAGGCAGACCGGCATAAAGCGGATTACAGTTAAAGCACTCCGTCGCTCAAGAACGGAGGCTTCAGACCTGATGACCGAGGATGTCCCGTATGCCCTGGAAAAACACTGAGTCTCGCTACAGCACCATGACGATCGCCCTGCACTGGTTGATGCTGGTGCTACTGGCCGTGGTTTACGCCTGTATCGAATTTCGCGGCATCTTCCCCAAAGGCAGCGGTGGTCGCACGCTGATTGTCGAAGCCCACTTCATGCTCGGCCTGACAGTGTTTGCGCTGGTCTGGCTGCGCCTGTTCGCTCGTGCCCAGGGCGTAGCGCCGAAGATCCTGCCCACCCCGCCCCACTGGCAACGGCTGCTGTCGACCCTGATGCACTGGGCGCTGTACCTGTTCATGATCGCCATGCCGATCCTCGGCTGGCTGACCACCAGCGCCAAGGGCCATCAGGTGATGTTCTACGGCCTCGACCTGCCGCTGCTGCTGGCCGAGAACAAGCCACTGGCCAAGCAGCTCCAGGGCTGGCACGAACTGCTGGGTACGGTCGGCTACTGGCTGATCGGGCTGCACGCCCTGGCCGGGCTCTATCACCACTACGTGATGCGCGACAACACTCTGCAACGCATGTGGCGCAAGCGCGGTCAGGCCTGAGCCAACAGCCCGCGACGGCCCTGCAGGCCGCCGGTATGCACAAAGATCAACTGGCAACCCGGGGCGAAACGCCCGGCCTGGACCTGTTCCTGCAAAGCCAGCAGGGCCTTGCCGGTGTACAAGGGTTCAAGCGGTAGAGCGCATTGTTGTTCTGTGAGCCGGATAAACCCGCTTAACACTTCATCGACCTTGGCAAAACCGCCGCGGCTGCTGTCCAGCAGCTGATAACCGCCGCAGCCCTGCCCGGCCTCTTGCAAGATCCCCTCGACCTGCTGCGCCACTCCGTGATCCTCGGGAACCGCCAGGGCGCCGTAGACCGGATGCGCTCCGGCCTCCGCCAGCACCAGCCCGGCCAGGGTAGTGCCCGTGCCGGCGGCCAGCCACCAGCCGTGGTAGTCGCTCCAGCCCAGGCTCGGCAACTGCCGCCGCACCTGATCGCGCAGGGTCATGCAGCCCGCTGCGCCGGCCAGGCCACCGCCGCCTTCAGGCACCGGGTACAACTCCGGATACCGGGCCTGCCAGGGCGTCCAGAAACCCGCCTCGTGGCGCGCGCGATAACCGCCATAGCCCAGCCAGTGCAGGCGCATGCCGAAGGCTTGCAGGTCGAGCACCGTCGGTGTGTCCTGTGGATGGCCACGCAACAGACCCACGGTGGGAAAGGCAAAACGCCGGCCAGCAGCGGCCAGCGCATGCAGATGATTGGAATGGGCGCCCCCCAGGCTGATGATGCCGTGGGCACCGGCGGTACGTGCCGCCGCCAGGTGTTCGGTCAGCTTGAACCACTTGTTGCCGCTGATCAGCGGGTCGATCAGGTCCAGGCGCAGCACCGCCACCTCGACCCCGGCCCGCGACAGCCAGTCCAGCTCCAGCCGTTGCAGTGGGGCGTGGGGTAACCAGTCGAAGGAGTCGGGGAAGGACATCGGCAGCGGGGGTCGGGAAAGAAGCTGCGCAGTCTATCAGCTCCAGGCCCAGGCTCATCCTTGTAGCCGCTGCCGCAGGCTGCGAGCGGGTTCGCAGAACCCGCAAGACAGGCAACCGCGCTCGCTGGTTGCAGCGCGATTGCCCGCTGGGCGAGTCCTGCGGCCTCGTGCCCAGCCTACGGCAGCGGCTACAGGACGGCAGGCCGTTACAGCTCGGCCGCCAGACGCGAACCCTGGTTGATGGCGCGCTTGGCGTCCAGTTCGGCGGCCACATCGGCACCACCGATCAGGTGCACGTTCTGCCCTGCCGCCACCAGGCCGTCCTGCAGTTCACGCAGCGGATCCTGGCCGGCACAGATGACGATGTTGTCCACCGGCAGCACCTGGGGTTCGCCGGCCTCACCGATACGGATATGCAAGCCGGCATCGTCGATCTTCAGGTACTCGACGCTGTTGAGCATCTGCACCTGCTTGTTCTTCAGACCGGTGCGATGGATCCAGCCGGTGGTCTTGCCCAGGCCGTCGCCGACCTTGGTCTTCTTGCGCTGCAAGAGGAACACCTGCCGTGCTGGTGCATGGGGCTCGGGCTTGATCCCGGCCACACCGCCACGGGCCTGGAGCTGGGTGTCGATGCCCCATTCCTTCCAGAACGCCTGGCGATCCTGGCTGGTGGCCACACCCTGGTGCACGAGGAATTCGGAAACATCGAAGCCGATGCCGCCGGCACCGATCACCGCCACGCTCTTGCCCACCGGCTTGCGCTCCAGCAGCACGTCCAGGTAACTGAGGACCTTGGCGTGCTCCACTCCGGGAATCGCCGGCACGCGAGGGGCAATGCCGGTGGCCAGGATGATTTCGTCAAAGCTGCCGGCCACCAGTTGCTGCACATCGACGCGGGTGTTGAGGCACAGCTCGACATGGCTGGTCTGCAACTTGCGCTTGAAGTAGCGCAGGGTCTCGAAGAACTCTTCCTTGCCCGGCACTCGCTTGGCGATATTGAACTGGCCGCCGATCTCGCTGGCGGAATCGAACAGGGTCACCTGATGCCCACGCTCGGCGGCCACGGTAGCGGCGGACAGGCCCGCCGGGCCGGCACCGACCACGGCGATCTTCTTGATCTGCTTGACCGGCAGGTAGTTCAGCTCGGTCTCGTGGCAGGCGCGCGGGTTGACCAGGCAACTGGTGAGCTTGCCGCCGAACGTGTGGTCCAGGCACGCCTGGTTGCAGCCGATGCAGGTATTGATTTCGTCAGCGCGGCCTTCGGCGGCCTTGTTGACGAAGTCCGGGTCGGCCAGGAATGGCCGCGCCATGGAGACCATGTCGGCATCGCCCTCGGCGAGGATCTGCTCGGCGACTTCCGGGGTGTTGATGCGGTTGGTGGTGATCAGCGGAATGCTCACCGAACCCCGCAGCTTGGCCGTCACCTTGCTGAATGCGGCACGCGGCACCTTGGTGGCGATGGTGGGGATCCGCGCTTCGTGCCAGCCGATCCCGGTGTTGATCAGGGTGGCGCCGGCCTGCTCGATGGCCTGGGCCAGTTGCACGATCTCTTCCCAGGTGCTGCCGCCTTCCACCAGGTCGAGCATCGACAGGCGGAAGATGATGATGAAGTTCGGGCCCACCGCCTCACGTACCCGACGGACGATTTCCACCGGCAGGCGCATGCGGTTTTCATAGCTGCCGCCCCAACGATCGGTGCGGTGGTTGGTGTGGGCGGCCAGGAACTGGTTAATGAAATAACCTTCCGAGCCCATGATCTCGACACCGTCGTACTCGGCCTTCTGGGCCAGGGTCGAGCAGGTGACGAAATCGCGGATCTGCTTCTCGATGCCTTCCTCGTCCAGCTCCTTGGGCTTGAACGGGTTGATCGGTGCCTGGATGGCGCTGGGAGCCACCTGCTTGGGGCTGTAGGCATAACGCCCGGCATGAAGGATCTGCATGCAGATCTTGCCGCCGGCCTCGTGCACCGCACGGGTCACGATCTGGTGCTTGAGTGCCTCTTCTTCGGTGGTCAGCTTGGCGGCGCCGGAATACACCCCGCCCTCATCGTTGGGGCCGATGCCGCCGGTGACCATCAGGCCCACGCCGCCCCGGGCACGCTCGGCAAAGTACGCCGCCATGCGCTCGAAGCCGCCGGGCTTTTCTTCCAGACCGGTGTGCATCGACCCCATCAGGGTGCGGTTGCGCAGGGTGGTGAAACCCAGGTCGAGGGGGGCCAGCAAATGCGGGTAAGGTGCTCCAGCCATGGTGTCACTCCAGATCGGGCAATCACGGAAAAATGCGGAAGCTCTGCGGCTTCCATCAGTAGTGCTGCACAGACTAAGAGCAGAACATCGGGCACTCAATGACCGTAACTGACAACTTAATGATCAGAACGTACACCCATTTTCCATCCCCCCTTCCTCTTAAAGTGCCGCGTAGGCCAGCGCGGCCAGTTGCTGCGGGCGGGGATCGATCATGGTGTGCCGGCCCGAGGTGGTGGTGACAAAGCCGAAGCTCACCTCGCGCTCGGGGTCGGCAAAACTGATCGGGCCGCCCAGGCCGATATGACCGAAAGTCTCGGGCCCCATGCCGAGGGAGGCAGCCGGATCAGCCGGTTGCTCCATCATGCAGCCCAGGCCATAGCGCATGGGGCGTCGCCAGATGCGATCCATGTCATTGCTGTGCTCGCGGGTGAACTCACTCAACAGGTCGGGCCCGATCAGGCGGCCCCCCAGCAATGCGCTGTAAAAGCCGGCCAGGCCATGGGCGGTGCTGTGGCCGTTGACCCCCGGCTGCCGATAGGCCCACCAGCGGGGGTCGCAGGTGCGCCGGGGCACCATGCCCGGGTTGGTAAAGGCCAGGGTCGCGACATGCTCCGGCTCGGCAATGATCACCTTGCGCAGGTCCTCCGAGTAGTAGTCGCCCACCCGCCCCTCGGCGGCATCGAAATGCGCGATACGCTCAAAATCCTGTTCCTCGACCCCCAGGTAAACCTCCAGGTCATGGGGCCGGGTGATCCGCTCGTGGATGAAGGTGCAAGGCTCTCGACCGTCGACCCGGCGAATCAATTCACCGATGACCCAGCCAAAGATAGTGGTGGCATACCCCAACCCGGTTCCTGGCTGCCACCACAATGGCTCGGCAGCCAGGATCTCAACCATGTGCTCCCAGTCATACATCATGGCGTTGTGATTGGGCCCGCGCAGCGCCGGTATGCCGGAGGTGTGGGTCATGACCTGGCGCACGGTGACCCGCCCCTTGCCGCCCTGGGCAAACTCGGGCCAGTAGCGGGCCACCGGCGCGTCGAGCTCCAGCTTGCCCTCCTCCACCAGCATCAGGGCAGCCACTGCGGCCAAGGGCTTGATGGTGCAGAAGGTATTGGCCAGGGTGCCGTGGTGCCACGGCTTGTTGCCCTCCAGGTCCGCCACGCCGGCCCACAGGTCGACCACGGTCTGGCCGCCGACCTGCACACAGAGCCCGGCACCGCGCTCCTGGGGATCATCGAACATTGCCTCGAAGGCGTGCAGCACGGCTTCGAAACCCTTCGCACATGTTCCTTGCGCTTCCATTCTCAAAACTCCCATCCATCGTCATGCCGCCCTGGCGAGAGTCGGCCAGGGTCAGCATGAGTTAAAAACCGAAACCAAGAGGCCGGTTGCATTCGTCAATGGCAATGCAAACCTGTGATAACAAGAACAATAAAGGTGAAAAAGACCTTCAGCCTCTGGACTGAAAGTGGACCGTATCCAACTTGAAACGATTTGCGCGCTTGTAGGTACCGAAGTCATTGAAACGAACTCCGGCCTTCGCCATGACTTCATGGGCATAGGACGCCGTCATCTGTCGAAGATAAAAAGGATCTTTCACGACAAAATGATGAATACTGTGAGTACTGCCAAAGTTGAAACAGAACAACTGGAACGGCCACAGCAGCCAATGGTTCATTACTTGGGTTTGTTGTAGAGCATTGCGTGGCGCAACATCACCGTAATAATGCATATTGGAACTGATGAAATACAGGCAGAATTGTCGAATCATATTCGGCGCAACAACAATGACCACTGCACAATCAATCACGTTCATCACTTGCAGCACTAACGGCGAACTTGGTGGCGGCACTCCTGCCAGGCCGCCCAGCCAGGTAGACAAGTGATAACCCAGGAACACATACCAGCTGCCCCAGTACAGGAGCCCGAAGGGGGTATTGAGGCGAATGATCCTGGCCAGCAGTTTCATTTTCTGCCGCCAGCCCGGCGCGCAGACCGCATTCACAAAGCCGAACAGGAAGCCATCCATCAGCTTCAGCAGCCTGAGAATGCCCCAGGGGTTGCCGCTGGTGGTGATCCAGGCCTCGACATCGGTGGCGGTTCCGGATTCCTTGTGATGATGAAAGTGCAGGCCGCGCCTGAGCCAGGGGCTGGGCATTCCCGGGCGCGTCAGCCAGCACAGCAGCATCATGAAGTTATGGGCCAGAGGCTGTTTCCGGAAATACAGACGGTGAATCAGGTCATGTTCAAGTTCATGAATGATCGAGGTCGACAGCGCGTTTACCAAGATGCACAACCACGCGGGCATGATGCCCTTCACATACAACACACCAGTCACCACCATAACTGTCACCGAAACAGCCATGGCACTTGCACCCAGGGCGTTCTGATAGTTCAGGACAGGATAGCGTCTGCGTAGTTCGTTACCATGCTCGGTAATTTGGCGGGTGACTTCTTCGATCTTTTGCTGGTCAGTTACGGAGCGACCGCAATCAAGTTCCTTTTCTATGGAGTTCATCACTTCATCCTTTGAAGAAAATGAGTGGAGGCGAACTTCAATAGAAAGACATACTTCGATAGCAAAACAACCAATTGGGCCGAAACGGCGGCTACAACTGATAAGTGGCCCCTTGGACCGCTGGTTTTTTTAACAACTGTTATGAATGACCCAGCAGTCCACTTTGGAACTGTTAGTTCGCCACTACTGAACCTCTTCGGATAAGTCCCGAAGAACTTTCAAGATTGCTTCATTGTCGAACAACCCATCAACGTGCAAAACCTCAAACTTTGACGAAAGTAGGGGCAACTGCACTAAACCTGACGCGCTCGACGCAGGACCGCAGCACCCTGCCAGCCCTCTCCCCCCTGAGGCGACATCGCAGGCGCAGCCCAGGGAAAAGCCCGAAACGCCACGGAAAAAGACCCATTTCATGCAAAAAACCGCTCTAACACACTGTTTTCCTGTACCTTTGGCCCAAATATCCGAGAAATGTCACGATCCAGCACACGGCCGCTGACTGTTTTCCCATGCGCAAACTTCTCTACATCACCCTCACCCTGGCCCTGCTTGCCGCCATCACCAGCTACGCCATCTGGACTCGTGATCGTCCAGGTGCGCACTACCTGTCGGACCTGCGTATCCAGCTCGCGGTGGACCAGGGTGTGCCTGCCGACCACGGCAACCTGCTGGCAATCCAGCCCGAGCTGTTCCCCACCGACTACCAGAGCATCGAGCGCCTGCATCGCAAGCTTGCGGCCTACATGCAGCAAGCCCGTGACAAGGGCCTGGTCAATGACAAAACCATCGTCGTGCTGCCCGAGCATGTCGGCACCTGGCTGATGGTCAGTGGTGAAAAGAATGAGCTGTATCAGGCCACCTCTCTGAAAGAGGCAATGAACTGGCTGGCGGTGAGCAACCCGCTGCCGTTTCTCAAGGCGCTGATCAGCGCCAGGGGTGACAGCCGCCTGGACGATGCGTACCTGCGCATGAAGGCCAAGAGGATGGCTCGGGACTATCAGTCGCTGTTCGGCGGCCTGGCCAAGGAGTTTCATGTGACCCTGGTGGCCGGCAGCATCATTCTTCCAGAACCCAGTGTCAGCCAGGGCAACCTGCAGATCGGCAGCGGCGCCCTGTACAACAGCAGCCTGGTGTTTGGCAGCGATGGCCTGCCCATGGGCCAGCCCCAGCGGCAGATCTACCCGACCTACGCCGAAAGCGGCTACGTGAAGGGCGATGCCGACAAAGCGCTGGAGGTTATCGACACCCCGGCCGGGCGCCTCGGTGTGCTGATCGGCAGCGACAGCTGGTACCCCGACAACTACCGCAAGCTCAATGACCAGCACGCCCAACTGGTGGCGGTCCCGGCCTTTGTCATGGGCCGTGATGGCTGGGACAAACCCTGGCGCGGATACAAGAGCATCGCCACCCCCAGCGAAGTCAGCCTCAAGCCCGAGGAAGTCAGCGAGGGGGAGGCCTGGCATCGCCTGACACTGACTGCGCGTGCACCCAGCAGCCTGGCCAGCGCCGGGGTCAGCGTGTTCCTGCGCGGCCAGTTCTGGGACCAACGCAGCAGTGGCCAGAGTTTCATCAACAGCAACGGCCAGACCTTTGCCGACGACGGCAACCGCGGCGCCCGCCTGCTGAACATCTGGTTGTAGGCCAATGAAAACCCCACCGATGCGCCTGGGCGACTTGTCGGTGGGCTTCGTCCATAGCCTGGTGGACGCGGTCCTCAGCTACGGGCAGGACCCCACCCCCCTGCTGGAACAGTACGCCCTGGACGCCGCGCGCCTGGGCGAAGCCGGAGCGCGGCTGTCAATCCCGCGCTACATGCGCCTGGGCCACGGGGCGATCCAGCTGACCGGAGACCCGGCCCTGGGCTTGCGCATGGGCCGCCTGAGCCGGCTGAGCCAGGCCGGCCTGGCCGGAGTGACCGCAGCCCAGGCCCCCACCGTGCGCGAAGCCGCCCGCTGCCTGACCCGCTTCGAAGCTCTGTATGGCTCCAACTATCGCGGCCAGTCGAGCTTTCACGAGGATGCCAGCGGCGCCTGGTTGTGCTTCTACTCCATCAGCCCGTACAACGCCTACAACCGCTTCGTGGTGGACTCGATCATCTCCGGCTGGCTGCATCAGTTGTCCAGCGTCGCCGACCAGGCGATCCACGCCGAACAGATCGATATCGAATTCCAGCGCCCGGACTACCACGAGGCCTATGCGGTACTCGGCCCCACGCCTATCCAGTTCGGCGCCGAACAGAACCAGCTGCGCCTGAGCCAGGCCAGCCTGGGCCTGCGCAACCCGCAGCATTGCCCGAGCACCTGGCGGCATCTGGTGCAGTTGTGCGAGAGAGAACTGGAACAACTGACCCGCACCCGCAGCCTGCGCGAACGCATCATTCAGATGCTGGGGCCGTTGCTCAATGGCGGCCGCGAGCCGGACCTGGAAGAAGTGGCGATGCGCCTGAAGCTGCCGACCTGGACCCTGCGGCGCAAGCTGGCGGAAGAAGGGACGCAGTTCCGGGCGATTCTCAATGACACCCGCCGCGACCTGGCCATGACCTACATTCGCGATACTGAACTGGCGTTCGGGGAGATTGCCTATCTGCTGGGCTTTGCCTCAGCCGAGGCGTTTCAACGGGCCTTCAAGCGCTGGAATGGCCAGACCCCCGGGGATTTTCGCCGCAGCCACCGACAATTCGGCTAGAGAAACGGTAAAAAAAACGCCACCGGCGTTACAGCTCGGTGGCGTCTTCTGCAGGTTCCAGAGGATCCAGCTCGAAAGCCTGATACTCCAGCAGTTCCTCTTGGTATTCGTCCATGGCGGACTCCTTTTTCCGTTGTTGAAAGACCTTGTTCAATAGCCCTGTGCCTAATGACCACCGGGATCAGCATAAAGTGCCGGGATGACAGAAAAAATACTACCCCCCAGGTCAGGATTTCTATCATTAAAACGTAACAGGCCGTGAGGAATTTAACCTTCGAACACAGATGCAATTGCAACGATTGCAATTGCAATCATATTTACCAATCCGTTAGGGTAGCCGCTCTCCCCCCTTGCGGACGGCGCCGAGCATGAACCCATCCTCACTTTTCCCCACTCGCCACAAGGCCCTCGCGCAACAGGCGGCCCAGGCCTGCCTGGACCTGCTCAGGAGCGCCCGCCCCCCTGGCGGTTCACCACTCAACACCGTGCTGGAGATGGCCAATACCCTGGAGCTGGACCGGCGCACCGCACGCCAGTCCTTTGTGGTGCGCAGCCACAGCGCACCACAAAGGAGTACCCGGATCAGCGCCTGGCCATTGTGGTTCTCCACCGACAGCGCGGAAAAACCCCTGCTCTATCTGCACCGCTGCAGTTCTTCGGCGCAGTTGTGCGCGGTCAGCGCCGAGACCGCGGCGCGGGGCATCCTGTGCAACGACAGTGAGACCCAAACCTCCCCATGGCCCAAGGGTGCCGACCCGTCACTGGCGTTGTGGCTGGCCCACAACCCGCACTGCCTGCCATTCGACCCGGCCACTGGCGCAGAGGCCGAGGCGATTGTCCTGGAGGCCCTGCAACGCCTGTATATCGAAGGCCAGCCAGGCTTCTACTACCTGGCCCTGCATGACCATGAGCTGCAACTGGAACTGACGCCCGAGCAACGGCAAGCCGCATTGCAGGGCATGTACAAAGTGACGGACACCACTGCCCACCCAGCGGCGGGGCGCGTGCGCCTGCTGGGCGCCGGCCGGGCGTTTGCTCAGGTCAGGGCCGCGGCGGATCTGCTGCAGCGTGATTGGAAGGTGGCCAGCCAGCTCTGGAGTTGCCCCAGCTACACCCGCCTGGCGAGGGAAGCGGCTGCGGCGCAGCATTGGAATCGCCTGCATCCTGGGCAGGAGAAGCGCGGCTCACACCTGCAGCGCTGCCTGGCGGATGACTCGGCGCCCGTGATTGCAGTGACTGGCTACGGCCAGGCGGTGGCCGAACAGCTACGCCCTCACCTCAAGGCCGAGCTGGTGGCCCTGGGCACCGACTCCTTCGATGCCGCCCGCGACCCGCGACGCGGCCGCTGCCCCGAGGCACGCTGGATCGCCGTGCTGGCACTCAAGAGCCTGGCAGACGCTGGGCAATTGCCCATGCAATGCGTGGAACAGGCCATGGCAACCTATGGCCTGCCCTGACGGTGCTAGGCTCAGCCCCTGGAGCCAGTGTCGCCACCGTTGGCCGCCGCCCGGGCCAGGGTCGCGGTGCGCTCCAGGGCATCGGCAAAGGCGTGTTTCTGCTCGCTGTCCAGTTGCGAGAGAAACAGCTCGGCCACTGTCGCCTCGTAGATTTTCCACATCTTCTTGCGCAGCTTTCGCCCTTCGTCGGTGATGCTGACAAAGGCCGCGCGACCATCGCCCTCACAGCGCGAGCGCTGCACCAGGCCGTCTTTTTCCAGGCGGTCCACCAGGCGTGTGAGGTTGTAGCGCTCGATGGCCAGCACATCGGCCAATTCGTGCATGCGCCGGGTACCTTCGGCGCCGCTTTCCAGGCCCCAGAGGGCGTCGTACCAGGCATACGCCGGCAAGCCGGCCTGGGCCAGGCGGCGCTCGATTTCGCGAATCACCGTCCGGTGAGCCCTGACAAAACGGAACCAGACATCGGGCTCTTTTGAAGACATGCCACACCATCCGAAGGTTTGAAGAAGGGTTGCAATAGTAGCGCATGCCGGGATAGATTCGGCCATGTAGTTGCAATTGCAATTACTTTTCCCGGCGCCGAATACCCTCCGATTCCACAAGAATCCGCGCGCTGGAACCCCGCCCAACACGGAGCCAGGTATGACCCAGAACAACAGTGCAACCCTCGATAACGATCCCCAGGAAACCCGCGAGTGGCTCGACTCTCTGGAGTCGGTGCTGACGGTGGAAGGTCGCCCGCGGGCCCATTACCTGATCGACCAGTTGCTGGATTTCGACGTGGCACGCCACGGCGACTTCCATGGCCGGGTGACCACGCCCTACATCAACACCATTGCCCCCGATCGGCAGCTGCCCTACCCCGGCGACCTGGAGACCGAGCGCAAGCTCAACGCGATGATCCGCTGGAACGCCATGGCCATGGTGCTGCGCGCCGGCAAGCATTCGGGCGTGGGCGGCCACATCGCCACCTATGCTTCGGCAGCCGTGCTCTACGACGTGGGTTTCGATCATTTCTTCCGCGGCCGCAGCGACAGCTTCGACGGTGACATGGTGTACATCCAGGGCCACTCCTCCCCAGGCATCTACGGCCGCGCCTACCTGGAAGGCCGGATCAGCGCCGCCCAGCTCGACAACTTCCGCCGCGAGGCCGACGGCCAGGGCATTTCCTCCTATCCGCACCCCAGGCTGATGCCGGACTTCTGGCAGTTCCCCACTGTATCCATGGGCCTGGGGCCGATCACCGCGGCCTATCAGGCGCGTTTCATGCGCTACCTGGAGCTGCGCGGGCTCAAGCAGCACCAGGGGCGCAAGGTCTGGGCCTTCCTCGGCGACGGCGAAATGGACCAGCCCGAATCCCTGGCGGCGATTTCCCTGGCCGGGCGGGAGAAA
Source organism: Pseudomonas sp. GW822-FHT06D10 (assembly GCF_058799535.1). NCBI lineage: Bacteria > Pseudomonadati > Pseudomonadota > Gammaproteobacteria > Pseudomonadales > Pseudomonadaceae > Pseudomonas > Pseudomonas sp. GW822-FHT06D10. The sequence goes on along the minus strand of NZ_JBXALN010000011.1, from coordinate 90,101 downwards.
CTCGACAACCTGATCTTCGTCGTCAACTGCAACCTGCAACGCCTCGATGGCCCGGTACGGGGCAACGCCAAGGTCATCCAGGAGTTCGAAAGCCTGTACCGCGCCGCCGGCTGGAACGTGATCAAGGTGATCTGGGGCAGCGGCTGGGACGCGCTGCTGGAGAAGGACCGCAGCGGCCTGCTGCGCCAGCGCATGATGGAGTGCGTGGATGGCGACTATCAGAACTACAAGTCGCAGAACGGCGCCTATGTGCGCGAGCATTTCTTCGGCAAGTACCCGCAATTGCTGGAGCTGGTGGCCGATCTCTCGGACGAGCAGATCTGGAAGCTCTCCCGGGGCGGCCACGACCCGCTCAAGGTCTACAACGCCTATGCCGCCGCAGTACGCCACAGCGGCCGGCCCACGGTGATCCTGGCGAAAACCGTCAAGGGCTTCGGCATGGGCGAGGCCGGCGAAGGCCAGAACATCAACCACCAGTTGAAGAAGATGGGGGCCGAGGCAGTGAAGGCCTTCCGTGATCGCTTCGAACTGCCGGTCAGCGATGAGCAACTGGCTGAAATGCCCTACCTCAAGCCCACGGCGGACAGCACGGAAGGCCGTTACTTCGCAGCCTGTCGCAGCCGCCTGGGGGGCTATGTGCCGGCTCGCTACAACGACTGCGCACCGCTGCAGATCCCGGCCCTGGAAGCCTTCGCCACCCAGCTCAAGGACACCGGCGACCGGGCGATCTCCACCACCATGGCCTTCGTGCGCATCCTCGGCACCCTGCTCAAGGACCCGCAGATCGGCAAGCGGGTGGTGCCGATCGTGCCTGACGAGTCGCGCACCTTCGGCATGGAAAGCCTGTTCCGCCAGATCGGCATCCACTCGGCGGTGGGCCAGCTCTATACCCCACAGGATGCCGGGCAACTGAGCTACTACAAGGAGAGCAAGGACGGCCAGATCATGCAGGAGGGCCTGAACGAATCCGGGGCGATTTCCTCATGGATCGCCGCCAGTACCTCCTACAGCAACCACCAGGTCATGACCCTGCCCTTCTACATCTTCTATTCGATGTTCGGCTTCCAAAGGATCGGTGACCTGGCCTGGGCCGCCGGCGATGCGCGGGCCCGGGGCTTCCTGCTGGGCGCCACGTCCGGGCGCACCACGCTGATGGGCGAAGGCCTGCAGCACGACGACGGCCACAGCCATATCCTCGCCTCGGTGATCCCCTGCTGCATCTCCTACGACCCGACCTTCGCCTATGAACTGGCGGTGATCATCCATGAAGGCATGCAGCGCATGTATGTGCAGCAGGAGGATGTGTATTACTACATCACCCTGCTCAACGAAAACTACCCGCAACCGGCCATGCCCGAAGGTGCTCGCGAAGGCATTCTCAAGGGCTTGTACCGCTTCAGCTCAAGCACCGCCCAGGGCGCCAAAGCCCCGCGGGTGCAACTGATGGGCAGCGGCTCGATCCTGCGCGAGGTGATCGCCGCCGGGCAGCTGCTGGAGAAAGACTTCGGGGTGCAGAGCGACATCTGGAGTGCCACCAGCCTCACCGAACTGCGCCGCCAGGGCCTGGCGGCGGAGCGCTGGAACCTGCTGCATCCGCAGCAGCCTCGGCGAGCGGCCTATGTCGAGCAATGCCTGGAAGGCCATCAAGGCCCGCTGGTGGTGGCCACCGACTACATGAAACTGTTCGCCGACCAGATCCGCCCCTTCGTCGAGGGTCGGCGCTTCGTCGCCCTGGGCACCGACGGCTTCGGCCAGTCCGATACCCGGGAAAACCTGCGGCAGTTGTTCGAGGTGGACCGGCATTTCATCGCCCTGGCGGCGTTGAAAGCCCTGGCCGATGACGGGGAGATACCCTACAGCCAGGTCGGCGAAGCCTTGAGCCGCTATCGGATCGACGCTGAAAAAGTCGACCCGAGCTCGGTCTAGGAGCCTTAGTGCCCGCTGCTCGGCAGGGCCGGAATCGGCTCGCTGGGCGGCGGCAGGTTGCTGGCCGGTGGCGGTGTGACGGTTTGCGTGGCGGGCGCTGGCTCGCTGCTGGCTGCCGGCACTATCGGCGCCGCCTCGGCCGGAGGAGCCAGGGGTTGCGAGACCGCAGGCTCAGGCTCGGTGGCGGGTGCCGGCGCGGCCACAGGGGCAGGCTCGACCACTGGCTGCGCCTTGGGCTCGGGCTTGGCTGGCGCCTCGGGCTTGTTCTCGGGAACCCCGAGATCGGCCTTGGGTTTCTCTTCAATATGCGCCGCCTTCTTCGCTTCCTGGGGCAGGAACAACTCCACCAGGGCGAAATAGCGGTCATAGAACTTGGCCGAGGACACGGTTTCGCTGGCCACCTTGACCATCGAATCATCGGTAGAGCCGATCGGCATCGACACCGAGCCCAGGACGCCCACGCCGAGGCTGGCCGAGTTGTTCACCTTCTTCAGCGCATAGCGGTCCTGCAGGGCGTTGGCGAACATCGTCGAACGCTGGTCGCCGCTGCCGTCCTGGGCACAAACCACGTTGAAGCTGATTTCCAGGTGGGTCTCGCCGGTCTGCTGGAAGCTCTTGTGGCCGCTGACCAGCTTCGGATCGTTGCTGGTGATGATGTAGCCCTGGCTGAGCAGGGCACGCCGCGCGGCCTCACAGGAGGCGGCATCGCTCACCGGGTAATTGCGCGAAAACGTGCCGGAATCATCGAAGCTTTCGTGCTCGTAGATGGCGGTCTTGTGCGACGAACAGCCGGCCACCGCAGACAGCAGCAACACCCCGGCCGTGGCGCGCAGATGAAATGATTTAAACATCGAGAATCCTGAGGAAAACGCTCCGGCGCGTATTGTGCAACAGATCAGCGTCCCGCAGCGCGGGTAATTGGTGCCTTAAATTTCTCATCAGTTTACTGACCACTGTTTGCCGGAAAAAGTCGCTCGCTCAAGTGCTCGATCAACACCCGCAGCTTGGCCGCTGCATGTCGGCTCGAGGGCCACAACACCCAGAAGGCACCGTTGTGCTCCAGGTATGGGTCGAGCACGGTTTGCAACTCGCCACGGCGCACCGCGGCCTGGACCATGAAGTCCGGCAGGCAGGCAATGCCCAGCCCGCTGCGCGCCGCGTGCTCCACCGCCTCGATGGAGCTGCTGGTCAGGCGAGTGGGCAGCACCGGCTCCGGCGCATCCGCTTGAACCTTGAAGGGCCAGGCCTCGAGCTTGCCGGTGTGGTGAAAGGTATGCCGCAGGCAGGAGTGACTGCGCAATTCCTGCGGGGTCTGCGGCACGCCGCGCTGCTGGAAATAGCCGGGGCTGCCCACCAGCACCATGCGAAAGCGCCCCAGCTGCCGGGCCAGCAACCGCGAGTCCTTGGGGTTGCCGGTGCGCACTACCAGGTCAAAACCCTCTTCCACCACATCCACCATGCGATCGGAGAGGTCGATATCCAGCTCGATCTGCGGATAGCGTTGCATGAACTCGGCCAGTACCGGCATCAACAACCCATGGACCTGCGGCGCGCTGACCCGCAGCTTGCCCACCGGCGCGCTGGAAGAGTCACATAGCTGGAACTCCGCCGCCTCGACTTCGGCGGCGATCCTGCGGCAGCGTTCGAGGAATCCGGCGCCTTCGGCGGTGAGGCTGATGCTGCGGGTGGTGCGATGAAACAGACGAGTCTCCAGGCGCTCCTCCAGACGGGCGATACTTTTGCCAACCGCCGAGGAAGAGACTCCCAGAAGGCGCCCCGCTTCGGTGAAGCTGCGGGTTTCCGCCACCTGCATAAACACCGGGATACTGCCGAGCCAGTCCATCGCGCCGCTCCGAAATTAAGGACACCTGTGTCCGATAAGTTCGGAACCTTAGCCTATTTTTCCGCCATGAACAGCGCCCTACCCTAGGCCCCTTACTTCCAAACCCACCCATCGGGGCCTTTCCATGAGCAATTGCGTCAATGCCTGCGAACCCTTGCAAGTACCTGCCACAACCCACGAACGCCTGCCTGTCGGCGGCCTGTTGGCCCTGGCCACTGCCGGGTTCATCACCCTGATGACCGAAACCCTGCCCGCCGGCCTGCTACCGCAGATGAGTGCCGACCTGGGCGTGTCTGCAGCGCTGATCGGCCAACTGGTGACCGTCTACGCCCTGGGCTCACTGCTGGCGGCCATTCCGCTGATCCTCCTCACCCAGGGCTGGCGGCGCCGGCCCCTGCTGCTGATCGCCATCGGCGGTTTCGCCGTGGTCAACAGCATCACGGCCCTCTCCACCGAATACAGCCTGATCCTGGTGGCGCGCTTCTTTGCCGGAGTCTTCGCCGGCTTGCTCTGGGCCCTAGTGGCAGGTTATGCCAGCCGCATGGTGGCGCCACACTTGCAGGGCCGGGCGATTACCCTGGCCATGCTCGGCGCGCCGCTGGCGCTGTCGGTGGGCATGCCCGCCGGGACCTGGCTGGGCGCCCTGCTGGGCTGGCGCATGAGTTTCGCCGTGATGACTCTGCTGACCCTGGGCCTGATCGGCTGGGTACTGGTGCAAGTGCCGGATTTCCCCGGGCTGCGGGCGCAGAAGCGCCTGTCGCTGAGTCGTGTCCTGACCCTGCCGGGGATCCGGCCGGTGCTGTTCGTGACCTTCGCCTATGTGCTGGGCCACAACATTCTCTACACCTACATCGCGCCATTTCTTGAGCCGGCCGGGCTTGGCGGGGAAATCGAGCGGGTGTTGCTGGTGTTCGGCCTGGCCGCCTTGCTGAGCATCTGGCTGGTGGGCCTGCTGATCGACCGCTGGCTGCGTGAGCTGGTACTGGCCAGCTGTCTGCTGTTTATCGGCTCGACCCTGCTGCTGGGCCTGCTCGGCGACCGGCCACTGGCAATCTATGGGGCAATCGCTATCTGGGGGCTGTCCTTTGGCGGCATGGCCACCTTGCTGCAGACTGCGCTGGCCAAGGCCGCCGGCGAGCACGCCGATACCGCGCAGTCGATGCTGGTGACCCTGTGGAACCTGGCAATCGCCGGTGGCGGCCTGGGCGGCGCGTTGCTGCTACAGGGGCCGGGCGTGGCCACCTTCCCCTGGGTGATTGCCGCCCTGTTGCTGGTGACCCTGCTGGTGGCGGTGAACGCCCGGCGCCAAGGCTTCCCTGCCCGGGCTTGAAATCCGGCTCCCGGCTCGGGTGGCCGGGGCTCCAGCACCAGGGCTCGTGAAAGAATGCCTAGCCTTGCGAAGCAGGGTTCGCCGGCAAGGCGCCCTCTACCCTCGCCCCTGCACTGGCGCGGGCTTTACGGCTGCGTACCAGCGGCCAGAACAACTCTTGCGTCCAGCTCACGGGTGCCAAGTGTTCGATGCCATAGGCAACGGGCCGACGCCGAGTGATCTTCGCCGTACCAAACAGCACATCCCAGAGGAACAGCAGGTTGCCGAAGTTGCCCTTGTAATGGGTCACGCCATCCTCGGCGCTCAGGCCGTGGTGCGCCGAATGGGTGGACGGCGTAGAAAAAATCCGCTCCAGCAACCACATCAGCGGCCGCAGAAAACCGATGCGGTACAGCTTGTCATCCCAGGCCACACTGCTGTGAGCGGCGAAGATCACCGTCATCTTGAGAATCAGGTAACCGTAGTAGACCGGCGCCAGCCCCAGATAAATCAGCACTCCCGAGAACCAGATGCTGGGCATCAGCAGGTAATAGAAGCTGTTGTTGCGGTAGACGATGCGAATGCTCATGTAGGGCGCCGAATGGTGCGCGCGATGCAACGCGTACAGCGCCGGTACGCGGTGGGTCAAGCGGTGCCACCAGTACTGGGTCATGTCATCGAAGACCAGGAACAGCAGCAGGCCGAGTACCCAGGGGATCTGTACCAGTGCTCCCTTTGCTTCGGGCAGCGATAGCTGCATGAGCGCGCCGCTGGCCCACATCACCAGGGGAAAGGTCACACCGAGCAACAGGCTTGAGCCCACCGCCTCGATCAACACATCACGGCGCTGGCCGCGGCGTTGGCGAAAGGCCGAACAGGCGATTTCCAGGAGGATGAAAAACACAAAGATCGCCGAAACGATCAGCAGCGGGTTGTTGGTCAGCAGGTCGTGGTTCATGGCATTCTCGCTCTTATCCTTGTGGGCAACGCCCCACCATTAGAGATCAGCAAGGCAGCCCGCTCTATGCGCGAACTGGACAGAATTCCGCGAGATCCGGCCAAGGGCATGGCCCCGCGTTTCCATCGCGGGCGCCTGGGTGAAGTCCTGCAACGCTTTCTCGATGACCAGAACACCGGCCCCCAGCAGGACTACAACCTGCTGCAGCTGGAGCAGCTGTGGCGCGCCGCGGCAGCGCTGGAGCCGGCCATCGGCCTCAAGCTGTTCGAACGCTTCACCCCCCAGGACTGGCACGTGATCGCCCACGCCAGCCTGTACTGTCCGGATGTCGCCGCGTCCATGGCGTTCTGGGTGCGCTACGCGCCCTTGGGTTCGGATACCGACCGGGTACAGCTGGTGGCGGATACCCGGGGGGCCGGTGTCGAGGTTGATATCGACACATCGGCGCAACTCGGCCGCTACCTGATCGAGCACTATGGCGTCATGTCCATCACTCAGTTGCGCCGTGGCACCGGCCTTGCAGTGCAGCCGGTACTGGCCTGCTTCAGCCATCCGCGCCCGGCCTATCACGCGCAGTACCATCACTGGTTCGGCGAGCGGATCGAATTCGATTGCCCGGCCAACCGCTTCTACTTCGACCCGCAAACCCTGCAACTGCCGCTGCAAACCCGCCACGCCGGCATGCTGGAACTGCTGAGCGAGGAGCTGGATCGACGGGTGGCCCTGCACCGGCGACAGAGCGGTTGGGCCGCCAAGGTGGCAGCGGCTTGTCGCCAGGCCCTGGCCGCCGGCCACTCACCAACCCTGGAAAGCCTTTGCGCGCAACTGCATCAAACCCCGCGAACGCTGCGGCGACGCCTGGACGAACAGGGGTTGAGCTTTCGCGAATTGCTCGACCAGACCCGCGCCGAGCTGGAAATGCATCTGCAACTGCAAGGCGAATCCCGGGCCCAGATTGCCCTGCAGTTGGGCTACAACGATCAGGCGGCGTACCTGCATGCACGCAAACGCTGGAAGAACGCCCTTGGCTGAGGTTTTTTCCAGCCGAAAAAAAGACCCCGGCATTGCGGCCGGGGTCTTTTCAACACTGTGGGTCAGGCATCAGTAACGCTTGATGTCCGCCTGGTTTTCCAGCTGCTTGCGGTAGGCGGCAAAGTCTTGCTGCCCTACCCGTGAGGCCAGGAAGCGACGGTATTGAGCCTTCTCTTCCTCGGTCGGAGCAGCGGCTTCGTTGACACCATTGAGCTGCAGCACCAACAGGTTGCCATTAGGCAGGGTCACGTTGGTGAAGGTCGGTTTGTCCTTGGACTCAGGCTTGGTCATGCGGAACAGCGCCTGCAGCACGGTCGGATCGATCCCTTCCTGGCCACGGGTCACGGCGTGCGCGACTTTCCAGTCCTGGCCATCCACCGGCTTGTTCAGCGCGGTCTTGCCGTCGCGCAGGCTGGCGATCAGCTCTTCAGCCTTGGTCTTGGCCGCGGCACTGGCGTGCTCTTTGGCCAATTGCGTGCGAATGGCACTGGCAACGCTTTCCAGTGGCAGTTGCTCAGGTTTGCGGTGCTCCTTGGCACGCAGCACTACCACGGTTTCCGGGTCCAGTTCGATGGCGGTGCTATTGGCACCCTCATCGAGGACTTCGGTGCTGAACGCCGCTTGTATCACCGCGCGGTTGGCTGCGATGCCGTCACCACCTTCACGGCCGAATGGCGCGGAAGTGTGGACAGTCAGCTTCAGGTCCTGGGCCGGTTGTGCCAGATCGGACGCTTCGAACGACGAGTCTTCCAGTTGCTTGGTGGCCTCGACGAAACGCTGCTCGACCTGCTGGGTCTTCAGATCCCGGGTCAGCTTGCCCTTGAGGCTGGCGAAGCTCGGCACTTCCGGCGCTTCGACACCCAGCAGCTTGATCAGGTGGAAACCGAAGCCGGTACGTACCGGCGCCGATACCTGGTCCTTGTTCAAGGCGTACAGGGCTTTCTCGAAGGTTGGGTCATAGACGCCAGGACCTGCGAAACCCAGGTCGCCGCCGTTGCTGGCCGAACCCGGGTCCTGGGAGAACTCCTTGGCCAGTGCCTCGAAGCTTTCGCCCTTGGCCAGACGTGCCTGGATCTCTTCGATCTTGGCCTTGGCCTGGGCCTCATTCACCTTGTCATTGACTTCGATGAGGATGTGCGCGGCGCGGCGTTGCTCGGACAGGTTGGCAATTTCCTTCTGATACAACGCTTGCAGGTCCTCGTCCTTGACGCTGACCTGATCGAAGAAGGCGGCCTTCTTCAATTCGATGTAATCAATCACCACCTGGTCCGGAGTCATGAACTCCTTGGCGTGCTGGTCGTAGTACGCCTTGACCTCATCGTCGGTCAGCTTTACCGCTGCCGGGTCGGCCTTGATGGTCAGGGAAGCGAAGTCACGGGTCTGCTTTTCCAGACGGGCGAATGCCAGCACCTGGGCGTCGGTGACAAAACCGCTGCCTGCCAGACCGGCGCGTACCTGGCCGATCAGCATTTCCTGAGTCAGCATCTGGCGAAATTGCAGGCGGGTGTAACCCAGTTGACGGATCACCTGGTCGAAACGCTCGGGGCTGAACTTGCCATCAACCTGGAATTCCGGCGTTTGCAGAATGACCTGGTCCAGCGCACCCTCGGAGAACGCGAACTTGGAATCCTGCGCACCTTGCAGCAACAGCTTGCGGTCGATCAGCCCTTTGAGAGCAGCTTCGCGCAGCATCTTCTCGTCCAGCAGGGAGGCATCGAAGTCTTTGCCCAGCTGCTGCATCAACTGACGACGTTGCATGTCGACGGCCTGGCTCAACTCGTTCTGAGTGATTTCCTCACCGTTGACCTTGGCCGCGTCCTGATTGTGGGTAGTGGCCTTGAAAATGGCATCGAATCCCGTCAACGCCAACAGCGCGACGATAACCCCGATGATGGTTTTGGCAATCCAGCCTTGTGAATTGTCCCTGATATTCTGCAGCATGCGTCCCCCAGAAACGGTTGTACTTCAATTTGAGCAACCGTGGAGCGTGGGTAGAGTCCGGATAGAAGAAAGGCGCATCCGAGGATGCGCCTTCTCGTAACTGGCGGAGCGGACGAAGGTTAAACCCGCGACCCTCGGCGTGAACCGGTGGTAGACCGGCTGACTAGCGCCCCGCTGCCAGATCAGGCATGACCCCGACCCGGATGGGCAAAGACCCTGAAGAAACTTAGTTAACGGCTTCTTTCAGTGCTTTACCGGCTTTGAAACCTGGCTTTTTAGCAGCAGCGATTTCCAGAGTCTTACCGGTCTGTGGGTTACGACCGATACGCGCTGGACGATCAGTTACGGAGAAAGTACCGAAACCAACCAGCACCACAGAGTCACCGGCCTTCAGAGCGCCAGTAACGGATTCGATTACTGCGTCCAGCGCACGGCCAGCAGCAGCTTTCGGGAGATCAGCAGATGCAGCGATAGCATCAATCAGTTCCGACTTGTTCACTCTAAGTCCCCTTATATATCTATGAGTATGATTCTAAGTTTTTTGGTGAAAGCAAAAACGAGTGCTGAATGGCCTACAGACACTTAAGAGCCGCTTTATAACAAGGGCTCTAAAAAGCTGTCAAGGAAGCCCCCCAGGCTAATGCGTACTAATGCGTGCTAATTCTTTCCTTAGAGTCAGACTCGCGTTTTTCGTCCTTTGCGACTATCTCGGGAGCCACATCCGGCAAGGGCTCCGGCGCGTATTGCAGCGCAATTTGCAGGACTTCGTCAATCCATTTAACCGGTTTAATCTGCAGATCCTGCTTGATATTGTCAGGAATTTCTTTCAAATCGCGAACATTCTCTTCCGGAATGATCACTGTCTTGATTCCACCCCGATGAGCGGCGAGTAATTTCTCTTTCAACCCGCCGATAGCCAATACCTGACCACGTAGAGTGATCTCGCCCGTCATTGCCACATCAGCCCGCACCGGAATGCCGGTCAGCGCCGAAACCAGCGCCGTGCACATGCCTACACCCGCGCTGGGGCCGTCTTTCGGGGTCGCCCCTTCTGGCATGTGGATATGGGTGTCGCGCTTCTCGTGGAAGTCCAGGGGAATGCCCAGGCTCTTGGCCCGGCTGCGCACCACGGTCAGTGCCGCAGTGATCGACTCGACCATCACATCGCCCAGGGAGCCGGTCTTGATCAACTGGCCCTTGCCCGGAACCACAGCGGCTTCGATGGTCAGCAGTTCACCGCCCACTTGAGTCCACGCCAACCCGGTCACCTGACCGATCTGGTCTTGCTGCTCGGCCAGGCCGTAGCGGAATTTGCGCACGCCGAGGAAGTGCTCCAGCAGGTCGGAAGTGACCTTTACCGAGAAGCGCTTTTCCATCGCATGCTCTTTCACCGCCTTGCGGCAAACCTTGGCAATCTGCCGCTCCAGGCCGCGTACACCAGCCTCGCGGGTGTAGTAGCGAATGATGTCGCGGATCGCATCCGGCTCGAATTCCAGCTCGCCCTTTTTCAGGCCGTTGGCCTGGATCTGCTTGGGCGAGAGGTACTTGACCGCGATGTTGATCTTCTCGTCCTCGGTGTAGCCAGGCAGACGAATCACCTCCATCCGGTCCAGCAAGGCCGGCGGAATATTCATCGAGTTGGAGGTGCAGAGGAACATCACATCGGACAAGTCGTAATCGACTTCCAGGTAGTGATCGTTGAAATTATGGTTCTGCTCAGGGTCCAGCACCTCGAGCAATGCCGAGGCCGGATCACCGCGCATATCGCTGCCCATCTTGTCGATTTCGTCGAGCAAGAACAGTGGGTTGCGCACCCCCACTTTTGTCATCTTTTGAATCAATCTTCCTGGCATCGAACCGATATAAGTCCGACGATGACCACGAATCTCCGCCTCGTCACGCACGCCACCCAGGGCCATGCGTACGAACTTGCGGTTGGTAGCGTTGGCAATCGACTCCGCCAGGGAGGTCTTACCCACCCCAGGAGGTCCCACCAGGCACAGTACCGGGCCACGAATCTTTTTCACCCGTTTCTGTACGGCGAGGTATTCGAGAATCCGTTCCTTAACCTCTTCCAGGCCATAGTGGTCGGCATCGAGAATATCTTCGGCACGTGCCAGATCGAGACGAACCTTGCTCTGTGCCTTCCACGGCACCTGAACCAGCCAGTCGATATAAGAGCGAACCACAGTCGCCTCGGCAGACATCGGTGACATCTGCTTGAGCTTGTTCAGTTCGGCCTGGGCCTTGGTCATCGCGTCTTTTGGCAGGCCTGCGGCATCGATACGCTTTTTCAGCTCCTCGATTTCGTTGTGCCCTTCGTCGCCATCACCCAGTTCTTTCTGAATGGCCTTCATCTGCTCATTCAGGTAGTACTCGCGCTGGCTGCGCTCCATTTGCTTCTTGACGCGACCACGGATGCGCTTTTCCACTTGCAGCAGATCGATCTCGGCGTCCAGCAATGCCAGGACATGCTCGACCCGAGCGGACAGATCGATGATCTCGAGGATTTCCTGCTTCTGCTCGATCTTCAACGCCATGTGCGCAGCCATGGTATCCACCAGGCGGCTTGGCTCATCGATGCTATTGAGGGACGACAGCACCTCGGCAGGGACTTTCTTGCCCAATTGCACGTACTGTTCGAACTGGGACAGCAGACTGCGAACAAACACTTCCGACTCACGGTCAGGAGCATCGACTTCGTCAATCAGGGAGACTTCGGCACGGCAATGGCCATCAACTTCGCTGAAGCGCTCAACAGCACCACGCTGTTCGCCTTCAACCAATACCTTGACGGTGCCATCAGGCAATTTGAGCAACTGCAAGACAGTCGCAATGGTACCTACGCGATAGAGTGCATCTTCACCGGGATCGTCATCAGCAGGGTTTCTCTGCGCCAGCAAGAGAATCTGCTTGTCGCCCGTCATCGCTGCCTCGAGGGCTTCGATCGACTTCTCGCGCCCCACGAACAGCGGGATAACCATGTGCGGATAAACCACAACATCACGCAATGGCAGGAGAGGCAATTCGATGGTTGTCTTCATGATTTCGCCTCTACGGCGGCCGTAAGGCCGTAAACAGATGGAAGTAAGCTTGAAACCAAGATGGGGGCTGCCTGGAAAAAAAACAAGCTCAAAGACAGCACTTTAAGGCGCTAAAAACAAAGGGGCCCGAAGGCCCCTTCTTTCATTCCAACAGCGCGACGCTTACGCGTCTGGCGCCGCCTTGGCCGTCGGCTCACTGTTCTCATAGATGTACAGTGGCTGGGACTTGCCTTCAATGACGCTTTCGTCGATCACTACTTTACTCACCTCGGACTGCGAGGGGATTTCATACATAGTGTCGAGCAGAACACCTTCAAGAATGGAGCGCAGGCCACGAGCACCAGTCTTGCGTTCAAGGGCTCGCTTGGCGACGGACTTCAAGGCATCGGTACGGAACTCCAGGTCAACACCTTCCATCTCGAACAACTTGGCGTACTGCTTGGTCAAGGCGTTCTTCGGTTCGGTGAGGATCTGAATCAATGCCGCTTCGTCCAACTCGTCCAAAGTAGCCAGAACTGGCAGACGACCGACGAACTCCGGGATCAGACCGAACTTGACCAGATCGTCAGGTTCGACTTCACGCAGGGATTCACCGACTTTCTTACCTTCTTCCTTGCTGCGAACTTCTGCGTTGAAACCGATGCCGCCCTTGGTGGAACGGTTTTGAATAACCTTTTCCAGACCGGAGAACGCACCACCACAGATGAACAGGATGTTACGGGTATCGACCTGCAGGAACTCCTGCTGCGGATGCTTGCGACCACCTTGCGGCGGAACAGAGGCAACCGTGCCTTCAATCAACTTCAACAGGGCTTGCTGAACGCCTTCGCCGGAAACGTCCCGGGTAATCGAAGGGTTGTCAGACTTGCGGGAAATCTTGTCGATCTCATCGATGTAGACAATGCCCATCTGAGCCTTCTCTACGTCGTAGTCGCACTTCTGCAGCAACTTCTGAATGATGTTCTCGACGTCTTCCCCCACATAACCGGCTTCGGTCAGGGTAGTGGCATCGGCGATGGTGAAAGGTACATTCAACAGGCGAGCCAGGGTTTCGGCCAACAGCGTCTTACCCGAACCTGTAGGGCCGATCAGCAAGATGTTGCTCTTGCCAAGCTCGACGTCGTCACTCTTCTTGTCACGCTGGTTCAGACGCTTGTAGTGGTTGTACACCGCTACTGCTAGAACCTTTTTTGCACGCTCCTGACCAATCACGTACTGATCAAGGATGCCGCTGATTTCTTTAGGCGAAGGCAATTTATGCGCGCTGCTCTCGGCCTGTGCTTCCTGCACCTCCTCACGGATGATGTCATTGCACAGGTCGACGCACTCGTCGCAGATAAAGACCGAGGGGCCGGCAATCAATTTGCGCACTTCATGCTGGCTTTTGCCACAGAAGGAGCAATAAAGCAGTTTGCCGTTGTCCTCGCCGTTGCGGGTGTCAGTCATTCGTTCAATCCAAATCCGATAGGCTTGCAACACAAGATGAAGGCTATTGCGGGCTTTTTCAAGCCCGCCACTGATCGGAACAACCGACCATGCCTATTTTGAGCTGCTTATTTTAAGCGGGGCGCTGGTTGATGACTTCGTCGATCAACCCGTACTCACGCGCAGCTTCGGCACTCATGAAGTTATCGCGATTGGTATCGCGCTCGATTTCTTCCAGGGTGCGCCCGCTATGCTTGGCCATCAGCGTGTTGAGACGCTCACGGATGAAGAGGATTTCCTTGGCATGGATTTCAATATCCGACGCCTGGCCCTGGAAACCGCCCAGTGGCTGGTGAATCATCACTCGGGAGTTTGGCAGACAGAAACGCTTGCCTGGAGCACCGGCTGTCAGCAAGAACGCGCCCATGCTGCATGCCTGGCCAATACAAGTGGTTGAAACGTTTGGCTTGATGAACTGCATGGTGTCGTAGATCGACATGCCAGCTGTCACCGAACCGCCCGGGGAGTTGATATAGAGATGGATGTCCTTGTCCGGGTTTTCCGCTTCAAGGAACAGCAGTTGCGCACAGATCAGGTTGGCCATGTAGTCCTCTACAGGGCCCACCAGAAAGATCACCCGCTCCTTGAGGAGGCGCGAGTAGATGTCGTAGGCGCGCTCGCCACGAGCGGACTGCTCGACAACCATCGGGACCAGGCCGCCTGCGGCCTGGATATCAGAGTTCTGCTGAATATACGAATTACGGAACATGCTCTGCAGTCACTCCCAAATAGTCACGTCTTGAATACGCATAAGCCAGCGCGAAGGCTGGCTTATGGTGTGTGCTTCGAACGAGAAGAAAATCAGTCGGCTTGAGGTGCTTCTACCGGCTTGACCGCTTCTTCGTAGGAGACCGATTTGTCGGTCACGCTAGCTTTCTGCAGAACAGTATCCACAACTTGTTCTTCCAGCACAACCGAACGAACTTCGTTCAATTGCTGCTCGTTCTTGTAGTACCAGGACACGACCTGCTCAGGCTCCTGATAAGCCGAAGCCATTTCCTGGATCAGCTCGCGAACGCGGTCTTCATCAGGCTTCAGATCGAACTGCTTAACAACCTCGGCAACGATCAAACCCAGTACCACGCGACGCTTGGCCTGCTCTTCGAACAGCTCGGCTGGCAGTTGATCCGGCTTGATATTGCCACCGAATTGCTGGACAGCTTGAACGCGCAGACGGTTAACTTCGTTGTCCAGCAGCGCCTTCGGCACTTCGATCGGGTTGGAGGCCAGCAGACCGTCCATGACCTGATTCTTCACTTTGGACTTGATGGCCTGACGCAGTTCGCGCTCCATGTTCTTGCGAACTTCGGCGCGGAAGCCTTCCAGACCTGCTTCCTTGATACCGAACTGAGCGAAGAACTCCTCGGTCAGCTCTGGCAGCTTAGGCTCGGAAACGCTGTTGACAGTCACAGTGAACTCGGCGGCCTTGTTGGCCAGATCCAGGTTCTGATAGTTCTCAGGGAAGGTCAGATTCAGGACGCGCTCTTCACCCGCCTTGGCGCCTACCAGGCCTTCTTCGAAGCCAGGAATCATGCGACCCGAGCCCAGCACCAGCTGGGTACCCTTGGCCGAACCACCGGCGAAGACTTCACCGTCGACCTTGCCAACGAAATCGATGTTCAGTTGATCGTCGTTCTGCGCAGCACGATCGGCCACTTCAAAACGCACGTTCTGCTTGCGCAGGATTTCCAGCATGTTATCCAGGTCGGCATCAGCCACATCAGCGCTCAGGCGCTCAACGGCGATGTTTTCGAAGCCGGCAACAGTGAACTCTGGGAACACTTCAAAAGTGGCAACGTACTCCAGGTCCTTGCCCTTCTCCAGCACTTTAGGCTCGACCGAAGGAGCGCCGGCAGGGTTCAGTTTCTGCTCGACAACGGCTTCATAGAAGGAAGCCTGGATCACATCACCTACTGCTTCTTGACGCGCATCAGCCTCATAACGCTGACGGATCACGCTCATTGGAACCTTGCCAGGACGGAAGCCTGGAATCTTGGCCTTTTGGGCAGTCTGCTGCAGACGCTTGTTGACCTGGCTCTCGATGCGCTCAGCCGGCACGGTGATGCTCATGCGGCGCTCAAGAGCAGAAGTATTTTCAACAGAAACTTGCATGGATATTCCTCGTTGCACAGACGTTAGCCGGCCGTTTTCCGACCCCAGAATCAAGGGCATGCATTCTAGAGGGTCAAACTCAAGAAGTCACCCTACTGAAAACGGGTAAAAAACCGCCGGCAATGTGAAGGCGGGGACAAAGGATTGAGCCTCGCCATGAGAGCAAATATTGCGAACCAAACCAGGGCCTCTACTTCAACCCTTCTATATATAGAAGGAGTCGTTCAGCACACCCCTGAAAAACGCCAGCCAATAGCTGAAACCCGGAACCTTCAACGACCAAAGGACAACATTCTGCCACTCAACCGGCTCATCGGATGCAGCCACTTAGAGGTATCGAATCCAGAAACGAAAACGGCGCAGCCCTTTTCAGGTGCTGCGCCGTTATCTGCTATTAACTAGCTACTTTATTGGTGCGGACGAAGAGACTCGAACTCTTACACCTTGCGGCGCTGGAACCTAAATCCAGTGTGTCTACCAATTCCACCACGTCCGCGTAACAAGCTTTTAAAGCAAAGGCGCCAGACTATTAATCTGGCGCCTTCTTCGAATATGGGGTGGACGATGGGGATCGAACCCACGACAACAGGAGTCACAATCCTGTGCTCTACCAACTGAGCTACGCCCACCATATTGCGTTACTTGTGCCAAAGCTGCCTAATGGCGCACCCGGCAGGACTCGAACCTGCGACCATCCGCTTAGAAGGCGGATGCTCTATCCAGCTGAGCTACGGGCGCCTTATTAATCTGTATTCTTTAACGATTACAAACTAATTGCTTTCAGTCGTTACGAGTTAAACATCAACTCTGCCCGACCTTCTTAACCAGTGCTAGGCTGTGCCCGACAAGTGCGACGAATGTTATAGACGGTCCGTTAGGTCGTCAACTCTTTTTTGAAAAAAATTCATTTAATTAAAGGGCTTAGGGGAATTTGCAGACCAAGCGCCTTTGCCCTCACGTTCCGACATGCGAGAATGCGTTCTCTTTTTCTCACCCTCTCGATGGTTAATCACGCGTCATGACTGCACAACTAATCGACGGCAAGGCGATCGCCGCTAGCCTGCGCCAGCAGATCGCCAAACGCGTCGCCGAGCGTCGCCAGCAAGGCCTGCGTACTCCAGGCCTCGCGGTGATTCTGGTCGGCAGCGACCCGGCCTCTCAAGTTTATGTCTCGCACAAGCGTAAAGACTGCGAAGAGGTCGGCTTCCTTTCCCAAGCCTATGACTTGCCCGCCAACACCACTCAAGAGGACCTGGCCGGCTTGATCGACCGCCTCAACGATGACCCGAACATCGATGGCGTCCTGCTGCAGTTGCCGCTTCCCGAGCACCTGGACGCTTCTCTATTACTGGAGCGTATTCGCCCGGACAAAGACGTGGACGGTTTCCATCCTTATAACGTCGGTCGCCTGGCCCAACGCATTCCACTGCTGCGCCCTTGCACCCCCAAGGGCATCATGACCCTTCTGGAAAGCACCGGTGCCGATCTGTACGGCATGGATGCAGTGGTTGTCGGCGCTTCCAATATCGTTGGTCGCCCGATGGCCATGGAGTTGCTGCTGGCCGGTTGCACCGTGACCGTGACCCACCGCTTCACCAAGGATCTGGCTGGTCATGTCGGCCGTGCCGACCTGGTAGTCGTAGCCGCCGGCAAGCCAGGCCTGGTCAAGGGCGAGTGGATCAAGGAAGGCGCAATCGTCATCGACGTTGGCATCAATCGCCAGGACGACGGCAAGCTGGTGGGTGATGTGGTGTATGAAACCGCCCTGCCCCGCGCCGGCTGGATCACTCCAGTACCTGGTGGCGTCGGCCCCATGACCCGCGCCTGCCTGCTGGAAAACACGCTGTACGCCGCTGAATCGCTGCACAGCTGAGTTTGCTGCCCCGCAACAGAAAACCCGCCAATGGCGGGTTTTTTTATTCTGAAATTAAAGGCCGCCAGGGGTCTTTATCACCCCTGACTCTTAGCCCACGCCCATTGCTGCGCAAAGCCCTACCGTTCAGGAAAAAAACGTGTTTTTTCTTTATTTTTAAGGGCTTTCGGCTGACCGTGGAAGAACAATCGACAGTTCTTCAGCCATACTCATAAAATGTAACGTTTTTCCCAGAAAGCCCGTTACCCAACGGCATATCCATTCTTTATCGAGTCCGCCCGCGTGAAAATTCGTCTCTCCATTCTCAGCTTGTTGTTTGCTGTGTCCGGCACACTGATCGCGCACAGCGTCGACGCCAGCGAAACCACCGCGGCGCCAAGAGACACTTCACAATTGCATATCGCGTCCGGCAGCGCCCTGCTGCTGGATCTGCAGACCAACAAAGTCATCTATTCCAGCAACCCGGACGTGATAGTCCCCATCGCCTCGGTGACCAAGCTGATGACCGCCATGGTGGTCCTGGACGCCAAGCTGCCCCTGGACGAATACATCTCCATGAACATCAGCGATACCCCGGAAATGAAAGGGGTGTTCTCCCGGGTCAAGCTCAACAGTGAGCTGAGCCGCCGGGACACCCTGCTGATCGCCCTGATGTCTTCGGAAAACCGTGCTGCCGCCAGCCTGGCCCATCACTATCCGGGCGGCTACGCGGCGTTCATCGCAGCAATGAACGCCAAGGCCAAGTCCCTGGGCATGACCCACACCCGCTACGTGGAACCTACAGGCCTGTCGATCCACAACGTTTCCACTGCCCGTGACCTGAGCAAGTTGCTGGTGGCTTCGCGCAAGTACCCGCTGCTCAGCGAACTGAGTACCACCAAGGAAAAGACCGTAGCCTTTCGCAAGCCCAACTACACCCTGGGCTTCCGTAATACCGACCATCTGGTGAACAAGGAGAAATGGGACATCAAGATCACCAAGACCGGCTTTACCAACCAGGCCGGCCACTGCCTGGTGCTGGTCACCAGCATGGGTAATCGCCCGGTAGCGCTGGTGATTCTCGATGCCTTCGGCAAATACACCCACTTCGCCGATGCCAGCCGCATCCGCAATTGGGTCGAAACCGGTAAGAGCGGCTCGGTACCGGACGTCGCCCTGCGCTACAAAGCGGACAAGAACCTGAAGAACCGTCAGGTCGCCGCTCCCCAGGCCTCACACTGATACCCGGCAAAAAACAACGGCGCCCTCAGGCGCCGTTGTTGTCTGTAGCACACTCAATGACTGTCGAGTGCCTTGCTCGCCCGGGCTGCCGCCTGCTCCTGGCCGGCCTGGGCCAATTCATTGACGGCTTTCAACCAACGCTGGCGATCCACCTTGGCCGGCAACTGGTTGGGGGCCTGGATCAATACCGCAAAGCTGCCGGCACTCTTCCAGGATGACTCGAACTCGCTGAAGCTCATCAGTTGCCGACGGCTTTTCGCCCCACGCAACAGCACTGTCTGCTTGTCGCGGTTGTAGCCGGCCAGCACGGCATAGCGCGGCTCAGCCCAGAATGTCGAACCCTCGGTAAAGCGCACCAGCACCGGGTAACCCGCCGCCACCTGCGTCAGCAACGCCGACAATTGGTTATCCAGGGGATAGACGACCATGCCGTATTCACGCGCCAGGTTCTGCATGTTCTGCTGCAACTGCGCCTCGGCACCCGGCAGATGCAATGGCTTGTCCAGCAGACCGGGCGTGATCACCACGCCCTGCTGCGACAGCATGCTGGCCAGTGCACCTGGGCCGCTCTGGTACATCTGGCCACGGAAAGACGGCACACTGTTGAGCTCGACACGTTCCGGCAGGCGCTGGATGTCAGGCTGCACGCTACCGGCACAACCGGCCAGGGCCAAGACACAGGCGCTGGCCAGCAGCGCCACTCGAAACCGAGGAAATACCCGCACCATCTTTGCTCTCTATTCAGACACCGGGCGACCCGCCTCCGGCTGGGGCCCTGATAATAGGGCGCCCGCAGGCAAGGGTATAGCGCTAGGCGCCAGTTAATTGAAAACCATAGAGCGAAGTGTTCGAAGACTCTCGACTATTGGTCAATAGCTTGAAACACACAGGCTACTAGACTGTCGATTGTTAAGAGTGTGTGCCCCGCACGGGGCATAAAGGAGGCACTTATGAGCCTGACAACGACCATCCTGATGCTGATCCTCGGCTGGCTGGCGGTAGCCGCCGCTATGCTCTGGGGCGTGCTGCGCATCACCCGCCGCCACCATCATCAGCCCCGGCAAGCAGCCACCGCCATCAAGGCTGGAAAGAGCGCCCGACGTCCTGCCGCTGCCCACTGATCAAGGTTTCCCCTACCCCTGAAACAAAGCGGCCGCCTGACTCCAAGGAGTACAGGCGGCCGCCAGTCATGGCTGCGGATCAAGCGTCGCTATGGGCCGCCTGACGCTTCTGCCGGGCCCGGCGGGCCAGCATGTTGAGACTCTCAATGGCCGCCGAGAAGGCCATCGCCGCATACACATAGCCCTTGGGCACATGGGCGCCGAAACCTTCGGCGATCAGGGTCATGCCGATCATGATCAAGAAGCCCAGGGCCAGCATCACCACGGTCGGGTTGTCATTGATGAACTTGGCCAGCGGTTCGGCCGCCAGCAGCATCACCAGCACCGACACCACCACGGCAATGATCATGATCGGCAAATGCTCGGTCATGCCGACTGCAGTAATGATGCTGTCGATGGAGAACACCATGTCCAGCAACAGGATCTGACCGATCGCTGCCGCAAAGCCGATAGCCACGCCCGGAGTCTCGTTCTTGGCCTGCTCAGGTTCAGGGTCCATGCTGTGGTGGATTTCCGTGGTGGCTTTCCACACCAGGAACAGGCCACCGGCAATCAGGATCATGTCCTTCCAGGAGAAACTCTGCCCCATCACTTCAATCACCGGCTCAGTGAGCTGGACGATGAACGCAATGGTACTGAGCAGCGCCAGGCGCAGGATCAAGGCCATGCCGATACCGATGCGCCGTGCCTTGGCCCGGTGCTTTTGCGGCAACTTGTTGGTGAGGATGGAGATAAAGATCAGGTTATCGATGCCAAGCACGATCTCCATCACCACCAGGGTGGCCAGGGCGACCCAGGCGGTGGGGCTTGCAGCGAGCTGTAAAAGGTAATCCATGGGTCAATCCTGACTCGGTTGTATGAAAGATCAGATTTCCTGGGAAGCAGGCGCTGGTTTCTTCTCGCTGTCGTCCTCTGGCTTTTCCTTGCCGGTCACGCTCTGTGTCGCATCGCTGAGCGCCTGTTCTGCCGCTTTGTGGGTATCGTCGATGGCCTGCTTGGCCGACTCCGCCGCCTTGCCCAGCATCTGCTGCGCGCTTTTTTCCGCCTGGTCACAACCCGCCAGGGTCAGCATAGACAGGGCCAGCAGCGACGCTGCGCCCAAGGTTTTGAAAGACATACCGTATTCCTCGATAGAACGGACGGGACCAAGTAGGGCCCCGGCGATAGCGAGGCATTCTAAGGAGAGTGATACTTCAGGAAAATTCGTTTTTTTAGCAGTTATACTTCGCTTTTTACGAACTGAATGTGCCCATGCTCAACTACCGCCAGCTGCATTATTTCTGGGTTGTGGCCAAGACCGGCAGCATCGTCCGCGCCTGCGACCAGTTGAACCTGACCCCGCAAACCATCAGCGGCCAGATCAGCCTGCTGGAACAGACTTACGGCATCGAATTGTTTCGCCGGGTTGGCCGCCAGTTGGAGCTGACCGAAGCCGGACGCCAGGCCCTGCCCTACGCCGAGCAGATGTTCCAGCTCGGGGGCGAGCTGGAAGCCATGCTCCGCGCCCGCCCCGACGAACAGCAGATCCAGTTCCGGGTCGGCGTGGCGGATGTGGTGCCCAAGTCCATCGTCTATCGCCTGATCGCCCCCACCATGGAGCTCAGCGAGCCGATCCGCCTGACCTGTCGCGAAGACAAGCTCGAACGCCTGCTGGCGGACCTGGCCATCCAGCGCCTGGACCTGGTGATTTCCGACAGCCCGATGCCCTCGCACCTGGACATCAAGGGCTACAGCCAGAAGCTCGGGGAATGCGGTATCAGTTTCTTCGCCACCGAGGAGCTGGCGCGACGGCACGGCGCCGACTTCCCCCGGGGCCTGCACGGCGCGCCACTGCTGATTCCCGGGCAGGAAACCGTGGTCCGCAGCCGCCTGCTGCGCTGGTTCGCCGAGCAACAGTTGCAGCCACGGATCATCGGTGAATTCGACGACAGCGCCCTGATGCAGGCCTTTGGCCAATCCGGCAGTGGAATCTTTATCGCCCCCAGCGTGATTGCCGACGAGGTCATGCAACAGTACGGAGTGCAACTGATTGGCCAGACCGATGCCGTGGCCGAGTCGTTCTACGCCATTTCCGTGGAGCGCAAGGTCAAGCACCCCGGCATCGTGGCCATTACCGAAGGGGCGCGACGGGAATTGTTCACGCCCCTCAATCTCTGATCAGGAAGCGCAGGCACTCGGCGCTTTGAGCTTCATCAGCAGCAGCGCCAGGGCGATCGACAGCAGAATGAAACCCGAGGCCGCGAACCCCAGGCTGTCCAGGCCCAGGGTATCGATCACCCGGCCGCCGACCATTGCTCCCAGGCCAATGCCCAGGTTGGCCCCGGCAATGTTCAACGAAGCGGCGAAGGCCGGCGCCTGGGGAGCCGCCTTGATCAAGCGCACATGGCTCACCAGGAACATCGCCGCCTGGGTCACGCCCCAGATGGCCATGGCCGCTGCCAGCCCCAGGGTCGAATGAATGCTCGGCACCAGGGCTACCATGCCGCCGATCATCAGCGCGCAGAACACCATGGAGGCGATCAGCGGGTGACGGTCCACCGCCCGGCCGCCCAGGGAATTGCCGATCAGGCCCACCGCGCCAAAGCCCATCAGGCACCAGCCCACCAATGCACCGTCGAACCCGGCCAGGCGCTCGAGTATGTCCGCCAGGTAGGTGTAGGCAGTGAACATGCCGCTAAATACCAGGATCGACAGCAGCACATGCCCTTGCATCAGCGGGCTGCGCAGGATGCGAAACTGCGCCCGCAGGCTCACCTGCTCGTTGTGCTGGCGGGTTTGCGGCAGGTAGATAAACAGCAACAGGGCCTTGGCGAACGCCACCACCGCCAGGATACCGAAGGCGCTGCGCCAGCCGAACGCATCGGCAATCAGGGTGCCCACGGGAATCCCGAACACCGTGGCGCAAACAATGCCGAAGCCGATCTTGGCAATCGCCCGCCCGGCGTAGTCCGGGCCGACGATGTCCACCGCCGTCTCGCTGGCCAGGGCCCAGAACACCGGCAACCCCAGGGCCGGTACCAGCCGCGCCAGGGACATCACCCAGATGTTCGGCGCCAGCGCCGCCAGGGTATTGGCCAGGCCGAACATCACCAGCACGCTGATAAACAGCTTCTTGCGGGGAAAACGCGCGAAGTAGGCGGTCAGAAATGGCCCGAAGGCAGCCACGGTAAAGGCGAACAGGGTCACCAGCAGCCCGGCCTGGGACACGCTGACCTGCAGGTCGCGGGCAATCGACGGCAACAGGCCGACGATGATGAACTCCGTGGTCAGCACGGTAAAACCGGCGGCCGACAGCAGCAGGATGGGCAACAGCATGCAGAACTCCAGAAACAGCGACAGCAGCGACAGCCCGAAGGGCCCGCTGACTGGATAGAAAAAGGGGATGGCGAATCTTAACAGAGTGCGCCCGGCTCCGGGCAACCACCGCGTGCACGGCTCTGCAAGGGGCAAGTGGCAGATCGTCACATCGACGCGGTAACCCCGGCCTGCTGTGATAAAGTCCGCCCCCTGCTGAAAACAGGCCCTGTCGAGTTCGTCTACCCTTCAAACGTCTCGATCGCCCGTCGCCTTTTCAGACTGCGTCTGTGCCTGGCGGTTCAACCACCGGCGCTGGCGACCGGCAGGCTCCGCACATTAAAAAAAACAGAGATACCGCTATGAGCGCTTCACCCCCTTCCTTTCTGCATTCCCTCAAACGCCTGAGCCTGGTCACGCAGATCGTTATCGGCCTGATCGCCGGTATCGCCCTGGCACTGCTGGCACCAGAGGTGGCGAAATCCACCACCTTTATCGGCAAGGTATTCGTCTCGGCGCTCAAGGCCGTGGCGCCGATCCTGGTGTTCGTGCTGGTGATGGCCTCCATCGCCAACCACAAGCACGGCCAGGAAACCCATATCCGGCCGATCCTGGTGCTCTACCTGCTGGGCACCTTCGCCGCCGCCGTGGTGGCGGTGATCGCCAGCAGCCTGTTTCCTTCCGCCCTGGTGCTGTCCACCCACGACGTGGCCATCAGCGCGCCCGGCGGGATCACCGAGGTGCTGCAAAGCCTGCTGCTGAGCGTGGTGGACAACCCGGTCAGCGCCCTGATGAACGCCAACTTCATCGGCATCCTGGCTTGGGCCATTGGCATGGGCGTGGCCATCCGCCATGCCGGCGAGACCACCCGCACCGTGCTCGATGACCTGTCCAACGGGGTGACCGTCATCGTGCGCGTGGTGATCCGCTTCGCGCCCCTGGGGATCTTCGGCCTGGTGGCCTCGACCCTGGCCACCTCGGGCTTCAACGCCCTGCTCGGCTACCTGCACCTGCTGGCGGTCCTGATCGGCTGCATGCTGTTCGTGGCCCTGGTGATGAACCCGCTGATCGTGTTCTGGAAGATCCGCCGCAACCCCTTCCCGCTGGTGCTGACCTGCCTGCGCGAAAGTGGCATCACCGCCTTCTTCACCCGCAGCTCTGCGGCCAACATTCCAGTCAACCTGGAACTGAGCAAGCGCCTGGGCCTGCATGAAGACACTTACTCGGTGTCGATCCCGCTGGGCGCCACCATCAACATGGCCGGCGCGGCGATCACCATCACCGTGCTGACCCTGGCCGCCGTGCACACCCTGGGCATTGCCGTCGACCTGCCTACCGCGGTGCTGCTCAGCGTGGTCGCGGCCATCTGCGCCTGCGGTGCTTCCGGCGTGGCCGGCGGTTCGCTGCTGCTGATTCCCCTGGCCTGCAGCCTGTTCGGCATTCCCAGCGAAATCGCCATGCAGGTGGTGGCCGTAGGCTTCATCATCGGCGTGCTGCAGGACTCGGCGGAAACCGCGCTGAATTCCTCCACCGACGTACTCTTCACCGCCGCCGCGTGCCTGGCCCAGGAAGACAAGGCGCAAGCCGCCTGATCCAACGGCCACAAAAAAGCCCGGCCAGGGTCAACCTGGCCGGGCTTTTTTATCGCCTGGGGTTTAGAACGCGCCCATGTAGTCGCGCTTGCCCACTTCCACACCGTTGTGACGCAGGATTGCGTAGGTAGTAGTGACGTGGAAGAAGAACTGCGGCAGGCCGTAGGTCAGCAGGTAGGACTGGCCACTGAAGCGCTTCTCCTTCGGGGTGCCCGGACGGGTCACGATCTCGATGCCTTCCTTGCCATCGATCTGCGCCGGCTGGATGCCGTCGATAAAGGCCAGGACCTTGGCGATCAGCGCCTGCAGGTCGGCGAAGGTGGTTTCAGTGTCGTCGTACTTGGGCAGCTCGACTTCGGCCAGGCGCGCCGATACGCCCTTGGCGAAGTCCACGGCGATCTGCACCTGGCGCACCAGCGGGAACATGTCCGGGTACAGGCGCGCCTGCAGCAGGGCGTTGGGCTCGATGTTCTTCGCCGTGGCGTGGGCTTCGGCCTTGTGCAGCACGTCGCTCAAGGCATTGAGCATTTGCTTGAAGACAGGAACGGAAGCGGCGTACAGGGAAATAGTCATGACAGTCTCGACAGGGAATGGCGGGAATACAGCGAGCAGCGATTATAGCCACAGCACGCCAGCACGGGGCCTTTATCCGCAGCGCTCCTGGCGATACACACTGGGGGCCACGCCGAACCAGCGCTTGAAGCTCTGGGAGAAACTCGACAGGTCACTGAAGCCAAGCCTTTCGGCAACCTGGGACAGGCTCAGCCGCGGATTGCCCAGCAACTCCAGGGCCCGGGCGCCTCGATGCCCAGCCAGTTCCTGCCGATAGCAGGTGCCCTCCTCCTGCAAGCGTCGCTTCAGGGTCCGCACGCTGGTGCACAGCAGCCGGGCCATGGCCGGCAAGTCCGGTACGCTTGCCGCCGGCAGGGCATCCAGGTGCTGGCGGACCAGCGCGGCAACCCCCTGATGGGCCTGTCGCCGCTCCAGCAACTGCGCGCACATCTGCTCGCACATGGCCACCGTGAGCGGGTTGGCCTGGGGCAAGGGCCGGTGCAGGAAACGCCGGTCGAAGGCCAGGGTATTGGCGTCGGCCCGATAGTCGGCGGGCACCCCGAGAATCTGCGCCGGCTCGTCGCCTTCCAGCTCAAGGCTGACACTGCGACCGAAACGCAGCAGGCGAAAATCCGCACCGACGATTTCCTGCATCAGCGTCGCGGCGGCGGCCATGTCCCGCTGTAACAGGAACTGCGCCAACAAGGGGTCCGCCACCCGAGGCTCGGCAAAGGTCAGCACCCCGAGCCCCGGCTCCAACCGGTAGCCGATCTCGGCAAAGGCGTAGGTCAGCGGCAGGAACCGCAAGGCCAGGGCCAGGGCATCCGCCGGGGTGGCGCTGCTGATCAGGCCGTAGCCGAACAGGCCATAGGTGGAGAAGTGATAACGCGCCCCCACTGCATACCCCAGGCCCCGGGGCTGGCCGAGCAGCGCCAGCAGGTTACTGGCCAGGCGCAACTCCTGGGCCGCCGACAGCAGGCTGTTGGGGTTTTGCAACTGCTCCCGGGACAGCCCGCAACCGGCCAGCAACCGCGCTGGCGCCAAGCCCTTTTCGCAGCCGAAACCGAGCAGCAGCAAGGCGCTGGAAGGTCCCCGGGTGAACGACTGAGTGCTCATGGGCGCGGCTCGTGAAGAAAGGTGTTGGCCCAAATACTAAAGCACTTGTCCCGTTACAGCATGGGGTCCACGGTTTATTCCCCGCATGCTTCACTGATCGGGGCTGCACCGCAGAAACAAGGAAGTGGCCCCGGGAGCATCAACCCTGCGCCGCACAACAATAACAACGAGGTCGTCATGCGCGAATTCGCACCTGCTACACACCCCGCCCCCGACTCGGCCACACCGCTGGAGGCCATCATCATCGGCAGCGGCTTTGGCGGCCTGGGCATGGCCATCGCCCTGCGCAAGGCGGGCGTGCACCGTTTCGTCATTCTTGAAAAAGGCCAGGACGTGGGCGGCGTCTGGCGCGACAACAGCTATCCCGGCGCTGCCTGCGACGTGCCCTCGCACCTGTATTCGTTTTCCTTCGAACCCAACCCGCACTGGTCCCGAGTGTTCGCGCCCCAGGCAGAAATCCATGGTTACCTGCAACATTGTGCCGGCGTCTATGAGCTCAAACCCCATATCCGCTTCGGCGCCGAGGTGCGCCATGCCGAATTCGATACCGCCAATGCCTGCTGGCATGTCACCTGCGCCGATGGCCAGCGCCATGCCGCCCGCCTGCTGATCAGCGCCACCGGCCAGTTGAGCCGCCCGGCCCTGCCCGACCTGCCGGGCATGGCCAGCTTCCGCGGCCGGGTCTTCCACTCCGCCCACTGGGATCATGACTATCCCCTGGCGGGCAAGCGGGTGGCGGTGATCGGCACCGGCGCCTCGGCCATCCAGTTCGTCCCGGAGGTTGCCAGGCAGGTGGCCGAACTGAAGGTCTTCCAACGCTCACCGGCCTACATCATGCCCAAGGCCGACCGCCCCTACAGTGCCGAGGAAAAGCAGCGCTTCCTGCGCCAGCCCTGGAAGATGAAGCTGGTGCGTGCGGCCCACTACCTGCACTTCGAATCCCGGGCTTTGGGCTTCACGCGCCTGCAGGGCCTGACCAAGTGGGTGGTCGGTGGCCCGTTCAAGAAGCTGCTGCACACCTCGGTCGCCAGCCCCGAACTGCGCCGCCAGATGACCCCGGACTACCCCATCGGCTGCAAGCGCATCCTGCTGTCCAACGACTACCTCAAGACCTTCGACCAGCCCCATGTGCACCTGCTGACCCGAGGCATCCGGCAGATCACAGAGCACGGCATCGAAACCCTGGACGGCGAGGAACACGCCGTGGACGCGATCATCTATGGCACCGGTTTCGCCGCCACCGAGTTCCTCTCGCCCATGCGCATCACCGGACGCGACGGGCTCGACCTGAACCAGGCCTGGCAAGGTGGCGCGGCGGCCTACCTGGGCATCAGCGTGCCGGGTTTTCCCAACTTCTTCATGCTCTACGGGCCCAACACCAACCTGGGCCACAACTCCATCATCCATATGCTGGAAAGCCAGATTTCCCACGTCATGCAGGCCCGCCAGGCCCTGCTGGACAGCGGCGCCAGCCATGTGGAAGTGGACGAACAGCGCCACCAGCGCTTTCAACTGGGCATCCAGCGCCGCCTGGCCACTTCGGTGTGGAGCGGCTGCAAGAGCTGGTATGTCGACGAACGGGGGCACAACAGCACCAACTGGCCAGGCTTCACCTGGTCCTACCGCTGGCTGGCGCGCTATGCCGGGCTGGCGGCCTATCGCCTGTCCAGCCCGCTGGACACCCAATCCCCAGCCTGCGACGGGCAACGCATAGCCGCCCCCCGGGACTGGTTGGAGCGGGCCAACGCAGCCTTCCTGCGGGTTTTCCTGCGGGTTAGTTTCAGGGCCTTGATCGGCCCGCCCCGGGCCCTGGCCAGCCAGCGCAAGATAGTCGACCGGTTGTCATGGCTGATGCCCGGCTGCCTGGGCGTGAACCGCCGGAGCATGCAGTTGGACGGGCTCTCGTTGCAGATTGTCGAACCCGGAACCAGGGCGCCCAAGGGGGTGATTCTCTACCTGCACGGTGGCGCCTTCTGCCTGGGCAGCCCGCGCTCTCACTACAGCGTCACCAGCCGCCTGGCCAGGGACAGCGGCTGCGCGGTGTGGGTGCCGGACTACCGGCTGGCCCCGGAACACCCCTACCCCGCCGCGCTGGAGGATTGCCTGGCCTGTTACGACGCGATCCGCGCCCAGCTCTGCCCGGCGGACAAGCTGCTGATTGCCGGCGACTCCGCCGGCGGCGCCCTGGTGCTGGCCCTGGCCCTGGCCCTGAAGGAGCGTGGTGACGGGATTGCCGCCGGGCTGATGCTGCTGTCGCCGGTCACCGATCCGGACCTGGGCGGCGCCAGCATGCAATCGCGCCAGAAGGCCGACCCGATGATCCGCCGCGACTGGCTGGAGCAAGCCCTCAAGGCCTACGCAGCGCCCGTTCAAGCACTGAGCCACCGCCCCCTGGAAGCAGACCTGCGCGGCTTGCCACCGATGCTGATCCAGGTGGGCGACCAGGAACTGCTGCTGTCCGACTCCACGCGCCTGGCCGAGCGTGCCAGGCAGTCCGGGGTGGCTTGCCAGTTGGAAATCCACCAGGGCCGCTGGCACGTGTTCCAGTTGCAGGCGTTCTACCTGCGCTCGGCGAGAAACGCCCTGCTGGGCCTCGCCCGGTTTGCCCGCCAATGCCTGGAGACAGCGGGCCAAACCCCGCAGGCAACCGACTCACCCCGTACGACACAGCCTGCAACAGATCCGCAACCCAGCTGAACCGGCTGCCCTCGCCCAAAGCATGGTGGCGGGGGCGCCCCGGTCAACCGGCGCTGGCGCGGGCCGCGCCAAGTTCTGATGGCAAGATCCGGGTTCTGGAGGTAAAACAGAGCCCCTCGAAAGTGGCCGACCCGGCCACGCAGAAAACCCGGACGCTGTTCCAGCGCCCGGTGGCGTTTTTTTCACGATCCATCCATCAGTGACCAAGGGACCAGCACTTATGAGCAGCGAGCACGACACACCCGGTGAAGCACTGCGCTTGAGCAGTACCGATATCCGCATCCTGGGTTCGTTGATCGAAAAGCAGGCCACCAGCCCGGAAACCTATCCCCTGACCCTCAACGCCCTGGTGATTGCCTGCAATCAGAAAACCAGCCGCGAACCGGTGATGAACCTGACCCAGGGCCAGGTCGGGCAAAGCCTGCGTGCCCTCGAAGCCCGGGGCTTCACCCGCCTGGTGATGGGCAGCCGCGCCGACCGCTGGGAACAGCGCCTGGACAAGGCCCTGGAACTGGTGCCGGCGCAACTGATCCTGTGCGGCCTGATGTTCCTGCGTGGCCCGCAGACGGTCAACGAACTGCTGACCCGTAGCGGGCGCATGCATGATTTCGAAGACAGCGAGCAGGTCCTGCACCAGCTCGAACGCCTGATTGCCCGGGGCCTGGCCCTGCACATTCCGCGGCAGGCCGGCCAGCGCGAAGACCGTTATACCCACGCCCTGGGTGACCCGGCGGACATCGAGGCAATCCTCGCCGCCCGCAGCAACCCGGTTGAGCGCAGCGCCGGCGGCGCGGTTTCAGTGGAACGCATCGAAGAACTGGAAGCGCGGATCGCTGCCCTGGAAGAGCGCCTGGCCCAACTCGAAGGCTGAACCCCGGAGCCGCTGCCGCAGGCTGCGATCGACCTCGAAGGGGGCTTCAGGGCCCTGCTGGCCCTGCGGGCCTTGTCGCGGCCTGCGGCAGCGGTGACAGGGCTTCGGGCTCAGGGGCGGGCGAAGGCCACGGCCTTCTGGAACTGCTCTTCGCTTGGGCGCACCCCGGTATAAAGCACGAACTGCTCCAGCGCCTGGATGGCAATCACTTCCAGCCCGGTGATGACCTGCTTGCCCTCGGCCCGGGCCCGCAGGATCAACGGCGTCTCCGGCGGCACCGCCACTACATCGAACACCGTCTGCGCCGCCTTTATCGCCTCGGCGTCGAACGCCAGCTGCTGCGTCTCTGGCCCGCCGCTCATGCCGATCGGGGTGACGTTGATCAGCATCTGCGGCCGCAGGCTGCCCAACTCGGCCTGCCACTCATAACCCAGGGAGCTGGCCAGGGCGCGCCCGGCCACTTCGTTGCGGGCCACGATCACCCCGTTGGCATAACCACCATCACGCAAGGCACTGGCCACGGCCTTGGCCATGCCGCCGCTGCCGCGCAGGGCAAAGCTCGACTCTCGAGGCACCCCGTGGCCCGCCAACAATTGCGCCACGGCGATGTAGTCGGTGTTGTAGGCCTTGAGATGGCCGTTGGTGTTGACGATGGTATTGATCGAGGCAATGGCCCGGGCCGAGGCATCCAGCTCATCCACCAGGGCGATGCAGTCTTCCTTGAACGGCATGGACACCCCGCAACCGCGGATGCCCAGCGCCCGGATCCCGGCTACGGCGCCGGGCAGGTCCTGGCTGCTGAAGGCCTTGTAGTAGAAATTGAGACCCAACTGCTCATACAGGTGGTTGTGAAAACGCAGGCCGAAATTCCCCGGGCGCCCGGACAAGGACATGCACAACTGAGTGTCTTTGTTGGGGTTCATTTGCATATCGGTTTCCTCGCTCGGCACTTTCAGATGGACGGGATTGGTCTGGCGCGCCGCTTGGCCTGATCATATCGGCGCGTGTTCACCGGCCTTCGCCACCGCCCAGGGATGACGGTAAAGAGACCGGTACAGACCTTACACAATATTTACTCAGTGGCTGTGCAGATTTCGCAGGAACCGCTGTCTTAGAAGTATCCCCGCGTCAGTTCTTGAGTCTGGTGCAGACCATAAACGCTGGGGTTGAACCGAGGAATGACCATGATCTCCAAAATCCCCAAGATAGCCTTGCTCATTGGTGCACTCGCTGTCGCAGGCCAGGCTTCAGCCCACGGTGGTGGTGGCTGGGTCGGGCCCGCCGCCTTGGGTGCTGTTGTCGGCGCTGCCGTAGTGGGTTCGGTGATCGCCAACCAGGATCGCCCGGTCTATGTGCAGCAAGCGCCGGTGTATGTCCAACCGCAGCCGGTCTATGCCGCACCGCCACCACCGGTCTACTACCAGCCGGCACCGGTCTATGTGCAGCAACCGGTCTACTACCGCCCGGCACCGGTGTACTACGGGCCACCTCGCGGTTACTACGGCCACCCGCATTACTACTACGGCCCGGGTCCCGGCCGCTGGTAAGCGCAAGCAGAATCAAACAACAGGCCCCGCCCCCAAAGCGGGGCTTGTTGCATTTTGCCACTATCCGAATGTCTGAATAATTCTCAAGCATGTCGTGACTGGAACAGTATTTGCGTTTAAATCCGGCAATAGTGTACTGATCCCACGGCTGCGGTGAGCGACATGCGACTGTCATGTTTGTGTCATTCAAGGACGACAAGATCGACACAGTCCGCTCGCCACAGGCCCATAACAACAAGGACGAATCCATGCCCACGCAAAACCCGCACCGCGTCGCCGGCCTCTGCACCTCCAGCCGGGTGTACGACGCCCTGACCGAACTCAAGCACCTGGAAGGCCACCGCAGCGCCAAGTTCCTCTCGCTGCTGGCCCAGAACCTGGTGCGCAAGGGCCTGCTCAACGAGCAGGAAGTGCTGCACATGCTCGACCAGGTGGTGGACTGAACTGCCGGCTGCGGTAGCACCGGCATCAATGTCCACTATCAGATTGGGTGATTTTTCGTAGCACTTGGGGCTTTGTAAGGTAACCCCCTCAGATCGAGGAGGTTGTCATGCCCAAGATTCAGATCATGTCCGTCATTGGCAGCGCGGTCCCCGCATCGCTCAGGGAACTGGGGTTGCTGGCTTGCTGGTACCTGGTGCGCGACGGCGAGATGGTCAGCGGCCCGCTGACCTCCCTGCCCGCCGCCCAGACCCTGTCCCGGCAACTGGCGCTGTGCATCGTCCAGCCCTAGGGCAACTGCACCCGGGGCCGGGTCTCGACGAACAGGGCCCAGCTGGACATGAACAGCGCGGCAATCAGGGGCCCGATGACAAAGCCGTTGAGGCCGAAGATCGCCAGCCCTCCCAGGGTCGAGATCAGGATCAGGTAGTCCGGCATCTTGGTGTCCTTGCCCACCAGGATCGGCCGCAGCAGGTTATCCACCAGGCCGATCACGAACACCCCGAACAGCCCCAGCACCACCCCTTGCCAGATCGCTCCGCTGATCAGGAAGTAGGCCGCCACCGGCCCCCAGACAATCCCCGCCCCCACGGCCGGCAACAGTGACAGGAACGCCATCAGCACCGCCCAGAGCAAGGCGCTGGGAATGTCGAGGAACCAGAAGATCAAGCCCCCCAGGGCGCCCTGGGTCACCGCCACCAGCACATTGCCCTTGACCGTGGCCCGCACCACTCGGTTGAACTTCAATTGCAGGCGGCGCTTCTGGTATTCCGCCAGGGGCACGGCGGTGCGGATCTTGCGCACCAGCTCCGGGCCGTCGCGCAGAAAGAAGAACAGCAGGTAGAGCATGATGAAGAAGCTCACCACGAACTCGAAGGTGCCCTGGCCGAAGCTGAAAGCCTGGGTCGCCAGGTACTGGCTGCCCTGCATCGCGCTCTTGACCACCTTCTCCTGCAGCCCCTTGAGTTCGCCCAGGCCGAAGCGGTCCAGCAGGTGCTGGAAGTACGGCGGCAGGCTGTGCTTGAACTGAGCCAGGTAGGCGGCGATATCCAGCTGGCCGCTTTCGATTTTCTTGTACAGCTCGGCCCCCTCCTGCACCAGCAGCACGCTGGTGATGATCACCGGCAGAATCGCGATCACCAGGCAGATCAACAGGGTGCACAGGGACGTCAAGTTGCGCTGCCAGCCGAAGCGGGCCTGCAGCCGGCGCTGCAAGGGGGCGAAGACAATGCCCAGGATCACTGCCCAGAACAGCGCACCGTAGAACGGCAGCAGAATCCAGATAAAGGCCAGGGTCACCAGTGCCAGCAACAGCAGCAGGCTTTTGTTTTGCAGGTTGGTTTGGTTCATCTACAGGTCCAGGTCTGTCACGCGGAAAATCAGCGTCCTGAGGCTTAGTCCCCGGCCGCGGCGCCGAGTGCCGTTTTTTCTGCTGTCGGCATAGATCCAGATCAATGAATACCCTAGCGCACTGGCTTACCCTCGCGACCTTTTGCGACCGACAGCCCCATGACGCTCCTCGCCAAACCCGAACTCCTGGCCCCCGCCGGCACCCTGAAGAACATGCGCTACGCCTTCGCCTATGGCGCCGACGCGGTGTACGCCGGCCAGCCGCGCTACAGCCTGCGGGTACGCAACAACGAATTCGACCATGCCAACCTGGCCCTCGGCATCCGCGAGGCCCAGGCCCAGGGCAAGCGCTTCTACGTGGTGGTCAACATCGCCCCACACAATGCCAAGCTCAAGACCTTCCTCAAGGACCTGGCGCCGGTGATCGAGATGGCCCCGGATGCGCTGATCATGTCCGACCCGGGGCTGATCATGCTGGTACGCCGGCACTTCCCGCAGATGCCGATCCACCTCTCGGTGCAGGCCAACACGGTGAACTGGGCCAGCGTCGAGTTCTGGCAACAGCAGGGCCTGACCCGGATCATCCTGTCCCGGGAACTGTCCCTGGAGGAGATCGAGGAAATCCGCCAGCAGGTGCCGGGCATGGAGCTGGAAGTCTTCGTCCACGGGGCGCTGTGCATGGCCTACTCCGGGCGTTGCCTGCTGTCGGGCTACATGAACAAGCGCGATGCCAACCAGGGCACCTGCACCAATGCCTGCCGCTGGAAATACAGCGCCCAGGCGGCCACCGAGAACGCCGTGGGCGACATCGTGCAAAGCTACCAGCCGGAGCCGACCCTGGGCCTGGGCGCCCCCACCGACCAGGTGTTCCTGCTGCAGGAAGCCAATCGCCCGAGCGAGCTGATGCCGGCCTTCGAGGACGAGCACGGCACCTACATCATGAACGCCAAGGACCTGCGGGCGGTGCAGCACGTGGAGCGCCTGACCCGCATGGGCGTGCACTCGCTGAAGATCGAGGGGCGCACCAAGTCGCACTTCTATTGCGCACGCACCACCCAGGTCTATCGCCGGGCCATCGACGATGCCGCCGCTGGCCGCGAGTTCGACCGCCAGTTGATGAGCGATCTGGAGTCCCTGGCCCAGCGCGGCTACACCGAGGGTTTCCTGCGCCGGCATGTGCATGACGAGTATCAGAACTACCAGAACGGCAGCTCGGTGTCGGAGCGCCAGCAGTTCGTCGGTGAATTGACCGGCGAACGCCGCGACCGCCTGGCCGAAGTGAAGGTGAAAAACCGTTTCGCCCTGGGCGATCACATGGAACTGATGACCCCTCGGGGCAACTTCCACTTCGACCTGCACCAGTTGCAGAACGCCAAGGGCGAAGCCATCGAAGTGGCGCCAGGTGACGGCCATACGGTGTACCTGCCGATCCCTGATCAGGTGGACCTGCGCTTTGGCCTGCTGATGCGCGATATCAGCGCCTGAGCCGTGCAGGTGACACCCTGATGTAGCTGCTGACGGGGGCTGTGGGACCTTCTGGTAGGCTGCCTAAAGGCCGCCACGCAAGGCCCTTCGGGCCTTTTCGCAGCCTCGCAGGCTCGGCAGCGGCTACACCAGCCCCGGCGCCCCTCAGATACGGAATTGCCCCACCAGCCGCCCCAGGCGCTGGCCCAGGTCCGCCAGGCTGCGGGAAGTCTGGGCGCCGCGCTGGGTTTCATCAGCCACACTGTCCACCGCCACGGCAATCTGATGCACGCTGCGATTGATCTCCTCGGCCACCGCAGTCTGTTCTTCCGCCGCACTGGCAATCTGCGCGTTCATCGAATTGATGGTGCCGATCAACTGGGCCATGGTGTCCAGCGACGCCCCGGCTTCGTTGGCCTTCACCGAGGTGCCGTCGCCCGCATCGCTGGAACGGCGCATGGCGTCCACCGCCACCCGGGTGCCCTGCTGCAGGCGGTCGATCATGCCCTGGATTTCCTGAGTGCTCTGCTGGGTGCGGCTGGCCAGGGCCCGTACTTCGTCGGCCACCACCGCAAAACCGCGCCCGGCCTCCCCGGCCCGAGCCGCTTCGATGGCGGCGTTCAGGGCCAGCAGGTTGGTCTGCTCGGCGATCGAGCGGATCACGTCCAGCACGCTGACAATCGACGTCACGTCCTGCTGCAGGCTGTCCAGGGAAGTGCCGCTGTTGCGGATATCGCTGACCAGCGCATGGATCTGCTGGATGCTGCCATCCACCACACGCTTGGCCGCCTGGCCCTCTTCATCGGTCTGCTGGGCGGCAACGGCTGCGCCCTGGGCACTGCGGGCCACCTCATGGGCCGCGGAAGACATTTCGTTGATCGCCGTGGCCACCTGATCGGTCTCGTGGCGCTGGCGCTCCATGGCCTGTTCCGAACGCTGGGCCTGATCCGAGACCTGGGTCACCAGCTCGGTGAGCTGGCCGGTCATCTCGGTGATCTGGCGCACTAGGCCGTGGATCTTGTCGACAAAGCGGTTGAACGAGCCGGCCAACTGCCCCAGTTCGTCCTGGCTGGTAATGGCCAGGCGCCGAGTCAGGTCGCCCTCGCCGGCGGCGATATCGTCGAGGTTGGCTTTCATCAGGTTCAGCGGGCGCAGCATGGTGTTGGCCACCAGCATGCCCAGGGCGGCGATCACCACCAGCACCACCGCGGCGATCCCGAGGATGCTCAGGACCATGCCTTCCATGCGCTGGTTGACGCTGCTCTGCACTGCGGCGACCTGGGCATCGATGCCATCGAGGTTGACCGAGGTGCCCAGCACCATGTCCCACTTGGGCAGGTACTCGGTGTAGCCCAGCTTGGGCACCAGCACGTCGCTGCCCGGCTGGGTCGAGCTGTATTGCACATAGTGGCTGCCGTCCTTGCCGACCCGCACCAGCTCGCGGTTGACGTACACACCATTGGGGTCGCGGTTGTCCTTGAAGCTCTTGCCCACGCCGTCCGGGCTGTTGCCCTTGAACAGGCGCACAGTCTCGGAGTCGTAGCCGAAGAAGTAGCCGTCCTTGCCATAGCTGATATTGGACAGCAGCTTGACCACTTCGGCCCGGGCGGCCTGATCGCCCTGCGCCGCCGCATCGTAGAGCGGCTTGACGGTAGTCAGCGCGACTTCCACATAACTCTGCAGGGTGGCCTTGGCTTCAGTCAGCAGCCGGTTGCGGGTTTCCTCGACTTCCTTCTGTGCCTGCTGGCGCAGCATGAGCACGGTGCTCAGGCTGATCACCAGGGCGAACAGCAGTACCGGGAGTACTGCCAGGGACAGGACTTTGGCCTTCAGGCTCAAGCGCATAGGGGGCTCACTCTTGGTTTTTTATTGGCGTGATATGCCGTTAACGGCACGCCAAAAAAAAAGTTGAGCCTGAACCCCTAGGAGCCGGCTTGCCGGCGAAGGGGCCCTCGAGCCTTGCACCGAGCTTGCCGATGCCTTCGCTGGCAAGCCAGCTCCTACGACAACCCCCGACGTCTACGAGAGCGAGATGATCAGAGGACCATGGCCGCCACCCAGCCAAAGGCCAGCAGCGGCAGGTTGTAGTGCAGGAAGGTCGGAACCACGGTGTCCCAGATGTGGTGGTGCTGGCCGTCGATATTCAGGCCCGAGGTCGGTCCCAGGGTCGAGTCCGAGGCCGGCGAACCGGCATCGCCCAGGGCACCGGCGGTGCCGACGATGCAGACGATGGCCAGCGGGCTGAAGCCCAGTTGCACACACAAAGGCACGAAGATCGCCGCGAGGATCGGCACCGTGGAGAACGACGAGCCGATGCCCATGGTCACCAGCAGGCCCACCAGCAGCATCAGCAAGGCGCCCACGCCCTTGCTGTGGCCGATCCAGGCCGCCGAGGCCTGGACCAGGGAATTGACCTCGCCGGTGGCCTTCATCACTTCGGCGAACCCCGAGGCGGCGATCATGATGAAGCCGATCATGGCCATCATCTTCATGCCTTCGGTGAACAGCTCGTCAGTCTCGCGCCAGCGCACGATGCCCGACACCGAGAAAATCAGAAAACCGCACAAGGCACCGATAATCATCGAGTCCAGCAGCAGCTGGATCACGAACGCCGCGACTATGGCCGCCGCGGCCACCAGCAGGGTCCGCGGGTTGTACTGCACCGCCACCTGCTCGACCTTCTCGATGCGGTCCAGGTCATAGACGCGCTTCTTGCGGTAGCTGAAGAACGCCAGCAGCAAGCCGCAAAGCATGCCCAGGGCGGGAATGCCCATGGCGTGGGTGACGTTGACCTGGCTGATATCGACGCCGCTGCGGGCCACGTTGGCCAGGAGGATTTCGTTGAGGAAGATGTTGCCGAAACCCACCGGCAGGAACATGTAGGGGGTGATCAGGCCGAAGGTGATCACACAGGCGATCAGCCGGCGATCCAGTTGCAGCTTGGTCAGCACATACAGCAGCGGCGGCACCAGCAGCGGAATGAAGGCAATGTGGATCGGCAGGATGTTCTGCGAGGCAATCGCCACCACCCACAGCAGGCCGATCAGCAGCCACTTGACCTGGCCGCCGCCGTTGGCGTCCTGCCGGTCCACCAGCAACAGGATCTTGTCCGCCAACGCGTGGGCCAGCCCGGATTTGGCAATCGCCACGGCGAAAGCACCGAGCAAGGCGTAGGACATGGCCACGGTGGCACCGCCCCCCAGGCCGCTATTGAAGGCCTTGAGCGTGGCCTCGATGCCCAGGCCGCCGGCCAGGCCGCCCACCAGGGCGCCAATGATCAGGGCGATCACTACATGCACGCGGGACAGGCTGAGCACCAGCATTACGCCAACCGCGGCAATTACTGCGTTAATCATCGTTACCTCATTACTGCGCCGCTAAAAATGGCGCAAAAGCCTGTGACCGACCGGAAGGCAGCGGGCTGCCGACATCGAAATGAAAGAGGTTCTTATTAGGGGGGCGCACTTTGCAGCAGCCGACCCGGCTTGTCAAAATCCCGCACCCCGCCGCCCGCAGGAGCGGGCTTGCTCGTAAAGCCCCCAAGACCAACCCCGTACCCGTGGCGAGGGAGCTTGCCCGCACCGGGCTGCACAGCAGCCCCAGCGCCTCGCGGTTTATTTCGAACAAGCGTTTAAAGAACGCCATTGGTCGGCCGCTACAGTGCAAAGTCTCAGATATTTATCGAATAAAGGACGTCTCCATGTCGCTCAGACAACTTTCCATCCAATGGAAAATCACCTTGCTGGCCGGACTCTGCCTGTTGGGCATCGTGTCGCTGTTGGTGGGGCTTTCGCTGTATCGCATGGAGCACAGCTCCGAGCTGGTGAAGGCCTCGAGCATGGAGATGCTCAACGAAGCCGCCCAGGCGCGGATCGAGGCTCAGGGTGAAGTCCAGGCACTGGGGATCCGCCAGCAATTCATGGACGCCTATCAATACGGCCACGGCTTCTCGCGCCAGGTGCTGTTCCTGCGGGAACAGGCCGAGAAACGCTTCCTCGACGCCTTCGACCTGCGCGAGGACCTGACCCGCCAGGTCAAGTCGGCGCTGCAGGCCAACCCCGACTTGCTGGGCCTGTCCCTGGTGTTCGAAGCCAACGCCCTGGACGGCAAGGACGAGTTGTTCGGCGGCCAGAGCGAACTGGGCAGCAACGAAAAGGGCCGCTTCGCCCTGTACTGGTCCCAACCCACCCCGGGCAAGCTGACCTCCATGTCACTGCCCGAAAGCGACATGAGCGACACCCGCACCGGCCCCAGCGGCCAGCCGGCCAACGCCTGGTTCACCTGCCCGCGCAGCACCCTCAAGCCCTGCGTGATCGAACCCTACTTCTATGACATCGACGGCCAGAAGGTGCTGATGACCAGCATCGTCTTCCCGCTGATGGTGGACGGCAAAGTCATCGCTTCGCTGTCGGTGGACATCAACCTCAACAGCCTCCAGGCCATCAGTCAGAGCGCCAGCAAGCGCCTCTATGCCGGCCAGACCAACGTCAGCATCCTGAGCCCGGTGGGCCTGCTGGCCGGCTACAGCCCGGACGCCAGCAAGCTCAGCCAGCGCCTGGACAGCGTCGACACCACCAACGGCGCCGAGCTGATCCGCCTGCTGGCCAACAGCACCCAGACCCAGAGCCTGCACAGCAACCGTGAACTCAAGGTGCTGGCGCCCTTCACCCCGATCCCCGGTGGCAAGGCCTGGGGCGTACTGCTGGATGTTCCGGAAAAAGTCCTGGTAGGCCCGGCCGAAGCCCTGAAAAGCGAGCTGGATGCGCGCAACAACAGCGGCACCCTGATCGAGCTCGGCCTGGGCCTGCTGGCCGCGGTGGTGGGCCTGTTGCTGGTGTGGCTGATGGCCCGCAGCGTGACCCGGCCGATCCTCGGCGTGGCCCACATGCTCGAAGACATCGCCAGCGGCGAAGGCGACCTGACCCGACGCCTGGCCTACGACAAGCAGGACGAACTGGGTCAGTTGGCCGGCTGGTTCAACCGCTTTCTGGACAAGCTGCAGCCGATCATCGCCGAGGTAAAACGCTCGGTGCAGGATGCTCGCGGCACCGCCGACCAGTCTTCGGCCATCGCCACCCAGACCAGCGCCGGCATGGAGCAGCAGTATCGCCAGGTGGACCAGGTGGCCACCGCTTCCCATGAAATGAGCGCCACCGCCCAAGACGTGGCCCGCAGCGCGGCCCAGGCCGCCCAGGCCGCGCGGGATGCCGACCAGGCCACCCGCCAGGGCCTGAACGTGATCGACCACACCACCCGCAGCATCGACTTGCTGGCCGCCGACATGAGCGCCGCCATGACCCAGGTCGAAGGCCTGGCCGCCAACAGCGAGCAGATCGGCACGGTACTGGAAGTGATCCGCTCGATTGCCGAGCAGACCAACCTGCTGGCCTTGAACGCGGCCATCGAAGCCGCTCGCGCCGGGGAAGCCGGCCGCGGCTTCGCGGTGGTGGCCGATGAGGTGCGCAACCTGGCCCAGCGCACCCAGGAGTCGGTGGAAGAAACCCGCCAGGTGATCGAGCAACTGCAGAACGGCACGCGGGAGGTGGTGGGTTCGATGAACAACAGCCATCGCCAGGCCCAGGGCAGCGTCGAACAAGTGGGCCAGGCGGTCACCGCCCTGCGCCAGATCGGCGATGCGGTAACCGTGATCAGCGACATGAACCTGCAGATCGCCAGCGCCGCCGAACAGCAGAGCGCGGTGGCCGAAGAGATCAACAGCAACGTGGCGACCATTCGCGATGTCACCGAATCGCTGTCGGAGCAGGCCAATGAATCGGCGCGGGTCAGCCAGTCGCTCAACAGCCTGGCCAACCAGCAACAGAGCCTGATGGACCAGTTCCGCGTCTGACCCGGCTGCCGCAGGCTGCGATAGCCGCCCTTGAGGACGCCAAAGGCCCTTCGGGCCTTGTCGCAGCCTTGCCGTGGCTCGGCAGCGGCTACAGGTCGGGGCCGAGCCGTCTGGTGTAGCCGCTACCGCAGGCTGCGGACGGTCTTTCCGGCACTGCGTCGCAGGGACGCAACGCTCCAGAGAGCGCCAGGGTTCGACGCTTGATCGACAGCCGCCACGGGCGCCGAACCTGGCGCCCGGCAAGTTCAGCGCCTGGGCAACTCGATCTCTACCCGCAAGCCGCCCCACTCGCTTTCCCCCAGGTTCAGGGTTCCACCGCAGGCGTCGACGATGTCGCGCACGATGCCCAGGCCCAGCCCGTGGCCGTGGGTCTGTTCATCCAGGCGCGTGCCCCGGCCGAATACCTCATCGCGCCGCGCTTCGGGAATGCCCGGGCCGTCGTCGTCCACCGCCAGGCAGAAGCCCTGCGGCCGCTCTTCCACGCTCAGGCGCACCTGGGCATCCGCCCATTTGCAGGCGTTGTCCAGCAGGTTGCCCAAGAGCTCCAGCAGGTCTTCCCGGTCCCAGGGCAGGCGCAGCCCCGGTGGCGCCTGGTAGCTCAGTTCCAGGTGCTGGCCATGGATCATGTTCAAGGTCGCCAGGAGCCCCGGCAGCTCGGCATCGCACTCGAACAGCACCCCGGGCAGCGCATCCCCCGCCAGCCGCGCACGGTTGAGTTCGCGATTGAGGCGCTGCTGCACCTGCTCCAACTGTTCCTGGAGCATCCTGCGCACCTCGGGGTGGCCGTCGAGCCTGGGGCTCGACGCCAGGCTCAGGAGCACCGCCAACGGGGTCTTCAAGGCATGGCCCAGGTTGCCCAGGGCATTGCGGGAACGGTTGAGGCTGTCTTCGGTATGGGCCAGCAAGTGGTTGATCTGCGCCACCAGGGGCTCCAGCTCCACCGGCACCTGGGCATCCAGTTGCGAACGCTGGCCCTGTTGCAACTGGGCGATCTGCTCGCGGGCGGTTTCCAGCGGGCGCAGGGCGCGGCGCACGGTCAGGCGTTGCAGCAGCAGGATCAGCAGCAGCCCGGCCAGCCCCAGCCCGAGGCCGATCTGGCGCATGCGCTGGAAGCTTTCACGCACCGGGGTGTAGTCCTGGGCCACGCTGATGGAGATCGACTGCCCGAGGCGCTTGTAGTCGCTGCGCAGCACCAGCAGTTGCTGGCCCTCCGGCCCCAGTTGCAGGTTGCCCTGCAGGCCGGCGCGCTCCAGTTGCGGCAGTTCCTGGTCCCACAGTGAGCGCGAGCGCCAGTGCACATCGGCAAAATCGATACGGAAATAGTGCCCGGAAAACGGCCGCTGGTAGGCCGGCGACAGACGTCGTTCATCCAGCTGCAGCCCCTGAGGGCCGCGCACCAGGGCCAGCAGCAGGCTCTCGCTGTCGTTGCGCAGGCCGGATTCCAGGTAGCGTTGCAGGCCCACCTCGAACAGCCAGAGGCTGGTCTGCGCCAGCACCAGCCCGACCACCACCATCACCGTGATCAGGCCCAGGCTCAGGCGGCGCTGGATCGATCTCACGAAGTGGTTCCGCCGAACAGATAACCCTGGCCGCGGCGGGTTTCGATCACACTGCGGCCCAGCTTGCGCCGCAGGTGGTTGACGTGAACTTCAAGGACGTTGGAATCGCGCTCGGTTTCACCGTCGTAGAGGTGTTCGGCCAGGTGGCTTTTGGACAGGATCTGCTGCGGGTGCAGCATGAAATAGCGCAACAGGCGGAACTCCGCGGCGGTCAGCAAGACATCCTGGCCGTCGCGGACCACACATTGCCGGCCCTCGTCCAGGTGTAGCCCGGCGGCCTGCAGGGTCTGCTGGTTGGCCTGGCCATGGGAGCGGCGCAGCAGGGCCTGGACCCGCAGGTGCAGCTCTTCGGGATGGAACGGTTTGCTCAGGTAATCGTCGGCGCCGGCCTTGAGCCCCTCGATGCGCTCGGCCCAGGAGCCGCGGGCGGTGAGGACCAGCACCGGCGTTGCCAGGCCATCGGCGCGCCACTTTCGCAGCACCTCCAGGCCCGGCACCCCGGGCAGGCCGAGGTCGAGGATGATCAGGTCATAGGGTTCGCTGGCGCCCTGGTACAGCGCGTCGCGGCCGTCGGCCAGCCAGTCCACGGCGTAGCCCTGGCGGTTCAGGCCTTCAAGCAGTTCATCGGCCAGGGATACGTGGTCTTCCACCACAAGCAGGCGCATCAGTCGTCTTCCTCATCTTTCAACAAACGCCCGGTGGCGGCTTCCAGGTCCAGCTCGCGAACCACCCCGTCCACGGTCAACAGCTCGACTTCATAGATGTACACATCGTGCTTTTCTTCCAGCTCGGCCTCCAGCAGCTTGGCCCCGGGGTAACGGTCCATGGCCTGCTTGAGCAGTTGCTCCAGGGGCAGGATCAC
This sequence comes from Pseudomonas sp. GW822-FHT06D10, assembly GCF_058799535.1. Classification (NCBI taxonomy): domain Bacteria; kingdom Pseudomonadati; phylum Pseudomonadota; class Gammaproteobacteria; order Pseudomonadales; family Pseudomonadaceae; genus Pseudomonas; species Pseudomonas sp. GW822-FHT06D10. The sequence goes on along the minus strand of NZ_JBXALN010000011.1, from coordinate 47,043 downwards.
CCCTTGCTGGCGCAGGCGCAGGGCCTCGTCCTGGTCCAGGTCGCGGGCCATGGCCAGGGAGCAGAACAGCAGCAGCGCCAGGGCTGCACGGCTGCCGGCGGTGCGCAGAGTGCGGTTCATTAGGTGTCCTGATGATCCTTGAGTACCTGGCCGCTCACGGCGTCCAGTTCCAGGTCCCATTCCAGCCCCTGCGGGTCGCGCAGTTCAACCTGGTAGATGTACTTGCCGTACTCTTCTTCCAGCTCGGTTTCACTGATGCTCGCTCCAGGATGCCGGGACAGGGCCGTGGCATTGAGTTTTTCAAAGGACACAATGGTACCAGCGTCGCGCAGTCTCAGGGCTTCGTCCGGCCCCAGGTCGCGGGCGTGGGCCAGGCTGGCGGTCAGGGCGACAAGGCTGGCGCCGAACAGCGCGGCAAGGGTCTTCATGGCAGTTCTCCAAAGTCGGTGGCCAAAGGCCGATGCCGCAGACCATACCCAAGGCAACTTAATTGAAACTGAATGGCCAGCATGGCCCCCGACATAAGTTTCACTCGGCCCCCGGCTCCTGGGTTCTCTATACTCGGCGGCTGATTCAAGAGTGAGCCCGGTATGACCGCCATCCATATCAAGTTTCCCGCCCTGACCCTCAAGGCCGGTCCCCGCGCCCTGGCCCGCATCCGCCAGCAAGGCCTGCACCCCCGTGAAGTCGGCACCTTGCCCGGCGCCGCCGGCGGCCCCAAGGCCCTGGGCATCCAGGGCCTGGACCTGGCGCTGTTCGGTGAATGGCTGCCATCGGCGCCCCGGGAACGCTCGCTGATCGGCGCCTCGGTGGGTTCCTGGCGCTTCGCCAGCGCCTGCCTGCCGGACGCCGCCGAAGGCATCCGCCGCCTCGGCCAGTTGTACAACGCCCAGAGCTTTGCCAAGGGCGTGACCATGGCGCAGATCAGCCAGAGCTCCCGGCGCATGCTCGAGGACCTGCTGGAGGGCCGCGACGCTTCGATCCTCGACAACCCTCACTACCGGCTGAACATCATGGTGGTCAAAAGCCACGGCCTGCTCGCCGACGACCATCGCGGGCGCCTCGGCCTGGGGCTGTCCTCGGTGATCGCCGACAATCTGCGGGGCCGCGCGCGCCTGGCCCGGCACTTCGAGCGCCTGGTACTGCACGACCCGCGCCTGGCCCCGCCCTTGCACACCCTGGAAGACTTCCCCTCGCGCTTCGTGCCCCTGGACCGCGGCAACCTGCGCCAGGCGCTGCTGGCCTCGGGCTCGATCCCCATGGTCATGCAGGGCGTGCGCGAACTGCCCGGCGCCGGGGCCGGCACCTTCCGCGACGGCGGCCTGCTGGACTACCACCTGGACCTGCCCTACAGCGGCAGCGACATCGTGCTCTACCCGCACTTCACCGACCGGGTGATCCCCGGCTGGTTCGACAAGACCCTGCCCTGGCGCCGGGCCAGCCCCGAACGCCTGCGGGACGTCTTGCTGCTGGCGCCGTCGAAGGAATACCTGGCGCGCCTGCCCTACGGCAAACTGCCGGACCGCAACGACTTCAAGCGCTTCATGGGCGATGACGCCGGCCGGCAAAAATACTGGCGCAGCGCCATGGACGAAAGCCGGCGCCTGGGGGACGAGTTCCTCGAACTGGCGGCGCAGAATCGCCTGGGCGAACGCCTGCAAAGCCTGTGAGGCTGCCCCAGGCCGCGCACTGACCCTTTAGTCAGGGTTTTTCCGCAAGCGCCGGGGCAAGCTGATAAACTCGCCGCCTGCCTCAACTCGCCCCCGGGCGATAGCCATCTGACAGAGCTGACCGACACTGTGGAAATCTTCAAAGAATTTACCTTCGAATCCGCCCACCGCCTGCCTTTCGTGCCCGAGGGCCACAAGTGCGGCCGCCTCCATGGCCACTCGTTCAAGGTGGCGATCCACCTCAGTGGCGAGGTCGACGCACACACCGGCTGGATCCGCGACTTCTCGGAAATCAAGGCAATCTTCAAGCCGCTGTACGAGCGCCTGGACCACAACTACCTGAACGACATTCCCGGCCTGGAAAACCCCACCAGCGAAGTCCTGGCCAAATGGATCTGGAATGAGCTCAAGCCCCTGCTGCCGGAGCTGAGTGCGATCCGCATCCACGAAACCTGCACCAGCGGCTGCATCTACCGCGGCGAATAAGCCCGCCGAAGAAACCACCCCACGGGGTGGTTTTTTTATGCCTATGATTGCCCCACCCCGCCGTTACCCGAGCACTCGCGCCCATGCCGCCGACCATTCGCCCCGCTGCCCTGCCCGACCTCGCCGCCATCGAAGGCATCGCCAAGCGCGCCTATGCGCCCTATATCGCGCGGATCGGCCGGGAACCGGCGCCCATGCTCGAAGACTATTCGTGCCTGGTGCTGGCCCGGCAGGTCTGGGTCCTGGAGGAGCAGCAGGCAATCGCCGGTTTCGTTGTCCTGCTGGACGCCCATCAAGCCCTGCTGCTGGACAACCTGGCGGTCCACCCCGAGGCCCAGGGCCGGGGCCATGGCCGGCAACTGCTGGCCTTTGCCGAACAACAGGCCGTGGCCGCCGGTCACAGTTGCGTGCGCCTGTACACCAACGCAGCCATGAGCGAGAACATCGCCCTGTACAGCCGCCACGGCTACGTGGAAACCCACCGCGCCGTGGAGCACGGCCTGTACCGGGTGTACATGAGCAAGCCACTGGACTGAACCCAGGAGCCCTCTCCATGCCCCCCCGTATCTACCTCGCCGGCTTCGATGTGTTTCGCGCCGACGCCCCGGCCCATGGCGAATACCTCAAGCAACTGTGCAGCGCCCAGGGCCTGCACGGCCTGTTTCCCCTGGATAACCAGGCGCCACCTCGCCTCACGCCAGAAGCCACCGCACAGTGGATCTACCGGCAGAACCTGCAGATGATCCGCGGCTGCGATGCATTGCTGGCCAACCTGAATGACTTTCGCGGCCTGGAGCCGGATTCCGGCACCGCCTTCGAAGTGGGCGCGGCGGTCGCCCTGGGCAAACCGGTGTGGGCCTACTTCGAAGGCCCCGCCACCCTGCGCCGGCAGGTGCCCCACGATCACGCCGGGCGCGACGCCCAGGGCTTTGCGGTGGAGGACTTCAACCTGCCGCGCAACCTGATGCTGGCCTGCAGCTGGAGCGGCCGCAGCAGCAGCGTGGAAGCCGCCATCTTCGACCTCGGGTGCTGGCTGAGCGCTTCCCCTCCATCGGGCTGAGATAGCCGGCAACGTCACTTTCTGCCGAAAACGACCACCCCGGACAAAAGCCTTGTCTTGTCGCGAAAGCCGATGTTATGTTTCTAACACGAGATACAAAAATGAAACACAAATAACATTTCCAGCGAACGCCCGGCGAGATGGTCATGGACAAGAACAGTTTCCAAGTCACCCTGGAACAGCAGTTTGCAAGCCTGACCCCCACCGGCAAGCGCATCGCCACCTACCTGCTGGCCAACCTCCAGCAGTTGCCCTTCGAGACCGCCGACAGCATCGCCCAGCAAGCCGGCACCACGGGGATTTCCGTGGGGCGCTTCCTGCGCTCGCTGGGCTATCGCAACCTGGATGACGTCAAGCAAGGCCTGCGCGGCGATGCCCCGGCCTCCTGGCTGATCACCGATCGGCTCGGCGCCTTTCGCAGCGAAGCCCATCAGGACGATGCCCTGGAGCGTTCGATGCATCGCGAGATCGAGGCCATCCAGCATGTCTATGGCCTGGCCCGCAGCCAGCCCTTCGCCGCCATCGTGCAACAGATCGTCGAGGCCGACGCGGTGTTCATCATCGGCATCCAGTCGACCCGGGGCATCCTCAACGCCTTCCACAGCCACCTGGAATACATCCGGCCCAAGGTCTACTACGTGGACGGGCTTTCAGGCATCTACGCCGAGACCCTGAACTCCGGCTTTGCCAAGCCCTACGCGATCATCTCCGACTTTCGCGCCTACTCCAGCATCACCCAGACCTTCTGCGAAGTGGCCAATGCCAACGCCCTGCCCCTGGCCCTGGTCACCGACCTGCAGTGCCCCTGGGCCCGGGACTACCCGCTGGACCTGCTGCAACTGAAAACCGATGTCGGCCAGTTCTGGGATTCCCTCGCGCCCCTGACCTGCCTGTTCAACCTGATGGTGTCCGCCGTGGCCGAGGGCTATGGCGAGCGCCTGGACCAGCGCCTGGCCAAGAACCGACAGTTGCAGGAAGCCTTCGGCCAGTTCGAGTCCTGACCTTCAAGCGTTAACCCAGATGGAGTGAGTGAGTGAACAACAGCCCCCTTGTCGAAATCGACGCCCAGCGCCATCAGCTTCAGATCGACCTGATCTACGCCGGCGCCGACAACCTGGCCGGCCAGGTGATCTATCGCAACGCCCGCTGCCTGCTGCACAAGGACGCCGCCGCCTGCCTGTACAAGGCCAGCCAGCTGGCACGCATGGCCGGCCTGGGCCTGCGCATCTACGACGCCTACCGCCCGGCCTACGCCCAGCACCTGCTGTGGCAGGCCCTGCCCAACCCGGACTACGTGCGCGACCCGCGCCTGGGCTCGCACCACACCCGGGGCGTGGCCGTGGACCTGACCCTGGTGGATGAAACCGGCGAGCCGCTGGACATGGGCACCGCCTTCGACGCCATGGAGCCCAAGTCGCACCAGTTCTACAGCGACCTGCCGCCCCAGGTGCAGCGCAACCGCCTGATGCTGCTGGGGATCATGCTCAGCGCCGGCTTCGAGGCCATCCCCACCGAGTGGTGGCACTACGAGCTGCCCAACGCCGAGGACTTTCCCCTGATCCAGGAGCACGACCAGCCCTTCGAACACTGATTTCCCGCTCCCCACCGGCCACAACAACAGGCAGCTAACTGCCCCAAGCCGGTCCTACTGCAACACTGCTTCAGCAACAACTGCCCGGTTATAGCTTTTATAAAAAACCTGACGAACTTCCCAACATCGAATGATCAAGGAAACCGGCATGACCCCTAACCGCAATCACCCTGATGTGCGTCTGTCCACCCGTGTCGCCCTGTCCCTGCTGTGCGCCGCCCTGAGCCTGGGCGCGTGGCAGGCAGCCAGCGCCGCCGCGCCCAAGGACACCCTGATGATCGGCAAGGCCGCCGACCCGCAGACCCTCGACCCCGCCGTGACCATCGACAACAACGACTGGGCCGTGACCTACCCGGCCTACCAGAAGCTGGTGACCTACAAGGTCGAGAACGGCAAGGGCAGCACCGAAGTCCAGGGCGACCTGGCCGAGAGCTGGAGCACCTCCGCCGACAACCTGACCTGGGATTTCAAGCTCAAGCCGGGCAACAAGTTCGACGACGGCAAGCCGGTGGACGCCGCCGCGGTGAAGTTCTCCTTCGACCGCCTGATGCAGCTCAAGCAAGGCCCGTCCGGCGCCTTCCCGGATGACATGAGCGTGGCCGTGGTCGACCCGCTGACCGTGCGCTTCACCCTGAAGAAACCCTACGCGCCCTTCCTCTACACCCTGGCCCACAACGGCGGCGGCATCATCAACCCGGACGTGGCCAACAAGGGCGAGGACGTCAACGCCTACCTCTCGACCCACACCGCCGGCTCCGGGGCCTTCCGCCTGAGCAACTGGCAGAAGGGCCAGGCGCTGACGCTGGAACCCAACAGCTATTACGCCGGCCCCAAGCCGAGCCTGAACAAGGTGGTGATCAAGATCATCAGCGAGGCCTCGGTGCGCCGCCTGCAACTGGAACGCGGCGACCTGGACATCATCGAGGACATGCCCGAAGACCAGCTCGGCACCCTGGCCGGCAAGCCAGGCATCGTGATCCAGACCTTCCCCTCGCTGCGGGTCAACTACCTGTACCTGAACAACCAGCGTGCGCCCCTGGACAACGTCGAAGCGCGCCAGGCACTGGTCCAGGCCATCGACTACAAGGGCATCGTCGACGGCATCCTCAAGGGCCAGGCCAAGCTGATGAACGGGCCGATCCCCGACGGCATGTGGGCCCACGATTCGAGCCTGCCGCTGATGCAGCAGAACCTCGACGGCGCCAAGGCCAGCCTGGCCAAGGTCCCGCAGAAAATCAGCAACCTGACCTACCTCTACTCGGACAAGGACGCCAACTGGGAGTCCATCGGACTGACCCTGCAAGCGGGCCTGGCGCCCCTGGGCATCAACCTGAAGATGGAGAAGCTGGCCAACGCCACCATGCGCGAACGGGTGGGCAAGGGCGACTACGACGTGGCCATCGGCTCCTGGAGCCCGGACTTCGCCGACCCCTACATGTTCATGAACTTCTGGTTCGACTCCAGCCTGCAGGGCTTGCCGGGCAACCGCTCGTTCTACAGCAACCCCGAGGTGGACAGCCTGATCCGCGATGCCGCGGCCACCAACGACACCGCCAAGCGCATCGAGCTGTACCAGAAAGCGCAGAAGATCGTCCTCAAGGACAACGTCTACGCCTACCTGTACCAGAAGAACTACAGCCTGCCGATGCGCGATTCGGTGAAGGGCTACGTGTTCCACCCGATGCTGGAACAGGTGTTCAACATCGCCGAAATCAGCAAGTAGGACCGGCCCTGCGTTCCCCGTCGCCGGCCCCTGAAACGGGGTGGCGCCGGGTTGCCGTGTCCCCGGCGAGGGGCCGTCGTGCCCCCTGCCGTTCGTCAAGCGTTAACGAGGTTGCCTCATGGCCTTCCTGAATATGTTGCGCAAACGCCTGCTCGGCCTGTTGCTGGTCGTGGTCGGGGTTTCGCTGATTACCTTCACCATCTCGCACCTGATTCCCGGTGACCCGGCGCGGCTGATCGCCGGCGACCGGGCCAGCGATGCCATCGTGCAGAACATCCGCCACCAGCTGGGCCTGGACCTGCCGCTGTACCAGCAGTACGGGCGCTACATGCTCGACCTGCTGCACGGCGACCTGGGCACCTCGATCCGCACCAGCCGCCCGGTTCTGGAGGACCTGCAGAGCTTCTTCCCGGCAACCCTGGAGCTGGCCCTGGCCGCCCTGCTGCTGTCGGTGCTGGTGGGGGTGCCGCTGGGGGTGCTGTCGGCGGTCTATCACAACCGCTTCATCGACCAGATCGCCCGCACCCTGGCGGTCACCGGCATTTCCACCCCGGCGTTCTGGCTGGGGCTGGGGCTGATCGTGCTGTTCTACGGCCACCTGGGCTGGCTGCCCGGCAGCGGGCGCCTGGACGAAGGCCTGGAGCCGCCGCCCACGGTCAGCGGCTTCTACCTGATCGACTCGCTGCTGGCAGGGGACATCCCACTGTTCCTCAATGCCCTGCAGCACCTGATCCTGCCGGCAGTGACCCTGGGCTTCGTCAACCTCGGGGTGGTGGCGCGGCAGATCCGCTCGGCCATGCTCGACCAACTGGGCGAAGACTACATCCGCACCGCCCGGGCCTACGGCCTGTCGCGCTGGGCGGTGATCCTGCGCCACGCCCTGCCCAACGCCCTGATCCCCTCGGTGACGGTGCTCGGCCTGACCCTGGGCGATTTGCTGTACGGCGCGGTACTGACCGAGACGGTATTCGCCTGGCCGGGGATGGGCGCCTACGTGGTGAAGTCGATCCAGGCCCTGGATTTCCCGGCGGTGATGGGCTTCGCGATCCTGGTGTCGTTCATTTATGTGCTGCTGAACATGGCGATCGACCTGCTGTACCGGGTGATCGATCCGCGCATTGGCGAGGTAAGTTGAGATGTCCGCTCCCTTGAACATTCCCCTGCCACAACCCACCGCCCAGTCCAGCGGCTGGCGCACCCGCCTGGCCTACCTGGGCTACCGCGTGCGGCAAAGCCCGCTGACCATCGCCGGGCTGTGCATGACCCTGCTGGTGCTGCTGTGCATGGCCTTCGCCCCCTGGCTGTCGAGCCATGATCCCAATGCCCTGAACCTGGCCCAACGCCTGGCCGCCCCCAGCGCCGCCCATTGGTTCGGCACCGACGAAGTGGGCCGCGACCTGTTCAGCCGGGTGCTCCATGGCAGCCGCCAGTCGGTGGGCGTGGGCCTGTTCGTGGCCTTCGCCTCGTGCCTGGCCGGGGGCCTGTTGGGCTGCCTGTCGGGGATCATCGGCGGGCGCTTCGACAGCCTGATCATGCGCCTGATGGACATCATGCTCTCGGTGCCATCGCTGGTGCTGATCATGGCCCTGGCCGCCGCCCTGGGCCCGAGCCTGTTCAACGCCATGCTGGCGATCACCCTGGTGCGCATTCCGTTCTATGTGCGCCTGGCCCGGGGCCAGGCCCTGAGCATCCGCCAGATGGGCTACGTCAAGGCGGCGCAGACCTACGGCGCCGGGCGCTGGCACATCGTCAGCTGGCACGTGGGGCGCAACGCCATGCCGCCGCTGCTGGTGCAACTGAGCCTGGACATCGGCAGCGCCATCCTCATGGCCTCGGCCCTGGGCTTCATTGGCCTGGGTGCGCAGCAGCCCACCGCCGAATGGGGGGCGATGGTGGCCACCGGGCGCAACTTCATCCTCGACAACTGGTGGTACTCGACCTTTCCCGGGCTGGCGATCCTGTTCACCGCCACCGGTTTCAACCTGCTGGGTGACGGCATCCGTGACCTGCTCGATCCACGACAACAGGGGAAATGACCATGAGCTCATCCGCCGTTCTCAACATCGACAACCTGAGCCTGGAATTCCCCGCCTACCGCAGCAATGTGCAGGCCCTCAACGGCGTCTCGTTGCACGTCAACCCGGGGGAAATCGTCGGCGTGGTCGGCGAATCCGGCTCGGGCAAGTCGGTGACCGCCATGCTCAGCCTGCGGCTGCTGCCCGAGCGCAGCTACCGCATCACCTCCGGCAGCCTCAGCCTGCTGGGCCGCGACATGCTCGCCACCCCGGAAAAACAGCTGCTGCAGATCCGCGGCCGCGATGCGGCGATGATCTTCCAGGAGCCGATGACCGCCCTCAACCCGACCCGGCGCATCGGCCGGCAGATGCTCGACGTGATCATCCATCACCAGCGCCTGAGCCAGGAACAGGCCCGGGCCAAGGCCATCGACCTGCTGCGCGACATGCACATCGCCGACCCCGAGCAGGTGCTCCAGGCCTACCCCTTCGAGCTGTCCGGAGGCATGCGCCAGCGGGTGATGATCGCCCTGGCGTTTTCCTGCGACCCGCAGTTGCTGATCGCCGACGAGCCCACCACCGCCCTGGACGTCACGGTGCAGCGCCAGGTGCTGCTGTTGCTGCGCGAGAAAGCCCGGCAACGGGGCACCGCGATCCTCCTGATCACCCACGACATGGCGGTGGTCTCGCAGTTCTGCGACCGGGTCTATGTGATGTACACCGGCGCCGTGGTGGAGCAAGGCAGTACTGCCCAGGTCATGCTCGACCCGCAACACCCCTACACCCGCGGCCTGCTCAGCGGCCTGCCGGAGCAAGTGCGCCCCGGCGAGCCGCTGCTGACCATTCCCGGGCAGGTGCCCAACCTTGCTCACCTGCCCGGCGGCTGCACCTTCCGCGAGCGCTGCAGCCAGGCCATGGCGGTGTGTGCCCAACGGCCGCCGCTGCATTCGATCAACGCCAGCCAGCAGCACAAGAGCGCCTGCTGGCTGGCTGCCCCGGAGTCCGCCCAATGAATGCTTCGCAACCCCGGGCCGGCAGCGAGCCGCTGCTGCGCCTCAACGATGTACAGGTGCGCTTTCCCCTGAGCAACGACTGGCTGGGCCGGCCGCGGGCCTTCGCCCATGCCCTGAACGGCATCGACCTGGAGCTGCGCCCCGGGGAAACCCTGGGCATCGTCGGCGAATCCGGCTGCGGCAAGAGCACCCTGGCGCAACTGCTCATGGGCCTGGTCAAGCCCAGCAGCGGCGACCTGCGCTGGGCCTACGCCAGCGACCGAGAGCGCCACAGCCACGTGCAGATCGTGTTCCAGGACCCGCAGTCGTCCCTCGACCCGCGCCTGCCGATCTGGAAGATCATCACCGAGCCGCTGTTCGCCCTGGGCAACACCCCGGTGGCGCACATGCGTGAGATCGCCGCCAAGGTGGCGCAGCAGGTAGGCATCCGCGGCGAATACCTGGAGCGCTACCCGCACCAGTTCTCCGGCGGCCAGCGCCAGCGCATCGCCATTGCCCGGGCCCTGGCGTCGAACCCGGACATCATCGTCCTCGACGAGCCGACCTCGGCCCTGGACATCTCGGTGCAGGCGCAGATCCTCAACCTGCTGGCGGACCTGCAACGCAGCCGCGGCCTGACCTTCGTGCTGATCTCGCACAACGTCTCGGTGGTCCGGCACATGGCCGACCGGGTGGCAGTGATGTACCTGGGGCAGATCGTGGAGCTGGGCAGCGCCGAACAGGTGCTGGAGCGCCCGCGCCACCCTTACACCCAATTACTGCTGGATGCGGTGCCGCGCCTGGGCGCCCCCCTGGCGGACAGCCAGCTCTCGGCGCCCACCGAACTGCCGGGCAATCGCAAGCTGCCCGCCGGCTGTTTCTTCTTCGACCGCTGCAGCCGCCGCGGCCCGGGCTGCGAGCTGCCGCAACAGCTGCTGGGCGATGCGACGCAGCAAGTGCGTTGCCATCGGCAACAGCTCACCGGGTGATCCCACCGCGCCACGCCGCCGACCACGGCGTGGTGCTTGCTCCCGGCGCGCCCAGGGCTTAAAACAAGCGCCTTCTCTCTGACGTTGCAGGAACCTCTCTCATGGAAAGCAGCTGGCTGACCCACGCCAAACGCCTGCAAGCCATCGCCTCCACCGGCCTGCATTTTTGCCGCGACGTGCATGATCGCGAGCGCTACCAGGAAGTCGCCGAGATCGCCCACGACATGCTCGCGCAGCTGGGCAACGTGCCCCTGGAGCGCATCAACGAACTGGTCTCGGACTTCGCCCAGCGCTACTCGACGCCGATGGTGGAAGTGCGCGGCGCGCTGATCGAGGACGGCAAGATCCTCCTGGTGCGCGAGCAGCACGACGGCCTCTGGGCCCTGCCCGGGGGCTACGCCGATGTGGGCCTGTCGGCGGCGCAGAACATCATCAAGGAAATCCGCGAAGAAGCCGGGCTGCAGGTTTCGGTGCGCCAGCTGTACGGCCTGCGGCACAAGGCCAAGGGGCCCTACAAGCCCGATCACCGGGACTTCTACAAGCTCTACTTCCTCTGCGAACGGCAAGACGCCGAGGCCCCGATGGCCGGCAGCGAAACCAGCGACGCGGCGTTCTTCGCCCCGGACCAGTTGCCGCCGCTGTCCCAGGGACGCACCGTGGAACGGGATATCCAGGAGGCCTTCGACTTCCACGAAGGCCGGCGCAGCGTGGCCCTCTTCGACTGAGCGTGACGGCGCCGATGTAAAGCACCCTTGACATTAAAAAGCGCCCCACCTAATGTAAAGGACACTTTACTAAAAGGAGATCGCCCATGGGCACCAAACGCTATTTCAGGGAATTCGGCCTGGCCTTGCTGGCCTACATCGCCTGCGTGCTGCTGAGCAGCCACTGGATGGCGGACATGAACCCGGGCCCGGGCAAGATCGCCCTGGCCCTGGTGCCGGTGATCCCCATGGTGGCCATGGCCCTGGCGGTGGTGCGCCAGTTGCGACGCATGGACGAACTGGCCCGGCGCATCCAGCTCGAAGCCCTGGGCCTGTCCTTTGTCTGCACCGCGCTGATCACCTTCAGCTACGGCTTCCTGGAAACCGCCGGCCTGCCCCGGCTCTCGATGTTCTACGTATGGCCCGTGATGGGCCTGGTCTGGGCCCTGGCCACGGTGGCCGGCGTGCGGCGCTACCGATGAACAACCAACTGCGCGAACTGCGCACCCGGCAAGGCTGGTCCCAGGCCGAACTGGCCACCCGCCTCGAGGTGTCACGGCAGACGGTGAATGCCATCGAGACCGGGCGCTACGACCCCAGCCTGCCCCTGGCGTTCAAGATTGCCCGGGCCTTCCAGTTGCCCATCGAAAGCATTTTCAGCCCCGACGAGGACTGAACCGCCGGTGAACCAATCTGGCCCAAGGGTGCACCGCTTTCGCCCCCGGGCCACAGGCACCCGGTGCAGGGGCACGGGCATCGGCTATAACTGCTGGGGCGCCCGGCCCTGCCGTCAAGGATTGGCACGGCGCCTGCAACAGCGTGGCATCACTGCGACCAGGGACAGGCCCATGACCCAGCACGAACCCGGCAACGACTACCCCTTGAGCGAAGTTCCGCAGCACGCCCGCAAGGGCCTGGCCTCCATGGCCATGGTGCTGCTGGGCTTCACCTTCTTCACTGCCACCATGTTCGCCGGCGGCAAGCTGGGGGTGGCCTTCGACTTCACCACCCTGCTGGTGGTGATCCTCGTCGGCAACCTGCTGCTGGGGATCTACGCCGCCAGCCTCGGCTACATCGCCTTCAAGAGCGGGCTGAACACGGTGCTGATGGGGCGCTTCTGCTTCGGCGAACGGGGCAGCAAGCTCAGCGACCTGATCCTGGGTTTCACCCAGATCGGCTGGTACGCCTGGGGCACCGCCACCGCCGCGGTGGTGCTGGGCAAGTATTTCCAGCTGGATCCGGGTGCGGTACTGGGGCTGATGCTGCTGTTCGGCATGGCCTTCTGCGCCACCGCCTACATCGGTTATCGCGGCCTGGAGATCCTGTCCTGGATCGCGGTGCCGGCCATGGGCCTGCTGTTGCTGCTGTCGATGTGGGTGGCCACCCGGCAGGTCGGCGGCCTCGACGGTTTGCTGAGGGTCACGCCAAGCGCCAGCCTGGACCTTTCCAGCGCCATCACCCTGGTGTTCGGCACCTTCGTCAGCGGCGCCACCCAGGCCACCAACTGGACCCGTTTTTCCCGCTCGGCGCGGGTGGCGGTGAGCGCCAGCCTGATCGGCTTCTTTATCGGCAACGGCCTGATGGTGCTGATCGGTGCCTACGGCGCCATCGTCTACCAGCAGCCGGACGTGGTCGAAGTGCTGCTGCTCCAGGGTTTTGCCATGGCGGCCATGGCCATGCTGCTGTTGAACATCTGGAGCACCCAGGACAACACCATCTACAACTTCGCCGTGGCCGGCTGCAACCTGTTGCGCACCGACCGGCGCAAGACCGTGACCCTGGTGGGCGCGCTGATCGGCACCCTGCTGGCGATGCTCGGCATGTACGACCTGCTGGTGCCCTACCTGATCCTGCTGGGTACGGTGATTCCGCCGATTGGCGGGGTGATCATGGCGGACTTCTTCTACCGCTGGCGCGGCCGCTACCCGCGCCTGGCCGACAGCCAGTTGCCGGCCTGGAACTGGCCGGGCCTGGCCGCCTATGGCCTGGGCACCCTGGCGGCCTTCTGCTCGCCCTGGGTCGCGCCGCTGGTGGGCATCGGCGTGGCCAGCCTGAGCTATGTCCTGCTCAGCGCCTGGCTCGGCGCCCGCACCAGCGCCACCCTCGACGCCCGGGCCTGAACCCGGGCCTTGCCCTCCCGGCGCGTTCAGGGTCTATCATGACCCGCCCCGAACCACTTGCCTGCTTCGACCGGTACCGGTTGAAGCACAGCCCAATGACCGAGGGACAAGGGCCGCCGCCCGGATCCCACGGCTGAACCGCTGATTGCCCGACCCGAGGAACCGCTCCGATGCTGATCACCAACGCCCGCCTGCGCCACCGTGAAGGCCTGCACCAACTGCACCTGGAAAACGGCCGCATCGCCCGCATCGTCCAGCAGGGCCCGGACGCCCCCACCGCCGCGCCGGCCTTCGGCCCCGAGCACCTGGATGCCGGCGGCAACCTGGTGGTGCCGCCCTTCGTCGAACCGCACATTCACCTGGACGCCACCCTCACCGCGGGCGAGCCGCGCTGGAACATGAGCGGCACCCTGTTCGAAGGCATCGAGTGCTGGGGCGAGCGCAAGGCCACCATCACCGCCGAAGACACCCGCGCCCGTGCCCACAAGACCATCCGCGCCCTGGCCGCCCACGGCATCCAGCATGTACGCACCCATGTCGACGTCACCGACCCGGACCTCACCGCCCTCAAGGCCATGCTCGAAGTGCGCGAGCAAAGCGCGCACCTGATCGACCTGCAGATCGTCGCCTTCCCCCAGGAAGGCATCGAATCGTTCCGCAACGGCCGCGAGCTGATGGAAGAAGCCATCCGCCTGGGCGCCGATGTGGTGGGCGGTATTCCGCACTTCGAATACACCCGGGACCAGGGCGTGAGCTCGGTGAAGTTCCTCATGGACCTGGCCGAACGCACCGATTGCCTGGTGGACGTGCACTGCGACGAAACCGATGACCCGCATTCGCGCTTTCTTGAAGTGCTGGCCGAAGAAGCGCGCAGCCGGGGCATGGGCTCCCGGGTCAGCGCCAGCCACACCACCGCCATGGGCTCCTACGACAACGCCTACTGCGCCAAGCTGTTCCGCCTGCTGGGGCATTCGGGCATCAGCTTCGTCTCCTGCCCCACCGAAAGCATCCACCTGCAGGGGCGCTTCGACAGCTTCCCGAAACGCCGCGGCGTGACCCGGGTCAATGAGCTGCTGGAGGCCGGGATGAACGTGTGCTTCGGCCAGGACTCGATTGTCGACCCCTGGTACCCCCTGGGTAACGGCAACATCCTGCGGGTACTGGAAGCCGGCCTGCACATCTGCCACATGCTCGGCTACCGCAACTTGCAGAACGCCCTGGACCTGGTCACCGACAACAGCGCCAAGGCCCTGGCCCTGGGCGAGCGCTACGGCATCGAAGAAGGTCGCCCGGCGAACCTGCTGATCCTGTCTGCCGACAGCGATTACGAAATGATCCGCAGCCAGGGCCTGGCGCTGTACTCCATCCGCCACGGCAAGGTGCTGATGCAACGGCAGATGGCCCAGGTGCAATGGCAAGACGCATGACCTGCAAAAAACCGTAGGCACCAGCTTGCCGGCGAAGGCGCCCGTCAGATCGCTTTCGCCGGCAAGCCGGCTCCTGCAAGAAGCTACAAGCGCACGGCCTGACCAAACAGGCAGACCCGGCGCAACTCGCCATCCTGTTCCTCCAGGCGCAACGGCGCGGTGCCGCCGGGCATCACCACCTGCACCTCGCCAGCCTTGACCCAGCCCACCCGCCACGCCGCGCTAGCCACGGCGCTGGCGCTGGTGCCCGACGACGCGGTCGGCCCTTCGCCCCGTTCAAACACCCGGGCGACGATGCGCTGCGCCGATTCCCGCGCCGCCCATTGCAGGTTGACCCCCGCCGGGCAGGGTTCGCCGCTGCCCAGGGGCAAGGCAAAAGCAGTGGCCGTCAGCCCTTCGGCCAGGGGCGCTTCGAGCATCTGCGGGTTGCCGGGCAAGGCCTCGGCATCCTCCAGCAGGGTCACGCAGTGGGGGTTGCCGATGCGCACGAACTGGCTGTGCTCCCACCGCGGGTCGAGTGCCTGCAACGGTGCCACCCGGCTCAGCTCGCGACCGTTCAAGGTCACCGCCTCGACGCCAATGGCGGCCACCGCCTCGGGCCCGAAGGACGGCTGGCCGAGGTCCAGCCAGAACCCTGGCACCCCCGCCACCCGGGCCGGCTCCACCACGGTGGCCACCGGCGAGGTACCGGTGGGCTGGTCATGGTGCACCTGCAACAGGGTTGGCCCCTGCTCGGCCAGCAACCCCTGCTCGGCCAGGGCCTGGGCAAAGATCGTCAAACCATTGCCACTGCGCTCGGCCAGGGTGCCGTCGGTGTTGACGATCAGTAGATCGAAGGGCGCCACGTCCTGGAACGGCCCCACCAGCAGACCGTCGCTACGGTGGGCCTTGGCCCCCGGCGGTCGGGTGCCCGGAGCCCAGTCACAGAGGGCGGCGATTGCCTGCTCGCTCCACAAGCGCCGGTCCCGCGCGGCCTGGGCGGCGCTGCCGGGCAAGGCGACCCCCAGGCTGCGCAACCGCGCGGGTGTCACCACCCCATAGATGTTGCCCCGTGCATCGTAGAACGCCGCCATCACACCGCCTCCTGGAAAACCGAGCCGCTGACATTACGGAGAAACCGGCGGCTCGACCAGAGGCCTGGAGACTCCCGGTGAGCGCGCGGGGCATCGCCACGCCTCGGCTCAGCGGATCGGCAGGGCCATGGGGCGGATCGGCGCGGCGTCCGCGCCACGCAACTTGAGCGAGGCACCGATAAAGGCGAACTGGTAGACCTTGTCCCGGGCCAGCCCTTCCAGGTTCACCAGCTCCATGATCGGCGCGCCCTGCATCGCCAGCAGGTAAGTGTGCAGCGGCAGGTAGTTGCCCTCGACCTCGGACGGGAAGGTTTCAAAGCTCAGGTTGTCCGCCCCTACCACCATGGCGCCGCCCTCTTCCACCAGGAACTTCGCCGCGTCCAGGCTCAGGCCCGGCGGGTTGGCCATGTAGCGCTGGGCATTGTCGTAGTCACGCATGCGCCCGGTGCGGATCAGCACCACGTCGCCCTTTTCCAGCGCCACCTTCTGCCTGGCCAGGGCCTGCTGCAGGTCGGCGCGGGTGACCCGGTAGCTGTCCGCCAACTGCTCCAGGCCCTTGGCCGCGGGCACATCGATCAGCACACCGCGAGCAATGATCGGCGGCAGTTTTTCCGCACCAGTGACGTTCCAGCCGCGGTCCCCCAGGTGCTGGTCGGCGCGGTAGCCGTTCCAGATCTTGCCGTTGAGGCCGAAGTGGTTCAGGGCATCGATATGGGTGCCCATATGGGCGTACATCGACACCGCCGAACCGCTGTAGCTGACGTGCTGGTTCATTGGCTCGCCCACTTGCATCGGGTCGGCGATCACGTTGCCGTGGGGGGTGTGGGTCATCCACATCTGGTAAGGCGGGTCGCCGGCGGCCTGCCAGCTGGGCATGCCGACAAAGTAATCCACCGCCAGGTCATAGGCCTGTTCACCAGTGACCCGGGCCATGATCGCCGCCCGGGACTGGGGGGTGATCAGGTTCAGGCGACCGATCTCGTCCTTGGGGCCCCATGGGCTGATGCCCACCTCGGGCCGGGCCGCCTCGGCGGCACTGCACAGCCCGCTGACCAGGGACAGGGCCAGTAGCCCGGAAACCATCTTCGACATTGCGCGAATCGCCATGACAACACTCCTGTGAAATGAGGTGCCCATGGTATTGAGTGGCAGATCAGAGATAATCAGCCATTTCGTGGATACATATTCAACCCGGGAGAAACAATATGGATGTGTTGTTGGCCATGCGCACCTTTCGCCGGGTGGCGGAACGCTCCAGTTTCAGCCAGGCCGCCACCGACCTCGGGCAGTCCACGGCGGCGGTGAGCAAGCAGGTGCGCCAGTTGGAAGAGCGCCTGGGCAGCCTGTTGATCCTGCGCACCACCCGACGCATGAGCCTGTCGGAGGCCGGGCAGCGCTACTTCAGCGAGTGCTGCCACCTGCTGGACGAACTGGACGCCCTGGAGCGGGCCACCCAGGCCGGCCTGCACGAACCCGGCGGGCGCCTGCGAGTGAATGCGCCACTGTCCTTCGGGCTCAAGGTGCTGTCGCCGATCCTGGTGGCCTTCATGCAGCGCTACCCGCAATTACAGGTGGACCTGACCCTCAACGACCAGGTGCTGGACGTGGTGGGCGAAGGCTTCGACGTGTCGCTGCGGATTCGCCGGCAACTGGAGGACTCCTCGCTGATCGCCCGCCAGCTGGGGCAGGTGGAGCAGATCATCTGCGCCGCGCCGGCCTACCTGCAGGCCGCGGGCACGCCGGCAAGCATCGCCGACCTGCATCAGCACCGCTGCCTGGCCTACCGCCTGGCGGAACACCCGGGGCGCTGGCACCTGCAAGGCCCGGAAGGCCAGACGCGGCTGGAGCTGCCGGTGCATTTTTCCGCGGACAACAGCCTGCTGCTGGCCGACATGCTGGTGGCCGGCCTGGGCATCGGCGCCCTGCCGGGCTTTGTCGCCCAGCCATTGCTGGACAGCGGCCAACTGCTGCGGGTGCTGCCGGACCAGCACCTGCCCGGGCGGCATATCTATGCGCTGTACCCCAGCCAGCGGCACCTGTCGCAGAAGGTCCGGGTGTTCGTGGATTTCCTGGTGGAAGCGCTGCAGGCCCCCTGAACCTCAGCCGGCCGTGGGCACTTCCAGGCCGACCTTGACCCGGTTCATCGCCACCAGGGTCTTGAAGCGCTTGACGTTGGGGTTGTCGAAGAACAGTTCGCGGGTCAGCTGGGTGTACTGGGCCATGTTGCGCACGCAGAAAATCAGCACGAAATCGCACTCGCCGGCCACGTAGTAGCACTGCTGGACCTGGGGGCAGGCCTGGAAGTTGCGCTTGAGGGCGTCGATCTGGTCGATGCGCTCACTCTCCACTTGCACCTCGACGATGATGCTCAGTTCGTGCCCCAGGGCATCCGGCGCGACGATGGCGCTGTAGCGCTCGATCACCCCCTCGTCGCAGAGGCGCTTGAGCCGCCGGTTGACCGCCGCGGTGGACAGGTTGACCCGCAGCCCCAGCTCGCTTTGCGCGGTGCTGGCGTCACGTTGCAGCTCGGCGAGCAGCTTCAGGTCGTAGGCGTCGAGGCTGGCATTCATGGGCAGGAAAACTCCGGGAAGGAACGGCACGCACTGCAACGTTTTTGTGCACAGCCGCCGATTATGCGAAACAAACCGCCGGCCTGCGCAAATTTATTTCACCCGCAACCCTGTGCAGAAGCACTGCGCTGCGGATTTCTGCAACCTTCGAGGGCCAGATTTGTCACAATCCCCACCCGGCCGCCATCACGCCATGGGGGCATCAGGCGGCCGGCAGCGAGTTCGATCGCCAAGGATTTTTATGACTGCCAGCAACACCCACTTCCAGGCCACCCCCGGCCGCCTCGAACAGATGTCCACGCGCATCGCCTTTTTCATCGCCGGCTTCGGCATTGCCGCCTGGGCCCCGCTGGTGCCCTACGCCAAGGCCCGGGCCGGGCTCGACGAAGGCACCCTGGGCCTGTTGCTGCTGTGCCTGGGGGTGGGTTCGATCCTCGCGATGCCGATTGCCGGCGCCCTGGCCGGGCGCTTCGGCTGCCGCAAAGTGATGGCCGGCGGCACCCTGCTGATCTGCCTGGCCCTGCCCTTGCTGGCCACCCTGACCTCGATTCCGCTGCTGATGGCCGCGCTGTTCATGTTCGGCGCCGGGCTGGGCGGCGTGGATTCCACGGTCAACCTGCAAGCGGTGATTGTCGAGCGGGCCAGCGGCAAGACCATGATGTCGGGCTTTCACGGGCTGTTCAGCCTGGGCGGGATCGTCGGCGCCGCGGGGGTCAGCGCCCTGCTCGGCCTGGGCCTGTCGCCACTGGGCGCGACCCTGGTGGTGATCGCCCTGATGCTGCTGGCGCTGCTCAAGGCCGCGCCGCACATGCTGCCCTATGGCAGCCAGAGCTCGGGCCCGGCCTTTGCCGTGCCCCATGGTGTGGTGCTGTTCATCGGCTGCCTGTGCTTCGTGGTGTTCCTCGCCGAAGGCGCGGTGCTGGACTGGAGCGCGGTCTTCCTCACCGCCGAGCGTGACCTGGATGCCGCCTACGCCGGCCTGGGCTACGCCGCCTTCGCCCTGACCATGACCCTGGGCCGCCTGACGGGCGATGCCATCGTCCATCGCCTGGGCGCGCGCCGGGTGATCATCATCGGCGGCACCACGGCCGCCGCTGGCCTGTTGCTGGCGACCCTGGCCCCGGCCTGGGAGGCGGCGCTGGTGGGTTATGCCCTGGTGGGCGCGGGTTGCTCGAACATAGTGCCGGTGCTCTACACCGCCGTGGGCAAGCAGAACGTCATGCCCGAAAGCATCGCCGTGCCGGCCATCACCACCCTGGGTTACGCCGGCATCCTGGCCGGGCCGGCGGTGATCGGCTTCATTGCCCATGGCAGCAGCCTGAGCGCGGCCTTCGGCCTGATCGCCGTCCTGCTGCTGGCGGTGGCCGCCAGCGGCAAGGTACTCAAGGTCTGAGCCACTTAAGCACAGCATTGCACCAGGGATTCGCCGCCCTCCCTGTAGGAGCTGGCTTGCCAGCGAAGGGGCCGCCAATCAGGGCCCATCCTCCAGAACCTGTGCCGCTCGGGGGATTCGCCGGCAAGCCGGCTCCTACAGGGGCCGCCAGCCATGGCCCATCTCCCAGAACCTGCGCCGCTCTGGGGATTCGCCGGCAAGCCGGCGCCTGTTGCGGGGGTCAGAAGCCGACGCTGGCCTGGACAAAGAAGGTCCGGGGCGCGCCCACGTAGATCCCCGAGTTGTTGTCGCTGGAACGGGTGAAGTACTGGCGGTCGAAGACGTTCTTCACGCCGGCCCCCAGCTTCAGGTTCGACAACTGCGGCCCGAAGTCATAGCCACCACGGATGTTCCACAGCACATAACCCGGCATGTCGCCGTACCGGCCATCGGCGCTGCCATCGGTGATGTAGTTGCCGTTGAAGCTGCCGTTGGCGTTCACCCCGGTGCCCGGCGAGTGCTGCTTGGACTGGGCGAAGGCGTCGATGTTGTAGGTCCAGCGGTCAATGTCGTAGCGCAGGCCGACAGTGGCCACCTGGCGCGAGTAGAACGGCAGGTCGCGGCCCTTGAAGCCGGGGATCTCGCCTTCATAGCTGGCGCGGGTGTAGGTGAAGCCGGCGTTGGCGGTCAGGCCGTCAAGGCGTGGGTCCAGGGCGGCCAGGTCGTAATGCATCGAGGCTTCCAGGCCCTGGTGCTTGGTGGCCCCCAGGTTGGTCCAGCCCACGTCGTTGCTGATGTATTGCAGCTCGTCGTCGAAGTCGATGTAGAACAGCGTCACTTCACCGCCCCATATATCGTCGTTGTAGCGGGTGCCGATCTCGTAGGTCTTGGCCTTCTCCGGGCTCAGGCCGTTGGCCGTCTGGTCGCCCTTGCCGCCCTGGCCCAACTGGAAGTACTGCAGGCTGCCAAAGGAAGTCTCGTAGTTGGCGAACAGCTTCCAGGCATCGGACAGGTGATACATCACGCTCAGGGCCGGCAACGGTTCGTTGCTGTCGATGCTGCGGCGCTTCTCCTGCACTCGCACGCCGTTGGTGCCCGGGACCGGCCGGTCGTGCCAGTTGGTGCTGATGTCCTCGAAGCGGATGCCCGGGGTGATGGTCCAGTTGCCGACGTCGATCTTGTCGTCGATGTAGTAGGCATTGGCCTCGGTGCCGCCGGTACGGTCCTGGTAGACATGGCCGTCGGAATCCGCGGTGAGCACCGGCTGGTTGTTCACCAGGGCCACGCGGCTGGCCTGTTCATGCATGCCTTCCTTGAGGTAGCGATAACCCACGCTGACTTCCTGGGTGGTGGGCCCCAGGTCGAACACATGGGACACCCGCGGCTCGATGCCGAAGGTGTAGTAGGTGCGCGGGTAGGAGACCAGGGTCTTCTGGTCGCTGGCGGCAATGTTGCTGCCGCGGAAGCTGTCGGAGTAGTAGGTCAGCACTTCGAACTGGGTGCGGTCGTCGACCTGGCGCTGGTACTTGAAGGACACATCCTTGCGCCGGCCGCTGAAGTTGTCCCAGTCGCGATCGGAGTCGTAGGGCTTGGCGTCGTACTGCTTCTGGGTCAAGCCGCCGGGCATGTCGGCGGTGGCGTCGTAGTAATGCAGGTTGAACCAGAACTCGTCCTGCTCGGTGGGTGCCCAGTGGGTCTTGAGGATCACGTCGTCGATGTCGTTGCCGTTATTGCCCTCGCGGTAGCCATTGCCGTTGACCCCGGAATACAGCAGCGCCACCCCCAGGCCGTTGTCCGCAGTGCCGCCGAGGAAAGCCGTGTCGATGTGCTTCCAGCCGCCCTGCCGGGAGGTTTCCAGGGTGGTGCCGATTTCCCCGGTGGCCTTTTCCGGAATCGCCCGGGTCACGAAGTTGATCACCCCGCCGACGTTCTGCGGCCCGTAGCGTACGGAACCGGCGCCGCGCACCACATCGATGCTGTCCAGGTTGCCGGAGGAAATCGGCGCCATGGACAACTGCGGCTGGCCATAGGGTGCAAAGGCCGCCGGCACGCCGTCGATCAGCACCGTGGAGCGCGGCGAAAGGCGCGAGGTCAGGCCGCGCACGCCGACGTTCAGGGAAATATCGCTGCCACCGGTGCCGTTGGCATCCTGGACCTGCACCCCGGGCACCCGGCGCAGCACGTCGCCGACGTTCATCGCGCCCTGCTCCACCATGGCCTCACGGCGGATCACTGTGCGTGCACCGGGGTGGTTCTGGACCTTTTGCACATCGGCATCGCCCAGCCAGTCGCCCACCACGCTGATGCTGCTGGTGCCCAGTTCCAGGGCACCGCCCGTGGCTGCCGGAGCCGGGCTCAGGGTCACCGAACCGCCGTCGATCCGGTATTGCAGGCCACTGCCCTGGAGCAACTGGCCCAGGGCCTGTTCCGGGGACAGGTTGCCGTCCACCGCCGGGGCCTGCTTGCCGGCCACCAGCTCGGGGCTGAAGAACACCTGCAACGAGGTCTGCAGGCCCAACTGGCTCAGGGCCTGGCCCAGCGGCTGGGCCTGGATGTGAATGGCAGCGGCTTGCCCGGCCTGGGCCTGGGGCAAGGCCGCACTGACCGCCAGGGCCAGGGCCAGGGGCAGCCAGCGGCGCGCGGGCAACGGGGATACGGCGGGAGAAACGGCTATTTTTTTCACGTCGGCGGCAGTCCTGTCGATCACACAAAGGTGCGTCTGTTAATGCAAACCAGTTGCAGTTGGACAAGAAGACGATGAACTGAAAAAAAACCTGAATCTAACGTGAAAAAATTTCCTGGCTACCGTCGGCAAGGGTCCGCACCTCCACCGGCAGGATGCTCGGCAGGGCCTTGAGCAGGGCCTGGGTGTCGTCGGACTTGAACACGCTGGTCAGGCGCAGCTCACCCACTGCTGCGCTGGCCACCCGCAGGGGCTGTTCGCGATAACGCGAGACTTCGGCCACCACCTCGGCCAGTGGGGCGTTGTTGAATACCAGCTTGCCGCTGCGCCAGGCCGTGAGCGCCTCGGGGTTCACCGCGTAGGCCTGAGCCACCTTGCCGTGCTCATCGACATGGGTGCCCTGGCCCGGGGTCAGGGTAATGAAATCATCCGCCGCGGCGTCGCGCCCCTGCACCTTGACCCGGCCCTGCTCCACCGCCACCCGGGTCTGGCGCTCATCGCGGCGCACATCGAAGCGGGTGCCGGTGACCGTGACCTTGCCCGCTCCCGCCGCCACCACGAAGGGCCGATCCGTGTCGTGCTCGACGTTGAACAGGGCTTCGCCTTCCACCAGCTCGATCAGCCGCTGGTTCCTGGCATAACGCACCTGCAGGTGGCTGCGGCTGTTCAGGTCGATCTGCGAGCCATCGGGCAAGGCCACATGGCGGCGCTCGCCCAGGGCGGTCATGAATTGCGCGCTGTAGGAAACCGGCTGGTTGAGGCCACTGAACAGCCCCAGGCCCACGGCCAGCGCCGCCACCCCGGCAGCCAGGGCAAAGCGCAGCAGCGGGCGCCGCCGGGCCTTGGCCGGCGGGGTGGCGCACAGCGCTTGCAGGCGCGCCCTGGGCACCAGGTCGGTGGCCGCCCACAGGGCTTCGAGCAACTGGAACTCGTGCCGGTGCTGCGGATCCTCGGCCAGCCACTGCTGGAACCGCAGTTGCTGCTCCGGGCTCACCTCGGGCTCCTGCAGCCGCGTGAACCAGGCCGCCGCCTCGTCACGAATCCTGGCCTGCGCGCTGGCGCAATCGCGGCTGTCCATCATGCAAATTCCTGTTTGGCAGAGGGTGAGAAATCGCCACGACTGATCATGGGGCCGACCCGTCCAGACGGTCGCGCAGATGCCGCAGGGTGCGGATCATATACTTTTCCACCATGTTCTTTGACAGCCCCAGGCGCTCGGCGATCTCGGCCTGGGTCAGGCCTTCGATCTTCTGCCAGACAAACACCTTGCGACAGTTCACCGGTAACTCGCCAAGCGCCCGTTCGATGGAATCGGCCAACTGGATCGCGTGCATGAAATGCTCCGGGTCGCCGCTGGGCGACACGCTGAGGTGGACCCCCTGTTCTTCCAGGGCACCGCGCCGGTCTTCTCGGCGAAAGGCATCCACGGCGATATTGCGCGCGGTCTGATGCAGGTAGGCGCGCGGCTGCTGCACCGTGGCGGCATCGGATTCCAGCACCCGGACAAAGGTGTCGTGGGCCAGGTCCTCGGCCTGCTGGCGATTGCGCAAGCGCCGGGTCCAGGTGCCGATCAACTCTTCGTAGTGCTCGAAAAAGCCTGGTCTGCGGGGCGGCTTGGCTGTCATCGCGGGGCGCTGGGGAAGTGGGGCGTGAATAGTAATGCTTCGCATTAATGCAGGCAATGGATTCACCGCCCACCTCGCGCCCGGCGGTCGGCCCTAGCGGCTGTACCAGCGCGGCGACTCGACAAACAGGTGAGTCTGCCCCGCCACCAGCCAGTCCCCCAGGCACTGTTGCAGGTGGGCCAGGCAATGCACGGCCAGGTAGATCTCGTGGTACGGAATGACCATCAGGCGCAGGCTCAGGCCCATGGGCCCGCCTTGTACAATCGGTTCATCTCGGCGCCCTTGTTTTATTTATACCGAACAATTAACCGATATAATGAACGGCTAAATTTATCTGCGTCAAGAGAATCAAGGATGATTTAATAGAGATATGAACGATAAAACGAACGACCCAACCTCCCTGTCGCCCATCGGCCTGCTGGCCATGGCCATCAAGCGCGAGCGCCTGAACGCTGGTTTCTCCGTTTCGGAACTGGCCAAGCGGGCTGCGGTGGCCAAGTCCACCCTGTCCCAGCTGGAAGCCGGGCTGGGCAACCCGAGCATCGAGACCCTGTGGGCCCTGGCCCAGGCCATGGGCTTGCAGGTGACGCGGTTTTTCCAGCAACCGGCGCATCAGCTGAAAGTCATCCGTGCCCACGAAGGCACCACCGCCCATGCCGAGGATGCCCACTACACGGCGACCCTGCTCGATGACTGCCCGCCGGGGGCGCAGCGCGACCTGTATCGCCTGAAGGCGCAACCCGGCCAGGCGCGCCAGTCCAAGGCCCACCTGCCGGGCACCGTGGAACACCTGGTGATCTGCAGCGGGCGGGCCCTGGCCGGGCCTGCGGACAGCCCGGTGAGCCTGGAGGCCGGCGACTACATCCGCTACAGCGCCGACCTGCCCCACGTGTTCCAAGCCCTGGAGGCCGACACCACGGCGATCCTGGTCATCGAACATCGCTAGAGCCCGGGCATTTATCTGCAGGGCCAAGTCTGGAATCATGGCCCCCCGCCTCAACAGGAGTGAGCATCAATGCCGTATTTCTCCCGCCGCGCGCCCCTCCTCGGCCTGCTGCTGGCCAGCCTTGCTGCCCAGGCCGCCCCCAAGCAGGACCAGGACCTTCACATCTACTACAGCATGGTCCCCGGCCAGTTCATGCTGATCGGCAAGGAGCCCGATGGCGGGCCGACCTATTCGGGCACCGCGGTGATCCGCTACGAGAACCAGGCCCTGACCCTGGTCAAGACCATCGACGGCAAGACCACCACCGCCACCGGCAAAGTGGAACGGGCCACCATGGCCGAGGCCGATGTGCTGCGTTTCAGCTGGCCGGGGCACAACGCCACCTGCCTGGTGCGCGGCGACCTGGACAACTACTCACGCTTGAGCTGCTACTGGACCCGGGACGGGGTGGACCACAAGGAGCCGGGGCTGGAGGCCTATTTCCCCACCGAAACCTGGCCCGGCCATCAGGACTGAAACCCGCCCTTCTGTGCTCCCCCACTTTAGCGAGCCACGCCATGATCCAGATCGTCGAATACAGCAACCCCCACCATCGCCAGCCCGTGATCGACCTGTGGAACCGCAGCTTCGGCTACGACACGGCCCACAACACCCCGAGCCTGGCCATCGACCGCAAGCTCGCGGTGGATGACGCTCTGTTCTTCGTCGCCCTGGACCAAGGACAGGTCATAGGCACCCTGATGGCCGGCTATGACGGCCACCGCGGCTGGCTCTACGCCCTGGCGGTGGACCCGCAACAGCGCCGGCTCGGCACTGGCCGGGCCCTGGTGCGCCATGGCGAACAAGCCCTGCAGGGCCGCGGCTGCCTGAAGATCAACCTGCAGATCCTCAGCAGCAACGCCGCCGTGCAAAGCTTCTACCAGGCCCTGGGCTATCAGGTCGAACCACGGATCAGCATGGGCAAGGTAATCAGCGCCAACCTCCCCGAACACCTGCGTGGCTAGGGGCCGCCGCCCCACCCTCACCAGTTGTGCCGGTTGCTGCGCGGTGGCGCCAGCAGTTGCTGGGCCAGGCTGGCGGCCGCCAGCGGCGAGGCACTGTGCAACAGCGGATAACCCCAGAACTTTTCATAGGTATCGGCAAAGGCCTCGACCCCGGCCTGGGCCTCGGGCTCCGGGGCGATGACGATCATGGCTTTGATCCAGCGACGGATCGCCGCCTTGTTGCGTTTCATCCATAACGCCCCCTGCTTGAGCAATGCCTTGCTCTGCTCGGTGTTGCGCTGCGCAGGATCGGGCATGGCATCGCTCATCAGGACAAAGGCCTGACCGCGCTGCATCAACGATTCCAACTGCTGGAACGGCTCGACTCCCGGCTGCCCGGCGCCTTTGGCGGGGCGCATCCAGACCAGGGGAAAATGCTGATGATCGAAGTACATGGGAACACCTCAAGAAAGCTGATAAACAAGAATGGTTATCATCTTCCCGTATAAACCTGTCCGCATCAGTCGAGATTGACAAATTATTGATCAATCCGGCCAAACGACCGCAGTGATGGAGGTAGCCGTGGCGGTTTCGCAGGCGCTGGTGTGCGTCAAGCAAGGCCCTGCGAGCCTTTGCGCAGCCTCGCGGGCTCGGCGGCTACAGGGGTAGGTCGTGTTCCAGGGCCTGGCGGCGTTCGGCAAAGAAGCGCCCCGGCGGCTGGCCGACGGCTTTCTTGAACATGCGGATAAAGGCGCTGGCGCTGTCATAGCCCAGGGTCAGCGCGACCCGTTCCACCGAGTCGCCCCGGCCCAATTGCTTGAGCCCCAGAAGAATGTGCAACTGGCGCTGCCAGCGGCCGAAGCTCAGGCCGGTCTCGGCCACAATCAGACGGCTCAGGCTGCGTTCGCTGAGGCCGATCTGCTCGGCCCATTGCCCAAGGCTCAGGCGGCGTTCCGGCTGTTCAAGGATCTGCCCGGCCAGGCGCCGCAGCTGTTCATGCCGGGGCATGGGCAGGTGGATCTGCTCCCGGGGCGCCGCCGCCAGCTCGTCCAGGGCCACGGCCATCAACCGCCCCTCGGCACCCTGCTGGTCATAGAGATAGGGCAATTGCGCGCAGCGTTGCAGCAGCTCCTGCAATAGGGGCGACACTGCCAGGGTGCAGCAGGCCTGCGGCAGTGAGCGGGCATGCTCGGGTTCGACGAACAGGCAATAGCCCAGGGCGTTCTCCAACCCCTGGACCCGATGGTCGGTGGCGCTGGGGATCCATACCGCGCATTGCGGCGGGGCCAGCCACAGGCCCTCGGCGCTCTCGCAACTGAGCACGCCGGACAATGGGAACAGCAGCTGGGCCTTGCGATGGCTGTGCCACGGCCGCTCCCAGCGCTGTTCCTGAGTCGAGATGCGCAAGGCGCACACCGGACGCGCAATCGCATCCGGATCCTGGGGCTGATCCTGTTCGTTCAAGACGGGCATCCATCTTCCTCCACGGCATCGGGCCATGCCCGCCATCCGTCTGACGGCCAGGCAAGCCCTGCAAGGTCGAGGATTGTGCCGGGCCCCTGGGGGTTAGCCAAGAACCGCGGGGCACACCGCTATTCATCCCAGTGCCCTAGCGGTAATAGCCATAGCGATAGCAGCAGCCGTGGTAGTGCCCGGGGTAAACCACGCAACCGCCCAGGGAGAGCATGGTGGCCATGACAATCAGCAGTGCAATGCGACGGGACATGGTGAATTCCTCATGGGTTCAGTGATACGACCGGCAAGCGCCGCTGGCGACCATCGCCAGCCGTGGCTGCACGGTTACTGATTCAACGGCGCAGCGCGCAGAGATCCGTCGCCGCCCCTGCACAAATATTTCCAGCCGCCGCTGCCCGCGCCCTGCCCCCGCCAGCTGAACCCGGGTTGAACCGGGCGCGGATAAAAATTTCATTTGCCCGCGACGGATTCCCAGCCCATCTATCGTTGAACCCATCAGCTGCGTTCATCAGCGAACGCAGGCCTGAAGGAGTCATCATGAAGCTTGTCCGTTCCCTGCTGCGTCTGCGCACGTTGCTGCTGATCCCCCTGGCACTTGGTGCGCTGGCAAGCACGCCCTCCTATGCCGAAACCATCATCATCCAGCAGGCACCACCGCCCATGCGCTATGAGCCGATGCCGGTGGCCCGCCCCGGCTACGCCTGGGACCGCGGCAACTGGCGCTGGCGCGGGCACGGCTACGTCTGGGTGCCCGGCCACTGGCAACCGGTGATGCAGCGCGGGCGCTGGATGCCCGGGCATTGGCAGGCCCATGGGCCGCGCTGGTACTGGGTCGAAGGCCGCTGGGTGCGCTGATGCCGTGATGCCCTGGACTACCCCGTTAGCGCACCGAGACTTGCCCACTTGAACGAAACCGACCCGGATCTGGAGTTGCTCAAACGCATCGGCAACAACGACGCGCAGGCCGTGAAGGAAATGGTCACGCGCAAGCTGCCGCGCCTGCTGGCCCTGGCCAGCCGGCTGCTGGGGGATGCCGACGAAGCCCGGGACATCGCCCAGGAGAGCTTCCTGCGGATCTGGAAACAGGCCGCCAGTTGGCGCAGCGAACAGGCACGGTTCGACACCTGGTTGCACCGGGTGGCGCTGAACCTGTGCTACGACCGCCTGCGCCGGCGCAAGGAACATGTGCCGGTCGATAGCGAGCACGCCTGCGAGGCCCTGGACACCCGCCCGGCGCCCGATGAACAACTGGAGGCCAGCGCGCAGAGCCGGCGCATGGCCCAGGCCCTGGACCAGCTGCCGGATCGCCAGCGCGAGGCGATCGTCCTGCAGTACTACCAGGAACTGTCCAACACCGAGGCCGCGGCGCTGATGCAGATCAGCGTCGAAGCCCTGGAAAGCCTGCTGTCGCGGGCCCGGCGCAACCTGCGCAGCCACCTCGCCGAGGCCCCCGGCGCGGACCTCTCAGGAAGGAGAAAACCATGACCCCCGAACGCTTCGTGCACCTGGCCGACGCCTATGGCGCCGATCTGCAACGCTGGCCCAGCGCTGAACGCGCCGCCGCCCAGGCCCTGCTCGACTGCGGTGATGCCCAGGCCGTGGCAGCCCTGCGCCAGGCGCACTGGCTCGACAGCCAGCTGGACCGCTACCAGGTGCCCGCACCGAGCCCGGCCCTGGCCCGGCGCATCATCGCCGCCGCGCAGCAGCCCGGCGCGCCGTTCTGGAGCCGCTACGCCGGCTGGCTGGCCTCCCTGGGCTGGGTCGGGGTCGGCCTTACCGGAGTCGCCGCCGGCATGCTTGCGGTGGCCCTGAGCCTGCCGCTGTCGACCTCCGCCGAGGCCCTGCCCAGCGTGTTCGACCAGAGCGATGCGGAATTCGTCCTGAGCATCAATGCCGAGGAGGCCGAACAGTGAGCCTGTCCATGCGTGCGCTGAAAACCTGCCTGGTGCTGTCGCTGCTGATCAACGTGTTCCTGATCGGCGGCGTGGCCGGCGGCCTCTATCAGTGGCTTGGCCACCCCAAGCCGGCCCAGGCCCTGGCGGTACCCCAGCACGGCCTGCGCCAGGCCATGGCGCAGATGCCGGAAGAGCGCCGGCGCCAGTTGCGCCAGTTGCTGCGCCAGACTCGCATCGATAGCCAGCCGCTGATCATCGCCGGGCGCGAGGCGCGCCAGGCAGTGGTGCGTGAACTGGGGGCCGAACCACTGGACCGCAATGCCCTGGATGCCCAACTGGGCAAGTCCCGGGATGCCGACATCGCCCTGCGGGCCCGGGTCGACGAGGTCCTGGCCGACTTTGCCGGCAGCCTGTCGCTCAAGGAGCGCCAGCAACTGGTGGACGCCATGTACCTGCGGGGCCCGGTGAAAAACCGCGCAGCCAATAGAGATTGAAGGCCCGGCGACGGATTTCGCCCCGGGCCACGTTCAACCCTCAACCGCCCGCGATGGCCGCGGGCCCACTGCCCCCTCAGGAAACCGCCCATGCTTCGTACGATCCAAAGCATTCTCATCGCCACCTTGCTTGGCACCACCCTGGCAGGCTGCGTGGTGGCCCCGGCCCATCCTCGCCGGCCGCCACCGCCGCCGCCCATTGTCGAGGTGATTCCGATGGCGCCGGCGCCGAGCTATCACTGGGTTGCCGGGCATTACCGCTGGCACGCCGACCAGTGGGTCTGGACACCGGGGCATTGGCGCTATTGATGGCTAGCCGGCCACCGCTTCCAGCAGCCAGGCCTTGAACGCGCCCATGGCCGGGGTTTCGGCCCGGGATTGCAGGCGGGTCAGCCAGTAGCTGCCGGTGACAATGCCGATGTCGAAGGGCTGCACCACCGCGCCACTGGCCAACTGGCGCTGGAACATCAAGGGCGGCGCCAGGGCCACGCCCAGGCCTTGCAGCGCCGCTTCGAGCATGCCCAGGGACGAGTCGAAGACCACGCTCTGGGGCAACAGGCTGTTGGCCCCCAGCCCCGCCGCCTGGAACCACTGCGGCCATTCGTCGGTGCGGTAGGAGCGCAGCAAGGTCTGCCCCAGCAGGTCCGCCGGGCTGTGCAACTGGCGGGCAAGTTCCGGCACGCACAAGACCGACAGTGGCGCCTGCAACAACGCCAGCGCCTCGATGCCGTGCCAGGCCCCGGTGCCAAAGCGGATGGCATAGTCCAGGCCTTCCGCCGCCACGTCCACCCGGTTGTTATTGGTGCTCAGGCGCAGGTCGACATAGGGATGGCGTGCCTGGAAGTCCTCCAGCCGCGGCAGCAGCCAGCCCACGGCGAAGGTGCCCACCGCGCCCACCGTCAGCACTTCACGATAGTGCCCACCCTCGAATCGTCCCAGGGTCTGGGCGATGCGGTCGAAGCATTCGCGCAGCACCGGCAGCAGGGTCTCGCCTTCGCTGGTGAGCATCAGGCCCCTGGGCAGGCGCTTGAACAGGGTGACGTTGAGCTGGGCCTCCAGGCTCTTGACCTGGTGGCTGACCGCCGCCTGGGTCACGCACAGCTCGATGGCCGCACGGGTGAAACTCAAGTGCCGCGCCGAGGCTTCGAAAGCCCGCAGCGCATTCAGGGGCAGATGGGGACGGAGCATGGGCATTCCCTAGTTTTTCTAATGGCTCGTGCGAAATATGGTCGTTTGTCGATGCGCCGTAAACTGCCTACATTGGCCTCGCTCGCGCAGCACCGGCCACGCCCTCCTGTGCCAGGAAGGCTTCGCGGGCAGGCCGCCTGAGGCGCTCCCACGAAGAACGCCGGGGCCGCAAAGCCGCTGGGACAAACGCGGCGTACATAACCAGAACCCAGGGAAACCAACCAATCATGCGGCACACAACCTTGACCGGACTAAGCGTCATCAGCGCCTGCGCACTGCTACTGGGCGCCTCCAGCGCCTTCGCCGAGACCACCGCGGACAGCGCGCTGAAAACCACCGTGGACGCCACCATCCGCCCGCTGATGCACCAGCAGGGCATTCCCGGCATGGCGGTGGCGATCATCGCCAACGGCAAGCGACATTACTTTAACTACGGGGTTGCCTCCAAGGACAATCAACAGCCGGTGGACAACGACACCCTGTTCGAGGTGGGTTCGGTGAGCAAGACCTACACCGCCACCCTCGCCGGCTACGCCCAGGCCAGCGGCAAGCTGGCCCTTGAGGACCACGCCAGCCAGTACCTGCCGGCCCTGCGCGGCAGTGCCTTCGACGGCATCAGCCTGCTGCAGCTGGGCACCTACACCGCTGGCGGCCTGCCCTTGCAGTTCCCCGACGAGGTGCAGGGTGAAGACAAGACCCTGGACTACTACAACACCTGGAAACCCACCTTCAGCCCCGGCACCCAGCGCCAGTATTCCAACCCCAGCATCGGCCTGCTCGGCTACCTGGCCGCCCGCAGCCTGGGCCAGCCCTTCGACCGGCTGATGGAGCAGACGCTGTTTCCCAAATTCGGCCTCAAGCACAGCTACATCCATCTGCCCAAGGACCAGCTGGGGCACTACGCCCAGGGCTACGACAAGCAGAACCGGCCGATCCGCCTCAGCCCCGGGCCGCTGGACGCCGAAGCCTACGGGGTCAAGACCAGCGCCCCGGACCTGCTGCAATTCATTGCCGGCAACCTGCAACCGGGCCAGTTCGACCGCCCCCTGCAACAAGCCATGGTGGCGACCCAGAGCGGCTACTACCAGGTCGGCGACATGACCCAGGGCCTGGGCTGGGAGCGCTACGCCTACCCGGTGCCCCTGGCGCGCCTGCTGGCGGGCAACTCATCGGCCATGGCCCTTGAGCCGCACCCGGTGCAATGGCTGATCCCGGCCGCAGCCCCCAAGGCCGACGCGCTGTACAACAAGACCGGTTCCACCAGCGGTTTCGGCGCCTATGTAGTGTTCGTGCCGAGCCAGCAGATCGGCATTGTCCTGCTGGCCAACAAGAACTACCCCAACGAGGAACGGATCAAGGCCGCCCACGCCATCCTCACGGCCCTGGAGACCGGGAAGTAATCAACCCGGCAGCCCCTCCGGCGCCTGCGCCTGCCCGCAACGCCACCTGACCTTCGGTCACGTGGCGTTTTTCCTGTTGCCTCGTCCAGAGTGGCGCCTAGACTCAAACCAGCCCCCTCGACCGCGCACTCGGGCCAGGCCAGCCACTGGCCCGGCGCTTGCAACGCCGGGCCTGATTCAAGGTTCGCGCTGAACCTTCTGCCAGGCTTTCCGGTCGATAACTGCAACCTGGCCAGGCTTGCCGGCGCTGCTGCGCCGGTCATCGCCCGGGCACCACAGCCGCTGGAGAAACGTCCGTGATATCGACCCTGCAGATCGCCAGAATCAAAGCCTGGGGCGCCCATGGCTTCACCGCCACCGGGGTGGTCAGTGCCTTGCTCGCCACCCTGGCACTGTTCGACAACCAGCCCAAGGCCTGCCTGCTATGGCTGGGGGTGGCGCTGCTGGTGGATGGCGTCGACGGCTCCCTGGCGCGCAAGGTCAAGACCAGCTCGGTGCTGCCCAACATCGACGGCTCGGTGCTGGACCTGGTGATCGACTACCTGACCTATGTGTTCATCCCGGCGCTGTTCATCTACCGCTACATTCCCCTGCCGGAATACAGCGCGCTGCTGGCCACCTCGCTGATCCTGCTGTCGTCGCTGCTGTGTTTCTGCAACGTCAACATGAAGAGCCACGACAACTACTTCCAGGGCTTTCCCGCGGCCTGGAACGTGGTCGCCCTGTGCTTCTACCTGATCGAGCCCGGCCCCTGGCTGAGCCTGCTGAGCATCTTCGCCCTGGCCCTGCTGACCGCCACCCGGGTGCAGTTCCTGCATCCGTTCCGGGTACGCAAGTGGATGGGGCTGAACATCATCGTGACCTTCGTCTGGCTGCTCAGCGGCGCATTGCTGATCCTCAGCCACCCGCTGCACAGCCCGCCGATCATGGGCTTGTGGCTGGCAGCCTCGGCCTACTTTCTCGGCGTGTGCCTGTGGCGTTCGGCCCAGGAATGGTTCAGCAAGGCCAACTGAACCCGGGCCGCGCGAACCATTGCCGGGGCCCGGCAAGCATGCAAGACTCCTGCGCCCAAGCCTCTGCAGCAGAGGCTTGGCGACTATTTGCCCGCCGCCCGCCGCGGATGAGTACCAGGCCAGCCCCCCATGACCCACCTTCCCCTGATCGACCTCTACCCCATCAGCGACAGCCCTCCGGATGAGCGGGAACGGCTGTATCACGAGGCCGCGCTGAAGAACAACTGGCCAACCCGGCCCTTGCGCGTGCAACAGACCGTGCGTAACGCCAGGGACTTTGTGCTGCATACCCTGGGCCACTACGGCGGTTCGGGCGTGGTCAACGAATTCCGCCGCCAACTCCATGTGCACCCCCAGCTCAGGCACGCCAAGGCGGCCATGCCCTACTTCAAGGATTCCGCACCGCTCAAGGAGTATCAAAGGGCATCTGGCAAGTTCACTGCGGACACCTTGAATACCGAGGTCAGGCACTTCGGACGGTTTATCGCCCCCGGCCAGGTGCTGTTCCACGGTGGTTCCTGCCGCCCGAGCGAGGTAGCAACCTTCGTCACCAACAAACCGCTCTCGACCTCTTTGTGCCCGCAGATTGCCGCCTGGCATGCGTACAACGACCTGCTCCCGGCCCCCAACCCCGCCCCGGCGATCTGGATCCTCAGCGCGCCCTACGGCAACCGCAAGGCCGTGGTCTATCGCAAAGGCGGCGCCGGCATGGAACATGAACAGGAAGTGCTGATCGAAGCAGGCTCCACCATCAGCCCCACGCGTTGCTTCAACGTGCGCACCGCCAGCGCCAATGTCCTGGTGATCGAAGCCAGCCTGAGTTGAAACGGGTGCCTACGGCACCTCGGGCTGGCCGATCGCCGCGCTCAGGGCCAGGGCCAGTTCCGCCACCGAGTAGGGCTTTTGCAGGAACACGAATTCCCGGGTCTGGCCCTGGGCCAGGGCTGGGCTGTAGCCGCTGGTGAGGATGACCGGCAACCGCGGGTAGTCGCAACGGATCCGGCTGGCCAGTTCGATACCGCTCATGCCCGGCATCACCACATCGGAAAACACCGCCTGGAATCGGGTCCGCTCCTCGCCCAGGCGGCGCAGAGCCTCCGCCGCGCTGGTGGCCCATTCGGTCTGGTAGCCCAGCTCGTTCAGGGACTGGGCCAGCAGCACGCCGACTTCGGGATTGTCCTCCACCACCAGCAGGGTCATGCCCTGGCCGTCGATCATGGGCACCACCGCCTGGGTTGGCGTCGGCAAGCCGGCCAGGGCCTCCGCGCGCGGCAGGTACAGGGTAAAGCACGTGCCCTGCCCCGGCTGGCTGTGCACCGCCAGGCCGCCGCCCGATTGCTGGGCGAAACCGAACACCTGGGACAAGCCCAGGCCGGTGCCCTTGCCCACCTCCTTGGTGGTGAAGAAGGGTTCGAAGATCCGTTCGATCTGCTGGGGGTCGATGCCGGCGCCGGTATCAGTCAGGGATACCGCGACAAAGTCCCCGGCCTGGGCACCCTGGCTGGCACTGGGGGGAATCTGCGCCACCCGCTCCACAGCCACCACCAGCAAGCCTTCGCCCTGCATGGCGTCCCGGGCATTGACCGCCATATTGATCAGCGCCGTGTCGAACTGGCCGGCATCGGCGTGGATGTAGCAAGGCTGCTGCGGCAACTCGATACGCAGTTCGATGCAGGCGCCGATCAGTGGATTGATCATCTGCGCCAGCAACTGCACGCTGGCGCCGACGTCGAAGGTCTCCGGGCGCAGGTTCTGCTGGCGGGCATACGCCAGGAGCTGGCCGGTGAGCTTGCTGGCGCGGTCGACGGTGTCGGAAATCGCCTTGATGTACAGCTGCCGGCGCTCTTCGCTGAGGTTGCGGCGCAACAGGTCGGTGGAAGAACGGATCACCGTCAGCAGGTTGTTGAAGTCGTGGGCCACGCCACCGGTCAGTTGCCCCACCGCCTCCATCTTCTGCGCCTGGCGCAGGATGTCCTCGGTCTTGCGCAGCGCCTGGGCGGCCTCGCGCTCGGCCTGCATGTCACGGCCCACGGCGTGAATGTGGTGCGGGTCCGGCACGGCGCTCCAGGCCATCCAGCGATAGGATCCGTCGCGGTGGCGAAAGCGGTTCTCGAAGCGCGAAAAGCTCTCGCCCCGGGACAGATCGGCCGCCGCCCCCGCTGCGGCCAGGCTGTCCTGGGGGTGGATGAAATCGTAGAAACTGCTGCCTTCCAGTTCCTCGCGCTGCCAGCCCAGGAGCTGGGTCCAGGCCGGGTTGACGGCGACGATGCGGCCATTGAAGTCCGCCACCAGCATCAGGTCCGTGGACAGCTGCCAGATCCGGTCGCGCTCCTGGGTACGCTCCTGGACCCGCTGCTCCAGAGACTCATTGAGCCGCCGCAGTTCCTCCTGCGCCTCGCGGGTGGCGCTGATGTCCCGGGAAATGCAGAGGATCTTCTCCGGCTGGCCGGCCGCGTCGAGCATCGGCGTAACCTGCACATCCCACCATTTGGTGCGCCCCTGGAGGGTATCGGCGGCGCCCTGGAACCGCGCCGAGCGACCCTGGCGCGCAGCAGCAATGGCATCCCGGGCCTCCTGGTGGCCCTGGCCCTGCCAGAAGTCCGGCCAGGGGCAACCCCGCACCGCATTGAAATCACTGACCTCCATGACCCGCAGGCCACCTTCGCTCATGAACGACAGCTGGCCATCGAGGTCCAGCACCTTGATGCAGTCGTTGCTGGCGGCCAGCACCCGGGTATTGAGCTCGCGGGTTTCGCGCAGGTGCGCCTCGGTCTGCCGGGCGTGCCGGGCCAGCAGCACGCGATCGGTGGTCTCCACGGTGTGGCACAGCACTCCGAGCACCTGTTCGTCGTCCTCGTCATACACCGGGCTCATGGAGAACGACCACCAGGTCAGCTCTTCGCCAGGGTAGCGCTGCATGTTCACCGGCAGGTCTTCGTGGCGGCAGGAGTAACCGAGAAATGCCTGCTCCACCATCGGCTGGACATCCGGCCAGGCATCAGCCCAGAGGGTCTGGATGGTCTGCCCCAGGGCATTGGCCAGGCGCGGGCCGAGGACCGGGCGGTAGGCATCGTTGAAGAAGAACTGCATCTGCGGCCCCCACAGCAGGTACAGGCTCTCCGGGGACTCGAGCATCTGGCTCAAGGTACTGCGCAGCAGGCCGGGCCAGCCTTCACGAGGGCCCACCGCGGTCTGCGACCAGTCGAAGCGACGGATTGCAGCGCCGATCTCGCCGCCGCGGGAGGTCTTGGGCGCTGCACCACGAGGTGGGGAAGTAGTCATGAACACATCACAGAAAAGGAAAAAGGCAACACTGCCATCCAATGGCCAGCGCAGGATAACTGACCCCGTGGATCCGCAGAAGTTGGCAAGCGGCAACGCTGATTCGACAACGGCGGCCAAAGTGCCCGGCGAATGCCTTTAAACCCGCGCCGCCCTGGGGCATTCTGCACCGGCATTGCCACCTGCCCACCGAGAACCGCGCGATGAATACCACCACCTTGCTGCTCTACACCTCCAGCTGTTTTATCGGTGCCCTGATTCCCGGGCCGACCTCACTCCTGGCCATGGCCAACGGCACCTCGCGCAATCGCCAACTGGTGGCGGTAGGCATGGCCGGTGCGGCGCTTTCGGATGTGCTGATCATCGCTGCCGTGGGCCTCGGGCTGGGGGCCATGCTGATGGCCTCGCAGCAGTTGTTCATGGCCTTGAAATGGCTCGGGGTGTGCTACCTGGCCTGGCTCGGCATCCAGCTCTGGCGCAGTGCGCCCCAGGCCCTCGGAGCCCAGCAGGTGCAGGCCGGGTCACGGCGCGTCGAGGTGTTCCGGCGCAGCTTCTCGGTGGCCATGACCAACCCCAAGGTGCTGCTGTTCTTCACCGCGTTCCTGCCGCAGTTCGTCGACCCCGCCCAGCCGGTCCTCATCCAGTACGCCACTCTGGCGCTGGTCACTGCGGTGGTGGAGGTGCTGGTGATGGGGCTGTACGCCGCGGGTGGCGTGCAGGCGGCGAAGTTCCTGACCGCCAGCGGCATGCGCCGGCTCAATCAATGCTGCGGTGCGGCGATGCTGGCGCTGGCGGGGTTTCTGGCGCTGTATCGGCGCAGCTGAAACGCCGCGCCAGGTTTCAGAAGGCCAGCTTGTAACCGATGGAAAACAGCATGACCGCCAGGCACGGGCGCAGGATCTCGTCGGAAATGCGCCCGGTCATGTGGCTGCCGATCCAGATCCCGGGCAACGAGCCCATCAGCAGGAAACCCAGCAGGTGCCAGTCCATGTTGCCCATGCTGGCGTGGCCCAGGCCTGCCACCAGGGTCAGGGGCACGGCGTGGGCGATTTCAGTGCCCACCAGGCGCTTGGTGGCCAGGAACGGATAGAGGATGAACAGCGCCACGGTGCCCAGGGCACCGGCGCCGATGGAGGTCAAGGCGACCATGGTGCCCAGGATCACCCCGGTGACCACGGTCAGGCCATTGAGCCCGCCGGGGCTGGGCTGGTAGTCGCTGCCATGGCGCTGGGCGAAGGCCATGAGTTTCTTCTTGAAGACAATGGCCAGGGCCGTGAGCAGCAGGACGAACCCCAGCCCCTGCTTGATCACCGCGTTCAGGGCCTGGGGGTCGGTGTCGAGATTCTTCAGGAACCACAGGGTCAGCGCCACCGCCGGCACGCTGCCCAGGGTCAGCCAGCCGGTGATGCGCCAGTCGATGTTGCGGTTCTTCTGGTGCACCAGCACCCCACCGGATTTGGTGATGGCCGCGTACAGCAGGTCGGTGCCCACGGCCGTGGCCGGGTTGATGCCGAACCAGAGCAGGATCGGGGTCATCAGCGAACCGCCCCCCACACCCGTCATGCCTACGATGAAACCCACTACCAGGCCCGCGACTACAAAACCGAAGTTACCCACATCCATCAATAAAGCCCTACAAATCACGCGGCCAGGTCAAAAACTGGCGGCAGCATAGCGGCTAAAGCTTATGTCCATTTATATGAATAAAATCTAACGTTATAACCAGGCCCATTTTTCTCATGCACAAGGCGCATGGCAGCCCCTGCGCAATTGCAGCCGCCACATGCCACGGCGCCCCTGGCACGCGGCTAAAAAAACACTTGCCGACAGACGCCGAACGCTCTGCGCTGCACATCAGGGCCGCGGCATCCGGTATTCTGCCTGACGCTTGCCGGGGCACCCGGCCTGGCACTCCCCCTGGCTCGTGCCCCACACCCGATTCCAAGGAAGGCCCATGACCTCTGCCGACACCTCGTACCAGATCGAGCACCAACGCATCCGCTTCAGGCGCCAGAGCCTGCAACAGGAAGCCCCCGAAACCGGCGCACCCGGCCGGGGCAACTGGGGGCTGGCACTGTCCGGTGGCGGCATTCGCAGTGCAACCTTCGGCCTTGGGGTGCTGCAGGCCATGGCCCGGGCTCCGGCCCCCGTCGAGGCGCAACCACAGCCTGCGGGCGCACGCGAACACAGCCTGCTGTCGCGCATCGACTACCTGTCCACGGTCAGCGGCGGTGGCTATATCGGCAGTTTCTTCAGCAGCCTGTTCCTCCCCGGGCGCCTGCAGCCGCAGGCTCCCCAGGACCCGGTGGCCCATGCCGCCCACAGCGCCTACCAGGCCCTGCGCTTCGAGCCGCCGGGGCGCATCAGCACCGGCGTCGACTACGCCACCCGGCCACCGGGCCAGGGCCCCGCGGCCTGGCTGCGGGAAAACGGCCGCTACCTGACCCCCACCGGCTCCGGCGACATGCTCTACGCCCTGGCCATGACCTGGCGCAACTGGCTGTCGCTGCAGGCCATGATCGGCCTGCCCATCGTGCTGCTGCTCAGCCTGCTGAGCCTGTTCCAGGTCCTGAGCCAGGCCAGCCTGCTGCTCTGGCCGCTGATGGCCGGTGTGCTGTTCGCCCTGCCCTGCGCCGTGGCGTACTGGCTGGTCATTCCCCAGGGCGACCTGGACCGGCCGCCGAGCATGGGCAACGCGGCGTACCGGATCATGCTCGGCATAGTCATCGGCCTGTGGCTCAGCGGCGCCCTGGCCTACTGGCTGGCCCAGTGGCAGGCAGTGGGCGCCCTGACCCTGGGCTGTGCCCTGGTGGGCAGCTGCGCCTTGCTGATCACCCGGCAACTGGTGCGGCGCCTGGCCGACAACCGCGACCCGGCCAAGGACAACGCCTGCGCCAACAGCGTGCGCAACTATCGGGTGCAGATCACCCGCGCCCTGGGCCGGGCGATGGCCGCGGTGGCGGTGCTGGGTTTTCTCGCCCTGCTGGTGACTGCGGCCCAGGCGCTGTACAGCTACCTGCACGACCTGAGGGCCCTGGGCAGCCTACTGTTGCTGGTGGGCCTGGTGTGGCTGGTACGGCGCCTGGCCCTGCTCAAGGATGAAAAACGCCTGCCGGGCTGGATGCACAAGCTGCCGCTGGACGTGCTCGCGCTGATTGCCGGCGGCCTGCTGCTGAGCCTGCTGTGCCTGTGCTGGGGCTTGCTGGTGCAGTGGATCGCCCACGACGGCGGGGTGGTGTCCGGCGACCACGCGGTGGCCTGGCGGCTGGCGGCGCTGAGCCTGCTGGCGGCCGTGCTGACCCACATCAGCGGGCGCTTCATCGGCTTCCTCAATACCTCATCGCTGCAGGCCTTCTACTCGGCGCGGCTGATCCGCGCCTACCTGGGCGCCTCCAATGGCCGACGCTTCAACGGCCCGGCCGCACAGCGCCGCACCTACATGAGCGTGGCCGAGCCCATGTCCAGCGACGACCTGTCGCTGCAGCAGTACTACGCCAGCCCCAGTGCCGGCCCGGTGCACTTGATCAACGTCACCATGAACCTGACCGTCGACCCGGCCGAACAACTGGTGCAGCGCGACCGCAAGGGCAAGCCGCTGTGCATCGCGCCGAACTGGGCACCCGACAGCCCGGCCCCCAGCGCCGAATGCCCGGCAGAACGCTACATTCTCGATGGCACGGCCTATCGTCGCGACCTCGACCATGGCCCGGCCTCGGAGATCATGAGCCCGCTGACCCTGGGCCAGTGGATCGGCGTCTCCGGCGCCGCCTTCAGCACCGGCCTGGGTCGCGCCACCAGCCTCGGCATGTCGCTGGTGCTGGGGCTGGCCAACGTGCGCCTGGGCATCTGGTGGCCCAGCCACTTCCTCGACCCCGGGCAACAGCACTGGGTGCCCCGGGACCTCAAGCCCTGGACCCGCTACGGCACCCAGGCCTACCTGTTCTATGAACTGACCGCGCGCTTTCACGGCTACCGCCGCGACTACCAGTACCTGTCAGACGGCGGGCACTTCGAAAACACCGGTACCTACGAACTGCTGCGCAAGGAGCGCAAGGTGGAATTGATCGTCACCTGCGACGCCGGCTGCGACCCCGACTACCAGTTCGACGACCTGGCCAACCTGGTGCGCCTGGCGCGCATCGACCAGGCGCTGGAGATCCGCGAAGACCCGGGGGCTCTGAGCCATCCGCAGCTCAAGACGGTGTTTGCCAGCCTTGAGGAATTCCGCCAGCCACCGAGCGCCGAGAACCAGAAATGCGCCCTGCTGCTCAACGTCCATGCCCACTCCCCGGGCAGTGACGATGACCTGTGCCAGACGCCCCACTGCCGGATCCTGGTGCTCAAGCCCCGGCTGATCGCCGGACTGACGCCGGACGTGCTGAACTACGCCCGGACCAATCCGGGCTTTCCCAACCAGAGCACCGTGGACCAGTTTTTCGACGAGGCGCAGTTCGAGAGTTACCGGCAACTGGGCCTGAGCATTGGCCAGGCAGTCTTCGGCACCCAGTGCCAGCCCAGCGAGATTGCCCAGGCGTTGTGGCGGTATCTGCAATAGCCCCGGCAGCGCCGGGGCCTGCCGGTCAAGGGGTCTTGTGCCGCTTCACCGCTTCCAGCCATTGCGCTTCAAGGCGTTCCTGGTGCGGGTCGATGCCCTGCTCGGCCAGCAGCGCCAGATGCCGCTCCACCTCACCGTGCATCTGCCCGTGGGCGCTGGAGTTGGCGTCCAGCTGGTGCATCTGGATCAGCCCCAGGTGATAGAAGCGCAGCAGCTTGAGGGCCGCAGGATCACCCGCCGCCACCCCGGCGGTGACCTGGTGCATGACGTTGGTCACCCGCATCAAGCTGCGCTTGAGGCGCCAGCCATAGACCGCCGCCGCCATCCACGGCTTGCTCCAGAACACACTGCGCAACAACGCCGCGCTGATCAGCAGGCCGGTGAATACACCTGCCGCGTTCCACAGCAGGTTGTCCCCGCCGGGCTGGCCGAACAGCGCCACCGCCGCGCTGGAAAACAGCATGGCCAGGGCAATGAACACCAGCGCGATGATCAAGGTGCTGCGCCGGGTTTGCCGACGGTAAGTCTCAGGGTCCTGCGGGGTGATGACGAACATGGGCGCGACGGGCTCCAATGGCTGAACGTGAGTGGCTGGCGCGCATTATCACCGCTGGGGGCAGTGGCGGTGGCTTAAATTGCCGCAGGAAAAGCAGAAGCATGATCCGGGTCATGACTTTGGGGGCTGCCTCGGTGCTCCGCTATTCATGCTGCCGGATGCTGTGAGTCAGCTTGAGAAAGCGCGGGATGACTTCCTCCGGCGGCGGTGTGTGCTCGGCCAACCCGTCCTTGCCCTTCTGGAAGGTAATCATGTGCACCGCCAGCAAAGGCCGCGCCAGGCCACCGGTATGCGCCATGGCAAACCAGGCGCGTTCCCGTTCCCCGGAGTCGGGACGCGGGTCCAGGC
This sequence comes from Pseudomonas sp. GW822-FHT06D10, assembly GCF_058799535.1. NCBI lineage: Bacteria > Pseudomonadati > Pseudomonadota > Gammaproteobacteria > Pseudomonadales > Pseudomonadaceae > Pseudomonas > Pseudomonas sp. GW822-FHT06D10. The sequence goes on along the minus strand of NZ_JBXALN010000011.1, from coordinate 4,807 downwards.
GCCAGCCTTCCAGCAAGGTGGCCTTGTCGCCCAGGTAGAATTTCTGCAGTAACTTGGATTTGGTCCATTTTTTGGCGTCGTAGCCAGGGTATAGATCGGTGGTGTAGATGCCACTAGTGGGCTTGGCGTCGGGATGAGCACGGGAGGCATTGATCATGCTCATGATGACGTTGGGAGTGCGGGTGAAGCGCAGGCTGTTCTTGACCTCAAAGCCAGTTTTACCATCGTCATGGATAAAACCGTAAGGCATGCAGATACCCGGGCCTTTGGGGATCTGGTACAGGTCTCGGGGTTCGAAGCGGGCGATCAGGTCTTTGATGCGTTGAGCGGCGTCTTCTCCTGGGCGGCTCATATAGAAGTAATAAATTCGCTGGTTGCGCCATAACAGCACTTCATGTGGTGTTTTTTCACTGCCCAGAATATGGGCATCGGGGATACCTAGGTCATGTTCGTAAACCTTGGCCAAGGAAATACTACGTTCAACCTTGGCCATGTTTTTTTTACGCTCCGCAATTGCCTCTTCGGTATCTTTAGATTTCAAAAGATCGTCCAGCATTCCTTTTTGAAGCTCAAAATTTTTTATTAGCCCATCTTGATAGTCCTTGACCTTCTTCTTGATATAGTTCCGCTGCCTATCAAGTTTTTCACGCTCGACAATCCTGCTAATTCTAATAGTCAACCCATCGTAGTCATAAGAAACATAATCACCTTTGGCAGAAATATGATTAGAAAAAATATGTCCTCCTCCATTGCTTATGGGCTCTTCATCCACGGCAAATATAGACCACTCCATCTCTTCATGGACGTCAAAGGTCAAACGCCCCAGGCATTCCTGGCGAGCAGGATCGGCAAACGCAAAGCTTACCGGCAATAGCAAAATGATCCCTGACACCCACGAATAGAACCTCATGAATTATGTCCCTTATCTTGAGGAAGCCGATTGACTGCGACTCTTACAGAGTTATCTTGCTTATCTAAAATATCAGCAAGCATAGTTTTATTTAGTCCTGAGTCATTATTTTCACCTCGGGTCCAATTGAGCGGTAGCGCCGTAATAAAACCCTCCACCTTGGTGGGAGGCAAGAAAGTTTTTACGCTTGTTAAAGTTTTACTCTTCCAAAAACTTTCCTCATAAGGCATAGGTTCAGACAATTCGCCGCCTACTCTAAGCTTACTTAAATCCCGATAGGTCCACGTTGGCCAAACTGGACAAGGAAAGCCACCTCCATACTTTTGAAGAACGTCCACCTTTATAACTTGAAGCTGACTTATATTTTGCGGAATGAAGTTAAACTCTTCATTGTAAAACTGTTCATTTCGATTGGCTCGCTTCTGTATCGCCTGCCACGTCGCCTTCGCCGCTGGTTGATCCAGATAAGGCTCCAGCTCAGTTGCCGGTTTAACCGAAGACGGTTTAGTCAAGCTCAACGCAAAGTGCTTCCTCCACAAGTCCTTGCGCAACTGGTTAATCGCCTGACTTACCTGCTGTTCATGCTGACCATCCAACGCAACTTTGACCGGTGTACTGTCACGCACAATCATCGCCAGCTCCGAATCCCGGTTGCCCAGCAAACTACGGTCATTGACGTTGGCACTCCCCACAATCGCCACCCGATCGTCGGCGATCAGCAATTTGCTGTGCACATAGATCTGCTCGGTTACTACACGGCCATCGAGGGTGTCCCAAGTGCGCAAGTTGAGCAGGGTCAGGTACTGGTTCCAGTCTTGTTGCTGGGCATATACAGGCTTCTCATTAAGATCTTTGCGTTCAATCACCTTCAACGCCTCTTCAGGGCTGCACTTGCCCTTGAGTGCCCTGAGGGCCATATGCCGTTGAATACGCTTGACCAGGCTGTGTTCGCCAAACACCAAGGTCTGCATGGTCAGGTGGACCTGGTGCATGACAATCGGGTCATTGAGCTTGCCCTCGGGGTGCACTGGCAGGACCAGGTACACATGAAAGGGCTGGTCATGCTCGATGGCCCGGCCAATCCGATCGGCCAGCGCCTGGACGATAGGGTTACGCAGGCTCTTTTCCTCCCCCAGGTTCTTGCTCAACCAGCCCATGGCATTGAGTTTCCAGATGTCATAGAAGCTGTTGAGGAACGTGTGGGATTCCTCAGTGGACTCTTCGGCTATCGCCTTGATTTCCCGCCAATCGATCAGGGCAAAGTCCTGGCTATCGATCGCTTCGCGCAAACCAATCCGTTCCACGTAATCCTGACGTAGGCTAGCGGGGTCACGCAGGCTGGCCATGGGACCGGATAGCGGCATTTCTTTTACCAGTTCTCCCTCAGCCCCAAAATCACTCTGGAAAAACTGGTTCTCCATATAGATAAAGTGCCCGGCGCTGGAGATCACCTGCTGCATCGCCTTCAGGCAGTTGGCTTGAACACTGGGTGTGCTGATACCCGGTGATAGCGACAGGTCCAATTTAGCGTTATGCCGCCCCAGGGCCTCTTGTTTGGTCATGACCTCCGAGGCGCTGCGCAGCACTTGCACGCTGACGCCACCACGCCGCGGGTCGGGCTCGGTGGGCAACCATTGCGGTTGATTGATCCACACCGGTTTGGGCTGCGCCAACCGTATCTGCAGTTTGTCATTGGCGTCCAGGTTGTGCTCCAGGCCCGCGCGCTTGGCCATCAGGTTCAGCCATTCCATGACCGCCACCACCACCTTGGCCGGAGTTTCGGCAAGAGGCTGGAGTTCGGCGATATAGGCCTGTTGGCCATTCCAGCGTTCAATGAAGTTGCGCGACAGGTCATACACCGAAGGCCCTTCGATACGACTATGTACGTCCTGCCAGGGCATGCGCGGCTGATAGTCCGCAAGACGCGAGTAGTCCTTCGAGGACATGGGTTGAGGGCTGTTCAGCAGGTAGTAGTAGGGTGGCTGATCACTCTCCTGGCGCTCTTGCAACTGGGCATAGAAATGCCCGAGTAGCGAGGCGCCCAGTGCCTTGATGCTATCAACCTCTTTCTGCGGCAGGGCCTCGAAGCCCTTCTCGCTGAACATCGCGACAAAACGGCCCAACTCGGTTTCATTCATCCAGCGATGAATCAGTTCGTAACTTCTCAGCCGCAGTACCAAGTGCAGTTGGCCCGTGGCGGCTTCCAGTTCCTGAAGCCACTCATGAACCTGGCTCTTGAGGGGCTCGGCCAAAGGCAGATTGTCCCAATTGGCGAGGATCAGCTCGGCCACCAGGCGAACCATTTCATCGTTCAGGTACTCTTTGGCCTCGGCCAAGGGGTCGAAGGCCCCTACGGTTTCTTTCAGGCTGTTGATTCCACGGGATAACCACTCGGTGGCTGGAAACATCGGGCCGTCGATGAAGTTCTGCACGGCAGCGCCCGTATTCAACACACCTTGGCGGGAGGGCAAAGACACCTCCATGCCCAGCACCGAGACCTTGCCCAACGGTTTGGACAGGTCAAACAGTGTGGCCAGCAATAGACCGTTGCGGCTGACATGCTTGTCCATGTCCATCCACCCCAAGTGTGGAATGCACGGGTTATAGGCATCATTGCCCCGGCGCTCGCGGGCATCGAGGCTGAAATTGTTGTCGTCGCGGCGACCGTAGGCCAGGTCGATACCACCGACGTAGCCGATCTTGTTGTCGATCACCACGCTTTTCTGGTGATGAGAGAAGGTCGAGCCCAAACCTGCCATATCGCTTTGCTGGATGGCTGGCGTACAGAACGCCCGGGCGCCGCCCAGACCGAAATTGAGCTGGAAGATCGCCAGCATGGTTTCAAAGTCGTAGGTCCCCAGGCTGCCCGAAGGACTCAGCCAGGGCATGACGAACACCCTGAGCGCCGGCTTGCTTTTGAGCGCCTGATGCAGGCACTGCCACAGGCTGCGCTGGCCATCGAGCAGCACGTCGTAGTTGACCTGCCAGCTGGTGATGAAGATCGACGTCTCGGCCTGGTCGATAGCCACAGCCAAGTCGCGGTAGTAATCATCGCCATTGATGAAGAAACGCACCTGATTGCCACTGCGCTTGGGCGCGAACAGATCATCGCCTTCAATGAAAAAGTCCGGGGCGGAGACGGCCAGCAGGGCTTTGCCGTCATCGGTGTTGATCTGGCTGAGCTCTTTATGACGGATACCGTTATACGGTGCCGGGTTGATTGTCATGCTCAATCCTCCCTGGATTGCAGTTGACGGTAGATATCACCTTCGCAGAGGGTGTCTTGTTGGCTGCGGGCCTGGACCAGGCCTTTGTTGGCCAGGCCTTTTTTCAGGCAGCCATGGAAATCCAGGGCCGCCAGCGCGGCCTGTTCCTGCCACGGTGCCGAAGGTTCCTGATGCAGCAGCAGCGCCACCCGCTGCCCGGGATAGCTCAGCCACAGCGGCGTCCCCAGGGCCACGGCGTTCGATAGAACGCGGCGCTGGTCCTCGTCGAGGGTGATACGCCCCTCTTCATCACTGGCTCCCTCCAGCAGTGGAATGTCCTCATCGCCCTCAAAGATTGCCCATGGCGTATAAGCCAGAGGGAAACCTTCATCACCCGGAATGTCGGTCAATTGGATCTTGAAGAAATAATCACGCGGCGCGCTTTCCATTCGCGGGCGCTCCACCCCGGGGCTGGCGCGCTCCAGCAGGTTTCCAGCTCGGTCGGCACCGGCGGGTATGGGGATCCTTGGCATCAGCAAGGCAATACCGGCCCCCTTGCCCGCCGCGCCTCCGGCATTCACCTTGACCTGCGCGCCATTCACGCTGATGCCGCCGGCATCGAGCTTGATAAAGCTGCCCCCGGCTTGCACCGTCAGTTCACTGGCCGCCTCGATCACCATCTTCTGGCCCG
>NZ_JBXALN010000010.1:0-297008 GCF_058799535.1 Pseudomonas sp. GW822-FHT06D10 | reverse complement strand
AGGGGACTCGAACCCCTGTTACCGCCGTGAAAGGGCGGTGTCCTAGGCCACTAGACGAAGGGGACGCAAACCCTTCTTACAACTGACCGGTGCTGAGTACCGATCGATTCAAGGCCGGTGTGGCCAGGCCTTGAACTGCAAATTTGGTGGAGCTAGACGGGATCGAACCGTCGACCTCTTGCATGCCATGCAAGCGCTCTCCCAGCTGAGCTATAGCCCCTCATCGCTGAGGACGGGGCGAATCTTAAGGGGCGATCGGAAGGCTGTCAATTTTTTTTCCGTTTTTTGAAAAAAAATTTGCCGGGATAACAATCACTTACCGCCCCGCCCGGAAAACCCGGGGTTTTGCGGCCCTCTGCGCCTGCGGCGAGTCGCACAAAACACTCGCCGCAAGCCTCAAAGAACTACCAGAGGCCGCAATCAACCCGCCTGGCGCTTGAGTTTCAAGCGTAGTCGAAAAGCTCCCCGCCCCTGTCGGCTGCCCTTCGGCAAAAACGCCTCAGGCGATGGCGCCGAGGAGTTTTTCCCATTCCTTGCTTTCTTTCTTCGACACACCACCCAGCAGATCGATGGCCTGGCGCAGACGGAAACGGGTCAGGTCCGGACCGAGGATTTCCATGGCATCGAGCACCGACACCGAACTGGCCTGGCCAGTAATGGCGGCAAACATCAGCGGCATGGCATCGCGCAGTTTCAGCTCCAGAGACTCAACCACCGCCTGAATGGTCGCGGTGATGCTGTCTTTCTCCCACTGACGCAGGCTTTCGAGCTTCCACAGGATCAATTGCATCAGCTGACGCACCTGATCGCCGGACAGCTTCTTGGACTCGAACAGCTTGGCATCCGGGTTCACGCCACCGGCGAAGAAGAAGCCGGCCAGCGGTGCGATCTGGCTGAAGGTTTCGACCCGGCCCTGTACGTGCGGCGCGATCTTCATCATGTAATCGGAGTTCAGCGCCCAGGTCTGCACCCGGCTGGCGAACTCCTGCACCGGCAGGTCACGCAGCCACTGGCCGTTGAGCCAGGACAGCTTCTCGATATCGAAGATCGGCCCCCCCAGGGACACCCGCGACAAGTCGAAATTGTCGACCATTTCCTGCAGCGAGAACTTCTCGCGCTCGTCCGGCATCGACCAGCCCATGCGGCCCAGGTAGTTGAGCATGGCTTCCGGCATGAAGCCCATGCGCTCGTAGAAGGTTACCGAGGTGGGGTTCTTGCGCTTGGACAGCTTGCTCTTGTCCGGGTTGCGCAGCAACGGCATGTAGCACAGCTGCGGCTGCTCCCAGCCGAAGTACTCGTAGAGCAGGATCAGCTTGGGCGCCGACGGCAGCCATTCTTCACCGCGCAGCACGTGGGTGATGCCCATCAGGTGGTCGTCGACCACGTTGGCCAGGAAGTAGGTCGGCAGGCCGTCGGTCTTCATCAACACTTGCATGTCCATGCGATCCCACGGGATCTCGACATCGCCGCGCAGCATGTCCGGCACCACGCAGACGCCTTCGGTAGGCACTTTCATGCGGATCACGTGAGGCTCGCCGGCCGCCAGGCGCCGGGCCACTTCTTCCTTGGACAGCAGCAGGGCCCGGCCGTCATAGCGCGGGGTTTCGCCGCGGGCCATCTGTTCGGCACGCATCTGGTCCAGTTCTTCGGCGGTGCAGAAGCACGGGAAGGCGTGGCCCAGGTCCACCAGTTGCTGAGCGTACTTCTGGTAGATGTCGCCACGCTCGCTCTGGCGATACGGGCCGTGAGGGCCGCCAACGTCCGGGCCTTCGCTCCAGTTGATGCCCAACCAGCGCAAGGCGTCGAAAATCTGCTGCTCGGACTCCCGGGTCGAACGCAACTGATCGGTGTCTTCGATACGCAGGATGAACTCACCGCCATGCTGCTTGGCAAAGCAATAGTTGAACAAAGCGATGTAGGCGGTACCTACGTGGGGATCCCCGGTAGGCGATGGCGCGATGCGCGTGCGGACGGTGGTCATGGCATGTCTCGAAAGGAAAGAAAAACGAGGAATAAAACAGGGGGCGAATGGTAACAGGCGACGGCAGCCCCGCTCCAGTGAGGAGGGCATTTAAGCCAAGGTTGCGACTCCAGGCCGCTGCCAGCCTGTTGAAGGGCCAATAATCAGCCCATGGCATTTACCGCCCAGTGGCTATATGCCAGATTCGCCCGCTGATAGATCTCCTTACACTTTTATTGAATACAGCCAGCCCATGCCAGCCCAACTCAAGCGTCGCCTGTTTGTCTTTCTGTCCCTGGTCCTGTTGATTGCCCTGGGTTTTCTTGCCCACTGGTGGTTCCACGGGCGCTTTTACGAGACCACGGACAACGCCTACGTGCAGGGCGAGATCACCCGGGTCTCCAGCCAACTGAGCGCGCGAATCGAAGAAGTGCTGGTGCAGGACAACCAGCATGTGGAACAGGGCCAGTTGCTGGTACGCCTGGAAGGGCAGGACTTCCAACTGGCGGTGGACCGCGCCCAGGCCGCCCTGGATACCCGCGAGGCCGAACGCCTGCAGGCCCAGAGCAAGCTGACCCAGCAAGCCAGCCTGATTGCCGCGGGCCAGGCCCAGGTGGCGTCGAGCCAGGCCAGCCTGGGCCGCTCGCAGATCGACCTGTCTCGGGCCCAGACCCTGCGCAAGCCCGGTTACGTCTCCGAGGAACGGGTCACTACCCTTTCCGCCGACAACCATATCGCCCGCTCCCAGGTGGCCAAGGCCGAAGCCGACTTGCAGGGCCAGCGCCAGCAAGTCAATGCCCTGAACGCCGAGATCAAGCGCCTCGATGCACAGATCGCCAATGCCCGGGCCGACCTGGCGCAAGCACGACTGAACCTGACCCGTAGCGAGATCCACGCCCCCATCAGCGGCCTCATCGGCCAGCGCGCCGCACGCAATGGCCAGGTGGTGCAGGCCGGCGCCTATCTGCTGTCGATCGTTCCGGACCAGGACATCTGGATCCAGGCCAACTTCAAGGAAACCCAGATTGGCCACATGCAGCCCGGGCAAAAGGCCGAGCTGACCTTCGACGCCTACGGCGATACACCGATCCAGGCCCGGGTCGACAGCCTGTTCGCCGCCTCCGGCGCGCAATTCAGCCTGCTGCCGCCAGACAATGCCACCGGCAACTTCACCAAGGTGGTACAGCGCATTCCGGTGAAACTGACCTTCCCTGTCGACAATCCCCTGCGGGGCAAGATCCGCCCCGGCATGTCGGTAACCGTAAAGGTCAACGTCAAAGACCCCGTCGATGGCCGGTGATCAACTGCTGCGTCCGGTGGGCGAACCCACCCGGCGCGACTGGATCGCGGTGATGAGTGCCATGCTCGGCGCCTTCATGGCGGTGCTCGACATCCAGATCACCAACTCCTCGCTCAAGGACATCCAGGGCGCGCTGTCCGCTACCCTGGAGGAAGGCTCGTGGATCTCCACTTCCTACCTGGTGGCGGAGATCATCATGATCCCCCTCACCGCCTGGCTGGTGCAGCTGCTCTCGGCCCGGCGCCTGGCGGTCTGGGTCTCGGTGGGCTTTCTTATTGCCTCCCTGCTCTGCTCCATGGCCTGGAGCCTGGAAAGCATGATCGTGTTCCGCGCCTTGCAGGGCTTTACCGGTGGCGCCCTGATCCCCCTGGCGTTCACCCTGACCCTGATCAAGCTCCCCGAGCATCACCGGGCCAAGGGCATGGCCATGTTCGCCATGACCGCCACTTTCGCCCCCTCCATCGGCCCGACCCTGGGCGGCTGGCTCACGGAAAACTGGGGTTGGGAGTACATCTTCTATATCAACGTGCCGCCGGGCCTGCTGATGATCGCGGGCCTGCTGTATGGCCTGGAAAAGAAGGAAGCTCACTGGGAACTGCTGAAAAGCACCGACTACGCCGGCATTCTCACCCTCGGCCTGGGCCTGGGTTGCCTGCAGGTATTTCTTGAGGAAGGCCACCGCAAGGACTGGCTGGAATCGAGCCTGATCGTCACCCTGGGCAGCATCGCCCTGATCAGCCTGGTCACCTTCGTCATCGTCCAGGTCTCCAGGCCCAACTCGCTGATCAACCTGGGCATCCTGCGCAATCGCAACTTCGGCCTGTCGAGTATCTCCAGCCTGGGCATGGGCGTTGGCCTGTACGGTTCGATCTACCTGCTGCCGCTGTACCTGGCGCAGATCCAGAACTACAACGCGCTGCAGATCGGCGAAGTGATCATGTGGATGGGGGGGCCGCAGTTGTTCCTGATTCCCCTGGTGCCCAAGCTGATGCAGTTCATTTCACCGAAATGGCTGTGCACCCTGGGCTTTGGCCTGTTCGGCCTGGCGAGTTTTTCGTCGGGGGTGCTCAACCCGGACTTTGCCGGGCCGCAGTTCAACCAGATCCAGATCATTCGCGCCCTGGGCCAGCCGCTGATCATGGTCACCATCTCGCTGATCGCCACGGCTTATATACAGCCCCAGGACGCGGGATCGGCCTCCAGCCTGTTCAACATCCTGCGCAACCTCGGTGGCGCCATCGGCATTGCCCTGCTGGCGACCTTGCTGGATGCCCGGACCAAGACCTATTTCGACTACCTGCGCGAAGCCGTTGTGCCCAGCAATCCCCAGGTGGCGGAACGCCTGGCAACCCTCACCGAGAAGTTCGGCAGCGAGACCGCAGCCCTGGGCAAGCTCAGCGAAATCACCCACCAGCAGGCACAGATCATGGCCTACAACGACGCCTTCCATTTCGTCGGCATTGCCCTGGGCATCAGCATGCTGGCGATCCTGCTGACCAAGGCCCTGCCCAAGGGCCTCAAGGCCGGCGAAGCCCACTGACCCACGAATTGCCTGTAGGAGCTGGCTTGCCAGCGAATAGACTCCCAACCCTTGCACAGGATTTGAGGGCCTCTTCGCCGGCAAGCCGGCTCCTACGAGGGATCGAGCGTCGTTAGACGGTGAGCAAGCGCTCGCGCAGCTTGGTGATTTCGTCGCGCATCTGCGCCGCGGCTTCGAACTCCAGGTCGCGGGCCAGTTGGTACATCTTCTCTTCGAGCTGGCGAATGCGCTTGGTGATCTCGCTGGGCGAGCGCAGTTCGTTTTCGTAGCGGGCGTTTTCCTCCGCGGCCTTGGCCATGCCCTTGCGCTTCTTGCTGCGCGAACCGGGCACGGTGGCGCCTTCCATGATGTCGGCAACGTCCTTGACCACACCCTTGGGGGTGATGCCATTGGCCAGGTTGAAGGCGATCTGCTTGTCACGACGGCGCTCGGTCTCGCCAATCGCACGCTCCATGGAGCCGGTGATGCGGTCGGCATAGAGAATCGCCCGGCCATTGAGGTTACGCGCGGCCCGGCCGATGGTCTGGATCAGCGAACGCTCGGAACGCAGGAAGCCTTCCTTGTCGGCATCGAGGATCGCCACCAGGGACACTTCCGGCATGTCCAGGCCCTCACGCAGCAGGTTGATCCCCACCAGCACATCGAAAGTGCCCAGGCGCAGGTCGCGGATGATCTCCACCCGCTCCACGGTGTCGATGTCCGAGTGCAGGTAGCGCACACGCACGCCATGGTCGGCCAGGTAATCGGTAAGGTCCTCGGCCATGCGCTTGGTCAGGGTGGTCACCAGTACCCGCTCTTCCACGGCCACGCGCTTGGTGATTTCCGACAGCAGGTCGTCCACCTGGGTCAGGGCCGGGCGCACTTCCACTTGCGGGTCCACCAGCCCGGTGGGGCGCACCACCTGCTCCACCACGCGGCCGGCGTGCTCGGCCTCATAGTTGCCCGGAGTGGCGGAAACGAAGATGGTCTGCGGGCTCACCCCTTCCCACTCGTCAAAACGCATTGGCCGGTTATCCAGAGCCGATGGCAGGCGGAAGCCGTACTCAACCAGGGTTTCCTTGCGCGAGCGGTCGCCCTTATACATGGCGCCGACCTGGGGCACGCTGACGTGGGATTCGTCGATCACCAGCAAGGCATCCGCCGGCAGGTAGTCGTACAAGGTAGGTGGCGCCGCGCCAGCGGGACGCCCCGAGAGGTAGCGCGAGTAGTTCTCGATGCCGTTGCAGTAGCCCAGTTCGAGGATCATCTCCAGGTCGAAACGGGTGCGCTGCTCCAGGCGCTGGGCTTCCACCAGCTTGTTGTTGGAGCGCAGGTATTCCAGGCGCTCCTGCAACTCCACCTTGATCCCTTCGATGGCGTCCAGCAGGGTTTCCCGCGGGGTCACGTAGTGGCTCTTGGGGTAGAAGGTGAAGCGCGGCAGTTTGCGGATCACTTCACCGGTCAAGGGGTCGAAGGCGCTGATGCTTTCCACTTCGTCATCGAACAGCTCGATGCGGATCGCTTCCAGGTCCGACTCCGCCGGATAGATGTCGATCACATCGCCACGCACGCGGAAGGTGGCGCGGGCGAAATCCATGTCGTTGCGGGTGTACTGCAAGTCCGCCAGGCGGCGCAGCAGGGCGCGCTGATCGAGTTTGTCCCCGCGATCCACGTGCAGGACCATCTTCAGGTAGGTTTCCGGGCTGCCCAGGCCATAGATGCACGACACCGTGGTGACGATGATGGCGTCCTTGCGCTCCAGCAGCGCCTTGGTCGCGGACAGGCGCATCTGCTCGATATGGTCGTTGATCGAGGCGTCCTTCTCGATAAAGGTGTCGGAGGACGGCACATAGGCTTCGGGCTGGTAGTAGTCGTAGTAGGAAACGAAGTACTCCACCGCGTTGTTCGGGAAGAAGGCCTTGAACTCACCATACAGCTGCGCCGCCAGGGTCTTGTTCGGCGCCAGCACCAGGGTCGGGCGCTGCACCTGGGCGATCACGTTGGCGATGCTGAAGGTCTTGCCCGAACCGGTCACACCGAGCAGGGTCTGGTGGGCCAGCCCGGCCTCGATGCCTTCGACCATCAGGCGGATGGCTTCCGGCTGGTCGCCGGCGGGCTGGAAGCGGGTGACTAGCTGGAATTCAGACATAACGTACCTCTGGGATCATTCGTGCGCGGCAATACCGTACAGGAACAGGAAAGACCGCGTACGACCCATGTCGCCGAGGAAAAAAACCGGAATATCCTTGATGTGGAGCCGATTACCACAGCTTTCAAGGCACAGGTCCTACACCCGCTGACACCCTGGTTATTGCAATAAGACTAACGGTCGAAAAATAAAGCGAAAAACTTGGCGCAAAAGGTCAATAGCCTGTCGCCCCACGCGATGATGGCCTCTATACTAGCTCCCCGTTTGTGCACCGCTCTAGTGCATTCGGCTGGAGCGCGACACGTCCCTCCACACTCCATTCAGAGCCGCCGTAAAAATGAGCCTGTTCTCCGCTGTCGAAATGGCACCACGCGATCCTATCCTGGGCCTCAACGAAGCATTCAACACCGATACCCGCACCGATAAGGTCAACCTCGGGGTGGGCGTGTACTGCAACGAGGAGGGACGCATTCCGCTCCTGCGCGCCGTTGTCGAAGCCGAGACGATTCGCGCCGCCCAACATGCTTCCCGTGGCTACCTGCCGATCGACGGCATTGCCGCCTACGACCAGGCGGTACAGAAGCTGCTGTTCGGCAACGACTCGCCACTGCTGGCCGCTGGCCGCGTGGTCACCACCCAGGCCGTTGGCGGCACTGGCGCCCTGAAGATCGGTGCCGACTTCCTCAAGCAGTTGCTGCCCAACGCCGTGGTCGCCATCAGCGACCCGAGCTGGGAAAACCACCGCGCCCTGTTTGAGACCGCCGGCTTCCCGGTGCAGAACTACCGCTACTACGACGCTGCCACCCACGACGTAAACCGTGCTGGTCTGCTGGAAGACCTGAACGCCCTGCCGGCCCAGTCGATCGTGGTACTGCACGCCTGCTGCCACAACCCGACCGGTGTCGACCTGAGCCCACAGGACTGGAAAGACGTCCTGGAGGTGGTCAAGGCGAAAAACCTCGTGCCCTTCCTCGACATGGCCTACCAGGGCTTTGGCGACGGCATCGACGAAGACGCCGCGGCGGTGCGCCTGTTCGCCGAGTCGGGCCTGACCTTCTTCGTATCCAGCTCGTTCTCCAAGTCATTCTCGCTGTACGGCGAGCGCGTTGGCGCCCTGTCCATCGTCAGCAGCTCCAAGGAAGAAAGCGCCCGCGTGCTGTCCCAGGTCAAGCGCGTGATCCGCACCAACTACTCCAACCCGCCGACCCACGGTGCAACCATCGTCGCCGCCGTGCTGAACAGCCCGGAACTGCGCGCCCAGTGGGAGCAGGAACTGGCGCAAATGCGCCTGCGAATTCGCGGCATGCGCACCCAGATGGTCGACTTGCTGGCCAAAGGCGCCCCTGAGCACGACTTCAGCTTCGTCGGTCGCCAGCGCGGCATGTTCTCCTACTCCGGCCTGACCGTTGAGCAAGTGACCCGCCTGCGCAACGAATTCGGCATCTACGCCCTGGACACCGGCCGCATCTGCGTCGCCGCGCTGAACCAGAACAACATCCATGTCGTGACCCAGGCCATCCTGCAAGTGATCTGATTCACGACAGCGGTAACGAAAAAGGGGAAGCCGGCAGGCTTCCCCTTTTTCGTTGGCGACACGTCGTTGCCCAGCCCGCCCCCACAGCCTCTAGACTGTGAGCCTATGCCCCCTTGCTGAGCGAGATCCCGATGAAAAACGATGACCTGCGGGCCGACCGCGACGAACTGGAGCATTACCTGCCCCGCTCGCAGAAACGCGAAAAGAGCCTGGTGCTGCAAATTGCCCTGGGCGTATTTCTTGGCGGGCTGGCCCTGTGGCTGGTGCAACTGGCCGCCACCTCGCTGATGGCCAAGCTGATGCTCGGCACCCTGACCTTCGGCGGCTGAACCGCCCTACCCCTGCAATTGAGCCAGGCGCTGGCTGGCGGCATCGTCGAATGCCACGTACAGCGCCTCGGCCACCTGGCTCTTGATGGCCTTGGCACTCTCCAGCCCCAGGACAAAACCTTCGGCCTTGCCGCCGGCACGGTTCAAATCCATCGCCGATCCGGCCTGGGTGATGGCGTCCAGCAACTTGCCGGCCTGGGGGCCGACCCCTTTGGGCAGGCTGATCTGCTCGATGCTCATGACAGCACCTCGCAGCACAGCGCGAAACAGACAGAAGGATGCTGGGATAAATCGAAGCGGATCATAAAGGCGTACCTATGCGGCTGAAGGCCGGCAGCGCGTGAAACCACTTCCGGGGCGCCATGGTAGCCCCTATCGGATGCGTCAGAGACCTGAAGACCGATAAATCCCGCAAAGTCCTGCCAGCCTTTCATTCAGATCATCGTCGCCCTGAAAAAAATTTCCTCGACTTGTTGACTTCCCTTTCTGAATCAGTAAGATACGGCGCATTCCGCGATAGCTCAGTTGGTAGAGCAAGTGACTGTTAATCACTGGGTCCCTGGTTCGAGTCCAGGTCGTGGAGCCATCTTCCTACACTGATTTGCCTTGATCCTCATGAGAGCGCCCTGCTCCTGCGGCAAATCAGCTCAAGCAGTATCCCCTTGCAAATAATTGATCCGCCTGTCATCCCGACATGCGGATAGACGCTTAATGCATGCCTGAAATCCTCCTTCGCCAACCCGGTTGCATTGCCGCAAAGGCCTGACGTAGGCTGTGCGCCTCTTTATCCAAGCAGTCAGACCCCGCGATGTTCCTGCCCGCACAGTCACCGTGCCCTTCCCCCTCGATGAGCCCTTCGGCAACCCTGGCTGTTGCCCAACTTGACTGTGCGATCAACCGTCGACGCCGCAGCGTATTGTTTGCCTTCACCTTCTCCCCCCACCCGGGCCCACGCTGATCGCGATTGAACCCGGCGCCACCCCGCTAGCCCCTCTGCTTCCACCAGGGCATCTGCCCGGCAATCGCCCGCACGTCGGCCTGCGATGTCCTGCAGCGCCCGCAATAACTGTCTTTTTTGGCGCCTGACGCTTCAGGCGCAGGTCTTGATCATGAACAAAGCCTTGTTAGCCGCCCTGATCCTGGGCATCTCCATTGTCGGCCTGAGCATCGGCTCCACGGTGCCGATCCTTGCCCTGCGCCTGTATCAGGCCGGCGCCTCGAACAACCAGATCGGCATCATGTCGGCGCTGCCCGCCGCAGGCATGATGCTCTCGGCCTTCCTGGTCAATGCCCTGAGCCAACGCCTGACCCGGCGCCAGATCTACCTGCTGTGTTTCAGCCTGTGCGCCTTGAGCGTGGCCGCCCTGGAACTACCCGGGGCCAGCCTCTACAGTCTGGGCCTGGCGCGGGTCGCCATGGGCCTGGGGGCGGGGCTGATCATCATTCTCGGGGAAACCTGGGTCAATGAAATGGCCGAAGACGCCACCCGCGGACGCCTGGTAGCGGTCTACACCACCTGCTTCACCTTCTTCCAGCTCCTGGGCCCGGGCCTGGTATCGCTCTTGGGCACCGAGGGGCCCGCCGTGCTGGGCATCGTCAGCGTTGGTTATGCGGTGGCGATCGCAGTGGTCTGGCTGATCCTGCCCCTGGAAGACCAGCAGCCGCTACATGCCGAAAGTCGCACCTTTTCGGTACTGGGCTTTATCCGCATCGCGCCGGCGCTGTGCGTGGGCATCCTGTTCTTCGCGTTTTTCGACAGCGTGGTGCTGTCGCTGTTTCCGGTGTACGCCGCCACCCATGGCTACAGCATCAAGCTCGCGGCCTTGATGGTGACCATCATTCTGTTGGGCGACACCGCGTTCCAGTTCCCCCTCGGCTGGCTTTCGGACAAGCTCGGGCGCCCCGGGATCTACCTGGGCTGCGGCATCATTGCCCTGCTGATCGGCCTTGCCCTGCCACTGCTGATGCAAACGTCCACCCTGCTCTGGCCGAGCCTGGTCATCCTCGGCGCCGTGGCCGGAGGCATCTATACCCTGGCTATCGTGCTGATCGGCCAGTCCTTCAGCGGCGCCGACCTGGTGACTGCCAACGCCAGCGCCGGGCTGCTCTGGGGCATCGGCAGCCTGCTGGGCCCCTTGCTCAGCGGCGCGGCCATGAGCGGCGGCAGCTATGGGCTGCCCCTGACCCTGGCGGCGGCCGCCGCAGTGGTGGTGGTCTTCGCCCTGTCCCTGGTACGCCAGGGGCAACTCAGCAAGGCTGCCGACTGAAATACCGCGGATGCGGCCCGTGATCATTCACAGGCCGCATCTTTGTCATTACCATCGCGCGATCCGCACTCCCACCTCATGGATCCCCTCGCGATGGACCGACTCCTGCGCCTCCTGCCCCTGTACGGCCTGCTTTCCCTGTTGCCCCTGCCAGCCCTGGCCGAAGCCCCGGTGGACTGCGCCACCCTCAGCGACAACGTCTCCCTGGAAGCCGGCGAATATCGCCCGCCCCTGGAAGCCAAGGTGATAGGCCAGGGGCGACTGCACTTTCACAGCGGGCCGAATGCCACCTGCCTGAACAAGAAGCTCTACGTGATTCCCGGTGATGGCCTGACGGTGTACGCCTCCAGCGAAGACGGCTGGGCCCAGGTCATGTACATCGCCAAGGACGGCGAGGACTACACCGGCTGGGTCGAGGAAAAACGCCTGTTGCTGGGCAAGCACTATGGCGCAAGCGGCGCCGAGCTTCCCGATGAGGTGGCTGCATTCATCCAGCGCCACGAAGCCTGCGAGCACTTTGCCGGCGAGGAGGCCTACGACGAGGAACGCCGGGTCTTCCTGGAGAAAGCCGTGAATGAAGTCTGCACAGGCCATGATCAGCAGCTCGCCAGCTTGCGCCAGCAGTACCAGGACAACCCCGACGCCCTGCAGGCCCTGAAGCCGCTGGACAACCTGGAATAACCGACAGCAAAAAAACCGGCGCCCTGAGGGCGCCGGTTTTTTCATGGCCGCAGTACTCGACTTCAGTGAGTGGCCTCGACACTGCCGCGCGCATGGCTCGGCTGCGAACCATCGCCGGCCTGGTTCGGTGAGTGGCCCGGCTCCTCTCCTACCAGAGGCACTTCATTGCCCTCGGCATCGTGCAGCTTGCCGCCGCTGAAGTAGTCCCCCTCACGCAGTACGGCAACGTCCTGGAAGCGCAGGCTGCGCTCGGTGCCGGCGACGAACACCGACTGCTGGTCGGAGTTGCCCGCGGTGAAGTGGTTGAACGCCAGGTTCAAGAGGATCGCCATGATCGCCGAGGAGCTGATGCCCGAGTGGAAGATGGTGGCGAACCAGCTGGGGAAATGATCATAGAAGCTCGGCGCGGCAATCGGGATCATGCCGAAGCCGATGGAGGTGGCAACGATGATCAGGTTCATGTTGTTGCGGTAGTCGACCCGGGACAGGGTCCGGATGCCACTGGCCGCCACGGTGCCGAACAGCACGATACCGGCGCCGCCCAGCACTGAAGTCGGCACCGCGGCAATCACCCGCCCCATGAACGGCAGCAGGCCGAGGATCACCAGGAACAGCCCGCCGGTGGCCACCACGAAGCGGCTCTTGATGCCGGTGACCGCCACCAGCCCGACGTTCTGGGCGAAGGCACTCTGGGTGAAGGAACCGAAGATCGGCGCAATCATGCTCGACAGCATGTCGGCACGCAGGCCGTTGCCCAGGCGCTTGGAGTCGACCTTGGTGTGGATGATTTCACCCACGGCGAGGATGTCCGCCGAGGTTTCCACCAGCGTCACCATGACCACGATGCACATCGACAGGATCGCCGCGACATGAAAGGTCGGCATGCCGAAGTGGAATGGTGTGGGCAGGCCGAACATCGGCCCTTGGGTGACCCCGGAGAAGTCCGCCATGCCCAGGAACAGTGCGATCACCGTGCCGATGATCATGGCCAGGAGAATCGACAGACGGGAAATCGCCGCGCTGCCGATCTTGCTCAACAGCAGCACCAGCACCAGGGTCACCGCCGCCAGGCCGATGTTCGACATGCTGCCGAAGTCCGGGGCCCGGCTGTTGCCACCCATGGCCCAGCGCGCCGCCACCGGCATCAGCGTCAGGCCGATGGTGGTGATGACGATGCCAGTGACCAGCGGTGGAAAGAATTTGGTGATCCGCGAGAACACCGGCGTGATCAGCAGGCCGATCAGCGAGGCGACGATCACCGCACCGAGAATCGACTGGAAACCGCCCTCGCCGCCGCTGGTAACAATCGCCACCATGGTCGACACGCCCGCGAAGGACACCCCTTGCACCAACGGCAGCTTGCAGCCGAAAAACGGCACGCCAAGGGTCTGCAACAAGGTTGCCAGCCCTCCTGCGAACAGCGAAGCGGCGATCAGCAAGCCGATCTCCGAAGGCGACAGGCCAGCCGCCTGGCCGACGATCAGTGGCACGGCAACGATGCCGCCATACATGGTCAGCACGTGTTGCAGGCCATAAGCCATGTTGGCGCCAACACCCAAATTTTCGTCTTCGGGCCGCTGTTGTGAAACCTGGGGGGTATTCATGGTGTGGGGTTCCCTGTTTTTGTTATGGGCACACTGTATGCAACATCCAAGACAACTGTCCATAGGATTGTATACAGTTTTCCATTCTGAATTTCCCCACCCATCAACCCGGGCCATTGCGCGCAAGGCACTCGGATATTGACTCCGTGCCGGCCTGTAAAGGCGGCCCAGAGCCCTCGTTGAAACCAACCCAGGGCCGATCCGCCGCTCTTCAACCGAAGGTTTGAGGGCTGCTCTACTGGTTGAAAAAACAGGATAAAAAAGCCGATCCCGTTGCCGGATCGGCTTATCTGCTGCTCGTAGGGTGCGATCCGTTGGCCGGGCCGGCGACGGCAAACGCGGCAACTGCAACTGGACGGCCGTGTCGACAACCGACCGGAACCGCGGACACCGCCTCACTGTTGGAGAACCCGTGAAATCAGGCCTCTAGCAACTGCTCGAGAACCCGCAGCAGTTCGGGGTGGGCCGGCAGGTGCAGGGCAAACTCGTCCTGCAACAGGCTCATCAGTTCCCCTGCATCGGTGATCTGCCGCCGCTCGCTGGGCTGCCCCATCCGATGCAGGGCGTAGCTGCCATTGTTCAAGGTGCGGCGTATTCCCGGCCCCATCAGCGCCACCTTCAATTGGCCGAGGAAAGGAGAGTCCGGGTGGGTCGAGACGTACCAGTTACCCATCTCGTAATCCACATCGCCCTGCAGTTGCAGGTCAAAAACGTACATCGCCCGCCATTCATCCATGACCTTGGCGCGCAAGGTGTAGCTGCCTTCGCGCAGGGTGATGCGATACGGCTCGTGGGGCGTTGCCTGTTCTTGCTCGGTATCCAGCAGCAAGGGCGCGGTGGGCACCATGCCGCCAAAGCCGACATCGACGATGTAGCGCTGGCCCTCCAGGTGCACCAGCGCCAGACGGTGGCTGCGAGCGGTCAGCGCATCTTCCGGCGCCCCCATCACCACCCGCCCGGTGATGCCCCGGGCATCGAAACCCAGGTGCTGCAACAGCACCAGGAAGGCCTGGTTGAGTTCATAGCAGTAGCCGCCGCGCCCCTCGTGGAGAATCTTGCGCTCCACCGAGGCCAGGTCGATGGGTACCGGAACCCGCAACAGGGTCGAAAGGCTTTCGAAGGCAAAACGACAGACATGGCGCCATTGCAGCTCCCGCAGGGTTTCCAGGGTCGGCGCTGGCGCCTGTGGGTAGCCCAGTTGCTGCAGGTACAGGTCGAAGTTCATCAGGTGCGGCTGGCTCATGCACAAATCCTTGAAATGAGGGTCGCCCGGGGTCGCGACAGGCCCCGGCAGGTCGGCGTTATGTATAAGCCAGAAGCGGCAAGCCCGGACAATCAATTCGGCTGATATTTTTTATCGCATTGGCCCCGGATTGGCTCTTGCCAAGCGCCGAGGGCGACTCTGTAATAAGTGCCCCCTCGCTCCCGCTGGAGAACTCTGCGCCATGCACTCACTGGAAGGCCCGCGAATCATCCTGCGCCCGTTGCAACGCAGTGATGCCGACGCCCTGGTCAACGCCGCCCGGGACGGTGAGCTGTGGAACCTGCCTTTCACCGTAGTACCCTCCCCCGACACCGTCGAACGCTACCTCGACGTGGCGCTCGAGGGCCGTGATGCCGGTAGCGTACTGCCGTTCGCTACCGTGCTCAGGAGCACGGGCGAAGTCATCGGCTGCACGCGTTTCTGGAAGATCGACCGGCACAACCGCAAGCTGGAGATCGGCAGCACCTGGATCGCCAGCCGCTGGCAGCGCAGCTTCGTCAACACCGAGGCCAAGTACCTGATGCTGTGCCATGCCTTTGACGACATGAACTGCGTGCGGGTGCAGTTCACGACCGACGAGATCAATCACACATCCCGCGCGGCGATCCTGCGCCTCGGCGCCCAACAGGAAGGCATAGTGCGGCACGAGCGCCTCATGCCCGACGGACGCAAGCGCAATTCCGTGCGCTTCAGCATCATCGACGACGAGTGGCCCGCCGTGCGCCAGCGTCTGCAACAACGCCTCAGCCAAGCCTGAAGCCTCACCCTTACAAGCCCCCACAAGGATGTAGCCATGCCCGTCGATTTCACCCTACGCCCAGCCCAGCACGAGGACGCACTGTGCATCAGCGGCCTGGCCACCCAGGTCTTTCTCGACACCTATGCCACCGACGGCATGCGCAGCGACCTGGCCGAGGAAGCCCTGAGCGTCTACGCCCCGGAACAGTTCCGCCAGCGCCTTGAGGATCCCCACAGAAGCCTGTTGCTGGCCGAGCGTAACGGGCACCTGCTGGGCTTCGCGGAAATCGCCGGCAACACCCGGCCGCCGCTTGCCGGCCTGGCCGATGGGATGGAGCTGGTGCGCCTGTACGTGCAGCGCCATGCCCATCGGCAAGGCGTTGGCCAGGCGCTGCTGCAACAGGTGGAAGAACGGCTGCAAGCCAGCGACAGGCCCTGCCTGTGGCTCGCCGTGTGGGCACAGAACCACAGGGCGCAGGCCTTCTATCAGGCCCAGGGCTACGTCTGCGCCGGTAGCACCGCCTACGAGTTTGGCGGCAACGCCTACGCCAACCAGGTGTTCTGCAAGCGCTGGTAGCCGTCAGCGATCGGAGCGCTGCAACGGCTCCCCCACATGGTCCGCCGCCAGCGCCATGGCCCGATTGCGGCCCGTGGCCTTGGCTTGATACAGGGCCGCATCGGCCCTTTCGATAAACATCTCGATGCTGTCGCGGCCCGTCGGCACGAAGGAGTAGCAGCCCAGGCTGACCGTCACGCAGCCCACCGGTGAGCCGGAATGGGCGATGTTGCGCTGCATGACACTGCGGCGAATCTGCTCGGCCATGGCCAGCGCGCCATGAATGTCGGTGTCGGGCAGCAACACCGCAAACTCTTCGCCACCATAGCGCACGGCCAGGTCAGCCTTGCGCTGGCAGCAGCCCTTGAGCGCCTGGGCCACCTCGGTCAGGCAGTGATCGCCCGCCACATGCCCGTAGGTATCGTTGTAGCGCTTGAAATAGTCGATATCGACCATGACCAGGCTCAACGGGCTACGTTGCCGCGCACCACGACCAAACTCCACGGTCAGGGCGCGCTCGAACAGGCGGCGGTTGGCCAGGCCGGTGAGGCTGTCATGGGTGGCGATCACCTCCAGGGCCTCCTGGGCCTCGCGCAGATCTGCCTCGATCCGCTCGTTGTTGCGCACCTGCTGCACGAAGACCCAGCCGAACAGGCCGACCCCCAGCAGCACCAGGGCGACGATGGCCGTGGACTGGTAGGCCGAGGCATACCAGCCCTTGAGCACCGAGTCCTTGGAGTTGGCCGCGGCCACCACCAGGGGATAGGCCTGCAACTGCCGATAGCCGTACAGGCGCGTCACCCCATCAACAATCGAGGTGATCATGGCGTTGCCGGTGGTGGCCTCGGGCAAGTACTTGCTGAAGATCTCGCCGCGGGCCAGGGAAGCACCGATCTGCCGCTCTTCGAACGGCCGCCGCGCAATCAGCGTACCGTCGGACAGGGCAAGGAACATGGCGCCCTGCTCGTCGATGTTGAAACTGGTGAAGAACTGATCGAAATACGCCAGTTTGATGCCCGCCATCAGCACCCCCTGGAAATTCCCCTGGCTATCGTTGAGCCGCCGCGAGATGGGAATGATCCATTCGCCATTGGCCCGGCTGCGGATGGCCGGGCTGATGTGAGCCAGCAACGAAGCATTCTGCTGATGGAAACGAAAGTAGTCGCGGTCTGCCACATCGTTGCCATGGGGCGAATCACCAAATGAACTGACCACCCACTGACCGTCCCGGTCATAGAGAAATACCCCGCTGAGCTGGGTCAGGGCCTGCACCCGCCGGGCGAATATGCCCTGCAAGCGGGGCTGCTGTTCAGGGCCATCGCCCAGGGCCTGGATCCATTCGGACAGGCTCATCAGCACCAGGTCGGCTTCCATGAAAGTGTCTTCGGCCTGCTGGGCGATGGCCCGGGTCAGGTTGGTGGAATTGACTTCCGCCTGCATCAGGTCGTGACGCCAGGACTGTTCCAGTTGCAGGTACAACAGCCCGCACAGGCACAGAAACACGGTTGCGATGAAGGCCACCGCGGCCTTGAGCAGCGGCAAGCGCTTCAGGGTTCCGCCAGGGGGATGATGAGGATCGTAGATGGGAACAGGCAAAAGGGTCGTCCTGACGGGAGTGGCCTGGGCTACAGGGCGGGTCCCTGGTTGTTTTCGAGACTGGCTGAACGGCCAGCGCCCTGCACAGTATAGGTTTTCTGGCCGCTGACCCGGGCCGGGAGATCAGGCAGCAACCTTGAACGGCCCGGCTCCACCCTGGGGTTATCGGCCACCGCGGGCAATGCTTAAAGCGCCGATCGACGGCTCGAGCAATATTCGACAAACACCTCGGACAGCGCCGCCAGCACAGTCTGGTCCGCTTCGGGCGCGGTGAACAGACGGTACTGCGCATCCGGCAACGGTGGCAAACCGTATTCCTCCCCCAGGGCACACAGCCCTGCCCCCAACTGGCTGGCCGCCATGGGTGCTATGGCGAACCCGGACAGCACGGCGGCGCGCAGGGCCCAATTGCTGCTGCAAAGCATAACCGTGCGCTGGGCAATGCCGGCCTGGGCCAGCCGGCCCAGGGCCGCGGCCCGGTAGGGGCAAGGCTCGGGAAACAGCGCCAGGGGCAAGGGGTCGGGCAAGAGCCCGGCAGGTTGCACCAGCCCGGCCCAGACCAGCGGTTCGGACCAGAGCAGGCGGCCAGGCTCGGCAGTTTCGCACAGCGAGCCCACCACCAATTGCAAATTGCCCTGGGCCAGCAGATCCAGCAGCGTACCGGGAATGCCAACCTGCACATCCAGCCGGATACCTGGGTAGCGCCCGGCAAAATCCTGCAGCGCACGCAGCAGCCGGGGGTCGGCAAAATCCTCGGACAGGCCCACCCCCACGCGCCCGTGGAACGGCACCCGGGTCAGTTCGGTCCAGGCGTCGCGATTCAACGCCAGGATCGCCCGGGCATAGGCCATCAACCGCTCGCCATCGGCGGTCAGCTGCTGCGAGCGGGTGGTGCGCTGGAGCAGCGGCTTGCCGACCTGCTGTTCCAGGCGCCGCAGGTGGCCGCTGACCGCGGACTGGGTCAGATGCAGCTTGAGGGCCGCACGGCTGAACCCTTGTTCATCGACAACAGCAACAAAGGTGCGCAATAGCAGGGCATCGAACATATTTCAGAATGAAATCAATAAGGCTTGAATCGACAATTTATATTTAAAAACAAGCTATGTTGCAATGACGGTCATCCCAACCCCAAGAGATTCGTCCATGACCCGGCTCCTGCACATTCAATGCTCGCCCCGCCTGCGCCGCTCCGCCTCCCTGGAAATCGCCCACAGCTTCATCCAGAGCTACCGACAGCAACGGCCGGACACCGAGGTCACCACCCTGGACCTGTGTAGCCTCGATTTGCCGGAACTCGATCAGACAGCCATGGACGCCAAATATGCGCAACTGGCCGGCCAGCCCCTGGGCAATGCCGAACAGCGGGCCTGGGCCCGGCTCCAGGCGCTGGCAGAGCCGCTGCACCAGGCCGACCTGCTGGTGCTTTCCATCCCCCTGTGGAACTTCAGCATTCCCTACAAGCTCAAGCACTTCATCGACCTGGTTTCCCACCAGGGCATCCTCTTCAGCTTCGACCCCGAGAACGGCCTGCAAGGCCTGCTGCGCAACAAGACGGCGGTGGCGGCCTACGCCCGGGGGCTGGACTTTTCTTCCCACTCCAGCACACCAGCACCGGCATTCGATTTCCAGAAGCCCTATATAGAGGCCTGGCTGAATTTCATCGGGATTGCCAACCAGCACTCGCTGATCGTGGAAAAGACCATCCTCGGCCCGGACATCGACCAGGCCTCGCGACAGGCGGCCGCCGAGCAGGCACAGGCCCTGGCGCAGCAACTGGCGGCCCGCCAGTACTGAACCATACCCGGGCCTGGCGCGCAGGAGCCTGCCCGCCAGGCCCACCCTGCTCTTTACCGCCGAGCCCAGGCATCCGCAGTGGGCATTACCCTCGCGGGTGTCTTGCCACTTATTCCGGCTGCGCCCGCCGCTCATCAAAAAAAGCTGTAACAACACCTTCACTTCCTGCATTTTGGGTCTATAAACAATTCACAAAATCCTTTGCTTCGAATCACCACCCGTTCACCCATTCCCCTTGTCGAGCATGGGGTGGTGCTGGAAGCTGGCCCCAAGGAGCGGGAGTTGACCGGAAGTACCACGCTGCACCGTTTCACCTTCAGGCCCTGGCGTCATCGCGAGCTGCTGCGGGCGCTGATCGAACGCGAAGTGATAGGCCGCTACCGCGGCTCGATTGCCGGCCTGCTCTGGTCCTTTCTCAACCCCTTGCTCATGTTGCTGGTGTATACCTTCGTGTTCAGCGTGGTGTTCAAGGTGCGTTGGGGAACCGACAACGACTCGAACACCCAGTTCGCCCTGCTGGTGTTCACCGGGATGATGGTCTTCAACCTGTTCTCCGAATGCCTCACCCGAGCCCCCGGGCTGATCCTGAGCCACGTCAACTATGTGAAGAAGGTGGTGTTCCCCCTGGACATGCTGCCCTGCGTGATGCTCGGGGCGGTGCTGTTCCACACGCTGGTGAGCTTTGCCGTCTGGCTGCTGTTCCACCTCCTGGCCTTCGGCCTGCCGCCGCCCACCGCTCTGCTGTTTCCCCTGGTGCTGCTGCCCCTGGTGCTGTTCACCCTCGGGCTGTCCTGGGTCCTCGCCTCCCTGGGGGTCTACCTGCGGGATGTTGGCCAGGTCATCGGTGTACTGATGTCGGCCCTGCTGCTGATATCAGCGGTGTTCTATCCGCTGAGCGCCCTGCCCGAGGCCTACCGGCACTGGCTCTACCTGAATCCGTTGACCCTGGTGATCGAGTCCTCCCGCGACGTGCTGATCCGGGGCGTGGTGCCCGATCTCGGCCTGTGGCTGATAGAGCTGAGCGTCGCGCTTGGCGTGGCCTTCCTGGGATGGGCGTGGTTCGAAAAAACCCGCCCGGGGTTCGCCGATGTGCTCTGAACTGGCGATCAAGGCCCAGGGCCTGGGCAAGTGCTACCCGATCTACGACCAGCCCCGCGACCGCCTGCTGCAACTGCTGCTGCCCCACGGCAAGCAGCGCTATCGCGAATTCTGGGCCTTGAAGGACGTTGCGCTGGAAGTGCGCAAGGGCGAAACCCTGGGCATCATCGGCCGCAACGGCAGTGGCAAGTCGACCTTGCTGCAACTGATCTGCGGCACCAGCACAGCTTCCACGGGCAGCGTGACCAGCCATGGGCGGATCGCCGCCCTGCTGGAGCTGGGCTCGGGGTTCAATCCAGAGTTCAGCGGCCGCGAGAACGTCTACCTCAACGGTGCGGTATTGGGCCTCAAACGCGCGGAGATCGAGGCGCGTTTTGACGAAATCACCGCCTTCGCCAACATCGGCGAATTCATCGACCAGCCCACCAGGACCTATTCCAGCGGCATGCTGGTGCGCCTGGCCTTTGCCGTTTCGGTATGCGTGGAGCCGGATATCCTGATCGTCGACGAAGCCCTGGCCGTCGGCGATGCCTCCTTCCAGTTCAAGTGCCTGGAACGCCTGGAGCGCCTGACCCGACAAGGCATGACCCTGCTGTTCGTGTCCCACGACATGAGCATGGTCAAGCGCTTCTGCAACCGTGCCCTCTACCTGCGCGATGGCGAAATCCGCGCCAGCGGTGCACCGGAGGCGATGGCCGAGCTGTACCTGCTGGACATGCGTGACGAACAGCGCCGCTGGGCCAGCGCGGGCGCCGTCCAGGTCAGCGCCAAGACACCGCTCAACCCGGAGCACGGCATGGCCTTCGGCACCCCTGAAGGGCGGATCACCTCAGCCGTGTTCAGCAATACCGAGGCGCTGTACTCAAGCTTTGCCCACGGCGACATGATCGAAATCGCCATCGAGGCCCAGGTCAGCGACGCCATTGCCCGCCCCAACATCAGCCTGACCATCCAGGAAGCCCGGTTGCTGGTGGTCAGCGGGGTCAACGTCGCCCTGCAATGCGGCGAGTCCCGGCAAGGCTGGCGCAGCGCCTCGGTGTGCCTGCGATTCGCCGCCAACCTGGCGGCCGGGCGCTATCACATCACGCTCAAGCTGATGAATGGCGAAACGGAAGAAACCTCCCACCTGATTGAAAAACAGGTGGCCCTCCTGGCGTTCGACACCTTGCCGGGCAACAAGCACTTCCTGGGAATCGTCGACTTGCACATCGAACCTGTCACCCGCCCATCGCAGCAACCCCTGGCAGTCGAGGAGCGTTCATGAGCGACAAGCAATGGCAAGTCGCGATCTTCGGTACCTTCGATGTAGCCAACTACGGCGACCTGCTGTTCCCCCTCATTGCCGAAGCAGCGTTGCAGGCGCGCCTGGGTAAGGTGCGCCTGCACGCGTTCTCCTATCACTCGCGCAGCACGCCGCAATGGCCCTACCCCGTCACCTCGGTCAGTGAACTGCCCCAGCTCATCGATAGCCTGGACGCAGTGCTGATCGGCGGTGGCTTCATCATTCGCTTCGACAAGGTCATCGCTGCCGACTATTACCCGCCCGCCCCGCAGATCCACCACCCCACCGGGTACTGGCTGTCGCCTGCGCTGATGGCCCTGCAACACAATGTACCGCTGATCTGGAACGCCCCCGGCATGCACTGCAACCCGATTCCATCCTGGGCGGCCCCCCTGGTCAGGCTGACCCTGGAGCAAAGCCCCCACGTCCGGGTGCGCGACGCCCTGTCTGCAAACACCCTGTCCGCACTGAGCGAGCAGGCCCAGGTCGAGGTACTGCCGGATACCGCCTTTGGCCTGCCCAGCCTGATCGACCGGCAGCAATCCTCGGCGGCCTATCGCCAACTCTGTGCCCAGGCCGGCCTGACCGGGCCCTATCTGGTGGTGCATGCGATTGCCGGCCTGGAGAGCTTTCTCCAGCTATGGAAAACCCACAACGCGCTGTTCAGCCAGTGGCAGCTGCTGCTGTTGCCCATCGGCCCGGTGCTCGGGGACCATGAGTCGATTCTCGGGGCCGACCTGCCACGGGCCGTGCGCCTGCCGGCCTGGCCAGAGCCACTGCTGCTGGCGGAGATCCTGGCCCACGCCCAGGGCGTCATCGGCCACAGCTATCACCTGGCGATCACCGCCCTGGCCTTCGGCGTACCGGCCTTCTGCTCGGCCAACCTGAACCAGGGCAAGTACACCGCCTTGCGCGCATACCGCGGGATCCGCCCCCTGCCTGCCGAACAGCCCATCGATCCCCAGTGGTTCCTGCAACACCTGAGCGAAACGGGGCCCTGCCCCGAGGTGATCGCCGCGCAGGAACAAGTGCAGCGCCATTGGGACCGGGTAGCCGAACTGATCGCCCAGGGCCCGCGCCCCACCAGCCTGGCGCTGAACCGCTTCTGGCAAGCCCTGCCCGGCCTGCTGGAGGAAACCCGAGAGGACTGGCGCAAGGCGTGCCTGAGCAAACAGGCCGAACTGGATGAGCTGAAAATCCAGGTACAGCAGTTGACGCTACTACGCCGCCACCAAACGGAACTCACCAGTCGGGTCGATGCCGAGCTGGGTCGAATCCATCGCTCCAACTCCTACCGCCTCACCGCGCCGTTACGCTCCCTGCGGCGCCGCCTGCAACATTTATTGAGAAGATGAATACGATGCTGAATCTGCCAATGCTGACCAGAGCCCCCTTGCACACTCAGCCCTTTCGCTGGGGGCGGATCACCGAGCTGTATTCGCCCGCGGACGCCGCGGCCCTGGTAGCGACCTATCCCCGTGACTCCTTCAAGACGGTGTCCGGCTATGGCGGAGAAAAGGACTACGAGTACCAGGCGCGGCAACTGGTGGAAATGGGCACCGGGCGCATTATCCACGAGCAGCACCTGAGCCCGGCCTGGCGCAGGCTGGCCAGCGAGTTGACCGCACCGGACTATCGCCTGGCGCTGTCGACGCTCACCGACATGGACCTCAGAAACGCTCCCATGGAGGTCAATGTCTTCCACTACGGGCCGCAGGCCTGCCTCGGCCCGCACCCGGACCTGGGCGACAAGCTGGTGACCCATATCCTGTACTTCAACGATTCCTGGAACATCGAGGACGGTGGCTGCCTGAATATCCTGGGCTCTGCCGACCCCTCGGATGTGGTCGCGGTGATCCCGCCCCTGGTGGGCACATCGGCAGTACTGGTACGCGCCGAGAACTCCTGGCATGCGGTGACGCAGGTGGTAGCCAATTGCCGGACTTCACGGCGCAGCATGACCGTGACCTTCTACCGGCCCGGCTCCCTCAGCTCAATGTGGCCCAGTGGCGACCAGAGCCCACTGCACAACTATGAGCCCGCTCATGACTAAGTCCCACTCGCAGGAGCAGGAGTCGACCCGGCTGCGGCTCGAGCACGCACAGGCCAACCTTCAGCGCGATGCCGCCCTGGCGCATATCGAACATATGCGGCGCTCGCGTTCCTGGCGCCTGACCCGCCCCCTGCGCATGCTGATGCAACTGCTGCGGCACGGGGTGATCAACGACGAGAGCGAGTACCCGACTCACCTGCCCTATCTCGTCCAGCCTCTGCCAGCTTCCACCCCCTTGGAGCCCGATATCGTGGAGGACTCAGCACCCGGCTCTGCTGCTCAGCATTTTGACCTGCTGTGCTTTGCCAATATCGACTGGTCCGCCAGGTTCCAGCGACCACAGCAACTGATGACGCAGTTCGCTATCCAGGGTTATCGGGTGTTCTACATAATCCTTTCGCCGCTACCCGCGGCAGAGCGGCCCTATGCGGTGCACCCAGTCGCTCCCGGGGTCTTCGAAGTCACCCTGCGCGGGCATGCACGGCAGGACTACTACGCCACCTGCATCACCGAAGGCAACCTGCGCGCCAATGCAGAGGCGTTGCAGGCCCTGGTGAGCGACTACCGGATCAAGACGGCGGTGTCGGTGGTTCACCTGCCCTATTGGACGCGCCTGGCCCTGCACCTGCGCAAGGCATACGGCTGGCCCGTGCAATACGACTGCATGGACGAATGGCAGGACTTCCCGAACATCGGTCAGCCCTTGCTGGACCAGGAACAGGTACTGGTGAAGCAGGCTGATCTGGTAACCGTCACCGCCTCCGTGCTGCACGACAAATGGGCCAGTACCAGCCGTCGCTGCCAGTTGGTTAGAAACGGGGTGGACTTCGACTTCTTTGCCCGATGCTGTACACCCAATACTCTGCTGGAGGAGCTTCAAGGCCCGATCATCGGCTTCTATGGTGCCCTGGCCGAATGGGTCGATTTTGAGCTGGTGGCGGCCATCGCCCGGCAACGACCAGAGTGGAATCTGGTGCTCATTGGCGATGTGTTCGTCCGTGACCTGGCCGGCCTCGACCGCTTGCCCAATGTCCACCTGCTGGGCCGCAAGCCTTACGCGCAGATGCCGCAATACCTGTACCACTTCGATGTCTGCATCATTCCTTTTCGCCTCTACAACCTGACCCACGCGGTGGATCCGGTGAAGTTCTACGAGTTCATCAGCGCCGGCAAACCCGTGGTCGCAGTGCCGCTGCTGGAGATGCAGATCTACGAGCCTTACCTGTATTTCGCCGACGGGCCGTCGGCCTTTGTCACGCAGATCGAAAGAGCCCTTGGGGAAACCGATCTGCAGCGCTGGAACCAACGGCTGGCACTGGCCAGGGAAAACGATTGGCGGCAACGCTTCGAAGACACGCGCGATGCGCTGGTCGAACTGTTTCCGAAGGTCTCGGTAATCATCGTCACCTACAACAATGTGCAACTGACCCGCGGCTGCATCGACAGCCTGCTGCGCAATTGCGCCTACCCGAACCTGCAACTGATCATCGTCGATAACGCCTCGCAGGACTCCACCCGCAACTACCTGCGCTACCTGGCCCGCAGCGAACCCAATGTGAGCATCGTGCTCAACGAGCAGAACCTGGGTTTCGCCGCCGCCAACAACCAGGGCCTGCGCCTTGCGCAGGGCCACTACCTGGTCCTGCTCAACAACGACACCGTGGTGCCCAAGGGCTGGCTCGCGCCCCTGCTGCGCCACCTCGACGACCCGGAGGTGGGGTTGGTGGGGCCGACCACCAATGCGGTGGGCAACGAGGCCCGGGTCAGCATCGACTACCAGGACCTCGACGACATGGAGGACTTCGCCGACCGGCGCACCACCCAGTACCGCGGGCGCTGCTTCGACATCCCGATGCTGGCCATGTTTTGCGTAGCGATGCGCCGCGAAGTGCTGGATCAGGTGGGCTGGCTGGATGAAGCCTTTGGCATCGGCATGTTCGAAGACGACGACTACAGCCGGCGAGTCCAGGCCGCCGGCTTGCGCACCGTATGCGCCGAGGACAGCTACATCCACCACTATGGCCAGGCCTCGTTCAAGGCCCTTATCGCCAGCGGCGAATACCAGCGGTTATGGGACAAGAACCAGGCCTACTTCGAAAGCAAGTGGGGGCCCTGGCAACCCCATCGCCAAGCACGCCGTAGAGCGAACGCCGACGCCACGGAAATGAAGCTCACCGACTGAATCGGCAGCCCGATACACCCACAAGGAAGATGCCGAACGTGCTGAAAAAAATAATTCAACAGCTCAGTGGTTGGGCAGTCGCAGCCCCTGTTCCTCCGGACGACATGAGCGAGGAGCAGCGCAAGGCGCAGACCGCCGAGCACTGGTCACAGAACCAGGCTGGCTCGGATGCGTTTTCTGCGGATGTCTACTGGCTGGCGGTGCCTGCGGTGCAACAACGCCATCAGCAAAAGGCCACGGCCGGCAGCGGTCATGCTCACTGGGTACCCTATTGCCTGAACACCTTTCTGGCGGGCCGGTTACCGGTGCCGCGTATGCTGAGCATCGGCTGCGGCACCGGTACCCTGGAACGCGAGCTCTACAAACTCCAGGCCTTCCAGGACTGCGACGCCGTGGATATCGCCCCGGCGGCGCTGGACACCGCCCGGGCAGAAGCGGCGGCGCTGGGGACCCGGACCCTGCACTACAGCCTCACCGATGTCGAGCGGGTGCAACTGCCCAGTGCTCATTACGACGCCGTCTGGTTCAACGGTTCACTGCATCACATTCGCCAATTGGAAAAGGTCTGCGCCAATGTCCGCCAGGCCTTGAAGGCGGACGGCTGGCTGTTCTTCAACGAGTATGTCGGCGCCAATCACTTTGCCTTTGACCAGGCCCAGTGCGCAGCCATCAGCCATGCCTTCGCCCTGATACCCCCGGCCATGCGCCGCTCTTTCGTCCAGGGTTCCTACGGTCAGGTGCAGAACAACGTACCGCTCCCTGATCCACAAGAGGTGGTGAAGGTTGATCCGTCCGAGGCCGTGCGCTCCCAGGACATCCTCAAGGTGGTGGAACAGCACTTCGAGATCCAGGCCCTCAACACCTGCGGCGGCACCCTGCTGCAATTTCTGCTGCATGGCATCGCCGGCAATTTCAAGGCCGATGATCCCCAGGCGATGCGGGTGCTGCGGATGCTGTTCGACATCGAAGACGGGCTGATCGAGTCGGGCACCCTGAACAGCGATTTCGTGATCGTTGCCGCGACCCCGAAACAGTCGGAGGCCGTGCTTTGACTCGCTCTGTATCCGGGGCGCGGCAATGAGCATCGCCCTGTTCCAGCGCTGGCGTCGCCTCTATCACCGCCTGCCGCTGCCTTACCTGCTCAAAGCCTTGCTCCAGCGCCTGTATCACGGCGCGCTGGGACCTGGCTGGCGGGCCCTGCGTCGGCATCAGCGGGCCGCCAAGAGTTTCGTACCCGCTTGTAGCGTGCTACCGGCGGCCGATCCGCAATGGCCGGATTACGTGGTCTGGGGTGCCATCGACTGGGATTTCCGCCAGCAGCGTCCCCAGCACCTGGCCCGCGGCTTGAGCACCAGCGGACGCCGGGTTTTCTATGTCTCGGCCAGCCTGGAGGACGACGCTCGCGACGGTTTTACCTTGCGTCAGCTGGATGACCGAGGGCGGCTGTTCGAAGTGCGGCTGTTTGCACGCACAGCCCCGCTCCTCTACCACGCTGCCCCGCAAGAGGCCGTGGTCCAGCAGTTGCGTCGCAGCATCGGCGAGTTATTGAGCTGGGCCCATTCGAGCCAGGTGATCTCCCTGGTCCAGCACCCGTTCTGGGCCCCCGTGGCCGGGGCGCTTCCGGCCAGCCGCCTGGTCTATGACTGCATGGACGACCATCAGGGCTTCGGCAACAACGCCCCGGACCTGTTGCAGCTGGAACATGAGCTGCTGCGCGAGGCCGATATCACGCTGTTTGCCTCGGCGTGGCTGGAACGCTACTGGAGTCGGCACTGCCCACCTGCAAGCACCGGGCAACGCGCCGTATTGCGCAATGCCGCCGACTTCACCTATTTTTCCAAGCCCCCGGCCCAGTGTTATCAGGACCCGCAAGGCCGTCCCGTGATCGGCTACTACGGCGCGCTCGCCCAGTGGTTCGATGTGGATCTGGTGGCCGCCATCGCCGAAGCCTTCAGGCACTGCACGATCCTGCTGATAGGCGCAGATACCGGGCGGATTGGTGCGCGCCTGCAGCGCCATGCCAACGTCAGGCTGACCGGTGAAATCCCCTACGCACAGCTGTCCGCCTACCTGCAGGCCTTCGATGTCTGCATCCTGCCGTTTCGCATCGAGACACTGACCCTGGCCACCAACCCGGTCAAGGTCTACGAATACCTGAGTGCCGGCAAGCCGGTGGTGGCGGTGGATCTGCCCGAGCTGCAGGAGTTCGGCCAGCAGGTATCCATTGCCAGGGATACCCCCTCCTTTATCGAAGCCATCGCCCAGGCGTTGCAGGAACCTGCCTGCGACAGCACCTCCCGCCAGCGCCAGGAATTCGCCGCACAACAGACTTGGGAGCACCGGGTAGAACAGTTGAAGGCCCTGGTGGAAGACGAGCGAAGCGGGCCCCTGATCAGCGTGATAGTAGTGACCTACAACAACCTGGCATTGACCCGTGCCTGCCTGGCCAGCCTGGCCGCCGATGCTCTGGGCCGCAATCTGGAAATCA
This sequence comes from Pseudomonas sp. GW822-FHT06D10, assembly GCF_058799535.1. Classification (NCBI taxonomy): domain Bacteria; kingdom Pseudomonadati; phylum Pseudomonadota; class Gammaproteobacteria; order Pseudomonadales; family Pseudomonadaceae; genus Pseudomonas; species Pseudomonas sp. GW822-FHT06D10. Next base: position 268,614 of record NZ_JBXALN010000010.1, on the reverse strand, counting down.
TTGTCGTCGACAATGCCTCCACCGACGGCAGCGTCGAATTCCTTCGGCAGTGGGCCAGCGACAGCGCTCACTCGCTCATCCTCAACCCCGGCAACCTGGGTTTCTCCGCGGCCAACAATCAGGGCCTGGCCCGGGCTCGGGGCGAGTTCCTGGTCTTGCTCAACAACGACACCGAGGTCACCACTGGCTGGGCGCAGACCCTGCGCCGCCACCTGCAACGCAACCCGGGGCTCGGCCTGATCGGGCCGGTAACCAACAACATCGGCAACGAAGCGAAGATCGAGATCAGCTACTGCAGCCTCGAGGAGATGCCTGGCCGCGCCCGCCAGTACACCTGGCGCCATGCCGGACAGGTGGTGCCCTGCGCCACCCTCGGTTTCTTCGCGGTCATGATGCCCAGGTCGACCTATGAGCGCGTCGGGCCCCTGGATGAAGCCTTCGGCCTGGGCTTTTTCGAAGACGACGACTATTGCCGCCGGGTAGAGCAAGCAGGGCTGTCCTGCGCCTTTGCCGAAGACGTGTTCATTCATCACCATCTTTCTGCCTCGTTCAGCCAGATGCCCGGCAGCCAGCGCCAACAACTGTTTGAGCGCAACAAGGCTCTGTACGAGGCGAAATGGGGCCGACCCTGGACTCCCCACACCGCCAGGGAGCCATCATGAGGCTGGTCTATCTGTCACCGGTCAGCTGGCACAGCTTCGCGCAACGCCCCCATGAACTGGTGCGCCAGTTCCACGCGTCCACCCAGGCCCCCGTGCTGTGGGTCGAACCCTATCCCACGCGCTTGCCGGTACTGGCCGACTTGCTTACCCGCCCGCCATACCAGGGTCCGACCGTCGCCGTGCCGGACTGGCTGACCCTGGCCAGGCCCCGGGCCCTGCCCATAGAGCCCCTGCCCGGCTCGGGCTGGGTCAATCGCCTGTTCTGGCAGGAGCTCAAGCAACAGATCCGCCATTTTGCCCAGGCACCGACCCAGCTCGGCATCGGCAAACCCTCGAGGCTGGCCCTGCAACTGCTGCAGGAGCCGATCTTCGCCGGCAGTTTCTATGACGTCATGGACAACGTACCGGCGTTCTATCGCGGCTGGTCACGCCGAGCCATGCACCGGCGCCAGCACCAGACCGCCCGGGCTGTGGTCACCACCCTGGCCTCTTGCACGACTTTGCAGCACTACTGGCAACGGCAACAGGTCGATACCCGGCTGCTGCTCAATGGTTGCGCCAGCGAACGCCTGCCCGCCCTGCCCCTGTCCCGGAGCGCAGCACATGGAACACGCCCGGTGTTCGGCTACATCGGCACCCTCGCCAAGTGGTTCGACTGGGAATTCGTGCTTGCCCTGGCCGTGGCCTTTCCCGGGGCCGAGGTACGCCTGATCGGCCCCCAGCACGGACCTTCGCCCAGGGCACTGCCGGACAATATCCGGTGCTTGCCGGCGCTCTCCCACGAGGCCGCGCTGCAAGCCATGGCCGAGTTCGATGTCGGCCTGATCCCGTTCAAGTGCAACGACATCACCCGCTACGTCGACCCGATCAAATACTACGAGTACCGGGCCCTGGCCTTGCCGGTGGTCAGCACCGCATTCGGCGAAATGGGCACCAGGCGCCATCTTCCGGGAGTGTTTCTCAGCGACAGTCTCGACGACATCTCCCGAGTGATCCACCAGGCGCTGACGTTTACCGAGCCCCTGGCCGAGACCCTGAAGTTCCGCGAAGCCAATTCCTGGGCAAAACGCTTCGAGGGGGCCCATGCCGCGTTCCTGTGATGTGGTGGTGGTCAACTACAACGCCGGCCTTCTGCTGGAGGACTGCGTGATCTCGGTGCTGGCCCAGGACATCAACCGGCTGGTGCTGGTGGACAATGCCTCCCATGACGGCAGCCTGGAGCAGGTTGCCACCCGGTTCGCTGCCGATGAACGCCTGCTCATCCTGCGCAACCCAAGCAACACCGGCTTCGCCGCGGCCTGCAACCTAGGCGCCAGTCACTGCGAGCAGCCACACCTCCTGTTCCTCAACCCCGACACCGTATTGCAACCGGGCGCCTTGCAAGGAATGATCGACGCCCTGAGCCACACCCACGATCTGGGCATGGCAGGTGGCCTGTTGTGCAACTTCGACGGCAGCGAACAGCCCGGTGGACGTCGGGTCTTCCCCACCCCACGGCGGGCAGTAGTACGCGCCCTCAACCTGTCGGGCCTGGCCTGGCTCTCGCCGCGGCTGTTTTCCGACTTTCTTCTGCACCGCGAGCCGCTGCCCAGCCGTCCGACGCAGGTAGAAGCCATTTCCGGCGCCTGCATGCTGGTCAAGCGCGAAGCCCTGGACAGCGTCGGCGGCTGGGACGAAGGCTACTTCCTGCACTGCGAGGACCTGGACCTGTGCATGCGCTTTCGCCAGGAAGGCTGGAAAGTCTGCTTCGTACCCCAGGCCAGGATCTTTCACGCCTGGGGCGCCTGCAGCCGCACCCGCCCGGTGTTCGTCGAATGGCACAAGCACCGGGGCATGATCCGCTTCTATGGCAAGTTTTTTCGTGAGGACTATCCCCGGGTCCTCTCCTGGAGCATCTGCGCGGGTGTCTGGCTACGATTCAGTTTCGTGGTGGGCTACCACTGGCTGGCGCAGCTGGGACGGATGCTCGGACAACCTCGCTAGTCCGGCAAAGGCTCAGAGCACAACGTCGGCGTGGCACTTCCTGATAAACTGCGCCAATTCGTCACCCCGACAACCGCCATGACCACAGGTGGTTGCCCCGCAAAGCGACAAACATCCCATGCCCTTTACCGCTCCAAGCCCTTCCCGCTCAGAACCTTCCCGGCGCTTTTCCGTGGCACCAATAATGGATTGGACCGTTTATTTCTAAGGCTCTTATTTTGAAAGATCTAGAAAGAATGCGCACGCCTCACGTACCACTTTCTTACCACTGCACGTAAATCTAATTAGGTTACACGCTGCTGGCACTTCTGTTTACTGCTACTCCCCCTCCACATCTCATGGCAAAATACCTTCACTAGGCAATATACGTACCGAGCTTAAACTACGGATGCCAAAGTAATAACTCTCTAAATCAGAGGAAGAACTCCCCCAGGTAAATTTATGCCCTTTCACATCAGTCAAAACTGACATTCACAACAAGGAGCGTATTTTATCATGAAGTGGTTTTTACTCACAGCAGGTGCTCTATTACTTACCGGCTGCAGCTATGAAAAGACTAATTTACGCAATGATACCGAAACGGCTAAGTACGACCGCACCACCAGTGCTCGTATCCGTATCTTCTCCGCACCGGAAACCGGCCTCCTACATCCCCGGAAAAACCTGCGAAGCCTATTACAACCATCCCGAAAATGGTTGCCTGCAGGGAAGTATCGCTGCACGTCACCATGATCCAAAACAGCGCTACATCCTTTGGCGCGACTCCGATGTGCTAGGAATGAAGATTGAGGACTACCAGAACCGCGTAATTGGCATACCCACCACCGCACATACAGAAGCCGTTAAATTCGACAGACTGGGATACGACGAATTTTTAATCCCCGCAAACCAGCCAGTGTTGATCGACATTAACTACAAAGCCGATAACGGCCACTGTTATCCCCCCACCATTCAGTTCGTCCCAAAGGCCGAGAAGGATTACGAGGCGAGTTTTGAATTTAGCAAGCAGAGCCCCTTGTCCTCCAAGTGCGCCATCAACTTAGTCGAACTCAGCGGTACGGGCCTCCTAAAAGAAACCCAGGCCGCCCCAACCAGTTACTGCGGTAACGATGGCCACGGGCGTTACTTCACTGTCACTCCCTGAGCCCCCTACGACAGGTTCAGCTGGTATGGCACTTTAACCTGTCACCTACTTTGCTCCAATCCCGACACCATCCGCACACCGCAATATCTTATGTTCAGTGGATAAGTGCGTCTCAATGAAGTTGATAAAGGTTGGGCTGCGAGACTCCGCATGCAACTTCAGCACATGCAACACTAAAGTTTCACCCATAGTTTCATTTTATCCCATCAGAAAAAGGTTAGGACGGTTAGTTTTTTCATTAACACCGCTGAAAGCCTTGTAATGCACGGCTTTCAGCTCACTGATAAAAATTAACTGCTGGCAAGTTAATTTTAAATCTTATAAAATTCTTTAAATTTAATATTTGACAAAAAAACCACCTTCAACCTAGCTCTAACTACCCTCCTGAAAGTTAGGTCTCAAGCCCAGTCCCTCCCCCTTTTTCAATGGCCTCATAAAAACTAATCCTTTTCCCGAAGCTCTTCTCAGACTCGGCTGGCTATACTCCTATCAGCAAACGCTAAAACGCTCCTACTTTCGCGGGGCTCCCCAGACTTCTCCCACCTCAGAGTAACTCAAAAGCCCGCAGGCCGGTTCCGACTTAACTGGGTTGCAGGGGGCAGAAAAAGAGATCCTTTTGGCCCACAGGCAGGCGGTGCGCGCCAGGAGGTGAAGCATGCCGATCTCTACGGTGAAGCAAATCACGGCTCCGAATACGCCATGTAGCACGTCAGCATCAACAATCATTATTTCGATCTCTTCGGGGCTCCAAGATCGAGCAACTGATTATCAGCACTCGCTTCTGACTCCCTGAAATAATGGGCATTCGCACGCCCGGATAATCGGAATGAACAGATCATTGAGGCCCCTCACCATAGTGACATTGCCGTCATAGTCTTCGGTGAATTCGGTGTTGCGATCCTTACATTTGTATGGCCGGCCTTTACGAGCAAGTTCCATACTGACTTCGAGCAAAACTTATCAGCAATTACAGCAGTGGCCAGAACGAATAGGTTGGAGTTGTCCCGACTAGCTGCTGACCGACGCCAGTGGCTCGCAGACAGACCTGACCTAGTAGACGTTAGCCTTGATCAGGCCCTGCTGCCGCCCCTGACACTAAGGATCTCTATTTTCTTAAAAGTTGGATCTGCGGCCGCATAGATACGGAGCTCGCTTACTTCATTGCTCAGCCCACCTGCAAGTCAACTGTGTAGAGCGTAACCTATGATTCATAGGGGACGCCAATAATAACGATAACGTTGTTGACATCACTGAAGTTAGTCAACTTCCACCCCAAGGGGCTGCATGGGGCGAAACAGGCAAATAGACTCCTTCCAGCAAGTGCAGTGGCAGACTCAACGCTATTAGTCGTTTTGGCACTCTCGCTATACATGGCGCACATCTGGCCCAACCTCCGCAACATTCGCTCTATCGTGCTGTATGCGACCAACAATTCTTCATTCAGGAATGGCTATTAAACCTTGCGCACCTTGTAAATCTGAACATCCTCTTCTCGTTCCTGCTGAACACATAGATTTAACGCCTCGTCCCGGTGGAAGCATGGGAGCACTCCCCCAGAAACATCTGAGGTGCTCGTCGTATTAACGATTCGGCTATAAGCAAGCAAATCGCCGCCTAACCCAGCTCCTGCCTATCTTGATGCACAGCACCCAGGCTTCCGAGTAACTCCTTGTAGCTTTCAAGGGAGCTCCACCCTCTTGTGAGTTAGAGCCTTAGGGGCAGCCGGAAAGGGTTAGTCAAGCGATATGTTGTTTGATGTATGGAATTTCCCGAATATTTAATATGCGCAGGTCATGTGGTTTTTTTGAAAAATCCCGTAGTATGCCGGCCACACTTGCCTTGCAAGCTGCCTGGATCGGCAGATATCATGCCCATTCCAGAGGAATGATTCTGCTGTTCCATAGTTTTTATTTTCGATGACAACCCGGAAGTCAGGAGCCAGCCTAATGGCAAAATCCGTGCTAAACGAGCTGAATTGCTTTGAGTTGATTCAGGCATCCTATGCCGCACATGCGTTGTATTTTTTGACAAAAATCGAGATTTTCGAATTTTTAATTGCCGGCCCAAAAACTCTCGACGAATTGAATCAACTTAGCAAAGCCAAATCGGACATTCTCAATGACCTGCTGATGCTTGCCACGAAGCTCAAGTTCATCCGTAAAAAGGATGAAAAATATTTAATAGCCAGAAAAGGGTTACAACTCACGAAAGCTTCAAAATCATGGTTCAGGCCTTATCTGCTAGTATGGGGAGCGCAGTTAGCCCCAGCAACCATTAAACTTGAAGAGCACTTTCTGACGGGTGACAATGCATTCAAGCTAGCTCATAAAGATACAATATGGGATTACTACAACAAAAACCCCGAAGCCAGCAAGGTCTTTGTGGAGTTCATGCACGGCGTGACTAATCAATCGCTTATACCGGACATTGTCGAAGAGTTGATTATTGGAGACGCAAAAAGCCTAGTTGATGTAGCGGGCGGCACGGGTAGCCTTGCATGCGCGCTGGCGTCAAAATACGAAAAATTATCGTGTATAATCTGCGATCAGCCATCAAATAAAATCAATGCCGATCGACACATTCAGTCGCTCGAATTAAAAAACTGCCAATTCATTGGAACCAATATTTTCGGCGCGATTCCACCCGGACATGATGTTTATACTATCAAGCACGTATTGCATGACTGGGACAACTCCAACGTCATTCAGATATTGACTTCCATTGCAAAGGCGATGCGTCTTGACTCTCGCCTGGTAATTATTGAAGGGCTGCTGGATCGAGAGTTTTCCGACTCGTTCGACAACCCCGAATTCATTCATACACGAAACTTTGAACAACGAGTATGGACGCCCGGACAAGTAAGAAGCACCAAAGATTTTCAATCACTATGCTCTCAAGCGGGCCTGCGTATTGAGAGCATCCTTCCCTCGCGCGGGTTCGATATGAATTATATCGAGTGCCTTCGCAGTCCGAACTAAAACTTATATGCTCTGAGCAATTGAATTATCAACTGCTCAGAGTTACTCACATCATTAGCCTGCTTTTCGACTTCTCTCGAGACCACTGCGCTTGCCGTACAGCTTTCTGAATCTCCAGCTCAAATTTTAAGATCACTCTAGGAAAGCCTGCTAACTTAAGCCGCCTTATAGAGAGCTACAGAGAAAAATATAAAATCGTAAGCTAAGTATTCGGAGTGATTCAGCATCGGGCTGATGTGATGCAGTAACTCATCACCTCATTTACTACGCGGGCCCACCTATAACAGCTCAGGCTCGTTCACTACCTAAATTACAGCACCTCCCCCTACAACCCAAAACCACTCAGCTGCACGATGCCCATTAACTGCGGTGCGATACTCAAGGCCTCAAGCAAATCATCACGACTGATGCTCTTGATCGAGCTGAACTCGTACCTAGCCGCCACCTCGCTGACCGGCATCAGCTGGATAACGTCTTTCTTCTCGGAGGGCGCATAGACAAATAGGTTGCGGAAGTTGTCAGAGCCTTTCGAGCTCTTCAGCACAGCGTCAAACTACTTGATACGCTCTTGCCCCTGGATCGCTTCGGTCATATAGAGGATGAAACCAGCGTGACAACCGTTGTCTTATTACTTACGGCTGAATAGTTTGTTCAGGATTAGGGTACGGGCCTGCATGCTACTCCCCCAATTGCAGATACACACTGGCCCCAGTGATGTTGGCCAAACCATCCATAGATATCGGCGCTTCGTAGCATCGGCCATTGAACCAACACTTCAGATGGTCGAAGATCCTGCGGCCATCCAGTTCCAGCTTGCACTTACGCCCCCAGGCCTGTGGGCCTGTTTTCGGGCGAAGGTCTGGCTCTCTTGGTAAACTTGCACTCCGTCGCGCTTGATGCGGATCTGAGCCGTGTAGCTCACGCTCCCATCTGCCAGTTTTCTTGCCCTGATAGTCGCCATATGGAAAGTGGTACGCGTCAGTTTTTGGGTGGTACATCGTACCACCGAGCCTTAAAAAACGCCTGAAAACGCCCCAAAACACGCCTTAAACACGTAGAGCAAAATGGTCCAGAATTCAGCTACAGCCCCAGTAAACTCAAGCCCTACGCTGTCCCGGCGGTTTAGCGTTGCACCGATGATGGATTGGACGGACCGTCACTGCCGATTCTTCCTGCGCCTACTGTCCAAGCACACCTTGCTCTACACCGAAATGGTCACCACGGGTGCGCTGCTCAATGGTGATCACGAGCGCTTCCTGCGCTACCACCCGTCCGAGCACCCTCTGGCGTTGCAACTGGGAGGCAGCACGCCGGCGGATCTCGCGGCGTGCGCGCGCATGGCCCAGGAGCATGGCTACGATGAAGTCAACCTCAACGTCGGTTGCCCCAGCGACCGGGTGCAGAACAACATGATCGGTGCCTGCCTGATGGGCCATCCGGCGCTGGTGGCCGATTGCGTGAAAGCCATGCGCGATGCGGTGTCGACTCCCGTGACGGTCAAGCATCGGATCGGCATCAACGGGCGCGATAGTTATGCCGAGCTATGCGATTTCGTCGGCCACGTCATGGAAGCCGGGTGCAGCAGCTTTACCGTGCACGCGCGAATCGCCATTCTCGAAGGCCTCTCGCCCAAGGAGAACCGGGACATTCCCCCGCTGCGCTACGACGTGGCGGCGCAATTGAAGGCGGATTTCCCACAGTTGGAAATCATCCTCAACGGTGGGATCAAGACCCTCGAGGCCTGTCATGAACATCTGCAGACTTTCGATGGGGTGATGCTGGGCCGTGAGGCCTATCACAACCCCTATCTGCTGGCCGAGGTAGACCAGCAGCTATTTGGCAGCACTGAGCCGGTGATTTCCCGGGCCGAGGCGCTGGCCCGGTTGCGCCCCTATATTGCCGAGCACCTGGCTGCCGGTGGCGCCATGCACCACATCACGCGCCATGTCCTAGGGCTGGGCACGGGCTTCCCCGGTGCTCGCAAGTTCCGCCAGCTGTTGTCGGTGGATATCCACAAGACCCAGGATCCGCTGGCCCTGCTGGATCAGGCCGGGCAGTTGCTGGAAGGACGTTAAGCGTCGGCCGGGTTGAACCTGGCCGGGCTTTTGGCATCGTATCTACTGGACAGTGCCCCAGCATTCAAACGACTGTTTTCAGGTCACGGACTTTGGGGCCGTAGTTAGCATTCCGCGCCCTTGAGCGCCTGACAGCGCTCGGGTAATGTCGTCAGACCCATAGGACAGAGCACGCTCATGACTTCCAAGCTGGAACAACTGAAGAAAATCACCACCGTAGTGGCCGATACCGGTGACTTCGACGCCATCGCCCGGGTCAAGCCGGTGGATGCCACCACCAACCCTTCGCTGCTGCTCAAGGCTGCGGCCATCCCGGGTTATGCCGACCTGCTGAATGCCTGCGTCAACGACTGCAAAGGCGATGTCGGCCTGGCCAGCGACCGTTTCGGCGTGGCTGTCGGCCAGGAGATTCTCAAGGTCATTCCGGGCCGTATTTCCACTGAGGTGGATGCCCGCCTGTCGTTCGATACCGAAGCCATGCTCAAGCGCGCCCATCGGCTGATCGAGCTGTATGACAAGGCCGGCATCGGCCGTGATCGGGTGCTGATCAAGATCGCCTCTACCTGGGAAGGCATCCGCGCCGCCGAAAAGCTGGAGCGCGAAGGCATCCAGACCAACCTCACCCTGCTGTTTTCCTTCGCCCAGGCCGTGGCCTGCGCCGAAGCCGGGGTGTTTCTGATTTCGCCATTCGTAGGGCGGATCTACGACTGGTACAAGAAGGCTACCGGCAACGACTATCAGGGCGCTGACGATCCGGGCGTGCAGTCGGTTACCCGCATCTACAACTACTACAAGGCCAATGACTACAAGACCGTGGTCATGGGGGCAAGCTTCCGCAACCTCAACCAGATCGAGCAACTGGCCGGCTGCGATCGCCTGACCATCAGCCCGGACCTGATCGAGAAGCTGGCCGCCGACACTGGCAAGCTGGAACGCAAGCTGAGCCCGGGCAAGACCGGTGAAGCTCGCCAGAGCCTGAACGAAGCACAGTTCCGCTGGGCTTCCAACGAAGACGCCATGGCCACCGAAAAGCTGGCTGAAGGCATCCGCCAGTTCGCCCGCGACCAGGAAAAGCTCGAAGCCCTGCTGACTGCCAAGCTCTGATCGTTTCGCGTCAACGCAAAAAGGGCGAACCCTCACAGGTTCGCCCTTTTTTGTGCGCTAGCGTTTCAGTCGATCAGTGACGCTCCAGGGCATTCACCAGATCGTGAAAGGCTTCACGGTTGGAGTCATTAAGGCCCATGAGGATCTTGTGCGCCTCCAGGACCTTGACCCGTACCACTTCTTCCGACTGATCCTGGGACGGCAGGTCGGTCAGGCATTCCGGACAGGGAATCGGGCGATCGACGATGTTGAACACTTGATCGAAGCCCATGGACTGCAACAGCCTGGTAATGTCTTCGTGGGTGGTGACGACGGTGGGCAACAGACCGACTTTCTGCCGCGACAGGATCGAGAGCTTGGCCAGCAGGCCCAGGGTGGTGCTGTCGATGCTGCGGGTTTCTGTCAGATCGATCACGATCGCCGAAAAATTCAGCGCGGTGAAAATCCGCTCAATAGTCGCATCCAGCGCCGAACACAGGGTCAGGCGCACTTCACCGACGAACTTCAGGACGAAGGTGCCATCCTGCTCGGCGAACTGGATTCTACCGGTACTCATTGAAGGTTCCTGCTCAACACTAACAGGGCGATATCATCCGGCATCTCCCCTAGCGTGGCCAATCCAAAAACTTGCCGCAAGCCATCCAGGCTGCCGCCCGCTGCCCTCACCCGTTCGGGCAAGGCTGCTTCTTTCTCTTTGAGTGTAGGCTCGGGCAAAAGGTCCAGGATGCCATCGGACATCAGCGTCAGGCTGAACACCGGCGGCAGCTCCAGAATGTGGTCTTCGTAGGTGGCCTCGTTGAACAGGCCCACCGGCAAACCACGCCCTTCCAGATAACGCACACTGTCGGGGGTGTACAACACCGGCAACGGCAAGTGCCCGCCAATGCTATAGGTCAACAAGCCAGTCTCCTCGTCGATGACTCCACCGACCATCGTGACGTGTTTGCCCAGCTTACAACTGATCAGGCCACGGTTGATATGGCCCAGCACTTCCGAAGGCTTGAACTCCGGCAAGGTGCCATTGCGCTTGGACTCGAACAGCAAACGGGTGGTCATGAACTTCAACAGCACGGTGACAAAGGCCGACGACGCACCATGACCGGAAACATCCGCCAGGTAGAAGGCCACCCGGCGCTCGTCGACACGGAAATAGTCGACAAAATCACCCGACAGGTACAACGACGGGATGATCTGGTGGGCAAAGTTGAATTCGTCAATCGACCAGGGGCTGGTCGGCAGCATGTTCATCTGCACCTGTCGACCGGCGTTCTGGTCTTCCTGGAGCAGATTGAGGCTGGCTTCGAGCTCGCGGTTGGCGGCTTCAAGCTTCTCTCTGTAACGCTGGTTTTCCAGCAACAGGCGAGCACGATCCAGGGCGCGGCGCACCGAGTGCTCGAGCACGGCCAGATCTTCCAGCGGCTTGATCAGGTAGTCCGCCGCGCCCAGGCGCAGGGCTTCAACCGCATCGTTCATGACGCCCGCACCCGAAACCACGATCACCGGGGTTTGCGGGGACAGTTCGGTCACTTGACGGATAAGCTCGAGACCGCCCATCTGCGGCATGCGCAGATCGCAGATCACCAGATCGGGGTTGTCGCGCTCGAATACCTGAAGACCCTGCTGGCCGTTAGCGGCCTGCAGTACGCTGAAGCCACTGTCTTCCAAATAGGCCGCGAGGCTCGCGCGCACTACTTCGTCGTCATCGATTATCAGCAGCGTGGCACTGGTTTTTTGCATGTGGGCAAACGGCGCCAGAATTAGGTTGGCGTAGGTGCTCTGGCCTGGGGCCTGAGGCACGCTACTGGATTCGCTTTCTAGCCACTCTGCAAGCCAGGCCAGGACCTTGAGCCCTGCACGCCCGACCATCAGAGGTGCCCTTCTAAGGCGCAGACGGTACTCCCATCCGCGGGGCGTTTCAAGCTCATGCCGATGGTCGCCTGACGTCTTTACACCGCAAATCACCGGGAGTTATAAAAACCGCTAAAACCGCAACTCAATCGCAGGATGGAACCCATGAACCAAAACCAGCGTGACTACAGCGAAAAGCGCGATTACATCCGCATGCGGGTGGATGCAGAGGTCACGCTGATCCATCAGGGGCAGGTGATCGAAGCGGTCTGCATCGATCTTTCCAGCAGCGGCATGCAGGTTCAGGCACCACGTTCGTTCCAGGTCGGCGATCAGTTGAGTGTACGTATCGACTCAGAGCACGCAGCCCTCAGGGGGCTGGAAGCAGAGACAGAAGTGGTATGGGTCAACCCACAAGAAGGTGGCGGCCAGAAACTTGGACTTACAATCCTTAAAATGAAGTAAAGACCCCACCCCATGAAAAAGGCGGCCATCAGGCCGCCTTTTCAGTTTGTACAGGACAGTCGAGCCTAGAAGTCGTCTTCGACCTTGCCGTCCTTGATCTTGAATTCGCGATTCTGCAGGTAGGCATTGCGAATGAAGGTGTATTTGTCACCGCGAATCAGCTTGTCCGCCGAGAGCAGGCTGGCACGGGTATCGACGACATCCACACCCATGGTGATGTTGCGCGCGGGGATGTCATTCATGTAGCGGTAGGGTTCGGTGTAGCTGTCGACATACTTGGCCGGCGCATCACGCAGGGTGCTTGGCCCCAGCAACGGCAGCATCACATAGGGACCGCTGCCCACGCCCCAATGACCGAGGGTCTGGCCGAAGTCTTCGTCATTGCGCTGCAGGCCCATCTTGGTACCGACATCAAAAAAGCCCGCCAGGCCCAGGGTGGTGTTCATCAACAGTCGCGCAGTGTCGACACCGGCAGCACCAGGTTTGGCCTGGAGGATGTCATTGGCGAGGTTGCCGACATCACCGATGTTGCGAAACATGTTGTGGATGCCATCTTCCAGAAACTGCGGAGTGACGGCCTGATAGCCTTGCGCCAGAGGCTTCAGGGCATAAGTATCCAGCGTATCGTTGAAGGTAAAGATGGGACGGTTGATGCTTTCCCATGGATCATCTTCGGCCGCCTGGGCAACCAGGGGAGCCAGCGTCACACCGGCACTCATACATAGTGGAACTAGATAACGGCTCCAGCGCATAGCAGGAAACTCCTTCGATTGTTCTCTCGTGGGGCTATGCCCTGAGGATAAGTTCAGGAGTATAAAGCGGATATGCCGGTTTAGGCAGCATCACCGCAAACCGTCTTCAGCCGGGGTTCAGCCAACCTTGCTGCCATTCACCGTACTGTCACCTGCATGTCATGTTCTGCCGCTAGCCTCCAAGGGTATTTCAAGGACGCTGACATGCCCCACGCCGACGCCTCAGTGCAACCCGCCCGCCCATTGACGGCCGTACTCTTCGGCCTCAGTGGCTGCCTGGTGGATTTCGGCGCGCGGATGCGCCAGCAAGCCACGGACAAACCTGATCCGGAGCAGGCCCAAGCCACACCTGGCGCGCTGGAAACGCTGCGGCGCCTGCATCAGCAAGGCATCCCCTGCGCCTGGCTGGAGCAACTGCTCCCCGCCAGTAGCCGCCAATTGGCTGCCGTCCTGCCGGACTGGATCAAGCCGGCACCTCACTCCCCCGCCCCCTGGCCCGCACCCGATGCCTGCTGGCAGGCGCTGATGGCGCTCAATGTCAAAGGCATCGACGGTTGTGTCCTGGTCAGCGGCGAACCCCAACTGCTGCAGTCGGGCCTCAATGCCGGCCTCTGGACCATCGGCCTGGCCTCTTGCGGCTCCCTGTGCGGCATGACCCCCAGCGAATGGCAGGCCCTGAGCCAGCAGGAACGGGAATTCAAGCGTGGCAAGGCCACGGTGCAGCTCTTCGGCCTGGGGGTGCACTCGGTCATCGACCATCTGGGGGAGTTGAACACCTGCCTGGCGGACATTGAACTGCGCCGGCTCAAGGGTGAAAAACCCTGACATAAGCCTGTTGATCAGGATCATGCACAGCGCCTGGGAGTGGATTACTCTAAGCCGTGGGCATGGACCTTTGGCTCGACAGCGCGGTCCATCCCTGTGCCTATCAATAAAGGGAGAACGCCATGCCTGCCCGCGAACTGCAAGAACAACTCGACACCCTGCGCGAGCAATTGGAACAGAACCCACCGCTTTCCGAAGCCGAGCGCAACAATCTGCAAGAGCTGATGCAGCAGATCGAACTGCAACTCAAACTGGAGACCGGCACCCAGGACGCCAGCCTCGCCGACGGCGTCAACCTGGCCGTGGAACGCTTCGAACTGGAACACCCGGCGATTGCCGGAACCCTGCGCAATATCGTCCAGACCCTGGGCAACATCGGCATCTGAGCCCCCCGGTAGCCAACCCCACAAAGCAAAAGCCCCGCTCTCGGAGCGGGGCTTTGCTTTTACTGGCGTACCAACCGGTGATTGGCGAAATCCGCGGTTTCGGTACTGCGGTAAGGGTTGATATCCAGCCCACCGCGGCGCACATAACGCGCGTACACGGTGAGTCTCTCCGGCTTGAGCAAGCGTTGCAGGTCGAGAAAGATCCGCTCCACGCACTGTTCATGAAAGTCCGAGTGCTGGCGGAAGCTCACCAGATAGGCCAGCAGGCTGGCGTGATCCAGAGCCGCGCCCCGGTATTGCACCACCACGCTGCCCCAGTCCGGCTGGCTGGTTACCGGGCAGTTGGACTTGAGCAGATGACTGTGCACGCTCTCCTCCACCACGCGCGAAGCATCGCAGCGCAGCAGTTCGGGGCGCGGGTGCTCATAGCTATCGACACTGATATCCAGATCATCGATGCACACCCCAGGCAGCGCCACCACGCCTTCGGCCTCGACCTCCTGCAGGCTGCGGATCCGCACGCCTACCGGCTTGCCGGCAGCGGCCGACAGATCAGAGCGCAAGGTGGCCTCAAGGGTCGCCCGATCATCGAACGGCGTCTGGTTCAGCGAATTGAGGTACAGCTTGAACGACTTGGATTCGATGATGTTCGGCGAATCGGCGGGAATGCTGAACTCACCGATAGCCACTACCGGCTTGCCCGACGGCAGCAGCCAGGACAACTCGAAGCAGTTCCAGTAGTCCACGCCCTTATAAGGAAGGGTATCGGCACTCAAGCCCAGCTCGGCCCATTTTGCCGCCCGGGGAATCGGGAACAGCAAGGACGGGGTGTAAGTGGAGACGTATTCACTGGACTTGCCCAGCGGCGAATGTTCGGCTGCGGGATGCATGGCGGAAACCTGACTGAAGAATCAGCGGATTCTATCAGCCTTTGCTCCCGCCTTTGAGCCCCGGATGCCTATGGGGTGACCGTCAGCTTGCCCACCATCCCGGCCTGGTAGTGCCCGGGAATGTTGCAGGCGAACTCCAGGTTGCCGCTCTTGCTGAAGGTCCAGGTCAGTTCCGCCTGCTTGCCCGGCTCCACCAGCACGCTGTTGGGATCGTCATGCTGCATGCCATGGTCCATGCCTGCCATCGAGCCGTGGCCCATGGCTCCATGATCCATCGCCTTCATGCCGGTCGGGGTGAGCATGCCGCTCTGCTGCATCTTGAGCATTTCCTGCTGGTGCTTGGCATGCATGGCCGCGTTGCCCAGATTGAACTCGTGCAGCAACTGCCCCTTGTTGATCAGCACGAATCGCACCGTCTCGCCGGCCTTGATCTCCAGGGCCTTGGGATTGAACGACATGTCCCCCATCACCACCTCGACACTGCGAGTGGCCTTGGCCGCAGGCGCCGGCTGGCCAAAATCGTAGGAGCCGGCCGGCGACGCCCAGAGCGGTGCGCTCAACAGCATCAGGCAGCCCCCCAGGATCGACCGGCTTCGCCACAACAGGTTTTGCATACTCATCATCAGACTCCAACAAGATCGGGATTCAGCCTGTGGCACACTCTAGAGCCCTGCCGCTGCCAGCCAGCTGACATGCAGATTACAACTTTGTCAGCTTGCACCGCCCTGGCCTGCTGCACGGTATAAAGCCCGGGTTCCAACCGCCACGAGTCCCACCATGAAACTGCTGATCGTCGAAGACCAACCCAAAACCGGCCACTACCTGCGCCAGGGCCTGAGCGAGGCTGGCTTCAACGCCGAACTGGTGGCCGACGGCAGCACCGGCCAGCACCTGGCCCTGACCGGTGACTACGCTCTGCTGATTCTCGACGTGATGCTGCCGGGTCGCGACGGCTGGCAGATCCTCCAGGCGGTGCGCAGCGCCGGGCTGGAAGTGCCGGTACTGTTCCTCACCGCCCGGGATGCCGTGCAAGACCGGGTGCACGGCCTGGAACTGGGGGCCGACGACTACCTGGTCAAGCCTTTTGCCTTCTCCGAACTGCTGGCCCGGGTCCGCAGCCTACTGCGCCGGGGCAGCGCCGTGGCCCAGGAAACCAGCCTGCAACTGGCAGACCTGCGCCTGGACCTGATCCGCCGCCGGGTAGAACGCGGCAGCCAGCGCATCGACCTGACCGCCAAGGAATTCGCCCTGCTGGAAATGCTCCTGCGGCGCCAGGGCGAAGTCCTGCCCAAGTCGCTGATTGCCTCCCAGGTCTGGGACATGAATTTCGACAGCGATACCAACGTCATCGAAGTAGCCATCCGCCGCCTGCGCCTGAAGATCGACGACGATTTCCCGAACAAACTGATCCATACCGTACGCGGCATGGGCTACGTGCTCGAAGAGCGCCAGGTCTGATGCGCCGCCTGTCCCTGAGCGGGCGCCTGGCGCTGCTGTTCGCCGCCTGCACCGCAGTGGTCTCATTGTTGGCGGGGGTGTTGTTCAGCCGCGCCAGCGAAGCCCATTTCATCGAACTGGATCAGCAACTGCTGGACGGCAAGCTGCTGGCCCTGCGCAGCGCCTTGCAGGATGTCAACGAGGCCGGGGACTTCCCCGCGCGCCAGGCCAGGCTGCAGGACGAACTGAGCCACCAGCCGGACCTGCAGCTACGAGTCGGTGACGTCAATGGCCAGCTCTGGTTCGACAGCGCCCCCGGCCTGCCCGCCTCTCTGCCTGGCGGTGCCGGCTTGCGCAGCCTGGAACAGGCCGGCACCGCCTACCGGTTCTACACAGCAGCGCTGAACCCCGCCCAGGCGGCCTCGCCGCAATTGACCCTGATCCTCGACATCACCCATCACCAGCACTTTCTGCAGCGCATGCAACACCTGATCTGGCTCACCGTGGGCCTCTCGGCCCTGGCCACTGCCCTGCTCGGCGCCTGGGCCGCCCGCAGTGGCCTGCGCCCGTTGCGGCGCATGGGCGCGGTGGCCGCCGGGGTCTCCGCCAGTTCCCTGACCCAGCGCCTGCCCCAGGAACAGATGCCCGCCGAGCTGGCGGAATTGGCCAGCAGCTTCAACGCCATGTTGGGCCGTCTTGAAGAGTCGTTTCAGCGCCTGTCGGCATTTTCCGCCGACATCGCCCATGAACTGCGCACCCCTCTGTCGAACCTGCTGACCCACACCCAGGTCACCCTGACCCGCCCCCGGCCGCTGGAGGACTATCGCGAAGCCCTGCACAGCAACCTGGAGGAGCTGCAATGGATGGCGCAACTGGTCAACGACATGCTGTACCTGGCCAAGGCCGACCACGGCTTGCTTACACCCAGGCGCGAAGCGCTGGAGCTGGCCCAGGAAACCGACATGCTGCTGGAGTTCTATGGCCCCCTGGCCGAAGACGCACAGATCGAACTGACCCGTGAAGGCCAGGCCGGCTTTGCCGGGGACCGCAGCATGCTGCGCCGGGCGTTGTCCAACCTGCTGGACAATGCCCTGCGCTTCACGCCGGCCGGGGGCGCGGTCAAGGTGCGCATCAACGAAAGTGCCGGGCACCTGAACCTGAGCATCGAGAATACCGGCGAAGGGATCGCCAAGGATGTACTGCCGCGCCTGTTCGACCGTTTCTACCGGGCCGACCCGGCGCGGCGCGAAGGCAGCAGTGAACATGCGGGGTTGGGGCTGGCGATCACTCAGTCGATCATTCGTGCCCACGGCGGGCAGATCCGATGCGAATCGGCGGCGGGCTGGACCCGTTTCGTGATCGAGTTGCCAAGGCAGGATTGAGGGACTGTTCGCCGGCCAGCCGGCTCCTGCACCAATCGGACAGGAGCCGGCGAAGGCGAAGGCGGGTCTCAGGAGTAGCGCAAAGCGTGGGCCGGCTCGACCTTGGACGCGCGCCAGGCCGGATACACGGTCGCCAGGAAGCTCAGAACGAAGCCGGCACCACAGATCAGCACCACGTCGCCGCCCTGCAGTTCAGAAGGCAGGTTACTGACGAAATACACATCGGAACTGAAGATCTGCTGGCCGCTGATTCTTTCCAGCCAGCCCACCAGCTCACTCACGTTCAGTGCCGCGATTACCCCCAGCACCCCACCGATCAGGGTGCCGACGATACCGATCACCGTCCCCTGGACCATGAAGATCGCCATGATCTGCCGTGGTGTGGCGCCGATGGTGCGCAGGATCGCGATGTCCGCCCCCTTGTCATTCACCACCATGATCAAGGTGGCGATGATGTTGAATGCCGCCACCGCCACGATCATCAGCAGCAACAGGCCGATCATGGTCTTTTCCATCTTCATCGCACTGAACAGGCTGCCCTGGGTGTGGGTCCAGTCATCGGCGCGGAAGTCCGCCCCCAGGCCCTTGGCGATATCCGCCGAGACCTTTGGCGCGGCATACAGGTCCTTGACCGCCAGGCGCACGCTCTGCACCTGGTTCGGCTGCCAGTGCTGCATTTCTGCAGCATCGGCCACATGAATCAGGCCCATGGAGCCATCCAGCTCGGCCCCCACCTTGAACACCCCAACCACGTTGAGGCGTTGCATGCGCGGGGTGATCCCCCCCGGTGCGGTGCTCACTTCAGGCACGATCAGGGTCAGCTTGTCGCCGACGTTCAGACGAAAGCGCCGGGCCGTGATCTCGCCGATCACCACGCCGAACTCGCCAGGTTTCAGGTCTTGCAGACTGCCCTGGACAATATGCTGGGCAACGATGGACACCTTGCCTTCCTGGGCCGGATCGATGCCGCTGATCTGGATCGGCTGCATCGCCCCCTTGTAGGAGAGCATGCCCTCCATCTCGGTAAAGGGCACCGCGGCGGTGACTTCCGGATTCTTCAGGGCCGCCGCGGCCACCGGCTGCCAGTCATCGATGGGCTTGACCCCAACGATAGTGGCGTGGGGCACCATGCCGAGGATGCGCGAGCTCATTTCCCGCTGGAAGCCGTTCATCACCGACAGCACCACGATCATCGCCAACACGCCCAGGGCGAGGCCGATCATCGAGGTCATGGAAATGAACGAGACAAAACGATTGCGCCGCTTGGCGCGGGTGTAGCGCGTGCCGATAAAGATCGATAAAGGTCTGAACATGGGCAAGGCACCCTGGAAAGATTAATGACCCGGCATCGACAGCCCAGCCGCCGACGCCGTGTGCGGGCGCATCAGATGGCGACCAGGTGACCTTCCTGCAGGTGCAGTACGCGGTCCATCTGTCGAGCCAGGTTCATGTCGTGGGTCACCACCAGGAAGGCGGTGCGCATCGAGGTACTGAGCTCCAGCATCAGGTCCTGAATTCCCTGGGCCGTGTGCGAGTCGAGGTTGCCGGTGGGCTCATCGAGCATCACCAGCCCCGGCTTGTTCACCAGCGCCCGGGCAATGGCCACCCGCTGGCGCTCGCCACCGGACAGCTCGGCCGGTTTGTGCTCCAGCCGATGGCCGAGCCCGACCCGCTCCAGCAGCGCGGTGGCACGCTGACGGGCTTCCGGGATCGGCGTGCGGCCAATCAGCAGCGGCATGCAGACGTTCTCCAGCGCGGTGAACTCCGGCAGCAGGTGGTGGAACTGGTAGACGAAGCCCAGGGCACGGTTGCGCAACTGGCCGCGGGCCTTCTCGCCCAGCGCCGAAAGCTCCTCGCCCGCCAGCCAGACGCTGCCCTTGGATGGCGTATCCAGGCCGCCCAGCAGGTTGAGCAAGGTACTCTTGCCCGAGCCGGAAGTGCCGACGATGGCCACTCGCTCACCCGGGTGCAGCTCCAGTTGCAGGCCAGACAGGACCACTACCGATTCCGGGCCTTCCTCATAGGACTTGCCCAGGTCGCGGCAGCTCAGGATTGCTTTTTCACTCATGCCCAACTCACTCATAACGTAGCGCCTCCGCAGGCTGGGTGCGCGCCGCACGCCAGGCTGGATACAGGGTGGCGAGGAAACTCAGGACCAATGCCGCGCCGCAGACCATCAATACATCCTCGGCCATCAGTTGCGACGGCAGGTAGTCGATGAAATACACGTCGGCATTCAGGAATTTGTGGCCGATCAGGCCTTCAAGAGCGGAAATCGCGGCACTCACATTCAGCGCCGCCAGCATCCCCAGCACAGCACCGATCAGGGTGCCGACCACGCCGATCACCGTGCCCTGGACCATGAAGATCGCCATGATGGTCCCCGGCGTCGCTCCCAGGGTGCGGAGAATGGCGATATCGCCCTTCTTATCGTTCACCACCATCACCAGGGTCGAGATGATGTTGAACGCGGCCACCGCGACAATCAGCAGCAGCAACAGGCCGATCATGGCTTTTTCCATGCGGATGGCCTGGTACAGGTTGCCGTGGGTACGGGTCCAGTCGCGGGCGTAATAGTGGTTCTCACCCAGCTGCTGGGCGATTTCCCAGGCGGTGCGCGGGGCCTGGAACAGGTCGTCGAACTTCAGCCGCAGGCCTTGTACCTGATCCGCCTTCCAGCGGTGCAGGCGACCCAGGTCCTGGAGGTTGGTCAGGCCCAGGTAGCCGTCGATCTCGCCGGCGCCGACATGGAAGATGCCCACCACGGTAAAACGCTTCATCCGTGGGAACATCCCGGCCGGGGTCACCGTGACTTCCGGGGCGACGAAGGTCAGCTTGTCTCCCAGGCCGACACCCAGCTTGGTTGCCGCCTTGTCACCAATGACAATGCCGAAGCTACCGGGCGCCAGCGCGTCCAACTGCCCCTGCTGCATGAAGTGGTCGATGATCGACACCTGCCGCTCCTGCTCAGGGTCGATGGCATTGAGCAGCACCTTCTGCACCTGGCCGTTGTTGGTCAACAGGCCCTGCATCTGGGTGAACGGCGCCACCGCCAGCACTTTGGGGTTCTGCTTGACCTTGTCGGCCAGGCTTTGCCAGTCGCTGATGGGTTCGCCGGATTCGATGGTGGCGTGGGGCACCATGCCCAGCACGCGGGTGCGCATCTCATGATCGAAGCCGTTCATCACCGACAGCACCACGATCATCACGATCACGCCAAGGGCGAGTCCGATCATCGAAGTCAGGGAAATGAATGACACAAAATGATTGCGACGCTTTGCACGGGTGTAACGCGTGCCGATAAAAGCAAACAGAGGTCTGAACATGTCGGGGCTTGTGCAGAGGAAAAGAAGACGTCCTTGTGGCGGGGCCTGGTAAGCAGCTTTACACTCAGACCACTGCCTCTACCATGGGTTCGCCATGTCGACATTAGATGAAGAAGATCGCCGCGAATACTACCGTATCGAGGACACGATCGCACTGGAAATTAGCCCCTTGTCCGCCCTCGACGCGGCGAGCAAGGAAGTGTTGCAGGATGAGTCCCCACTGTTCAATCTGCTCAGTGAACTGCACCTGAGCGAGTTCGAATCCCAGCATCTGCTGCGCCAGGTCAGCGAGCGCGATCGCACCCTGGCCAGCTACCTCAAGGCCATGAACAAACGCATCGACCTGCTCAGCCAGGTGGTGGCGCAAACGGTGTTCGGCAAGTTCGGCGAGCCGCAGCGGGTCATTCTGTCCGAGGGCGGCATCGAATTCAGCCATCACCAGTGCTACCCAACCGGCAGCCATCTGGCGGTGAAGCTGTTGCTGATGCCGCAGGCCCTGGGCCTGCTGCTGCGGGCCAAGGTCACCCACTGCGAGCCCCAGAGCTTTGGCACCTTCGAGATCGGCACCGAGTTCGAAGCATTGACCGATGCCCAACGCCAGCTGCTGGCGCGCTATATCCTGCAGAAACAGGCCCAGCAACGCCGCCAGGCCCGGGAGCAGAGCGACCCCGCCGCCGGCTGAGCAATACGCCCGACCCTCTCTTAAGGAACAACATCCGTGAAGGAGCAATTGTGACCCTGATCTATGGCCATCGCGGCGCTAAAGGCGAAGCACCGGAAAATACCCTGACCAGCTTTCAGGAGTGCCTCAAGCACGGCGTGCGTCGTTGCGAGCTCGACTTGCACCTGTCCATGGACGGCGAGTTGATGGTGATCCACGACCCGACCCTCAAGCGCACCACAGACCGGCGCGGCAAAGTGGTGGAGCATTCCGCCGCCGAGCTGGTGACCTACGACGCGCGCAAGGGCGGCCCGGGCTGGGTCAACCCCTGCCCCATTCCGCGCCTGGAAGAGCTGTTCGAGAAATGCGACTTCGAGCACTGGCAGCTGGAGGTCAAGAGCGCCTCGCGCACTCGCGCCGCCACCACAGTGCTGGCGATTCGCGAAATGGCCCAGCGTTTCGGCCTGCTGGACAAGGTCACCGTGACCTCAAGTTCTCGGGAAGTATTGAAGGCCGCCGTGGAGCTGACCCCGGACCTGTCCCGCGGACTGGTAGCCGAATACGCCTGGCTCGACCCATTGAAGGTCGCCCAGAGCTATGGCTGCGAGATTCTGGCGTTGAACTGGACACTGTGCACCCCAGAGCGTCTGCAACGGGCGCAGCGTCAGGGCTTGCATGTGTCGGTATGGACGGTCAACGAGCCTGCGCTGATGCGCAGGCTCGCCGACTTCGGCGTAGATAGCCTGATTACAGACTTTCCCGGTTTGGCCAGCGCCACCCTCGAGAATCGCTGAAATCGGTCTCCCCGGCCGGCTCAGGCCACCGGCCGGAGCCGCTCAAAAAAGCCGGTTGAGGCCATCGTATGCCGCTACCCGATAGGCTTCGGCCATGGTCGGGTAGTTGAAGGTGGTGTTGACGAAGTACTTCAGGGTATTGAGCTCGCCCGGCTGGCTCATGATCGCCTGGCCGATGTGCACGATCTCCGAAGCCTGGTAGCCGAAGCAATGGACGCCGAGGACTTCCAGGGTTTCCCGGTGGAACAGGATCTTCAGCATGCCTTGAGGCTCGCCGGCGATCTGCGCACGGGCCATGCCCTTGAAGAACGCCTTGCCCACCTCGTAAGGCACCTTGGCCTGGGTCAGTTCCTGCTCGTTCTTGCCGATGGAGCTGATCTCGGGAATGGTGTAGATCCCGGTCGGCACGTCGTTGACGAAGCGCCAGCTGCCGTTGTCGACAATGCTGCCGGCCGCGGAACGACCCTGGTCGTGGGCGGCACTGGCCAGGCTCGGCCAGCCGATCACGTCACCGGCCCCGTAGATGTTCGGTACGCAGGTGCGGTAGTTCTCGTCGACTTCGATCTGGCCACGGCTGTTGACCTTGACCCCGATGTTCTCCATGCCCAGCTTGTCGGTGTTGCCGGTACGGCCGTTGCACCAGAGCAAGGCGTCGGCCTTGATCTTCTTGCCGGACTTGAGGTGCAGGATCACGCCGTTGTCCACACCTTCAACGCGGTCGTATTCCTCGTTGTGGCGCACGGTGATGTTGTTGTTGCTGAAGTGGTAGCTCAGGGCCTGGGAGATTTCCGAATCCAGGAAGCTCAGCAACTGGCCGCGGTTGTCCACCAGCTCCACCAGAACCCCCAGGCCACTGAAGATCGAGGCGTATTCGCAACCGATGACCCCGGCGCCGTAGACGATAAGTTTGCGCGGGGTATGGCCGAGGCTGAGGATGGTGTCGCTATCGTAGATACGCGGGTGGCTGAAATCGATATCCGCGGGGCGATAGGGGCGCGAGCCGGTGGCGATGATGATGTGCTTGGCTACCAGCTTTTCCACCACGCCGTTGGCGCAGACCACTTCCACGGTCTGCTCGTCGGCGAAGCTGCCAGTGCCGAAGAACACGTCGACCCGGTTGCGGGCGTAGTAGCCAGTACGCGAGGCCACTTGCTTGGAGATGACCTTCTCGGCGCTCTTGAGCACGTCCGGGAAGGAGAACCAGCGCGGCTCGCCAATGGCCCGGAACATCGGGTTGGTGTTGAACTGCATGATCTGCCGGACCGAGTGACGCAGGGCCTTGGACGGGATGGTACCCAGGTGGGTGCAGTTGCCGCCGACCTGGCGACGGCTATCGACCATCGCCACTTTGCGTCCTGCTTTCGCGGCGTTCATCGCCGCACCTTCTCCAGCGGGGCCTGAGCCCAGCACCACTACGTCGTAGTTGTAGACAGCCATGCGTACTCCTCAGAACAGGCCGAGACACCCTTCTGGCGTCTCCGGCTAAATCATGCCGCGGCCAGCGGCATGAAGGATCAATTTGGCTCGGTTACGAACCCGGGCACAGTCTATAGAAGCGTCAACGCCGCGCACATTAACCCTTGGTCGCGTCGTAGGCTACTTTTGCCTGCACTACAGGCTGCGCAACAGCGCACCAGGTTATTGTTTTTGCCCGGCCAGCAGCGCATCGAAAGCCGGGTTGCTGCGTGTGACGAAACCTGTAGCGCTGCGCATCACAAAAAATCCGGCGATGCCGTGTTTTTCCGCGTAGTCCCAGCCCGCCTCCGGGCCGAGTATCAGCAACAGCGTCGACAGGCCATCGGCCATCAACGCCGAAGGATGAATCACCGTTACCGAGGCCAACGGGTGGGCGATGGGTTGGCCGAGCCGGGCATCGAAGGTATGGGAGTAACGCTGGCCGTCCTGCTCGAAGTAATTACGGTAGTCGCCGGAAGTGGAAACGCCAAAACCATCCAGGGCGATCACCCGCTGGGCTACCTGCTGGTCATCACGCGGCTCCTCCAGGGCTATCCGCCATGGTGAGCCGTCGGGCTTGCGACCCACGGCCTTGAGCTCACCGGTGGCTTCGGCAAGGAAGCTGTCGATCCCCAGTTGCGTGAGCCGGGCAGCGATGCGGTCCACCGCATAACCGGCGGCGATGCTGTTGAAATCCACCTCCACCGGCGCATCCTTGCACAGCTCCTGCCCTTCGATACGCAGGTGAGCGTGCCCTACCCGCTGCCGCACCTCAGCCAGGGCTGGCGCGCCGGGAACCTTTTCCTCGCGCCCCTGAGGGCCAAAACCCCAGATATCCAGCAGCGGTTCCACCGTCAGGTCGAAGGCGCCGTCGCTGTCCCGGGACAACTGCTCACCCACTCGCACCAGTTGCAACACCGGCTCCGGCATCGGCTGGCAGCTATCAGCGGGCAAGGCGTTGAAACGCTCGATGTCCGAATCGCTGCGATAGGTGGACATCTGCCCGTCGACCTCGGCCAGAATCCCCTCGACCTCAGCCTGTACCAGGGACGGCGCCGGCCCCTGGGCGTGACGCACATACTGCACCGACCAGGTGCTGCCCATGGTCGGCCCGGAGAGGCTTTCCAGGCGCTCGCCGCCACAACCGGCCAACAGCACCAGCGCGGCGTACAAAGCGCTCCATCGCGATCGTTGCTTACCCGACAAGGTGTTCCTCCCGATCAACCGCCCTGCTGGGCCAGCTGGCAGTGCAAATGGCCATTATGCGACAGACGGAGGCCGCCTGCCCGGCGTCCCACCGCCTTGGCTACGGGCAGAACCTTGATCTAGAGCCGCCCTGCCACCCCAAGAGTTTTTGTTGCCGGATGGCTTTCATACACATATCGTTACAAAACTGTTCAGCGTGCAGCCTCGAGCCCCGACTTTGCAGTAAGGGACGCATAACGACCAGGGATTGCTAACAAGACAGCCAAAGTGAGTGAAAAAAATGTCCACGACCACGGGCAAAGGCAAGGCGATCTTTCGCGTTGTCAGCGGCAACTTTCTCGAGATGTTCGACTTCATGGTCTACGGCTTCTACGCCACGGCGATTGCCAAGACCTTCTTTCCTGCGGACAGCGCCTTCGCCTCGTTGATGCTGTCCCTGGCGACCTTTGGCGCGGGCTTCCTGATGCGCCCCCTGGGAGCGATTTTCCTCGGTGCCTACATTGACCGTCACGGCCGTCGCCAAGGCCTGATCATTACCCTGGCACTGATGGCCGCGGGCACCGTGCTGATTGCCTGCGTGCCGGGCTACGCCACCCTTGGCGTCGCCGCGCCCTTGCTGGTGCTGCTGGGTCGCCTGCTGCAGGGCTTTTCCGCCGGCGTCGAGCTGGGCGGGGTGTCGGTGTACCTCGCCGAAATCTCCACGCCGGGCCGCAAGGGCTTCTTCGTCAGCTGGCAGTCGGCCAGCCAACAGGCCGCAGTGGTCTTCGCCGGCCTGCTGGGCGTAGGCCTGAACCACTGGCTGAGCCCCGAGCAAATGGGGGACTGGGGCTGGCGCGTGCCGTTCCTGGTGGGCTGCATGATTGTTCCGGCGATCTTCATGATCCGTCGCTCCCTGGAAGAGACCCCGGAGTTCCAGGCCCGCAAGCATCGCCCTTCGCTGCAGGAAATCGTCCGTTCCATCGGCCAGAACTTCGGCATCGTCATCGCTGGCATGGCTCTGGTGGTGATGACCACCGTCTCCTTCTACCTGATCACCGCCTACACCCCGACCTTCGGCAAGGCCGAACTGCACCTGTCGGACTTCGACGCCCTGCTGGTAACCGTGTGCATCGGCCTGTCGAACTTCTTCTGGCTGCCGGTCATGGGGTCGCTGTCGGACAAGATCGGCCGCAAGCCGCTGCTGCTGGGGGCGACCATCCTGGCGATCTTCACGGCTTATCCGGCATTGTCCTGGCTGGTGGCCAACCCCAGCTTCAGCCACCTGCTGATCGTCGAGCTGTGGCTGTCTTTCCTCTATGGCTCGTACAACGGCGCGATGGTGGTGGCCCTGACTGAAATCATGCCGGTGGAAGTGCGCACCACGGGTTTCTCCCTGGCCTACAGCCTGGCGACTGCCACCTTCGGCGGCTTTACCCCGGCGGCCTGTACCTACCTGATCCACGTCCTGGGCAACCAGGCGGCACCGGGCATCTGGCTCAGTGGCGCGGCGGTGCTGGGGCTGGTGGCTACCCTGGTGCTGTTCCGCGGCAATCGCCACGAACTGCGTACCGCGCAAGCGGCAACAGCGCGCGGCGCCTGAGACAAAAGCTTCGCTGGCAAGCCAGCTCCTACGGTTGCGCCGACCTGGCTTGCCGGCGCAAGCCACAAACAAAAACGCCCCGACAAGTCGGGGCGTTTTCATTTCAGCAGTCGCTTAGCGTGGGAACGCTGGCGGGTTGACCCCGGCCATGTCTTCCATCACGCGCACTACCTGGCAGCTGTAACCGAACTCGTTGTCGTACCAGACGTACAGAACAACGCGGTTGTCCTGGACGATGGTCGCTTCAGCGTCGACCACACCGGCGTGACGCGAGCCCACGAAGTCGGTGGACACCACTTCCTGCGAGTTGACGAAGTCGATCTGCTTGTGCAGGTCGGAGTGCAGCGCCATGTAGCGCAGGTACTCGTTCATCTCTTCACGGGTGGCGGCTTTCTCGAGGTTCAGGTTGAGAATGGCCATCGACACGTTTGGCGTCGGAACGCGGATCGCGTTACCGGTCAGCTTGCCGGCCAGCTCAGGCAGGGCCTTGGCAGCAGCAGTAGCAGCACCGGTCTCGGTGATCACCATGTTCAGCGCGGCGCTACGGCCACGGCGATCGCCCTTGTGGAAGTTGTCGATCAGGTTCTGGTCGTTGGTGTACGAGTGAACGGTTTCGACGTGACCGTTGATGATGCCGAACTTGTCATTCACAGCCTTCAGCACCGGCACGATGGCGTTGGTGGTGCAGGAAGCGGCGGACACGATCTTGTCGTCAGCGGTGATTTCGTTGTGGTTGATACCGTGAACGATGTTCTTCAGCTTGCCTTTGCCTGGCGCGGTCAGAACAACGCGATCGATACCCGGGCAGGCCAGGTGCTGGCCCAGACCGTCGGCGTCACGCCATACACCGGTGTTGTCCACCAGCAGAGCGTCCTTGATGCCGTACTGGGTGTAGTCCACTTCGGTCGGGTTCTTCGCGTAGATGACCTGGATCAGGTTACCGTTGGCGGTGATGGTGTTGTTTTCTTCGTCGATGGTGATGGTGCCGTTGAACGAACCGTGCACCGAGTCGCGACGCAGCAGGCTGGCGCGCTTGGTCAGGTCGTTTTCGGCGCCCTTGCGCACCACGATGGCGCGCAGACGCAGGCCGTCGCCACCACCGGTTTTTTCGATCAGGATGCGCGCCAGCAGACGGCCGATACGACCGAAGCCGTACAGGACTACGTCAGTGCCTTTGCGGGCCGAAGCATTTTGCTGGCCAACCACATCAGCCATTTCTTCGCGAACGAACTGCTCGGCGCTGCGGCCATTGCCTTCGTTACGGAATTTGAACGCCAACTTGCCCAGGTCTACCGATGCCGCGCCGAGCTTGAGCTCGCTCATGGCTTTAAGCAGAGGGAATGTTTCGTGGACGGAGAGTTCGCTATCGTCGGAGGAACGGTGGCGAGCAAAGCGGTGAGCTTTGAGAATCGCGATGACAGACTGGTTGATCAGGCTGCGGCCATAGATCGAGCTCACCACGTTGTTATTGCGGTAGAGCTGACCGATAAGCGGAATCATCGCTTCTGCGAGTGCTTCACGGTCGATCCATTCACCAAGACACTGGTCGGGCTTCTGAGTCACGGGAACCTTCCACATGTAGGGGCAGAAAAAAGGGGCTACATTATGCCGCCCAGTTCCTGTCGTAGCAATGCGCGCCTGTCGTGCGGAACGTAACAAAAAGCCCTTGCAAAAAAACACCACTGTGCTGGAGACCAGTAAAACCGCGGCTTCCAGCAGCGTCAATTTTTTGGACATCACACCAGCCTGTCTGTAACCCTCCGTAACACCAGCCGCAATCGGCACTACATTTCAGGTCAAGAAGCGCATTTTGTTGTCATAGCCACTACATTTGCCCCAACCAGCGTATTAGACGCATCAGCCACTGACAGTGGCTGCCCGGGGCCGTTACAATTACCGACTTTGTCGCAACGCTTGGAGCTTGACCGTCCGTGCCCGTCCTGCGTCTACCGCTACTCCCTGCCGCCGCCGGCAAACAGCATTGGGGCAACTTGCCCGGTGCCGCCCTGAGCCTGGCCATCGCCGAAGCCGCCAGCGCTGCCAAGCGCTTCACCCTCCTGCTGACTGCCGACAGCCAAAGCGCTGACCGGCTGGAACAGGAGCTGAGCTTCTTCGCCCCGGATCTGCCGGTGCTGCATTTTCCTGACTGGGAAACCCTGCCCTACGACCTGTTCTCGCCGCACCAGGACATCATTTCCCAGCGCATCGCCAGCCTCTATCGGCTGCCGGAGCTGGAACATGGCGTGCTGGTGGTGCCGATCACCACTGCCCTGCACCGCCTGGCGCCCACTCAGTTCCTGCTGGGCAGCAGCCTGGTGCTGGACGTCGGCCAGAAGCTCGATGTGGAACAGATGCGCACCCGCCTGGAAGCCAGTGGTTACCGCTACGTGGACACCGTCTACGAACACGGCGAGTTCACCGTGCGCGGCGCACTGATCGATCTGTTTCCCATGGGCAGCAAGCTGCCCTATCGCATCGACCTGTTCGACGACGAAATCGAGACCCTGCGCACCTTCGATCCGGAGAACCAGCGCTCCATCGACAAGGTCGACTCGGTGCGCCTGCTGCCGGCCAAGGAGTTCCCGCTGCAGAAAGAAGCGGTGACCCGCTTCAAGGCGCGCTTTCGCGAACGCTTCGATGTGGACTTCCGCCGCTGCCCGATCTTCCAGGACCTGAGCAGCGGGATTACCCCGGCCGGTATCGAGTACTACCTGCCGCTGTTCTTCGAAGAGACCTCGACCCTGTTCGACTACCTGCCCCAGGACACCCAGGTGTTTTCCCTGCCGGGCATCGAACAGGCCGCGGAAAACTTCTGGAACGATGTACGCAACCGCTATGAAGAGCGCCGCGTCGACCCTTCGCGCCCGCTCCTGCCCCCGGCCGAACTGTTCCTGCCAGTGGAAGACTGCTTCGCCCGGCTGAAGAACTGGCCGCGAGTGGTGGCCAGCCAGCAGGACATCGAAACCGGTGTCGGCCGCGAACGCTTCCCGGCCCACGAGCTGCCGAACCTGGCCATCGAAGCCAAGGCCAACCAGCCGCTGGCAGCACTTTCGGGCTTTCTCGACGAGTTCCCCGGGCGAGTGCTGTTCACCGCCGAATCCGCCGGCCGCCGGGAAGTGCTGCTGGAGCTGCTGGAGCGCCTCAAGCTGCGGCCCAAGACCGTCGACAGCTGGCCGGACTTCGTCGCCAGCAAGGAACGCCTGGCAATCACCATCGCCCCGCTGGACGAAGGCCTGGTGCTGGACGATCCGGCCCTGGCCCTGGTGGCCGAAAGCCCGTTGTTCGGCCAGCGAGTGATGCAGCGTCGGCGCCGGGAAAAGCGCGCCGATGCCAACAACGATGCGGTGATCAAGAACCTCACCGAGCTGCGTGAAGGCGCGCCGGTGGTGCATATCGACCATGGCGTCGGTCGCTACCTGGGCCTGGCGACCCTGGAAATCGACAACCAGGCCGCCGAGTTCCTGACCCTGGAATACGCCGAGGGCGCCAAGCTTTATGTGCCCGTGGCCAACCTGCACCTGATCGCCCGCTACACCGGCAGCGACGACGCCCTCGCGCCCCTGCATCGCCTGGGCTCGGAAGCCTGGCAGAAGGCCAAGCGCAAGGCCGCCGAACAGGTGCGCGATGTGGCTGCCGAACTGCTGGACATCTATGCCCGCCGCGCCGCCCGCGAAGGCTATGCCTTTGCTGACCCGAAGGCCGACTACGCCACCTTCAGTGCCGGCTTCCCCTTCGAGGAAACCCCGGACCAGCAGAGCACCATCGAAGCGGTGCGCGAGGACATGCTGTCGGGCAAGCCCATGGACCGCCTGGTATGCGGCGACGTGGGCTTCGGCAAGACCGAAGTGGCCATGCGCGCTGCCTTCATCGCGGTCCACGGCGGCAAGCAAGTGGCGATCCTGGTGCCCACCACCCTGCTCGCCCAGCAGCACTACAACAGCTTCCGCGACCGCTTCGCCGACTGGCCGGTGACCGTGGAAGTGATGAGCCGCTTCAAGTCCACCAAGGAAGTGAATGCTGCGGTGGCGGACCTCGCCGAAGGCAAGATCGACATCGTCATCGGCACCCACAAGCTGTTGCAGGACGATGTGAAGATCAAGAACCTGGGGCTGGTGATCATCGACGAAGAACACCGTTTCGGGGTGCGCCAGAAAGAGCAGCTCAAGGCGCTGCGCAGCGAAGTCGACATCCTGACCCTGACCGCCACGCCGATCCCGCGGACCCTGAACATGGCCGTCTCGGGCATGCGCGATCTGTCGATCATCGCCACCCCGCCGGCCCGGCGCCTGTCGGTGCGCACCTTCGTCATGGAGCAGAACAAGAGCACGGTCAAAGAGGCCCTGCTGCGCGAACTGCTGCGTGGCGGCCAGGTGTACTACCTGCACAACGACGTGAAGACCATCGAGAAATGCGCCGCCGACCTGGCCGAACTGGTGCCCGAGGCACGGATCGGCATCGGCCACGGGCAGATGCGCGAACGCGAACTCGAACAGGTGATGAGCGACTTCTATCACAAGCGCTTCAACGTGCTGATCGCCTCGACCATCATCGAGACCGGCATCGACGTGCCCAGCGCCAACACCATCATTATCGAGCGCGCCGACAAGTTCGGCCTGGCCCAGTTGCACCAGTTGCGCGGTCGGGTCGGGCGCAGCCACCACCAGGCCTACGCATACCTCTTGACGCCACCGCGCCAGCAGATCACCCCGGACGCGGAAAAACGCCTGGAGGCCATCGCCAACACCCAGGACCTGGGAGCCGGCTTCGTCCTGGCCACCAACGACCTGGAGATCCGTGGCGCTGGCGAACTGCTGGGCGACGGCCAGAGCGGGCAGATCCAGGCCGTGGGCTTCACCCTCTACATGGAAATGCTCGAACGCGCGGTGAAGGCCATCCGCAAGGGCGAGCAACCGAACCTCGACCAGCCACTGGGTGGCGGCCCGGAAATCAACCTGCGCTTGCCGGCACTGATTCCCGAGGACTACCTGCCGGACGTGCACGCGCGCCTGATCCTCTACAAGCGCATCGCGTCGGCCACCGACGAGGACGGCCTGAAGGACCTGCAAGTGGAGATGATCGACCGCTTCGGCCTGCTGCCGGAGCCGACCAAGAACCTGATCCGACTGACTCTGCTCAAACTCCAGGCAGAGCAACTGGGGATCAAGAAGGTCGACGGCGGCCCACAAGGCGGCCGCATCGAGTTCGCCGCAGATACACCGGTAGACCCACTGGCCTTGATCAAACTGATCCAGGGCCAGCCCAAACGCTACAAATTCGAAGGCGCAACCCTGTTCAAGTTCATGGTGCCGATGGAGCGCCCGGAAGAGCGCTTTAATACATTGGAGGCACTGTTTGAGCGCCTCACCCCGAAATCTGCTTGAAGGACGCCCCATGCGCCTGTTCCGCTCCCTGACCCTGCTCCTGGCCCTGGTCGCGCCAACGGCCTTTGCCGATGACCTGTACCAGGTGGAAATGATCCTCGTACGGCAGAACGCCGAGCCGCTGATCGTCAGCCGTGCAGCCCCCGAAGACTGGGCCGCCGGCGCTCAACGGCTGAGCCCGGACAGCCTGCGTACCCCGGCCCTGGGCAGCATCGTGGAAAAGCTCGGCGCCAGCGGCAGCTACAGCGTGCTGTTGCACAAGGCCTGGCAACAGACCCTGGGGGAAACCCCGGTAAAGGTTGCCCTCAGCGATGGCCCGGAACAGTTCGGCCAGTTCCCCATCGAAGGCACCCTGAGCCTGAAGCTCGGGCGCTTCACCGATGTGGACGCGGACTTCTGGGTCAACCAGATCGACAGCAACGGCCTGGTCACCAGCAGCGAGCGCCTGAAACAGCAGAGCCATACCAAGAATGGCCAGCTCAACTACCTGGACAACGGCCACCTGGCGCTGCTGATCAAGATCACCTCGCTGACCGCACCGGCACCGCGCCCCGCTCCAACTGAAATTCCGGACTGATCGAAGTCCCTATGACCCCGCCCCTGACCAAACCCCTGGCCTCCTCCTGGGTCAACCGCTTCAAGGAACAAGCCTTGGAGCGTGGCCGGCGCTACGCCCTGGAAAAACGCGTGCGCATCGCCACGGCCGGAGACAGCGCTATCACCGCCAGTTGCGAAGGCTCCGGCGGCACCGTGTACCGGCAGACCATCACCCTGCGCGAATCGAGCAAGGGCAACCTGCTGCTGATCGACGCCCACTGCACCTGCCCAGTACGCAGCAACTGCAAGCACATCGCTGCGGTGCTGCTGCAAGTGGAGGAAACCCTGGCCTACCCGGCGGCAGCCCAGGACGCCGAACTGCTGGAAAAGCTCTCCGCAGTCCTCGACAGCCGTCGCCCCGCCGCCCTGCCCCAGGTACTACTGGAAGACGTGCGCCCAGTGCCGCGGCTGTGGCTGGCAAGCATCGAGTTCAGCGCCTTCGAACCGCGCAACGGCAAGATGCAGCGCTACATCCAGCACCGCGCCGCACTGTCGTTCAACTACAGGGGCGAGTACGCCAGCGGGCAGAAGAACACCGATGTGATCATCCGCCAGGAACACCAGAGCCTGCGCATCAAGCGCCAGCCCGAGCTGGAGCAGGGCTGGCGCGAGCAATTGCGAGGCCTGGGCTTCAAGATCGCCACCCGGCAGAGCAAGGCACTGCCGGAAAGCGCCGGCGAGCTGTTCGAGATGGTCAACGACAGCGCCTGGCTGACCTTCACCCTCAACGAACTGCCCAAGCTGCGCAGCCAGGGCTGGGAGCTGCAGATCGACGAGGGCTTCGGCTTCGACCTGACGGCGGTGGACGACTGGTACGCCAGTGTCGACGAGGCCCCGGGCCGCGACTGGTTCGACCTGGAACTGGGGATCATCGTCAACGGCGAGCGCTTGAGCCTGCTGCCGATTTTACTCAACCTGATGCGCTCACACACCGAGATCCTCAATCCGGAGCGCCTGGCCAAGCGCCGCGACGACGAGCTGATCCTGGTGAACATTCCCCATCGGCCCAACTCCCTGCATGGTCCGCTGCAAGTGGCACTGCCCTATGGCCGCCTGAAGCCGGTACTGGCAACCCTGGGCGAGTTCTATCTGCAAGAACCCGGCGATACCACCCTGCGCTTGAGCAGCGCCGACGCCACCCGCCTCAACCCGTTGCAGGACCTGCCACTGCTATGGGAAGGCGGCGAACACATTCGCACCTTCGCCCAGCGCCTGCGGGACATCCGCGACTACTCGGCGCCGGCGCCCCAGGGCCTGAACGCCACCCTGCGCCCCTATCAGCTCGAAGGCCTGAGCTGGATGCAGTCACTGCGCCAGCTGGAAGTGGGCGGCATCCTGGCCGACGACATGGGCCTGGGCAAGACCCTGCAAACCCTGGCGCACATACTCAGCGAGAAGAACGCCGGGCGCCTGGACCGCCCCTGCATGGTGGTAATGCCCACCAGCCTGATTCCCAACTGGCTGGACGAGGCCGCGCACTTCACCCCGCAGCTCAAGGTACTGGCGCTGTATGGCGCCGGGCGCAAGAAACACTTCGCCCAACTGGGCGACCATGACTTGCTGCTGACCACCTATGCGCTGCTGCCCAAGGACATCGAACTGCTGGCGGCCCAGCCCCTGCATGTGCTGATCCTCGATGAGGCGCAGTACATCAAGAACCCGTCGAGCAAGGCCGCCCAGGCTGCTCGGGAACTCAATGCCCGGCAGCGCCTGTGCCTGTCCGGCACGCCGTTGGAAAACCATCTGGGAGAGCTCTGGTCGCTGTTCCACTTCCTCATGCCGGGCTGGCTTGGCGATGCCAAGAGCTTCAACCGTGACTACCGGGTACCGATTGAAAAGCACGCCAGCGAGGTGCGCCTGCAGCACCTCAACGGCCGGATCAAGCCCTTCCTGCTGCGCCGTACCAAGGAGCAAGTGGCCACCGAACTGCCGCCCAAGACCGAGATCATCCACTGGGTCGAGCTCAACGAGGCGCAGCGTGATGTCTACGAAACCATGCGCCTGGCCATGGACAAGAAAGTGCGCGACGAAATCACCCGCAAAGGTGTGGCACGCAGCCAGATCATCATTCTTGAAGCCCTGCTCAAACTGCGCCAGGTGTGCTGCGACCTGCGCCTGGTCAACGACTCGCCACCCACACGGGGCAGCTCCTCAGGCAAGCTCGACAGCCTGATGGAAATGCTTGAAGAACTGTTCGAAGAAGGCCGGCGGATTCTGCTGTTCTCGCAGTTCACCTCGATGCTGAGCCTGATCGAGGCCGAGCTGAAGCGGCGCAACATCGCCTACGCCTTGCTCACCGGCCAGACCCGGGACCGGCGCACTCCGGTACGGGACTTCCAGAGCGGCAAGCTGCAGATTTTCCTGATCAGCCTCAAGGCCGGTGGTGTCGGCCTCAACCTGACCGAAGCCGATACGGTGATTCACTACGACCCGTGGTGGAACCCGGCCACCGAGAGCCAGGCTACCGACCGCGCCTATCGCATCGGCCAGGAAAAGCCCGTGTTCGTCTACAAGCTGATTGCCCGAGGTACGGTGGAAGAAAAGATCCAGCACCTGCAGCAGGAAAAATCGGACCTGGCGGCAGGCGTGCTTGATGGGCGCAAGGCCGGTGACTGGAAGCTGCAGAGCGACGACATCGAAGCCTTGTTCGCCCCACTGCCGGACAACAAGGGCGGCCGCTGAGACCGGCCACGTGCGGGGGCATCCAGAATTGTCCGGAGTCCCCTTGCAAAGTCGTCAGTCGATCAACTGGGCATCCTTGAGGGCACCCAGCGCCGCCAACCAACGCGGATCCTGCTTGTACTCGATATTGGCGAAGGCCTGGCCACGCATCCGCGCGATGCGTGGCGAAGGCTGCACCTTGAGGCGCTGCACGGCACTCAGGGCCAGCTCGGCGGCAGCACGGTCATTGCATACCAGCCCCATGTCGCAACCGGCGGTCAGCGCCGCTTCGATCCGGCTTGCCGCGTCCCCGACGACATGGGCGCCGGCCATGGACAGGTCATCGCTGAAGATCACCCCGTCAAATTGCAGCTCTCCACGCAGGATGTCCTGCAACCAGTAGCGCGAGAAGCCGGCCGGTTGAGGGTCGACTTGCGGATAGATGACGTGCGCAGGCATCACTGCCGCCAACTGCGTGCTCAGACGAGCAAAGGGCAGCAGGTCCTTGGCACGGATTTCATCCAGACTGCGCTCGTCATTGGGAATCGCCACATGGGAGTCGGCCTCGGCCCAGCCGTGCCCGGGAAAGTGCTTGCCGGTAGCGGCCATGCCGGCGCTGTTCATACCGCGGATAAACGCACCGGCGAGCAACGCCGCCTGCTCGGGGTCGCCCTCAAAAGCCCGGCTGCCCACCACCGCGCTGCGCTGGTGATCGAGGTCCAGTACCGGGGCGAAGCTCAGGTCCAGCCCCACCGCCAGCACCTCGGTGGCCATGACCCAGCCACACTGCTCGGCCAGGTACTCGGCATTAGCATTGTCGGCCAGGGCACGCATGGCCGGCAGGCGCACAAAGCCCTGGCGCAGACGCTGCACCCGGCCGCCCTCCTGGTCCACGGCCAACAACAGGTCCGGGCGAATCGCGCGAATCGCCGCGCACAGCTCCCGTACCTGGCGCGGATGTTCGATATTGCGAGCGAAGATGATCAACCCACCGACCTGCGGCTGGCGCAGGAGTTGGCGATCTTCGGCCGTCAGCCAGGTACCGGCGACGTCCACCATCAAAGAGCCTTGCAGGCCAGCAGTCATAGAAATTCCTTAAGCACTACGATGGCTTCCAGGCAACGCTGTTCTAGCCGCATCCGCATGGATGCAGCCGGCCGAGCAGCATCGGCGCAGGGAAGGCACGGGATATAGAACGAGAATCGGCATGGGCGGCTAGCTTAGCGGATGTAAGCTGTCGCGCCCACCCGTGGGTCAGGCCTTAGCGGCTGCCGGGGCCGATTTGCTGCGCGGCTTGAGCTGGGCGCTGGCCATGGCTTCGTCGGTGACGCCGGTTTCGGCACGCATGCCGGCGGCGAGGAACGGCACCATCAGGCGCATCACCTGCTCGATGGAGGTATTGACCCCGAAATCGGTTTCGGCGATAGCCCGCAGCGCCTTGATCCCGGACATGCTGAACGCCGCAGCGCCGAGCATGAAGTGCACGCGCCAGAACAGCTCGATGGGCGGAATACGCGGCGCCGCTTCGTTGACCAGCAGCATGTAGCGGCGGAACACCTTGCCGTACATGTCCTCCAGATAACGCCGCAAGTGCCCCTGGCTCTGGCTGAACGCCAGCCCCAGCAGACGCATGAAGATCGACAGGTCGTTACCGCTGCGCGGCTGCACTACTAGGGCCTGCTCGACGAGGATCTCCAGCAGCTCTTCCAGGCTCGGCTTGTTCTCCGGCCTGGACTGGCGACGCTCAAGCTCACGATCGAGGCTGATGCAGAACGGGCCGAGGAAACGCGAGAATACCGCCTGGATCAAGGCCTTCTTGGACCCGAAATGATAGTTGACCGCTGCCAGGTTGACCCCGGCCTTGCTGGTGATCAGCCGCAATGAGGTTTCGGCAAAACCTTTTTCCGCGAACAACTGCTCGGCAGCATCGAGAATGCGTTCAACGGTTTCCGACTGGGCCATGGCTACTCCGCCTGACAAACACTTGTTTGAAACATACGTTTCAGGCTTTGCAATGTCAAGCCTGCCGGCTTCTGCGCAAGCCGTCCGGCGCGCTATTTAATCACACCTGCCGGCCACTGTAGCCAGCCTTCGGCGCGTGATTGCGGCACCCGGATGACAACCGCTCGGCCACCTCAGGCAAAAGGAGGATTGCCAAGCGACGTTCACTGTATATAATCCCAGTCACTGTATAAAAAGACAGAGCGATCGACATGCTAAAACTGACGCCACGCCAAGCTGAGATTCTGGCTTTTATCAAACGTTGCCTCGAAGACAACGGCTACCCGCCCACCCGTGCGGAAATTGCCCAGGAACTGGGATTCAAATCGCCCAACGCCGCTGAGGAACACCTCAAGGCCCTGGCCCGCAAGGGCGCCATCGAGATGACCCCGGGTGCCTCCCGCGGAATCCGCATTCCCGGCTTCGAAGCCAAGGCCGACGATACCCTGCCGATCATTGGCCGTGTCGCCGCCGGTGCACCGATCCTGGCTCAGCAGCACATCGAAGAGTCCTGCAATATCAACCCGACCTTCTTCCACCCTCGCGCCGACTACCTGCTTCGCGTCCATGGCATGAGCATGAAGGACATCGGCATCTTCGACGGTGACCTGTTGGCGGTACACACCACTCGCGAGGCCCGCAATGGCCAGGTCGTGGTGGCGCGCATCGGCGATGAGGTCACGGTCAAGCGCTTCAAGCGCGAAGGCAGCAAGGTCTGGCTGATTGCCGAGAACCCTGAATTCGCCCCCATCGAAGTCAACCTGAAAGATCAGGATCTGGTGATCGAAGGCTTGAGTGTCGGCGTCATTCGCCGCTAAAGGAGGCTCCATGCAGTTCCCCCACACACCACAGCAAGCACAACTGCCACTGTTCGAGGCGTTCCTGGCCCAGCCATTGGCACCCGCCCTCAAGGAAGTGGTCGAATCGCCCTGGAACAAAGATCCAGAAGCCTTCAGCGAGCTGTCGTTACGCGGCGCCGCCGGGAACTGCCTGAACCTATTGGCACCGATCCTTCGGGAACTCAGCCAGGACCAGGACGCGCGCTGGCTGACACTGATCGCCCCGCCCTCCAGCCTGACCCAAAGCTGGCTACGGGACGCCGGCCTGAATCGCGAGGGGATCCTGCTGCTGCACCCCCGGGGCAATCAGAGCCCGCAACAGCTCGCCTGCGAGGCCCTGCGCCTGGGTCGCAGTCATACCGTAGTCAGCTGGTTGAACCCGTTGAGCGCCAGCGCCCGACAACAGATGATCAGCGCCGCCCGGACTGGCGATGCGCAGAGCCTGAATATTCGCCTGGGATGAAACACCGGGAAAGCGTGGGATTTACGCTTGAATGACACAAGGCTTCTCCAGGATTGAGAAGCCGGAACAAATGCGACGGATGACCGGAGAAACCCGATAGACGGGCTTAGTGCAGAACCCGCGGGCCATCTTCCTTGTCAATTTCACCTTCAACCAATCGACCGGCCATCTGTACGCCGACGCTCAACATGGCCTTGGCCACTTCCACGTGCTGACCTTGCAGAAAGGCTTTGGCATCCTCGGAGAAATCCAAAGTAACCAGAGAACCCTCGTCCTCAGCTCTGCGCAGCTCGATACGGCCGTCTGGCAACTCGACAATTTCTAGAAAGGACGTTGGCATAAAGGTCTGGTCTCCACGAAAGGGCGGGATTATATCAGTCATCACCCCTGCCCCGCTCAGGATCTTGCAAGGGGGGCGTGCCCCCTCACCAGGAATTACTTCCCGATCCTTGCAATCAACACCTAGCCAAACCGACCCCAAGCCCGTGCCAGCCCCCCCTTCAGAAATTCGGCTTGTATTCAAAACCTGCCGAGGCCTGGCTGTCGGAAAACGGCGTGATCAGCGACTTCTTCAGGACCAACCGATTGACCAGGGAGCCGGGAAACATCTGAATGGAGTTGTTGAAGCGCTCCACATTCAGGTTGAACAGGGTAATCGCCCCACCGATATTGCCTTCCTGCTCGGCAACCTCGCGCATCAGGTTGCTCAACAACTCAACGGATTTGAGGTCGGGATAGGCCTCAAACGCAAGATTCAAACCGCCCAGCAAAGCCTTGGTGCC
This sequence comes from Pseudomonas sp. GW822-FHT06D10, assembly GCF_058799535.1. Lineage (NCBI taxonomy): Bacteria > Pseudomonadati > Pseudomonadota > Gammaproteobacteria > Pseudomonadales > Pseudomonadaceae > Pseudomonas > Pseudomonas sp. GW822-FHT06D10. Next base: position 228,938 of record NZ_JBXALN010000010.1, on the reverse strand, counting down.
CTGGTCTACCGACTTGAGCGCATCGCCGTCGGCTGCGGATGGCAAGCTACCAATGGCACTACGCAGCCCAACGATCTTTTCCAGCAACTGGCTTTCATAGGCCTGGAAGCCAGCCACTTGCGGTTCCAGCATGTCCAGCACCTTGATCCTCTGGCGCTGGTAGGTCAGCACATCCGACCAGGCCCGCTGGGCCCGGTTATGCGCACCGACAATCTTGTTGTAGTGCACATAGGCAAGAACGCCCAAGGCAATCGCGATGACCAGCAACAACTCCATACTCTACTGCTCCATTTCATCAGTGACCTTCAGCGGAAGATCGAAATTGTTGTCGTGCAGCTCCGCCAACTCATGCACCAGGGCCAGCACCGGAAACAGGTTAGGCAACGGCAGGCCCTGCTCGATATTGGCGTAGAAACTCGGCAGATCGTCAAACGTGCCCGGATCCTTGTAGGCCATGACCTCGGCATCATCGAAACTCAGACATAAATGACCCTCGCTGGAGAATTCCAGATTCACCTTTTTCAGCCGCTGACGAAGTTCCAGCAAGAGAGCCAGTGTGGTGGGCGTTGCGAACTTCGCGCAAGCCAGCTCACTATCACCGGTGAAACTGAAGCTTCTGTTGAAGTCATCGGAAGTAGTCTCAAAGACTTTGCGCTTCTTGCTCTTTGTATTTGGCAGATCACTGCGCACCATCACCCCTCTGACCCAAGGAAAGTCCACCACCAGGCTGAAGCGATCGAAACTCTCATAGACCCGCTCGCTCTCGCCATCGGATTTGCGTTTGTAGTGGGAGTTCACATAACGCAGATGGTGAAAGACAAAGGACAACTGATGCCGCGGGCCCTGGTAGGCCCCCTTGGCTGAAGCCTCGATACGGCGGCTGTCATTGCCGCGATCATAGTCGTCGAACTCACTGCTCAGTTGCGTGAAACACTCATCGGCGGTTCCGCCCGGGTCCCAAAGGCCGTTACTGAGAAATGAACACTTACGGGCTATTTTCTGCGGCAACTCGTCTAACACGGCTTTACGGCCCATCCAGGTATACAAGGTGGCAAAACCCAGGCAGGCCGTCGCAAACCACATCAGCTCCACACCCGCCATGGCCGGGATCGCCGACACAATAGCCAGCATCAACAGCAGCCAGGACTGGGCATGATCGAACTCCAACCCTCCCCTGAAGGACTGGAGCCTGGCGATGACCCTCAATAGATCCTCGTTGCTCTTGGCTCGAGCCACCTCTGCATTGCTAGTGGCCAACAACTTCACCAACTCGGCATCGTGCTTGAGAAACTGCATTAAATTTCCTTGATCAAGTTGCCAGCCTCAGGAACATCTGGAACGGCAGCAAGAGCATGGCTGTCATGCAACTGCGCCAACCGATGCACCAACTCCAACAGTGAATACAGCTTCGGCAACTCGATACCCGCCTTGATCCGCTCGCGAAAGACCGCCAAGTCACTCAGCGAGCCCGGATCGGCATGGGCAATGATGTCCGCATTATCAAAGCTCAGACAGAGCCGCCCTTGACTGGAAAATTCCAGATTGACCCGGTAAAGATGGCGTGAAAGCTCCATCAGGAGGTCCAGGGTTGCTGGCCTGGCGAAGTGTTCGCAACAGGCCTGATCATTACCGCGCAGTACAAAGACCTGGTCGAAATCATCGCGACCGGTCTTGAACGGCTGCCCCGCCAATGACACTTCCAGGGGACTGGAGCGAACCGTAATCTCTGTCACCCACGGGAAATCCAGCACCAGACTGTAGCGGTTGTACGTGTCGTAGACAGTGCGATAGCTGCCGCCGGCACCAGGCTCTTGCCTGGAATTGACGTACTGCAGATGGTGATACTCGAACGTCAAGGACTGGCGAGGCCCCTGGTAGACACCCTGGAGCGAATCCTGGATATGGCGTCGCTCATTACCCCGCTGGTAATCGCTGAACTCGTTGTTCAGCCTTTTCAGGCGCCAGTCGGCACTGCTATCGGATTCGCTCAAGCCATGATGAAACATTACGCACTTGCGCACGATGCTTGCCGCCAGATCAGTCAAGGAGCCAGAGGCCCCTTTGCTGACGTAATAGCTAAAGAAACACAGAGCCAGAAACACCCAGAACATCCCGCCCATGCCGTCCATCAGCAGCGCGACAGCCAGGGAGGCAAACGCCAGGACCAGAAGCGTTATTGCCTGCACATGGTCGAATTCCAGACCGCCGGGGAATATCTCCAGCCTGTCGAGCACTTCCAGCAAGTCAGTATTGGACTGGGCACGAACCACTCGCACCCGGCAATCGTTCAGCAGGCGAAGCAGCGCTTGGTCACGCAAGAAGAACAGCATGAATCTTCCTTGATCAAATAGTCACGCCACCAATCAAGCAGCGCTCAGGATCAACACTCGTTAAGGCCATCCCTGAAACGAATGGCCAGGGCCTTGAGGTTCTGCCGCCAGCTTTCCAGCTCTTCCCGACTCAGTGCCTGCTCGGGCTCCTCTTCATCCAGATTGACCGCAACAATCAGTGGCTGGGTTACGTCGCCCTTGGGCTTGTGCGGCGCCTGTGGCGGCTGAAACAGCTCGCTGTAAGCAGACAGCAGTTGCGCCAGCCAGGTTTGCGGGCTGTGCGCCAATTCCACCAGCTCTGCCAACTCGGGAATGGCAATGCTTTGCAGCACTTCACGATTGAGGATCTGCTCGACCCGGGCCGCATTGGCCTGCGGCAGCCGATAGAACCCGGCAATTTCATGGCACAGCCCCAGCAAGGCCCCGTACAGGTGGAACAGCACCGACTCGCGCCCCGCCTGGACCTGCGCCTGGGCATTCATGGCCCGCCCTTCCTCAGCGCGTGCCAGGGCTTCGAGCGACAGACCGGCAAAGTAGATTTTCTGATTGGTACGGGTATAGAGCTCGTGGGCCATATGGGCAGCCTCCACTGCGAAAAGAGAACCAGATGCAGACGGCACAGTTTCAGGGATCACTCCAGCTTGCCGCAAGCAAAAGAAAGGCCGCATGCCCCCTTGAAGGAGTCATGCGGCCCTGTTGGTCGCTACACCGAGAAGCTAGCCCTCGGCAGGCCAAGCACTTAGCGCTTGTCTTCGACCTTCCATTTACCGCCGTCGTAGAAGGCACGCCAGCCTGTCGGCTTGCCGTCGACTTCGGTCTGCACGTACTGCTCTTTGGTCTTGCGGCTGTAACGCACCACCGCAGGGCGGCCGTCCGGGTCCTTCTGCGGAGCTTCGCAGAGGAAGTGGTACTTGGGATCGATCTCATCCTTGTGCGGGATCAGTTCCAGCACCAACGGCGCACGGGTCTCGCGGTTTTTTGGGAACTGACTGGCCGCCAGGAACAGGCCCGAAGCGCCATCGCGCAGGATGTAGGTGTCGTTGACCTTCTCGCACTTGAGCTCGGGCATCTTCACCGGGTCCATCTTCGGCGGCGCCGCGTCACCGCTTTTCAGCAGCTTGCGAGTGTTCTTGCAGGTCGGGTTGGTGCAACCGAAGAACTTGCCGAAACGGCCGGTCTTGAGCTGCATCTCGCTGCCGCACTTATCACACTCCAGGCTCGGGCCTTCATACCCCTTGATCCGGTAGCTGCCCTCTTCGATCTCGTAGCCGGCGCAATCCGGGTTGTTACCGCAGATGTGCAGCTTGCGCTTTTCGTCCAGCAGGTAGGCATCCATCGCCGTACTGCAGATCGGGCAACGATGCTTGCCGCGCAGCACCAGGGATTCGGACTCGCCCTCGTCGTCCGCGGCGATCTCGTCGCCAGGCACCAGGTTGACGGTGGCCTTGCAACGCTCCTTGGGCGGCAGGCTGTAGCCCGAGCAGCCGAGGAACACGCCGGTGGAGGCGGTACGGATCTGCATCGGCCGGCCGCAGGTCTGGCATGGGATATCGGTCATTACCGGCTGGTTGGCGCGCATGCCGCTTTCGGCGCCCTCGGCCACTTCGAGCTTCTTCTTGAAGTCGCCGTAGAATTCGTCGAGGACGTTCTTCCAGTCGCGCTCGCCCTGGGCCACGTCATCGAGGTTCTCTTCCATGCCGGCGGTGAAGCCGTAGTCCATAAGGTTGGAGAAGCTCTCGGAAAGGCGCTCAGTGACGATGTCGCCCATCTTTTCCGAATAGAAACGACGGTTGTGCAGGGTCACATAGCCGCGATCCTGGATGGTCGAAATGATTGCCGCATAGGTCGAAGGACGACCAATGCCGCGCTTTTCCATTTCCTTCACCAGGCTGGCTTCGGAGTAACGCGCCGGTGGCTTGGTGAAGTGCTGGCTCGGATCGAGCTTGATCAGCTTCAGCACTTCGCCTTGGGCCATTTCCGGCAGCACATCGTCATCGCCCGGCTTGGCCATCTGCGGCATGACCCGGGTGTAACCGTCGAACTTGAGGATGCGGCCCTTGGCACGCAGCTCGAAATCGCCAGCGGCGACGCTGACGGTGGTGGACAGGTATTGCGCCGGCAGCATCTGGCAGGCGACGAACTGGCGCCAGATCAGCTCGTAGAGGCGCTCAGCGTCACGTTCCATGCCCGACAGCTTGCTTGGGTGGGTATTCACATCGGACGGACGAATCGCTTCGTGCGCCTCCTGGGCCCCTTCCTTGCTGCTGTAGACGTTAGGCGAAGCCGGCAGGTACTTGTTGCCGAACTCGTCTTCGATATAGGTACGCGCCATCGCCACGGCATCGGCCGAGAGGTTGGTGGAGTCGGTACGCATATAGGTGATGTAGCCGGCTTCATACAGACGCTGGGCCATCATCATGGTCTTCTTCACCCCGAAGCCCAGGCGATTGCTCGCAGCCTGCTGCAGCGTGGAGGTGATGAACGGCGCCGATGGCTTGCTGCTGGTGGGCTTGTCTTCACGCTTGGCGACGCTGTAGGCCGAGGCCTTGAGCTTCTCCAGGGCGGCCATGGCCTGTGCTTCGTTGAGCGGCTTGAAGGCTTCACCGTTTTCACGGGCCACTTCAAAACGCACATTCGAGCCCTTGGCAGTGCCCAGGTCAGCGTGTACTTCCCAGTATTCTTCCGGGATGAAGGCACGAATCTCACGCTCGCGCTCCACCACCAGCTTCACGGCTACCGACTGCACGCGACCGGCAGACAGGCCACGGGCAATCTTCGCCCACAGCAGCGGCGAAACCATGTAGCCCACCACGCGGTCGAGGAAGCGTCGCGCCTGCTGGGCATTGACTCGATCAATGTCCAGCTCGCCCGGCTGGGAGAAGGCTTCCTGGATCGCCTTCTTGGTGATTTCGTTGAACACCACACGCTTGTAGCGGCTGTCATCACCGCCGATGGCTTCCCGCAGGTGCCAGGCAATGGCTTCCCCTTCGCGGTCCAAGTCCGTTGCGAGATAGATGGTGTCGGCATCCTTGGCAAGGCGGCGCAGCTCTTCGATGACCTTTTCCTTGCCAGGGAGGATTTCGTACTTGGCTTTCCAGCCGTGCTCGGGATCGACGCCCATGCGCGACACCAGCTGCTTGCGAGCCTTTTCCTTCGGCGACAGAGCCGGGGCTTCGCCCGCAGCGGCCTTGCCACGCTTGGCGGCTGGCTCCTTGGCGGCACTTGCCGAACCGCTGGTGGGCAGGTCTCGGATATGGCCGATACTCGACTTCACCACGTATTGGTTACCCAAGTACTTGTTGATGGTCTTGGCCTTAGCCGGGGATTCCACAATGACCAGCGATTTGCCCATGGATCAGAAAATTCCTGAATTCGAGAAGTGAAAGGCGGTTGGCGCCTGACGCGGCACCGCTATATATAGTGGCAACAGGGTGAGGTCAAGCGCAGGGTACTGCGCGACCTGTACTCATGCCGGTGAAAAAAGACTGGGTTCGGCCTGCACCAAAGCAAAGCGCGGGACCTGCTCGCCGTCAACTTCGACCGACTCCAGGAACATGCTCAAGGGCCGCACCCAAAAGCCGTAATCCCCATACAGGGCTTGGTAGAACACCACTTCTTCTTCCGTTTCCGAGTGCCGCGCCACGCTGAAAACGCGGTACTGCGGCCCCTTGTAATGCTGATAGAGCCCGGGTTGTAACTGCATGCTCTGGCCCTCGTGCAATTTTTTCAAAATAAAGACAAACAAATCTTCAGAAAAACAAAAACCGGGGCACTGGGCCCCGGCTTCCATCAACCCAACGCTTAAACGCGTTCGAAGACGGTCGAGATACCCTGGCCAAGGCCGATGCACATGGTGGACACCCCGAAGGTGCCGCCATTCTGCTTCATGACGTTGAGCAGGGTCCCGGAGATACGTGCGCCGGAGCAACCGAACGGGTGACCCAGGGCGATCGCGCCGCCGTGCAGGTTAACCTTCTCGTTCATCTTGTCGAGCACTTTCAGATCTTTCAGCACTGGCAGGGCCTGTGCAGCGAAAGCTTCGTTGAGCTCGAAGAAGTCGATATCGTTGATGCCCAGGCCCGCGCGCTTCAGGGCTTTCTGCGTGGCCGGTACTGGACCATAGCCCATGATGGCCGGATCCACACCTGCAACGGCCATCGAACGAATCACCGCCATCGGCTGGATACCCAGGTCCTGGGCGCGCTGGGCCGACATCACGATCATGCACGAGGCACCGTCGGTGATCTGCGACGAAGTACCGGCAGTCACGGTACCACCTTTAGGGTTGAACGCCGGCTTCAGGGCCGCCAGGCTCTCCAGGGTGGTCTCGGGACGGATGGTTTCGTCGTAGTCGAACAGTTTCAGGAAACCGTTCTCGTCGTAACCCTGCATCGGGATGATTTCATCCTTGAACTTGCCTTCCACAGTCGCCTTGTGGGCGAGCTGGTGCGAGCGCACGCCAAAGGCGTCCTGCTGCTCACGGGTGATGCCGTGCATCTTGCCCAGCATCTCGGCGGTCAGGCCCATCATGCCGGAGGCTTTGGCTGCGTACAGGGACATGTGCGGGTTCGGATCGACACCGTGCATCATGCTCACGTGGCCCATGTGCTCGACGCCGCCGACCACGAACACGTCACCGTTGCCGGTCATGATCGCTTGCGCGGCAGTGTGCAAAGCACTCATGGACGAGCCACACAGGCGGCTGACGGTCTGGCCGGCCGAGGTGTGCGGGATCTGGGTCATCAGCGACGCCATGCGTGCGATGTTCCAGCCCTGCTCCAGGGTCTGGTTGACGCAGCCCCAGATCACGTCCTCGACTTCCGCCGGGTCGACCTTGGCGTTGCGTTCCAGCAGTTTGCTGATCAGGTGCGCCGACATGTCTTCGGCGCGGGTGTTGCGGTGCATGCCGCCCTTGGAGCGGCCCATCGGAGTACGACCGAAGTCGACAATCACGACGTCTCTAGGATTCAAGCTCATATGTTCACTCTCGCTCTAGTGTGGGCGCTTAACCGAAGAAGCTCTGGCCGTTCTTGGCCATTTCACGCAGCTTCGCGGTCGGGTGGTACAGCGCGCCCAGATCGGCGTACTGGTCGGCCAGGGCAACGAACTCGGCAACACCGATGGAATCGATGTAGCGCAGCGCACCGCCACGGAATGGAGGGAAACCAATGCCGTAGACCAGGCCCATGTCAGCTTCGGCAGCGGTTTCAACGATGCCGTCTTCCAGGCAACGAACGGTTTCCAGGCACAACGGGATCATCATCCAGTTGATGATGTCTTCGTCGGTGACTTCACGCTGCTCGTAGACAATCGGCTTGAGCACTTCCAGCACCGACGGATCGGCCACCTTCTTCTGCTTGCCCTTCTTGTCGGTTTCGTAGGCGTAGAAGCCCTTGCCGTTCTTCTGGCCCAGGCGCTTGGCTTCGTAGAGCACGTCCACGGCCGAGCGGCGATCGTCCTTCATGCGATCCGGGAAGCCTTCGGCCATGACGTCGCGACCGTGGTGGCCGGTGTCGATGCCGACCACGTCCATCAGGTACGCCGGGCCCATTGGCCAGCCGAATTTCTCCATGATCTTGTCGATGCGCACGAAGTCCACACCGGCGCTGACCAGCTTGGCGAAACCGCCGAAGTACGGGAACAGCACGCGGTTGACCAAAAAGCCCGGGCAGTCGTTGACCACGATCGGGTTCTTGCCCATTTTCTTGGCGTAGGCAACGGTGGTGGCAACGGCCAGCTCGCTGGACTTCTCGCCACGGATCACTTCCACCAGCGGCATCATGTGCACCGGGTTGAAGAAGTGCATGCCGACGAAGTTTTCCGGACGCTTGAGAGCCTTGGCCAGCAGGCTGATGGAAATGGTCGAGGTGTTGGACGCCAGGATGGTGTCCTCCTTGACCTGGCCTTCCACTTCAGCCAGTACGATCTGCTTGACCTTGGGGTTCTCGACCACGGCCTCAACCACCAGGTCGACGTTGCCGAAGTCACCGTAGGACAGGGTCGGACGAATGCCGTTGAGCACTTCAGCCATCTTCGCGGCGGTCATGCGGCCTTTGTCAACACGGCCCACCAGCAGTTTTGCGGCTTCCGCCAGCCCCTGCTCGATGCCGTGTTCGTTGATGTCCTTCATCAGGATCGGCGTACCTTTGGAGGCCGACTGGTAGGCGATGCCGCCACCCATGATACCGGCGCCGAGTACGGCGGCCTGCTTCACGTCCTTGGCGATTTCGTCGTAGGCCTTGGCCTTTTTCTTCAGTTCCTGATCGTTCAGGAACAGGCCGATCAGGCTTTGCGCAGCAGAGGTCTTGGCCAGTTTGACGAAGCCGGCAGCCTCTACTTCCAAGGCTTTGTCGCGACCGAAGTTGGCGGCTTTCTGAATGGTCTTGATCGCTTCGACCGGTGCCGGGTAGTTCGGGCCAGCCTGGCCGGCCACGAAACCTTTGGCGGTTTCGAAAGCCATCATCTGCTCAATGGCGTTGAGCTTGAGCTTTTCCAGCTTAGGCTGGCGCTTGGCCTTGTAGTCGAACTCGCCGGAAATGGCGCGCTTGACCAGGGCCAGAGCGGCGTCCTTGAGTTTGTCTGGAGCAACCACGGCGTCGACGGCACCGACTTTCAGCGCGTCTTCAGCACGGTTTTCCTTGCCGGCGGCAATCCACTCGATGGCGTTGTCGGCACCGATCAGACGCGGCAGGCGCACGGTACCGCCGAAGCCCGGGTAGATGCCCAGCTTGACTTCCGGCAAGCCGATCTTGGCACTGGCAGCCATGACGCGGTAGTCCGCCGCCAGGCACATTTCCAGGCCGCCGCCCAGGGCGATGCCGTTGATCGCGGCAACGGTTGGCACGTTGAGGTCTTCGAAATCGCTGAAGATCTTGTTGGCTTCGAGGTTGCCTGCCACCAGCTCGGCATCCGGCAGCTTGAAGTTGTCGACAAACTCGGTGATGTCGGCGCCGACGATGAACACGTCCTTGCCGCTGCTGACGATCACGCCCTTGATCGAAGCATCTGCCTTGATGGTGTCAACAGCCTGACGCAATTCGTTCAGGGTTAGACGGTTGAACTTGTTGACGGACTCACCCTTGAGGTCGAAATTCAATTCGACGATGCCACTTTCAAGAGCCTTAACCGTGATGGCTTTACCTTCGTAAATCATCAACTGATCTCCACGATATGGAAGCTGAACAGTACACGTCGGACGCTGACTTCTGGCATGGCACTAACGTCACCGTCGATGCTAACGCCAATCCGCCAGGCACACCCGCCAACGCGATAGTCGGGATTCTGTATAGAGCCGCCTGCGATGCAAACGCTCATTTCATACGCCCGTTTGATTTGGGTACGCCACATTCAGGGAAAATCCAGCAATTGTCAATCGTCCAAAATGCTGTTTGAAACGCGACTTTGCGGTCACTCCATTGCTCCCTGGACGATCAACACACCCCTGCATTCATAGTCATTCATAGGATCTATATTTAGAAAATGCGCCCTAAATCTCCCACTGAATGGGATAAAGAGCGACTACGCTGGGAAAATATCTGAAGAAGCCGCACAGTTTGTGTGACAGGGGCGCCGCCCCATTCTGCAAGAGGCCACCCCGAGTGGCAGCCACGAGATTACCGGCCTGCCTGGCCATCCCCGCCCGATGCTGATATCGGGCTTTTTATTGCCGGCTGCCCGCGATTGCCGCGCGCACCCTCCCCTGGATGACTCAGGCCAACGCCTTGAGCACCGAGGCAATATCCTGCAAAACACTGACCTCGCCACGCTCGTTCCAGTACAGGGCGATCATCTGCTTGTCCGCCTCGACCTTGAACACCCCTGCCGGCAAGGCCTGGAAGTGCTTGAGCAGTGACTCATCGACACAGGGCTCGCGCCACTGATTGACCCAGTTGCCCGGCGCGATCTGCCAATAACTCCAACACACAGGCTGCCCGCTGCGCCGTGGCCGGTGATACTGCGGGCAAGGGTTGGGCGGCTCCTGGCCCAGCCAGTGCGGCCACTCCTGAGGGGCCAGTTGCATGGCCAGGCCCATGCGTCGCGCCTCCATGCGCAAGGCGATCAACCCGCTCTGGCGACGAGAAGGTCGCAACCACGCCAGCGGACTGAGAACTACCGCAAGGATTGACACCACTATCCAGACCGTCATATCTGTACTCTCGATTTTTGATGAGCGGGACCTGGGTCAAACCAACCCGCTTGAAACCAGCCATACTTGAAGCTATTGCAACCCTCAGGAGGAGCACCTCATGCCCTACCACCATATTCTGGTCGCCGTAGATCTAACCGAAGAGTGCGATCCTGTTATCCACCGTGCTCGCGAGCTGTCGGTGAGCAATGGAGCCAAGCTGTCCCTGGTGCACATTGTCGAACCCATGGCCATGGCCTTCGGGGGCGACGTCCCCATGGATCTTTCGCAGTTGCAGCAGCAACAGTTCGACCAGGCCCGGGAGCGCCTTGATCGGCTGATCAACAAGTACCCGGAGCTGACCAAGGAATACAGCCACCTGACCTACGGCCAGCCGCGCCAGGAAATCCATCACCTGGCCAAGGAACAGGAATGCGACCTGATCGTGGTCGGCAGCCACGGCCGACATGGCCTGGCCCTGCTGCTGGGCTCCACCGCCAATGACGTCCTGCACGGCGCGCCTTGCGATGTGCTGGCCGTGCACCTGGTCAAACGCTGAACCCGCCCCGAGGGTTGCCGGCTCCCAAAAGCCGGCAAGCGCACTGAAAAAAAGCCCGACTCTGCAGTCGGGCTTTTTTATCAGCGACCGGTCACTCAGGCATCCAATTCGGCCCAGCGCTCGACCATCTGCTCCAGTTCGGCATTCAACTGCTCAAGGCGGGCAATTACCGCTGCAGTTTCCGCCGCCGGGCGCTGATAGAAACCAGCGTCGGCCATTTCCGCCTCGACCCCGGCAATCTGCTGCTCCATGGCATCGATCTGCCCCGGCAAAGCCTCAAGCTCGCGCTGCAATTTGTAGCTGAGCTTCTTTTTCGCCGCCGGCGCTTCCTGGGCAGGAGCCGGAGCCGCCTGTACCGGTGCCACCACTGCAGAATTCAGCTCGGCCTTGCCGGACTTGTTCTCGGTCACTCCCAGCAACCGCGGCGAACCGCCCTGGCGCAACCAGTCCTGATAGCCGCCGACGTACTCGCGCACCTTGCCTTCGCCTTCGAAGACCAGGGTGCTGGTCACCACGTTGTCGAGGAATGCCCGGTCGTGGCTGACCATCAGCACAGTGCCCTGGAAGGTCAGCAGCACCTCTTCCAGCAGTTCGAGGGTTTCCACATCCAGGTCGTTGGTCGGTTCATCGAGCACCAGCAGGTTGGCCGGTTTACTGAACAGCTTGGCCAGCAGCAACCGCGCACGCTCGCCGCCAGACAACGCCTTGACCGGCGTGCGAGCACGCTGCGGGCTGAACAGGAAGTCGCCGAGGTAGCTCAGCACGTGGCGGCTCTGGCCATCGATCTCAATGAAGTCGCGACCTTCGGCGACGTTGTCGATCACGGTCTTTTCCAGATCCAGTTGATGGCGCAACTGGTCGAAGTAGGCCACGTCGATACGCGTACCCTCTTCCACCCTACCGCTGCTGGGCACCAGGCCACCGAGCATCAGCTTGAGCAGCGTGGTCTTGCCGGTACCGTTGGCGCCCAAGAGGCCGATGCGGTCGCCGCGCTGCAGGACCATGGAGAAGTCCTTGACCAGGAACGGACCGTCCGGGTGAGCGAAGCTGACGTTCTCCAGCACCATCACCTGCTTGCCGGACTTGTCTGCGGTTTCCAGCTGGATATTGGCCTTGCCGGTACGCTCGCGACGTTCGCTGCGCTCGACACGCAGCGCCTTGAGGGCGCGCACGCGGCCTTCGTTGCGGGTGCGCCGGGCCTTGATGCCCTGGCGAATCCAGACTTCCTCCTGGGCCAGGCGCTTGTCGAACAGCGCGTTGGCGGTTTCTTCCGCCGCCAGCATGGCTTCCTTGTGCACCAGGAAGCTGGCGTAGTCGCCGTTCCAGTCGATCAGGCCGCCGCGGTCCAGTTCGAGGATGCGGGTGGCCAGGTTCTGCAGGAAGGAACGGTCGTGGGTGATAAAGAGGACGGCCCCCTGGAAATCCTTCAGCGCCTCTTCCAGCCAGGCGATGGCACCGATGTCCAGGTGGTTGGTGGGCTCGTCGAGCAGCAGCAGGTCCGGCTCGGACACCAGGGCCTGGGCTAGCAGCACGCGACGACGCCAGCCGCCGGACAACTCGGCGAGGGTCTTGTCGGCCGGCAGCTGCAGGCGGCTCAGGGTGCTGTCCACCAGTTGTTGCAGGCGCCAGCCGTCACGGGCTTCGAGGTCGTGCTGGACGTGCATCAGTTTTTCCAGATCGGCGTCGGTGACGATGTTCTGGCTCAGGTGGTGGTACTGAGCCAGCAACTCGCCGACACCGTCCAGGCCCTGGGCGACCACGTCGAACACGGTCCGCTCGTCGGCCACCGGCAATTCCTGGGGCAATTCGCCGATCTTCAGACCGGGTGCGCGCCATACGGAGCCGTCGTCGGGCTTCTGATCGCCCTTGACCAGCTTCATCATGCTGGATTTACCAGTACCGTTACGGCCGATGATGCACACCCGCTCACCACGGGCGATCTGCCAGGACACCTTGTCCAACAACGGCATGGCGCCGAAAGCAAGGGACACATCGCTGAATTTGAGCAGGGTCATGTTCTTCTCCAAAAACCGGGCGCGCATTCTACCTGAGTTGAGCCCACAGAAGGCCGGGTATTTCGCCCAAGAGGGTGCTCGCGGCACATTTGTTGCCAACTGATGCCAGCAGGCCGGCAAAGCTTTCACCGGTTGCTGGCAAAAGGCTAAGCTAGTGAGCAATCAGTGTTGGCCCTGTCGGCACTTGTCATGATTTCTCTGCCCGGATGTCTCATGCGCAGTCGCCTTTTCAGTGTTTTATCTTGCCTGCTTCTTTCCACCACAGCCGTCCACTGCGCCCAGGCGGCAGACCTGACTCTACAGCGCCAGTATTACGATGAAGCCAAGCGCGCCCTGGCCAAAGGCGATTCCGGCCCTTATTTCCGTTATGCCGATGCGCTGCGCGACTATCCGCTGGAGCCCTACCTGGCCTACGACGAGCTCACAGCCCGGCTGAAATCCGCCAGCAACCCCGAGATCGAGAAGTTCCTCGCCGAACATGGCGACCTGCCCCAGGCCAACTGGATGAAACTGCGCTGGTTGCGCTGGCTGGCCGAACGCGGCGACTGGGCGACCTTCACCAAGTACTACGATCCGAAACTCAACTTCACCGAACTGGACTGCCTCAATGGCCAGTACCAGCTGGGGCACAACCTCAAGGCCGAAGGCTACGCCGCCACCGAGAAGCTCTGGCTGACCGGCAAATCCCAACCTGCTGCCTGCGACGCGTTGTTCGCCCAGTGGGCCGCCGAAGGCCAGTTGACCGAACAGAAGCGCTGGCAGCGAGCCAAACTGGCTGCCGAGGCCCGCAACTATCCCCTGGCCAACAGCCTGGTAAAGAGCATGACCACCCTGGCGCCCCAGGGCCGCCTGCTGGTGGACGTGGCGCAAAAACCCGAACTGCTGAGCCAGCCCTCGCGCTTCCAGCCTGCCGATGAAGCCATGTCCGACGTGGTTGGCCTCGGCCTGCGCCGCCTGGCGCGCCAGGATCCGGACAAGGCCATGGCCCTGCTGGATGGCTATGCCAGCAGCATGCACTTTTCCCGTGACGAAAAAGTGGCCATCGCCCGCGAGATCGGCCTGACCCTGGCACGGCGCTTCGACAGCCGCGCCCTGGACGTGATGACCAAGTACGATCCCGAGCTGCGGGACAACACCGTCTCCGAATGGCGCCTGCGCCTGCTGCTGCGCCTGGCGCGCTGGGAAGACGCCTACCAGCTGACCCGCAAGCTGCCCCAGGACCTGGCCACCACCAACCGCTGGCGCTACTGGCAGGCCCGTAGCCTGGAACTGGCCGAACCGAAGAACCCTCAGGCCCAGGTATTGTTCAAGGGCCTGGCCCGGGAGCGGGATTTCTACGGCTTCCTTGCCGCCGATCACGCCAAGGCGCCCTACCAGCTCAACAACCAGCCGCTGATGCTCAGCCAGGCCGTGATCAACAAGGTACGCAACACCCCGGGTGTACGCCGCGCCCTGGAGCTGCATGCCCGCGGGCAGATCGTCGACGGCCGCCGCGAGTGGTACCACGTCAGCCGGCATTTCAACCGCGACGAAATGGTTGCCCAGGCCAAGCTGGCCTACGACCTGAAATGGTACTTCCCGGCCATTCGCACCATCAGCCAGGCCCAGTACTGGGATGACCTGGACATCCGCTTCCCCATGGCCCACCGCGACACCCTGGTGCGCGAAGCCAAGGTTCGCGGCCTGCATTCCAGCTGGGTGTTCGCCATTACCCGCCAGGAAAGCGCCTTCATGGACGACGCCCGTTCCGGCGTCGGCGCCAGCGGCCTGATGCAACTGATGCCCGGCACCGCCAAGGAAACCGCGCGCAAGTTCAGCATTCCCCTGGCCTCGCCCCAGCAAGTGCTGGACCCGGACAAGAACATCCAGTTGGGCGCCGCCTACCTGAGCCAGGTCCACAGCCAGTTCAACGGCAACCGGGTACTGGCTTCCGCCGCCTACAACGCCGGCCCCGGGCGGGTGCGCCAGTGGCTCAAGGGGGCCGACCACCTGAGTTTCGATGTCTGGGTGGAAAGCATTCCTTTCGACGAAACCCGCCAGTACGTGCAGAACGTACTGTCCTACTCGGTGATCTACGGCCAGAAGCTCAATTCGCCGCAGCCCCTGGTCGACTGGCACGAACGCTACTTCGACGATCAGTAAGCACCGACCCACAACAAAAAATGCCCGCAGCAATGCGGGCATTTTTGTATCTCCCCCCCCAATACCTATAGCCGCTGCCGAGCCTGCGACCGGGCGCGAAGTGGCCGTAAAGCGCTCGCTACGTTGGCGAGGACTACGTGCTCGTGCGCAGCCTCGCCGGCTCAGCAGCGACTACAGGGATCAGGGGGGCGTGGGCTCAGCCATCGCTGAATTGCAGGGCCGCCAGGCGCGCATACAAGGGGTTGCTGGCAATCAGTTGCTGGTGGGTACCCACCGCGACCAGCCTGCCCTGGTCCATGACCGCGATCCGGTCGGCATTCTTCACCGTGGCCAGGCGATGGGCGATCACCAGGGTGGTGCGGTTCTTCATCAGGCTGGGCAAGGCCTGCTGGATCAGATGCTCGCTTTGCGCGTCGAGGGCGCTGGTGGCTTCGTCCAGTAGCAGGATCGGCGCGTCCACCAGCAAGGCCCGAGCTATCGCCAGGCGCTGGCGCTGGCCGCCCGAAAGGCCAAGCCCGGCATCCCCCAGGTGGGTCTGGTAGCGCTCGGGCATCTGTTCGATGAACTCATGGGCATAGGCGATCTTCGCCGCTTCCTGGACCTGGGCCAGGGTCGCCTCGGGATTGCCGTAGCGAATGTTCTCCTCGATGCTGCCGTAGAACAGCGCCGGGCTTTGCGAAACCAGGGCGAAGCAGCGGCGCAAGTCCAGCGGGTCGAGCTGGGTCAGGGCCACGCCATCCAGCAGGATCCTTCCCTGCTGCGGGTCGTAGAAGCGCAGCAACAGATCATAAAGGGTGGATTTACCAGCCCCGGAAGGCCCCACCAACGCCAGAGTCTCTCCGGCCCGGATGCTCAGGCTCAAACCATCGATCGCGAAGCGGTCGGGCCGCGACGGATAGGAAAACCGCAGACCGTCCAACTCCAGATCACCCCGCACCCGCGCCGGCAGGCTTACCAGCCCGTCGGCGGGCGGCTGGATGATATTGTCCGCCCGCAACAATTCGGCAATCCGCTCCGCCGCGCCGGCCGCGCGCTGCAACTCGCCGATCACTTCGCTCAGGGTGCCGAAGGCACTGCCGACAATCAGGCTGTAGAAGACGAATGCCGCCAGCTCGCCGCCGGAGATGCGCCCGGCAATCACGTCCATGCCACCGACCCAGAGCATCACCCCCACCGCCCCCAGCACCAGGACGATCACCAGGGTGATCAGCCAGGCACGCTGGACAATCCGCTTGCGCGCCGTGTCGAACGCCTGCTCCACGGTCACGGCAAACCGCCGTTCATCCTGGGGTTGGTGGTTGTAGGCCTGGACCGTCTTGATCTGGCCGAGGGTTTCCGAGACATAGCTGCCGACATCGGCAATCCGGTCCTGGCTCAGGCGCGACAGGCTGCGCACCCGCCGACCGAAGATCAGGATTGGCGCCAGCACCAGCGGCAAGGCGATGACCACAATGCTGGTGAGCTTGGGGTTGGTGACAAACAGCAGCACGATCCCCCCCAGCACCATCAGCGCATTGCGCAAAAACAGCGACAGCGAAGACCCGATCACCGATTGCAGCAAGGTGGTATCCGCGGTCAAGCGCGACTGAATTTCCGAGCTGCGGTTGTTTTCGTAAAACCCGGGATGCAGGTAGATCAGGTGATTGAACACCTGGCGCCGGATATCCGCCACGCAACGCTCGCCAATCCACGACACCAGGTAAAAGCGCACGAAGGTGCCCACCGCCAGCGCCAGCACCAGCAGCAGGAACAGGCCGATGGACTGGTTCAACAGATGGGGCGATTGAGTCATGAAGCCCTGGTCCACCAACAGGCGAATGCCCTGCCCCATGGACAGGGTAATGCCGGCGGTAACTATCAGTGCCAGCAAGGCGCCCAGCGCCTGCCAACGGTAGGGAGCGACAAAGCGGCTGGCCAGATGCAGCGCCCGGCGGTGACGAGAAGAAAGCATGCTGTTCATCCATTGACGCACCGGCGAGCCGTTCGTTGCAGCAACGGCAACGAGATGAATTCGCAGGAACTTTGGTAAATCACAATGAGTCAGGTTGATTATGACCGCTGACACTAGAGCCTAGAGATTATCGGTCTAATCCGTGGCTGGCACTCCCCGGGCATTTCTGTTGGAGTGAAGTCGCCGGGCCAGCCCTCGCGGCGGTCTGTAACAGCTTGGTCACCCGGCCATTCTAGAGTAAGCACACAACCTGATGAGGAGACAGGCCATGTCCTTGCAACACAGCAGCAATGACAAGATTCAAGTGATCCGTACCCAGCCGAACCAGTCTCTGGGGTGTGCCATCATCGACGCCCAGGGTCGCGAAGTACCTATTACTGAAGACATGATCCAGAACGCCTGCCGCGAACTGGAAAAGCGACTGGTCAAGCCTGCTCGGCAAGATTGACACACAGCCTCACGTCCTCTTGACCCGGCCTTGCGGCCGGGTTTTTTATGCGCGGTTTCAGGCTTCCCTGGCACCCAAGGCACGGACGATCCGGCTCAAGGCCGCGGACTCGCCCTGGATGCGCACTTCCAGGCCGTCGATCTCGCGGCGCTCCGGATAATGCTTGCGCAGACCATCGAAGGCGCTGCGCTGCTGAGCTACATCATCCGACAGGCTACGGCGAAAATCCGCATCGTCACGACGCGGGTCATACACGGCACGGCAGATCATCGCCAGGGCCCAGGCCGGGTCCGCATTGGCATTCAGGCTGACCTGAGGCACCCAGGGCGCCGGCAGCAAGGCCGACAGGCTGACCTGCTCGGCCTGCCCGAGGAAACGGCAGTAGGCCTGATAGATCTGCGCCGTGCCCCGTTGCTTGCCGTCCAGGCTGTAACCGGCGATATGCGGCGTCGCCAGCACGCAGAGGTCCGCCAGGGAAGCATCCACCGTCGGCTCCTCTTCCCAGACATCCAGCACCGCCTGCAAGTCCTCGCGCTGGCGCAGGACCTCAGCCAGGGCCCGGTTATCCACCACCGGGCCACGGGCCGCGTTGATCAGCCAGGTGCCGTGCCTGAGCCGGTTCAGCCGCTGGCGATCCAGCAGGTGCCAGGTGGAGTCTTGCCCGCTCTTGGTCAGGGGTGTGTGCAGGCTGATGACATCGCAGCGCTCGAGCAACTGCTCCAGGCTGACATAGTCACCGCCTTCCGCCGCCTGCCGCTGCGGATCGCAGACCAGCACATTCCAGCCCAGGCCGCGCAGCACCTGGATCAGGCGCCCGCCCACTTCACCGGCACCGACCACGCCATAGCAACGCTGCGCCAGGTCCACGCCTTCGATCTCGGCCAGGGTCAGCAGGCTGCCCAACACATAGTCCACCACGCCCCGGGCGTTGCAGCCCGGGGCGCTGGACCAGGTGATCCCGGCCTGCTGGAAATATTCCAGGTCCAGGTGATCGGTGCCGATGGTGCAGGTGCCGACAAACCGCACCGGGCTGCCTTCCAGCAACTGGCGGTCGACCTGGGTCACCGAGCGCACCAGCAACACATCTGCCTGCTCCACGGTCGCCCGGTCGATGGCGCGCCCGGGGAAACGCCGGATCTCGCCGAAACCGGCAAAGAACTCTTCGATCAGGGGGATATTTTCGTCGGCAACAATCAACATGGCAGGCTCCTCTGGCGGAGCCGCAGTGTAGGCGCAGATGCCAGGCCGGGCTAGCGCGGCATGCGCGCGAACCGGCATTTTCACCCCCCCCGGCGCTTACAAATCCACAACACGGGATGTTTTCCTGACTGAGATGTCAACGCGTAGACTGTCGCGTCCTGCGCAACACCACCTATGGACGCTACGCCCCGTGAATTCCGTGACTGACTCCCCTGCCGCCACCGCCACCAGCCGCCCTGCCCGGGTCGGCCGTGAACTGCATGACCTGCTGGTACTGGCCCTGCCCATCATGATTGCCCAGGTGGCCACCACCGCCATGGGCTTTGTCGATGCCGTGATGGCCGGCCGGGTCGGCCCGCGGGATCTGGCAGCCGTCGCCCTGGGCAACTCGATCTGGATTCCGGTGTTCCTGCTGATGACCGGCACCCTGCTGGCCACCACGCCCAAGGTGGCGCAGCGCTTCGGCGCCGGCAACCTGCACGAGATCGGCCCGCTGGTGCGCCAGGCACTGTGGCTCGCCGTGGTGGCCGGGATCTCGGCCCTGCTGATACTGATCAGTGCCGAGCCGGTGCTGCACCTGATGAATGTCGATCCGGAACTGATCAAGCCCTGCATGGGCTACCTGCACGGCATCGCCAGTGGCTTGCCGGCGGTAGCGCTGTACTACGTGCTGCGCTGCCTCAGCGATGGCCTGGGCCGCACGGTGCCGAGCATGGTCATCGGCCTGGGAGGCCTGGCCCTGAACATCCCCATCAACTACATCTTCATCTATGGCCATTTCGGTGTACCGGCCATGGGCGGCGTCGGTTGCGGCTGGGCCACGGCCATCGTGATGTGGGCCATGATGCTGGGCATGGCCGGCTGGATTTTCTGGGCACCGGCCTACCGCAAGATCCAGTTGTTCAGCCGCTTCGACTGGCCGCAAGGGGCGATGATCGGGCGCTTGCTGAGCATCGGCCTGCCCATCGGCATTGCAGTGTTCGCCGAATCGAGCATTTTCGCGGTGATCGCCCTGCTGATCGGCAGCCTGGGGGCCACGGTGGTGGCCGGGCACCAGATCGCCCTCAACGTCAGCGCCCTGATGTTCATGATTCCCTACTCCCTGGCCATGGCGGTGACCGTGCGGGTCGGCCAGGCCCTGGGCCGCCAGCAACCCCGCAATGCGCGCTTCAGCGCCGGCGTCGGCATGGCCACGTCACTGGCCTACGCCTGCCTTTCGGCGAGCCTGATGTTCTTCCTGCGTGAGCCCATCGCCACCATCTACACCACCGACCCGATGGTGATTCAGGTCGCTTCGATGCTGATTGTGTATGCGGCGCTGTTCCAGTTTTCCGATGGCATCCAGGTCACGGCGGCCGGCGCATTGCGCGGCTACCAGGACACTCGGGTGACCATGATCCTGACCCTGTTCGCCTACTGGGGGATTGGCTTGCCGGTGGGCTACGCCCTGGGCCTGACCGACTGGTTCGGCCCGGCGCGGGGCCCGAGCGGCCTGTGGGAGGGCCTGATCGTGGGCTTGAGCTGCGCGGCGCTGATGCTGTCGATCCGCCTGACCCGCAGCGCGCGCAAGCAGATCCGCATCAGCCGCTCGGCGGGTTAATCGAGCTTCTTGCGGATCCAGTAGAGGTAGGTACCTGCCTCTTCCTGCTGCGCTACCAGTTCATGGTCGAGAAACACGCAGAACTTGGGAATGTCGCGGCGGGTGGAGGGGTCGGTGGCAATCACCTTCAACAGCCCGCCCGGCGGCAGGTCGCGGATGTGCTGGTGCAGCATCATCACCGGCTCCGGGCAGTTGAGGCCGGTGGCGTCGAGGGTGCCGTCAACCGGCGTATCGATAATCTGACTCATGAATCACTCCTGAAACTGGCCGGCATTGTCGCGCAATACCGCCATCGGTTCATCTGTTGCCGTTATTCCACGGCCCCGGTCCTGCCGTAGGAGCTGGCTGCCAGCGAAGGCATCCTCACGCCTTGCACCAGTGCGGGGCCTTTTTCGCCGGCAAGCCGGCTCCTACCAGGAAGCGGCGGTATTTCGCCTACTACGCCGATTTGGGCTTTTTCAGATCCAGGCGCCGCAGGTGGCAGGTGACTTCCTCGCGGTCGTGGTACAGCTGCTTGCAGCCAATGGCCACGCGAATGCCCCGGGCCTTGAAGCCTTCTTCGATGCGCTCCAGCAAGCGCTTCACTTCGGCATAGCGCTGCTTCATCGGCAGCTTGAGGTTGACCACCGCCTCGCGGCAGTGCCCCTCGCCGATCCAGGTCTCCAGCAGCGCGGCGTTGCGCGCCGGTTTCTCGACGATGTCGCAGACCATCCAGTCCACCGGCTGCCTGGGCTTGTAGGTAAAGCCGTCCGCCATCAGGTGCTGCACCAGGCCAGTGTCCATCAGGCTTTCAGCCATGGGGCCGTTGTCCACGGCGGTCACCAGCATGCCGCGGTTGACCAGTTGCCAGGTCCAGCCGCCCGGGGCAGCCCCCAGGTCGACGCCGGTCATGTCGCCATGCAGACGCTCGTCCCACTGGTCCCGAGGAATGAAATGGTGCCAGGCCTCTTCCAGCTTCAGGGTCGAGCGGCTCGGCGCTTCCCGGGGGAATTTCAGCCGTGGAATGCCCATGGGCCACATGGCCGAGTTGCCGGCATCAGCCAGGCCGACAAAGACTTCCCGACCGCTCTTGAAGGTCAGCAACAAGCGCGGTTTGGTCGCGTCGTCCACCAGCTTGCCGGCCGCGGTCAGGGCCTTGCGCAGGGGTGCTTCGAACTTCTTGCAGAAGTTGGACAGCTCCTTGCCATCGTTGGTGTCCACCACTTCCAGCCACAGACTGCCGCACTGCGGGAAGTTGGCCAGGTAGGCAAGGATCACGCTGATGCGGTCGGTTTCCGGCAGGTCGATGAAGCCGCCCCGGGCCCACTGCCGGGGAAAGATCAGCTCCGGGAAGCGCAGGCCCTGCATCAGACGCTGGGCCCCGTCGTCCTCGGTGCAGATGAACTCGGCGCAGGCGGTGCTGGGCTTGGCCTTGGCATAACCGGCGACATTCAGCCGGGCCGCGTGGTCGGCGATCTCGGAGCAGACTTCGCCCTCGAAGCCGGGCCGGCAATGGATAAACAGGGTGTTCATTGAATCTCCTGGGCAAATGGCGATGAATCGATGCGCAAACCTGCCCTGTAGCAAAGCCTGTCACGAAAACCGGCGCATGATAACCGAGTTCGGAACCTTGGACTGAGCCCAGCAGTCCAGTGATTAGCTATAAGCCCCAAACAGAGCTAGGTTAACTCTCTGTCCGTATCACAGGCCCGTAGCCGTGCGGGCCACAAGGAGTCATTCAATGCCATCCCTCGATAGCCTGAAAACCCTTAAGACCCTAAAAGTCGACGACAAGACTTATCACTATTTCAGCCTGCCGGACGCCGCCAGGAGCCTGGGTGATATCGACACCCTGCCCATGTCGCTGAAAGTCCTGCTGGAAAACCTGTTGCGCTGGGAAGACGACAAGACCGTCACCGGCGCCGACCTCAAGGCCATCGCGGCCTGGCTCAAGGAGCGCCGCTCCGACCGCGAGATCCAGTACCGCCCCGCACGGGTGCTGATGCAGGACTTCACCGGGGTGCCGGCGGTGGTCGACCTGGCCGCGATGCGCGCCGCCATGGCCAAGGCCGGTGGCGATCCGCAGCGGATCAACCCGCTGTCACCGGTGGACCTGGTGATCGACCACTCGGTGATGGTGGACAAATTCGCCAGCAGCAGCGCCTTCGAGCAGAACGTCGATATCGAGATGCAACGCAACGGCGAGCGCTATGCCTTCCTGCGCTGGGGCCAGAGCGCCTTCGACAACTTCAGCGTGGTACCGCCGGGCACCGGCATCTGCCACCAGGTCAACCTGGAATACCTGGGGCGCACGGTCTGGACCAAGGACGAGGACGGCCGCACCTACGCCTTCCCCGATACCCTGGTGGGCACCGACTCCCACACCACCATGATCAATGGCCTTGGCGTACTGGGCTGGGGCGTGGGCGGGATCGAAGCCGAGGCGGCGATGCTCGGCCAGCCGGTGTCGATGCTGATTCCCGAAGTCATCGGCTTCAAGCTCACCGGCAAGCTCAAGGAAGGCATCACCGCCACCGACCTGGTGCTGACGGTGACCCAGATGCTGCGCAAGAAAGGTGTGGTCGGCAAATTCGTCGAGTTCTACGGTGACGGTCTGGCCGACCTGCCCCTGGCGGACCGTGCCACCATCGCCAACATGGCACCGGAATACGGCGCCACCTGCGGCTTCTTCCCGGTGGATGACATCACCCTGGACTACCTGCGCCTGTCCGGGCGCCCCGACGAGTTGGTGAAACTGGTGGAGGCCTACAGCAAGGCCCAGGGCCTGTGGCGCCTGCCGGGCAAGGAGCCGGTATTCACCGACAGCCTGGCGCTGGACATGGGCACCGTGGAGGCCAGCCTCGCTGGCCCCAAACGGCCGCAGGACCGGGTTGCACTGCCCAACGTTGCCCAGGCTTTCACTGACTTCCTCGACCTGCAGTTCAAACCCACCAGCAAGGAAGAAGGCCGCCTGGAAAGCGAAGGTGGCGGTGGTGTGGCGGTGGGCAACGCGGACCTGGTGGGCGAAGCCGACTACCAGTACGACGGCCAGACCTATCGCCTGAAAAACGGTGCCGTGGTGATCGCGGCCATCACCTCCTGCACCAACACCTCCAACCCCAGCGTCATGATGGCCGCCGGCCTGGTGGCGAAGAAGGCCGTGGAAAAAGGCCTGCAACGCAAACCCTGGGTCAAGAGCTCGCTGGCCCCAGGTTCCAAGGTGGTGACCGACTACTACAAGGCTGCCGGCCTGACGCCCTACCTGGACCAACTGGGCTTCGATCTGGTGGGATACGGCTGCACCACCTGCATCGGCAACTCCGGCCCGCTGCAGGAGCCGATCGAGAAAGCCATCCAGCAGGCCGACCTCAGCGTGGCCTCGGTGCTGTCGGGCAACCGCAACTTCGAGGGCCGGGTGCATCCACTGGTGAAAACCAACTGGCTGGCCTCGCCCCCCCTGGTCGTGGCCTATGCCCTGGCGGGCACGGTGCGCATCGACATCAGCAGCGAGCCTCTGGGCCAGGGCAAGGACGGCCAGCCGGTGTACCTGCGGGACATCTGGCCCAGCAGCAAGGAGATCGCCGACGCCGTGGCCCAGGTCAACACTCGGATGTTCCACAAGGAGTACGCCGAAGTGTTCGCCGGGGATGCACAGTGGCAAGCCATCGAAGTGCCGCAGGCCGCCACCTATGTGTGGCAGGACGACTCCACCTATATCCAGCACCCGCCGTTCTTCGATGACATCGCCGGCCCGCTGCCGCAGATCACCGATGTCAGCGGCGCCCGGGTACTGGCCCTGCTGGGGGACTCGGTGACCACCGACCACATCTCCCCGGCCGGCAACATCAAGGCCGACAGCCCGGCTGGCCGCTACCTGCGGGACAAGGGCGTGGAACCGAGGGACTTCAACTCCTACGGCTCACGGCGCGGCAACCACGAAGTGATGATGCGCGGTACCTTCGCCAACATCCGCATTCGCAACGAAATGCTCGGCGGCGAGGAAGGTGGCAACACCTTGTACATTCCCACCGGCGAGAAGTTGGCGATCTATGACGCAGCCATGCGCTACCAGGCCGACGGCACGCCGCTGGTGGTGATCGCCGGCCAGGAATACGGCACCGGTTCGAGCCGCGACTGGGCGGCCAAAGGCACCAACCTGCTGGGAGTCAAGGCAGTGATCGCCGAAAGCTTCGAACGTATCCACCGCTCCAACCTGGTGGGCATGGGCGTCCTGCCCTTGCAGTTCAAGCTGGACCAGAACCGCAAGAGCCTGAAGCTGACCGGCAAGGAAACCCTGGACATTCTCGGCCTCAGCGGTACGGAACTGACGCCGCGGATGAACCTGACCCTGGTGATCACCCGTGAGGATGGCAGCCAGGAGAAGATCGAGGTGCTGTGCCGCATCGATACCTTGAATGAAGTGGAATACTTCAAGTCCGGCGGGATCCTGCACTACGTTCTGCGGCAACTGATTGCCTCCTGACGCTGCCTGAAAAAAACACCGCCTTCGGGCGGTGTTTTGCATTGGGCTGCCGTACCAGGACGAGGTGGTTATACTGCGCGCCCGCCAAATCTGACTCACCGGTCGCAATGGCGACTACAGATCCGGCGCAGTACTACGTCTCTGCAATACCCATTCTTACGCAACAAGGATTCCCCATGACCGCTCTGCCATGGATGTACCTGGCACTTCTTTCCATTGGCTACGCACTGGCCCTGACCTACGGGCAACTAGGCCTGCTGGCCGCCCTGTCGATCTTGCTGCTGTTGGCTGCCGGCTTTGCCGTGCGCCAGCAACGCAGCCGCGTCGGCCAGTACCTGGGCCACGGCCTGTTCGTGGTGCTCGCCCTGGCCCTGGCCATGCACTGGCTGCCCGGGTTCTACAATGGCCGGGCCATCGACCCGCAACGCTTCACCGACGATGCCGTGCCCTTCTCCCTGTACCTGAATCAGGACAAGCCGCTGATCGGCTTCTGGCTGCTGCTGGTATGCCCGTGGATAGTCGGGCGGCGCTCATTGCGCCTGTCGCTGTATGCCACCGCCGTGGCCCTGACTCTGTGTGCGGTAGCCGCACTGGGCGGCGCACTGCTGCTGGGCATGATCAATTGGGCGCCGAAATGGCCGGAGCAGGCCTGGCTCTGGGTACTGAACAACCTGCTGCTGGTGACCCTGGTGGAAGAGGCGCTGTTCCGCGGCTATATCCAGGGCGGCCTGAGCCGGCGCTTCAAGGCCCTGCCCTACGGCGAGAACCTGGCCCTGTTGTGCGCGGCGCTGCTGTTCGGCCTGGTGCACCTGGGCGCGGGGTGGCAATGGACCCTACTGGCAGGCATCGCCGGCGTCGGCTACGGTCTGGCCTATCGTTTTGGCGGCCTGGGGGCGGCGATAGCCACTCACTTCGGTCTCAACCTGTTGCATTTCGGCCTCTTCACCTACCCGATGCTGGCCGGATAACCCGCCAGCTGTTTTACCAAACCAGTACTTCAGGACTATTGACTGCCAAGGAAGAACGTCAATGATTAGCCCCTCGCCAACGCCGGCTGAAACCTGTCGGCGCTTTTTGCAAGCGACACATTCTGCCAATGAGACCCAGAGCCGATTATTGAAAAATAATTTCAATAATCGGTTGAAGCGGCCGACAACCTATCAAAGCCTTGCGGATTGAAAAACCATGCGTAATAACCAGCCTGTCACTCAGCGCGAACGTACCTTCCCGGCTCAACAACGGTTGATTTCCACCACCGACGCCAAAGGCGTGATCACCTACTGCAATGACGCCTTTGTCGAGATCAGTGGGTTCTCCCGTGAAGAACTGGTTCGCGCACCGCACAACCTGGTACGTCACCCTGATGTGCCGGCGGCGGTGTTCGCGCACATGTGGGGCACCTTGAAACAAGGCTTGCCATGGATGGGCATCGTCAAGAACCGCTGCAAGACCGGCGACCACTACTGGGTCAACGCCTATGTGACACCGATCTTCGAAGGCAGCCAGGTGGTAGGTTACGAGTCGGTCCGGGTCAAGCCCACCGCCGAACAGGTGCGCCGCGCCGAAGCCCTCTACCAGCGCATCAACACTGGCAAGTCGGCCATTCCCAAGCGTGACAAGTGGCTGCCTGTGCTGCAGGACTGGCTGCCGTTCATCCTGGTCAGCCAGCTGAGCTTCATGATCGGTGCCTGGCTCAACTCCCACTGGGGCTTCGCCCTGGCCGCCGCGCTCTCGGTGCCCCTGGGCCTGCTGGGCCTGAGCTGGCAGCAGCGCGGCCTCAAGCGCCTGCTGCGCCTGGCCGAGCAGACCACCTCCGACCCGCTGATCGCTCAGATGTACACCGACAGCCGCGGCGCCCAGGCCCGCCTGGAGATGTCGATCCTGAGCCAGGAAGCGCGCTTGAAGACCTGCCTGACCCGCCTGCAGGACACGGCCGAGCACCTCAACGAGCAGGCCCGCCAGTCCGACACCCTGGCCCACAACAGCTCCAGCGGCCTGGAGCGCCAACGGGTCGAGACCGAACAGGTGGCCACCGCGGTCAACCAGATGGCCGCCACCACCCAGGAAGTGGCCAGCCACGTGCAACGCACCGCCGACGCAACCCAAGAAGCCAATCGCCTGACCGGCCGTGGCCGCGATATCGCCGGCGAAACCCGCGAAGCCATCCAGCGCCTGTCGGTGGTGGTGGGCGAAACCGGGCTGACGGTAACCCAACTGGCCAAGGACAGTGACGAGATCGGCGGCGTTGTCGACGTGATCAAGGGCATTGCCGACCAGACCAACCTGCTGGCCCTGAACGCAGCCATCGAAGCCGCCCGCGCCGGTGAAATGGGCCGCGGCTTTGCCGTGGTGGCCGACGAGGTGCGTCAGTTGGCGCAGCGCACCAGTGAATCCACCGGGCAGATCCATACCCTGATCGCCAAGCTGCAGCAGACAGCCGCCACCGCCGTTCAGACCATGGACGCTGGTCATCGTCAGGCCGAAGAAGGCGTGGCCCGGGTGCTGGAAGCCGACCAGGCACTGGTGGGCATCAGCGAAGCGGTGGCCAACATCACCGACATGACCACCCAGATCGCTGCCGCCACCGAAGAGCAAAGCTCGGTGGCCGAAGAGATCAGCCGCAACATCAGCACCATCGCGCAACTGGCGGACCAGACTTCGGAGCAGGCCCAGCATTCGGCCGAGCTCAGCGAAGCGCTGACCCGCACCGCAAACACCCAGTACTCGCTGGTGGAGCGCTTCAACCGCTAAGCCCCCCCTTAGGGCCGGCAACAAAAAACCGGAAGCCAAGGCTTCCGGTTTTTTTATGCCCGCAAACCCACCCGACAACCGTAGGAGCGAGCTTGCTCGCGATAAATCTTCACCGCGCTCCAAATTCGAAGGCCGGGTGAACGTTTCGCGAGCAAGCTCGCTCCTGCAGGATCAGCTCAGCGCTTTCAGGAAGGCAGCAACCTTGAGCGCCGCAGATTCCAGATGCTGCTCATGGCTGAAACCCGAGGCCTTCAGGGGCTTGAGATCGTGATCAGCGGCCGTCAGCCAGTACAACTCGATACTGGCTGCCAATGTGTAGGCCTCGACCGCCTGGCGATTGCCCAGGGCGTCACGCTCGCCCTGCACGATCAAGCTTGGCACTGACAGATCAGCCAGATGCGCCACCCGCGGTTTTTCCGGTTTGCCGGCGGCATAGAACGGATAGCCCAGGCACACCAATGCATCGGCCTGCAGTTCATCGGCCAGCAAACTGGCCATGCGCCCGCCCATGGACTTGCCGCCCACCGCCAACACCCCAGTGACATAAGGTCGCACCAGGGCATGCACCTCGCGCCAGCATTCCAGCAGCCTGGGCGCCGGGTTAGGCGGGCGTTTGCCGCCGTCCAGGCGCCGCTGGGCCATGTAGGGAAACTCGAAGCGCAAGACGTTCACCCCATGTCCCGCAAGGCGTACAGCAATATCGTTCATGAACCCACTGTCCATGGGCGCGCCGGCGCCATGGGCGAGGATCAGGGTCGGCGCCGACCGCACCTCGACGCCCTGCGCGACATCCCACAACCAGCCCCGCTCCCGCACACACTGCGCCCATTGACCCCCGTCAATACTGGCCTTGTGCTCATTGCTCATGCTTGCCTCGCTTTTAGTCTGCCTATAACTCCAGACGAAGTGAGCGCGCCTTGCCGTGCGCAGTCGCTTTCACTTCAACTGAACCGTGGATGGGGAACCATGAACACTTCTATCAGTACCGCCTACAACTACAAGGTGGTCCGCCAATTCGCCATTATGACGGTGGTGTGGGGCATCGTCGGCATGGGGCTCGGGGTTTTTCTCGCTGCCCAGTTGGTCTGGCCCGAACTCAACTTCGACTTACCGTGGACCAGCTTCGGCCGTCTGCGGCCATTGCACACCAACGCGGTGATCTTCGCCTTCGGCGGCTGTGCGCTGTTTGCCAGCTCGTTCTACTCGGTGCAACGCACCTGCCAGACCACGCTGTTCGCGCCGAAAATCGCCGCGTTCTGCTTCTGGGGCTGGCAACTGGTGATCCTCCTGGCGGCCATCAGCCTGCCACTGGGCTACACCAGCTCCAAGGAATACGCCGAACTGGAATGGCCGATCGATATCCTGATCACCATTGTCTGGGTGGCCTACGCCATCGTGTTCTTCGGCACCCTGATGCAGCGCAAGACCAAGCACATCTATGTGGGTAACTGGTTCTTCGGCGCGTTCATCATCACCGTGGCCATCCTGCACATCGTCAACAACCTGGAACTGCCGGTCAGCTTCACCAAGTCCTACTCGGTGTATGCCGGTGCGACCGATGCGATGGTGCAATGGTGGTACGGCCACAACGCCGTGGGCTTCTTCCTGACCGCGGGCTTCCTGGGGATGATGTACTACTTCGTACCCAAGCAGGCCGAGCGCCCGGTGTACTCCTATCGCCTGTCGATCGTGCACTTCTGGGCACTGATCACCCTGTACATCTGGGCCGGTCCGCACCACCTGCACTACACCGCGCTGCCGGACTGGGCTCAGTCCTTAGGGATGGTGATGTCGCTGGTTCTGCTGGCACCAAGCTGGGGCGGCATGATCAACGGCATGATGACCCTCTCGGGCGCCTGGCATAAGCTGCGCAGCGACCCGATCCTGCGGTTCCTGGTGGTATCCCTGGCGTTCTACGGCATGTCGACCTTCGAAGGTCCGATGATGGCGATCAAGACCGTCAACGCCCTCTCCCACTACACCGACTGGACCATCGGCCACGTACACGCCGGCGCCCTCGGCTGGGTAGCGATGATCTCCATCGGCGCGCTGTACCACCTGATCCCGAAAGTCTTCGGCCGCGAGCAGATGTACAGCACCGGCCTGATCAACACCCACTTCTGGCTGGCTACCATCGGCACCGTGCTCTACATCGCTTCGATGTGGGTCAACGGTATCGCCCAGGGCCTGATGTGGCGTGCGGTCAACGAGGACGGCACTCTCACCTACTCCTTCGTCGAAACCCTGGTGGCCAGCCACCCAGGCTTCATCGTGCGACTGGTGGGTGGTGCGATCTTCCTCAGCGGCATGTTCCTGATGGCTTACAACACCTGGCGCACCGTGCGTGCCGCAGTGCCAGCCGAAGTCAACGCCGCTGCGCAGATGGCCTGAGGAGTCCGCCATGAAACACGAAACGATTGAGAAAAACGTCGGCCTGCTGATGCTGCTGATGGTCTTCGCGGTGAGCATCGGCGGTCTGACCCAGATCGTCCCGCTGTTCTTCCAGGACGTCACCAACAAGCCGGTGGAAGGCATGAAGCCCTACACCGCCCTGCAGCTGGAAGGCCGCGACATCTACATCCGCGAAGGCTGCGTACAGTGCCACTCGCAGATGATCCGTCCGTTCCGCGCCGAGACCGAGCGTTATGGTCACTACTCGGTGGCCGGTGAAAGCGTCTGGGACCACCCGTTCCTGTGGGGTTCCAAGCGTACCGGTCCGGACCTGGCCCGGGTGGGCGGTCGCTACTCCGATGACTGGCACCGTGCGCACTTGTACAACCCGCGCAACGTGGTGCCCGAGTCGAAGATGCCGGCCTACCCATGGCTGGTGACCGCACCGGTAGACAGCAGCCACACCGAAACCAAGCTCAAGGTCATGCGCACCCTGGGCGTGCCGTACACCGACGAAGACATCGCCGGCGCCACCGCCACGCTCAAGGGCAAGACCGAAATGGACGCCCTGGTCTCCTACCTGCAAGTGCTTGGCACTTCGATCAAGAGCAAGAGGTGAGCCATGGGTTTTGAACTCGATAGCGGCATGATCCGCGGCCTCGGGACCCTGGTGGTGATGATCGCCTTCATCGGCCTGTCGATCTGGGTGTTCAACTCAAAGCGCAATCCCGAGTTTGCCCAGGCCCGCCTGCTGCCCTTCGCCGACGACCCGATGCCGGGCACGGCACCGGCCGGTAACACAACTGATGACGCTCAACCTCAAGAGCCTGCAACAAGGAGCATTCGGCCATGACCACCTTCTGGAGTACGTGGATCTGCGTACTGACCATTGGCAGCCTGATCGGCCTGACCTGGCTGCTGGTCGGCACCCGCAAGGGCGAGACCAAGGGCAGTGTCGACCAGACCATGGGCCACGCCTTCGATGGCATCGAGGAGTACGACAACCCCTTGCCGCAATGGTGGTTCCTGCTGTTCGCCGGGACCCTGGTGTTTTCCGTTGGCTACCTGATCCTCTACCCGGGTCTGGGTAACTGGAAAGGCATCCTGCCGGGCTATGAAGACGGCTGGACCCAGACCAAGGAATGGGAAAAGGAGATGGCCAAGGCGGACGTGAAGTTTGGTCCGATCTTCGCCAAATTCGCGGCCATGCCGGTGGAAGAAGTGGCCAAGGACCCGCAAGCGCTGAAAATGGGCGGACGCCTGTTCGCCTCCAACTGCTCGGTCTGCCACGGTTCCGACGCCAAGGGTGCCTTCGGCTTCCCGAACCTGGCGGACGACAACTGGCGGTGGGGCGGCAGCGCCGACACCATCAAGGCCACCATCATGGGCGGCCGCATGGCGGCCATGCCAGCCTGGGGCGAAGTGCTCAAGGAAGCAGGCGTGAAGAACGTGGCAGCTTACGTTCGCCATGACCTGGCCGGCCTGCCCCTGCCAGCCGACAGCGATGCCGACCTGGTAGCCGGACAGCAAGCGTTCAGCACCACCTGCGTGGCCTGCCACGGCGCTGACGGCAAAGGCACCCAGATCATGGGCGCGCCCGACCTGACCCAGCCCGCCGGCTTCATCTACGGCACCAGCCTGGCCCAACTGCAACAGACCATCCGCCATGGTCGCCAGGGCCACATGCCAGCGCAGAGCGAACTGCTCGGCAATGACAAGGTGCAACTGCTGGCCGCCTACGTTTACAGCCTTTCCCACGGCAACAAGCCACAGGCTGAAAACACCCAGTAAGACGAGTCACGGCAAGCTGCGGGTTCCCGACTTGCAGCTTGCCGCTCGTGGTTCAACTTCCCGCTCCTTTGCGACCAAGTGTCGCACCCTCTCCCGCAGCGCGTTTGCACTCATCTGATTCAGGTCTAAGCTTGCCCCGATGGGGACTGGCACGGGCTGGTCACAGGCCAACGGTATCCGTGACGTTCGAAGCTTCTGCTCGATGACAGGCCGCAAAGGCTGGTTTATACCGGCTGTCGACTCTCTTACCGCCTGTCAGCTGATCCATCGGCTTCCACACACCCGGTTACAACCGACCTGCCCCCCCCGTTTCCTGTCCATGGCGACAGCTTGTCCGAGGGCAATTTTTTGTCCCTACTCGGCATAGGGAAAGGCCGCAGAATCAGGCATGGAACGCATTGACCCAGGTCATAGCGCGTTGCAATGACCCCCTGCTTTCTCCATACTTGCGACCGATTTTTATCCCTAATAAAACACCCAAACCGTGGAACCTTAGAATGAGCACAGCAATCAGTCCGACTGCTTATAACTATAAGGTAGTCCGCCAGTTCGCCATCATGACGGTGGTCTGGGGGATCCTTGGCATGGGGCTCGGTGTCTTCATCGCCTCACAACTGGTATGGCCGGAGTTGAACTTCGGTCTGCCGTGGACGACGTTTGGACGCCTGCGCCCGCTGCACACCAACCTGGTGATCTTCGCCTTCGGTGGATGTGCATTGTTTGCCACCTCTTACTATGTCGTGCAGCGAACCTGCCAGACGCGACTGATTTCCGACAGCCTCGCGGCCTTCACCTTCTGGGGTTGGCAAGCGGTGATCGTCGGCGCGATCGTGACCCTGCCACTGGGTTACACCACCACCAAGGAATACGCCGAACTGGAATGGCCCCTGGCTATCCTGCTGGCGATCGTCTGGGTCACCTACGGCCTGGTATTCTTCGGCACCATCACCAAGCGCAAGACCAAGCACATCTATGTGGGCAACTGGTTCTACGGTGCCTTCATCGTGGTGACCGCGATGCTGCACATCGTCAACCACGCTTCCCTGCCGGTCAGCTTCTTCAAGTCCTACTCGGCCTACGCCGGTGCGACTGATGCGATGATCCAGTGGTGGTACGGCCACAACGCCGTGGGCTTCTTCCTGACCACCGGCTTCCTGGGGATGATGTACTACTTCGTACCCAAGCAGGCCGAGCGTCCGATCTATTCCTATCGCCTGTCCATCGTGCACTTCTGGGCGCTGATCACCCTGTACATCTGGGCCGGTCCGCACCACCTGCACTACACCGCGCTGCCGGACTGGGCTCAGTCCCTGGGCATGGCCATGTCGATCATCCTGCTGGCGCCAAGCTGGGGCGGTATGATCAACGGCATGATGACCCTCTCGGGCGCCTGGCATAAGCTGCGCACCGACCCGATCCTGCGCTTCCTGGTGGTATCCCTGGCGTTCTACGGCATGTCGACCTTCGAAGGTCCGATGATGGCGATCAAGACCGTCAACTCGCTCTCGCACTACACCGACTGGACCATCGGCCACGTACACGCCGGCGCTCTGGGCTGGGTAGCGATGATCTCCATCGGCGCCCTGTACCACCTGATCCCGAAAGTCTTCGGTCGTCAGCAGATGCACAGCATCGGCCTGATCAATACCCACTTCTGGCTGGCTACCATCGGTACCGTGCTCTACATCGCCTCGATGTGGGTCAACGGCATCACCCAGGGCCTGATGTGGCGTGCAATCAACGATGACGGCACCCTCACCTACTCCTTCGTCGAAGCGCTGCAAGCCAGCCACCCGGGCTTTATCGTCCGTGCTCTGGGCGGTGCGTTCTTCGCCACCGGCATGCTGATCATGGCGTACAACGTGTTCCGCACCGTTCGCGCCTCGAACCCGGCTGAAGCTGAAGCCGCTGCTCAGATCGCTGTAGTTGGAGCTCACTGATGAAGCACGAAGTAGTCGAGAAGAATATTGGCCTGCTGGCCTTCTTCATGGTCATCGCCGTCAGCATCGGCGGCCTGACCCAGATCGTCCCGCTGTTCTTCCAGGACGTCACCAACAAGCCGGTGGAAGGCATGAAGCCGCGTACCGCGCTGGAACTGGAAGGTCGCGACGTCTACATCGCCAACGGCTGTGTCGGCTGCCACTCGCAGATGATCCGTCCGTTCCGCGCTGAAACCGAACGCTATGGTCACTACTCGGTAGCTGGTGAGAGCGTCTGGGACCACCCGTTCCTGTGGGGTTCCAAGCGTACCGGCCCGGACCTGGCCCGAGTGGGCGGTCGTTACTCCGATGACTGGCAGCGTGCGCACTTGTACAACCCGCGCAACGTGGTGCCCGAGTCGAAGATGCCGGCTTATCCGTTCCTCGTAGAAAACAAGCTCGACGGCAAAGACACCGCGAAGAAAATGGAAGTCTTGCGCACGCTCGGCGTCCCTTACACCGACGAAGACATCGCCGGTGCCAAGGATGCCGTGAAGGGCAAAACCGAAATGGACGCGCTGGTGGCCTATCTGCAAGGCCTGGGCACCATCATCAAAAGCAAACGGTGATCTAGATGGATATCGGGATGATTCGTGGCCTGGGCACCCTTGTTGTGATGGTGGCCTTCATCGGTTTGGCGCTCTGGGTGTTCAGCCCCAAGCGCAAGTCCGAGTTTGAAGACGCAACCTTGCTGCCGTTCGCGGATGATCCCGACGCCATCAAGCACGTCGAGCAAGCTTCTAGGAGTAACAAAGAATGACTACGTTCTGGAGTCTGTACGTCACAGTCCTCAGTCTGGGTACCATCTTCGCCCTGACCTGGCTGCTGCTGTCGACCCGCAAGGGCCAGCGCGCCGAGCAGACCGACGAGACGGTCGGCCACTCCTTCGACGGGATCGAGGAGTACGACAACCCCCTGCCGAAATGGTGGTTCATGCTGTTCGTCGGCACCATCGTCTTCGCCCTGGGCTACCTGGTGCTGTACCCGGGCCTGGGCAACTGGAAAGGCGTTCTGCCGGGCTACAACTACCTCGATAACGAGAAGCAGACCCCGTTCGCCAACGGCCAGTCCGGCTGGACCGGCGTCCACGAGTGGGAAAAGGAAATGGCCAAGTCGGACGCCAAGTTCGGTCCGATCTTCGCCAAGTACGCTGCCATGCCTATCGAAGAAGTGGCCAAGGACCCGCAAGCCCTGAAAATGGGTGGCCGTCTGTTCGCATCCAACTGCTCGGTCTGCCACGGGTCCGACGCCAAGGGCGCCTATGGCTTTCCCAACCTGACCGACGCCGACTGGCGCTGGGGCGGCGAGCCGGAAACCATCAAGACCACCATCATGGGCGGCCGTCACGCAGTGATGCCGGCCTGGCTGGACGTGATCAAGGAACAAGGCGTCAGTGACGTTGCCGCCTATGTCCTGACCAACCTCGACGGCCGCAAGTTGCCGGAAGGCCTGAAGGCCGACCCGGTCAACGGCCAGAAGCTGTTCGCCGCCAACTGTGCGGTATGCCACGGTCCGGAAGGCAAAGGCACCCCAGCCATGGGCGCGCCTAACCTGACTCACCCGGCTGCCTTCATCTACGGTTCGAGCTTCGCCCAACTGCAGCAGACCATTCGTTATGGCCGTCAAGGCGTGATGCCAGCGCAGGAACAACTGCAAGGCAACGACAAGGTTCACCTGCTCGCGGCTTATGTCTACAGCCTGTCCCACGGTGACAAGCAGGCCGACGCCGAGTAAGACCGACGCCTGAAAGCAACACCCAACGGCCCCGCCAATCAACATTGGCGGGGCCGTTTTGTTTGCGCCTGGCATCGGCTGACGCTCGACGGCGGATCACCCTTTCCAGCAACCCGGTAGCCAGGATTCGACAATATGGCGGACTTCGAGACCTGCGGCGTACGCCTGCTCACTCCCTGGAAGAATTGAACGGCGCGACGTGCAAAAGGGTCCATAATCCACAAGTCAATTGATTCAAGTCATTACACCATCAGTTGATTTCTCCCAACGCGACCAAAGGTCGCACCCTTGCGCTAGAGCTACAGGCGTATCATTGCGCCACTGCAACACCCCTTTTGACCGCGGTCGGCACGCATCGACCGAGGCATTTTTCCACTGCCGTGGGATGCAATGATGAGCAACCAGATTCCCGTACAAGACGTTACCCCGCCTGCCAAAAACGCGACCAACAGCGTCGATCTCTACGCCTCCAGGGAAAAAATCTACACCCGCGCCTTCACCGGCCTGTTCCGCAATCTGCGCATGCTTGGCGGCGCCGGATTGTTCCTTCTGTACTTCGGTACCGTGTGGCTCAACTGGGGCGGCCACCAGGCTGTCTGGTGGAACCTGCCGGAACGCAAATTCTTCATCTTTGGCGCCACGTTCTGGCCCCAGGATTTCATCCTGCTCTCGGGCCTGCTGATCATCGCCGCCTTCGGCCTGTTCTTCATCACCGTCTATGCCGGCCGCATCTGGTGCGGCTACACCTGCCCGCAGAGTGTCTGGACCTGGATTTTCATGTGGTGCGAAAAGGTCACCGAAGGCGATCGCAACCAGCGCATCAAGCTGGACAAGGCGCCCATGAGCGCCAACAAGTTCCTGCGCAAATTCAGCAAGCACAGCCTCTGGCTGCTGATCGGCTTCGTCACCGGCATGACCTTCGTCGGCTACTTCTCGCCGATCCGCGAGCTGGTCATCGACTTCTTCACCGGCCAGGCCGATGGCTGGTCCTACTTCTGGGTCGGCTTCTTCACCCTGGCCACCTACGGCAACGCCGGCTGGCTGCGGGAACAGGTGTGCATCTACATGTGCCCCTATGCACGCTTCCAGAGCGTGATGTTCGACAAGGACACCCTAATCGTTTCCTACGACCCACGCCGTGGCGAAGCCCGTGGCCCGCGCAAGAAAGGCGCCGACTACAAGGCCCAGGGCCTGGGCGACTGCATCGACTGCACCATGTGTGTCCAGGTCTGCCCCACCGGCATCGACATCCGTGACGGCCTGCAGATCGAATGCATCGGCTGCGCAGCCTGCATCGACGCCTGCGACAGCATCATGGACAAGATGGAGTACCCCCGCGGGCTCATCAGCTACACCACCGAACACAACCTCTCGGGGCAGAAAACCCATAAACTGCGCCCGCGCCTGATCGGCTATGCCCTGGTGCTGCTGGCCATGATCAGCCTGCTGGTTACGGCATTTTTCATGCGTTCGCTGGTGGGTTTCGATGTCAGCAAGGACCGGGTGCTGTACCGCGAAAACGCCGAAGGCCGGATCGAAAACGTCTACAGCCTGAAGATCATGAACAAGGACCAGCGCGATCACACCTATGTGCTGGACGCCTCCGGCCTGCCGGACCTGAAGCTGCAGGGCAAGCGCGAAATCCACGTGGTGGCCGGCGATATCGTCAGCATGCCGGTGGAGCTGTCGATTGCTCCCGAACAGCTGCCATCGACCACCAACGAGGTGAAGTTCATCCTCAAGGATGCCGACGATGACAGCGTCCATGTTGAAGCCAAGAGCCGGTTCATCGGCCCACAAATTCGTTAAGAGAAGTGATCATGCCCGCAGCCACCGCCGCAAGCCCCTGGTACAAGCACCTCTGGCCCTGGATCATCATCGGCATCCTCGCCTGTTCCGTGACCCTGACCCTGTCCATGGTGACCATTGCCGTGAACAACCCGGACAACCTGGTCAACGACAACTACTACGAGGCCGGTAAAGGCATCAACCGCTCCCTTGACCGCGAGCTGCTGGCCCAGACCCTGAAGATGCGCGCCAACGTGCACCTCGATGAGCTGACCGGCGAAGTCGAACTGCGCCTGAGCGGTGACAGCCAGCCCAAGACCCTGGAGCTGAACCTGATCTCGCCCACCCAGCCGGAAAAGGACCGCAAGATCACCCTGGCGCGCAGCGAAACCGAACACGGGCGCTACATCGGCCAGTTGACCGACCAGGTCGAAGGGCGGCGCTTCGTCGAACTGCTGGGGGTCGAGGGCGACAAGACCTGGCGCATGTTCGAAGAAGAACAGGTCAGCCATGACAAGGACCTGCTGCTGGGCGACGAGCCCCTGCAAGGTGCCGAAGACCTGAACTGAGCAGTACCTGCCGTACATCGCCGGCCCGTCGCCTCCCCTGCCCTTGCAGCGGAACCGGTGCGCCGGCGATGAGTTTTTCCCACATTACAAAGACCGCCGATGACCACGCCACTGCCTTGCTACCACTGTGCCCTGCCGGTTCCTGCCGGTAGCCGGTTCACCGCCGTCGTGCTTGGCCAACCCCGGGAGTTCTGCTGCCCGGGCTGCCAGGCAGTGGCCGAAGCCATAGTCGCCGGCGGTCTGGAGCACTACTACAGCCATCGCAGCGAGGCCTCGGCCAACCCTGAAGCCCTGCCCGTGCAACTGGTGGACGAACTGGCGCTGTACGACCGCGCCGACGTGCAGCAGCCCTTTGTCCGGCACGAAGGCGAGCTGGCGGAAACCACGCTGCTCATGGAGGGCATCAGTTGTGCCGCCTGCGGCTGGCTGATCGAAAAACACCTGCGCAGCCTGCCAGCGGTGGCTGAAGCCCGGCTCAACCTGTCCAACCACCGCCTGCACGTGCGCTGGGCCGACAGCCAACTGCCCCTGAGCCAAGTGCTCAGCGAGCTGCGCCACATCGGCTACGCCGCCCACCCGTATCAGCCGGATCGCGCCTCCGAGCAACTGGCCAGCGAAAACCGCCTGGCCTTGCGCCAGCTGGGCGTCGCCGGCCTGCTGTGGTTCCAGGCCATGATGGCGACCATGGCCACCTGGCCGGAATTCAACATCGACCTGAGCCCCGAGCTGCATACGATCCTGCGCTGGGTCGCGCTGTTTCTCACCACGCCCATCGTCTTCTACAGCTGCGCACCGTTCTTCAAGGGCGCCATGCGCGATTTGCGTACCCGCCACCTGACCATGGACGTCTCGGTGTCCCTGGCCATCGGTGGGGCCTACCTGGCCGGCATCTGGACCTCCATCAGCGGCATTGGCGAGTTGTATTTCGATGCCGTCGGCATGTTCGCCCTGTTCCTGCTCGCCGGCCGCTACCTGGAACGCCGGGCCCGGGAGCGCACCGCGGCGGCTACCGCGCAACTGGTCAATCTGCTGCCAGCTTCCTGCCTGCGCCTGGATGAAGACGGCCAGAGTGAACGCATCCTGCTCAGCGAATTGCGCCTGGGCGACCGGGTGCTGGTGCATCCCGGCGCAGTACTGCCGGCAGACGGCAAGATCCTCGACGGCCAATCGAGCATCGACGAATCCCTGCTCACCGGTGAATACCTGCCGCAGCCCCGTGGCCTGGGCGATAGGGTGACCGCCGGCACCTTGAACGTCGAAGGTGCGTTGACAGTGCAGGTCCAGGCCCTGGGCCAGGACACCCGGCTATCGGCCATCGTGCGCCTGCTGGACCGGGCCCAGGCAGAAAAACCGCGGCTGGCGGAGGTTGCCGATCGTGCAGCCCAGTGGTTCCTGCTGTTCTCGCTGATCGCCGCGGCCGCCATCGGGCTGCTGTGGTGGCAATTAGACGCCTCACGGGCGTTCTGGATCGTCCTGGCCATGTTGGTGGCGACCTGCCCTTGTGCGCTGTCCCTGGCCACGCCCACAGCCCTCACCGCCGCCACCGGCACCTTGCACAAGCTCGGCCTGTTGCTGACCCGCGGCCATGTACTGGAAGGCCTGAACCAGATCGACACAGTGATTTTCGACAAGACCGGCACCCTCACCGAAGGGCGGCTGGCGCTGCGTTCCATCCGGCCATTGGGGGCCCTGTCCAGCGATGACTGCCTGAGCCTGGCCGCTGCCCTGGAAAACCGTTCCGAGCACCCGATCGCCCGGGCTTTCGGCCGTGCCCCAGTGGCCGCCGAGGAAGTTACCAGCAGCCCCGGCCTGGGCCTGGAAGGCCTGGTGGGCGATCAGCGTTTGCGCATCGGGCAACCAGCCTACGTTTGCCAGCTCAGTGGCTGTACCGCTCCGCCCATGCCCGATGAAGCCGGCCAATGGCTATTGCTCGGTGACAGCCAGGGGGCTCTCGCCTGGCTGGTGCTGGACGACCGCCTGCGCAGTGATGCTCCGGCCCTGCTGGCGGCCTGCAAGGCCCGTGGCTGGCACACCCTGCTGCTGTCCGGGGACAGCTCGCCGATGGTCGCCAGTGTCGCTGCCGAACTGCAGATCGACGAAGCCCGGGGTGGCCTGCGCCCCGATGACAAGCTGCAAGTGCTGCAACAGCTGCACCAGCAGGGCCGCAAGGTGCTGATGCTCGGCGATGGGGTCAACGATGTGCCGGTGTTGGCCGCCGCCGACATCAGCGTCGCCATGGGCTCGGCCACTGACCTGGCCAAGACCAGCGCCGATGCGGTACTTCTGTCCAATCGCCTGGATGCCCTGGTGCAGGCCTTCAGCCTGGCC
Source organism: Pseudomonas sp. GW822-FHT06D10 (assembly GCF_058799535.1). Lineage (NCBI taxonomy): Bacteria > Pseudomonadati > Pseudomonadota > Gammaproteobacteria > Pseudomonadales > Pseudomonadaceae > Pseudomonas > Pseudomonas sp. GW822-FHT06D10. The sequence continues at coordinate 188,775 of NZ_JBXALN010000010.1, read as the reverse complement.
CGCCGCACGCGCCGGGTGATCATCGAGAACCTGCTCTGGGCCGGGCTGTACAATGGCCTGATGCTGCCGTTCGCCGCCCTCGGCTGGATCACTCCGGTGTGGGCGGCGGTCGGCATGTCCATCAGTTCCCTGACCGTGGTGCTCAACGCCCTGCGCCTGACCCGCATGCCGCGGTCGGCCGACAGCGCCGACGCCCCCGAAACCCGCCCGTTGCCGGCCTGAGCCGCCGGGCCTGGAGTCCAGATGCCAGCTCTTTACGTGATGATCCCGGCCGCCCTGCTGATCGTGGCCATCGCCATCTACATCTTCTTCTGGGCGGTGGACAGCGGCCAGTACGACGATCTCGACGGCCCGGCCCACAGCATCCTGTTCGACGACCAGGACCCAAGCCATACCGCCGCGGTGGATGAGGCCAAGGGCCAACCGAGCAGCGAAGCCGACCCCGCCAGAAAATCGGAACCGCCCCATGCTTGAACTGGCCCCTCTGCTGGTCTCTGCGCTGATCCTCGGCCTGCTGGGTGGCGGCCACTGCCTGGGCATGTGCGGCGGCCTGATGGGCGCCCTGACCCTGGCCATCCCACCGGAACAGCGCAGCCGACGCCTGCGCCTGCTGCTGGCCTACAACCTGGGCCGCATCCTCAGCTACGCCCTGGCCGGCCTGCTGCTGGGCCTGGCGGGCTGGGCTGTAGCCAACAGTCCACTGGCGCTGTTCATGCGAGTGCTGGCCGGGTTGCTGTTGATTGCCATGGGCCTGTACCTGGCCGGCTGGTGGAGTGGCCTGACCCGCATCGAAGGCCTTGGCAAGGGCTTGTGGCGGCATATCCAGCCGCTGGCCAGCCGCCTGTTGCCGGTTTCCAGCCTGCCCCGTGCATTGCTCCTGGGGGCGCTGTGGGGCTGGCTGCCGTGCGGCCTGGTGTACAGCACCCTGCTGTGGTCGGCGAGCCAGGGCAGCGCCCTGGACAGCGCGCTGTTGATGCTGGCCTTCGGCCTGGGCACCTGGCCTGTGCTGCTGGCCACCGGGCTGGCAGCCGAACGGATCACCGCCTTGCTGCGTCGGCGCAGCGTACGCATGGCTGGCGGCGTGCTGGTCATTCTCTTCGGCATCTGGACCCTGCCCGGTCCTCACCAGCACTGGCTGATGGGCCACTGACCCCGGGGAGGCGCCCGGCAACCGGGCCTGCACGCCTCGTCGGCACTGCTCCGGCGGCTCCCGAACACCCTTGATACAAGTCAAGATGGCCCTGGCCCGAACCTCCTAGACTCGCGAACACTGCCAGCCTATCCGGGGGAATTCCCGCATGCTCGACGCCATTCGTTGGGACACAGATCTGATCCGCCGCTACGACCTGGCGGGACCGCGCTACACCTCATACCCGACCGCAGTGCAGTTCAACAGCCAGGTCGGCGCCTTCGACCTGCTGCACGCCCTGCGCGACAGCCGCAAGGCGCAGCGCCCGCTGTCGCTGTACGTGCACATCCCGTTCTGCGCCAACATCTGCTACTACTGCGCCTGCAACAAGGTCATCACCAAGGATCGCAGCCGCGCCCTGCCCTACCTGCAGCGCCTGGAACAGGAGATGCAACTGATTGCCTGCCACCTGGCCCCCAACCAGCGGGTGGAACAACTGCATTTCGGCGGCGGCACCCCGACCTTTCTCAACCACGATGAACTGCGCCAACTGATGGCCCTGCTGCGCAAGCACTTCAACCTGCTGGACGACGACTCCGGCGACTACGGCATCGAGATCGATCCCCGGGAAGCCGACTGGTCGACCATGGGCCTGCTGCGAGAGCTGGGTTTCAATCGGGTCAGCATCGGCCTGCAGGACCTGGACCCGGCAGTGCAACGCGCGGTCAATCGCCTGCAAAGCCTGGATGAAACCCGGGCGGTGATCGAAGCGGCCCGCACCCTGCAGTTCCGTTCCATCAACATCGACCTGATCTACGGCCTGCCCAAGCAGACCCCGGAAAACTTCGCCCGCACCGTGGAAGAAGTCATCAGCCTGCAACCGGACCGGCTCTCGGTGTTCAATTACGCCCACCTGCCGGAGCGTTTCATGCCCCAGCGGCGGATCAACGGCAGCGAACTGCCTGCCCCGGCGGAAAAGCTGCAGATGCTGCAACGCACCATCGAACAGCTGACGGCTGCCGGCTATCGCTACATCGGCATGGACCATTTCGCCCTGCCCGATGATGAACTGGCCATTGCCCAGGAAGAGTCCACCCTGCAACGCAACTTCCAGGGCTACACCACTCATGGACATTGCGACCTTATTGGGCTCGGTGTTTCAGCCATCAGCCAGATCGGCGATCTCTACTGCCAGAACAGCAGCGACCTGACGCACTATCAAAATGCCTTGGCTGGCGCACAACTGGCCACCAGTCGCGGCTTGGTATGCAATGCCGATGACCGTCTGCGCCGGGAAGTTATTCAGCAACTGATCTGCAACTTTAGTCTTAAGTTCGAAGAGATCGAACAGGCTTTCAATATCGACTTTCGCGGCTACTTCAATGAACTCTGGCCGGAACTGGAAGAGATGGCCGACGACGGCCTGATTGAACTTGGCAGCGAAGCAATCATCGTGCTGCCAGCCGGTCGCCTACTGGTGCGCTCAGTGTGCATGGTGTTCGATGCATACCTGGGCCAGCAGAACCGCCAGCGGTTTTCCCGGGTGATCTAGGATTTCATGATCAAGGATGCAGCCTTCATCACCTGCTCAGGGCTCAAGCCCGCTTCTTTCATTGCCTTGGCCAGGGAGGCATTGGCGGTCAGCAAACCGCCGTTGAGTATTGCCAGGGCAGATTGCAGGCTGCCGATCCGGACCTTGGTTTCTTCTGGGCTCAGGTGCTTGTCGGCCATGACCGCCTGGAGCTGGGCGAGGGTCTCGGCAATCTGTTGTTGCAATTTTCTGATCATCTTGAGGATCTGCTGAATGTTTTCCGGCAGGCCGCTTTCCTCGATATCACTGTCACGCCCTTTGGCGGCGGCGGATTTGTTCAGGCCGGCGCCAGACAGCGACACTTTGACGCCCTCCCCGATCACTGGCTCTGCAACTAATGGAGAAACTCTTAGTTGCTCGTCAACCTGACTTGTCGAGGGCTCTTGAAGTGACTGCAAGTTATTGCTGCCATTAGTAATAGCGCCAACGGACGACATAATTTCAGCCTTCCAAGTTACTTTCGTTAACAGGTTATCGACCCATAAAAGGATAGCTTTACGACTAACAGTCAATACGGCACGGACTGGCCGGAACCTCCTCCCGTGAGTTACCCTTACGGCTTATGTGTGTTTTCCCACAAGGATTCTAGAATGTCCGAGCCAGTTAAACTGCGCGCTCACAACCAGGCCCATTGCAAGGATTGCAGCCTGGCACCCCTCTGCCTGCCACTTTCGCTGAATTTGGAAGACATGGACGCGCTGGACGAAATCGTCAAACGTGGCCGCCCATTGAAAAAAGGCGAATTCCTGTTCCGTCAGGGTGACGGCTTCGACTCGGTGTACGCCGTGCGTTCGGGCGCCCTGAAAACCTTCAGCCTGAGCGACAGCGGCGAAGAACAGATCACCGGCTTCCATCTCCCCAGCGAGCTGGTAGGCCTGTCAGGCATGGACACCGAAAGCCATCCCGTCTCGGCCCAGGCGCTGGAAACCACCTCGGTGTGTGAAATCCCCTTCGAACGCCTCGATGAGCTGGCACTGCAACTGCCACAGCTGCGTCGCCAGCTGATGCGGGTCATGAGCCGGGAAATCCGCGATGACCAGCAAATGATGCTGCTGCTGTCGAAAAAGACCGCTGACGAGCGTATCGCCACGTTCCTGGTCAACCTGTCCGCGCGCTTCCGCGCCCGGGGCTTCTCGGCCAACCAGTTCCGCCTGAGCATGTCGCGCAACGAAATCGGCAACTACCTGGGCCTGGCCGTGGAAACCGTGTCCAGGGTGTTCACCCGTTTCCAGCAGAACGAGCTGATTGCCGCCGAAGGCAAGGAAGTGCACATCCTCGATCCGATCCAGCTCTGCGCCCTCGCCGGCGGCTCGGTGGAGGGCTGATCCACAGCCTGTGCGGCTGAGCCAGGCGGCTCGGTCGCGGGTATACTGGCGCGGCCTATTTGCCCGCCAGGACACCTGAAGATGGCCTTCGATTCCTTCGACATCAAATCCCTGATCCGCCCCGTCATCGACTTCCCGAAACCGGGCGTGATCTTCCGCGACATCACCCCCCTGTTCCAGTCTCCCCGGGCCCTGCGCCTGGTGGCGGACAGCTTCGCCCAGCGTTATGTCGAAGAAGACTTCAGCCACATCGGCGCCATGGACGCACGGGGTTTTCTGATCGGCTCGATCATCGCCTACCAGTTGAACAAGCCGCTGATCCTGTTCCGCAAACAGGGCAAGCTGCCGGCCGACATCCTGGCCGAGGGCTACCGGACCGAGTACGGCGAAGCCTTCATTGAAGTCCACGCCGACAGCCTGTGTGAAGGCGACTCGGTGCTGTTGATCGATGACCTGATCGCCACCGGTGGCACCCTGATCGCCGCCGCCAATCTGGTACGGCGCATGGGGGCCAAGGTCTATGAAGCCGCGGCGATCATCGACCTGCCGGAACTGGGCGGCTCGCAGAAGCTGCAGGACATGGGGATCCCGACCTTCTGCCTGACCCAGTTTTCCCTGACCGAGCGCTAGCCTGCACCTACAGCCCCATCTGCTTGCTGATGATTTCGTTCATCACCTCGCGAGTGCCGCCGCCGATCGACAGAATGCGGTTGTCGCGATACAGGCGCTCCACCAGGCTTTCGCGCATGTAGCCCATGCCACCGAGGATCTGCACTGCATCGTGGGTAATACGGTCTGCGGTATCGGTGGCGAAGTTCTTGGCCATGGAAATTTCCTTGATCACGCTCTTGCCGGCGGCCATCTTCGCCGCCTGGCGATAGGTGAACTCCCGGGAAACCTCCAGGGCCGTGGCCATCTCCGCCAGACGGTGCTTGAGCACCTGGAACTTGGCGATGGGCTTGCCGAACGCCTCCCGCTCGCGCGCCCACTTCAGGCTTTCCTCCAGGGCCATCTGTGAGGTCATGTTGGCCATCAGGGCCAGGGCCAGGCGTTCGCTCTGGAAGTTGCCCATGATGCAGGCAAAGCCCATGTCCTCGGCGCCGATCAGGTTGCCCACCGGCACCCGGCAATCGTCGAAGAACAGCTCGGCGGTATCCGAGGCCCACCAGCCCATCTTTTTCAACTGCCGACCCACAGTGAAGCCCGGCGTGCCCTTTTCGACCAGCAACAGGCTGATACCGCCGTAGCCAGGTTCGCCGGTGCGCACCGCAACGGTGTAGAAGTCGGCGCGCACGCCACTGGTGATGAAGGTCTTGCTGCCACTGAGCCGGTAATGATCGCCATCGCGCACGGCGCGGGTCTGCAGGTTGGCCACGTCCGAGCCGCCGCCGGGCTCGGTGACCGCCAGGGCGCTGATCTTCTCCCCCGACAACACCAGCGGTGCGACCCGCTCGCGCAATTCGGGGCGGGCCCATTTGACGATGGGCGGCAGGCCGATATCCAGGGAGCCGAGGCCCGCCACCAGGCCGCCGGAGCCACTGCGCATCAACTCCTCGCTGGCGGCGATCTTGGCGAACAGATCACCCTCATGGCTGCCGCCCAGGGCCTCGGGGTAACCGATGCCCAGAAGCCCGGCGGCCCCGGCCTTTAGGTACAGCTCACGGGGGAAACTGCCGGCCTCCTCCCACTCGTCAATCTGGGGAAGGATTTCACGCTCGACGAAACGTCGCACGCTGTCGCGGACCAACTGGTGGCTGGGGTCGAAGTATTCCTGGCAGGCAGACATCGGCAAGCTCCTCTGAAGGGTCGAAGGAACTTACCAAGCGCTTGCTTGGTTTTCAAGAGAATGCGTGGCGCATCCTTCGCCAGTCAGCCGACTTCCGCAGTCTTACAACGCTATGGGTTTGCGCCCGGCAAAGGAGTGAGCCAGGGTGCCGCCATCCACCAGTTCCAGCTCGCCGCCCAGAGGCACGCCGTGAGCGATGCGCGAGGTGATCAGGCCCTTGTTGGTCAGCAGTTGGGCGATGTAGTGCGCAGTGGCTTCGCCTTCCACAGTCGGGTTGGTGGCCAGGATCACTTCGCTGAAGCTGCCCTGCTCCTCGATACGCGCCAGCAACTGCGGAATGCCGATGGCCTCCGGGCCCAGGCCATCCAGAGGCGACAGGTGGCCTTTGAGCACGAAGTAGCGCCCGCGATAGCCGGTCTGCTCCACCGCGTACACATCCATCGGCCCTTCCACCACGCACAGCAGGGTGTCGTCGCGACGCGGATCGGCACACTGCGGGCACAGCTCGTCTTCGGTCAGGGTCCGGCACTGGCGGCAATGCCCCACGCCTTCCATGGCCTGGCTCAAGGCCTGCGCCAGGCGCAAGCCACCACTGCGATCACGCTCGAGCAGTTGCAGGGCCATGCGCTGGGCGGTTTTCTGACCCACGCCCGGCAAGGTGCGCAGGGCATCGATCAGTTGGCGAATCAGGGGGCTGAAGCTCATGGGCAAAGGTCCGACAAAAACAACGAGACGCGGTTTATACCCGCGCCTCGGGGTAGCGTCAAATGCTCGCGTCCGGGGCGACCTTGACCACCAGCTTGCCGAAGTTGCGCCCCTCCAGCAGGCCAATGAAGGCTTCTGGTGCCTGCTCCAGTCCCTCGACCACGTCCTCCTTGAACTTGACCTTGCCTTCGCGCACCCAGGGCGCCATGGCCTTGATGAACTCCGGATGGCGGTCGCCATAGTCGTCGAAGACAATAAAGCCCTGGATGCGTACCCGCTTGGTGAGCAAGGTGCGCTGCAGCAGTGGCAGGCGATCCGGCCCCGGCGGCAGCGCCTGGGCGTTGTACTGGGCGATCAGCCCGCACAGGGGAATACGCGCCCTGGGGTTGAGCAGGGGCAGTACCCCGTCGAAGACCTTGCCACCGACGTTTTCAAAATAGATGTCCACGCCCTTGAAGCAGGCCTGGGCCAGTTCGTCGGCAAAGTCGGGGCTCTTGTGATCGATGCAGGCATCAAAACCCAGCTCCTCGACCACATAGCGGCATTTGTCGGCGCCACCGGCCACGCCCACCACCCGCAGCCCCTTGAGCTTCGCCACCTGCCCCACCACCGACCCCACGGCGCCGGAGGCAGCACCCACCACCAGGGTTTCTCCGGCCTTGGGCTGGCCGATGTCCATCAGCCCCATGTAGGCGGTCATTCCGGGCATGCCGAGCACACCCAGGGCCATGGAAGGGCTGGGCAGGCCCGAGGGCACCGGGATCAGGTTGCGGCCATCGCAAATGCAGTGGCTCTGCCAACCAGTGGCGCCCACCACCAGGTCGCCCTCCTGGAACTTGGGGTTGAGCGAACGCTCGACCCGGCTCACTGCACCGCCGGTCATGACCTCGTCTATTTCCACCGGCGCCGCATAGGACGGGGCATCACTCATGCGCCCGCGCATGTAGGGGTCCAGGGACAGGTAGAGGGTCTTCAACAGCACCTGGCCATCAGCCAGTTCCGGCAAGGCCACCCGCTCCAGGCGGAAATTCTCCGGGACCGGCGCGCCTTCGGGCCGAGAGACCAGTACCACGCGCTGATTGAGGGTCAATGTTTGCGGCATCATGGACACTCCTTTAGGGAAGGTTGAATGAAAGGGTATAGGTTGCAGACCCTGTGAATAGCATCACGTTCGATGTTTCTGCAGATGGATCTGCTGTGGCCTTCATCGGCCAGCCGGCTGCCACCCACAGCGCAGTGCTGATCGCCAAGGCAAAAAAAAGCCAGGCTCAAGGCCTGGCTTTATGTAGTCCATTCGATGCGCTTGCGCGAATCAGAACGGCAATTTCATGCCTGGAGGCAGTTGCATGCCGGCGGTCATACCGGACATCTTTTCCTGGCTGTTGGACTCGATCTTGCGCACGGCGTCGTTCACCGCAGCGGCAAACAGGTCTTCGAGCACTTCACGGTCATCTTCGCTAACGCCTTCCAGCAGGCTCGGGTCGATGCTCACGCGCTTGATGTCATGACGGCCGGTCATGACTACGGTGACCATGTCGCCGCCGGCCTTGCCGGTGACTTCGGCGTTGGCCAGTTCTTCCTGCATCTTGGCCATTTTTTCCTGCATCTGCTGTGCCTGCTTCATCAGGCCGGCCATGCCACCTTTCATCATGGGAATTACCTCAAAGTACGGGGATGGAAACGGCGCCCGGCCCCTGGCCCGGCGCCCTTTGAATGATCAACCCTGAGCCGCCAGGGCCTCGACAGGTTCAATAGTATCGTGGCGCACCACTGCACCGAACTCCTGGACCATCCGCTGGATGAACGGATCACCATGGATCGACTCCTCGGCCTCGCGCTGACGATCGGCACGGCGCCGTGATGCAGCCTGGGCCGGGGTTTCCTGCTCGGGCTTGATCAGCTCGATCGCCAGGGTCAGGGTACGCCCGTGGTACTGGTTCAGGGCGTCGTTGAGGCGACGCTGCTGGGTGGCGTTGAACAGTGCGCTGTGGGCCGGGTCCAGGTGCAGCAGCCAATGGTCGCCGTCCACGGCCATCAGGGTGCAGTTGGCGGCGATGCTACCGGTCATGCCCGAGATCGGCAGTTTCGGGAACAGTTGCAGCCATTCCAGGGCCAGGCCAGTGGCCGGCTTGGCAGCAGGTTCGGGCTCGGGTTCCGGCGCCGGATCGGCTGCGTGCTCACTGGCCAGTTCGTCCAGGTAGCTGTAGGCCGAATCCATGTCCGGCTCGATATAGTCCTCGTCCAGCGGCGGCTCGTCGTCCAGGTCGATACCCGGAGTGGCGGCATCGACTTCCGCCACCGTGGGTTCCGGCACCGGGGCGCTGACCCACTCCGGCGCGTCCGGCACCACGCTGTCCGGCGTCGGGGTCGGCATCGGCGTCAGCTCAGGCTGCTCGGCGGCCACCTCCAGCACCGGCTCGACCGCTGGCTGCTGTTCGATCTGTGGCTCCACCGGATCGTTCCAGGGCAGGTCGACCACCGCTTCGGCAACCACCGGCTCGGGCTCGACGGCGACCGCCTCGGCCACAGGGGGCGCAACAGGTTCGGGCGCGGCAACAGGTGCTGGCGCCACTGGAGCACTCACAACCGGAGCCGGGGCAACGGTCGCTACAGGCACGGCAGGTGCCGGCGCCGCCACGGCTTGGGCGGAATCAACTGTGGCCTGGCTGATCCCCACTGGCTTTAGCGGCTGTCTCGGTGCATCCGCGGTATCGGCTGGGCGGAAGGCCAGCATTCGCAGCAGGACCATTTCAAAGCCGCCGCGGGGGTCCGGCGCCAACGGCAGGTCGCGCCGACCGATCAGGCCCATCTGGTAATAGAACTGCACGTCTTCGGCAGGCAGGGCCTGGGCCAGGGCCAGCACCCGGTCACGATCGCCGTGCCCGTTGTCGACCCCTTCCGGCAATGCCTGGGCAATCGCCACCCGGTGCAGCACGTTGAGAATTTCCGAAAGCACGCCATTCCAGTCCGGCCCCTGCTCCGCCAGGTGCCGCACCGCCTCCAGCAACGCCTTGGCGTCGCCGTTGATCAGCGCATGCAGCACGTCATAGACCTGGCCGTGATCGAGGGTGCCGAGCATGGCCCGCACATCGGCCGCCATGACCTTGCCTTCACCGAAGGCAATCGCCTGGTCGGTGAGGCTCATGGCATCGCGCATCGAGCCATCGGCGGCACGGCCCAGCAGCCACAGGGCGTCATCCTCGAACGGCACGTTCTCCACGCCCAGGACGTGGCTCAAGTGCTCCACCACCCGTTCCGGGGTCATGTTCTTGAGAGAGAACTGCAGGCAGCGCGAGAGGATGGTCGCCGGCAGCTTCTGCGGATCAGTGGTCGCCAGGATGAACTTGACGTAGGGCGGCGGCTCTTCGAGGGTCTTGAGCAGGGCGTTGAACGAGTGGCTGGAGAGCATGTGCACTTCGTCGATCAGGTAGACCTTGAAGCGCCCGCGGCTCGGTGCGTATTGCACGTTATCCAGCAATTCACGGGTATCCTCGACCTTGGTCCGGCTCGCGGCGTCGATCTCGATCAGGTCGACAAAGCGCCCCTCATCGATCTCGCAGCACACCGAACAGGTGCCACAGGGCGTGGAAGTGATACCTGTTTCACAGTTCAGGCATTTGGCAATGATTCGCGCGATGGTGGTCTTGCCCACCCCGCGGGTGCCGGTAAACAGGTAGGCGTGGTGCAGCCGCTGGCTGTCCAAGGCATTGATCAGAGCCTTGAGCACATGGGTCTGGCCGACCATTTCGCGGAACGAGCGCGGACGCCATTTACGTGCAAGAACCTGATAACTCATCGAAAACCGTCGCAACTGGAAAGCGGAAGCCGGTAATGCTAGCGGAGCAAGGGCGAAATTGCATCCGGCGCGCTCGCCTAATCTGTCTAAGCTTGCATTTTGCAAAGGATTGCTCGCCCGCCGACACCCTGGAGACTGTATGCGTTTGACCTGGTGCGCCCTGTTTCTCTTAAGCACCAGCCTGGAAGCCGCAGAGCCGCCCCTGCGCTTTGCCATCGCCGACAGCTGGGCCATGCCGGCCATCGAGGTCGAAGGCGACCAGCCCACCGATGGCATCCTTTTCGACACCATGAACAGCCTGGCCCGGCACCTGGGTACCCCGGCGCAGTTTCATGTCCTGGCCCGGGCCCGGGTGCAGAACGCCATGGCCCAGGGCGAAGTCGACGTGCGCTGCTACGCTGCCCAGGCCTGGCTGCCGAACCTCTCCGGGGATTACCTGTGGAGCGTGCCGCTGTTCATCCAGCGCAACCTGCTGGTGAGCACCCATCCGGAGCCCTCGGCGGTCAACCTGCAACAACTGTCGCGCCAGCATATCGGCACCGTCCTCAGCTATACCTACACCCCCTTGCAGCCGCTGTTCGACACCAACCAGCTGATACGCGACGACGCCCGCAACGAGGAGCAGGTGCTGCAGAAACTGGTGGTCGGGCGTTACCGCTACGCCATCGCCAGCCAGTGGACCCTGGACTGGTTCAACAAGACCCAGGCCACCGGCAACCCGCTGTACAGCGTCGCGGTGCTTCAGGAGCAGGCCGTCGGCTGCTATGTACGCAACGATCCGAGAGTGCCGGCCCAGCGCATCCTGCGCACCCTGTTGCGGATGAAGATGTCCGGCGAGATCGACGCCATCATCCAACGTTACGTCGGCCCCCAGGACGGCGCTCAGCCTCCCGACATCGCCTCGCCCTGAAGCTCGTCGCTTCGCCATGCCTGCGGTGGCTCGAAGCTGCGCACCCAATCCAGCACCGCCTCGGCGGGCATTGGCGGCGCAATGAAATCCCCCTGGGCGACGTCGCAACCAAGGGCCATCAAGCGCTCGCCATGCGCCAGGCTTTCCAGCCCCTCGGCCACCACCCGCCGGCCAAAGGCCTGGGCCAGCCCCACCAACGCCTGGATCAGCGCCTGATCGTCCGCGTCGTGCAGCATGTCGCGCACGAACAGCCGGTCGATCTTGATGGTCTGGGTGCGCAGGCGCTTGAGGTAGCTGAGGGACGAATGGCCAGTGCCGAAGTCCCCCAGGGAGAACTGCACGCCAAACCCCTGGCAGGCATCGAGGCAATCGCTGACCCGCTGGATATTGTCGATGGCCACCGACTCGACGATTTCCAGGTCCAGCAACGCCGGCAACACATCCGAATAGCGAGCGAGCATGTCCTTGAGCCGCTCGACGAAGTCCGGGCGCTGGAAATGCCGCGCCGCCACGTTCAGGCTCACCGGCCAGCCCAGCCCCGCCTGCTGCCAGCCTTGCAGGCGGGTCATCACCTGGTCCATGACCCATTCGCCGATCTCGACGATCAGGTCGGTCTCCTCAACCTGCTGCAGAAACTCCTGGGCCCCCAGCATGCCGCGCTGCGGGTGCTGCCAGCGCAGCATCGCCTCGAAGCCCACCACCTCACCGGTGCGCATGTTCACCTTGGGCTGGAAGTACAGGCGCAACTCGCCTGCGAGCAAGGCCTGGCGCACCTGCTCGACGGTCTGGTAGGTGACCATCACTTCACGGTCGCGCAGCACATCGAACAGGTGGAAGCGGTTGCGTCCACTCTGCTTGGCCACGTACATGGCCTGGTCGGCGTGGCGCAACAAGGTGTCGGCGTCGTGGTTGTCGGTGGGGTACAGGGTCACGCCGATGCTGGCGAAGACGTTGATGTCCTTGCCCTGGATCGAGTATGGCTGGGAAATGGTCGCCAATACTCTTTGCAACGCCGCGCGCAGCTCCAGCATGTCGCGCACGTAACGTAAAATCAGCACGAACTCGTCGCCGGCCAGGCGAGCCACCACGTCCTCGCCGCGGATGATCGAGCGCAGCCGCGCAGCCACCTCCACCAGCAGCAGGTCGCCACAGGCGTGGCCATAGCCGTCATTGACCGCCTTGAAGCCATCCAGATCGAGCATGCACACCGCCAGGGGAATATCCTGCGCCCGGGAGAAATCCAGAGCCTGGTGCAGCAGGTCCGAGAGAAAGGCCCGGTTGGGCAGCCCGGTAAGCACGTCGTGGCCGACCCGCCATTGCAACGAATGCAACAGCTGACGCTTTTCGCTGACATCGAAGCGGATCGACACATAACGCACCACCTGCCCGGAGCGCTGATCCACCAGCGGCACCATGGTGCTGTCGACCCAGTACAGGCTGCCGTCCTTGGCGCGGTTGCAGATCTCGCCCTTCCACACCCGGCCCTGGGTAATGGTCTGCCACAACTCGGCAAAGAACTCCGGCGGATGCAGCCCGGAACTGAGCATGCGGTGGTTGGCGCCGATCAGTTCTTCACGGCTGTAGCCCGAGACCTGGCAGAACAGATCGTTGACATAAGTGATGCTGCCGCCCAGGTCCGTCTCGGAGAAGATGGCGGCGGCATCGACGGCCCTGCGGTATTTCTCATCCATGAGTCGAACTCACTGTCGCTAGCGGTTGAACCGCTCGACCAGGGCACGCAGCCCGGAAGAGATGTTTTCCAGCTCGGCGCCGCGAACCACTCCGGCGCTGGCATTCTCGGCAGTGCGCTGCACCGTGACGGCGACACTGTTGATCTGTTCGGAGACCGATTCGGCTACATGGGACTGCTCCTGGGATGCCGCGGCCATTTGCTGGCTCATATCGGTAATACGCTCCACTGCCGCGCCGATGCCTTGCAGCGCCTGCTGGGCCTGGACCACCTGCTGCACGCCCTGCTCCGCCTCCTCGATGCCCAGGCTGGCGATCTGCACGGCTTCGTCGGCCCCGGCGCGCAGGCTCTGGATGATGCCCTGGATCTGCTGGGTCGACTCGCGGGTCTTGCCGGCCAGGGCCCGCACCTCATCAGCGACCACGGCAAAACCACGGCCCTGCTCACCGGCTCGGGCTGCCTCGATGGCCGCATTCAGGGCCAGCAGGTTGGTCTGGTCGGCAATCGCCTGGATCATACTCGCCGCCACCATGATCTCCTGGGTCTGCCCGGCCAGGTCGCCCACGGCCTGGTTGATCTGGGTCACGGTGCGCGCCAGCAACTGGATGGCATCCCGCGAGGTGCCGGCCACCTCGCTGCCCTGCCGGGCCAGCAGGTTGGCGGTGTGGGCTTCGCTGGCGGTGTGCTGGACGTGTTCAGCGACCTCGGTGATTGAAGCAGCCATCTGGGTCATGGCGGCCGCGGTCATGTCGGTTTCCGCCCGCTGCTCCAGCAGCGCCGACTCGGTGCGGCTGGACAATTGGCTGGAATCGGCCGCTGCGGTAGCCATCTGCCGGGCCAAATCGCTGAGGCGCGTCAGGGCGGTCTTTAGGCGCGCCTCCTCACTGATCAGGATCATCTGCAACTGCGCCGCCGGCCCCAGTGCTTCGCTGTAGGCCAGGGCGCAGATCGGATCGGCAAAAGTGTTCGGTGTGCTACTGACAATCTGCTTGAGCTGTTGCCCCAGGCGGCGCTGGGCCAGCAGCCCGACAGCCACGAAACCCGCGACGGTCAGGCCCTGGGCGGCCAGCGTCGGCAGCCAGTGGAAGGCGGCCAGGCAGCCTACCGCCACCGCCACCGGCAGCAGCAAGGGCCGGGCTGCGGCCTCGATGCGGCGCCAGGCGCAAACCGGCGCCTTGTCGGCCCGCAGGCGCGCATACAAGGTTTCGGCGCGGCTGACCTGCTCTCGGCTTGGCTTGACCCGCACCGACTCGTAGCCCACCAGTTTTCCGTCCTCCAGGATCGGCGTGACATAGGCGCTGACCCAATAGAAATTGCCGTTCTTGCAACGGTTCTTCACCACCCCCATCCAGCTCTGGCCGGCCTTCAGATAACCCCACATCGACTCGAACACCGCCGCCGGCATGTCCGGGTGGCGAACCAGATTATGGGTGCTGCCGATCAGTTCGGCCTGGCTGAAACCGCTCATCGCTGCGAACTCGGCGTTGCAGTACGTGATGTGACTGTTGATGTCGGTGGCGGATATGAGCCGCTGCTGGTCGGGAAAGGTCTGCTCGACAGAGGTGACCGGCAAATTGAGACGCACTTTAGAACTCCATAGACAGCCTGCGATCAACAGTTACCGGCACCCGGCAAGAGGCTGATTCGCGATGTACTTTCCTGGCGGTACGGCTCAATCGGAAGGTTCGCCCTGATTGCAGCCGTACAGCGGTTTGCGCGGCAGTTGACCATCGATTCGACGGAGATCAACTAGGATCAGATGAGGCGTCAGGTGGGGACGGCGGACGGAGCGTTGGCGGGATTTACGAGACGTTCGAGCCTCTGCCAAGTCCTTGGTTTAGGTGAACAAGGGAAATGCAATGATTTCTTGTTTCATAAACCAGCCTTCTGAAACTAGATCACCAAATACCTGTCCGAAGCGCCGATTCTACGAAATACATCACATTTTGCAAAGCAAGGTGATGAACCATGGTGTTGTCTAATGCCAATATTTATCGTTAAGTTCTTGATTCTAAATGGGAATTGAGCGATGCAAATTTCAAGTTTGGGTGCAGCCATCAAGCGCTATCGAAAGGTAGCGGGGCTTACTCAGGCTGAACTAGGTGAAAAAACCGGTTTTGACCCAAAAACCATCAGCCGCTTCGAAACCGGCACCTACACCCCCAGCGTTGAAGCTCTATTTCTGTTAGCCGAAGTACTGGGAGTGAAGCTGAAAGCCTTCTTCGCCGATCTGGGCGACGAAGAGGAACAGCGGGCTTATTTGTTCGGTGTCATTCACAAAGCCACCCCGAAGGATCTGGGAAAGCTGATAGCAGCGGTAGACCAGGCCTTGTCCAAGCCTTGAGCCCCGCAACAAATCAACTCCAAGAGGCAGGTTTATCGACACCGATAAGCCGGCCTCTTTTTCAATCGACGACTCCTGACAGGAACTGACAGGCCAGCCCCCTAAGCTTGCGCCCAATGCACCATCCAAAGGCCTCTGGAGTCGCCATGATCACCAACACCTATTTCCTGCTCTACGTGGACAGCCCCGCCCTCAGCGCAGATTTCTACAGCCGCTTGCTGGATAAACCGCCGGTGGAATCCGGCCCGACTTTCGCCTTGTTCATCCTCGACTCGGGGATCAAGCTTGGCCTCTGGTCCCGACACACTGTTCAGCCGAGCGCTCAGGCCGTCGGCGGTGGCGGCGAACTGGGCTGGGCCGTGGACAGCCGCGAAGCGGTGGATGAACTGCATCGGCACTGGCAAGCCCTGGGCATGACCATCGCCCAGCCGCCGACCCAGATGGATTTCGGCTACACCCTGGTGGCCCTCGACCCGGACGGCCACCGCCTGCGGGTGCTGTACCTGACCATCGACTGAGTCGCCAGCACTGAAACAGCGCCGTATCGGCGCCCGACCCTGCAGCAAAATAAAACCGACCGCCACATTGAGCCGCCCGGCACTCATCGTTATCCTCCCCGCCAACTTGTCACAAAATGTAAGGGAATACGATGAAGTACCTGCGCCTCCTCATGGCCATGGCCGCCCTCTGCGCCATGCCCTTTCTTGCCAGCGCCGCCACCGCGCCCGAGAGCAAGGACGCCGAACCCCAGACAGCCGAACAGTTTCTCGCCTCGCTCTCCCCACGCCACGGCAACGTCAAGCTGCCTGGGGATATCGCCAGCCTCGATCTGAGCAACGAGTTCTACTACCTCAACCCCAAGGACACCGAGAAGCTGCTCACCGAGGGCTGGGGCAATCCACCTGGCTTCACCACCCTGGGCATGATCGTGCCCAGCGCCGTCAGCCCGCTGTCCGCCGAAGGCTGGGGTGTGATCATCAGCTACAAGAACGATGGGCACATCTCCGACGACGACGCCGCGAAGATCGACTACCAGGACCTGCTCAAGCAGATGCAGGAAGCGGACGAGGAAGACAACAAGCAGCGCCAGGAACAGGGCTACGGCGCCATTCACCTGCTGGGCTGGGCCGAGCAGCCAAGCTATGACGCACAATCGCACAAGATGTACTGGGCCCGTGAACTCAAGGCCGAAGGCGCCCAGAGCCACACCCTGAACTACAGCATCCGCGTGCTGGGCCGCGAAGGCGTGCTGGAACTCAATGCCGTGGCTTCAATGGACGACCTGGACACCATCAAACGCGAGATTCCCAAGGTGCTGGCCTTTACCAACTTCACCGACGGCAACCGCTACGCCGACTACAACCCGAGCACCGACAAACTGGCCTCCTACGGGCTCGCCGCCCTGGTGGCCGGCGGCCTCGCCAGCAAGGCAGGGCTCTTCGCCAAGCTCGGCGTACTGCTCCTGGCCGGCAAGAAATTCATCGTTCTGGGGGTATTGGGCCTTGCCGCCTTCATCGGCCGCCTGTTCAAGAAAAAGAGCTGAATCCCGCCCGGTAGCGCCCCGCCATTGCGCGGCGCTGGCACTTGCAAGGCCGGCACTAGCGGCCTTGCCCGGCAGGCACCTCATTGGCAGGTGTCGCCGACAAGCGCCGGCGCCACCGCCAACGCCCGTCCAATTGCATCGCCATCACGCTACCCAGCACCACCGCCGCCCCCAGCACCACGCTGGACTGCAGAGTTTCGCCCAGCACCGTCGCCGCCAGCAGCATCGCCACCGGCGGGATCAGGTACATCGCGATCGACGCGCGGCTGACCTCGACCCGTGCCAGCACATAGGCCCAGGCCAGGTAAGCCAGTGCACTGGGAAACAGCCCCAGCAACAGCACCGCGAGGTTCACCCGTAGTGATGCCTGGGCCACCGCCTGCGTCAGCCCGGGGGCATACACCAAGAGCAGTAGCGTACCGCCCCAGACCATGTAGCAGACAGTGGTCAACACCCCATAACGCCCGGAAAAGCGCCGCTGCAAGACGAAGTACAGCCCCCAGGAAAACGCCGCCAGCAGCACCAGCAGCCCTCGCGGCTCGATCGCCCCCAGGCCCTTGTCACCGGCCACCACCAGCACCGCCCCCAACAGCCCGACCACCACACAAAGCCAGCGCCAGCCACTGACCGGCTCCCTGAGCCAGAAAAACGCGATCAGCGTGCTGAAGATCGGCGCGGACTGCGCCAGCACGCTGGATGCTCCGGCGCTCAGCCCTTGCTGGCCGTAGTTGAGGCTGACGTGATGAAAAGCGATGGCGAAGAAACCCAGTACCAGCAACCAGGGCAGGTCGCGCCAGCGCGGCAGGGAGATCTTCAGCACTAGCGCCATTGCGGCCATGAACAGCGAGGCAATCAGGAACCGCAGCAAGGCCAGGTGCCCGGGGCTGTAGCCTTCCAGGCCGATATGGATACCCACCGGCGAATAGGCCCAACACAGAATCACCGCAGCGGTGGCCAGCACCAGCTTGAACAGGGGCGAGAGCATCACGACACAGATATCCAGAGGCAAGAAGAGGACCTGCAGTGTCCCGCCCTGCACAACTCACCACAATTAACCGATACTGAGGTTATTCCTCACTGGAAATGAGCAATGGAACTGACCCAACTGAAAATGGTGAAGGCCGTGGCCCGCACCGGCAGCATCGCCCGAGCGGCCGAGCAACTGCATTGCGTGCCGTCCAATATCACCAACCGCCTCAAGCAGCTGGAAGGCGAGCTGGGCACCGAGCTGTTTACCCGGGTCGGACGCGGCCTGCGGATCAGCCCCGCCGGAGAAATCTTCCTCGGCTACAGTGAACGCATCCTGGCCCTGGTGGATGAAGCCAAACGTGCGGTGGACAACCAGGCTGAACCCAGCGGCCTGTTGCGCCTGGGCTCGATCGAGTCATGCGCCGGTGGGCGCCTGCCTCCCCTGCTGGCGCAATACCACAAGCGCTATCCGAAGGTGAGCGTGGAGCTGGTGACCGGAACCTGGTCGCAACTCTTTGAAGAGCTGCTGCACCAACGCATCGACGGCGCCCTGGTGGCCATCGACAGCCTGCCGGCCAAACTGCAACAGACCGTGCTCTACCACGAACCGCTGGTGCTGATCTCCAGCGGAAACAGCGCCCCTATCCGCAGCGCCAGCGACTTGCAGCACCACAACCTGTTCATGTGGCCGCCGGGCTGCCCCTATCGCCGCGCCCTGGAAAACTGGCTGGGCAGGCACGGTCTGAACCTGCCCATCACCGGCTATGCCAGCTGGGGCACCATCATCGGCTGCGTCAGCGTGGGGGCCGGGGTCTCGCTGATACCGGAAGGGGTGCTGGAGCGCTATTCGCAATCGGCCAACCTGAGCGTGCAGCGCTTCGACGACCTGCTACCGGTGGATAACCGTTTTGTCTGGCACAAGGATGTACAACACCATGGCGCCAGGGACGCCTTTGCCCAGTTGCTGCGGGAGCAGCTGGGGGCCTGACAGCCCCGCAGCAACCTTGCAGGCAACACCGAGCATTTGGGCACAACGAGGCAGTCACGATGTCTGAGCCCCCATCAGGGCGTCGATAAAGGGGGCCTTCTGCGCAAGGTACTCGCCAATGCCCTCGCGATTGCTGGCCTCAAGCCGAAACTTCAGATCCTGATACTGTTGGCGGATGCCGCTGTCCTGACGCAACAGATCGCGAAAGCGCAGCATGCGCCCCACCTGCTCATGACCGGCGACACAGACATGCACCTTGTGGGTGCGTATACCCTCTACATCGCGGCGGTAAAAATGATGCCCGGGGGACAGATTGCTACCCCGGACATACCCCAGGGTCGCCATGAAGGCATTGCGCGCGGCTTCATCCACCTGCTCCGCGACCACCACCAGCAGATCGATTTCCGGCTTGGCCGCCAATCCTGGAACAGCAGTGCTCCCCACGTGATGAATATCCATCAGCTCGCAACCGAAGCCTTTGGCTATGCGCGCCTTCTCCCCTGCAAATGCCCCAGGCCAACGATCGTCATAGAGGGAGATCTTACTGGTTAGCGCCATGACCACTCCTTGATGCAAAGGCGTTGGATATTCCAGGAGCCCGACGCCCGAGCCAACAGGACACAGGGATTGGCGAACCACAAACAAGGCGCACGACAACGGCACGTCAACAGAAATGCTGCACGAGCTCGAAGGTTGGCAGGAATTTTGATTCATCTCGTTGAGGACCAACGAGGAGCGTTATGGAGGCAACCCCACCAGCCACACCCCGGCACACAATGTTCCCGCTGTGGCTGCTGCCTTCCGGCTCTGACCAGGTTCACGGGTAATCGTTGCGGGGGGACCGATGGGGTCACCATAACGACGTTCGCCTGACGGCGAGCCGCGCCATTGTACCTATCTGGGTCGAACTTACAACCGCTGGCTGCAGATTAAAATTCGATGGGCTTCAAGCACTTGGCCGTGGCCCACCTGCCGTGGGGGCGAACTTGCTGGCGAAACAGGCATCGCGGTGCACCAGGGAAATCGCGCCGGGGCCTTCGCGAGCAAGCTCGCCCCTACAGGACGGAGAGGATCAGTCCAGGGACAGGACCTCGTTGGCGCGGCCGCCTTCCTGCTGGATCACCAGGTGGATGAAATGCAATTTGGCAATCACCGCGGGCGGCAGGATGAAAGGGTAGAAATCCGGTTGGCCCATGCTGCGGGACAGTTCGTTGAGCATGCCCGCCAGTTCGATCCAGGCGTTGACGAAAGCCAGGAACGCCGGCCCGCCTGGATGCTGCGGATCATAGAGGCTGCTCAAGGGAAACGGCTGGTAGTCGAGGTCGACGTCCCGGGCGCTCATGCCGAAACCCAAGGCGGTGTCCACTGCATCCACCATGTGCAGGTAGTGAGCCCAGGTCTCCGCCCAGTCTTCCCAGGGGTGCATGGTGGCGTAGGCGCTGACATGGCTTTGCTGCCAGCCAGCCGGTGCGCCCTTCTGGTAGTGCCGCTCCAGGGCTTGCGCGTAGCTGTAGCGTTCATCGCCGAAGAGGCTGCGAAAGGCTTCCAGCCAGGGGCTGTTGGCTATCAACCGGTCCCAGTAGTAATGCCCCACTTCGTGACGGAAATGCCCGAGCAGGGTGCGGTAAGGCTCATGCATCTGGGCACGGATCTTTTCCCGGTGGGCGTCGTCGGCTTCCTTGATATCCAGCGTAATGAGGCCGTTGGCATGCCCGGTAACCGGCGCCCTGCCCTCCAGATCAACACCGATGAAATCAAAGGCCAGCCCGGCCTGCTCATCTTCGCCCTTGGGGATCACCTGCAACCCCAGGTCAAGCAATTGCGCTACCAGCCGGCGCTTGGCAATTTCCACCTTGCGCCAGCGCTCCGGGTTCTCGGCTATGGACAGGTCGGGAATGGTGCGATTGAGCTTGCAGGCCACGCACAGGCTGTCGGTCAGATGCGCCGGCAGCAGCCAGTTGCAGGCTGCCGGGGTATCGAGGTTGGCGCAACGCCTGAAGGCGCCGGCTTCGGGCTTGGCATCCAGCACCCAGGTATCGCCCGCCGGCCCGGGCTGCAGGGAAGACAGCAGCCCCAGGTGTGGTGCATAGCCAAGCATTGCCGAACAGGCCAGGCACTGGCTGTTGCGAAAGAACAGCGATTGCCCGCAGCGGCAGGACCAGAGTTTGCTGTTACGTGAACGGTCGCCGACGAAGGGTGCGGCGATCCGGGAACTGAGCTGCTCGAAGAAGCGGTACATGGCGAATCCTCCCTGGGGCTTGCCAAGACTAGATCATGGGCAAGCCTGTGGGGTTCCAAGATTCGTACCACTGCGCCGCTGGCGACGAGGCGCACCCGAAGGCACGGCAGCGGCTACAGGTCAGGTCGGGACGCCGTGCTCGGTCAGGAAAGCCACGAAGGCTTCTTCGTCCAGCACCTTGAGCCCCAGCTCGTTGGCCTTGGCCAGTTTGGAACCGGCGCCGGGGCCGGCCACCACGCAGTGAGTCTTCGCCGAGACCGAACCCGCCACCTTGGCACCAAGGCTTTCCAGCTTGTCCTTGGCCACGTCGCGGCTCATCAGTTCCAGGGAGCCCGTAAGCACCCAGGTCTGCCCCGCCAGCGGCAAGCCCGCAACCACCTTCTTCTCGCTCTGCCAATGCATGCCAAAGGCCTGCAGCTGCTGTTCAATGGCCTGGGCCAGTTGTGCATTGGCCGGGTTGTCGAAGAATTCACGCACCGCCTTGGCCTGCTTCTCCGGCAGCGCCTGGCGCATGTCCAGCCAGTCGGCCTCGATCACGCCTTGCAGTGAGCCGAACTTGTCGGCCAGTTTCTGCGCGGCGCCCGGGCCTACTGAAGGGATGTTGAGCTTGTCGAGCATGCCGCCCAGGGTGGTGCTGGCGGCGAATTCGGCGCCCAGTTCGCCCTGATCCTGCAGCACCAGGCCGCATTGATCTGCCGCCAGCAGGGAACCGATGACTTCCTGGTTATGACTGTCCTCAAAGAAGCTGTGGATTTCGTGAGCCACTTCCAGACCGACATCCGGCAGATAGGTCAGCACTTGCGGCAGTGCCTGCTGAACCCGCTCCAGGCTGCCCAGGGAGCGTGCCAGGACCTTGGCGGTTTCCTCGCCGACATCCGGGATACCCAGGGCATAGATGAAGCGCGCCAGGGCCGGACGCTTGCTGTCTTCGATGGCCTTGAGCAGTTTGTTGCTGGACACCTCGGCAAAGCCTTCCAGGTCGATGATCTGCTCGTATTTGAGCCTGTAGAGATCAGCCGGCGAGGCAATAAGGTTCTCGTCCACCAACTGTTCGATGGTCTTGTCCCCCAGGCCTTCGATATCCATGGCACGACGGGACACAAAATGGATGATCGCCTGCTTGAGCTGGGCCCCGCAGGCCAGCCGGCCAACGCAGCGATACACCGCACCTTCGCTGACGGTTTCCCGGCCCTTGCTGCGCTTGACCAGTTGCGTGCGCTCTACGTGGGAACCACAGACCGGGCAGCTCTCGGGGATCTGCACCGGGCGGGCGTTCTCCGGACGACGCTCGGTCACCACTTGCACCACTTGCGGAATCACGTCGCCGGCACGGCGGATGATCACCGTGTCACCGATCATCAAGCCCAGGCGCGCCACTTCATCCATGTTGTGCAAAGTAGCGTTGGATACAGTGACCCCGGCCACCTTGACCGGCTGCAAGCGCGCCACCGGCGTCACGGCACCGGTACGACCGACCTGGAACTCCACGTCCAGCAGCTCGGTGAGCTCTTCCATGGCCGGGAACTTGTGGGCGATGGCCCAGCGCGGCTCCCGGGCACGGAAACCCAGTTCCCGCTGGGAGGCGATGCTGTTGACCTTGAACACCACGCCGTCGATCTCATAAGGCAACGCATTGCGCCGCTCGCCGATCTCGCGGTAGTAGTCCAGGCATTCGTCGATGCCCTTGGCCAATCGCAGTTCACGACTGATGGGCATGCCCCACTGCTTTAACCGTTCAAGATTGCCGATGTGGGTGTCGGCGATGTCCGCGCTGACCTGGCCCAGGCCATAGCAGCAGAACTCCAGGGGCCGACTGGCGGTGATCTTCGAATCCAGCTGGCGCAGGCTGCCCGCCGCGGCGTTGCGCGGGTTGGCG
Source organism: Pseudomonas sp. GW822-FHT06D10 (assembly GCF_058799535.1). NCBI lineage: Bacteria > Pseudomonadati > Pseudomonadota > Gammaproteobacteria > Pseudomonadales > Pseudomonadaceae > Pseudomonas > Pseudomonas sp. GW822-FHT06D10. Next base: position 165,884 of record NZ_JBXALN010000010.1, on the reverse strand, counting down.
AAGGTCTTGCCGCCCGCTTCCAGTTGCGCAGCGTTCAGGCGCTCGAAGCCGGCCTTGGACATGAACACTTCACCGCGCACTTCCAGGGTTGCCGGCCAGCCACTGCCTTGCAGCTTGAGGGGAATGTTGCGCACGGTACGCACATTGACGCTGATGTCTTCACCGGTGGTGCCATCGCCACGGGTGGCGCCGCGTACCAGTACGCCATCCTGGTACAGCAGGCTGACTGCCAGGCCATCGAGCTTGGGCTCGCAGCTGTACTCCACTGCCGCGCCGCCACCGAACAGATCACCGGCCGGCAGGTCCAGGCCTTCGTTGACCCGGCGATCGAACTCGCGCATGTCGACTTCCTCGAAAGCGTTGCCGAGGCTGAGCATGGGGATTTCATGACGCACCTGGGTGAAGGCCGAAAGCGCTGCGCTGCCGACACGCTGGGTTGGCGAATCGCTGGTCACCAGTTCAGGGTGCTCGGCTTCCAGGGCCTTGAGCTCACGGAACAGCCGGTCGTATTCCGCATCCGGAATGCTGGGTTCATCCAGTACGTGGTAGCGGTAATTGTGCTGGTCCAGCTCAGCGCGCAGCTCAAGAATGCGGGTTTCGGCGGCGGTCATGGGGTTCTCTCACAAAGCAAAAGAGCAGCCTAGGCTGCTCGATCTGAAGATTGGGGCAAGGGCTTCGCTGGCAAGCCAGTTCCTGTACAAGCCAGCCCCTACATGGAGGGGCTGGCTCCAGGAGCTTAGCGCTTTTGGGTCAGGGCGCGGCGTTCGAATTCGACGATGCGCTGGCGGTAGTGTTCGATGGTCTGGGCAGTCAGGACGCTGCGTTGATCGTCCTTGAGCTCGCCATTGAGCTCCTGAGACAACTTGCGCGCCGCCGCCACCATCACGTCGAAGGCTTGCTTGGGGTGACGCGGGCCCGGCAGGCCGAGGAAGAAGCTGACAGCCGGGGTGCTGAAGTGGTCGATATCGTCCAGGTCGAACACGCCCGGCTTGACCGCGTTGGCCATAGAGAACAGCACCTCGCCGTTGCCAGCCATGCTTTCGTGGCGGTGGAAAATATCCATCTCGCCAAAACGCAGGCCGCTTTCCAGGATGTTCTGCAACAGGGCCGGCCCCTTGAAGCCGGCAGCGTCGCGGCAGATCACGCTGATCACCAGCACTTCTTCGGCTTGCGGCTGGTCCTTGTCGCTGTGGCTCGCGGCCTTGCTTTCCTCTGCCGGGAAATCATCGTCGCGGCTGCTGAAGCTCGGGCCACTGTCCAGATCCAGGTCCAGGTTGAGGTCGCCCTGATGCGGCTCGCCACCGCGCTTGCCGCGCTTGGACGAAGAACTTTCCCGCGGTTCGCGGGCAGGCATGCTGACCGACGGCAGGTCATGCTCGTCCAACTGCGGCTCTTTATGGGTATCCAGAACGCGGGGCGGGCCCAGCAGCTCGGCACTGCCTTCATCGTCCGGCAGATTGGAAAGACTTCGATCAAGACGGAACTTCAACTTCCCCTTGCCGCCGCGCATACGCCGCCAGCCATCAAAAAGAATACCGGCGATAACAATAATGCCGATGACGATCAGCCACTCGCGCAGACCGATTTCCATGTAATCCCGTGCCTCTATAAAAAATGCTGAAAAATAAGGGGTTTACAATCTGCAAACCGCTTTAAAACGTGGCGCCAACTCTATGTTCTGAATGGCGTTTTGCCCACGCATAGGAAAAATTGACATTAAACTAGCACGACCAAAGGCAACTTTACACCGTCTGTCGCAACGGCTAGGGCCAATATATCGATTGGCCAGCTGGGTAATGGGAAAAATCCCCCCTACTTGCCCCCTACAGTCGCCTCAGTCGCCCGGACTCAAGCGTCCACCATCGCCATCGCCTCCTCGACATCCACGGCTACCAGGCGCGAACAACCGGGTTCGTGCATCGTTACCCCCATCAACTGATCAGCCATTTCCATGGCGATCTTGTTGTGGGTGATATAGATGAACTGCACGGTCTGCGACATCTCTTTAACCAATCTCGCGTAGCGTCCAACGTTAGCGTCATCCAGCGGTGCGTCAACTTCGTCGAGCATGCAGAACGGCGCCGGGTTCAACTTAAAGATGGCAAATACCAGGGCCAATGCGGTCAATGCCTTTTCGCCACCGGAGAGCAAATGAATGGTGCTGTTCTTCTTGCCCGGAGGACGCGCCATGATCGTTACCCCTGTATCGAGTAGATCTTCGCCCGTCAGTTCCAAATAAGCGCTGCCGCCACCGAAAACTTTTGGAAAGAGTGCCTGCAAACCGCCGTTGATCTGATCAAAGGTATCTTTGAATCGATTACGGGTTTCCTTGTCGATCTTGCGGATCACGTTCTCCAGGGTTTCCAGTGCCTCCACCAGGTCGGCATCCTGGGCATCCAGATAGCGCTTGCGCTCGGACTGCTGCTGATACTCGTCGATGGCCGCCAGGTTGATTGCGCCCAGGCGCTGGATCCGTGCGGCAATCCGTTCCAGCTCTTCTTCGGCGGCCTGCTCGCTGGCTTCTGCGGTCAGGGTCGCCAGCACGCCGTCCAGGTCGTAGCCGTCGGCCAGCAGTTGCTCCTGCAAGGTCTTGCGGCGCACGGTCAGGGCTTGCCATTCCATGCGCTGCTGCTCCAACTGGCCACGAATCAACTGCGACTGCTGCTCGGCCTGGTTACGGCGCTTCTCGGCATCGCGCAATTCGCGGTCGGCATCTTCCAGGGCGATCTGCGCGGTCTTGAGCTCCACATCCACGGTCATGCGTTTTTCCAGCAGCTCTTCGAGCTTCAGGCGCAACTCTTCCAATGGCGCCTCGCCTTCTTCCAGGTTGAGGCTGAGTTGTTCGCGCTTCTCGGTCAGACGCTCGGATTGCAGCTCCAGACGCTCCAGAGCCTGCCGGGTGGAATCGTGCTGGGCCTTGAGCGAGCCCATGCGCACTGCCAACTGGTGGGCGTGATCCTTGTGCTGGCGCGCTTCCTGGCGCACCCGGTCAAGACGCTCGCGCAGGCTGTCGCGCTGGGCCAGCAGCAGCTCACGCTGCTCGGTGTCCAGGGCCATGCTGTCGAGAGCGTCCTGCAATTGCAGGCGCGCCTCCCCAATCTGTTCGTGTTCCAGCTCGCGCTGTTCGCCAAGCTCCACCAGCTCTTCATCGAGACGGGTACGCCGCAAGGTCAGTTGTTCGGCCTTGGCCTTGCCGGCAGACAGCTTGGCCTTCAGCTCACCTTGCTGGCGGGCTTCGTCCTGCAGCAGACGGCGCAGATGCTCGCGACCGTTCTCCTGCTGGCGCTGCTGGGCCCGCAGGTTGAGCAACTGGCTTTCCAGGGCCTCGACACTGGCTTCGCGCTCATCGCGCTCCTGGGTCAATTGCTGGATTTCCTGACCCCGGGCCAGCACGCCGCTTTCCGCTTCGCTGGCGCGGCGCACCCGCAAAAAATGCCGGCCGACCCAGTAGCCATCGCGGCTGATCAGGCTCTGTCCGGCAGCCAGTTGGCCCCGCAAGGCCAGGGCCTGTTCGAGGTTTTCCACCGGTTTGACCTGACCCAGCCAAGGCGACAGATCCACCGTGGATTCCACCTTGTCCAGCAGGCTGCCGGGGATGCGCATTGCATCGCCTTGCTGGCTCAGCAGGCGCAGATCGCCTTGCTGGAAACCCGCGAGGTCAAGACCGGTAAAATCGTCCACCAGCACCGCCTGCAGATCCGCGCCAAGCACGGTTTCCACCGCCAGCTCCCAGCCCGCTTCCACATGCATGCCATCGGCCAGGCGCGGACGCTCGGCCAACTGCTGCTCACGCAACCATTCGGCAGTGCCAGTGGCGGGGTCCAGCGCGGCCTGCTGCAAGGCTTCCAGGGAGGCCAGCCGGCCATTGAGGCGCTGCAATTCACCCTGGGCCTGCTGCTGTGCCTGGGTCGCCTGCTGCAATTGCTGGCGCAGTTGTTCCAGGCGCTCGACCTGGGACTCCTCGCTGGCTTGCAGATCTTCCAGGGTCGCCTCACTGGCGGCCAGTTGTTCGTTGAGTTCGAGGATCGCCGCGTCTTCCGGGTCGGCCGAAAGCAACTCGCGCTCCTCCCCCAGGCGCCGCTGGCGCTCGGACAGCCGCTCCATGCTGCCTTCGAGCTGCTGGATGCGTGACTGCTGCACTTCCGCCTGGCGCCGCGGTTCCGCGGAACTCAGGTTGAAGGCGTCCCACTGCTCCTGCCAGCCGTGCATGGTGGTTTCGGCTTCTTCCAGGGTCGCGGCGGCTTCTTCGGCTGCGGCGGCGGTGACTTCCTGCTCGGGCTCGAGCATCGCCAGTTCTTCCCCCAGGGTCGCCAGCAAAGTGCGGTCGTGCCCCAGGTGCGACTCGGTTTCCAGGCGCGCGCGCTCGGCTTCCTTGAGGTCGTCCTGCAACTGCCGCAGGCGCTGCTGGCCATGCTGGATGCTCTGCTCGACCCGGGCGATGTCACCGCCCACCGAATAGAAGCGCCCCTGCACCAGATTGAAGCGTTCGGAGAGCTCGTGGTGCCCGTCACGAAAGCGTTCGATAGCAGCATCGGCATTGCGCTGCTCGGCCACCAGGGCCTCGAAGCTGACTTCCTGGCTACCGATCACCGACTCGCGCTGGCCCACCTGTTCATTCAATGCCTGCCAGCGCAGAGCCGACAGTTGCGCCTTGAGCTGGCGCTCCTCGGCCTTGTACTCCTGATACTTCTCGGCGGCCTGGGCCTGGCGATGCAAGCGTTCGAGCTGACGCTCCAGCTCTTCGCGCAGGTCGGTCAGGCGGGCGAGGTTCTCGTGGGTGCGGCGGATGCGGTTTTCCGTCTCGCGCCGGCGCTCCTTGTACTTGGAGATGCCCGCGGCTTCCTCGATGAAGTTGCGCAAATCCTCGGGCTTGGCTTCGATCAGCTTGGAGATCATGCCCTGCTCGATGATCGAGTAGCTGCGTGGCCCCAGGCCGGTGCCGAGGAAGATGTCGGTGATATCCCGACGGCGACATTTGGCGCCGTTGAGGAAATAACTGTTCTGGCTGTCGCGGGTCACCTTGCGGCGAATGGAGATTTCCGCATAGGCGGCGTACTCGCCCACCAGGGTGCCATCGGAGTTGTCGAACACCAGTTCGATGCTGGCCTGGCTCACCGGCTTGCGGCTGGTGGAGCCGTTGAAGATGACGTCGGTCATCGACTCGCCGCGCAGGTTCTTCGCCGAACTTTCGCCCATGACCCAGCGCACGGCGTCGATGATGTTCGACTTGCCGCAGCCATTGGGCCCGACCACCGCCGCCATGTTACTGGGGAAGTTCACCGTGGTCGGATCGACGAAGGACTTGAACCCCGCCAGCTTGATGCACTTGAGTCGCACGTTTACGCATCCGCCAACGCAGATACCACCAGATCGCTGCTGCGCTCGGCGTAGGCCGTCAGCACCTGGCGGATCTGCACCAGGTCACGGGCCAATACCGCGGCCAGCAATTGCTCGAACAACGCCAGGTACTCGCTCATGGACGCCTTGCGCTGGTCCAGCGCCAGGTAATAGGCGCGGCTCATGGCCGGCTGCAGGTTCTCGACAGTCTCCTGCAGGTAGGGGTTGTCGGCGAACGGATAGGCCGCGCGCATCACGCTGAAGCTGTCTTCGACGAAGGCGCGGATGTCCTGGCGTTCATAGGCACTCTCCAGGCGCTGCTGGATCTGCAGGAATGGCGTCATGTCGCTCTGCTGTGTCCAGCCGCTGGCCACCGAGTTGCCCAGCAGGATGTACAGCTCGCTCATCAGCGTGCACAGGCTGCGGACCTTGTGCTCGGTGAGCTCGGTCACATGGGCACCACGGCGCGGCAGGATGGCGATCAGATGGCGGCGCTCGAGAATCAGCAAGGCCTCGCGGACCGAACCACGGCTGACATTGAGGGCCAAGGTGACCTTCTGTTCCTGAATGCGCTCCCCAGGCTTGAGATCCCCGCGAATGATACGTTCGGCGAGGTGGTGAGCAATTTGCTCGGCGAGGCTGTCCGGCGCCTTGAACGTCATGGTTTTCCTTCAAAATCTTTAATCGGCACAAGCCGCGCAGTGTAGCGCAATTGCCACTTCATCGCGGAGTGCCCAAGGGGCGGAATTTGGCACGAAATAAGCAAATTGACCGTGATCCGAGCAATTTTCCACAGCCGTTCATACTTGAATTGTTGGAGTCGAAAATTTCCTGACCTTGAAGTCAGAAAATCATTGACCGAAAAGTCAGACATGACTAAATTCGGCTGACGTCGGTTAACAACAATAATGAGTCTGCGAGGCCTTCCGTGATCCAGTTTTTACTCAACCAGGAACTCCGTAGTGAGCATGCCCTGGACCCCAACCTGACCGTGCTCAACTATCTGCGCGAGCACCTGGGCAAGCCCGGTACCAAGGAAGGTTGCGCCAGCGGCGACTGCGGCGCCTGCACCGTGGTGGTGGGCGAGTTGCAGACGGATGCGCAAGGCGGCGAAAGCATTCGCTATCGCAGCCTCAACTCGTGCCTGACCTTCGTTTCCTCCTTGCACGGCAAGCACCTGATCAGCGTCGAAGGCCTCAAGCACCAGGGGCAACTGCACAGCGTGCAGCAGGCCATGGTCGACTGCCACGGCTCGCAGTGCGGCTTCTGCACCCCGGGCTTCGTCATGTCGCTGTTCGCCCTGCAGAAAAACAGCAGCCAGCCCGACGCCCACAAGGCCCATGAAGCCCTGGCCGGCAACCTCTGCCGCTGCACTGGCTACCGGCCGATCCTCGCCGCCGCCGAGCAGGCCTGCTGTGGTGGGCAGAGCGATCAGTTCGATGCGCGCCAGGCCGAGACCATCAGCCGCCTCAAGGCCATTGCGCCCAAGGACACCGGTGAGCTCAACAGTGGCGACAAGCGCTGCCTGGTGCCGCTGACGGTGGCCGATCTGGCCGACCTTTATGACGCCTACCCGCAAGCCCGGCTACTGGCCGGCGGCACCGACCTGGCCCTGGAGGTGACCCAGTTCCACCGCACCCTGCCGGTGATGATCTATGTCGGCAATATTGCCCAGATGAAGCGCATCGAGCACTTCGACGATCGCCTGGAAATCGGCGCCGCCACCGCCCTCACCGACTGCTACGACGCCCTGCGCGCCGAGTACCCGGACTTCGGCGAACTGCTGCAGCGCTTCGCCTCGCTGCAGATCCGCAACCAGGGCACCCTGGGCGGCAACATCGGCAACGCCTCGCCCATCGGCGACTCGCCGCCGCTGCTGATTGCCCTGGGCGCGCAGATCGTCCTGTGCAAGGGCGAAGTGCGCCGCACCCTGGCCCTGGAAGACTATTTCATCGATTACCGGGTCACCGCCCGCCAGGAAAGCGAGTTCATCGAGAAGATCATCGTGCCCCGGGCCAGCGCCGAACGGCTGTTCCGCGCCTACAAGGTCTCCAAGCGCCTGGACGACGATATTTCCGCGGTATGCGCGGCTTTCAACCTGCGCATCGACAACGGCGTGGTCAGCGATGCGCGCATCGCCTTCGGCGGCATGGCGGCGATCCCCAAGCGCGCCAAGAGCTGCGAAGCCGCACTGATCGGCGCGCCCTGGAATCAATCGAGCATCGAGCGGGCCTGCGCCGCCCTGGCAGAAGACTTCACCCCGCTCTCGGATTTTCGCGCCAGCAAGGAATACCGCCTGCTGAGCGCGCAGAACCTGCTGCGCAAATACTTCATCGAACTGCATGCACCGCACATCGAGACCCGGGTGACCGCTTATGTCTAATCATCACAAGGTCGAGAAGACCCAGGCCGAACTCACGGCCCTGTTTCACCAGGACCTGACCAGCGGCGTCGGCCGCAGCGTCAAGCACGACAGCGCCGACAAACATGTGTCCGGCGAAGCGGTGTACATCGACGACCGCCTGGAATTCCCCAACCAGTTGCACGTCTACGCGCGACTGTCGGACCGGGCCCACGCCAAGGTCATCAGCATCGACACCGCCCCCTGCTACGCCTTCGAAGGCGTGCGCATCGCCATTACCCACGAGGACATTCCCGGCCTCAAGGATATCGGCCCGCTGCTGCCCGGCGACCCGCTGCTGGCCATCGACACCGTGGAGTTCGTCGGCCAGCCGGTGCTGGCGGTGGCCGCCAGGGACCTGGAAACCGCGCGCAAGGCGGCCATGGCCGCGATCATCGAATACGAAGACCTGGAGCCGGTGCTGGACGTGGTCGAGGCCCTGCGCAAGCGCCACTTCGTGCTGGACAGCCACACCCACCAGCGCGGCGACTCGGCCAGCGCCCTGGCCAGTGCCGAGCACCGCATCCAGGGCACGCTGCACATCGGCGGCCAGGAACACTTCTACCTGGAAACCCAGATTTCCTCGGTGATGCCCACCGAAGACGGCGGCATGATCGTCTACTGCTCGACCCAGAACCCCACCGAAGTGCAGAAGCTGGTGGCGGAAGTGCTGGACGTCTCGATGAACAAGATAGTGGTGGACATGCGGCGCATGGGCGGCGGCTTCGGCGGCAAGGAAACCCAGGCCGCCAGCCCCGCCTGCCTGTGCGCGGTGGTGGCACGCCTGACCGGCCAGCCGACCAAGATGCGCCTGCCACGGGTCGAAGACATGCTGATGACCGGCAAGCGCCACCCTTTCTACGTCGAATACGACGTGGGCTTCGACAGCAGCGGGCGCCTGCACGGCATCCAGCTGGAACTGGCGGGCAACTGCGGCTGCTCACCGGACCTATCGGCATCCATCGTCGACCGTGCCATGTTCCACTCCGACAACTCGTACTACCTGGGCGATGCCACCATCAACGGCCACCGCTGCAAGACCAACACTGCGTCGAACACTGCCTATCGCGGCTTCGGTGGCCCGCAGGGCATGGTCGCCATCGAGGAGGTGATGGACGCCATCGCCCGCCATCTGCATCTGGACCCACTGGCGGTACGCAAGGCCAACTACTACGGCAAGACCGAGCGCAACGTCACCCACTACTACCAGACCGTCGAGCACAATATGCTCGAGGAAATGACCGCCGAACTGGAAGCCAGCAGCCAGTACGCCGAGCGCCGCGAAGCCATCCGCCTGTACAACGCCAACAGCCCGATCCTGAAAAAGGGCCTGGCGCTGACCCCGGTGAAATTCGGCATTTCCTTCACCGCCAGCTTCCTCAACCAGGCCGGCGCGCTGATCCATGTCTACACCGACGGCAGCATCCACCTGAACCACGGCGGCACCGAAATGGGCCAGGGCCTGAACATCAAGGTGGCGCAAGTGGTGGCCGAGGTGTTCCAGGTGGACATCGACCGGGTGCAGATCACCGCCACCAATACCGACAAGGTGCCCAATACCTCGCCCACCGCCGCTTCCAGTGGTGCCGACCTGAACGGCAAGGCCGCGCAGAATGCGGCGCAGACCATCAAGTCGCGCCTGGTGGAGTTTGCCGCGCGCAAGTATCAGGTCAGCGAAGAAGATGTGGAATTCCACAACGGCCACGTGCGTGTCCGCGACCATATCCTGACCTTCGAGGAACTGATCCAGCAAGCCTATTTTGCCCAGGTGTCGCTCTCCAGCACCGGCTTCTACAAGACCCCGAAAATCTACTACGACCGTGCCCAGGCCCGGGGCCGGCCGTTCTACTACTTCGCCTTCGGCGCGGCCTGCGCCGAGGTGATAGTCGACACCCTGACCGGCGAGTACAAGATGCTGCGCACCGACATCCTGCATGACGTCGGCGCCTCGCTGAACCCGGCCATCGACATCGGCCAAGTCGAGGGCGGCTACATCCAGGGCATGGGCTGGCTGACCACCGAGGAACTGGTGTGGAACACCAAGGGCAAGCTGATGACTAACGGCCCGGCCAGCTACAAGATCCCGGCAGTGGCCGACATGCCCCTGGACCTGCGAGTCAAGCTGGTGGAAAACCGCAAGAACCCGGAAGACACGGTGTTCCATTCCAAGGCCGTGGGCGAACCGCCGTTCATGCTGGGTATCGCCGCCTGGTGCGCGATCAAGGATGCGGTGGCGAGCCTCGGCGACTACCGCCACCAGCCGCAGATCGATGCGCCGGCCACTCCGGAACGGGTGTTGTGGGGCTGCGAGCAGATGCGCCGCTTGCAGGTGACCAGGGCCGCGGATCAGCAAGCCGAACTGGCACCGCTGTAACGGCCCGCGTCGGCAAGCCGGCTCCCGCAGGAGCCGGCTTGCCGACGAAGAGGCCCACACAGACAACCAAGATGCCGAGGTGAACATGTACAACTGGATCAGCGCCCTCGCCGACCTGCAGACCCAGGGTGAACCCTGCGTGCTGGTGACCATCATCGAGGAGCTCGGCTCGACGCCGCGCAATGCCGGCTCGAAAATGGTGGTCAGCGCCACCCAGGCCTTCGACACCATTGGCGGCGGGCACCTGGAATACAAGGCCATGCAGATCGCCCGGGACATGCTCGCTGCCGGCAAGCAGGCAACCCATCTGCAGCGCTTCAGCCTCGGCGCCAGCCTCGGTCAGTGCTGCGGCGGTGCCACGGTGCTGCTGTTCGAACCCATGGGCCAGGTGCAGGCGCAGATCGCCGTGTTCGGTGCCGGGCATGTCGGCCGCGCGCTGGTGCCACTGCTGGCCAGCCTGCCCTGCCGGGTACGCTGGGTCGATTCCCGGGAGCAGGAGTTTCCCGAGCAGATCCCCCCTGGAGTACGCAAGATCGTCAGCGAAGAACCGGTGGACGAAATCGACAACCTGCCCGCCGGCAGCTATTGCATCGTCATGACCCATAATCACCAGCTGGACCTGGAGTTGACCGCGGCCCTGCTCAAGCGCAACGATTTCACCTATTTCGGCCTGATCGGCTCGAAGACCAAACGGGTCAAGTTCGAACACCGCCTGCGTGACCGCGGTTTCGACGCCGAAACCTTGCAGCGCATGCGCTGCCCGATGGGGCTCGGCGAAGTCAAAGGCAAGTTGCCTGTGGAAATCGCCATCTCCATTGCCGGCGAGATCATCGCCACCTATAACGCCCATTTCGGCCAGCCCAGCGCCAGTGCCGAACCCATTGCCAAACTGCTGCCGGTATCACGCCGCAGCCAGGCTGCAAACTGACACGCCACACACTGAGAATCCCCCATGCCTTTGACTCGCAAAGCCTACCGTGCCGCCATCCTGCACAGCATCGCCGACCCGGCCGAAGTCGGCATCGAAGCCTCCTATGAGTACTTCGAAGACGGCCTGCTGGTAGTAGAAAACGGCCGGATCAGTGCCCTCGGCCACGCCAGCGAACTGCTGCCCGGTCTGCCCGCCGGGGTGCAGGTCGTGCACTATCCCGATGCCCTGATCACACCGGGCTTCATCGACACCCATATCCACCTGCCGCAGACCGGCATGGTGGGCGCCTATGGCGAGCAGTTGCTGGACTGGCTCAACACCTACACCTTCCCCTGCGAAAGCCAGTTCGCCGACCCGGATCACGCCAATGAAGTGGCGGACATCTTCATCAAGGAACTGCTGCGCAACGGCACCACCACCGCCCTGGTGTTCGGCAGCGTGCATCCGCAGTCGGTCAATGCCTTCTTTGCCGCCGCCGAGAAGCTCGACCTGCGGATGATCGCCGGCAAGGTGATGATGGACCGCAATGCCCCGGACTACCTGACCGACACCGCCGAATCCGGCTACCAGGAAAGCAAGGCGCTGATCGAGCGCTGGCACGGCAAGGGCCGCCTGCACTACGCAGTCACCCCGCGCTTCGCCCCCACCAGCACCCCGGAGCAACTGACCCTGGCCGGCCAGTTGCTGACCGAATACCCCGACCTCTACATGCAGACCCACATCAGTGAGAACCTGCAGGAAATCCAATGGGTCAAGGAGCTGTTCCCGGAGCGCAAGGGTTACCTGGACGTGTACGACCACTACCAGTTGCTCGGCGAGCGTTCGGTGTTCGCCCACGGCGTGCACCTGTGCGACGACGAATGCGCACGCCTGGCTGAAACCGGTTCGGCCGTAGCCTTCTGCCCCACCTCGAACTTCTTCCTCGGCAGCGGCCTGTTCAACCTGCCGATGGCGGAAAAGCACAAGCTCAATGTCGGCCTGGGCACCGACGTCGGTGGCGGCACCAGCTTCTCGCTGCTGCAGACCCTCAACGAGGCCTACAAGGTCATGCAACTGCAAGGCGCGCGCCTGAGCCCGTTCAAGTCGCTGTATCTGGCCACCCTCGGCGGCGCCCGGGCCCTGCGCCTGGAAGACAAGATCGGCACCCTGCATCCGGGCACCGACGCCGACTTCCTGGTCCTCGACTACAACGCCACTCCGCTGCTCAGCTACCGCCTCAAGCAAGCCAACAGCATTGCCGAAACCCTGTTCGTGCTGATGACCCTGGGCGACGATCGCACCGTGCTGCAGACCTTTGCCGCCGGCCGGCAGGTCCACCAGCGCTAACCCCGGAAAATGAAAATCCCCCGTTCGCCAGACGCGTACGGGGGATTTTTTTGCCTGCATCCAGGCCCGGACTGCGGGCGAGCCTAGAAGGTCACTTCCATGTTCAGGGTCGGTGTCGAGGTGCGGCTGCCACGGCCGCCGTCCACCCCGAACTTGTTGTGCCAGTACTCGTAGCCGACACCCAGATACAGGTTGGGCTTGACGTTCTTGCCCGGCAGCACCGCCACCATCAACGAGGTACGCATCAGGGTTTCGGGGGCAGTGTCGCGGTAGTTGTAGTCGTGGCCCTTCTCCCCGGTGTAGTTGACGAAACCCTGGAACTTGGCAGCGTGGGTGCCGACTTCGAAAGGTCGCATCCAGGCCAGGTTGAGCAGGTAGGTGTCGTCGAAGGTGTGATCCGGGTCCTTGGCCCCGGGGATCCCGGAATGGTTGTTTTCCTTGTAGTACAGCAGGCTCAGGTCCAGCACCCCGACGGTGTTGAACTTAAGGGTCGGGCCGAAGACCAGGGCACGCTTTTTCGCCGACCCCAGGTTGTTGTTGCGGCTGGCGTCAAAACCCATGGTCAGCGCGTAGTCCTTGATCAGGCCGGTGCCCAGCGGCGTATCCAATACCCGGGAGGAATAGAGCTGGTGGCGATAGACCCCGTAGACCTCGCTGCTGCCCTTGTTGGTGCCCTTGCGCGGGTCGTCGTTGTCGGAGAGCAGCACATCCAGGTGCAGGTAGTTGCTGCCGTACTGGTAACCGCTGGCGTGGGTGAAGCTGTAGATGCGCTTGCTGATGTAGTGCGGGTTGTTCGGGTTGGTGAACTCCTTGCCGTATCGAAAGCCGACGCTGTTGTTCATCCACTCGAGGGCGGCCGCTTCCCCTGCTCCGATCATGCTCATCAGCAGGGTTGCGCCTTGTAGTGCCTTTTTCATTTTTATTATGTCCTGTGGCGGTGTGGCTTTAGGCAGCTTCGCTGGCTGCCGACCGCACGCAGTATCGACACAAGCGCTACAGCGCCCAAAGCACAGAATATCGACCAGGGCGCTGCCGAAATGGCAACACAGGCCCAGGAGGCCGGACTCAGAGCACCGGCTGGCCGAAAGCGCGCTCGGCCCGTTCGCGAAGAGCGATCTCCTCACTGAGCAAATGCGCCAGCGCCTCCACCGCGCTGGGCAGGTCGCGCCCGCTGCGGGCGTAGAGCCCCAGGTCGCTGTAGATACCGCCCTGGTCGCTCAGGGGAATATGCAACAGCTCGCCCTTTTGCAGATCCGCCTCGACTCCGACCCGGGTCTGGAACGCCACCCCCATGTTGTGCCGGGCCATCTGCCGCGCCAACTCCATGGAGTTGCTCTGCAGCGGCGGTTTGTCCAGCAGGCCCAGACGCTTGTGCAGCGGCGCCAGCAGGTGATGGATCGACAGCTCGCTCTTGGCCAGGATCAGCCCGTGCTCGGCACAGGTGGCGAAATTGACGCTGCCGCGCTCGGCCAGTGGGTGGTCCGGGCTGACCAGCGCCCCGAGGCGGAAATGCCCGACACTCAACTGGCGGATTTCCGCGGCCCGTGGCACAGCAAAGGCCAGGCCCAGGTCGGCGCGGCTGTTGATCAGGGCCTGGGGAATGGATTGCGAACCCTGCACGGTCACACCGATGGTCACTTGCGGGTAGTGATCACGCATGCGCTTGAGCACCGAGGGCAGCAGATCGACCGTGGCACCTTCGGCGGTGGCGATCTCGACGTGGCCGCTTTTCAGGCCGCGCAAGGCGTCGAACTCCAGGCGCACCCGCTCCAGGTCCTGCAACACCAGGTTGGCGTGACGGCTGAGAATCTCCCCGGCCATGGTCAGGCGCAGGCCGCCGGGCAAGCGCTCGAACAGCGGCGCGCCGATCTCGTCCTCGATCTTGAGAATCTGCCGGTTCACTGCCGAGGACGCGACATTCAAGCGCCGGGCAGCCTCGCGGATCGAGCGGCAGCGCCGGACCATGTCGAAATAGTGGATCGCGGAGGAATGAATACGTAGCGTTCTGCCGCTCATGCCGCGGGCTCCTTTCGCAGGGCGAGAGGCGAGCCTTGACCGACTGCTGCCGGGCCATGCGCCTCGAAGCAGGCACTGTATACAATATGAAACAAAAACCGCAACAAAATGCCCGAACCAAGGCCCGGCAAGGGGCCGCAGAAACAAGAATCCCTCGCTCCGTGCAGCACACGAAGCGAGGGATTGCTTGAAACGCAAGGCTTGCAGCTTAGAGCTTGGCGCTTGGCCGCCCCGGTTTCTTGGTCTGCAGCAGATGCGAGAACACCGCATGCAGGTCGTCCGAGGCACTTTCCTCGTCGAGGTTGAGCTTGCTGTCGATGTGGTCCATGTGGTGCATCATCAGGTTCACCGCCAGCTCGCCGTCCCGGGCTTCGATGGCATCGATCAGTTGGGTGTGCTCATCGTAGGAGCAGTGCGAACGGTTGCCGCTTTCGTACTGGGCAATGATCAGCGAGGTCTGGGACACCAGGCTGCGCTGGAAGCTGATCAGCGGGGCATTCTTCGCCGCTTCCGCCAGCTTCAGGTGAAACTCCCCGGAAAGACGGATACCGGCACCACGATCGCCGCGGGAAAAGCTGTCGCGTTCCTCGTTGACCATCTGCCGCAACTCCAGCAACTGCTCGGCAGTGGCATGCTGCACGGCCAGTTCGGTAATGGCCCGCTCCACCAGGCGCCGGGCGAGAAATACCTGGCGGGCTTCCTCGACGCTCGGGCTGGCGACGACTGCGCCACGGTTGGGCCGCAGCAGGACCACGCCTTCATGGGCCAGGCGCGACAGCGCGCGACGGATGATGGTCCGACTGACTCCGAAAATCTCCCCCAGCGCCTCTTCGCTCAATTTGGTGCCCGGCGCCAGGCGCTGCTCGAGGATGGCCTCAAAGATGTGCGCGTAGACAATATCGTCCTGGGTTCCGCTGCGACCGGCTTTGCCTGCTCGCGGTTGTTTCTTGAGAGGTTGCAACTGTTCGTTCATGGGCACTCGGGTCGGGAGGACTGCGGCGATTTCAGCGTGACTTTAATACGCCACGGTGGGTCGCTGGCAAGTATCGCGTTAAAACAGGGGCACATTGTACACAACCCATGGCCATCACTAGCAAAAAGTGTTGTCGGGCCCGCGACTTGTTCAACGACTGTACGGCTATTTGTAGTCACGGCTGTATTGCAATGCAAAGTTACTTTTAAGTTTAGGCTTGGACCTTGAACCCCATTACTGGCCCATTGCTCGAGCCCACCTCGATCAATGCGCGCCGGATGTGGTTTTTTGCGTCTTTCAAGAACAAGGAACAGCAGTAATGTCCGATGCCACTCCCGCGCAGCTACGCCCTCTGGCCGACACTTCGCCGTCTGCCATAGTGGCCGGCTTCATCGCCATGATGACCGGCTACACCAGTTCCCTGGTGCTGATGTTCCAGGCCGGGCAGGCCGCCGGGCTGACCAGCGGTCAGATTTCCTCGTGGATCTGGGCCATTTCCATCGGCATGGCGGTGTGCAGCATCGGCCTCTCCCTGCGCTATCGCACCCCCATCACCATCGCCTGGTCGACCCCCGGCGCCGCCCTGCTGATCACCAGCCTGTCCGGAGTGACCTACGGCGAAGCCATCGGCGCCTACATCACCTGCGCCGTGCTGGTGACCCTGTGCGGCCTGACAGGCAGCTTCGAGCGTCTGATGAAAAAGATCCCGGCGTCCCTGGCGGCGGCCCTGCTGGCAGGAATCCTGTTCAAGATCGGCAGTGAAATCTTCGTCGCCGCCCAGCACCGCACCGGCCTGGTGCTGGGCATGTTCCTCACCTACCTGGTGGTCAAGCGCCTGTCGCCGCGCTATGCGGTACTGGCTGCACTGCTGATCGGTACGGCCTTGTCCGGGGCCATGGGCCTGCTGGACTTCAGCGGCTTTCACCTGGAAGTGGCGACCCCGGTATGGACCACGCCGCACTTCTCCCTGGCCGCCACCATCAGCATCGGCATTCCGCTGTTCGTGGTGGCCATGACCTCGCAGAACATGCCGGGGATCGCCGTGCTGCGGGCCGACGGCTACAACGTCCCGGCTTCGCCGCTGATCACCGCCACCGGGTTGGCCTCGCTGCTGCTGGCGCCCTTCGGCTCCCATGGCATCAACCTGGCGGCCATCAGTGCCGCCATCTGCACCGGGCCCCACGCTCATGAGGATCACAGCAAGCGCTACACCGCGGCGGTGTGGTGCGGGATTTTCTACGGCATCGCCGGGGTCTTCGGCGCCACCCTGGCGGCGCTGTTCGCCGCCCTGCCCAAGGAACTGGTGCTGTCCATCGCGGCCCTGGCGCTGTTCGGCTCGATCATCAACGGCCTGAGCATCGCCATGAGCGAAGTAAAGGAACGGGAAGCGGCGCTGATCACCTTCATGGTCACGGCGTCGGGGCTGACGCTGTTCTCCATCGGCTCGGCGTTCTGGGGAATTGTTGCCGGTGTGGTGACCCTGATGATCCTGAACTGGCGCAGCGCCTGAAGGGCTTCGCTGGCAAGCCGGCTTCTACACCGACCGGCGCTCGCTCACGCGCCAGCTTGCCGGCGAACGGCGCCCACGACAACGCCCGGGCTGGCCCGTGGCAGAGGCAAGGATACAAAGGGGAAAATCGACAGGTTGCCCTCGGGCAACAACGCATGAGCGACCCGGACGGGTCGCTCATGCATGACATCACGCGACTGGGTTGATCGCGTTGTCCGGGTACCACACGTCCAGCAGCGGGCTGACTTCAACGGTGGTCAGCTCGGTGCGCGCCTTGAGCCAGGCTTCAACGGTGGCACGTTGCTCTTCGCTGACGGAACCGCGCTTGCTCAGGCAAACCAGACCGAAGTCGTCGCCGCCTACATAGCCCAGGCCGTTGGCTTCCATCGCTTCTTTGAGGAATGCGTCGAGGAAAGCGTCGATAGCTTCGTCAGCCAGACCTTCTTTGAAATCCAGGTTCAGCTCAAAACCCAGCTCCTGAAATTCATCTACGCAGAGTTTTTTGCGCAGACGGCGGGAACGGTTAGTGGCCATGGAACAATCCTCATAAGTAATAACGGGCGGCACTTTACCAGTTTAGGCAGGCGATTGCCTGACTCTATGAGGATGCGACCCTGCCATTGGTAAAAAAAATACCGCCCCAGCGGCCCGTGGCACGGCACAAGCCGCTATACCTTGGGGCATAATGCCGACACTTTCATGACCACTGAGGGATTTTATCTACATGCCCTCGCCTTTTTTCCCCTCGACTGCAGGGTTCCATTTCATATGATCAAATCGTTGCGTCCTCTGTTGCTGGCCAGTGTTTTTCTCCCCCTGGCCTTTCCCGTTTCCGCGGCTCCGGTCAACACCACCCTGACCCCCAAGGTCCAGCAAGCCCTCAAAGCCAGCAAACTTCCGGATAACGCCCTGTCCCTGGTGATGATTCCCCTGAACGGCCCCGGCACCCCGACCATCTACAACGCCGACGTATCGGTGAACCCGGCCTCCACCATGAAACTGGTGACCACCTACGCAGCCCTGGAAATGCTCGGCCCGACCCACCAGTGGAAAACCGAGTTCTACACCGACGGCACCCTCAGCGGCGGCATCCTCAATGGCAACCTGTACCTCAAGGGCGGCGGCGACCCCAAGCTGAACATGGAGAAGCTCTGGCTGCTGATGCGTGACCTGCGGGCCAATGGCGTACAGCAAGTCACTGGCGATCTGGTGCTGGACCGCAACTTCTTCGTGCAGCCGCAACTGCCGGAATTCAATGACGATGGCAACGACGAGAACAAGCCGTTCCTGGTCAAGCCGGACGCCCTGATGGTCAACCTCAAGGCCCTGCGCTTCGTTGCCCGCAATGACTCAGGGCGGGTCCTGGTTTCGGTGGAGCCGCCGATCGCCAAGATCCGCATCGACAACCAGGTCAAGGCGGTCAACACCAAGCAGTGCACTGGAGACGTGCGCTACAACCCCGTCACCCAGGCCGATGGCAGCGTGATCGTGACCGTCGGCGGGCAGTTGGGTGATGGCTGCAGTTCCCAGACTTACCTGTCGCTGCTGGACCACGCCACCTACACCGCCGGCGCGGTGCGGGCGATCTGGAGCGAGCTGGGCGGCAGCATCCAGGGCCAGGATCGCCTGGCCGTGGTACCCAAGGATGCCAAGGTCCTGGCCCGCGCCTTCTCCCCGGACCTCGCGGAAATCATCCGCGACATCAACAAATACAGTAACAACACCATGGCCCAGCAGTTGTTCCTGAGCCTGGGGGCCAAGTACCGCAACGAAGCCGATGGCGACGACGCCAAGGCGGCCCAGCGTGTGGTGCGCCAATGGCTGGCGAAGAAAGGCATCACCTCGCCGCACCTGGTGATGGAGAACGGTTCCGGCCTGTCGCGTGCCGAGCGGGTCAGTGCCCGGGAAATGGCCGGCCTGCTGCAAGCGGCGTGGAAAAGCCCCTACGCCGCCGAGTTCATCAGCTCGATGCCGATCGCCGGCATGGATGGCACCATGCGCAAGCGCCTCAAGCGCACCGCCATGTCTGGTGAGGCGCACATCAAGACCGGCACCCTGAACACCGTACGCGCCATCGCCGGCTACAGCCGCGACGACAACGGCAATACCTGGGCGGTGGTGGCAATCCTCAACGATCCACGGCCATTTGGCGCCTCTTCGGTGCTCGACCAGGTCCTGCTGGACCTGTACCGCCAGCCGAAACTGGCGACCAGCGCTTCGGCGCTGTAAGCGGCGACGCTGGCGGCGGCAAGCCTTGCGCGCCGCCAGTGTTCACGGCAGCTCCATCTGGACCCGGTCCCGCCCCGCCTGCTTGGCGGCATAGACCGCAGAGTCGGCCCGCAGCAGCAGCTCATCTGCACCCTCCCCCGCACGCCAACTGGCGATACCGAAACTGGCGGTGACACTCTCCACCGGCCCGATCGGCGAACTGCGCACACCGTGCCACAGCTCCTGCGCCAGAATCAGCGCTTGCTGGCCGCTGGTGTCCGGGCACAGGACCATGAACTCCTCTCCCCCCAGACGGCAGAAGACGTCGATGCGCCGCAGGCGCCGGCCGATGCGCTCGCACAACCCGCGCAACACCTGATCCCCCACACCGTGACCGTACTGATCGTTGATCCGCTTGAAATGGTCGATGTCCAGCATGATCACCGCCATGACGCCACCACCTCGCTCCAGGCGGTGCATCTCGGCTTGTAGCCGCTCCTGGAAATAGCGCCGGTTGTGGATACCGGTCAGGGAGTCGGTGACCGACAATGCCCGCAGTTCCTCCTCGACCCGCTTGAGATCGGAGATATCCGATATATAGCCGTGCCAGAGCACACCGCCGCCCCGCAGGCTTTCCGGGCTCGCTGCACCGCGCATCCAGCGCACCCCCCGCTGCGGCAGGCAGACCCGGTACTCCTCGCGCCAGGGACTGAGCTGCTGCGCCGAGATCCGGATCGACTCACGCACCCGCTCCACATCCTCAGGATGGATGCGCCCGAATACCGCCTCGGCATCCTGCTGCAGCAGTTGCGGCTCGATCTCGTAGATCTCGCGCAGGCCATCGCTGGCATAGGGAAAACTGGTATGCCCGTCGGCGTCCAGCTTGAACTGATAGATCCCGCCGGGCACGTGGGCGCTGAGCCGCTGCAGCAAGCGGTCACGGGCGGCCAGGGCTTCATGCACGCGCTTGCGTTCGGTGATGTCGATGCAGATGGCCAGATGGCCGATCCACAACCCCTGGTCATCGAGCACCGGGGTGGCCAGCATGTTGACTTGCAGATGGCTGCCGTCACGCCGCACCAGGGTCCATTCCCGGGCCTCATGCCCGCCGGCCATGCCCTCTTCCACCAGCATCGCCTGGGACACCGGGATGGCTTTGCCGTAACGCTGGGTGAGGCTCTGGGCCCAGCTTTCCAGCTCTTCGGGCAGGTGCAGGCTTTCCAGGGTCAGGTGCCCCACCGCCTCACTGCTGCTGTAGCCGAGCATCTGCTCGGCCCCGGCATTGAAAGTGCTGATCACTCCGCGCAGGTCGGTGGCAATGATCGCTACCTGAGTGGCGGCATTGAGCACGCAGCGCAACTGGCTGTGGGTGCCGCGCAACGCCTGCTCGCTGCTACGCAGCTCCTCGGTGCGCTGCTCCACCAGGGCCAGAGCCCGCTGACGCTGGCTGACCAGGACGTAGAGCAAGGCGCTGAGTAGCAGGCTGAGCATGCCACCAAGAATCACCAGGCTGCCCAGGGCTGAATGGTTGGCGTGCAGGAAGGCCGCGCTGGGGCGGATGTCCACTTGATAGTCCCGGTCCGCCAGGCGCAGCAGGCGGCTGGCGGTCAGGCTGCTGCTGATGGGCGGGTTGTTCGACTCGTAGAGCACCTCGTGCTGGCCCTCGGTGGACAGGTCGAGAATCCGCACCGACAGGTTATCGCTGGCAGGAACCGGCAGGCCGTCCGCCACCAGTTGCCGCAGGCTGATGATCGCCAAAACATAGCCGTAGGGCCGGCCTTGGGGGCCGGAAGTATCCTGCGCGCGCCTGACCGGCGCCGCCAGCAGCACCCCTCGCGCATAGGCCTGGTCCACGGCCACCAGTTGCAAAGGCGGCGAGACCGCCAGGCCATTGAGTTCCCGAGCACGTTCCAGGGTGGCGCGGCGCAGGGGTTGAGCCAGGAGGTCGTAACCCAGGGGCGACCCCAGGGGGCTCTGGGTCTGGCTGTACAGCACCGGCGCGTAGTCATCGTGCTCGCCGGCTGGCTCCATCTGGCCCGTGGCATTCAACTGCAAAATGGAAAACCCCGGCAGCCCCTGATCGCGAATCGACTGCTCGAACCCCGGGCGCTGGGCGCGGCTCACCAGAGGCGCCCAGGCATAGGCCTGGGTGCGGCGCAACAAGGGTTTGGCGTAGCCATCGAAATCCTGGCGGGTCACCAGGTCGGAATTGACAAAGAAGCGCCGCAAGCCGTCCAGGCGTTGTTCCTGGTCTTGAAAGCGTTCTTCGATGCGGCTGTAGCGTTCGCCGGCCAGCAACTGAAAGCGCTGGCGCACCTGCTGCTTGTTCAGGCTGTAGGTGGACCAGGCCAAGAGCCCGGTGAGGATGCCGCCCACAACCAGGACCAGCACCGCCACCAGCCAGGCAGATACCTCTTCACTTATGAAACCCAGGATTTTCGGGCGTACAACATGCAGAGGCATAAGCAGAACTCATCACGCCAGCGAGTTTGGGCATCATCCGGACCAAGTGTGAGTTATAGCTATTAGCCACTAATTTGACCAGCGCTAAACAGCCCCCGAAGCCTGAAAAAACAGGCCTCGGGGACATATCCGGCCATCAGCGTGCGGTGACTTTCCAGGCACGGTGGATTTTGCCGTTGCGGGCGAAATCTGGATCGATGGTTTTCGCCGTGATTTCCTCGATCTGGTAGCGCGCGGCGAGGTTTTCATCCAGCTGGAACTTGCGGAAGTTGTTGGAGAAATACAGTACGCCCCCCGGCGCCAGGCGTGCCATGGCCAGGTCCAGCAACTGCACCTGGTCACGCTGCACGTCGAACACCCCTTCCATGCGCTTGGAGTTGGAAAAGGTCGGCGGGTCGATGAAGATCAAGTCGAACTCGTCACGGCAGCTGTCCAGCCAGGCCATCACATCGCCCTGCTCCAGGCGGTTCTTGTCGGAGAAACCGTTGAGCGAGAAATTGCGGCGCGCCCAGTCCAGATAGGTTTTCGACAGGTCGACACTGGTGGTGCTGCGCGCGCCGCCCTTGGCCGCGTGCACACTGGCAGTGGCGGTGTAGCAGAACAGGTTGAGGAAACGCTTGCCCGCCGCCTCTTGCTGAATACGCATGCGCATCGGCCGGTGATCGAGAAACAGCCCGGTATCCAGGTAGTCGGTAAGGTTCACCAGCAGCTTGATCCCGCCTTCACGGACTTCGGTGAACTGGCCCTGGGCACTCTGGCGCTCGTACTGCTTGGTGCCGCTCTGGCGCTCGCGACGCTTGATCACCACCCGGCTCTTGTCGACATTCAACGCCTGGGGAATCGCCGCCAGGGCATCGAACAGACGTGCCTGGGCCTTTTCCGGGTCCACCGATTTGGGCGCCGCGTATTCCTGCACGTGCACCCAATCCTGGTAGAGGTCGATGGCCAGGGAGTATTCCGGCATGTCGGCATCATAGACACGGTAGCACTCGATGCCCTCGCGCTTGGCCCATTTGCCAAGTTGCTTGAGGTTCTTTTGCAGGCGGTTGGCGAACATCTGCCCGCCCTCGCTCAGGCGCGCCTGCTCGACTACGGGAGCAGGAGCCGGGGCCGGCTTGATCGGGTTGCCATTCTTGTTGTACTGGCGCACGGGCGCTTCGTCCGCGGCGGCCTGGGCCTGCTCGCGCTCCACCTGGCGCTGCTCGGCGGTGCGGCGCTCGCCGGTGACGAACTGATCCGGCAGGACCTTGATCAGCAGCAGCTTGCAGGGCAAGGCGCCGTTCCAGAACGAGTACTGTTTGTGGCTGCGAATGCCCATGCGCTTGCCCAGGTCCGGGGCGCCGGTGAACACCGCTGCTTCCCAGTTCAGGCAGGCCTGGCGCAGGCGCTCGCCAAGGTTCTGGTAGAGGTACAGCAGGCTGGCTTCGTCACCCAGGCGCTCGCCGTAGGGTGGGTTGCAGATCACCAGGCCTTTCTGGTTCTGGTCCGGGCGCGGCTCGAAGGTGCCCACTTCGCCCTGGTAGATCTTGATCCACTCGCTCAGGCCAGCGCGCTCTACGTTGTTGCGGCCGGGCTGGATCAGACGCGGATCGGCTTCGTAGCCGCGGATCCACAGCGGTGGCTTGGCCAGGCCAGCCTGGGCCCGGGCCAGCGCTTCGTCGTGCAGCTTGCGCCACAGCGCCGGCACGTGGCCAAGCCAGGCGGTAAAGCCCCATTGTTCACGCTTGAGATTGGGGGCGATGTCGGCGGCGATCATCGCCGCCTCCACCAGAAAGGTACCCACACCACACATCGGGTCGGCCAGGGCACCGCCTTCGGCAGCGATGCGCGGCCAGCCGGAACGGATCAGGATCGCCGCCGCCAGGTTTTCCTTGAGCGGCGCGGCGCCTTGCTGCAGGCGGTAGCCGCGCTGGTGCAGGCTGTGACCGGAGAGGTCCAGGGAGAGGATGGCTTCGCCGCGGTCCAGGCGCAGGTGGATGCGCAGGTCGGGGTTGAGCTTGTCCACCGAAGGGCGCTCGCCGGTCGGAGTGCGCAGCTTGTCGACAATGGCGTCCTTGACCTTCAGGGCGCCGAAGTGGGTGTTGTCGATGCCCGAGCCATGGCCGCTGAACTCCACGGCCAGGGTGCCGTCGGCCAGCATATGGTCCTGCCAGTCGACGTCCAGCACGCCGTGGTAGAGATCCTCGGCGTCCTTCATCGGGAAGCGCTTGAGCACCAGCAGTACCCGGTTGGCCAGGCGCGACCACAAGCACAGGCGATAGGCTGTCTCCATGTCGGCCATGCCGCGCACGGCAGAAGTGTGCTCACGCGCTTGCTCAAGGCCAAGCCCGACGGCTTCCTCGATCAGCAGGCCTTCAAGGCCTTTGGGACAGGTGAGGAAGATTTCGTAACGATCCGACATGGGAATACCAGGGCCTTTAGCAATAAGTGAACGGGCAACGCATCGCCCGTTCGGTTTTCAATCAAGCACTTTTCTTCAAGAGCGCTCGTGTGGCGCGAAACTGCGCCGTCCCACCCCGGCAGGCTGGCTTTCTTGCAGGGCAAAAGAGCTTAGAGGCCGGGACAGATAAAAAGTCAGGGCAACAAAATGACATAAGTCGACCCTTCGTCGAATAGTAGTTGAGTGCAACCGTTCGACATTCTCACTAAAGCATTAACCTCATCATCTAGTGAGAGGCTGATCACAGGGGGCTTTGCGTGACAGGCACGATACAAAACCGCCCCAGGCTTATGGCCTGGACAGCATTATCGTTACGTCCTTATGACAAAACGATCATTCACTTGCTGTGACCTATTGGTTAGAACTCAACACAGGTTGGCGCCGCAACGGCGTCAACATCAAGGCTCGCGACGCCGGCAGCGAGCACCAACGGCAGAAGCAATCTGCCCGACCTCAATGAAGGTCGACGGGACATAAAGCAGTCAACAAGTGAGGGAAACACCCTATGAGAAGACTAAAGCGTGATCCGTTGGAAAAAGCGTTTTTACGCGGATATCAGTATGGCGTTAATGGCAAGTCCCGTGAGCTTTGCCCATTTACTCTACCGTCGGTACGCCAAGCCTGGATTAACGGCTGGCGAGAAGGACGCGGCGACAACTGGGACGGTATGACAGGCACTGCGGGCATCCACAGACTCAACGAACTTCGCGCTGTCGGCTGATCAGGGCACATTCCGACACCTAAAACTTGAATAGATGACGACTTAACCACGCACGCCCCATCCGGGCGGCGGGCTTCGGCCCAGGGGCTCCTTCGAGGAGCCCTTTTTTATGCCCGCGTGCTGTCCTTCCCTCTCAGCCCATGGCCGCGATGGCATCCACCGACTCGCGAATCAGCGCCGGCCCCTTGTAGATGAACCCCGAATACAGCTGCACCAGGCTGGCGCCCGCAGCGATCTTCTCAGCCGCGTGCTTGCCTTCGGTGATGCCGCCCACGGCGATGATCGGCAAACGGCCGGCCAGTTCAGCAGCCAGTACCTTGACCGTGTGGGTGCTCTTTTCCCGTACCGGTGCGCCGGACAGGCCGCCGGCCTCGGCGCCGTGCTCCAGGCCTTCGACACCTTCACGGCTCAAAGTGGTGTTGGTGGCGATCACTGCGTCCATGCCGGTTTCAAGCAGGGCGCGGGCCACTTCCACGGTTTCCTCGTCACTCATGTCCGGAGCGATCTTGATGGCCAGCGGTACACGCTTGCCGTGGATCGCAGTCAGTTCCTGTTGGCGCTGGCTCAAGGCCGCCAGCAGTTGCTTGAGCGACTCGCCAAATTGCAGGCTGCGCAGGCCCGGGGTATTGGGCGAGCTGACGTTGACCGTGACATAGCTGGCGTGGGCATAGACCTTGTCCAGGCAGATCAGGTAATCATCCACCGCCCGCTCCACCGGGGTGTCGAAGTTCTTGCCGATATTGATCCCCAGCACGCCCTTGTATTGCGAGGCCGCGACCCGTGCCAGCAGGTTGTCGACACCCAGGTTGTTGAAGCCCATGCGGTTGATGATGGCCTCGGCCTGGGGCAGGCGGAAGATCCGCGGCTTGGGGTTGCCCGGTTGCGGGCGCGGGGTGACGGTGCCGATCTCGACAAAACCAAACCCCAATTGGGCGAAGCCGTCGATGGCTGCGCCATTCTTATCCAGGCCCGCAGCCAGACCTACCGGGTTCGCAAACTCCAGCCCCATGACCTTGACCGGCATCTGCGCCGGGGCCTTGCACAACAGCCCGTTAAGGCCCAAACGCCCGCCCGCGCCGATCAGGTCCAGGGACAGATCGTGGGAGGTTTCCGGGGAGAGTTTGAACAACAGCTGGCGGGCCAGGGTATACATGGGCGGGATGAACTCGGTTGGCGGCGAAATAGGGCGCCGATTATAGCCGGCCCCGGGGCTTGCAGGCGAGGCGCGAAGTGAAATCCCCGCCGGGCTGGCATATGCCTTGCAGTCTCTTGTGCATGCAGACCTCGGCCAAGGGCGGCTGAGGTCCCAGGACAATGGCGTCGTCACCCGCCCCGGCTTCACCCGGCCGGCGGGTACGACGCTTTTTTATGCAAGGTGCCACGTCATGACCGATCTCCCCAACACCCCGCTGGCCTGGGTCAACGGCAGCGATGCCCCGGAAAAGTCCGCCATCGACCTGGGCTTCATGGCCCTGACCGATTGTGCCTCGGTGGTGGTCGCCGCCACTCAAGGCTTCGCCCAGCCCTACGGCCTGACCCTGAACCTCAAGCGCCAGAGTTCCTGGGCCAGTCTGCGGGACAAGCTGGTGAGCGGCGAACTGGACGCCGCCCACAGCCTGTATGGACTGATCTACGCGGTACACCTGGGTATCGGCGGCACCAACCCCTGCGACATGGCAGTGCTCATGGGTCTGAACCAGAATGGCCAGAGCATCAACCTATCCCGGGAGCTGCAGAACCTCAAGGTGACCAGCCCTGAGACATTGGACCGCCATGTGCACCAAAGCCGGGCACGACTGACCTTCGCCCAGACCTTCCCCACCGGTACCCACGCCATGTGGCTGTACTACTGGCTGGCCAGCCAGGGTATCCACCCGCTGCAGGATGTCGACAGCGTAGTGGTGCCGCCACCGCAGATGGTGGCTCATCTGCAGGCCGGGCGCATCGACGGGTTCTGCGTCGGCGAACCCTGGAGCGCCAGTGCAGTGCAGCAGGATCAGGGTTTCACCCTGGCCACCAGCCAGGCGATCTGGCCGGATCACCCGGAAAAAGTCCTCGGCTGCACCCGCGCCTTCGTCGAGCAATACCCGAACACCGCCCGGGTCCTGGTGATGGCGATTCTCGAAGCCAGCCGCTTTATCGAGCAAAGCCCGGAAAACCGCCGCAGCACCGCCCAGTTGCTGAGCGCTGCCGATTACCTGAATGCACCGCTGGACTGCATCGAGCCGCGGCTGCTGGGGGATTACGCCGACGGCCTGGGCAATCGCTGGCAGGACCCCCACGCCCTGCGTTTTCACCATCATGGCGCCGTCAACCTGCCCTACCTTTCCGACGGCATGTGGTTCATGACCCAGTTCCGCCGCTGGGGCCTGCTGCGGGAAGACCCGGATTACCTGGGCGTCGCTCGCCACGTGCAGCAGCTGGAGCTGTACCGCGAAGCCGCCACCGCGCTGGGCATCGCCGCCTGGGGCCAGGACATGCGCAGCAGCCAGTTGATCGATGGCAAGGTGTGGGACGGCTCTGAGCCTGCCGCCTATGCCCGCAGCTTCCGCCTGCATGCGATGAACGGCACCCCTCCCCTTGTTGCCCAGCGCTGATCGGAGCCCGCGACCATGCTGCGTATCCTGCTGATCAACGACACAGCGAAAAAAGTCGGAAGGCTCAAGGCCGCCCTCAGCGAAGCCGGTTTCGAGGTGATTGACGAATCCGGCCTGACCATCGACCTGCCGGGCCGCGTCGAAACGGTGCGTCCGGACGTGATCCTGATCGATACCGAGTCACCCAGCCGCGATGTCATGGAGCAAGTGGTGCTGGTCAGCCGCGATCAACCCCGGCCCATCGTGATGTTCACCGATGAACACGATCCGGGGGTAATGCGCCAGGCGATCAAGTCCGGGGTCAGCGCCTACATCGTCGAGGGCATCCAGGTCCAGCGCCTGCAGCCTATCCTCGACGTGGCCATGGCGCGCTTTGAAAGCGACCAGGCCCTGCGCGCGCAACTCCAGGCCCGGGACCAGCAACTGGCCGAGCGCAAGCGCATCGAACTGGCCAAGGGCCTGTTGATGAAGATGAAGGACTGCGATGAGGAACAGGCCTACACCCTGATGCGTCGCCAGGCCATGAGCAAACAGCAGAAGCTGATCCAGGTGGCGGAGCAGATCATCGCCATGCAGGAACTGCTGGGCTAAGCCGACTTCCCGTAGGAGCCGGCTTGCCGGCGAACAGGCCTCTGAACCTTGTGCCAGTCTTGAGGACGCTTTCGCTGGCAAGCCAGCTCCTACAGCCAGTTCCTGCAGCCGGGGTCGACAGGGGTTGGCGCGGCTATTGCTATCAGATCCATACCGGTAACCAACGGCGGTTGCCCCACCTACGACAAAGACGTCGCGCACTCTGCTCGCCCACAGCGAACCGGGTGCCGGCGTCTTTTCGTTTTGGCCCCACTGACCGGGGCCGGTGGCGCGGCCGTGGCGGCGCTCCACCTGCAAGCTCATGACGACTCCAACGACTCTTATCAGCTGAGGTGCGCGATGAATTCAAGCTTCTGGAAATCCGGCCACACCCCGACCCTGTTCGCGGCCTTTCTGTATTTCGACCTGAGCTTCATGGTCTGGTACCTGCTGGGCCCCCTGGCGGTGCAGATCGCCGCCGACCTGCACCTGAGCACTCAGCAACGCGGACTGATGGTGGCCACGCCGATCCTCGCCGGCGCGGTGCTGCGTTTCATCATGGGCCTGCTGGCCGATCGACTGTCACCGAAAACCGCCGGCCTGATCGGCCAGGTGATCGTCATCGGCGCGCTGTTCATGGCCTGGAAGCTGGGCATCCACAGCTATGAGCAGGCGCTGCTGCTGGGGGTATGCCTCGGCATGGCCGGGGCTTCCTTCGCCGTGGCCCTGCCCCTGGCCTCGCAGTGGTACCCGCCGCAGCACCAGGGCAAGGCCATGGGCATCGCCGGCGCCGGCAACTCCGGCACGGTGTTCGCCGCCCTGCTGGCACCGGTACTGGCAGCGGCCTATGGCTGGAGCAATGTGTTCGGCCTCGCCCTGATTCCCCTGCTGGGGACCCTGGCGCTGTTCGCCTGGCTCGCCAAGAACGCCCCCCAACGGCCTCAGGCCAAGTCCATGGCCGACTACTTCAAAGCCCTGGGTGATCGTGACAGCTGGTGGTTCATGTTCTTCTACAGCGTAACCTTCGGCGGCTTCATCGGCCTGGCCAGCGCCCTGCCCGGCTACTTCAACGACCAGTACGGTCTGAGCCCGATCTCCGCTGGCTACTACACCGCCGCCTGCGTCTTCGGCGGCAGCCTGATGCGGCCCCTGGGCGGAGCCCTGGCGGACCGCTTCGGCGGCATCCGCACCTTGCTCGGCATGTATAGCGTGGCGGTGGTGTGCATCGCCGTCGTGGGCTTCAACCTGCCCAGTTCCTATGCGGCGCTGGCGCTGTTCGTCTGCACCATGCTCGGTCTGGGCGCAGGCAATGGCGCGGTATTCCAACTGGTGCCGCAGCGCTTTCGCCGGGAAATAGGGGTCAT
Organism: Pseudomonas sp. GW822-FHT06D10; assembly: GCF_058799535.1. Lineage (NCBI taxonomy): Bacteria > Pseudomonadati > Pseudomonadota > Gammaproteobacteria > Pseudomonadales > Pseudomonadaceae > Pseudomonas > Pseudomonas sp. GW822-FHT06D10. The sequence goes on along the minus strand of NZ_JBXALN010000010.1, from coordinate 136,653 downwards.
GACCGGGCTGATCGGCATGGCCGGCGGCATCGGCGGTTTTGCCCTGGCGGCGGGCATGGGTGCGATCAAGCAGAGCACCGGCAGCTACCAACTGGCACTGTGGCTGTTCGCCAGCCTCGGGGTCCTGGCCTGGTTCGGCCTGCACGGGGTCAAGCGCCGCTGGAGAACCACCTGGGGCTCCGCGGCCGTGACTGCAGCACGGGTCTGAGGGAGCCATGGGCCTGCAACTGAGCCACGCCGAAGCCAGCGCCACCGGGCCGCGCGCGGAAAACCAGGACGCCCTGCGCCGGGTCACCCCGGCGCCGGACCTGGCCGCAAGCAAAGGCCTGCTGTTCGCCATCGCCGACGGGGTGAGCCAGTGCGCCGACGGCGGCCTCGCCGCCCGTTCAAGCGTGCAGGCCCTGGCCCTGGACTACTACGCCACCCCGCAAACCTGGGCTGTGGCCCAAGCCCTGGAACGCCTGCTGGTCGCCCAGAATCGTTGGCTCCAGGCCAACGGCGGCGGCCAGCCACTGCTCACCACCCTCAGCGCTTTGGTGTTGCGGGGCCGGCGCTTCACCCTGGCCCATGTCGGCGACTGCCGGGTCTACCGCTGGCACCGGCAGCAGTTGCAACGCATCAGCCAGGACCACGTCTGGGAGCAACCGGGCATGCAGCATGTGCTCAAGCGCGCCCTGGGCCTGGACCAGCATCTGGTGCTGGACTTCCTCGACGGCGAACTGCGCCAGGGCGAAAGCTTCCTGATGCTCAGCGATGGGGTATGGGCCACCCTGGGCGACAGCGCCATCGCTGCCATTCTGCGTGACCAGACGGACCCGGACAGCGCGGTACAGACCCTGGTCCGCGCCGCCCACCTGGCCGGCAGCCAGGACAACGCCAGCGCGCTGCTGGTGCGAGTCGATGAGCTCGGCGAAAGCAGCCTCGGTGACGCCCTGCTGCAGCTGCAGCAATGGCCCCTGCCGCCGCCGCTGAAACCCGGCCAGCGCTTCGAGGGCTGGCAAGTCGAGGCATTGCTCAGCCACAGCCAGCAGGCCTTGCTGTATCGGGTACACGACGAACAGCAACAAACCTGGCTGCTGAAGACCTTGCCCCCGGCCCTGCACAACGACCTGACGGCCTGCCAGGGACTGCTATGCGAAGAATGGCTGCTGCGCCGCGTTGCCGGGCGTCACTTTCCCCAGGTACACAGCGCAACTTCACGCCAGCACCTGTACTACCTGATGCGCGAATACCCGGGCCGTACCCTGGCACAACTGTTTCGCCAGAACGGCCCCTTGCCCCTGGCCCAGTGGCAGCCCCTGGCCGAGCATCTGCTACGGGCAATCGGTCTGCTGCACCGGCGGCAGATCCTGCACCGGGATATCAAACCGGACAACCTGCTGCTGGGGGACGACGGCGAACTGCGGGTACTGGATTTCGGCCTGGCGTACTGCCCCGGCCTTTCGGCAGACCCGGCACACCTGCTACCCGGCACCCCGAGCTTTATCGCCCCGGAAGCCTTCGACGGTGAACCTCCCGGCCCGCAACAGGACCTCTATGCGGTAGGCGTCAGCCTGTACTACCTGCTGACCGGACACTACCCCCACGGCGAGATCGAAGCCTTCCAGCGCCCGCGTTTCGGCGCAGCGACGAACCCCGGCCGCTACCGCCCGGACCTGCCGGAATGGTTGGCACAAAGCCTGGAGCGCGGGGTGAATGCCGATCCGGCACAGCGCTACGAAACTGCCGAAGAATGGCTGCTGGCGCTGGAACAGGGCGAACGCCGCAGCTTGAGCACCAGATCGCGGCCATTACTGGAACGCGAACCGCTGAAAGTCTGGCGCGGCATCGCCCTGCTCGCCTTGCTGCTCAACCTGATCTTGTTGCTGTCACTGCTGCATCACTGAGGCCATCGGGTGGGTGGCCTTGCCCCTCAAACTCCCGACAAACCTCAGGCCCCTGCGTCCCTAGGAGCCGTTGATCCAAGCGCGACCCGATCTGCCACAAAGAGCCGAAACAGGGCATAGCGTCTCAATTCAGTGCAACAGCCGAGATCAGCACGCACAGAACCTTCATCAAAGCTCAATAAAACCAGCACCTCGGCCACTTGGCACAGGCGCTGCATTGCGTCAGGCAACAGACATAAAGCCCGGCCTTCAACGACGAAGGCAGGCTTCCCGAGAGAACGGGATCGGACAAAGGCGTCCTCGTCAGGCCACTGACGGGACGCCTTTTTTGTTTGCGCGCATTTTGTCGAGCCAGGCCTCACTGACCCTGCCTGAGCTCCGGAGAAGCCCATGAAAAGACTCAAACTGGTGATGATCGGCAACGGCATGGCCGGGGTCCGCACCCTGGAAGAACTGCTCAAGCTGAGCGACGAGCTGTACGACATCACGGTCTTCGGCGCCGAACCCCACACCAACTACAACCGCATCCTGCTGTCGCCGGTGCTGGCCGGTGAACAGACGTTCGAGGACATCGTCCTCAACGACCTGGACTGGTACCTGGACCACCACATCAAGCTGCTGCTCAACCGCAAGGTGGTAGAGATCGACCGGATCAGGCGCCGGGTGATCGCCGAGGACGGCAGCGAAGCCGAGTATGACCGTCTGCTGATCGCCACCGGCTCCACGCCCTTTATCCTGCCGATTCCCGGCAAGGACCTGCAGGGGGTGATAGGCTATCGCGACATTGCCGACACCCAGGCGATGATCGACACGGCCAAGACTCACACGCATGCGGTGGTGATCGGCGGCGGCCTGCTGGGGCTTGAGGCCGCCAACGGCCTCAAGCTGCGCGGCATGGATGTGACCGTGGTGCATATCGGCGAATGGCTGCTGGAACGACAACTGGACCAGACCAGCGGCCAGTTGCTGCAAAGCGCCCTGGAAAGCCGCGGCCTGAAGTTCCGCCTGTGCGAACAGACCCAGGCCCTGATCGATGCCGGCAATGGTCGGGTCGGGTCGGTGCAGTTCAAGAATGGCGAGATCATCCCCGCCGATCTGGTGGTGATGGCCGCCGGCATCCGTCCCAACACCGAGCTGGCGGAACGGGCCGGCCTGCCCTGCAACCGCGGGATACTGGTCAACGACACCCTGCAAACCTTTGACCCGCGCATCTACGCCATCGGCGAGTGCGCCAGCCACCGCGGCATCGCCTACGGCCTGGTAGCGCCGCTGTTCGAACAGGCCAAGGTCTGCGCCAACCACCTGGCCCAACTGGGCTTCGCCCGCTACCAGGGCTCGGTGACGTCCACCAAGTTGAAGGTCACTGGCATCGATCTGTTTTCCGCCGGGGATTTCATGGGTGGCGACGGTACCGAAACCATCACCCTCGCCGACCCCATTGGCGGGGTCTACAAGAAGCTGGTGATCAAGGACGACGTGCTGGTCGGCGCCTGCCTGTATGGCGACACCGCGGATGGCGGCTGGTACTTCCGGCAGATCCGCGAGCAGCAGGCCATCGGCGAGATCCGCGACCACCTGATGTTCGGTGAGAACGCGTTGGGCGACGTCGGCCACCAGGGCCAGGACAAGGCCATGAGCATGGCCGACAACGCCGAAGTCTGCGGCTGCAACGGCGTGTGTAAGGGCACCATCGTCAAGGCCATTCAGGAACAGGGGCTGTTCAGTGTCGACGAGGTCAAGAAGCACACCAAGGCCGCCAGCTCCTGTGGCTCCTGTGCCGGGCTGGTGGAACAGATCCTGATCAATACCGTGGGCGGCGCGGCGGACGTCAAGCCGAAAAGCGAAAAAGCCATCTGCGCCTGCAGCGACCTGAACCACGGGCAGATCCGCCAGGCGATCCGCGACCAGCACCTGCTGACCATCGCCGGCACCATGAGCTACCTCAACTGGCGCACCCCTAACGGCTGTGCCACTTGCCGTCCGGCGCTGAACTACTACCTGATCTCCACCTGGCCGGGGGAAGCCCGGGACGATCCGCAATCGCGGCTGATCAACGAACGGGCCCACGCCAACATCCAGAAAGACGGGACCTACTCGGTGGTGCCGCGGATGTGGGGCGGCGTGACCAATCCGTCCGAGCTGCGACGCATCGCCGATGTCGCCGACAAGTACCAGGTGCCCATGGTCAAGGTCACCGGCGGCCAGCGCATCGACCTGCTGGGCATTCGCAAGGAAGACCTGCCCGGAGTCTGGAAAGATCTGGACATGCCTTCCGGCCATGCCTACGGCAAATCCATCCGCACCGTGAAGACCTGCGTCGGCAGCGAGTTCTGCCGCTTCGGCACGCAGAACTCCACCCAGCTGGGAATCGAGCTGGAACACGACCTGTTCAACATGTGGTCGCCGCACAAGGTCAAGCTGGCGGTCTCCGGTTGCCCGCGCAACTGCTCGGAAGCCGGGATCAAGGACGTGGGCATCATCGGCGTCGATTCGGGCTGGGAGATGTACATCGGCGGCAACGGCGGGATCAAGACCGAGGTGGCGGAGTTTTTCGTCAAGCTCAAGACCGCCGAAGAAGTGCGCGAATACAACGGCGCCTTCCTCCAGCTGTACCGCGAAGAAGCCTTCTACCTCGAACGCACCGTGCACTACCTGCAACGAGTTGGCATGGAGCATGTGAAAAAGGCCGTGCTGGAAGACCCGCAGCGGCGCAAGGCGTTGAACGAGCGCCTGCAGTTTTCCCTGTCCTTCGAGCAGGACCCATGGCAACAGCGCCTGGCCGAGCCGCAGCTGAAAAAAGAGTTCGAGTCGATCCCCGTAAAACAGCTGGAGGTGCCGGCATGAACTGGCTGGACATCTGCGCCCTGGAAGAAATCAACACCCTGGGCTCGCGCATCATCAAGGGCCCGCGGGGCGACATCGCGATTTTCCGCACCAGCGACGACCAGGTTTTCGCCCTCGACGACCGCTGCCCGCACAAGGGCGGGCCGCTATCCCAGGGGCTGATCTACGGCAAACGGGTAGCCTGCCCGCTGCACAACTGGCAGATCGATCTGGAATCCGGCCAGGCCCAGGCCCCAGACCACGGCTGCGCCCACCAGCATCTGGCCCGAGTGGAAAGCGGCCGGGTGCTGCTGGCCCTGCAGGATGCCGGCTAATGGAGCGCCAGAGCACGGCCTCGACTTGCTGCTACTGCGGGGTCGGCTGCGGAGTGCTGATCGAGCATGACGGCCGGCATATTCTCGGGGTCAGTGGCGACCCGACGCACCCGGCCAACTTCGGCAAACTGTGCAGCAAGGGCGCCAGCCTGCACCTGACCGGCGACCACGGGGCCCGCGCGCTGTACCCGGAACTGCGCCTGGGCAAGGCCCTGGCCCGCAACCGCTGCGACTGGGACAGCGCCCTGGAACATGCCGCCGGGGTGTTCGCCCAGGCCATCGCCGAGCACGGCCCGGACAGCGTGGCGTTCTATATTTCCGGGCAACTGCTGACCGAGGACTACTACGCCTTCAACAAACTGGCCCGGGCCCTGGTGGGCACCAACAACATCGACAGCAACTCCCGGCTGTGCATGTCTTCGGCGGTGGTGGGCTACAAGCGCAGCCTGGGGGCCGACGCGCCGCCGTGCAGCTATGAGGATCTGGAGCAGAGCGACTGCGTGATGATCGTCGGTAGCAACATGGCCTACGCCCATCCGGTGTTGTTTCGTCGCCTGGAACAGGCCAAAAGCCAACGCCCACAGATGAAAGTCATAGTGATCGACCCGCGTCGTACCGACACTTGCGACCTGGCTGACCTGCACCTGGCGATCTTGCCCGGCACAGATGTCGCTTTATTTCACGGCATCCTTCACCTGCTGCTGTGGGAGGACTGGATCGACCGGGATTTCATCCAGCAACACACCGAGGGCCTGGTGCAGCTCAAGGCGCTGGTCCGCGACTACACCCCGCCGATGGTGGCCCAGCTGTGCGGCATCAGCCTCGAGCAATTGCAGGAATGCGCCCAGTGGGTGGGCAATGCGCCAAGTTTTCTGTCCCTGTGGTGCATGGGCCTGAACCAGTCCAGCGCCGGCAGCGCGAAAAACAGTGCATTGATCAACCTGCACCTGGCCACCGGGCAAATCGGCCGACCCGGTGCAGGCCCCTTCTCGCTCACCGGTCAGCCCAATGCCATGGGTGGGCGCGAAACCGGCAGCTTGAGCAACCTGCTGCCTGGACACCGCGAGGCTGCGGACCCGGAACACCGCGCAGAAGTCGCCGCCTACTGGGGGGTGGAGCAACTGCCTGCCAGCCCTGGCTTGAGCGCAATGGAGCTGTTTGAACAGATGCGCAGCGGCCGCATCAAGGCCTTGTGGATCGCCTGCACCAACCCGGCGCAATCCCTGCCGGACCAGAACCGAGTGCACGAGGCGCTGCTGAACTGCCCCTTCGTGGTTCTGCAGGAAGCCTTTGCCACCACCGAAACCGCGGCATTCGCCGACCTATTGCTGCCAGCCGCCAGTTGGGGCGAAAAACAAGGCTCGGTGACCAACTCCGAGCGCCGGGTTTCCCATGTCCGCCAGGCCGTTGCCGCCCCCGGCGAGGCCCGAGCGGATTGGGCGATCACCGTGGACTTTGCTCAACGCCTGGAACGACGCCTGCGCCCCGGCCTGCCGAGCCTTTTTGCCCTCGATACCGCCGCCCGGGTGTTCGATGAATACAAGGGCCTGACCCGTGGCCGCGACCTGGATCTGAGCGGCCTCAGCCACGAGTTGCTCGACCGCCTCGGCCCACAACAATGGCCCTTCCCTGAAGGAGCAACCCAGGGCACTGAACGCCTGTATGTACACGGGATCTTTCCCACCGCCAATGGCCGTGCGCGTTTTGTCAGCGACCCTTATGTAGCAGCCAAGGAGCAGCGGGACGCACGCTTCCCCCTGACCCTGATCACCGGCCGCCTGCGCGACCAATGGCACGGCATGAGCCGTACGGGCACTGCGGCGCAGTTGTTCGGCCATGTCAGCGAAGCCTTGCTGAGCCTGCACCCGGACGAACTGCGGCGCCAACGCCTGCGGGAAGGAGAACTGGTGAACCTGAAGAGCCGGCGCGGCAGCATAATCGTGGCTGTGACCGGCGATGACAGCATGCGCCCCGGGCAAGCCTTCCTGCCCATGCACTTCGGCGATCGCTTCCTCAAGGGCGGGGTCAATGCCGTCACCCAGCCCGCCTTCGACCCCTTGTCCAAACAGCCGGAACTCAAGCACAGCGGCGTGCGCCTGGAACCGGTGCAACTGCCCTGGCAACTGTTCGTGCTGATTGAAGGTGATGTGCAGGCGCATTTCCGGGCCCTGCGCCCTCTTTGCCAGGCTCTGGCCTATGTCAGCCTCAGCCTGACCGGCCGCGAGCGCCCGGCGCTGGTGATTCGCGCCGCCCATGCGCAAGCGCCGCAAGCGGCACTGCTTCAGGCCATCGACCGGCAATTGCAGCTCGACACAGGCCCGGTACTGGCCTACGACGACCTGCGCCGGGCCATCGGCAAGCGAGTGCGGATCGAACAGGGGCGAATTATCGCCATCCGCTTGTCCGGGGAAACCCTGGCACAGCATTGGCTGCACGAGCTGTGGCAGCAAGGCCGCGCCGATGAACAACTAAGGCGCTGGCTGCTGGCGCCGATGAGTGCACCGCCAGACGCCAGCGGCCTGGGCGGACAACGGGAGCGCATCTTGTGCAATTGCAGGCACGTCAGCCACAGCGCGGTCTGCGCCGGAATCGCGCAAGGCCTGGATCTGGAACAACTGAAACAGCAACTGGGTTGCGGCAGCCAATGTGGCTCCTGCGTGCCGGAGATCAAGCGCCTGCTCGCGGCTTGCGTGCAACCTGTCGTCGCCCTGGAGTGAGGAAACCCTATGAATGCAAAAGTCTGGTTGGTAGGCGCTGGCCCCGGAGACCCGGAGCTGCTGACCCTCAAGGCCGTACGCGCCCTCGGTGAGGCCGATGTGGTGCTGATCGATGACCTGGTGAACGCTGCCGTGCTGGAGCATTGCCCCGGGGCGCGGGTGATTCCGGTGGGCAAGCGCGGCGGTTGTCGCTCGACGCCCCAAGCCTTTATCCACCGCTTGATGCTGCGCTACGCCCGACAGGGCCGCTGCGTAGTGCGCCTCAAAGGCGGCGACCCGTGCATTTTCGGGCGTGGCGGCGAGGAGGCGCAGTGGCTCAAGGCACGGGGCATCGAAGTGGAGCTGGTAAACGGCATAACCGCCGGCCTGGCAGGTGCCACACGCTGTGATATTCCCCTGACCCTACGCGGCGTTGCTCGAGGCGTGACCCTGGTAACTGCTCATACGCAGGACGACAGCCAACTGAACTGGCAAGCGCTGGCACACAGCGGAACGACCCTGGTGATCTACATGGGCGTGGCGAAGCTGGCGGAGATTGCCGAGCAGTTGCTCGGTGGCGCATTGGCGGCGGATACGCCGGTGGCGATGATTGAGAACGCCTCGCTGCCGCAGCAGCGCGAATGCCGCAGCGTACTGGCGAACATGGAACGCGATGCCCAGGTTTTCGCCCTCAAGAGCCCGGCAATCCTGGTGATCGGGGCAGTCGCGGCAACCGCGTCGGTCACGGCCCTTACCTCTGAAACCCAGGTGCAACTGGCCTGACTCTCGCGCCAGGAAGGCAAACCGCAGGCAAAGAAAAACCCGGCCTAGGCCGGGTTTTTCCAAGCTACAAGGCTAATTACTTAGCTTGAGCTTCTACCGAGGCTTCTACGCGACGGTTAACTGCGCGACCAGCTTCAGTTGCGTTGTCGGCAACTGGGCGGGACTCACCGTAACCAACGGATTGAACGCGGTTAGCGCCAACGCCGTACTGGTTAACCAGAACTTGTTTAACGGCGTTTGCACGACGCTCAGACAGCTTCTGGTTGTAAGCGTCAGGACCGACGGAGTCAGTGTGACCTTCAACAACGGTGGTGGTCTGTGGGTACTGCTTCATGAAGTCAGCGAGGTTCTTGATGTCAGCGTAGCTGTTAGGCTTGACGACCGACTTGTCGAAGTCGAACTTCACGTCCAGCTCAACACGAACCACTTCAGCAACTGGAGCTTCTGGAGCTGGCTCTGGAGCTGGTGCTGGTGCTACTGGAGCTGGAGCGACTTTGCCGCCGCTGCCACCGAAGTTCACACCCAGACCGATGGTAGGAGCGTAGTCCCACTTGCCGTTGTCCAGCTTGTAGTCAGCTTCAACGCCAGCACGGGCGAACAGGTTGTCGGTGATGTACCACTTAACACCAGCGCCTGCAGTCAGGAAAGTCGACTGGTCGCGACCGCTGTGGCCGTCGGCCTCAACGTTGGTCATGCTCTTGTGAGCAACACCGCCGGAAACGTATGGACGCAGAGCGTCACCCACGGTACCAAAGTGGTACTGAGCGTTCAGGCCGAAGTTGTCGCCTTTGATTTTCTGGTTACCAGTACCGTCGTTGGAACGGGTGTGGTTGGTCTTGTCGTAGGTGGCGTTCAACGACAGATCGTCGGTCAGGAAGTAGCCGATCGATGCGCCTGGGTTGAAGCCGTCTTCAACGTGATTAACGCTGTCGTTGTACTGTTTTTTGTAAAACAGTTCACCCTCGACCGCGCCTTGGCCTTGCGCCAGAACGCCGAACGAAGTCACGGCAACAATAGAACCAATGGCAATGCCCAAGGTGTTTTTCAGTTTCATCCGTTAAATCCCCATCTGGTGATTGTAAAGCAGTCCCACATACCGGGGGACAACTCGGCGGTAAGTCTATCAGAACTCACCTAGACGTAAGAGATATTTGCGCCGAACTAAGTTTCAGCAATACCTGCAAATTTCTCACGCAATTTATCAAGAGCACGTTTGTAACGCATCTTTGTAGCACTCAACCCCATATGCATGATGTCCGCGATCTCTTGAAATTCCAGCTCTGCGACAAATCGTAGCACCAGAATTTCCCGATCAATCGGGTTCACATGCACCAACCAGCGGTCAAGTCCGCCCTTTTCCTCAGGTTTCGGCGCCTTCTCTTCAGAGGCCTCCTCGAGGGGGTCAAGACTTAAAGCGTCCATCAACCGACGCTTGCGCCGCTCCTTGCGATACTGCGTGATGCATTCGTTGTACGTGATGCTATATAGCCATGTCTTGAACTTCGATTTACCCTCAAAGTTCTTAAGGCCATACAGCACCTTCAACATCACTTCCTGACAGACATCATCCGCATCCCGATCGTTCCCCAGATAACGTGCACAGACATTAAATAGGGTTCTCTGATAGCGCCGCATCAACTCTTCATAGGCGCGTGTTACGTGAAACAGCTCCGTATGTGAGCGCGCAACCAACTCCTCATCAGAGAGCTCACGGGGGTCATAGCGCGTGGATAGCGATTGGGTTTTATTCAAAACGAGTCGTGCCGACAGTCAGGTCAATGTCCGCCGCAGCCCGATGACGGGCATTTTGCGGCGGCATACATTAGCAGGGTTTGCCGGGTTAGCGGCTACTTACATGCTGCTCCAGCAGGATCCGATTGGAGAGAGAGACTAGCTCACCCTCATCGGTCAGCAATGTAGTTTTAACCGTGCCAATCTCTTCGATCTGGCCTTCGACCTCGCCAACACGTACTTGTTGCCCAACCTGATACAACTCACGCACATAGATTCCCGCAAGAATCTGCCCGGCAATTTCCCGGCTTCCCAAGCCCATGGCCAGCGCAACAGCCAGACCAACGGTAATCAATACAATGACGATCACATGGTTGAGCAGGTCGGTTTTAACCTCCAACTGACTGATCGCCACGGAAATACTGATGATGATCACCAGCCCCTGGGCAATTCGCCCCAGGCCGCTGGCGTAATCCAGGCCTACGCCCTCTGCGGCGCCGCGCACCAGGCCATTGGCCAGTTGCGCCAGCAAAACCCCCACCAGCAGCACCAGCGCAGCACCGAAAACCTTCGGCAAATACAGCGCAAGCATATCGAGCGTAGCCGAAACTCGCTCAAGGCCAAGGGATTCAGCAGCAGAAACCAGAAAAATCAGCAAAACGAACCAATAGACGATCTTGCCGATCAGGGTCGAGATGGGTACCTGCAAACCCGCACGAGACAGCAACTTGGTCAGGCCGGTGCCGCCCATGAGGCGATCCAGGCCCAGCTTGGCCAGCAACTTCGAAAGCAGGGTATCGAGCAGCTTGGCTACCACGAAGCCCAGCAACAGCACCACCAACGCGCCGAACAGGTTCGGAATGAAGTTCGCCACCTTGGTCCACAAGGCGGTCATCGCCGTGACGAGGCTCTGCGTCCAGAGATCCAGTTCCATATTCAATCAGCCTTATCAGCAGTGCGAGCAGAAGATTTACGACGAGAAACCGGCGCAATATGAGCCGATCCGTTATTCAAGGCGATCATCAGCGCCGGCAGCCAGCGGCCCAGAAGGCTGAACAGATCCCCCGCCCCCACCTGACGATTGGCGGTTTTCAATACGCGGCCCAGGCAGGCATCGTCATCGCGGCTCGATGGCGAGGCTTTGAGCATGTCACGCAAAGACTGTTCAAACGGATCGTGCATACGCACCTCTGGTGATGTCTGAAAAAGACGCGATCAGATTTATTCGGGTCACATGAAGCATCATCACACCCAGCGCAAACGACGAAACAACCACCATTGCCCCATGGCCACCGCCACCAATAAAAGGCAGGCGATGATGAAACCATAAGGGCTGGCCGAGAACGGAATGCCGCCCACGTTGATCCCCAAAAGACCGGTGAGAAAACTCATCGGCAGGAAGATCCCGGTAATGATCCCGAAGCGGTACATGGTGCGATTCATGCGCACGCTCAAACGCCGGTCTTCGGCCTCCAGCACAAGCCCCACGCGCTCTCGGGTCAATTCCAGCTCTTCCAGGTAACGGGTCAGACTGTTGTGCAGCTCGTTCCAGTAATCACCATCATCCACGGCGAACCAGGGCAGTTTTATCCGGCTCAACTGGGCGAAGATATCCCGCTGCGGAGCCAGGAAGCGCTTGAGCCCGGCAGCCCGCCGACGGATCTGCAAAATGCTGCCGTGCTCGGGGGTATACCGTTCGTCGGCATCCAGTTTTTCTTCCTCGCCATCGACCACTTCCGAGAGGTCGCTGACCAGATTCTGCACCTTGTGGGTCAGGTACTCGGCCATATAAAGGAGGAGTTCGGCAGACGTCTTCGGCCCTCGGCCCTCGGCAAGCTGCACCAACAACTCATCGGTGGCGCGCAACTGACGCAGGCGCAATGAAATCACCCGCTGGGCAGAGGCAAAGATCCGCACCGAGACCATGTCTTCCGGCTCGGCCCCCGGGTTCAGGTTGATACCCCGCAGAAACAGCAGCAACTCCGAGTCCGGGAGCGCCAGCAAGCGTGGCCGGGTGTTTTCCTCCAGCAGCAGGTCACAGCTGAACTCGCTCAGGCCGCTGGAGCGACGCAACCAGGTCTGGGTCTGCGGATGACTGCGATCCCAATGCAGCCACAGGCTTTCATGGGCCCGCAGTTGCAGGTCGTCGAGCTCAGTCCGGGCAATCGAACGCGCACCGCCTTCACCATCCAGCACCAGGGCATGTACCAGCCCCCATTGCGCGTTTTCTTCCTCGAACATCCGCATCCCTTGTCAGGTCGATTGTTTATTCAGGCATTTTCAGCGGGCTTGGCGAAACGATCACGCCATTGTTGTCGGCGTAGACATACTCGCCAGGGCGGAAAGTCACACCGGCAAAGGTCACCGCCACATTGAGGTCGCCGATGCCGCGCTTGTCAGTCTTCATCGGGTGGCTGGCCAGGGCCTGGACGCCAAGATCGGTCTGGGCGATGACATCCACATCACGGATGCAACCGTAGATCACCAATCCTTCCCAACCGTTTTTTGCGGCTTTCTCGGCCAGCATGTCGCCCAGCAGGGCGCGGCGCAGCGAGCCGCCACCATCCACCACCAACACCTTGCCCTGCCCCTTGAGTTCCACTTGTTCCTTGACCAGCGAGTTGTCCTCGAAGCACTTGATGGTGACGATTTCACCGCCAAAGGAATCGCGACCACCGAAATTGCTGAACATCGGCTCTACCACCTGCACCAGGTCCGGATAGGCGTCGCACAGGTCGGGAGTGAGGTAATGGTTCATCGAGAAACTCCTGTAACAGAAAGAACACGATCGAAGGTGTCGGTGCTGCCTTATATAGATACGCGCCCAGACCGCAGATGTTTAACCTGCAAGGCCTGATGAGCGACCCCGCCTGCCCCGTATTTTCGCAGCCAGGCCAGCGGAACGGAAAGCCGACTCAATAACTGAATGTGACCAGAACAGCGCAATGCGTCATATCTTAGCCGCAAGCGCTATCGAGCGAAATGCCCTTGTCAGAGCCTTCGCCTCAAACCGCAGCCACGGGTTCGGCAACAGAAACCAGCAATGGAGCCTGCTGATCCTTGAGCCAGCACGCGACCAGCGGCCAGACCTCAGTCTGCGCCGATTTGCTCACCAGCATCTCGACGTGACCGAAATTACCGCTGAATCCCTGCTCGCGCCCCAGGCAGACAAATTGTTTCTGCTCGCTACCCAATTGCTCGAACAACTTGCGACAGGCCCAGGTCGGATCCTGATGATCCCCTGCGGCACTGACTGCCAGTGCGGGCACCGTAACCTGCGCCAGGCCCGCCCACCAATCCTTGTCGGCATCGCCGAAACGACCAAACAATCCATGCCAGCGCATGCTCTCCAGAGCCAGCCCGATGGGCTCGTCCTCGGGGCCACGCTTGAGCCGCGAGCCGGACAACTGGGCAAAGCGCTTGATCACCAGGCGCCCACCCCACTCCACCATCGGGATCTTCAACGGCCAGTAGGTACGGCTGATCTGGGTACCGAAAAACGCCGCCGAAGCCACGCCCGCATCACCCAGGTATTGCCCGCCCAACGCCGCAGCCAGGGTAGTGCCGCCCAGGGAATGACCGATCCAATGGGGAACCTGCGCACTTTGCTCACGGACAAAGGCGGCAATTGCCGGCAAATCGTACCGAGCGTAGTCGGCGACACGGTTCTTGCGGTAGTCGGCATTGCGGCGCGACAAGCCGTGACCGCGCATTTCAGGGATCCACACATCGAATCCCGCGCGGGCCAGATAGGCCCCCAGCCCGATGCCCTTGGGCGAATACCAGAAACGTCGATTGGAAAAGCTGCCATGCAGCAGGACCACGGGGATCCCCCGGGCTTCAGGCTCATCGGCCAGCCCCAGGCGGGTGACGGCCAACTCCACGGAAGGGTCGGGACTGTTGCCGGGCTTCAAGCGATAGACATCTTCGCTGAGGTCGCCTCGACGCTCGGCACTGATCAAGGCGACCGGAAATAGGTTGCTGCTGCTTTGCATATTCTTCTTGCACAAAAAAGGGCGGCATCCAGAAGAAGCACGCCCTGCTTGAATCTTCAAGAGCCAGCCAGCCTTGCGACCGACCGGCTCTGCACTCACCGATTACGCTGCGCCCTGACCTTCAGCCAGGAAGAACCAGGTTTCCAGTACCGAGTCCGGGTTCAGCGAAACGCTTTCAATACCCTGCTCCATCAGCCATTTGGCCAGGTCCGGGTGGTCCGAAGGCCCCTGGCCGCAGATGCCGATGTACTTGCCAGCCTTGTTGCAGGCGGCAATGGCATTGGCCAGCAGCTTCTTGACTGCAGGATTACGCTCGTCAAACAGGTGGGCGATGATCCCCGAGTCACGGTCCAGGCCCAGGGTCAGCTGGGTCAGGTCGTTGGAGCCGATGGAGAAACCATCGAAGTACTCGAGGAACTCGTCAGCCAGAATGGCGTTGGACGGCAGTTCGCACATCATGATCACGCGCAGGCCGTTCTCGCCGCGCTTGAGGCCGTTTTCAGCCAGCAGATCAACTACTTGGCTGGCCTCGCCCAAGGTGCGCACGAACGGCACCATGATTTCGACGTTGGTCAGGCCCATCTCGTTGCGCACGCGCTTCAGGGCGCGGCATTCGAGCTCGAAGCAGTCACGGAAGGATTCGCTGATGTAACGCGAAGCTCCGCGGAAGCCCAGCATCGGGTTCTCTTCTTCCGGCTCGTAGAGCTTGCCACCGATCAGATTGGCGTATTCGTTGGACTTGAAGTCCGACAGACGCACGATGACCTTCTTCGGTGTGAACGCCGCAGCCAGGGTGCTGATGCCTTCAACCAGCTTGTCGACGTAGAAGTCCACAGGATCGTGGTAGCCGGCAATACGCTTGTCGACGCTGTCCTTGATCTCTTGTGGCAGCCCGGCGTAGTTCAGCAGTGCCTTGGGGTGCACGCCAATCATGCGGTTGATGATGAACTCCAGGCGGGCCAGGCCCACGCCGGCGTTCGGCAGCTGGGCGAAGTCGAAGGCACGGTCCGGGTTGCCGACGTTCATCATGATCTTGAACGGCAGCTCCGGCATGGCATCCACCGAGTTCTGCTTGATGTCGAAGCCCAGTTCGCCTTCGAAGATGAAACCGGTGTCGCCTTCAGCGCAGGAAACGGTCACGCCCTGGCCATCTTTCAGCAGCTCGGTGGCGTTGCCGCAACCCACTACTGCCGGAATGCCCAGCTCGCGAGCGATGATTGCTGCGTGGCAGGTCCGGCCGCCGCGGTTGGTGACGATGGCGCTGGCGCGCTTCATCACCGGCTCCCAGTCCGGGTCGGTCATGTCGGAGACCAGCACGTCGCCGGCCTGGACCTTGTCCATCTCGGACACGTCCTTGATGATCCGCACCTTGCCGGCGCCAATGCGCTGGCCGATGGCACGGCCTTCCACCAGCACGGTGCCGGTTTCCTTGAGCAGGTAGCGCTCCATGACATTGGCCTGGGTACGGCTCTTCACGGTTTCCGGACGGGCCTGGACGATGTACAGCTTGCCGTCGTCGCCGTCCTTGGCCCATTCGATGTCCATCGGGCACTGATAGTGCTTCTCGATGATCATCGCCTGCTTGGCCAGCTCGCTGACTTCAGCATCGGTCAGGCAGAAACGCGCGCGATCGGCGGCGTCCACGTCCACGGTTTTCACCGAGCGACCAGCCTTGGCTTCGTCGCCGTAGATCATCTTGATCGCCTTGCTGCCCAGGTTACGGCGCAGGATGGCCGGACGACCGGCTTCAAGGGTGTTCTTGTGGACGTAGAATTCGTCCGGGTTGACCGCGCCCTGGACCACGGTCTCACCCAGGCCATAGGCGCCGGTGATGAAGACCACGTCACGGAAGCCCGATTCGGTGTCGAGGGTGAACATCACGCCGGCGGTGCCGGTTTCCGAACGCACCATGCGCTGCACACCGGCAGACAGGGCCACCAGCTTGTGGTCGAACCCCTGGTGCACGCGGTAGGAAATGGCGCGGTCGTTGAAGAGCGAGGCGAACACTTCCTTGGCAGCGCGAATCACATTGTCTACGCCACGGATATTGAGGAAGGTTTCCTGCTGGCCGGCAAAGGAGGCGTCCGGCAAGTCTTCGGCGGTGGCCGAGGAACGCACGGCCACGGCGATGTCGGGATTGCCCGCCGACAGTGCGGCGAAGGCGGTACGGATCTCGGTGTTGAGGCGCTCGGGGAACTCGGCCTCCATGATCCACTGACGGATCTGCGCGCCGGTCTTGGCCAGGGCGTTGACGTCATCGACATCCAGCGCATCGAGCGCCGCATGAATCTGGTCGTTCAGACCACTCAACTCAAGAAAATCACGATAAGCCTGAGCTGTCGTGGCGAAGCCACCAGGGACCGATACGCCCGCACCTGCGAGGTTGCTGATCATCTCGCCCAGGGATGCGTTCTTGCCCCCCACATGCTCAACATCGTGTTTGCCGAGCTTATCGAGGGAAACTACGTACTCTACCAAGGTGATCTCTCCACTAACTGTGTTGGAAAAGCTCAGAAGCCGGCTGCTCCTGGGAGCGTTTGCCCGCTATATGGCCTGGACCTGGAAAATAAGTGAGAATGCGGGCCATTCCCGGCCGACAAATCGCGCCTATCATATCCAAGAATCGTCACTAGCTTAAGGCCCAAGCCGCAAATGAAACGATCTGCTTTCTTTATCTCCGACGGTACCGGCATCACAGCGGAAACCCTCGGCCAGAGCCTGTTGGCGCAGTTCGAAAACGTTACCTTCAGCAAATTCACGCGGCCGTATATCGACAGCATGGAAAAAGCGCGGGCCATGGTACAACAAATCAATATAGCCGCCGAAAAAGACGGCCATCGCCCGATTATCTTCGACACCATCGTCAATCAGGACATTCGTGAGATCCTCGCGACCTCCAATGGTTTCATGATCGACATCTTCTCGACCTTCCTCGCGCCCCTGGAACAGGAGTTGAGCGAACATTCCTCCTACTCCGTCGGCAAATCCCACTCCATTGGCCACAACTCCAACTACATGGAGCGGATCGAGGCGGTGAACTTCGCCCTGGACAACGACGACGGCGCCCGCACCCACTACTACGACAAGGCCGACCTGATCCTGGTGGGCGTGTCGCGTTGCGGCAAGACCCCGACCTGCCTGTACATGGCCATGCAATTCGGCATCCGCGCGGCCAACTACCCGCTGACCGAGGAAGACATGGAGCGCCTGCAGCTGCCCAATGCCCTGCGCGCCCACAAGCACAAGCTGTTCGGCCTGACCATCGACCCCGACCGCCTCACCGCGATCCGCAACGAGCGCAAGCCCAACAGTCGCTATTCCAGCTACGCCCAGTGCGAATTCGAAGTGCGCGAAGTGGAAAACCTGTTCCGCCGCGAAAACATCCCCCACATCAATTCCACCCATTTCTCGGTGGAAGAGATCTCGGCCAAGATCCTCGTGGAAAAAGGCGTGGAACGGCGCTTCAAGTAACCTCTGCGCGACCGACGGCGAGGCCCGCACTGCCCCTCGCCTGCCGCCCTACCAGCGGGGCAGCCCGCTCTCCTGCTTCAAGGCCGCGGCCAACACGGCGAAGCCGTCCTGCAGCCGACGATCATCCGCGGTGGTATTGCAGACACTGGCCCGGACGAATTGCGGCACCGCGGCCTGGCCCACGGCAAAGGCTTCGGCAGTGGCCACCAGGTATCCCTGACGCTTGAGATCCGCCTCGATTTCAGAGGCACGCCACGGCTCCGGAACCCTGATCCAGAAATGCGGGCAACCCTCCGGACTGCGCCAATCCAGCCCCTGCAACACCTCCGTGACCAGCTCCTTGCGCCGGGCGATTTCGGCCATCTGCTGCTGACGCAGGCGCTCGGCAACTCCCGTGTCGATCCAGCCCGCTACCAGCTCCAGCGGCAAAGGCGTGGCCATCCAGCAGGTGGCGCGTACCGCTGCGGCCAAACGCCCCACCAGGGGCGACGGCGCATGCAGGAAACCGACCCGCAGCCCTGACGCCACGGCCTTGCTCAGACTGCTGATCAGCACCGTGCGCTCCGCAGCGAAATGGGCCAGTGGCGCCGGGCGCCGCTCCATCAGCACGGCGTGGGTTTCATCCTCCAGAATCAACAGGTTATGCCGGCGACAGAGCTCCGCCACGGCCTCGCGCCGCGCAGCGGACTGCACCGCAGCCGTGGGGTTTTGCAGGGTCGGGGTGCAATACAGCGCTGAAATGCGGTGCTGCCGGCACGCTTCGTCCAGGGCCTCCGGCAACAGCCCCTGTGCGTCCATCGGCAACCCCAGGAGCTTGATGCCCAACATTCGCGCGGTGCTGATCAGGCCCGGATAGGTCAGGTGTTCAGTGGCCAGGGTATCGCCGGGCTTGAGCAGTGCCAGCAAGGCGACATGCAAGCCGTGCTGGGCGCCGTTGACGCAAATCACCTGCTCGGGATCCGCCTGCAGGCCATCCTGGGTCAGCCAGCGCGCACCCGCGGCGCGATACCGAGCCAGACCGGCCTCGGCGCTGTAACGGGCGATTTGCTGCAGTCCCAAAGGATCTTCTGCCAATGCCCGCAAACCCTGAGCGATGAAATGGTTTTCCTGGCCGGGAATATGGGTGTTGCGGCTCATGTCGAACAGCGCCTCCGGCTCCTCGGCGACGTTGCGAAAGCCGCTGTCGCGCTGGCGCTGCAAACCATCCTGGCGCACATAAGTACCATCGCCGACCCGTGCCACCACCTGTCCCAGGCGTTCCAGCTCGGCGTACGCGCGGCTGATGGTGCCAATGGTCACGCCCAGCTTGTCCGCCAGCAGGCGATGGGGCGGCAGCTTGCTACCGGGGGCCAGCGTACCGTCGGCAATGGCCTTTTCCAGGGTCTCGGCCAGTCGCTTGTACTTGGCGCCCACCCCTTCCTGCAATGCGGAATGCATCATTGACACTGTGTCAATACTTACTTTGACAGCCATCATTTTCACCAATAGCGTTGCTCAAGGGCTCAATTACCGCAAATGACTCGCCCAATATAGAGGTCAATTGCTCATCATGAAAGGAATGCCAGCGTGAATACCAGCACCGTCATATCCGACACCCGGGCCCTGCCCCGCCCCTGGCTTGCCACCCTGGTGACCTGCACCCTGTTCCTGATTGTCTGCCTGAGTTGGGGCACCACCTGGCTGGGCATCAAGATTGCGGTGCAAAGCGTGCCGCCACTGACCGCCGCAGGCCTGCGCTTTCTGATTGCCTTTCCGCTGTTCGCCTGTTTTGCCTGGCTGCGCCGCGAGCCGCTGATGTTTCCCAAGGGCAGCCGGGGCTTCCTGGTATTCGTCACCCTGTGCTACTTCAGCCTGCCCTACACCCTGCTCAACTACGGCGAGGTACACGTTTCCTCCGGCCTGACCGCGCTGCTGTTCAGTTGCATGCCGGTGTTCATCCTGATTTTTTCCGCCTTGCTGCTGCGGGAGAAGATTCACCTGGCGCAACTGCTAGGCATCGCCATCGGCTTTGCCAGCCTGTTCCAGATCATTCGCGGCCAGGGCCTGCTCAGCGACCACAATGAACTCTCGGGAGTACTGGCAATTCTCGGCGCGGCGCTGCTGCATGCACTGTGTTACGTGGTCACCAAGAAACACGGCAGCGCCATCAGCGTCATCACCTACAACACCTTGCCGATCGGCATCGCCGGTCTACTGCTGTGCCTGGCGGGGTTGGGGATCGAGCACCCGGACTTTTCCGCCATCAGCCCGCGTTCCTGGGGCGCCCTGCTGTATCTGGGGCTGGCGGCTTCGGTGGGTGGGTTCATTGTCTATTTTTTCCTGCTGAAACGACTGAATCCGGTGATCCTGTCCTTCGTGTTCATCATTTTTCCGGTGTTCGCGGTGATCATCGGCGCCTGGTACGAAGGCCAGAGCCTGTCCCGGGACCTGCTGCTGTATTCCTCGACCTTGCTCGGCGGTTTCGCCATCACCAAGCTGCCCCTGGACAAATGGCTGTCCAGAAAGCCCGCCCGACGCTAAAGAGACTCTGTAGGAGCGAGCTTGCTCGCGAAGCTTCAAGGACACCGCGTCCGCCCAGCGAGCCCGCGTCATCATTGACGTTCATCGCGAGCAAGCTCGCCCCTACAAGGGTGGGTTTCAGATCACCAGCAGGTCGACGAACCGGTGCACGGGCGTCGCCTCAAGCCGCGCCTGATCCTTGCACAGCTGGAAAATCTGCGTCGAACGCTGGGCCGTGAAACGCGTGGCCAGGTTGGCCTTGAACTTGTCTTCCAGCAGCGGGATGCCTTCGGCGCGGCGGCGCCGGTGGCCAATGGGGTATTCCACCGCGACCTGCTCGGTGCTGGAGCCGTCCTTGAAGAACACCTGGATCGCATTGGCAATGGAACGCTTGTCGGCCTCCAGGTATTCACGGGTGTAGCGAGGCTCTTCGACGATGTGCATCTTCTCGCGCAACTGATCGATGATCGGGTGCGCGGCATGGAAATCGTCCTCGTAATGCTCGGCCACCAGAGTGCCGAAGGCCAGGGGCACGGCGGTCATGTATTGCAGGCAGTGGTCGCGGTCGGCGGCATTGGCCAGCGGCCCGACCTTGGAAATGATGCGGATCGCCGACTCATGGGTGGTGATGACGATGCGGTCGATTTCGTGCAGGCGGTTGCGCACCAGAGGATGCAAGGTCACCGCCGCTTCGCAGGCCGTTTGCGCATGGAATTCTGCCGGGAAACTGATCTTGAACAGCACGTTTTCCATCACGTAGCTGGCGTATTTCTGCGTCAGGCTGAACTGCCGCTGGCCCTCGGGTTTGAGCGCCAGGTCCTTGTTGGTATGGCTGAACAGCACGTCATAGAAGCCCCACTGCGGCGCCGTCAGGACGCCGGGAATGCCCATCTCGCCACGCAGGGCGATATCCGCCAGGCGCACTCCACGGCTGGAGGCATCCCCCGCCGCCCAGGATTTGCGCGAACCGGCATTGGGTGCATGGCGATAGGTGCGCAGCGCCTGGCCATCGACAAAGGCCTGGGACAGTGCCGCCAGCAACTGCTCGCGATTGGCCCCCATCAGCTTGGCGCACACCGCGGTGGAAGCCACTTTCACCAGCAGCACATGATCGAGGCCGACACGGTTGAAGGAGTTTTCCAGGGCAATCACGCCTTGAATCTCATGGGCCATGATCATGGCCTTGAGCACATCATTCATGGTCAGCGGTGCTTCGCCATTGGCCACGCGCTTTTGTGACAGGTGATCGGCCACCGCCAGAATTCCCCCGAGGTTGTCCGAGGGGTGGCCCCATTCGGCCGCGAGCCAGGTGTCGTTGTAGTCCAGCCAGCGCACGATGCAGCCGATGTCCCAGGCCGCCTTCACCGGGTCGAGGCGATAGCTGGTGCCGGGCACCCGGGCACCGAAAGGCACCACGGTGCCTTCGACGATCGGCCCCAGGTGCTTGGTGCATTCGGGAAAACGCAGGGCCAGCAGGCCGCAGCCCAGGGTGTCCATCAGGCAATTGCGTGCGGTATCGAGGGCTTCACGGGAGTCGATAGAATAATCCAGGACGTAATCGGCAATGTCCTGCAGGACCTGGTCGTAGTCGGGACGGTTGTTCAGGTCAACGTTGCTGCTCATGAGCGCTTCACTCCAGTACAGGATGGTAGGTGGTGTCGATTCCTCAGTGACAGGTTCAGGTCAATAACGGCATCGCAGGTCTGCGCCTGCTCAGCGATTCAATCACAACCAGCGGCTGTGGCGAGGGAGCTTGCTCCCGCTGGACAGCAAGCCCCTCCACAGCAAGCGCTTCTCTTCCTAGAAACTGTCGCCGGGCACTCGCACCCAGCCTTCCATCAGCACCCGCGCGCTGCGGCTCATGATGGCCTTGACCACCGTCCAGTCACCGCCGCTCCGGGTGGCTTCGGCGCCGACGCGCAAGGTGCCCGAGGGATGGCCGAAACGTACCGCGCTGCGCGCGCCACCACCGGCCGCCAGGTTGACCAGGGTCCCGGGAATCGCCGCCGCGGTACCTATGGCTACCGCCGCGGTACCCATCATCGCGTGGTGCAGCTTGCCCATGGACATGGCCCGCACTAGCAGGTCGACGTCCCCGGCCTTGATCGCCTTGCCGCTGGAGGCCTGGTAGTCCGCAGGCGCGGCGACAAAGGCCACTTTCGGCGTGTGCTGGCGCTGGGCGGCTTCATCCAGGTGTTTGATCAGGCCCATGCGCAGGGCGCCATGGGCGCGGATGGTCTCGAACATCGCCAGGGCCTTGGGGTCGCCATTGATATCGCCCTGCAGCTCGGTACCGCGATAGCCGATGTCTGCCGCATTGACGAAGATCGTCGGAATCCCGGCATTGATCAGGGTCGCCTTGAAGGTGCCGACACCGGGCACTTCCAGGTCGTCCACCAGGTTGCCGGTGGGGAACATCGAACCGCCCGCCCCCTCTTCCTCGGCCGCAGGGTCAAGGAACTCCAGCTGCACTTCGGCCGCCGGGAAAGTCACGCCGTCCAGCTCGAAGTCGCCGGTTTCCTGGACCTCGCCGTTGGTGATCGGCACGTGGGCGATGATGCTCTTGCCGATATTGGCCTGCCAGATGCGCACCACCGCCACGCCGTTCTGCGGAATGCGCGCCGGGTCCACCAGGCCGCTGCTGATGGCGAAGGAGCCCACTGCCGCCGAGAGGTTGCCGCAGTTGCCGCTCCAGTCGACAAAGGCCTTGTCGATGGCCACCTGGCCGAACAGGTAGTCGACGTCGTGGTCGGCCTTGATGCTCCTGGACAGGATCACCGTCTTGCTGGTGCTGGACGTGGCGCCGCCCATGCCGTCGATCTGCTTGTCATAGGGATCGGGGCTGCCGATCACCCGCAACAGCAGGGCGTCACGGGCTGCGCCCGGCAGTTGGGCCGCCTCGGGCAGGTCCTGCAGGTTGAAGAACACGCCCTTGCTGGTGCCGCCACGCATGTAGGTGGCGGGAATCTTGATCTGCGCTACGAATGCCATGAATTTCAGGTCCCGATAATGACCGGGGGCGGCGCCTTGCGGCCCGCCCCCGGTACGTTGCTTAGCTGGCTACTGCCGATTCCAGGAAGTCCTGGGCGAAGCGTTGCAGCACCCCGCCCGCCTCGTAGATCGATACCTCTTCGGCGGTGTCGAGGCGGCAGGTCACCGGCACCTCGAGCCGCTCGCCGTTCTTGCGGTTGATCACCAGGGTCAGTTGCGCCCGAGGCGTGCGCGCGCCGATCACGTCGTAGGTTTCAGTGCCGTCGATACCCAGGGTCTTGCGGTCGGTGCCCGCGAGGAACTCCAGCGGCAGCACGCCCATGCCCACCAGGTTGGTACGGTGGATGCGCTCGAAGCCTTCGGCGACGATGGCTTCCACCCCCGCCAGGCGCACGCCCTTGGCTGCCCAGTCGCGGGACGAGCCCTGGCCGTAGTCGGCACCGGCAACGATGATCAGCGGCTGCTTGCGCTGCATGTAGGTTTCGATGGCTTCCCACATCCGCGTCACTTTGCCTTCCGGCTCGATCCGCGCCAGGGAGCCCTGCTTGACCTTGCCGTTTTCCTGGACCATTTCGTTGAACAGCTTCGGGTTGGCGAAGGTCGCGCGCTGAGCGGTCAAGTGGTCGCCACGGTGGGTCGCGTAGGAGTTGAAGTCCTCTTCCGGCAGGCCCATTTTCGCCAGGTACTCGCCGGCCGCGCTACCCGCCATGATGGCGTTGGACGGCGACAGGTGGTCGGTGGTGATATTGTCCGGCAACACCGCCAGCGGGCGCATCCCGGTCAGGCTGCGCTCACCGGCCAGGGCCCCTTCCCAGTACGGCGGACGACGGATGTAGGTGCTCTGCGGGCGCCATTCATACAGCGGCTCGACTTTCGGGCCGGTGTCTTCGTGGATGGCGAACATCGGGATGTAGACCTTGCGGAACTGCTCCGGCTTGACCGCCGCCTTGACTACCGCGTCGATCTCTTCATCGCTCGGCCAGATGTCCTTGAGGCGGATTTCCCGACCGTTGGCGTCCAGGCCCAGCACATCTTTCTCGATATCGAAACGAATGGTGCCGGCAATGGCGTAGGCCACCACCAGCGGCGGCGAAGCCAGGAACGCCTGCTTGGCGTAAGGGTGGATGCGCCCATCGAAGTTGCGGTTGCCCGAGAGCACGGCGGTGGCGTACAGGTCGCGGTCGATGATTTCCTTCTGGATCACCGGGTCGAGGGCACCGGACATGCCGTTGCAGGTGGTGCAGGCAAAAGCCACCACGCCAAAGCCCAGTTGCTCCAGCTCATGGCCCAGGCCGGCCTCTTCCAGGTACATGGCCACGGTTTTCGAACCCGGGGCCAGGGACGACTTGACCCATGGCTTGCGGGTCAGCCCCAGCTTGTTGGCGTTGCGCGCCAGCAGGCCGGCGGCGATCACGTTGCGCGGGTTGCTGGTGTTGGTGCAACTGGTGATGGCGGCGATGATCACCGCGCCGTCCGGCATCTGCCCCGGGGTTTCGGACCACTGCCCGGCGATGCCCTTGGCCGCCAGGTCGCTGGTGGCGACCCGGGCGTGCGGGTTGCTCGGCCCGGCCATGTTGCGCACCACCGACGACAGGTCGAACTGCAGGCCGCGCTCGTAGCGTGCGCTCTTCAGGCTGTCGGCCCAAAGGCCGGTGTGCCTGGCGTAGCTTTCGACCAAACGCACCTGCTCGTCTTCACGGCCGGTGAGCTTGAGGTAGTCGATGGTCTGCTGGTCGATGTAGAACATCGCCGCCGTGGCGCCGTATTCCGGAGCCATGTTGGAGATGGTGGCGCGGTCGCCCAGGGTCAGCGCCGCGGCACCTTCGCCAAAGAATTCCAGCCAGGCCCCCACCACTTTCTGCTTGCGCAGGAACTCGGTCAGCGCCAGCACCATGTCGGTGGCGGTGATGCCCGGCTGCAGCTTGCCGGTGAGCTCGACGCCGATGATGTCCGGCAGGCGCATCCACGAGGCGCGGCCGAGCATGACACTCTCGGCTTCCAGGCCGCCCACGCCGATGGCGATCACCCCCAGCGCATCCACGTGGGGAGTGTGGCTGTCGGTGCCGACGCAGGTATCAGGAAAGGCCACACCGTCGAGCACCTGGATCACCGGGGACATTTTCTCCAGGTTGATCTGGTGCATGATGCCGTTGCCGGGCGGGATCACGTCGACGTTCTTGAAGGCCTTCTTGGTCCAGTTGATGAAGTGGAACCGGTCTTCGTTGCGCCGGTCTTCGATGGCGCGGTTCTTGTCGAAGGCGTCCGGGTCGAAACCGCCGCACTCCACCGCCAGGGAGTGGTCGACGATCAACTGGGTCGGCACCACCGGGTTGACCAGCGCCGGGTCACCGCCCTGGTCGGCGATGGCGTCGCGCAGGCCGGCCAGGTCCACCAGTGCGGTCTGGCCAAGAATGTCGTGGCACACCACGCGGGCCGGGAACCAGGGGAAGTCCAGGTCGTCGCGGCGTTCGATCAGTTGGCCGAGGGAAGCGTTGAGGGTTGCCGGATCACAACGGCGCACCAGGTTTTCCGCCAGTACGCGGGAGGTGTAGGGCAGGCTGTCGTAGGCGCCTGGCTTAAGCGCATCGACCGCCGCCCGGGCGTCGAAATAGTCCAGTTGGCTGCCGGGCAGCGTCTTGCGAAATTCACTGTTCATGGTCAGGGCTCGGTCACGGTAGTTTCAAAGGGAGCGCCTGGCACCGTGTTGAATGGGCATCTATCCCTTGTAGGAGCGAGCTTGCTCGCGATGACTGAATCAGATCCGACATCGCGTCGGCTGAACCATCGCTATCGCGAGCAGGCTCGCTCCTGCAGGTGCTGCGGTGCATTCAATCAACAGTACCGGCGCCCTCCCGGTCAGCGGCGCTCGATTGGCACGAACTTGCGCTGTTCAACGCCGATGTACTCGGCGCTTGGACGGATGATGCGGTTGTTGGCACGCTGCTCGAACACGTGGGCGGCCCAGCCGGTCAGGCGCGAGCAGACGAAGATCGGTGTGAACAGCTTGGTCGGGATGCCCATGAAGTGGTACGCCGAGGCGTGGTAGAAATCGGCATTGGGGAAGAGTTTCTTCTGCTCCCACATGGTCTTGTCGATGGCTTCGGACACCGGGAACAGCACCTTGTCACCGACTTCGTCAGCCAGCTTCTGCGACCAGCCCTTGATCACCTCGTTGCGCGGGTCGCTGTCTTTGTAGATCGCATGGCCAAAGCCCATGATCTTGTCCTTGCGCTCGAGCATCCGCAGCAACTCGGCAGTCGCCTCCTCGGGGCTCTGGAAGCGCTCGATCAGCTCCATGGCCGCTTCGTTGGCGCCGCCGTGCAGCGGGCCGCGCAGCGAACCGATGGCCGCGGTGACACAGGAATAGAGGTCCGACAGGGTCGAGGCACAGACCCGGGCGGTGAATGTGGAGGCATTGAATTCGTGCTCGGCATAGAGGATCAGCGAGACGTTCATCACCTTGACGTGCAAGTCACTGGGCTTCTTGCCATGCAGCAGGTGCAGGAAGTGGCCACCGATGGTCTGCTCGTCGCTGACGCAATTGATGCGCACGCCTTCGTGGCTGAAGCGGTACCAGTAGCACATGATCGCCGGGAAGGCCGCCAGCAGGCGGTCGGTGACGTCGTGCTGCTGGGAGAAGTCCTTCTCCGGCTCGATGTTGCCCAGGAACGAGCAACCGGTACGCATCACATCCATCGGATGGGCCTGGGCCGGTATGCGCTCCAGCACTTCCTTCAGCGCCTGTGGCAGGTCGCGCAGCTTGCTCAGCTTGGCGCTGTAGGCGGCCAGTTGTTCCTGAGTCGGCAGGTCGCCGTACAGCAACAGGTAGGCGACTTCCTCGAACTGCGCATCGGCCGCCAGTTCGCGCACGTCATAGCCGCGGTAGGTCAACCCGGCACCGGCCTGGCCCACGGTGGACAGCGCGGTTTGCCCGGCCACCTGGCCGCGCAGACCTGCACCACTCAATACTTTTGCTTCGGCCATTGCTCTCTCCAATCTTGAATTTGTTAGGGACTTGGCAACTTCACGGGTCGGGGCTCCCCCGACAGTGCAGGAGCGAGCTTGCTCGCGATCCGAGCCCGCGCGCCCCAGCGAATCAGGGGCTGCGCGTTATCGCTGACGGCCATCGCGAGCAAGCTCGTTCCCACAGGGATTGATTCAGCCTTTCTTCTGCGCGAACAGCGCATCGAGCTTCTGCTCGAAGCTGTGGTAATCGATGCGCTCGTACAGTTCCATGCGGGTCTGCATGGTGTCGATCACATTTTGCTGGGTACCGTCGCGACGGATCGCGGTGTAGACGTTTTCTGCGGCCTTGTTCATGGCACGGAACGCCGACAGCGGGTACAGCACCAGGGAAACATCCACGGATTTCAACTGTTCGGTGGTGTACAGCGGTGTGGCGCCGAATTCGGTGATGTTGGCCAGGATCGGGGCTTTCACCCGATCGGCGAAGATCTTGTACATCTCGAGCTCGGTGATGGCTTCCGGGAACACCATGTCGGCGCCGGCCTCGATGCACGCCGCGGCGCGTTCCAGGGCCGACTCCAGGCCTTCCACCGCCAGGGCGTCGGTGCGCGCCATGATCACGAAGCTGTCATCGGTACGGGCATCCACCGCGGCCTTGATGCGGTCGACCATTTCCTGCTGGGAAACGATCTCCTTGTTAGGGCGGTGACCGCAGCGCTTGGCGCCGACCTGGTCTTCGATATGGATCGCCGCGGCGCCGAACTTGATCATCGACTTGACGGTACGCGCCACGTTGAAGGCCGACGACCCGAAACCGGTGTCCACGTCCACCAGCAGCGGCAGGTCGCAGACGTCGGTGATACGACGCACATCAGTGAGGACGTCGTCCAGACCGGTAATGCCCAGGTCAGGCACGCCGAGGGAGCCGGCAGCGACCCCGCCGCCCGACAGGTAGATGGCCTTGAAACCGGCGCGCTTGGCCAGCAGGGCATGGTTGGCGTTGATCGCGCCGACCACTTGCAACGGCTGTTCGCTGGCGACCGCATCGCGGAAACGCTGGCCTGGAGTGCTCTTGTTGGAACTCATGACTCACCTCGTGGAGTGGCTGTCTGATGGGCGCTGTCCTGGTAGTGACGCGCGATATTGCGTTTCGAGGCGCCGATGTGGCGGCGCATCAACAACTCGGCCAGTTCGCCGTCGCGATCGGCAATGGCATCGAGAATCCGGTGGTGTTCGGCAAAGGCCTGGTGCGGGCGATTGGGGGTCGCGGAAAACTGGATGCGGTACATGCGCACCAATTGATACAGCTCGCCGCAGAGCATCTGCGTGAGGGTGCGGTTGCCGGCGCCCTGGATGATCCGGTAGTGGAAGTCGAAGTCCCCTTCCTGCTGGTAGTAGCCGACGCCGGCCTGGAACGCCGCATCGCGTTCGTGGGTATCGAGCACCCGGCGCAGTTCGTCGATTTCCTCGGTGGTCATGCGCTCGGCCGCCAAGCGACAGGCCATGCCTTCCAGGGACTCACGGATTTCGTAGAGTTCGATCAGCTCGGCATGGCTCAGGGACACCACCCGGGCGCCGACATGGGGCACCCGCACCAGCAGGCGCTGACCTTCCAGGCGGTGGATGGCCTCGCGCAGCGGGCCGCGACTGATGCCGTAGGTGCGCGCCAGTTCAGGCTCGGAGATCTTGCTGCCTGGGGCGATCTCGCCCTTGACGATGGCCGCCTGGATCCGCCGGAAGACGTTTTCGGACAGGGTTTCAGAATCGTCCTGTGCCTGCATCGGGTGTTCGAGTTGACCCAGCATATTGTCGACACCTTTAAAATCAATGAGGCAAAAATTAGCCAATACACCGAAAACAGTCAAAGGAAAAATAGAGATTGTCGACAATCGTCTAATAACCCTAAGCGCCAGGACAAGACAAAAGGCCCGCCCCCGGCGCTGGCGCCATAAAACCAGCATGCTAGAATGCCGCCCGCATTGGCCTGTCATCTTTTTATGGCACGCATACGAGGGAGCTTGCGCAGCAATGCCGGTCGCCTTGAACTGAAGAACCCATGCCCATCAGGATCTATGAGACTCAAGGCCCTTCCCCTACTGCTCTGCCTGCTTGCCCTGCCCGGCATCAGCGCCGCCGCCGGCAAGACTGTCTACGGCTTGAATGAATACGCTCGGCTGTCCGGCATCGACCTGGAGGTCGCGGCCAAGCTCGACACCGGGGCCAAGACCGCTTCCCTGAGTGCCCGCGACATCAAGCGCTTCAAGCGCAATGGCGAGTCCTGGGTGCGTTTCTACCTGGCGATCGACGCCGCCCATTCCCATCCCATCGAACGGCCTCTGGCCCGGGTCAGCAAGATCAAGCGCCGTGCCGGCGACTACGACCCCGATGAGGACAAGAACTACACCGCACGGCCGGTCATCGCCCTGGATGTCTGCATGGGCAGCGCCCTGCGCAGCATCGAAGTGAACTTGACCGACCGCAGCGCATTCCAATACCCGCTCCTGATCGGCTCCGAAGCCCTGAAACGCTTCGATGCGCTGGTCGACCCCAGTCTTAAATACGCTGCTGGCAAACCCGCCTGCGCCACCGACGCTCATACCGCAGAGTAATTCCAATGCGCTCTCTTACCCTTCATCTGAAAGTCCTGATCGCCATCCTGGTGGTGCTGGGCATTTCGATCACGGCCTATCAGATCTTCGTGCTCGGCATTCCGGTGACCGAAGACGCTACCGACGATCTGTGGAACATCGATGCCAAGGTCGAGTTCGTCGCCAACGGCAAGGACCCGATCAAGATCCAGATGTTCGTGCCGCCCCTGAGCCGCGATTACGTGAGCCTCAACGAGAGCTTCATTTCCAACAACTACGGGGTGGCGGTGAACCGCGTCGACGGCAACCGCAAGGTCACCTGGTCGGCGCGCCGGGCCAAGGGCAACCAGACCCTGTACTACCGCCTGGTGCTGACCAAGCGCTACAGCGCCGAGAAAGCCAAGGTCAAGGGCCCGACCTTCCGTGACAGCATGGCCGTGGAAGGCCCGGAAAAGATCGCCGCCGACGCCCTGCTGGCGCCGATCCGCCAGCATTCGGCGGACGTCGAGACCTTCATCAGCGAAGCCATCAAGCGGGTCAACAACGCCAATGACGACAACGCCAAGCTGCTGCTGGCCGGCGATCCGTCCAGCACCAACAAGGCGAAGATTGTCGAGCTGCTGCTGTCCATCGCCCACGTGCCGGTGGAAAAGGTCCACACCATCCGCCTGGTGGCCGACCAGCCGCAGACCCCGGAGCTCTGGCTGCGCAGCTTCAACGGCACCGACTGGCTGTACTTCAACCCGGAAACCGGTGAGCAGGGCATGCCCAGCGACCGCCTGCTGTGGTGGACCGGCGACGACAACCTGATCACCGTCGATGGCGGCAAGAAAGCCAACGTCACCTTCAGCCTCAACAACAGCGAAATGAACGCCATTCGCCTGGCCAAGCTGACCGACGAGAACACCGACGCCAACTTCCTCGAATACTCGCTGTACGGCCTGCCGCTGCAGACCCAGCAGACCTTCATGATCATGGTGATGATCCCCATCGGCGTGCTGGTGATCCTGGTGCTGCGCAACCTGATCGGCCTGCAGACCCTCGGCACCTTCACCCCGGTGCTGATCGCCCTGGCCTTCCGCGAGACCCAGTTGGGCTTTGGCATCGTGCTGTTCACGGTAATCACCGCGCTCGGGCTGTCCTTGCGCTCCTACCTCGAACACTTGAAGTTGCAGATGCTGCCGCGACTCTCGGTGGTACTGACCTTCGTCGTGGTGCTGATCGCCGCCATCAGCCTGTTCAGCCACAAGCTGGGCCTGGAACGCGGCCTGTCGGTGGCGCTGTTCCCGATGGTGATCCTGACCATGACCATCGAACGCCTGTCCATCACCTGGGAAGAGCGCGGCGGCGGCCATGCGATGAAAGTCGCCATCGGCACCCTGTTCGCCGCCTCCCTGGCGCACCTGATCATGAGCGTGCCGGAACTCACCTACTTCGTCTTTACCTTCCCGGCGATGCTGCTGATCCTGGTGGGCTTCATGCTGGCGATGGGTCGCTACCGCGGCTACCGCCTGACGGAGCTGGTGCGTTTCAAAGCCTTCGTCAAGGCCGACTCCTGATGTTCGGCCTGTGGAAGACCTGGAAAGCCCTGGAAGCGCGGGGAATCATGGGCATCAACCGGCGTAATGCCGACTACGTGCTCAAGTACAACAAGCGCAGCCTGTACCCCATCGTCGATGACAAGATCATCACCAAGGAACGGGCGATCAAGGCCGGTATCCATGTGCCGGAACTGTACGGGGTGATCTCCACCGAGAAGGAAATCGACAAGCTCGGCGAGATCCTCAAAGGGCGCAACGACTTCGTGATCAAGCCGGCCCAGGGCGCCGGAGGTGACGGGATCATTGTGATCGCCGACCGCTTCGAGGGCCGTTATCGCACGGTGTCGGGCAAGATCATCAGCCACGAAGAGATCGAGCACCATATCTCCAGCATCCTCACCGGCCTGTATTCCCTGGGCGGCCACCGCGACCGGGCGCTGATCGAGTACCGGGTGACCCCGGACCAGATCTTCAAGAGCATCAGCTATGAAGGCGTGCCGGACATCCGCATCATCGTGCTCATGGGCTACCCGGTGATGGCCATGCTGCGCCTGCCGACCCGCCAGTCCGGGGGCAAGGCCAACCTGCACCAGGGCGCCATCGGCGTCGGGGTCGACCTGGCCACCGGCCTGACCCTGCGCGGTACCTGGCTGAACAACATCATCACCAAGCACCCGGACACCACCAACGCGGTGGACGGCGTGCAACTGCCCTACTGGGACGGCTTCATGAAGCTGGCGGCTGGCTGCTACGAACTCTGTGGCCTGGGCTACATCGGCGTGGACATGGTCCTGGACCAGGACAAGGGCCCGCTGATTCTCGAACTCAACGCCCGTCCCGGGCTGAACATCCAGATCGCCAACGATTGCGGCCTGACCCAGCGCACCCACGCCATCGAAGCCCACCTTGAGGAGCTCAAGGCCCAGGGCATCGAGGAAGGCGTCGAGGAGCGGGTACGCTTCGCCCAGGAACTGTTTGGCCATATCCCTGCCGTGGAAGGCTGATAGCGCCTGCCGCAGGGTGCGAACGGAAGGTCCTGCGGACCTTTTCGCAGCCTGCGGCAGCAGCTACAGGTCGGTGAATACGCCACGAACCGGGCAAACACCGACATCCCCTCTAGGAGCAACTCCTGCAGAGGCATACAATCGCCAACCGCGCTCCGATGGCTGATTTGCCCCGCATGTTGACCTGTTCCGTACACCCGCTCCCCTACCGCACCAACCCCGCCGAGTATTTCGCGGCAATCGAGCACGCCCCCGGCGCCGTGCTGCTGGACAGCGGCCGGCCCAGCGCCGAGCGCGGGCGCTATGACCTGCTCAGCGCCTGGCCCCTGGCGCAGTTGACCGTGGCCGCCGCAGAAAGCGGCAGGGGCTTTCTCCAGCGCCTGCGGGACAACCTGGGGCAACTGGGCCCGGCGCAACTACCCGCTCCTTATGAACTGCCCTTCGCCGGCGGCCTGATCGGCTACCTCAGCTATGACTTCGGCCGCCATCTGGAGCGCCTGCCAAGCCAGGCCCGGGATGACCTGCAACTGCCCGACGCACGCTTTGGCCTGTATGCCTGGGCGCTGATCAACGACCACCAGGCAGGCACCAGCCAGCTGGTGTTCCACCCCAGCCTGGATGACACCGAGCGCCAGCGCCTGATTCAACTGTTCAGCCAGCCGCTGCCCGCGTCGCAGCCGGCATTCAAGCTGACCGGCGCCATGCTGGCTGATCTGAGCGCCGAGGACTACCGCCAGGCGTTCCAGCGCATCCAGCACTACATCCAGGCCGGCGACTGCTATCAGGTGAACTTCGCCCAGCGCTTTCGCGGCCAGTACCAGGGTGATCCCTGGGCGGCCTATTGCGCCCTGCGCGCCGCCTGCCCGACCCCGTTCTCGGGTTTCCAGCGGCTGCCGGAAGGCGGTGCGGTGCTGAGCCTGTCGCCGGAGCGCTTCGTCCACGTCAGCCAGGGCCGGGTGGAAACCCGCCCGATCAAAGGCACCCGCCCCCGCGGCCGGGATGCGGCGCAAGACGCGGCCAATGCCGCCGAGCTGCTGGCCAGCCCAAAGGACCGGGCGGAAAACCTGATGATCGTCGATCTGTTGCGCAACGACCTGGGGCGCACCTGCCGCATAGGCTCGGTACGGGTACCGGAGCTGTTCAGCCTGGAAAGCTACCCCAACGTGCACCACCTGGTGAGCAGCGTCACTGGCGAGCTGGCGGACGGCAAGGACGCCCTGGACCTGATCGCCGGCAGCTTTCCCGGCGGCTCGATCACCGGCGCGCCGAAGATCCGCTCGATGCAGATCATCGACGAGCTGGAACCCACGCGGCGTGCGCTGTACTGCGGTTCGCTGCTGTACCTGGACGTGCGCGGAGAAATGGACAGTTCGATCGCCATCCGCAGCCTGCTGGCCAAGGATGGGCAGATCTGTTGCTGGGGCGGCGGCGGAATAGTCGCGGATTCCGACTGGCAGGAGGAATACCAGGAATCCATCACCAAGGTGCGGGTGTTGCTGGAAACGCTGCAGGGGCTTTAGGGCCTCTTCGCCGGCCAGCCGGCTCCTACAAGCGCGCGCCGTTCTCCCACCCGTAGGAGCTGGCTTGCCAGCGAAGGCGTCGGCAGGATTTGCGCAAAATCCAGAGGCCCCTTCGCCGGCAAGCCGGCTCCTACAAGAACGGTTTTACAGGCTCAGGGGACGATAGGAAGCCTTGATGAACTCCTGCTTCAGCTCGGCAAAGCTGTGCACCGCCGGGAACTGCGGGAACTCGCGGATCACGTTGTCCGGGGCGTGGAACAGGATGCCGGCATCCGCCTCACCGAGCATCGTCGTGTCGTTGTAGGAATCCCCCGCCGCAATCACCCGGTAGTACAGGCTCTTGAAGGCCAGCACCGACTGGCGCTTGGGGTCTTTCTGGCGCAACTGATAGCCGGTCACCCGGCCGCCGTCATCGGTGATCAGGCGGTGGCAAAGCAGGGTCGGAAAGCCCAGCTGGCGCATCAGGGGCTGGGAAAATTCATAGAAGGTGTCGGAAAGGATCACCACCTGGAAGCGCTCGCGCAGCCAGTTGACGAATTCCACCGCGCCGTCCAGTGGCTTGAGGGTGGCGATCACTTCCTGGATATCCGAAAGCTTCAGGCCGTGTTCGTCGAGAATCCGCAGGCGCTGTTTCATTAGCACGTCGTAGTCGGGAATATCCCGGGTGGTTGCCTTGAGGGATTCAATCCCGGTTTTTTCGGCAAAGGCGATCCAGATTTCCGGGACCAGTACACCTTCCAGATCGAGACAGGCAATTTCCACAAGACACTCCCATTGGTTCTGATTATTTAAATTGAGCGAGCAAAAGGACTGCCGAACTCTAGCGATTCGCCTGCACAGGCGCAACGCAGAGGAGCGCGCCAGGGCGGTGTGGATTTTGTTAAGATCGCCCCCCTATAGAGCGCACAGCGCCACCGACCTGTAGGAAACCGCCCTGATGACCCCATCGTTCGACGTCGCTGAACTCGCCGCGACCTATGCCAACAAGTCTGCCCAGGACATTCTCAAACTGGCCTTTGCCCAGTTCGGCGATGACCTGTGGATTTCCTTCAGCGGTGCCGAGGATGTGGTGCTGGTGGACATGGCCTGGAAGCTGAACAAGAACGTCAAGGTGTTCAGCCTGGATACCGGCCGCCTGCACCCGGAAACCTACCGTTTCATCGATCAGGTGCGTGAACACTACAAGATCCAGATCGAGCTGATCTCGCCGGACCACAGCAAGCTCGAACCCTTCGTCAAGGAAAAGGGCCTGTTCAGCTTCTATAAGGACGGCCATGGCGAGTGCTGCGGTATCCGCAAGATCGAACCACTGCGGCGCAAGCTGTCCACCGTCAGCGCCTGGGCCACCGGCCAGCGCCGTGATCAGAGCCCGGGTACCCGCAGCCAGGTGGCGGTGCTGGAAGTCGACACAGCCTTCTCCACGCCGGAGCGCACCCTGTACAAGTTCAACCCACTGGCACAAATGAGCAGCGAGGAGATCTGGGGTTACATCCGCATGCTCGAACTGCCCTACAACAGCCTGCATGAACGCGGCTTCATCAGCATCGGCTGCGAGCCCTGCACCCGCCCGGTACTGCCCAACCAGCACGAGCGCGAAGGCCGCTGGTGGTGGGAGGAAGCCACTCAGAAAGAATGCGGCCTGCACGCCGGCAACATCATCAGCAAAGCCTGACCCCCTTCCCTGCGGGCGCGCCTGAAGGACGCCCGCACTGAAAGCCAACCCGCAGCAAAACCTGTACACAAGAATGTCACCGTCGGTGCCATTTTTGTGTGCACTTCAAAGATTCCCCGCCCCAAAAGGTTACAAGCCTTTCCTGCGCCGATATCCATTGGGCGCCAAGCCGTGCCTGGCGAAAAATAAATACCTGTTCAAACGGTCAATTTTTAATCTCGTCTTTTCAGAAGGTTAGGAATAACCCATAACAAAACGAAATCAGCAGCCAATTTCATAGTCGTGAAATTGGCACAGAAGTGGCTTTAGTGGATTTATGTTTTGTATACAAAAAAACCAAAACATACATACACTAACCGTCCGCACGCCTGACCCACGACTCAAGCTGCAGATGCCCCGAACCCAGTGATTCCTTACCCTGTGACGAAGATTGTCGAGCCCCCTCGCTCAAGCACAGTCATCCAGGGCCGGAGTCAGGAGCATGCCGGAATGCGTACCAGCCCTTCCAACAACATCGCACTGGATCTGCCCTCCTCGCTGCATTCGCACAACGTCCAACAACCGGTCGCCGATGCGGCCCCCATCGCGCTCAGCCCACGCCTGCACAACCTCGACCTGGCACCGACCAAGGTCGAAGGCCGGCGCTGGGGTGGCTACAGCATCTTCGCCTTGTGGACCAACGATGTGCACAACATCGCCAACTACTCCTTCGCCATCGGCCTCTACGCCCTGGGCCTGGGCGGCTGGCAGATCCTGCTGTCCCTGGGGATAGGCGCGGCGCTGGTGTATTTCTTCATGAACCTGTCCGGCTACATGGGGCAGAAGACCGGGGTGCCGTTCCCGGTGATCAGCCGCATCAGCTTCGGCATCCATGGCGCGCAGATTCCGGCACTCATCCGGGCAGTGATCGCCATCGCCTGGTTCGGCATCCAGACCTACCTGGCCTCGGTGGTGTTTCGCGTGCTGCTCACGGCCATCCATCCGGGCTTCGCCGATTACGACCACAACTCGATCCTCGGCCTCTCGACCCTGGGCTGGGCCTGCTTCCTGGTGATCTGGCTGGTGCAACTGGCGATCCTCGCCTATGGCATGGAAATGATCCGGCGCTACGAAGCCTTCGCCGGGCCGATCATCCTGCTGACCGTGGCCTGCCTGGCCGCCTGGATGTACACCCAGGCCGACGGGCAGATCGCCTGGTCGATCCGCGAACCTCTGACCGGCAGCGAAATGTGGCGGCAGATCTTCGCCGGCGGCGCCCTGTGGCTGGCAATCTACGGCACCCTGATCCTCAACTTCTGCGACTTTGCCCGCTCCTCGCCGTGCCGCAAGACCATCAAGGTCGGCAACTTCTGGGGCCTGCCGGTGAACATCCTGGTGTTCGCCACCATCACCGTGCTGCTGTGCGGCGCGCAGTTCCAGATCAATGGCCGGGTCATCGAAAGCCCCACGGAGATCATCGCCTCGATCCCCAACACACTGTTCCTGGTCCTGGGCTGCCTGGCCTTTCTGATCGTGACCGTGGCGGTGAACATCATGGCCAACTTCGTCGCCCCGGCCTTCGTCCTCAGCAACCTGGCGCCCAAGTACCTGACCTTCCGCCGCGCCGGGCTGATCAGCGCGGCGCTGGCGGTGCTGATCCTGCCGTGGAACCTGTACAACAGCCCGCTGGTGATCGTGTATTTCCTCTCCGGCCTGGGCGCCCTGCTCGGCCCGCTGTACGGGGTGATCATGGTGGACTACTGGATCCTGCGCAAAGCCCAGGTCAACGTGCCGCAGCTCTATAGCGAAGACCCGCAAGGCGCCTATTTCTACAGCCGCGGGGTCAACCTGCGGGCAGTGGCGGCCTTTATTCCCGCGGCGCTGATCGCCATCGTGCTGGCCCTGGTGCCGGGTTTTGCCAGCGTCTCACCATTCTCCTGGCTGATCGGCGCCGGCATCGCCGGGATGCTCTACCTGATCATCGCCAAGCGCCAGCCCGGCTACGCGGACGTCAGCGGCGAAAGCATCGCCGTGGACAACGTCAGCCATTGAACCTGCCCGGCCCGGCGCGCCGGGCCTGAACTGCCCAACCTGCAAGGAACCCTCATGCGAATTCTCGTGGTCAACGTCAACACCACCGACTCCATCACCCAGGCCATCGCCCACCAGGCACAAAGCGTGGCAGCGCCGGGCACCGAGATCATCGGCCTGACTCCCTACTTCGGCGCCGAATCGGTGGAAGGCAACTTCGAAAGCTACCTGGCGGCCATCGCCGTAATGGACCGGGTGCTGGCCTACGACCAGCCCTATGACGCGGTGATCCAGGCCGGCTACGGCGAGCACGGCCGCGAAGGCTTGCAGGAACTGCTGAACGTGCCAGTGGTGGACATCACCGACGCCGCCGCCAGCACTGCCATGTTCCTTGGCCACGCCTACTCGGTGGTCACCACCCTGGACCGCACCGTGCCGCTGATCGAAGACCGGCTCAAGCTCTCCGGCCTTTATGACCGCTGCGCCTCGGTGCGGGCCAGCGGCCTGGCGGTACTGGAGCTGGAGGAAGACCCGCTGCGCGCCGTGGAAGCCATCGTGCGCCAGGCCGAACGGGCGGTGACCGAGGACAAGGCCGAAGTCATCTGCCTGGGCTGCGGGGGCATGGCCGGCCTGGATGAACAGATTCGCCAGCGCACCGGGGTGCCGGTGGTGGACGGAGTAACGGCAGCAGTGACCATTGCCGAGTCCCTGGTGCGTCTGGGGCTATCCACCTCCAAGGTACGCACCTATGCCACGCCCCGGCCCAAGCGAGTGCTGGGCTGGCCCTTGCGGGCGGGGCGCTGAGGCCGGCGGTACATAGACTCGTCGCCAGGCCGGTTCCTACAAGGCGCTGAAGGCCTGAGCCAGGCCTTGCTCGGCGAACTGCTCAATGACGAAGTCGACGAAGGCCCGCGTCTTGCCCGGGAGCATCTTGTGCTCGGCGTAGTAGATCGAGGTAAAGCCATCGTCCACGTACCAGTCTGGCAACACCCGCTGCAAGGCCCCGGAACGCAGGTAATTGACGGCAAACGGCATGCTCACCAAGGCCAGGCCCAGCCCTTGGGCCGCGGCGATGCAGGCGGCCTCGGAATCGCTCATGGTCATGCTGGCCTTGAGCTCCAGCGGGCACATCAGCCCTCCCCGACCGGTCATCTGCCAGGTGCGGATGCGCCCGGTCTGGGGGGAGCGGATAAGAATCCCCCGGCAATGCCGCAGGTCTTCGGGCCCGTTGATCGGTGCCCGCCCCCGCAGGTAATCGGAGCTTGCCACCAGCACCCGGTGAGCCGGCGACAGCCGCCGGGCGACCACTCCCTGGGGCAATTCGAAACCGCCGCCAATGGCCGCATCGAAACCTTGGCCGATCAGGTCCACCTGGCGGTTGTCGAAATGCCAGTCGGGATGAATATCCGGGTAGCGGCGCAAAAAGGCGCCGAGCATCGGCACTATGTACAGCCCGCCAAACACCGTGCCCATGCTGACCTTGAGCGTCCCCGCCGGGCGCCCCTGGGCATCGGCCAGGGTGCTGACCGCGTTCTGGATGGTCTGCAGGCTGTCGGCAACTTCCGCGAGAAACAGGCGGCCGGCCTCGGTCAGGGTCAGGCGTCGAGTGCTGCGCTGGAACAGGCGCACACCAACCCGGGTTTCCAGCTTGGCCACGCTCTTGCCCACCGCCGCCGGGGTCAGGCCGAGCCGCCGCGCCGCCTCGGCAAAGCTGCCGACTTCAGCGCTGCGGACAAAACATTCGATACTGCTAAAGGCTTCCATAGAGGCCACTCTAAACTTTTGGTTTACACAGAGTATAGGGATTACCGGCTACACAGAGGCTAATCCGCGGCAGATACTCGCTCCAAGCACAAAGGCACCCGGCCTTGAATCTCTGGAGAAGCACATGAGCACATATGACCTCAGCGGCAAAGTAGCCTTGATCCAAGGCGGTTCCCGCGGCATCGGCGCAGCCATTGTCGAGCGCTTGGCGGCAGAAGGCGCCAGCGTCGCCTTTACCTACGTCAGTTCGGCGAGCAAGGCCCAGGCCCTGCAGGACAGCATCATCGCCAAGGGTGGCAAGGCCCTGGCGATCCACGCCGACAGCGCAGACGCCGAGGCCATCCGCCGCGCAGTGAATGACAGCGTCAAGGCCTTTGGCCGACTCGATATCCTGGTCAACAACGCCGGGGTGCTGGCCATTGCGCCATTGGACGAGTTCAAGCTGGAGGACTTCGATCGGACCCTGGCCATCAATGTGCGCAGCGTATTCATCGCCACCCAGGAAGCCGCACGACACATGGGCGAAGGTGGCCGCATCATCAACATCGGCAGCACCAACGCCGACCGTATGCCCTTCGCCGGTGGCGGCCCCTACGCCATGAGCAAGGCCGCGCTGGTGGGCCTGACCAAGGGCCTGGCCCGGGACCTTGGCCCGCGGGGCATCACCATCAACAACGTCCAGCCCGGCCCGGTGGACACCGACATGAACCCGGCGGACAGTGACTTCGCCGCGAGCCTGATGGACCTGATGGCTATCCGTCGCTATGGCCATGCCGAGGAAGTCGCCGGTTTCGTCGCCTACCTGGCCAGTGCCGAAGCGGGCTATATCACCGGCGCCAGCCTGACCATCGACGGTGGCTTCGGCGCCTGATCCTCACCCGCATAAAAAAACCGGGCCGGGGCTCTACGCCCCGGCCCGACCACCGTGCAACCGGTGCGCAGGATCAATCAGGGTTCGCGGCGCATACGATGTTGATGATTCGATCAGGAACAAAGATGAACTTCAGCAAGCGCCCGCCAGACAGCCAGCGTTGTACCGTTGCATCCTCCAGCACCTGGGCCTTCACCGCCTCTTCCGTCATCCCCCGCTGCAGCATGATGCGAGTACGCAACTTGCCATTGATGGAGACCGGGCATTCAAACTGCGCCTCATACAGCACACTTTCGTCGGCGACGGGATAGCCGCAATCAAGGATCGACCGCGAGTGCCCCAGCGCCTCGGACCATAGCTCTTCAGTAATGAACGGCGCATAGGGGTGCAACAGCTTGAGCAACAGCTCCAGCACGCCACGCTTATGGCACTGCAACACGCTGAGCTGGTTCACGCAGATCATCAGAGCGGCAATCGCAGTGTTGTAGGACATATCCTCGGTGGCACGCCCCACCTTGGCAATCGCCGTGTGCACCGCCTTGAGTTCCTCGTCGCCGGGCTCAAGGTCATCCACGATCACCGCGCCCTGCTCGTCCAGAAACAGGCGCCAGACCTTCTGCAGGAACTTGTGCGGGCCATCGATGGATTGCGTCGACCAGATGGCGGTCTGGTCGATCGGCCCGAGGAACATTTCATGCAGGCGGAAGGTATCGGCCCCGTAGACCTCGATCAGGTCATCGGGGTTGACCACGTTGTACTTGGACTTGGACATCTTTTCCGACAGGCGATCACACAGGAACACGCCTTTGGAGCAGACGAACGTGCCTTCGGTGTAGGTTTGGCGCCATGTGCGAAGAGCGTCGATATCCACCTGGTTCTTGTCATTCACCATGCTGATATCGACATACAGCGGCTGCACGTCCCGCCCGTCCTTGAGATCGGCAGAGACGAACTCATGGGTCGTCTTGTCCCGATAGATGATCGCCGAGACGCCGAGGATCATGCCCTGGCACAGGACCCGCTTGAAGGGTTCGGAAAAACTCAGCAATCCGCGATCCTTGAGGAAATGCGTCCAGAAGCGCGAGTACAGCAGGTGGCCGGTGGCATGCTCGGATCCGCCGACATACAGATCCACGGCCTGCCAGTAGGCCAGGGCCTCCTTCGACACGGGCTCATGGCTGTTGGTCGGATCCATGTACCTGAGGAAGTACCAACTCGACCCGGCCCAACCCGGCATGGTGGTGGTTTCATACTTAAAGCCGCCGTAGCGCCAGCTACTGGCTCGCTCCAAGGGGGGCTCGCCCTCGCTGGTCGGCAGGAAGGCCTCGATATCGGGCAAGGTCACCGGCAGGTCCTGCTCGGGAACCACTCGAGCAATGCCCTGCTCGTCGTAATACACCGGGATCGGCTCGCCCCAATAGCGCTGACGGCCAAAAATCGCATCGCGGATACGGTAATTGAAGGTGCGCTTGGCGGTTCCGGTCGCCACCAGGCGCTGCAGAATCCACTCGGTGGCCTCGGCACGCAGCATGCCCGTGGCTTCCTGAGAGTTGATCAGGCGGCCTTCATTGATCAGGAACGGCTTGTCAGCCTGCTCTGCCCCCTCATAGATATGCACCACAGGCAGATCGAAGGCCTGGGCAAAGTTGAAATCCCGTTGGTCCCCGGAAGGTACCGCCATGATGGCGCCCGTGCCGTAATCGGCCAGGACGTAGTCGGCAATCCAGATCGGCAGGTTTTCGCCGGTCAAGGGGTGGACGGCATAGGCGCCGGTGAACTGGCCGGTGATCCGCTCGGCCTTGGCCATCCGTTCGCGCTCGGAGCGCAAGGCCACTTCTTCGCGGTAATTGGCCACTGCGGGCTTGAGAGACGCTGAAGTGATTGCCTCGACGGCCTCATGCTCAGGCGCCAGCACCAGGAACGTTGCGCCATACAGCGTATCGGGGCGGGTCGTGAAGACCTTGATCGCGGTCTGAGAATCACGCACCTGGAAATCAATTTCCGCGCCCTGGGATTTGCCGATCCAGTTGCGCTGCATGTCCTTCAAGGCTTCCGGCCAATCCAGGCTATCGAGCCCCTCCAGCAGGCGATCGGCATACGCGGAAATTCGCAGCATCCACTGCTTCATTATCTTTTTCTGAACCGGGTGGCCACCCCGCTCGGAGAAACCGTCCTTGATTTCGTCGTTGGCCAGCACCGTGCCCAGGGCCGGGCACCAGTTCACATAAGAGTCGGCGCGATACGCCAATCGGTAGTTCATCAGGAACTCCGACTGCTGCAAAGGCGAGAAAGCGGCCCACTGTTGCGCGCTGATGGTTGTGGTCCGCGAATCAGACCAGGCATTCACCCCGGCATTGCCGGATTGTTCAAAACGCCGGATCAGGGCATCGACAGGCTGGGCCTGGTGGGTATCGAGGCAGAACCAACTGTCGAACAGTTGGGAGAATATCCACTGCGTCCAGTGATAGTACTGAGCATCGGAAGTCTTGATCTCGCGGTCCGGGTCATAACAGAAACCCAGTTTTCTCAACTGCGACTTGAACGTGGCAATGTTCTTGTCAGTGGTCACTCTTGGGTGCTGTCCGGTTTCGATTGCATACTGTTCCGCGGGTAATCCGAAAGAGTCGAAACCCATGGGATGCAAAACATTGAAACCAGCCATTCGTTT
Source organism: Pseudomonas sp. GW822-FHT06D10 (assembly GCF_058799535.1). Lineage (NCBI taxonomy): Bacteria > Pseudomonadati > Pseudomonadota > Gammaproteobacteria > Pseudomonadales > Pseudomonadaceae > Pseudomonas > Pseudomonas sp. GW822-FHT06D10. Next base: position 93,839 of record NZ_JBXALN010000010.1, on the reverse strand, counting down.
AAAACGACTATATACATCAGTCGCAATATATCCGCGCGGATGCCCAACATGCAGACCGGCACCCGAAGGATAAGGAAACATGTCAAGGCAATAATATTTAGGCAGAGAAGTATCTAGTTCAACGGAGTAATGCTTTTCATTTTCCCAGCGAGCGAGCCATTTATTTTCTATCTTCCTGATACTTTCCGTCTTCATGAACAACTCCTGAAAAATGCCGCACGCACTCATTTACGAGGGCGGAATATATTACAGTCGACTACCATTCGCAACGCGCGGCAGATTGCTTTAGGAGACGCACTTAATGTTCGAATAAGCTATTTTCGGGTTTGCGCCCAAGCATATAGGCACGCCCTTGTTGAGCATTAGATCTGCCGCAGATTGCCCAGTTGCTATCATCTCGTTCAGCGCTTGCAGATAACCGCTCTCGAGCTTGGTTGCTCCCTGGTACTGCAACCCCTGAGCGGCCAGCCCGACCAAGCGTCCAATCCCTTCGGCAAGCGAGTTCCCCGCCCCATCGACCCCGGCCATGCCGAACTCCGCGGCCTGGGCATACTTGCGATTCAACTCGGAGGGCGTCTGCGCGCCGAGCATGTCCAACGCGGCATCAAGCGCCTCTTCGCTATAGGCCAGGCCCTTCCAAAAGGCCGCGAGTGAAGCGGCGAAGTGAGGTGCACAGGTGTCGGCCGAGCGAAACTCGACAATGTTCTTCAGCCGAGCCTCAGGGTAGAGAGTACCCAGATGCATGATCCAATCCTGCAGCGTCGCAGCGCCCGAGGCAGCCCCCAGGCGCATGTAGTCGCGAAAACTCAGGTCGTTCATGTGGATCAACTGCCCTTCCCGCTGGATGAACAGCAGTGGTTTCTCCAGGGCCCAGTCAACATAGTGCTCAAAGGCATGGGCGCTGAAGTGTGCATGCAACATGAACTCGGGAATACCGGAGCGTTGCTGATCGAATTGGGTCCAGGCATGCATCCGATGACTCTTATAGCGGCTGGTGACCGCCGAAAAGTACGGAGAGTTAGCGAACAAGGCGACGATGTAAGGCTGACAGGCAACCCCCAACTGCAACAACTTGCCCGCATGCTGCTCGGAGAAGTAGTCGACGGAAATCTGCATCGAGGCCGTCATCTTCTGCCCGGCCGAGGCCCCCGAGACCTTTTCCAGGATAGGCATCATGTGCAAGTAGCGAGTACGCGGCACCGTCGCCACCGACGCCACGCCCCCGTAGGGCCGATAACCGATGGGCAGCAACGAAATGGCCAGGCCCTGGCAGACCCGATCCAGTTCCCGCAGAAACACTTCGAGTTCGATAACAACATCGGACACCAGACGCAACGCCGATGAAGAGAACTCTACCTGGCCACCAGGCTCCAGGCTGATGACCGTGCCGCCGCGCCTCAAACCGATAATCAAGCCGTCGTCATAAACTGGCGAGTAGCCATATCCCAGCAAGCCCTTGAAGATGCTCGACAGGCTGCGCAAGCCAAAAAACGGCACACTCAGGGAAGTCGCCTTATCAATCAGGATCAACTCGTATTCAAGTCCGATCAATGCCGAAGTCCGGCGTTTGATATGCCGATGAAAATAGGCAATACAATCTTCCTTGGTGATGGCTCTTGCGCCCAATACTTCCAGCAATTCAGCGGCCATATTGATTCCCTCCTACTAAGCCAGCAGATCCTGGAGATCAGTGAGTGCCATCACCAACGTATCGATATCTTTGCGACTGTTGTAAAGATGCATCGAGACCCGCAAGGCGCCATTAATTCCACTGTTGCGGTAGAGCGGCTGGTTGCATTGGTAGCCGGAACTCAGTGCAATGTCGTAACGATCGGAAAGAATCCGCGAGACAAATCCGATATCCACCTTGCCGACGGCAACCAGAGGAAAAATCGGCAAGTGCTGCGGCCCGATGGGGAAGGCGATTTCAATATTGCGCACCGATTGAATCTGCGACAGGAAATAGCGCTCCAGATCCTCATCGTGGTCTTGAACCCACTGCCCGCCCAAGCTGTTTATATAGTCGACCGCCGCCCCCAGTCCGATGGCCCCTTCAATGTTCGGCGTGCCGGCCTCGAACCGACCGGGGCCGGATTGATAACTGACATCGCCCTGCTCCACTTTGTTGACCATGCCGCCGCCATAGCGATAGCTCTGCATCGACGCCTGCAGATCTCGCCGCATGTACAACGCGCCAACCCCCGAGGGGCCAAACATCTTGTGCCCGGAAAGGGCGAGAAAATCACAATCGATCTGGCCGACATTGACCGGGATATGGCCAACGGTCTGCGCCGCGTCCAGCAGGCTCAAAGCCCCCCTTGCCCGGGCGATCTGACAGATCTGCCTGACGGGTTGCACATTGCCGGTGACATTCGATGCATGGCAGACCGCGACCAGACGGGCCGGATCGGCGGCAAGCAACGAATCCAGATGATCCAGGTCGATACAACCGTTCTGATCCAGACGGGCAACCGTGACTCGACACCTGGACAACCAGGGCAGGAGATTGGAATGGTGCTCCAGGGGCGAGACCACGACATGGTCGCCATTGCCCAACGCCAGCCCATGGGCGAGCAGATTGATCGAGTCCGTGCAATTGGCGGTAAAGATCACTTCATCGGCGCTGCACCCCAGAAAGCAGGCCAGCTTGTTGCGCGACGACTCAAACAGTTGGGTGGACAGCTGAGCATACTGATGATTGGAGCGCCCGACATTGCTACCGGCATGCAGGTAAAAATCAGTGATGGCGCTGATCACCGACGCGGGTTTCAACGAGGTGGATGAACTGTCCAGGTAGATCCGCTGATTATCCCGAAAGAACGGAAAGTCACTGCGCGCATCCGGCAACACCATGCATTTCACATCCAAGGCTTGCATAACATTCTCTCTTTTTTAGTGAGGGACGACTCTTCACGGACCCGCTATTTGATAATCGCGAACTTTCCCGAGGCTTGTGGCGCAATGCTTGGAACGGCCATTGACTCAACAGTACGCATGCGGCCAAACCAGCCACGCAGGCACCGCTCGACGACCGCCAGGGCGGCGTCGTGTTCCTGGACATCGGAAACGTAAAACAGCGTGACCTTGTGCTCGGTCACCTGCAGTTGATACTGCCGGACCCAAGGCGCGGAAACGGCAAACAGCTCATCAAGATCGGCGAGGGTCTTGAGCTCCCCATCATCGGTCACCAGGCAGTCCCTGATACGGCCATGCAGCTTCAGCAAAGGAATGTCATCCACGGCGCCGAAGACCTTATTCGACCACTCGCCTTCCGGCACTTCGACAAGATCCCCGGTGGCATAGCGCAACAAAGGCATCAGCGGGTTTTTCCAGGACGTGACAATCAACTCGAACAGATTGCGCCGGGCCAGGTACGGTTTGAGTTCGACCAATGTGTCGTGGCCACAACGGACAAAAGTGCCGCTGCGGTTCTGCATGAACAGTACGCCCAGCTCCGTCGAGCCATACATGCTCAGAACTGGCAAACCATAGGCGCTCTCGATGAGCCGGCGAACATTGGCGGTCATGTACTCGTAGGAAGCCGCGATGTAGTCAGGGATGTACAGAGGCTCAGTAATCCGGTACTGCGCACGCTTGCTGAGGAAGATCGCGAGATAGGTCGGATCTATCTCCAGAAGCTTTGGCGCAAACATCCGCAGTTCCGCATCGATGCGCTGGACATCGGTGAGCGTCCAGCGCGTAGGGTCCGGATGCGTATTCAGGCTTAGCACCCCATTATGGATACGCTGCTGGTAGTCCGGGTCGTCAAGAAAACACGACACCGCGGAACAGGCCGCCGTCGTCAGTACCGCTTTCCTGTCGTGCTCCATCGAATAACCAACCATGTCCGCCACCCGCTGATAGGCGCGCGTGAACTCACGCCCCCACCAGCCCTTGTAACGAATGATCTGGAGAATCTGGGAGCTGCTCCCGGAGGTATTGGCAAACTCGACATCGCCGCCCTCGATGCCGACACGCATCGCCTGGGTCATGAAGTTTCCAGGAAACCCGGAAATGATTGCCTTCTTGTCCAGCAGCGGAATACCGGCGGAGTCGCCCACCTCGAAGAATGAGTCGAGGCGCTTCATCAAGGGCTGATAAAGGGGCACCTGGAAGTGTTCAATTGACATGTTGCCGACTCCTTGTGGCAGCCTCACTGGCGAATGTTTTCCATATCTGCAGGTGCTCGGGATGATTGAGCAGGGTCTTTTCTATATGCCCCTGCAGCCCCAGGACGAAATGCTCGTGACTGGCCAGCTCGACCGCCTCGATCACCCCATCGGCAGCCCTCGCGCAGGCTTTCAAGCTCGGCGCCAGGCGCTTGATCGCTTGGTGGTGCACCGACGAAACGCTGAAACTGCGCTTGTCGATAATTCGATAGAGCCGGCTCTGCGGATCGACGTCCACAGGGTGATAGTTGATCCAGCCATCGGGGTCGATCGCGTGCTCGATCCCTCGATCGGGGATCTCCTGATACAGCGAGCCGCCTTCGGCAACGTTGATCAATTGCAGGCCTCGGCAGACTCCGAGAATCGGTAGCTGTCGAGACCTGGCCTGCCGGTACAAGGCCAACTCCAGTACGTCACGATCCTTGTCGGGACTGAGCATCAGCGGCCGCTTGTAAGGCTCGCCAATCCCGGATACCAGCGCCGAATAGCTGACCTCGCAATCCTCGCCGTAATGGCTAGGACAAAGGTCCTGACCGGAGCCCAGCAACAGCCCGTCGGCCATGCTGAACAGGCGTTCCAACGCCTCAACGGGCATCCCCGGCACCACCACCAGCGGAACACAGCCCAGGCTGATCAGCAGCTCGGTGAAACTGCAATTGAGAACATTCATCGCCAAGGCAGCGGAGTGATTGATAGCCAGCCGCTGGCGTGCGGCGCTGATGAGAATAACGGGCTGCATCATTCAATTCCCTGAATAGGTACCTGCACCGCGCCTACGCGCAGTGCCCAGGTTTCATGGCGTCGGTGTCAGTGACTGGCGCGCAGGCAGCGCATCGAGGTAGCTGGCAATCGAGTCCAGCTTCAGTCGGTCATAGGAGTAACGCTGGTCCGGCTCGGTATCGGGCATCTTGGTGCCGGCACGCATGGCCGATTCGACGAAGATGCCCAGCAAGGGATTGACCTCGAGGACATAGAACTTGCGGTCCGCGCTCGACTGGACCATGTCGACGATCGTCCCATTGATTCCCAACACCTGGGCGGCCTTGAGCGCAACTTCAACTTCGCCTCCCAGGATGCGCGGCGTCATTTCACCGCCCGCGGAAATATTGGTCTTGAAGCTGTGTTTCTTCTTGCGGCTGTAACCGCCCATCAACTCGCCATTGAAGATCTCGACCCGACAATCGTAATCGCCAAACTCGATGTATTGCTCAACGTAGTAATCACCGAGAAAGTGCGCCGTCGCCTGGATGAAGTCGATGAACTGTTCAGCCTCCACAAAGCGCATCACACCCACGGCCCCATGGCCCGAGCGGGGCTTGTAGACCAGGCTGCCCCAGCGCGCAAAGAGTTGGTGGATGACCGCATCATCAATCTGGCTACCCAACAAGGCGGAGTCGGGTACGTTCACTCCATGTATGCGCAACAGCTGGTTGGCCTTGAACTTATCGCGACAGTTGAAGAATGAAACACACTCGTTCACCACCACTACGCCACCGTCTTGCAACGCCCGAAGAATATCGGCCTGATACGGCGACTGCTCATCGGCGTTCATATGAAACAGGGCATCGAACTCACTTAGGCAGCGCCCACAGGCGGTATAGACCTTCCCGGAAATGACATGGCATTGGCGCATGTCGAAATCGGAAAAAACCACAAAGCCTTTTTCCTCAAGCAACTCACGAAGCATTTGCTTGGGAATATGGCCGTTGTCGTTTTCATACATCCACAGCACTACCGAACGACGACTTCTGGCTGAAGTGCTCATCGCACAATCTCCGTGTTGCTATCTGCTACCGAGGGTGGGCATGGCGTGCCGTGGCACGCCATGCATGATTCAGAGAATGACCGAGAGCGGGTCTTTGTAAGACTCGCGCTGAGTCAGGCCATACCACCAGCGACGAACGTTCTCATAGTTGAATACGATGCTTTCGCTCTGCGCTTTAAGGATGTAATCGGTGTACTGGACAAACGCCAGGTCGGCCAGGGACAGCGAGTCCCCCACCAGGAATCGCCCCTCCTCGCCAATGGCGCGATCCATGGCGGCGTAGATGGCGTTCAACTTCTCCTCGGCCTCCTTGACCACCGCCTGGTCAGTCTGTCCGCCGTACATGGGCAGGAACAGCTTTTGCCAGACCAGGGCATAGGCCTGGGGCGTGAAATAGCTGGAGTCCACGCTGAGCCACTGATCCATCCGCGCAATGTCTTGCCGGCCCTGCGGAATCAACGAAATACCGGGTAGGATCGCCTCCAGATAACGGTTGATAGCCTGCGACTCATAAAGGGTCAGGTCACCGTGGATCAGCACCGGAACCTTGCCGAACGGGTTAAGACTCAAGTGCTCGTCCGACTTGTGCGCACCGGTCCCCAGGTCGATGCTGACAAACTCCACCGGCGTGTTCTTTTCCTTCAGAACCATCAGCACACTGCGGGTGCAGGCGCTGTTTTCGTTGCCGATCAACTTCATGCGGCGCGCAGTCATTTACCCATCCCCATTTGCGACCCCATGTCCAGGGTATTGCCGAAGGTCCAGCCCTTGCGGATCACATTGCCGTCAAAGTAGGCAATATCCATGTTGTCCACGTTGACCACCCGGTTGGACGCCGGAATACCTTTGAGAGGCCCCTTGTGCGTCGCGGTGAAGATCCCCTGGTGAATCACGAAGTCCCCTACCGACCACATGTTGGTCATGTTGATGGAGGCATCGGGGAAGGCTTCGGCCAGCATCACGAAGTCGTCCCGCGAATGGTCCTTGCCCACGGCCAACCCGGGGACCATCTGGTCATCCCATTCGATGTCGTCGCTCATGCAGTCGAGCCACGGCTCCAACTGCTTGCTCAGCAGCAGCTCGTTGTAGTGGCGCATCTTGGCCAGGTTCTCGAAGCGCGGCTTCAGCGTCTTGCAGTCATAGATCTCGCACGGCTCGGTCAGTGACGGCACGCTGCGCCCCTGATCGTTGATCACGCCGAGCTGGATCAGCAGGGTGTAGGGGTCCTCGTAGGTGTGCTCCTTGGTCACGCGGAAATCACTGTCGAACCAGAACAGGCTGGCGGCGATCAGGCCAACCTCCTTGTTGCTCGGCTCAACGCCCATGTAGGCCTGGACGTGCCGCCCCTTCCAGCCCCACACGGCGATGAGCACATTGTCCTTGAGAAACAGGATGCGGTCGGCCAGTTGCATGTCGGCGAACGTGCCCTGCCACTCCTGGTAGTGCTCGAGGATCTGCATCACGCCGATGCGGTCAGGCTGTCCGGGAGATTTGCGAATGGCATCTGCCGCGTACAAAGATGCCAAAGACTTGTAGTCTTTAGTACGGACCGCAGTCAGATAGCTCTCACGAAATAAGGTTAGGCTCATCTTTATTACCAACTTTGTGAATGAATGGGTTCAACTTTGCACTGCAGCAGTACTTCAGGCATCGGGTCATCACTGGGGGACTCGAAGTCCATGCCAAAGATTTCCTTGTTTTCCTGCTTTATCCACTTGTCAAAGGGATGCTGGGAGCTCGCCAACTTTGCGAATGCCGCATTCAAATCTGGCGCCGCCAAATAACAGATAAAAAGCTCCATCTCGCCAAAAGGCTGCAGGAACCAGTTCTCCTCAACCGTATCGAGGCGCTCCAGAAACTGGCGAAAATCGGCATTGCGTTCATTGCGGATCAACTGGGCAAACTTCAGGAAACGCTCTTTCTTGTCACCGGGTAAAGGCACCGCAAAAGCAATGGTCTGCATAAAACACCTCAGTTGCGCTTGATAAACTCTAGGCACACGCCCGGTTCGGAAGTCATGAACAACCGGGCTTTCAATGTCGGTTCATTCCCATTCACTGCGCGCAACTCATAACGTTGCGCAATACGCACCAGAATCGTCTTCCCCTCGCCCTCGGCCAGATGGATGCCGATGCACTTTCGAGCGCCCGCGCCAAACGGCAGGTAGGCATACTTGTGCACATGCTTGATGCGTTCCGGTGCAAAGCGTTCCGGGTCAAACTTCAAAGGCTCTTGCCAATATTCCGGATTGCGATGCAGGCCCCACTGGGCAACGATGAAGTCCGCGCCCTTGGGAAACAGATAGTTCTTGTACTGATAGTCTTCCAGCACCACTCGGCTCATGCCCCAGGAAGACGGATAGAGCCTGAGGGACTCCTTGAATACCCAGTCGGTGTAATCGAGGCGCTTCAAATCTTCCAGGGTGCAGAGTGCATTGCCGAGTTCAGCCTCGACTTCCTCATGCAGCTTCTGTTGTTCTCGTGAGTTGTTCGCCAGTAGATAGAGGGCGAATGCCACGCCGTTCGCGGTGGTTTCATGACCGGCCAGAAACAGGTTCATGACTTCATGCCGGAGTTGGATATCCGTCATCCCCTCCCCGGTGTCTTCGTACACCGCAGACATGTACATCGATAACAGGTCGTTGTGCTGGACCTTCTTGTTCTGACGACGGTCGTGGATGATGGTGTAGATGATCGCGTCGATTTTCTTCTTGGCGTTCTCATACGCCTGCTCATCGGCGGCGCTGATGCTCGCAGGTGACCACAACTTCAGCAGCGAATACTCCTGCAAGACCTCGAGGGCCGCGGTGACATCGCTGGAAAAACGCAGAATGTCCGTGGAGAACAGACACTTGATGACAATCCGCAGGGTAAGCTTTTTCATCTCCTGAGTTGCATCGAGAACACCTTCGGAACGAGCATCCCACTCATCGAACATCTCGTTGATGCATTCGTGAAATACGTTGCCGAAAGCGTCAACGCTGCGCTTGCTGAAAGAAGGATTGGCGATCTTGCGCTGACGCTTCCATTCGTCTCCGATCAGCGTCGACAGCCCATTGCCAATAGCCGGGCTGATCTTTTCCATGGTCTCGGCGCTTTTGGAAAAAAACCGCTCGTCACCAATCAGCATGCTTTCGATAAAGGGCGCATCGGCGATGAGGTAGCCGTTGATGCCCCGCAGGTAAACAATATTCCCGTACTTTTCCAACGCCCGCGTGGTCAGGCCCAGGGGGTCCTTCAACATGTAGGAAGGGTCATTGAACTCGGGAGAAACATCATCGCTGCCCGGTACCACATCAAAGCCAGAATCAACCAGGAGTGCCGCTTCCGTCGCTTGCGGCAAATCGCCCTTCCTCAAGTCTTTCAAATTACTCATAGCTGGACACTCTCATAGTTATCACGATTTACAGATAAGACTCTTGGCTCACCATTTACAGCAAAGAAGTTAAGCGACCAGGACACTTCCAGATTCAGGACGTGGTGCCACCAACCGGCCGGCAAATACAACATATCGCCAGGCCGAAGCTCGCAAACAGTGGATACCGATTGTTGATAATCCGGAAACTTCTCAGCCAGGTAGTTTTCCGGATCCACGCGACTGGGCTCATACATCAAATTCCCACCGACACTGGCCGGGTAGAGAAATTTTGTTTCACTTGGAGCAAAAAGACGTATTTTTTTGCGCCCTTTCAATTGCACCAGAAAGTTATCCACCATATCCCGATGCAATCTCAGCCCGGTACTGGCAGGGCCTATCCACCATCTTGGTGTATTGAATACCTCGCGCGCGAAAACACTCGGAAAACAGTAGGTATCGTCCAACGCAGGCGGTACGGTATTGGCCGCCATATAACCGCTGGCAGACGCTTGTACGGCATATAAAGACTCTACATATTCCGCAAACGAGGTTTTCCGGTACTTGGGTGGCTGAGCATTTTCCAGATCGTATTCTTCAAGAAGAAGACTCACATCCAAGTTACCCACCCGATTGACTATATGCCCGACAGGCATCGAGAAGATCGGCCATGAAACTGCCGCATTGCGCACAATGACCGGTTCTCCACGACATAAATAAGGTTCGATATCCCTTTCATCAGCGATCACCTGGCAAAACGGAAAATCCTTTCCTTGAGTGCTACGGATCCCCAGTTGAGCAATGCGCTGAGTGTCAACCAAGGCATTGTTGAAAATAAAATTCAACAGCTTCATCACATCGACAGAAATAGCGGAGTGGTCGTTGTCTGCGCTAATCAACAACTTCCCGGTATTGAACAGCGTCAGCGGATCATCGACCTTGTTTGCCAAAGCCTGGAGAGTCATATCACTGAGCACGATAGTGGCGCGTGGTTGGTACTCCTGCGCGGCAAACGACCAGCTCAGTGTTTCAGAAACTTCCATGCAGCCCAGATGAACTCCAGACTCAAGTTGCCAGTGATAGCTCCCTTGCAGGCCACGAAGTGCCCAGGCAGGAACTTTTTCACTCAATGTCTCGATCAATCGAAGGTTGGAAACTGCATTTGCCAACATTGCATAGGCTCCCTGCCAGGCCAGATCAAAGCTCAAACAACAGATCCTTATATTCGTGCCTGAATACAAGACCTATTGCATACTCGATATACCGCACAAACAGCGCGGCATAACCTTTGCTATCAGGTGCTAGATGTTCTGCAAGTTTAATCCACTCTCCAGCATTGGAGAAACGCGCATAAAACAACTGCGTGAACACATAGTCACTGGATACAGGCTTCACACCGGAAAAGTGCTGTTTACCGAAAAATGATATAACCGGCTGAATGCTGCTTGAATTTCGCCCAAACAACTCAAGCAGCCAAGCGTGATAAACATCTTCCTGCAATGCTCTGTCATCAGTTGCCTCACGACTCAGCAACGCCTTGATGTCGCTGGGCAAGAGTCGCCCCTGGTCATCCCTGCCAAGCAATTTTGCCAAGTCCGTCCAATACGCCGAGCAGTCATCAAGATGTTGCTCCAGATAGAGCGCTATAAATTGGCTGAACGACTTATCTTTACGATGAGCCTGGCACATCAGGGTGTTGGAGACGTAGTTGAAAAAACTGTATATCCGTTCTCGATCTCCCAGAGCACTTACCAGAAACTCTGGAAAATGAAAGGTCGGCCATTTGGAGTCCGTGGCGATAACACCATCACGACCAAAGGAGTAAGTGGTATCACTTGCAACAAAACCCTGAGTCCGACCTATGCCAAATACCCGAGTACTGGGAATCACATACCCCGCCTCGTACTTGTTTGTCAGTCCACTTTCTTCGAGAAATGCCAACGTACGAGCAATGGTGTATCTGTCCGCATGCGCATTCCCCAGAAAGAACGAGATGAGATTGGAGTACTCAATTGGCGCACTGGCGGTAAACTTCGCCTGCTCTTCCAGCTTTCGCGTTCTTTCCTCATGAATTTCCGCACGTATCGAAGACAGGCTTTTGAGAAAGGTAACGGCCTGCTCTCTCTTGTACGGCACCTTCGCCCGCTTCAGGTTATCTTCGTCCAACGAAAGAATATCGTTCATGGCGCCGGTGTAACCGGCACGCATCATCGTCTTCAGCTCATCGTGACCCAGCGAAGGCAGCGAATATCCTGACCATTTAATCTGGCGCTTCTTATAACGCTCATTAAGACGAATCACCCGCTCGGCCAGCTCCAAGGCGAAACCAGCACCACCGATATTCAGTTCAGAGCAGATAAACCAGAAGTCATAGAGATCGTTTTTTAATAGAAACTCCAGGTCGGCTTCGACCACATCCAGATTACGCTTGTCAATCCGCTTGCCCTTGACGTCAGGTTCAACACAAAAATAGCACTGGAACGGGCATCCACGCGAAACCTCTACAGCAATGGTCGGTGGGGTTTTCGACTGTAATGCCGGGCCGTAAAAGGCCTTGATCTCGTTAACGATATCCAGCCGGTACTCGGTCACTTCGGCTGGCTTGTAGAAACCGACATCGTTATATAGGTACTCAGCCCCGTTCTTGTGAATCAGACCAGGCACAGCCCCCAGGTTTCGGCCGGAGAGAGTGTCGTTGAAGGAGCGAAAGAAGCCGTCTGGACAGCCCTGCAAGCCGAGATCGATTTCCAGATAGTTAGCCAACTTTCTGGCATGAGTGGTAAAACCAAAGCCACCCATGATGATAGGTGCATCCGTCAACTCCCTTACTAGGCGAATCAGGCGCCGGCTGTCTTCAACGGGGTAATAGGTTCTAAAGTAATTCCCAGGCTCGCCATCTACGGCATCATAATTGGAAAGATCAAGGGAGTCCCCTTGCCGCAGATGTATACCAATCATCTTCGGACGCTGGGTCTTTATCACGTTTTTAAGATATTCGTACCAATGTTCAACGTATAGCAAATCAATACGTGTGACCCTGATATCGAATCGCCGAGCAATCTCACTAATCTGAACAAAGGCATACGGATATATCGGACGCCACGGTAAGTTACAACAATTCAGCAATAAGAAATCGGTTTCCTGCATACTCACGGCGCGTCATCCCTGTACAACAGTGCAGAAAGCTATTTAGTTAGCCAAGAACATTGGCAGCTTGAAAACCGCCTTGCGTGAATTACAGCCCTGACAAATCTCCATATTGCCCAACTGTTTCACCCTGCTTTTCACAATCTTCTTCAGGTTGTCATCATCAATATGACCAATATTTGATACGTGCCCAAAATCCTGGAAACAACCGAGTATCTCGCCGGTATAACTGATACTGACGCTGCCATCGCCAATTGCACAAAAATTTCTATTTTCAAGGGTACCCAGCAGGGCATTCAGCATGAACTTGACCTTGCCCATGCCTGTTTTGTACTCGCTCTCAGACAGGTTCAAACCCAACTCGCGCACAAGTTTCTGACGGTATTCACTTTCGAGTTTGGCGTTGATATCCCCCCCTCGGTTCCAGAGCGGGAACAGATAGATCCGCTTGAAACCCAGGCTACGCAAATGTGCGACGGTCGCTGGCAATGTGCTATAGATTGCCGGGCCGCCAGTCAAATGGACAATGACCTTATCCGCCGCGGCCTCGGCCAACGCGGCAATGTTGCGCCAGATTTTCTCGTGGTTCAGGCCAATGTGAACCTTATCGAAAACCTCTTTCTGAATAGAACTGACAGACAGCCTGATGACATCAACGTTTTGTACACAGGCATCTATATTGCGCTGATTGAAAGTGACTGCCGTTGTTGTCACGTCAGTCAAGACTCCGGAGCGACGCATCATTCGCAAGAGCTCATGAAACTCTGGATGAATGGTCGGCTCCCCTCTGCCCGCCAAGTCCAGTTCCCAGACGTAGGAAGGGTCTATCTGCGAAACTATCTTATCCATGGTCTCCAGCGAAATAAAACCATAGTCCTTGATCACTGAGCGGGGGCACATACTGCATGCTGCTGGGCACGATGGCGTTGCCTCAACATTGACAAGTACCTTCTTAAGCACGGGCAGTTCTCTCCATTGATTTTTATATTCCCTGTGGAGCTCATCTAGACTGCCGGCGCGTTCAAACAGCGCAGCCCGTCCGTCCTTCAACAATCTAGAGACATTACCGCTCATCTGTAACTACCACTATTGGTAGGTACTCAGCGAGACGAAGTCTTTACTCTTTCTATTCCGGCAAGACGCCATCGAACAAGTTGCTGGCAAGCGCCCATTGCCACATCTTTTTTCTGACGCCAAACTTACATCTACGCATGTTTCATATTTATAAACTTGATTTCCATCGTAGAACTGGTCAGATTCGCGACGCAACTCGATGTCACCGCAGTACGAAAGGTGACTATACAAGGAGGGTATTTATGAAAAGCTGGCAAGATGACTTACTGATGATAACGGACCTGAAACTTTCCGAAGCTCAAATAGTCAAGCGGATTCAAGATGCGGCTACAACGCTTGAGTTCGAGTACTGTGCTTACGGGCTACAGGTGATTTTTCCCGAGGAGAAAGTCGTGATGTTCAACAACTATCCTCGCCAATGGCAGAGGCGCTACGACACTGAAAACTACCTGGCCACTGATCCAGTAGTGGCGCAAGGTAGACAATCCCAGGCACCGATCATATGGGAGGACGCGGTGTTTCGCGAAGCACCTGTATTTTGGGAAGAAGCACGGGCAGCTGGACTTAAAGTTGGATGGTCGCAGTCAAGTACCAATGCTGCCGGTGCAGCCAGCATGCTATCACTCAGTCGATCGTCACAACCCATCACCCGCCAGGAACTGGATGCCAACGAAATAAAAATGCGCTGGCTGGTAAGTGTGGCTCACATCACACTTTCAAACCGGATCAGCACACGTCTTGCCAACCCCTACGAAGTTAAGCTGACCTCCCGTGAGAAAGAAGTTCTAAAGTGGACCGGCAGCGGGAAGACCTCATTTGAAATATCCTGTTTGCTGGCCATTTCAGAAAACACGGTAAACTTTCATATCAAGAACTCCATTCTAAAACTAAGTGCTGCCAATAAAACTGCGGCCGTTGTCCAAGCCTTCCTCACAGGACTACTGATCTAAATAACAATAATAGAAAATAATAAAACAAACCCAAACCGAAAACTTTCTCTGCCTTCACATTCCCCTTTTGCACCTCAGCCTCAGGAACCCTTCTGCTCTTGAGCCATGCTGGCGCCGGCTGCCCATACCTCCTGTCCGGCGACCAGCACTAATACCGCAAAGCCTTTGCCCGACAAAAAAAGCCACCTACCTACCAATAATGGTAGGTACCCGGCTTTACTGGCTAATTTACGATCACGCTCGACTTGAACGCCGAGGATCTATGATGCGTATTTTTTCCGGAAATGGTAAAGCATTAGGCTCGCAGCTGAAGCAGGACATTGCTTCTTATCGTTATAAGGTATTTGTCGAAAAGCTCGGCTGGCCATTGGATTGCCCCGACCAGTTGGAACTCGACGAGTTTGACCGGGATGACACACTTTACCTCGCGGCCAAAGATGAAACAGGTGCCATTGTGGGTACAGCACGCCTACTACCCACAACCCGCCCTTATCTATTATCGGAAGTATTTCCCGACCTGCTGGGTTCAGATCAGCCGCCCTCTCAAACTCATGTCTGGGAGTTGTCCAGGTTCGCCGCTGTATCGCTCGATAAAGAGACCGATGTTCTGAATGCCTACTCTTCCTCCCAGTCAATGTCGCTGCTACTTGAAGCCTTCGAGTACGCCAAGTCTCTGGGGGCACGCAAACTACTGACGGTTTCGCCGAGTGCAATCGCACGCCTGCTGATCAAGAGAAAGTTCAATATTCGGCGCCTCGGCCCCTCCAGGCTCAGTGAGGGGCTGAGCATCATGGCCCTGGAAATCGACCTGTCTGCAGCACGCAGCCATTAAGGTAGAACGGCCCAGGAGCTCCAGCGCAGCGCCTGGGCAGGCACGGGTTTATGCTGGCCAATCCAGCCTGGGCAAGCCACACGCTGCGGGCTGAAAGGCCTTCAACGATCGCAGGATCGCATCTGCGTGGGCAAACTTGCTATCGGCCATGGCCGGATCGGGCACTGCGATCACGCTCATGCCCGCGGCCCTGGCAGCGGTCACGCCAAATGGCGAATCCTCGAACACCAGACACTCGGCCGGGGCCACCCCCAGGCGACGGGCAGCCGTGAGGAAGATATCCGGCGCCGGCTTGGCCGCCGTCACTTCCGGATCGTCGGCGGTGACGATGGTGTCGAACAGCGCGAACCAGTCGCCATGGCGGGTGGTTTTCTCGCCGAACGACATCTGCGACGAACTGGTGCCCACGGCAATGGGGATCTGGTGTTCCTTCAAGTGCCGCACCAGCTCTTGGGCCCCGGGCATGGCCTGGGCGCGGGGAAAGCGCTCACGCATCAACGGTTCGCGCATCACCAGGAACACTTCGGCGCTGATGGGCAGGTCCAGGGCCTGGACCACATAACGCGCCAGGTCGCCGGCTCCCCGGCCGATGATGTTCTGCTTGATGGTCCAATCGTAGGTGCGGCCATAACGCTCGGCGATCAACTGGGTGATCTCGGTGTAGATGCCCTCGGTATCCAGGAGCAAGCCGTCCATGTCGAAAATGACGGCCTTGATCGGCCCCAAATCGTTCAACTGTGCATTCATCGCATCTGATCCGTTAGCAAAAGTACATTCCAGGGAGCGGCTCAGGTACGGCCAGTTATTCTTGGCAATTCATCAATTAAAGGATTCAGCAGCATAGCGGTGGGCTTGGGTCGGGAGCAACCGAGGGGGCTGGACGGCGGTTGCTGCGGACCTTAGTCGGCTGCACCAGGCGGGCTCTTGTCGCCTTCCGGCGCCTCTTGCAGAGGTACGCGTGCATCGTCCTGCAATGAACCGGGGTCTTCATTCCCGGGGTCGTTGATCACCTCCGGCTCGTCGGAAGCGGGCTGTGCCTGGCCTGGCGTCTCGCGGGGCATGATCGTCTCCTTGAACATCGGGACTCAGAGCCATGAGTATGGCGAAGCCTGGGGCAAGCCACACAAAAAACCCGGCGCAGGGCCGGGTTTTCTTCAGGCAAGGCAGAATCAGTGACGCTTCTTGTGACCCATGCTGCTACCCAGGGCGCCACCGGCCGCGCCGCCGATACCGGCACCGACGGTCGAGCCGGTGCTACCGCCCAGGCGATTACCGATCAGCGAGCCACCGGCCGAACCCAGGCCACCACCGATGGCCGCCTTGGCCCGGCTGCCTTTGCGCGCCCCGGCCGCACTGCCTGCCGCACCGGCAACACCCGCGCCGATTGCCGCACCGGTACTGCCACCGAGCTTCTGCCCGACCACATTGCCCAACGCGCCGCCAAGCCCGCCACCAATGGCCGCAGTGCCATCGCCGGCCATAGCGCCTTGAGCCAGCAGAAGCCCCACAACCAGGGCAGGTAGAGTTAAACGCATGACTTGAACCTCAAAGAAAGACTGTCGGACTGACAAGAAAGCCCAGTGCCACGCTGGCCAATTCGAGCTATCGCGGCCGCACCCGGGTTGCTCCCAGGTGCCTTGGACAGCTGATTTTAAAAGAGTTTTATCCCCGCGCAAAAAAAAGCCCGCTGGGGAACGGGCTAGGGATGCTGCTTTTAACGGATGGTTCGAGCCTACTCAGGCAGATGTGAAGATTATGTGAAAAGCGCCTGTCAGTGGGAGCAACACCAACAGACCTTGGGCTTCATCCATCCCGAGGCATCTTCAGCTCACCTTACCGAAAATGTTCAGACCGGGCCGCTGGCAGGCAACGCCTTGGAACGTTGCCAGTGCAACGCCCCGATCTCCGCCACAGAGGCTCGAACGCAGTTGCACTCAACGAATGCTGCGGATGCTGCCTTTATTGCCTTTGACCGTGACCGAGACTTTCTTGAAGACGAAGTAGTTTTCTTCGTTCACTTCATAACGCGGAGCAACGATCAGGTCGGCGCCCGAAGATTTGACTGCCTTGAAAGCCGCAGCGGACTTGACCGCACTGACCGGATCGAGGCCCAGGCCACCCAGTGCACCACCGCCGTCACCACCGTAAGCCACACCGTCGGCAAACTGGCTATCGCCACCGAACTTCAGGAAACCAAACAGGATGTTGACCGACGATTGACCGGAAATCGCTTCGCCCACTGCTACATCCGCCTTCAGGTCAGCCTTGACCTGACTGTCGATTGGCGAAGATGGCTGGCTGATGTTGTAGCTGGTGCAACCTGCGGCGGTGGCAACGAGAGTGGACAATGCGAGGAGTTTGAAAATGGCTTTCACGTTTATTTCCTTATCGCGTTTCATATAAAAGGCATCATCGCTGGATGCGCAGCCCCGTTTGAATCGGGATAAGGAACATATCGTCACTTATAACAAATTGAGATAAGAAAATTCCTAAACATATAGAAAAAAATCTTAATAAATAATCCATAAAGCTCCCCACCGAACAATGGGCCCCCGCCGACCTTTCCCCTGAAAAATCTCCAGGCAATAAAAAACCCCGCATAAAGCGGGGCCGCCTGCATCCTGCGTTACCTTCTCTTCGGCAACGCCCTGGGGAAAAACATCTTGTTGCTGGCTACAGGCACCGCCGCCGCCTTTCTCTTGCTGACAACTGTGCCAGAAGACTCAACCTCTGCTTCGAATGCAGCCTGACCGCAACGCACCAAGTTGTTGATTGGGAACTCATCCCCGTTGTCTTCAATATAAGCAAGACTCCTCATACCCAGCTCCCTCCAACAACCGACCAGTACCGGCAAGCTCCTGATTGCCTGGAAAATACTGCTCGTCACGGCATTTCAGACTAGACAGTCATTTGCCGACCCGCTGTTCAAAGCAGGCAGACGCCGACGAGTGGCTGCATGCCATGGGCGACAATGGATCGCTCCACCTCCCAACCGCACGCAAAGGCTGAAAATGGGCCGGTTGTCATCGGGTTACTACAGCTGGCAATACAGCTTTAAAAACCAGTCTAGAAGCATGCACTCAAGCTCTTCGTTACTTCACCAGCCACCATCATCTAAAAAACGCAGTTTTTTATATTTTTGTCAATAGTGCCGTTGAGCGACTGTGCGAGAGATAGCGCGGTGCTAGGCTTTCCTGGCGTCACACCATGCGAGCGCCCGATCTGTTCAGGCTATTGATAAAGGCAGGTCAGGCTCAGGTATAAGCCGCTTGTCAGATGACTGAAAGGATTCGCACATGAAAAAGTCCATAACTGCTCTGGCCGTATCCGCGACGATCGCTTTCACCGCAACTGTCGCGAACGCTTCCGTACATCCAACCCCGATCATGGCTCCGCAGACCGTCAATCAGGTGACAGTTTCTACTGACACCCCTTTCGGAACCCAAAAAGCAGCGAGCGAAATCCAGATGGCCAGCCTGGCCAGAAGCTGCTCCGATAGCCGATATTCCTGGTGGGAATACAGCGGTTGGGAAATCGTCGGCTGCCTCATAAGCGGCCAGTGGTAACCCTTCAGACGTAGCTGGTGCGTGGCTTGCCGAATGAGCGCGCACCAGAGCCTGCAACAGGCTGCCCCGGGTCAACCCAACACAACTCCCCCTACCCGTTCCATCGGGACATTTTTCAGACACCAAAAACCACAAACCCCCGACTTTCTCTAAGAAAATCAGGGGTTTGTGTTTGTAGAATGTGGCGGTGAAGGAGAGATTCGAACTCTCGATACAGTTTCCTGTATACACACTTTCCAGGCGTGCTCCTTAAGCCACTCGGACACTTCACCGTATCTCTTCAAACCGATTCAGTCTGTCGAGGCGCGCTAATGTAGTCGATAGCTTTTCAGATGGCAAACTTTTTTTTCAGAATTTTCATGCGCTTAAGCTCGATCCCCGGCCAAGGGCAATGCAGCCCCCCATGCAATAAGGCAAACCGGCCATTCTTCAGCCTTGCCCACAACCCTATAGAAGAAACCATGCGTTACCTGCTGTGTGATGCAGGGCCCTTAGCGGCCTTGGGGCTGACTCACCAGTCAGTCATGGCGCTTTACCGCAGCTACCGTGGTGGGTAACTTCTGCAGCACTTCAATACAAGGAATTGCGTCATGAGTGAGTTGATTTCCTACCATCTCGAAGACGGTATCGCGACCCTGACCTTGAGCAATGGCAAGGTCAATGCCATCTCCCCGGACGTGATTGCCGCCTTTAATGCGGCGCTGGATCAGGCTACTGCCGATCGCGCGGTGGTAATCATCACCGGCCAGCCGGGGATTCTCTCCGGCGGCTATGACCTCAAGGTCATGACTGCCGGCCCCAAGGAGGCCGTGGCTCTGGTAACCCTGGGTTCGACCCTGGCCCGCCGCCTGCTTTCCCACCCCTACCCGGTGATCGTCGCTTGCCCGGGGCACGCGGTGGCCAAGGGCGCGTTCCTGCTGCTGTCGGCGGACTATCGCATCGGTGTCCAAGGCCCCTTCAGCATCGGCCTTAATGAAGTGCAGATCGGCATGACCATGCACCACGCGGGTATCGAGCTGGCCCGTGACCGCCTGCGTCGCTCGGCTTTGCATCGCTCGGTAATCAATGGCGAGATGTTCGACCCGCAAAGCGCGGTAGATGCCGGCTTCCTCGACAAGGTGGTAGCGCCCGATGAACTGCAAGGCGCCGCCCTGGCCGCTGCACGCCAGTTGAAGAAGATCAACATGGTGGCGCACAAGAACACCAAGCTGAAGGTGCGCAAGGCACTGCTGGATGCCCTGGACAACGCGATCATCCAGGACCAGGAGCACCTGGGCTGAAACCCGCGGATTTGCTACCTGAACCAGCCCGGCCTTCGCGCCGGGCTTTTTACTGCATGCCTTGCCAACAAGCCGCGACCGCTCTAGATCACCATCGCCAGCCATTGCTGGAAACATGTACTTAAACATCGCCCATCTCCCGGCTGAGAACGGTAATTGCCGAAAACAGTGCACATCCGTACACTGCGCCACCTTTTGTCCCCGGGTGGGCCGTTTAGATGCTGTATCTGCTTCGTATGTCGTTGATGGGCTTGCACTTTATTCTGGCAGGCAGCCTGGGCCTGCTGCTCGGCCTGTGCCGCCCATTCAACCCGGACAACAGCCGCCTGTGCGCCCGCCTCTACGCCTGGCCGGCGATGTGCATCCTGCGCCTGCGGGTCAAGGCCGAGGTCGGCCCGCTGATGGACAAACCCCAGGGC
Organism: Pseudomonas sp. GW822-FHT06D10; assembly: GCF_058799535.1. Taxonomy (NCBI): domain Bacteria; kingdom Pseudomonadati; phylum Pseudomonadota; class Gammaproteobacteria; order Pseudomonadales; family Pseudomonadaceae; genus Pseudomonas; species Pseudomonas sp. GW822-FHT06D10. Next base: position 73,283 of record NZ_JBXALN010000010.1, on the reverse strand, counting down.
TGCGTGATCATCGCCAACCACCAGTCCAACTACGACCTGTTCGTATTCGGCAACGTGGTACCGCGAAGGACCGTGTGCATCGGCAAGAAGAGCCTGAAATGGGTGCCGCTGTTCGGCCAGCTGTTCTGGCTGGCAGGCAACGTGCTGATCGACCGTGGCAACCCGCACAAGGCCCGGCGCTCGATGCTCACCACCACCCACACCTTGCAGCACAAGGACACCTCGATCTGGGTCTTCCCGGAAGGCACCCGCAACCTCGGGGAAGAGCTGCTGCCCTTCAAGAAAGGTGCATTCCAGATGGCCATCGCCGCAGGCGTGCCCATAGTCCCGGTGTGCGTCAGCAGCTACATCAAGCACATGCGCCTGGATCGCTGGAACAGCGGCAAAATCCTGATCCGCTCGCTGCCCGCCATCCCCACGGCCGGGCTGACCCTGGACGACATGCCCCTGCTGATCGCCCAGTGCCGCGAACAGATGCGCGAGTGCATCGCCAGCATGGACCGCCAACTGCAGGCCGCCTGACCCCGGCGCCACAAAAAGCCCGCCTTGCGCGGGCTTTTATTTGTCCGCGAACTCCCTCGCGGCCAGTGACTCTGATGGAGCATTGCAGGCTAAGCTGCACCTGATCTGTCACCGCCCCTTGATAAGAAGAAGTGAACCGGAACCATGGGTAGAGTTGTTGCTGCCGCCGTCTACAGCGGCGGAAAGAAAGTCACGGATATCAGCCTCGACGAAGGGGCCGCCTGGGCCGCCAAGCCCGGCCACTTCGTCTGGATCGGCCTGGAGGAACCCAACGCCCACGAGCTGGCCAATCTGCAGCGCCAGTTCAACCTGCATGAACTGGCCATCGAGGATGCCCTGGAAAAGCACAGCCGGCCGAAGCTGGAAACCTTCGGCGACGCGCTGTTCATCGTCACCTATTCGCCGGTGCGCGAGCAGGGCAAGCTGGAGTTCATCGAAACCCACATCTTTGCCGGCAACGGCTACATCATCACCGCGCGCAACGGCCACTCGGCCTCCTATGGCTACGTGCGCCAGCGCTGCGAGGCGCGCCCGCTGCTGCTGGAGCACGGTGAAGACTTCGTGCTCTATGCCCTGCTGGACTTCGTTACCGAGAACTACCAGCCGGTCAGCGAAGCCATCCACGCGGAAATTGACGAGCTGGAGCGCAACGTCCTCTGCGACTCGCTGAACGAACGGGACATCCAGCACCTGCACGGCCTGCGCCGCGACGTGCTGCGCCTGCGCCGGCATGTAGCGCCCATGGTGGAGATCAGCGAAGAACTGCAGAAGCTCAGCTTTCCCTTTATCGACAAGAACATGCGGCCGTACTTCCGGGATGTGCAGATTCACGTCACCCGGCAGATGGAAGACCTCTCGACCCTGCGCGATATCGCCAGCCAGACCATCGAGATCGGCGTACTGCTGGAGGCTTCACGGCAAAGCATCGTGCAACGCAAGTTCGCCGCCTGGGCCGCGATCCTGGCGTTTCCGACGGCGGTGGCGGGGATCTACGGGATGAACTTCCAGAACATGCCGGAGCTGAGTTGGCACTACGGCTACTTTGGCGTCCTGGGTTTTATCAGCGTGGGTTGCGTCGGCCTCTGGGCCAGCTTCAAGCGTTCCGGCTGGCTCTGAAGGGGCGACGGCCCTGCGCCTTGCGGCAGGGCCATGGCCGGGTTCAGGCAGCCTCGGGCTTGTGAGCGACGAAACGCATCATCCACTCCGCCACAGTGGTGCCGTGATGGTCGTGCTCAAGGCTGGCCACGCCCTTCTGGTAGATCTGCTCGCCGAGAAACTCCTGGCGCAGGTCCAGCAAGGCGCGGGAATAGTCGTGGATGAACTCGGGGTGGCCCTGGAAGCACAGCACCTGATCATTGATATGGTAGGCCGCGAACGGACAGAAATCGCTGGAGGCGATCACCGTGGCGTTCTCCGGCAAGGCGGTAACCTGGTCCTGATGGCTGATCAGCAGCGTCAGCTCCTCCACCACCGGGCTCATCCACGGCGCCTTGGCCGCCAGCTTGTAGCTGTGGGTACCGACACCCCAGCCCTGGCTCGCGCGCTCGCTCTTGCCCCCCAGCAGCAATGCCAGCAACTGATGGCCGAAGCAGATGCCCAACAGCTTGTCGCCACGCTCGTAGCGCCCCAGCAGGTAGGTCTTGAGGGTCTGGATCCAGGGATCGGTGCCGAACGAATCGGCCTTGCTGCCCGTCACCAGATAGGCGTCGAATTCCAGGTCATCGCTGGGGTACTCCCCCTGGACCACGTTGTAGACGCTGAATTGGGCAGCGATGGGCTGCTGGGAAAACAGGCGCTGGAACATCTGCCCGTAACCCTGATATTGATCGACCAGTTCGGGACGCAGGATATCGGTTTCAAGAATGCAGATGCGTAGCGACATAAAAAATTCCTGACAAGGCGATGGCAATAATGAACAGTCCAGAGCCTGCCTTGAAATACCACGGCAAGGCAAGCCCCGGATCAGCTCATTGAGCGCCTGTCGGTGTCAGAACAACTGGCCCAGGCGAGCCTTTTCCAGAAGCAGCGTCGGCGGCCGGAAACGTTCGCCATATTGCTCGGCCAGGTACTGCGCACGGGCGACAAAATCCTGCATCCCGTACTGATTGATGAACTGCAGGGCGCCCCCGCTCCAGGCGGCAAAGCCGATGCCGAAGATCGAGCCGATGTTGGCGTCCGCCGTGGAGTGCAACACTCCCTCCTCCACACAACGCACGGTCTCGATGGCCTGGACGAACAGCAGGCGATCCCGCACATCCTGGGGCGAGATCTGCCCGTCGGCCTTGTAGAAGCGCGTGCGCAACTGCGGCCACAAATGCTTCTGGGCACCAGCCGGATAATCGTAGAAACCGCCACCGGCCGCCTTGCCCGGGCGCTTGTATTCGTTGAGCAGCAGGTCGATCACGGCAAATGCCGGATGTTCGATGGCCGGCTTGCCCTCGGCCTGCAGGTCCTTGGCGGTCTGCTGGCGGATATGGCTCATCAGGCTCAGGGAAACCTCGTCGGAAATCGCCAGCGGCCCCACCGGCATCCCGGCCTTGCGCGCTTCGGTCTCGATCATCGGCGCCGCGATGCCCTCGCCGAGCATGGCGATGCCTTCGTTGGTGAAAGTGCCGAACACCCGGGAGGTGAAGAAGCCGCGGCTGTCATTGACCACGATCGGGGTCTTCTTGATCTGCAAGACAAAGTCGAAGCCCCGGGCCAGGGTTTCATCGCTGGTTTTCGCACCCTTGATGATTTCCACCAGGGGCATCTTTTCCACCGGACTGAAGAAATGCAGGCCGATGAACTTGTCCGGGTTCGGCACTGCCGTAGCCAGACCGGTGATGGGCAGGGTCGAAGTGTTGGAGGCGATCACCGCGTCACCGCCGACCACCTGCTGCGCAGCCCGGGAGACCTTGGCCTTGAGCTCGCGATCCTCGAACACCGCCTCGATGATCAGGTCGCAACCGGCCAGGTCGGCATCCTCGGCGGTGGTGCGGATCCGCGCCAGGGTGGCGTCCCGCTGCTCGCGGCTCAACTGCCCGCGAGCCACCTTTTTCTCCAGCAGCGCCGCCGAGTGGGCCTTGCCCTTCTCGGCCGCCTCGGAGCTGATGTCCTTGAGCACCACCTCGATACCCGCCACCGCACTGACATAGGCAATGCCCGCGCCCATCATGCCGGCGCCAAGCACCCCGAGTTTTTTCGTGACCTGCGGCGGCATGCCCTGTGGCCGTGAGCTGCCGGCATTGATCTGGTTGAGCTGGAACCAGAAGGTGCCGATCATGTTCTTCGCCACCTGGCCTGTGGTCAGCTCGGTGAAGTAACGGGTCTCGATCAGTTGCGCGGTGTCGAAATCCACCTGGGCGCCTTCGACGGCAGCGCAGAGGATCTTTTCCGGCGCGGGGAAGCAACCCTGGGTCTTGGTCCGCAGAATCGATGGGGCGATGGCCAGCATCTGCGCAACCTTCGGGTTCGACGGCGTGCCACCAGGGATCTGGTAGCCGCGCACATCCCAGGGCTGCTGCGCGCCCGGGTTGGCGAGGATCCAGGCCCGAGCCTTGGCCAGCAGGTCGTCGCGGTCCGTCGCCAGGGCATCGATCAGGCCTGCTTGCAACGCCTGCTGCGGGCGCACTTTCTTGCCTTCCAGCAGATAGGGCAGAGCCTTTTCCAGGCCCAGCATGCGCACCATGCGCACCACCCCGCCGCCGCCGGGCAACAGGCCCAGGGTGACTTCCGGCAGGCCGACCTGTACCGATTTATCGTCCAGGGCAACGCGATGATGGCAGGCCAGGCAGATTTCCCAGCCGCCGCCCAGGGCCGCGCCATTGATTGCAGCGACCACCGGCTTGCCCAGGGTTTCCAGGGCTCGCAGCTGGTCCTTGAGGGCCAGCACCATGTCGTAGAAAGCCTTGGCCTCGGGCCTGCCGACCTTGATCAGCTCATTGAGGTCACCGCCGGCGAAGAAGGTCTTTTTCGCCGAGGTGATGATCACCCCGGCAATCGATTCCTGCTCGGCCTGCAAGCGCGCCACGGCACCGGCCATGGCGTCGCGGTACAGGGCATTCATGGTGTTGGCGCTCTGGCCCGGCATATCGATGGTCAGGACGACGATCTGGTCCTGGCCTTTTTCGTAACGGATGGCATCGGTCATGAAAGGGATTCCTTGAAGTCGGGGCTCAGAGGCGTTCGATGATGGTGGCGATACCCATGCCGCCGCCGACACAGAGGGTTGCCAGGCCATAGCGCTGGCGCCGGGTTTCCAACTCATCGAGCAAGGTGCCGAGGATCGCGCAGCCGGTGGCCCCCAACGGGTGGCCCATGGCGATGGAGCCGCCGTTGACATTGACCTTGGCCGGGTCGATGGCCATGTCCTTGATGAACTTGAGCACCACCGAGGCGAAGGCTTCATTGACTTCGAACAGGTCGATGTCCTCGACCCGCAGCCCGGCCTTGGCCAGGGCCTTGCGGGTGGCCGGCGCCGGGCCGGTGAGCATGATGGTGGGGTCGGTGCTGGTGACCGCCGTGGCCACGATCCGCGCCCGGGGCTTGAGCCCCAGCTCGCGGCCCTTGGCTTCGGAGCCGATCAGCATCAGCGCCGCGCCGTCGACGATGCCCGAGCTGTTGCCGGGGGTATGCACATGGTCGATCCGCTCCACATGGCTGTAGACCCGTAGCGCCGTGGCATCGAAGCCCATCTGCCCCATCATCTCGAAACTCGGCTTGAGCTTGCCCAGGCCCTCCAGGGTCGAATCGGCGCGAATGAACTCGTCATGGTCCAGCAGCACGATGCCGTTCTGGTCCTGCACCGGCACCAGGGATTTGGCAAAGGCCCCGCCAGCCCGGGCGCGGGCGGCCTTCTGCTGGGAGTGCAGGGCGAAGCGGTCGACGTCCTCCCGGGAGAAGCCTTCCAGGGTCGCGATCAGGTCGGCGCCAATCCCCTGGGGGGTGAAATGGCTGTGCAGGTTGGTCTCCGGGTCCAGCACCCAGGCCCCGCCGTCGCTGCCCATGGGCACCCGCGACATGGACTCGACGCCGCCAACCACCACCAGTTCCTCGAACCCGGAACGCACCTTCATCGCCCCCAGGTTGACTGCCTCCAACCCGGAAGCGCAGAAGCGATTGATCTGCACCCCGGCCACGCTTACGTCCCAATCCGCAGCCTGGACCGCGGTCTTGGCGATATCGGCGCCCTGATCACCGATCGGCGTCACACAGCCCAGGACCACGTCGTCCACCTGGCTGGTGTCCAGCTCGCAGCGCTGCTGCAGGGCGCGCAACAGGCCCGCGGCCAGGTTCACCGGTTTCACGCTGTGCAGGGCGCCATCGGCCTTGCCTTTGCCGCGGGGCGTGCGTAACGCATCGAATATCAAAGCTTGGGTCATGACGTCCTCGAACCGCTGTGCAGGGGAAAATGTCGAGCTCCCACCTTAGGCGCGGCAGCGTCGGATTCAATGACCGATGCGCTCAGCCGCCTTGACGCCGACGCTCAGACGAACGGTAGGCAGCTAAGGGCTCTGCCGATGAAGGGTCGCGAGCTGTCTAGCCAGAGGGCGGCCAAGGCACGCCCGGGCCGATATATAGCCTTTTAATAAATCAGAAATATAAATTCATATGAATTGGATCTAAGCCAGAGGATTCAAGGCCCCTAAGGTAGAAACTGTAGGAAGTTCCAGACGGATTCTGCACTGGGGCAAGTAAGAAAAAGGACACATAGCCGGTTCATAGTGACTCGTAATGGAGTTCACCCACCGGCATGCATTGACGCTCAGGAATAACAACAAAAGGCATTCAGCCATGTTCAAGCATTCGAAAGTACGTCAGGCGGGGCTCATTCTTTTCGCAACCACACTGCTGTTGATCTTGCCGAATCTCACCAAAGTGATCGGCTGATCTGTGGCTGCTCGATCAACGAGACGGAAAATTGTCCCCGGTTCCTACCGGGGCCCGGACTTGTGTGCCAGTCTTCCTGAGGAACACCAAGGGGAAGACTCATGCGCCATTGGATTGCACTCGCCACACTCCTGAGCGCCTTTCACGCTCACGCCGGAATCATCGACGTCAACCGCGCGGTGGACGAAATCAATGATGGAGCGTTGATCCTCGATCTGCGCAACGAGAGCGACTTTGCCGCCGGCAATGTGCACAACTCGCTGCAGGTCAATCTCGAACTGGAGGATGGCACCGGCATCAGCGCCGAGGGCCTGGCCTATCAGTTGCGCAAAGTGGTGCTGGACCCAAACGCCACCGTGGTGATCTACAGCGACACCAACCAGCACGCCCTTGAAGCCGAAGACACGCTGGTCAAGCACGGCTATTTCGGTATCGTGAACGGCGGCAACTACGAAGAGCTCCGGGACGCCCTGTTCGACCATGTGTCGCGACCGGACGACGTGCTTCCCGGCGACGAACCCACTGACGACGACCCGACGGCCATCAATTGAAAGTATTCCTCCTTGGCGCTGCCCTGCTGCTGAGCAGCCCGCTGCACGCCGCGCAACTGCTGATCGACCTGGGCTCCGCCAGCCACCCCTGGCAGACCGAAGAACTGCTAAGGCACCCCCAGGCCCAGACCATTACCATCAAGGACGATGTGTCCTACAAGCGCGACATGCAGTACCGCGCCGTGCCCATGGCGACCCTGCTCAAGGGCCTGAAGGCCGAAGACCATCTTCAAGCCGTGGCCCTGGACGGCTTTGCCGCGGAGCTCAGCGCCGCGCCGCTGCTTGAACGCCAGGGCGCCCAGGCCTGGCTGGCCGTGGAGGACCCGAGCCGGCCCTGGCCTGCGCTGGCTGCCGACAAACCCAGCGCCGGGCCTTTCTATCTGGTGTGGACCGACCCTGCCGCCGGGCATATCAGCCCGGAGCAATGGCCGTTCCAGGTGGCGCGCATCCAGCGCCTGGAGCCAGTGGCGCAGCGCTTCCCGACCCTGCTTCCGGATCCGCAGTTGGCGGCCACCGATCCGATCAACCAGGGCTTTGCCCTGTTCCAGAAAAACTGCCTGGCCTGCCACCGGCTCAACGGTGCCGGCGATTCACAGTTCGGTCCGGACCTGAATATCCCCTACAGCCCCACCGAGTATTTCAGCGGCGATTTCCTCAAGCGCTATATCCGCGATCCGCAAAGCATGAGGCGCTGGCCCCAGGCGAAGATGCCCGGGTTCAACAACAACGTGCTGCCGGATCAGGAGCTGGACCTGCTGCTGGGGTATCTCAGGCATATGGCGGGGCGCAAGCAGGTTCCCTGAGCCTTGTGACATCGCCTTTGCCACCTCTGGCACCTTCGCCGGCAGCCGGCTCCTAGCGAAAACGCGTGTTACTGCTGGAGCACCCTGGCGTGCATCTGCTCACCGGCGGCGCCCCGGTGCATGCCGCGCACCGGGCAGGCATCCAGGTAGTCCAGGCCCACCGCCAGCTTGAGGTGGCGCTCGGGCCGCGCCAGTTGGTGGGTCACATCGAAGCTGTACCAGGCGCCTTCCAGCCAGGCTTCGGCCCAGGCGTGGCCAAGTAATTGCCCGCTGTCCTCGCGGTACAGATAACCGGAAACAAAACGTGCCGGAACGCCCAGGCTACGGGCACAGGCAAGGAAGGCGTGGGTGTGGTCCTGGCAGACCCCGGCGCGCCCGGCGAAAGCCTGCGCCGCACTGGTGGCCACGTCCGTTGCCCCAGGCGTGTAGGCCATGAGCTGGTGCAGCCCAAGCATCAGGTCGATCAACCCTGTGCGATCACGCCGCCTTGCGCATTGCCGGCCGGCGAACTCGCGCAACTGCGCATCCGCCTCGGTCAGGCTGGTGAAACGCAGGAATGGCAAGGGCGACTGGCATTCATGCTCGGCCTCGCGCAGCTCATCGATATCCACTTGGCCACGGGCGCCGATGATCACCGCTTCGTGGGGCTCGTCCAGGGTCAGTACGTGCAGGATGTTGCCGAAGGGGTCCCGTTGCGCACGCACCGGTCGTGGCAGATCCAGCTGCCAGCAGAGCACTTGCTGGCGCTCGCTGTCATGGGGTGTCAGGCGCAGGTACTGGATGCTGGCGCCTAACGGATCGGCGTAGCGATAGGTGGTTTCATGGCTCACGGACAGTCTCATGCCGCCTCCAGATAAGAGCGGTGAATCGCGTTGCCCAACTGGCGCACCAGGGGGATGAAGTCGGTCAGCCAGGCGTGCAGGCCTTCGTCGAGAATCTGATCGATACCGATGTAGCGCAGGCGTGCATCCATCTGCGCCGCCAGACGCTGGGCCGGGCGCCCGTTGTCGCCGGGCAGGCTGGCGAGGATCTGGTCGATCTCCTCGGTACAGGCCCGCAGCGAGCGCGGCACGTCGGCGCGCAACAACAGCAGCTCGGCCACATGCCGGGCGCCGGGGGCCTCGCGATAGACCTCGGTGTAGGCCTCGAAGGAAGACAAGGCCCGCAGCAACGCACTCCACTGGTAATAGGCATGGGCGGTGCCGTCGCACACCGCATCGGCCTGGTCGCCGGCCATCTCGTAGCGTGCGTCCAGCAGGCGCAGGGTGTTGTCGGCGCGCTCGATGAAGGTTCCCAGGCGGATAAAGCGAAAGGCGTCGTTGCGCATGATGGTGCCGTAGGAGGCGCCACGAAACAGATGGGAGCGCTCCTTGATCCATTCGCAGAAGCGGTTCATGCCATAGGCACTGAGGCCCTGGCTGGCGATCTGGTGGATGTCCAGCCAGGTGGCATTGACGTTTTCCCACATGTCGGCGGTGATCCGCCCGCGTACGGCATGGGCACAGGCCCGGGCCGATCCCAGGCAACTGTAGATACTGGCGGGGTTGGCCGGGTCCAGGGCGAAGAACTGCAATAGCTGCTCGGCGTGCAAGGCCTGGTGGCGGGCGTGGTAATCCTCCAGGGTGCCGGTGATCAGCAGTGGCATGGCCAGCTCGTGCAGGCCATCGCCGCGCCCGTCCTGGGGCATCAGCGACAGGGAATAGCTGACATCGAGCATCCGCGCCAGGTTTTCCGCGCGCTCCAGGTAGCGTGACATCCAGTACAGGTCCGAAGCGGTTCGACTCAACATGGCAGGCTTCCTTAATCCTCGACCACCCAAGTGTCCTTGGTCCCGCCGCCCTGTGAGGAATTCACCACCAACGAACCTTCACGCAGGGCCACACGGGTAAGACCACCGGGCACCACACGGGTTTCACCACCAGAAAGGACAAAGGGCCGCAGATCGATATGCCGCGGGGCGATGCCGCTTTCGACAAAGGTCGGGCAGGTGGACAGCGCCAGGGTTGGTTGGGCGATGTACGCCTCGGGCCGGGCCTTGATCCGTACGCGGAACTCCTCGATCTGCGCCGCCGTGGCCGCCGGCCCCACCAGCATGCCGTAGCCGCCGGAACCCTGGGTTTCCTTGACCACCAGTTGCGCCAGGTTGGCCAGCACATGGGACAACTCGGCGGGCCGGCGGCACTGCCAGGTCGGCACGTTCTGCAGAATCGGCTCTTCGTCCAGGTAGAAGCGGATCATCTCGGTGACATAGGGGTACACCGACTTGTCATCGGCCACCCCGGTGCCGATGGCGTTGGCCAGTACCACAGTGCCCGAGCGGTAGGCTGCCAACAGGCCGGGCACGCCGAGCAGGGAATCGGGGTTGAACGCCAGGGGGTCGAGGAAGGCATCGTCGAGACGACGGTAGATCACATCCACCGCCTGCGGGCCGGCGGTGGTGCGCATGAACACCCGGTCGTCACGCACGAACAGGTCGGCACCTTCCACCAGCTCCACTCCCATCTCCCGAGCCAGGAACGCATGCTCGAAAAATGCGCTGTTGAAGCGCCCCGGGGTCAGTACCACCACCGTCGGATTGTCCAGGGGGCTGGAGCTTTTCAGAGTATCGAGCAACAGGTTCGGGTAATGGTCGATGGGGGCGATGCGCTGGGCGGCGAACAGCTCGGGAAACAGGCGCATCATCATCTTGCGGTCTTCGAGCATGTAGCTGACGCCGCTGGGGGTGCGCAGGTTGTCCTCGAGCACGCAGTAGCGGCCGCCGCCGTCGCGTACCAGATCAACTCCGCAGACATGGGCATAGACATCACCGTGCAGGTCCAGGCCCTGCATGGCCAGCTGGTACTGCTGATTGGCCAGGACCTGCTCGGCGGGAATGATCCCGGCGCGGATGATTCGTTGCTGGTGGTAGAGATCGGCCAGAAACAGGTTCAGCGCCCGTACCCGCTGGATGCACCCTTGTTCGATGATCCGCCATTCCCGGGCCGGGATGATGCGGGGAATGGTGTCGAAGGGAATCAGCCGCTCGGTGCCCTGCTCATCGCCGTACAGGGTAAAGGTGATGCCGGCACGGTGGAACAGCAGGTCGGCCTCGCGACGGCGGCGGGCCAGGAGTTCGTCGGGGGTATTGGCCAGCCAGCGGGCGAACTCGCGGTAATGCTCGCGAACCTGGCCGTCGGCCCCATGCATTTCATCAACAGCGCTGTGGTTCATGCCGTACTCCCTGTCACCTGCACACCCGGGCTTCGCCAGCCCTGTGCCTTCGGCACAAGCGCCCCAAAATCAGTCCGTTGCAGCCCAAGGCCGATGCCCGCATAACCGATGCATGCGGACCGCCCCTGCCCCGGCCATGGCTGGCATCGGTCTTGGCTATCACCAGCATAGTCAGAGTTGATTTCACTGCCCGCTGGCCGCTGGGGATAATCGCGCCTATCGAGCAAACACTTCGCCAAGCCTGATGAAGTCGCTGCTGCAACCTTGATGACGCCGATGACAACCGGGTCCGGGCTCTCCCGACCGGTTCCCTCTCCTGACCGGTCTTCCCTTTTAGCCACCCTCTCGGGTGGCTTTTTTTTACCTTGTGCGGGCCCCGAAAACACAATTGGCCGGCCCAGGGGCCAGCCAATTGTCTGTCTCGGTATATCTAGCGCAGGCTATACCAGCCGTCCACGGATCTCCTGTTTCACTCCCCAGCCCTCAATGATGCCGCCCAGGGGCTCGACCACCGCCTCGAAGTCCTGTTCAAAATCCCCGATGCCGCCATAGGTGGCGTACATCACCTTGCTCAGTTCCAGGTACCAGGCGCCGTCGTCACGCACGCTGACCTGGGCATTCAAGGATTCACCGCGAAAATGTCCTGCCGCCCTGCGTGCCCGCTCCTCATCCGGAAAAATGGCGTAGAACTCGATGGGATGGAATCGTGAAAAGTCGAAACCGCCTTCTTTCATGCGGCGCAGCACACTGCTGCTGATGTCTTCTTGAACGGCTGTGCTCATGAAACGTCCTCCTCAAACCGATGGATAGACTTTCCGTGTTTCCCGAACCGCAGGCCAAAGGGACCGGCATCACGACCCGGGGCGGGTCGTCAGGAAACAAGCATGGAGCTGACAAGATCAGAGCCTAGCGAAGAATTCGCTGATCTCGTTTGCAGATTAGCGCCTTGCTCTGGACGTCGCCAGAAATTGCTGCGAAGCGCGCTCTACCCTCTCTAGATCGGCGTGATACTGAGAATCTGAATGCTGTTCTGTTCTTTCAGGCTCTTGAGGGTGGGATCCTCGGTGCGCCCGTCCAGATCGTTCAGGTCCAGTTCGGCACTCACTGGCAACAACTTGGCCCGCACCAGTTGTGCGGCACGTTCCATCGTCGGTTGCTGGTCGCAGTCGAAATGCTCGACGGACTGGACACCATGATCGTCAACGAAAGTGACTTGCCACTTTTGCATCAGTGCCTCCTCGATAGCCCCATGAGTGGGCTGACAACATCTCGACCCTGAGCAACGGGCAATCGTTCCACCGCGCTGCCGGAACACATCAATGACAAGGCCGCCCGAAGGCGGCCCTGATAATGCTGGCAAAACTCAGCCGATCAAGGCTTTTCGGCGCGAGCCTTGAGTGCCTTCAGGGTGTTGAACGGCGCATCCACCACGAACTTGTTGGCCAGCCAGGACGGCACGCTGCCACCCGGCTCGGTGTGCACCTGGTAAGTCACTTCCACCTGGTCGGCGCCTTTGGGTACGAACTTCCAGTAGCCCTCGACCTGGGCCACCCGCACGAAGCCTTTCTCTTCAGGGATGTAGGTGGGCACGCCCTCCAGTTTGCGGGTCAGGCTACCGTCGGCCGCTTCGCTGGTAGTGATATGCAGCACCGAGTCACGGGCAGTGACTGGCCACGGGGTGTTGAACTGGGTGTAGGTCCAGCTTTGATCGCCCTCGTGCTTGAGCAGCTTCTGGGTCTTGCACTCGTGGATCCAGGAGCAGGCGCCCGCCACGTCCTCCTGAAGCGCGCGGAGCTTGGCGATGGAGGTCTTCATGGTGGTCACACCACGGTAGGCCTTGTATTTGGAGCCGGCCACTTCACTCAAGGAGACCTTGATGCCGTCTTCATCCTTGGCGGTTTGCCAGTCTTCGGCGTGGGCCGTTGCCGACAACAGCACGGTTAAACCACAGAGCACAGCCATTCGTTGCAGCGAACCCATTGTCTTATTCCTTATTGTTGAAGTTCCGTTCATTGAGAACACTCTATGCCGCGGTCACTTGTTCCCACCAGCCAATCAGGCGGATGGCTTCTTCGCGGCTTTCGCCACACACCTCGGGATCCGCCAGGAACGCCCCACACACCGCCGGCCGCTCCGGCAGGCCGAACAGCCCGCACAGGTGTTCGACAGAAAGATGCAGGCAACGTTCTCCCGCCGGCTTGCCCTGGGGCATTCCGGGAATCGGGGTGCTGATGGAAGGGGCGATGCAGCAGGCGCCACAACCTTCACGGCAGTTCATGAGGAAAAGCTCCTTGCGACAAGCTGAGTGTTGAATGACGCCCGCCAAGAGTAACCGCTAAAACAGCCGTTTAAAATTACTCAAAGAACGGATTTGACGCACAACCGTGCGTGACTGATCAGTCTCCGACAAAGTGTCGAGCCAACCCGTCACAGAAGAGGATGAAGAATTTACTGCTTGAACTCGAAATCCAGGGCCGCGCCTTCGATATCCCGACGTTCCTCGTTGCGCAGCTGCAATTGCATTTCATTGCTGAGCAAGCGGCCGTTGAGCTGGAACGGGCTACTTTCCTTGGGCTTCTCGCCAAACATCTGCGGCAGCAGCGGCTCGCGCTTGGGTAGCGGCACACTGCCCACCGGCTGCAGGTGCTTGACCATTTCCGGCGGCAGGCTCAAGTCCACCTTGGCACTGGGCAACGGTGTCTTGATGTCCTGATAGGCCCATTTGGACTTGGGCTTGACGGGCGCCTTCTTCGCCGCGGACTTGCTCTTGCTGGCACTGGCCGAAGGCTTGGCCTTGCTGGCCGGAGCCTTCTTGGCAGGGGCCGCCTTAGTGGCGTGGACCGCCCCCGCAGCCGGCTTGTCCTGGGAGGAAGCCGCCTGGACAGGAGCCATGAAGGCGGTTCCCAACAGACAGACACTTAACCAGAGGGCAGGTAGAAAGGCTTTCATGAAAGACAGGTAGATCGACAAAAGGTCCTCTATGCTCGCTTGTTGCAGGCCCCATGACAAGCACAGGGCCACACTGATTAAAATCCGCCCGCCGCCTCCTGGCACAACTGGCTGGCAAGCATTCCCAAAGTCATCAGGGCCCGCTCGGCCTCGCGATTCCAGGGCGTACCGCAATTGAGCCGCACACAGTGGTTGAACTGCTCGGTGTTGCTGAAGATCAGCCCCGGGGCGATGCTGATGCCCTGCTGCAAGGCTCGCACATGAAGCTCCTGGGTGTTGACCCGCCCCGGCAGGCTGACCCAGAGAATGAAGCCCCCGTTGGGCCGGGTGATCTGCGTGCCCTCAGGGAAGTACTGCTGCACCGCCAGCTGAAAGGCGCTGAGATTCTTCCGGTATTCCTGGCGGATGTACCGTAAATGCCGGTCATAACCGCCGTTTTCCAGGTAGGCCGCAACCCCCATCTGGGTCACGCTGCACGCTGAATGGGTGCTGAAGGTCTGCAGGCGCTGGATCTCCTGCTGGTACTTGCCGGCAATCATCCAGCCGATGCGCACGCCGGGAGACAGGGTCTTGGAGAAGCTCGAACAGTAGATCACCCGATCCAGGCGGTCATAGGCCTTGAGGGCCTTGGTACGCCCCACCTCGAACATCAACTCGCCATAGATATCGTCCTCGACCACCTGGATATCGAAATCCGATGCCAGGCGCAGCAACTGCTTCTGCCGCTCCTCGGGCATGGTGCCACCCAGGGGATTGCTCAGGCGTGTGGTCAGCGCCAGGGCCTTGATCGACCATTGGTTGGCCGCCAGTTGCAGGGCTTCCAGGCTCATGCCGGTGGACGGATCACTGGGAATCTCGATGACCTTGAGCCCCAGCAAGTCCGCCAGTTGCAGCAGGCCGTAGTAGGTCGGCGACTCCGCAGCAATCAGGTCCCCGGGCCGGGTCAGTACCCGCAATGACATCTGCAGGGCATCGACGCAGCCGTGGGTGATCACCACTTCCGACGGGTCGACCACCACCCCGGCATCGCGCATGCGAATGGCCACCTGACGCCGCAGTGGCTCGAAGCCCGGGCTAAACATGTAACTGAATGCCCGGGGGCTGTGGAACCGGGTGACCTTGGCCAACTGCTGGTGCAGCGCCCGTACTGGCAGATAGTCAACGCTGGGCACTGCGGCCCCCAACGGAAACACACCTTCGCGACGGGACTCCACCAGCACCTGCTGAATGATGCTGCTGCGGGTCACCAGCCCCGGGCGCTCGACCCGGGCGATATCCGGCGTTGGCGCGGTCAGCGCCGGCGTCTGGTGCACGTAGTAGCCCGACTGCGGGCGCGCGCGAATCAGCCCCTGGTCTTCGAGGTTGGCGTAGGCCTGGAGTACCGTGGCGTGGCTGACATTGAGCTGCGAGCTCATCTTGCGTACCGACGGTACGCGCTCCCCCGGCTGGTAGACACCACGGCGAATATCCTCAGCCAGTTGCTGAGCGATACGTTGATAGAGCAAGAGATTGGTCATGGCGCAGCACTCGATTTCACGGCGTTTTATTCTTGTGTGAAACAATACCGGCACAGTTTAGAAGTGTACTGGGACAGTTTCTACAATAGTCGAGGACACGGGGCAGTGAAAAGCATAACTGTAGGGTTTTTGTGAACCTCTTGGCAGGCATAAAAAAACCCGACGCGGGCAAGGCGTCGGGTTTTTCCGTGGCACTGGCGCAGCTTCAGCGAGAAGCGCCCAACTGGCCTTTTTCGTCGGAGAACACGATCTCTACCCGACGGTTCTGCGCCCTTCCCCGCTCGGAAGCATTGGCCTCCACCGGATAGTCGTCGCCATAGCCTTCGACCTGGATGCGTTTTTCATCGATACCCAGGTCCACCAGCACATCCGCCACGGCTTGGGCGCGGTCCTTGGACAACTGCAGATTGCTCTGGCGCTCGCCGGTGTTGTCGGTGTAACCCTCGATGCGCACCACGCGCTTGGGGTTCAACTGGAGGAACTGCACCACCTTGAGCACAGTGCGGTTCGCCGAGTTCTTCAGTTCCGCTTCGCCGGTATCGAACAGCACGTCCCCCAGAGTCATCACCAGACCGCGATCGGTCTGGGTGGTGGCCAGGCTGATGATCTGTTCTTCCAGCCATTTGCCCTGCTGCTGCACGCTGAGCAACTTGGCTTCGCGCAGGGCCAGTTGCAGGCGCTGGCGCTCCAGCTCGAGCTTGGCCGCACGCTCGTTGTTGAGTGCCTGTTCGGTATGCTCACGGGCGATTTCGCTGTAGCGCCGACTCAGGTAAGCGTAATGCTCCACATCGCCACCGCTGCCCCAATAGGTGGAGAGGCGATCGGCACGTGCCAGGGACTCCCCGGCACGGATCACGTCCTTGGGCGCGATACGCAGCACGTTGGAGTCTTCCTTGACCTTCTGGAAGTCGTTACTGGCCTGCTGCAGGGCTTCTTCGCTGTGCTGGCCAGCGCAGCCATAGAGTCCGGCGCATGCCAGGAGCACTGCACTGCCGATGATCCGGGTAGACAGATTCATTGGGCATCTCCCAGTTGCTTGCGCAGGCGAGTGATGCGGGTATTGAGTGCATTCACCTGTTCCTGGCTCTTGCGGGTCAGGACCTTGGCTTCGGCCAGGCGCGCATCCAGTTCGGCCTGTTCGGCGCGCATCCGCGCTTTCTTGTAGGACTCATCCTGCATGTTGCCCTGCGCCCGGGAGAACTTGTCTTCGGCCAGTTTCAACTCGGGCATGTCCTCGGCAGAAGCCCCCACGGCCTTGGCCTGCTCCAGCGTCTGCGCGGTGAGGCGCATCTGCTCGATGGGCGCCGGATCGGTTGCACAACCCGCCAGGGCGAGAACAGCCATGGCGGCGAAAAGAGGTCGAATAGTCACACAAGATTCCTACTGTTTTGGGCTGCTGACGGGTTGCTGCAACTGGGCCTTCCAGCGCTCCAAATTGCGCTGCAGCAAGGTCTCCGTCAGACCGGACGCGGGCAATTCTGTCATCTTTTTGGCCAACTGTCCGCGCAACCATGGGTCATTGCAGGCGGAGTTATGGGACAGCGCAAGGAACAGCCCCGGTTTGTCGATGGGCTGGGGAAACGCCGCCAGATCCGCCGTCATGCCCAGGGTCTGGGCCATGGCCATGCCTGCGTAGCGAGGCGCCAGCACATAGTCCACCTCCCCCAGGAGCAAGGTCTGGAAGACCTGGGTCAGATTCGGCAGGCGCTTGAGTTGCAGATGCTCCTTGGCCATGGCGACAAAGGGCTGAGTCAGCCGGGCCTTTTCCGACATGGCGCCGGGATGGCCTGCCAGGTCTCCCGGCTGGGTGTAACTGAGAGTCGAATCCTTGCGGGTCCAGACCAGATAGTCGTTCTGCACCAGCGCCGGGTGGATGTAGTCCAGCGATTCCAGCTCATTGAAGGTCAGCGGTGCATCGGCGAGCAGGTCCATGCGCCCGGTGCGTACCTCGTCCAGCGCCTCGGAGCGCTTGCCGGCATACAGCACCTCGACCTTCAGCCCCAGCTCCCCGGCCACCTGCAGCAGCAGGTCGGCGCTGGCACCCATCAAGTGCTTGGGGTCCTGAGGGTCACGCCACAGGTAAGGCGGTGCATCGGGACTGCCAGTGACCACCAGACGCTCGCACTTGCCCGCTGCCATCGACAACGATGGCAACAACGTCAGGCCCAACAGCACTGGCCAGCCACTCATGCGGCGCAGATCCATGGCGAAACCCTCCCCCGGCAAAAAACACACATAAAAAAACCCGGCCAAAAGGCCGGGCTCTTTATAAGTGAAGACGCCGGATTAGACCAGCTTCTCCAACTCAGGTACGGCTTCGAACAAGTCCGCGACCAGGCCGTAGTCGGCTACCTGGAAGATTGGCGCTTCTTCGTCCTTGTTGATCGCGACGATCACTTTGGAGTCCTTCATGCCCGCCAGGTGCTGGATCGCGCCGGAGATACCGACGGCGATGTACAGCTGTGGCGCAACGATCTTGCCGGTCTGGCCGACCTGCATGTCGTTGGGCACAAAACCTGCGTCCACCGCAGCGCGGGACGCGCCGACAGCAGCGCCCAGCTTGTCGGCCAGGGCATACAGGTGCTTGAAGTTGTCGCCGTTCTGCATGCCGCGGCCGCCGGAAACGACGATCTTGGCTGCGGTCAGTTCAGGGCGATCGGACTTGGCCAGTTCTTCGCCAACGAAGCTCGACTTGCCGGCATCGTGAGCGGCGCCCACGGTTTCGACTGCAGCCGAACCACCTTCAGCGGCAACGGCGTCGAAACCGGTGGCACGTACGGTGATGACTTTTACGGCAGCCGAGGACTGCACGGTAGCGATGGCGTTACCGGCATAGATCGGACGCTTGAAGGTATCAGCGCTTTCTACCGAGATGATTTCGGAGATCTGGTCAACGTCCAGCTGAGCGGCAACCCGCGGCAGGATGTTTTTGCCGTTGGAAGTAGCGGCTGCCAGGATGTGGCTGTAGCCAGCGCCCAGTTCGGCCACCAGCGGCGCAACGTTTTCCGGCAGTTGGTGAGCGTAGGCGGCGTTGTCGGCCACCAGCACTTTGGCCACGCCAGCGATCTTGGCCGCGGCTTCAGCCACGGCGCCAACGCCCTGGCCGGCTACCAGTACATGCACGTCACCACCGATTTTGGCGGCGGCGGCAACGGTGTTCAGGGTGGCCGGAGCCAGCGCCTTGTTATCGTGTTCGGCGATTACCAAGATAGTCATGATCAGATTACCTTCGCTTCGTTTTTCAGTTTCTCGACCAGTTCAGCCACCGACTTGACCTTGATGCCCGCGCTGCGTGCAGCCGGCGCTTCGACTTTCAGGGTCTTGTTGGTGGAGGCGGTGGAAACGCCCAAAGCATCAGGAGTCAGCGTTTCAAGCGGCTTCTTCTTGGCTTTCATGATGTTTGGCAGAGACGCGTAGCGCGGCTCGTTCAAACGCAGGTCGGTGGTGACGATGGCTGGCAGGTTCAGCGCAACGGTCTGCAGGCCGCCGTCGATTTCACGGGTGACGTTGACCTTGTCGCCGGACACTTCGACCTTGGAGGCGAAGGTGCCTTGAGCGTAGCCGCTCAGGGCTGCCAGCATCTGGCCGGTCTGGTTGTTGTCGCTATCGATGGCCTGTTTGCCGAGGATCACCAGCTGTGGCTGTTCCTTGTCGACCACGGCCTTGAGCAGCTTGGCCACGGCCAGGGAGTTCAACTCTTCAGCGGACTCGACGAGGATCGCGCGATCGGCACCCAGTGCCAGGGCGGTACGCAGTTGCTCTTGAGCAGTAGCAGGACCGATGGAGACGACGACGATTTCAGTCGCTACACCTTTCTCTTTCAGGCGTACGGCTTCTTCCACTGCGATTTCGCAGAAAGGGTTCATCGACATCTTGACGTTGGCGAGGTCGACGCCGGAGTTGTCCGCTTTGACGCGAACCTTGACGTTATAGTCGACCACTCGTTTGACAGCTACAAGAACCTTCATGGATTCCTCGTTACTCTCCGGTGAAAAGAAAGTCGCCTAGGCGAGAACCTGGCGGTTGATGCTCATCGGCACAAGGGCACCTCCAAAAACGCTGGCGCACAAAAAGGTTGACCTTGCTCACGGGGTGATGACCGTTCGTCAGTGGTGACCGACGAGTCATTCATTATCGCGGCGTGTAGACTGCGCACTTTCAAGCTGCGCGCGCGTCACCTTTACTGCCTTTGCCCTGTCTTTAGAGGTGCTCTTGAAACCAACAGTCAGCCTACGGCGAGCGCAAAACCGACCGTATCTTGACCGGAACGCCTTTTCCGGTCAATACGGCAAAATAGCCGTTTATAAGCCGCGCTTCTTTGATTTATCTGGGCTGCGTCCAATTCAAACAAACGTTTGTATTGGACGCTGAGAGTGGTGTAGATATAATGCGCCGCCCAGAGAGAAAGGTCGGCCGTCCTCCCCTTCTCCCCCCCATGCGCGATGGGAGAAAGCGGGGATGCAACGCCAAACCTCCAATTAGAAAAAACCGTTGAGCCTTGAGTAGGAGATAGCCTAGTGGAACGCGAATACATGGAATTCGACGTGGTCATCGTCGGTGCCGGCCCCGCAGGCTTGTCCGCCGCTTGCCGCCTTAAGCAGAAGGCCGCTGAAGCCGGGAAGGAAATCAGCGTCTGCGTGGTTGAAAAAGGCTCCGAAGTCGGTGCTCACATCCTTTCCGGTGCCGTGTTCGAACCACGGGCCCTGAATGAATTGTTCCCGGACTGGAAGGAACTGGGCGCCCCGCTCAACACCCCGGTCACCCGCGACGACATCTACGTCCTGCGCAGCGGCGAAACCTCCACCAAGGTTCCAGACTTCTTTGTGCCCAAGACCATGCACAACGAAGGCAACTACATCATTTCCCTGGGCAATCTGTGCCGCTGGCTGGCCCAGCAGGCCGAGAACCTGGGCGTGGAAATCTACCCGGGCTTTGCCGCCCAGGAAGCCCTGATCGACGAAAACGGCGTAGTGCGCGGGATTCTTACCGGCGACATGGGTGTCGACCGTGAAGGCCAGCCGAAAGAGGGCATGTACACCCCCGGCATGGAACTGCGCGGCAAATACACCCTGTTCGCCGAAGGCTGCCGTGGCCATATCGGCAAGCAACTGATCAAGCAGTTCAACCTGGACAGCGACGCCGACGCCCAGCACTACGGCATCGGCCTCAAGGAAATCTGGGAGATCGACCCGGCCAAGCACCAGCCTGGCCTGGTGGTGCACACCGCCGGCTGGCCGCTGGACATCATGAGCAACGAGAACACTGGCGGCTCCTTCCTCTATCACCTGGAAAACAACCAGGTAGTAGTGGGCCTGATCGTCGACCTGTCCTACGCCAACACTTACCTGTCGCCGTTCGACGAGTTCCAGCGCCTCAAGCATCACCCGGTGCTCAAGCAGTACCTGGAAGGCGGCAAGCGCGTCAGCTACGGCGCTCGCGCCATCTGCAAGGGCGGCCTGAACTCGCTGCCGAAGATGGTGTTCAAGGGTGGCGCGCTGATCGGCTGCGACCTTGGCACCCTGAACTTCGCCAAGATCAAGGGCAGCCACACCGCCATGAAGTCCGGCATGCTGGCCGCCGATGCGGTAGCCGACTCGCTGTTCGCCGGTTCCGAAGGCGCCGACGAACTCAAGAGCTACGTCGATTCGTTCAAGGCCAGCTGGCTGTATGAAGAGCTGTTCGCCAGCCGCAACTTCGGCCCGGCCATGCACAAGTTCGGCCCGATCATCGGCGCGGGCTTCAACTGGATGGACCAGAATATCTTCGGCGGCAAACTGCCGTTCACCCTACACGACACCAAGCCGGACTACGCCTGCCTGAAGCTGGCCAAGGACTGCGTGAAGATCGACTATCCGAAACCCGACGGCAAACTCAGCTTCGACAAGTTGAGCTCGGTGTTCATCTCCGGCACCAACCATGAAGAAGAACAGCCTTGCCACCTGAAGCTGACCGACCCGAGCATCCCGCTGAGCCGCAACCTGCCGCTGTACGACGAACCTGCCCAGCGTTACTGCCCGGCCGGCGTGTATGAGGTGATCACCCAGGAAGATGGCGAGAAGCGCTTCCAGATCAACGCGCAGAACTGCGTGCACTGCAAGACTTGCGACATCAAGGACCCGGCCCAGAACATTACCTGGGTCACTCCGGAAGGCGCCGGCGGCCCGACTTACCCGAACATGTAAGCCGGTGCGATAAAAGAAGGCCCCCTTTATGGGGGCCTTTTTCATGCCCGAGATTCAGCGACACCGCCACCTGTAGGAGCCGGCTTGCCGGCGAAGCGCCCCCCAAGCCTTGCTCCGGCCCAGGGCGCATTCGCTGGCAAGCCAGCTCCTACAAGGGGGGCGATGTTTTCAAGCGGCGCGTTCTTCGCCCGGGTTGCGTTCGAAGTAGCGCTTGTACTCGCGACTGAACTGCGAAGTGCTTTGATACCCCACCCGATGAGCCACCTGGGCCACGCCCAGCCCCTCTCCCAGCAGCAACTGCTGGGCCTTGAGCAGGCGCAGGCGCTTGAGGTACTGCACCGGCGACAGCAGGGTGCTGCGCTTGAAATGCTCGTGGAAGGTCGAGGTGCTCATGTTGGCACAGCGGGCCAGGGTCTCGACGTTCAACGGCTCGGTGTAGTGCTCGTGCAGGTGATTGAGCGAAGCCGCAACCCGGGCGAACTGACCCTGCTGCTCCACCAGTGCCCGCAGCGCATCGGCCTGGGGCCCGCGCAAAGCGGCAAAGAGCAACTCGCGCACCCGTGAAGGGCCCATGACCTTGCACTCCAGAGGATCGTGCAGGCAGCGCAACAGGCGTTCCACGCAACCACGCATGGCGTCGTCGAGCACAGCCGAGGTCATCGACTCCAGGGTCTGCGCCGAAGCCGCCCGGCCTTCGGTGACGCCCATGGCCAGCACCAGCTCGCTCAACACCGCCCGGTCGATGGCGATGGAAACCCCCAGCAGCGGCGCATCGGGCAAGGCGAAGGTTTCGCACTCGAAGGGCACCGACAGGGCCTGGATCAGGTAATGCCCGGCACCGTACTCCAGGGTTCGCGTGCCCAGGTAGGCCAGCTTGCTGCCCTGGGCAATGATCATCAGGCTCGGCTCATAGATCTGCGGGCCCCGCGCCACGTCGCAACTGGCCCGCAGCACCTGGACCCCGGGCAAGGCGGTGGCAACGAAACCGTCACGGCTGGCAAGGGGCTGGATCAGCGAGACCAGGGTGGCGTTGGCGTCCAGATGGCGGGTCAGCAGCATGGGGAAAACTTCACGGAAAAAGGGACGAAAACATCATCGCAGGTCTGTACGCCAATGCCGCGTGAAAACCGCCAATGCCGGAGGAATAGGCATGACATGCCGAGGAATCGCCATGGTTGGCCCAGGGCCCGGCGCCGAGAATGCCACGCCTCAATCGTCAATGCTTTTGCGAGGTCCACCATGTACACCGCCATCGGTTATGCCGCCCAATCGGCCACCACTCCCCTCGCCCCCATGAGCTTCCAGCGCCGCAGTCCGCGTGCGGACGACGTCGCCATCGAGATCCTCTACTGCGGCGTCTGCCACTCCGATATCCACCAGGCCCGCAACGAATGGGGCATCGCCGTGTACCCGCTGATGCCGGGCCACGAGATCGTCGGCAAGGTCACAGCCGTCGGCACCAACGTCAGCAAGCACAAGGTCGGCGACCTGGTGGGCGTCGGTTGCATGGTGGATTCCTGCCGCCACTGCGAGGCCTGCGCCGCCGACCTGGAGCAATACTGCCTGCAAGGCCCGACCATGACCTACGCCACCCCGGACCGGGTCGATGGCAGCAACACCATGGGCGGCTACTCCGACAGCATCGTGGTCAGCGAGCACTTTGTGGTGCGCATTCCGGAGAAACTCGACTTGGCCAGCGCTGCGCCAATCCTCTGCGCCGGCATCACCACCTACTCGCCACTCAAGCATTACGGAGTCAAGCCCGGTGACAAGGTGGGGATTCTCGGCATGGGCGGCCTGGGCCACATGGGCATCAAGTTCGCCAAGGCCCTGGGCGCCGAAGTGACCCTGTTCACCCGCTCCGCGAGCAAGGCCGAAGAAGCCCGCCGCCAGGGTGCCGACCATGTGATCGTATCCACCGACGTGGCGCAGATGCAGTCGGTGGCCGGGCACTTCGACTTTCTCCTGGACACCATCCCAGTGCCCCACGACCTCAACCCCTACCTCGACACCCTGCGCTTCGATGGCGTGCATATCCTGGTGGGCCTGATCGAACCGGTGGACCCGGCGCTGCATGCCGGCAAGCTGGTGATGAGCCGCCGGGTGCTGGCCGGCTCGCTGATCGGCGGCATTGCCGAGACCCAGGAAGTACTGGACTTCTGCGCCGAGCACGGCATCACCTGCGATATCGAAATGCTCGACATCCGCCAGATCAATCAAGCCTATGAGCGCATGATCAAGGGTGACGTGAAGTACCGCTTCGTGATCGACATGGCAACCTTGAAAGGCTGATTCTCGACACCGTCAAAGCATGGCTGGTCGCCGGGGGCGCCGATGGCGTGCGCCTTCGTCGGCACGCCGGCTCCTCCACGAGCAAGCTGGCGTCAGCCGCGAGCAAAGGCGCGCAGCACTTCGCCATCCATGCGGTACTTGACCCATTCCTCCTGAGGCTGGGCGCCCAGGGACTTGTAGAACTGGATCGCCGGCTCGTTCCACTCCAGCACGCTCCATTCGAAGCGCCCGCAATCATTGTCACAGGCGATCTGCGCCAGATGCCGCAGCAGTTGCTTGCCCGCCCCGCCGCCCCGTTGTTCCGGAGTGATGTAAAGGTCCTCCAGGTACAGGCAGTTGCTGCCCAGCCAAGTGGAATAACTGAAGAAGAACACCGCAAAGCCGATCGGCACGCCTTCGCGCAGGCAGATCAGGCCATGGGCCGTGGCCCCCTCGCTGAACAGGCTGCGCTCGATATCGGCGACGCTGGCGATCACTTCATGGCGGGCCCGCTCGTAATCGGCAAGTTCGGTGATGAACGCAAGAATCTGCGGGGCATCGCTGGGCAGTGCAGGACGGATTTCTACGGTCATCGACGGCTCTCTTGTTGGAATCAGGCGGCCATATTAGAACGGCAGCAGAAATACATGCACGACCATTTATGCCAAGCCCCCCGGCCCAGTTCCTTGCGCACGGCACTTACTCCGCTGCCGACTAACCCTGAGGCCTGCAGGAACACAACAAACACCCGGAGGCGCCATGTTAGAAAGCCCGGCATGACTTCAAGCATAAAGAGGCACTTTCATGTCGGCGTGCACCCCGCAGCAGTCCCGGGTCTCGGCCCCGTTATTCGGCCTGTTCTGCCTGGGCAGCTATCTGCTGTCGCTGTCCTACGGCTCGACCTTTCTCCTGTCGCTGCTGATCGGCAGCCGTGGCGGCAATGAACACGATGCCGGCACGGTGATTTCCACAGCCATGCTCAGCACCTTCGTTGCGGTGATCGGCTCCGGGCACCTCTCGGACCGCCTCGGCGCCGCGCGCTCGGTGGCAGTGTTCGGCTGCCTGCTGGCGGTGGCCAGCCTGGGCTTTGCCCTGACCCCGGGGGTCGGCCCCGGCCTGCTGTTCTTCGGCCTGACCCTGGGCCTGGGCTGGGGGGTGTTCTATACCCTGGGGCCGATCATCGTGGCGATGCTGGTGGAGCCCGCGCAACGGGCCCGCTACTTCGCATTGCTGTCGGGCAGCATGATGACCGGCATCGGCTCCGGCCCCTTGCTGGGGCGCCTGGCCAGTGCCCTGGGCTACCCACTGGCCAGCGCCTTTCTGATCGCCGCCGGTGCCAGCCTGCTGGGTGTGCTGATCTTCTGGCGGCTGGGCGGCCGGCTGCGCCAGCAGGCCAACCACCTGGGCACCGCGGCGGCTGGCATCACCTGGGTTGGCACCGCGCAGGTGCTGTCCTCCCGCGCCGTCTGGCCGATTCTCATGGTGGGCCTGGGAGGTTGCGTATTCGGCGGCCTGTCGAGCTTCCAGACCAGCTACGGCCCCTCCCGCGGCGTCGACTACTCGCTGTTCTTCCTCGGCTTCATGAGCGCCGCCATCGCCAGCCGCCTGCTGATCGCCGGGGTCGTGGTCAAGCGCGATCCCTATCGTGCTGCCTGCCTGCTCTCGGGGCTGATGCTGGTGTCGATCCTGCTCTTTTTATTTGCTGTCGACAGCAGCGCCAGCTACCTGCTGGCTGCCGTGACCCTGGGGGTGGGCTATGGCCTGACCTACTCGGTGATCAACGGCCTGGCGGCCAACGAAGCGCCAGCCGGCTGCACCTCCCAGGCGTTGCTGCTGTTCAGCCTGTCGTACTTCATCGGGGTTTTCGGTTTTCCCTGGCTGGCCGGGCGGATCATCGTCGAAGCCGGCATCCAGGCGCTGCTGTTCACGGTGCTCGGCGTGGCCTTGCTGAACTGGCTGATCAGCCTTGGTCGCCTGGGCTGGCGGCGCCTGGGCCACTGGCGTATGGCAGCCGGTGCATAACACCGTTCGTCGATCATCAGGCACCAACCGGCCCCGGCAGCGGACCAATATCAGGTAACGACTCTAACGAATGGAGGCGACACCATGATCAAGGTCCAACTCTGCGCCCTGGCCCTGGCCGGGCTGCTGTCCACTGCTGCCCTGGCCGGCGCCACCGGCCCGACCAACCCGGTTGAAGGCCCGAAATCCCCGGCCACCCAGGGCACGCCGAAGATCAACATCAACCCACCGGCCATGGACGAAGGCTCATTGCCACCGGCGACCGGGACCGACCCGCGCATTCAGGGCAACGACAACGGCCGCCAGGGCGGTGTCGGCACCATGGACTCCAGCACACCCGACAGTGGCAAGACCGGTACCGGCTCGAAAACCACCACCGGCGGCTCAGGTTCTGAAGGCAGCAGCCAGTAACCGCCGGTTCAATCCAGCAGGCCCTGTGCGCCAGGGCCTTGAGGAGAGATGTCATGACTCGAGGAAGCAAAGCCAAATACACCCTGGCCCAGCGCCGCAAGGCCGCGGCCATCGAAGCCAGCTACGAAGAACGCGGGCTCTCGCCGGAGCAGGCCGAAGCACGGGCCTGGGCCACGGTGAACAAGCAGTCCGGCGGCGGTGAACGGGCGGGTGGCTCCGGTCGGGACAAAAGCCCGGCAGACAAGGCCCGGGCCCGCAGCGAGTCGGCCCGGCGCGCGGTGGCCACACGCCACGGGCATGCCCGCAACAGCGCGGCGTCCCTGGGCACCCAGAGCAAGGACAGCCTGATGCGCGAAGCTCGGGCGAAGAAGATTCCGGGACGCTCGCGCATGCGCAAGCAGGAGCTGATCGAAGCCTTGAGCAAGGCCGGCTGACCGGCGGCCAACTGCTCGCCCTGACTCAGCCGCGCGCCAGCAAGGCATCCACTTCGGCACTGCCCGGAGCGGTGGCCGGGCCACGCCGGGTGACGGCAATCGCCGCCGCGGCGTTGGCCCGACGAGCCGCCATCAGCGGCTCGAGGCCCGCTGCGAGCCCGGCGACCAAGACCCCGGCGTGGGCATCACCGGCACCGTTGCTGTCCACCGCCTCCACCTTGAACCCCGGCACCTGCACCGCCTGCCCCTGGCGGCTGACCCAACAGCCGCGGGGGCCCTCACGCAGCACCAGCAACGCCGCAGGTGACAACCAGCTTTCGAGCTGCGCCAGCGCCTGGGCAATCTGCGAAGTACCGGTCAATTGCAATGCCTCGGCGCGGTTGCTGCTCCAGATGTCGATCCGCGGCAACAGCGCCGCCATCAAGGGTGAATCTGCCGAACCGGCCAACGGCCCCGGGTCGAACATCAATGGGATCGAACGAGGCAGCGCCAGCAACCAGTCCAGCAGGGCCCGTGCCTTGCACTCCTGCAACAGGCTGTAGCCGCTGACATAGAGGTAATCCCCCGCCTCCACCCGGACCCGGGCCAGATCCTCGGCCGACAATTCGCCCTCGGCGCCGATATGGGAAATGAAGGTGCGTTCAGCAGAGGCTTCGGTCAGGGCCACGCACAGACCGGTATCAGCCCCCCTGCCGGGCTCCAGGCTCATCTGTATGCCTTCGCCCTGCATCGCCGCCCGCGCCAGGTCGCCAAAGCGCCCCTGCCCGTGGCGCCCGAGGTAGACCACCGGCAACCCGTTGCGCGCCGCGGCGGCCATCACGTTGAAGCCGCCACCGACCTCGAAGCCCGCAGATTGCGCGAGCACATCGCCTCCGGAGGCCGGCAGGCGCTCTACCGCCATCACCAGGTCGACTATCACCTGGCCGGTGTGCAGCAACCTAGGCATTGGCGTTCTCGACAAAGGCCGCGCGCCGGTCCCGGGCACCGCCCAGTAGAGCGTAACCGCCGCCGGCCACCAGGAAGGTAACGATCCAGCCCAGGCCGTTATGCCCCAGCCAGGAATCGGCCAGGGGCCCGGTGAACCAGACGTCTTCGGCAGTGGTGCCGATGGTGGTGAAACAGAAGCCCAGCACAATCGCCAGCACCCAGGCGCCAAAGGCTCGCCATTCGATGCCGCCCCGGTACCAGTAGGCGCTGCTCGGGCCGACGTTGAGCAGATCATCGGCGCTGTAGTGATGACGATGGATCAGGTCCACCACGAAGATCCCCACCCAGGCGGTGATCGGCACCGCCAGCAGGGAGATGAAGCTGATGAAAGGGCCATAGAAGCTGTCGGCAATCAGCATGAAATAGATCGAGCCGAGGAAGATCGCCACGATATCCACCAGCACCGCATAGACCCGCTTGACCTTGAGGCCCAGGGTCAGCGCGGTGAGGCCGGCGGAATACACAGAGAGGTTGTTGGACAGCAGCAGGCCACCAAAGGCCGCGACCAGGTAGGGCACCGCCATCCAGGTCGGCAGCATGTCGCGGATCGCGATGATCGGGTCCACTGCCGAGGCCAGGTGATCGTTGCCCACCGACAGCAATCCGCCCAGGGTAATCAGCAACACCAGCGGAATGCCGGCGCCAAACGCCGCCGAGGCCACCAGGCGCCCGGCCGTTACCGAACGGTGCTGATAACGCGACATATCGGCCCCGGAACTGGCCCAGCCAATCCCGGTCCCGGCGGCCATGGTGCCGACGCCGATGATCATCGCGCTCATGGGGGCCGGCGCGGCATTGAAGACCGCCGCCCAGTCGATGGTGGCGCAGAGGAAACCGCCCACCAGTACGTTCAGGGCACCAAAGCCGTAGGTGGCCCACTTCTGGATGACCAGCAAGGTGGCGTGGCCCAGGCCGGAGACGCTCAGGGTCATCAGCACGAAGATGCCGATGAACAGCAGGGTCAGCAGCGGCGCATCCTTGGCCGAGGCCGGGGTCTGGAACAGGATCGAGCTCAGGGACAGCAGGACAAAGGCCGCCGTGGTGGTATTGACCGTCTCCCAGCCAACCCGTGAAAGCATCGACACCAGGGTCGGGCCGATATTGCCCCGCACCCCGAAGATTGCCCGGGACAGGGTCAGGCTCGGCGCCCGCCCGCGCCGGCCGGCTACCGAGATCAGGCCGACCACGGCGAACGACCCCACCGACCCCAGGATGGCCACCAGCAGCACCTGCCAGATCGACAAACCGCGAAACGCCACCAGAGTCGCCCCCAGGGGCAGGCCGAGAATACTGATGTTGGCCGCGAACCAGACCCAGAACAGCTGCAGCGGGTGCCCGTCGCACTCGGCCTCGGGAACCGGCTCGATACCGCGGGTTTCCAGTTGCCCGGCGCCTGATCCGGCCGTGGATGAACTCATGATAAAACTCCTGTTGCCGTTGTTAGGGGTATTGGGCAATTTCGGAAGTCACAGAACATCCCGGCATTCCTGGCCGTGTCATAGCTTTCCATAGCGATCGGCAACATGGCCGCACACCGCGGCCAGTACCTTAAAGGCGGCTCAACGCAGCGCCAGCAGCTGTTCCACCAGAGGCTGCAGGTCCAGCTCATTGACCTTTCGCACCTGCCCGATCAGTTCGCCAGGCCAGATCTCCATCCCCAGGCAAGCGCCGAGCATGGCACCGAGAATCGCCGCGATAGTGTCGGTGTCGCCCCCAAGGCCCGCGGCCATGCACAGTGCCTCGAAGGCCGGCAATTGCCCCAGGGCCACTTGTCGGGCCAGGGCGAAACTCACCACCACCGATTCCTGGGAAGCCACCGAGGTGCCGATCAGCTCGTAGAGCATCCGCGCAAAGCCTTC
This sequence comes from Pseudomonas sp. GW822-FHT06D10, assembly GCF_058799535.1. Classification (NCBI taxonomy): domain Bacteria; kingdom Pseudomonadati; phylum Pseudomonadota; class Gammaproteobacteria; order Pseudomonadales; family Pseudomonadaceae; genus Pseudomonas; species Pseudomonas sp. GW822-FHT06D10. The sequence goes on along the minus strand of NZ_JBXALN010000010.1, from coordinate 43,694 downwards.
CCGGTCGCCGTCGACACGCAGGGTGCCGGTCCAGTCCAAGCGAGCACCGATGGTGGCACCCGCTACCCAGTGCCCCTGGGCCTGGGCCTGCCGGGCGACCTGCACACCAAGTGCCAAGGCTTCGGCCAGAGGCTGGCCGTTGATTCCGGCGGACACCACCGCCGCCACCGCCGCCGCGCTGGCAATGCCCAGGCTGGTGTTGTGCGTCACCTGGCAGGCCTCGACCACCGCCTGCAGAAACGTCTCGGGCCGAGCCACATCGGCGGCGATGCCCACCGGCGTGATGCGCATGGCGGCGCCATTGGTGGTGCCATAGCGGCCCGCCTCTTCAACGGACTCCCCGGCGAGGATCATTTCAATGGCGCGTTTGGTGGAAGGCCCCAGCAGATCCTGGGAACCCTTGGCCTGCATCTGCGCCTCCCACTCGATCAGGCTCTGGGCCAGGGCCGCCGGAGCGATCCGGCCCTGCCCCCGGACCAACAGGCGAGCCACCAGGATCGCCTGCTCGGTATCGTCGGTAATGGAGCCCCGGGGCATGTTCGCGGCAATCGGCTGGTCCGGGCCGGCGTCCTCCAGGGTGCGAATGACGCCGAAGCGCTGCTGGATCTGTTCCCGGCTCAAGGATTGGGTCGGCATGCCCAGCGCATCGCCCAGGGCCAGCCCGTAGAAGGCGCCCAGGGCGCGCTGCAATGCATTCACCGCGGCTCTCCGAACTGCAGGTGCATGCGAAAATGCTGCGGGTCCAGCAGGCTTTCGACCTGCTCCATAAAGCGCCCCTGGCGGTCGTAGGTGGTACGCAGGGCCTTGAGGAAGACTTCGCCCGGCGCACGTCCGAGCAATTGGGCATCTTCAGCATTCAAGGGCTCGGCGCCGATCCACTGATCGCCGCGCTCGCCGATATAACCGTAGGCGGCCAGGGTAATGGTCAGGGAATCATCGATCAGGCCGACCCTAGGCAGGCCTTCCAGCTCGCCGGAAGCCGGGATCAGAGAGCGCTCCAGGGACAGCACCCGGCCATCGGTGCTGCGGCGCCGGCGATCGAGGGCGATGAACTGGTCGGTGCCCAGGCGATGCTTGAGGTCCGGGCGCTGGATCGCCTCCAGGCGCAGCACCTCGGTGTTGACCAGCGCACCGCTGTCGGCCAGGGCCTGGGCCCAGCCATGATGCTGATCCAGGGCAACACCGTCGAAGGTGACGATGGAGCCTACGCCGCTTTGCGTGGCGATGTAGTTGCGCCGCTTGAGCTCGGCCAGGGCCTCGCGCAAGGTGCCACGGCTGACACCGAACTCTTCGGCCAACTGATGCTCGCCCGGCAGTTGAAAGCCGTCCTCCAACAGGCCGCTTTCAATACGCCGGATCAACTCGTCGACCACCCTTGTTTTCTTATCGAATCGGACATGTTTGATCATGTCCGGCTTGATACATGAAAGGCCCGAGCCAGAGCAAGAAATATCTTCTTACAGCCGTCTGAAACGCCCGTCAGGGTTCAAGACCAATGGGAAAGAACACCCCGCAACTCCACACCCCCAGCCAATTCTGGCCGTCGATCTGGCGGGCCTGCGCCAGCTCCACCAGTTGGTAGAAGACGTTGCGATGGATCAGCGCTTCAAGATTGTGTCGAACCAGGAGGTAAGGCGCCGGCTCCTGGGTCAGGGGGTCGATCACCACCCGCAGCGGGTGCTCGTCATTGGCGACCACCTGCTCCTCGACGTTGGTAGAAAAGCGCAGCACCTGAGCCTCGCCCTGCCCTTCGACCTCCAGGGTCACGGCGACGAAGGGTACGTCGTCGACCTTGATGCCGACCTTCTCCACCGGAGTGATGAGGAAATAGTCATCGCCATCGCGGCGAATGATGGTGGAGAACAGCTTGACCATGGGTTTGCGGCCGATCGGCGTCCCCAGGTAATACCAGGTGCCGTCGCGGGCGATGCGCATGTCGATATCGCCGCAGAAGTCGGGGTTCCACAGGTGGACCGGCGGCAGGCCTTTTTCAGCCTTGGGAATCTGCGCCAACAGGTCGTTGGCCTTGCCTGGACCACTCATACCGCTCTCCTCCCTCAATCAATCAGTCGCTCAGGCCCAGCAGGCCGCGCGCGTATTGCTGCAACGGCGGACCAAGCAGATCCTGTGGCTTGTTGTCGTGGAACGTCAGTAAACCGCCACGGCTGCGAATCCGCGCGGAATCGATCAGGTACTGGGTACTGGTTTCGATCAACATGATCTGGATGGTACTGGTATCCACCCCCAGGCGGTCCACGGCTTCCTGATCCAGCCACTCGTCAGAGTTACCGATACGGTCATCGGCCTTGGCGAAACGGGCGTAGAGCAGATAGTGCGCCCCCGCTTCCCGGGCTTCGGCCATGGCTTCATTCAGGCCCTCGGGCGCCTTGGCCCGACGCACCATGGGGAAATACTCGACAAAGCCGTTGAAGGCTTCCTCGGCTACCACGTTGGGCCGCGGATAAGCGCCACCCGGCGGTACGAAATGCCCCTGGGCAATGAAAATGAACGAATCCGGTTGAATGCGGAACGAGCTGGTGCGGCGTGTATCACTGTGATCGAGCACCCCCGCATCACTCAGGTGATAGCGCACCCCTTCGCCCATATCACTGACATTCATGCAGCCGCCGAGTGCCAAAAAGGCCAGCAGCAAAACCAGGCTACGCATCCTACCCTCCAAAATCCGGTGACGGAAAACCGGCGAATGGCCACGGGATGCAGCTTCCGCGCCAGCTCCGCCAAGGAAGGGAATTCGTCGGCAAAGCGCCTCAGCCGCCAATGATCTTCATCACCGTGGCTCCACCGGAAAAGGCCAGCTCCTGCTTGTCCCCCAAGGCCTTGACCAGCAGCCGCTGCAAGGCCGGCAGAGCCTGATGGCGCGGCTTGTCCAGCAGGTTGCCGACATAGTGACGATTGCTCGAAGAAAGGCAGCCGTGCAGCCAGCCCGTGGAGGACAGCCGCAAACGCGAACAGGTGCGGCAGAACGGCACGCTTTCGTTGGCGATCACGCCGAAATGACCGTGCCCGGGAATGGCGTAGCGCACCGCGGTAGCATCCACCGGCGCATCGGCCTGAAGGTATTCGTAGCGCTGGCCGATCAGGTCCAGCAACTGTTGCAGGCTGACAAACTGCTGCAGGAAAGCGTTGCCATCATTGGCCAGGTGGCCCATGCGCATCAGCTCGATGAAACGCAGCTCGTAACCCCGTTCCAGGCAGTAATCCAGCAACGGCATCACCTGATCCAGGTTCTGCCCGCGCAACGGCACCATGTTGACCTTGATCTTCAAACCGGCACTGCGGGCTTGCTGCATGCCATCGAGCACCGTGGCCAGGTCGCCGCCACGGGCAATGCTGCGAAAAGCCGTCGCATCCAGGGTATCGAGGGAAACGTTGATCCGGCGGATACCGGCCTCCACCAGCAACGGCAGCTTGCGCGCAAGCAATTGGCCATTGGTGGTCAGACTGATGTCGTCCAGCCCCATGCGCCCCACCGCGCCCATGAAGGCTTCCAGCTTGGGACTGACCAGGGGTTCGCCACCGGTGATGCGCAAGCGCTCGATGCCCGCCGCTTCCATCAGGTACGCCACGCCGCGAGCCATTGCCTCGGCCGACAACTCGTCCTGGGCAGCCACCAGCCGCTTGCCGTTGGGCACGCAGTAGGTACAGGCGTAGTTGCAGGCAGACGTCAGACTGATCCGCAAGTTGCGAAAGCGCCTGCCTTGACGATCAACGATCATGGATGACTCCGGCGTAGGAAGGGAGAACCGGGCAAAACCTGACCCAAAAATCAGGTTTTGGCAAGTCCCATGCCTGAGTATATTCCTCGGACACTGCGCCATACAGTTTGTCGATGGCGCAATACAGCGGCTGAATGCCTTAGCTGTTCGAGGTGTCGGGGTCGCGCTTGCGCTTGTTGCCCATGCGCACACCGATGTCCATCAGGAACTGGAAGAAGCCTTCCTGATCTTCCAGCACATTGCTCCAGAACGGCGAGTGGTACAGCGCAACCGCACCATGCACCAGCGCCCACGAGGCACAGTAGTGGAAGTACGGCGGCACGTCTTCAAGCTTGCCTTCACTGATGCGACCCTTGATCAGCAGGGTCAGGCGCTCGAAGTTGGACGCGCGGATCTTGTGCAGTTCCTCGACCATCTCCGGCACCTGGTTGCCCTTGACCACCTTCTCTTCCAGGCGGTCGAACAACCGATAGCGCTGCGGGTCACGCATGCGGAATTCGAAGTAGGCCCGGGACAGGGCTTCCTTGTCCTTGTCGACGTCGGCCGAGTGCAGCAGCTCGTTCAGGTCGCGCTCGTAGTCGAGCATCAGGCGCAGGTAGATCTCCGCCTTGGACTTGAAATGCTTATAGATGGTCCCTTTGCCGATACCCACGGCATCCGCAATCATCTCGACGGTGACACTGTCTTCACCTTGTTCGAGGAACAGCTTGAGCGCGGTATCGAGAATTTCTTGCTCGCGGCGACGAAACTCACGGACCTTACGAGGTTCTTTCTGCATAAGAAAAGGTCTGTTCGGGGTCAAAATCGAAGCCGCGTATTATGCCTAACTTGCGCCAAAATGCACGGATCATCCATCGTTGCTGGTGTTTCTGGCGCAAAAGCCGCCCCGTCAGAACCTTCCAGACAGGCGCCAAAAGCCAGGGAAATCCCGTGAATACGGGGCCGGGCCAGGGTTCAAATAGCAAACTTCCACAGCCGCCAAGCTCCGGATCAGACCGCGAAGTCTGGTTTTTCCCGCAACCAGCACCCTGGATTGCCCCACGCCCTGCGTGCGACGCAAAGACCTCAATAAGTCGCAATTTCATCATTGCCCGGCTGATTCGTCGCTCAGCGGGGGCCAATGCAACTGCCGTCCCACAGCATCAGAGAAGCCCTAGAAGAGCGGAAGAATAATCCGAAAGTATCGATGGCGTTGATAACTGCCAGCCGGACAGGTACCGCAAACTGCAACAGATTATGTAGGCAACCTTCAGGAAAATGCGGCTATTTTTAGTCTTATCGGCTAAAAATCAGGTGATATTCAGCGATCGCGTCGAAAATTGCGATACAGGCAACCCAAATGAGAACTCAAGCGAAGCGCGCGTATTCCAAATTTGTTTAAAAAACGAGCAGGGGCAACTGGACTGAATGCAATAGTGATCAATACTTCAACTGTCGGCGGGACATCTCCCCCAAGTGAAACGCCGATCAAGGTACCGAAGGACCGCGTGCCTTAGTTTTACTCCTAATGGTCTTAACCCGGATTCACCCCCCAGAACCCGGGTTTTTTTTGCCCGCCATTCAGCGCCAGTGCACCGTACGACCCAGGCTCAGCCCTTGACCCGCGCCAAGGGGAACAGGCGCTTGAAGTTGGCCGTGGTTTGCTGGGCAAAGGCTTCATAGCTTTCGCCCCGCAGCATCGCCAGGAACTCCGCCACCTCGCGCACGTACTGCGGCAGGTTGGGCTTGCCACGATAGGGGATCGGCGCCAGGTAAGGCGAATCGGTCTCCACCAGCAGGCGGTCGGCCGGCACCTGTCGGGCCACGTCCCGCAGGGCATCGGCATTGCGGAAGGTGACAATCCCCGAGAGGGAAATATAGAAACCCAGGTCCAGGGCCGCCTTGGCCATTTCCCAGTCTTCGGTGAAGCAATGCAGCACACCGGCATTGGGCAATGCCGCCTCGCGCAGCAGTGCCAGGGTGTCGGCGCGGGCGCCGCGGGTGTGCACCACCACCGGTTTGCCGGTCTGCTGGGCGGCCTGCAGGTGCAGGCGGAAGGATTCCTGCTGCAGCTCGGCGGCTTCCGGCTCGTAGTGATAGTCCAGGCCAGTCTCGCCAATGGCCACTACCCGGGGGTGATTCAGTTCATCCAGCAGCCAGTCCAGGGCCGGCGCTGCGCCGGGCTGCACATCCAGCGGATGCACGCCCACCGAGCAGTCGACATCGTCATAACGATCGGCCAGGGCCTTGACGTCCGCCGCGTTGTCGGCGCTGACACCGATGCACAGGAAGTGCCCTACCCCCCGCTGGCGGGCAGCAGCCAGCGCGGCATCCAGGGAGCCGTCATGAGCGGCGAGGTCGAGGCGGTCAAGGTGGCAATGGGAATCTACGAGCATAGGAGGCTACAACTACATCCGATCAATGAAAGGCCCGGGTTGTGGCGCCCGGGCGGAAACAACGCTGAGTCTAGGCGCTGCGGGTCAATTCTGGGTAGGCAGGGCCGCCCACTGCACCAGCAAGGCTTCCAGCAACAGCACGCGGTTGAGGTTGGCCTTGCTCAGGACCTTCTGGCGCTGGGCGAGGATCCAGTCCTGGATGTTCAGCACCTTGGCCTGGGCGGACTTCTGCGCCAGGTATTGCAGCACCTTGCGCATGTCTTGCAGGCCCAGTCCCTGCTCATCCTGGGTCAGTTGATAGCGCAGGACCAGGTTCGACCAGTCGCAGAACCAGTCGAACAGCAGCAACAAGGGAATGGCACTCCAGGATTCGGCCAGTTGCGTGGGCGACTGCTGCTGTTTCAGCAGCTTCTTCACCCCTTCCACCACTTGCGCCCGCTGCTCGCGAACACCCTGGGCCTGCAGGCTGACCGCTGCCAGCGGCGAACCGGCAGCCAGGGTCAAGAGCTCCACCCGCTCCTCCTCGGAGCAATCAGGCAGGGCCTGGGCCAGCCACTCAAGGCTCATGGCCTCGCTGGGCAGCGGACAGGCCTGCTGCACGCAACGGCTCTTGATCGTGGGCAACAACCGGCTGGGCTGGTGGCTTACCAGCAACAGCACAGTGTTGCCGGAAGGCTCCTCGAGACTCTTGAGCAGGGCGTTGGCGGCGTTGATATTCATCGACTCCACCGGCTCGATCAGCACCACCTTGCGCCCCCCCAACTGGGCGGTCTGGACCACGAAGCTCACCAGTTCGCGGACCTGGTCGACCTTGATCGCCTTGTCCGCTTCCTCCGGCTCCAGCACGTAGTTGTCCGGGTGGCTGCCGGCCAGCAGCAACAGGCAGGACTTACATTGACCACAGGCGTCCAGGCCTTCCGGGCGCTGGCACAGCAAGCGCGCCATCAGCCGCTCGGCCAGGGCCCGCTTGCCGATACCCGCCGGGCCATGCAACAGGTAGGCATGGGCATGCTGGGTACGCCCCGCCAATTGCTGCCAGAGGCTGTCCTGCCAGGGGAAGACTTCAGCCACGGGCGCGCTCCAGCAACTGCGGCAACAAGCTGTCCAGGGACTGCTGGACCTGGGCCAGGGGCTGCGCCGCATCCACCAGCACATAACGCTGCGGCGCCGCTGCGGCGCGGGCCAGGAAGGCTTCGCGAACCTTCTGGAAGAAGGCCTGGCCTTCCTGCTCGAAGCGATCCAGCCGGCCACGGGCACTGGCTCGCGCCAGGCCGACATCCACCGGCAGGTCGAAGACCAGGGTCAGGTCGGGGCGCAACTCGCCCTGAACGAAATCCTCCAGCGCAGCAATGCGCGCAAGGCTCAGGCCGCGGCCCGCGCCCTGGTAGGCGTAGGTGGAGTCGGTGAAACGGTCGCACAGCACCACCGCACCGCGCTCCAGGGCCGGGCGAATCACCGTTGCCAGGTGCTGGGCACGCGCGGCGAACACCAGCAACAGCTCGGTATCGGCATTCATGACCTCTTCCACCGGGGTCAGCAGTACATCGCGAATCCGCTCGGCCAGCGGCGTGCCACCAGGCTCACGGGTCAACAGCACCTCGATCCCCGCAGCGCGCAGGCGCTCGGCGAGGTACTCGCGATTGGTGCTTTTGCCCGCGCCTTCCGGGCCTTCCAGGGTAATAAACAAGCCAGTCACGGGCAGTCCTTAATCAATGTCATTGCGGGCTTTTCGCCGCGGGCTCGGGCACAGGCTCGGCAGGAGCCGGAGTCGCAGCCGGCTCGGGCGCAGCTTGCGGGGCGCTTGCCGGAGCCGTCTCCGGGCCAGGGGCTGCAGGCGTCTCCGGTGCCTGACCTGCCGCTTCGGGAACCGCTGGCGTGGCGGCTGGGGCCGGGCTGGAACGGTAGTCGGCGCGACGCTTGAGCTGAAACTCGCGCACCGCGCTGTTGTGGGCATCTAGGTCATCGGAGAACACATGGCTGCCGTCGCCCCGCGCGACAAAATACAGGCTCTTGCCGGGCACCGGGTTGAGGGCGGCGTGAATCGCCTCGCGTCCGACCATGGCGATCGGCGTCGGCGGCAGGCCGGCAATCACGTAGGTGTTATAGGGCGTGGCTTCCTTGAGATGAGCCCGGGTCAACTTGCCGGTGTAACGCTCACCGAGGCCGTAGATCACCGTAGGATCGGTCTGCAGCAGCATGCCAATCTGCATGCGACGCACGAACACGCCTGCGATCTGCCCACGCTCCTGGGGTACGCCGGTTTCCTTCTCCACCAGCGAGGCCATGATCAGCGCCTGATAAGGATCGCTGTAAGGCGCATCGTCGGCACGCTTGCTCCACTCCTTGGCCAGCACATCGTCCAGGCGGTCGTAGGCTTTTTCCAGGAGCTCGGCGTCGGTCATGCCCCGAACGAAACGATAGGTGTCAGGGAAGAAACGCCCTTCAGGGAAAACCCCGGGATGCCCGAGCTTTTCCATCACCTGGCTGTCGCTGAGCCCCGTCAGGGTCTGCTGCAATTTTTCGCTCTTGGCCAGGGCGCTGCGTACCTGGCGGAAATTCCAGCCTTCCACCAGGGTCAGGCTGTACTGCACCACCTCACCGCGCTGCCAGAGGCCGATCAGGCCTTCGGCGGTCATGCCTGGGGTCATGCGGTACTCGCCGCTGTGCAGAGGCTGGCCCGCCATATTGAAGCGCCAGTACAGGCGCAGCCAGAAGGCATCATCGAGCACACCCTCGGCTTGCAGACGATTGAAGGTGCCGGTGGGCGTCGAGCCGGCGGGAACATCGAGCAACTGTTCCTGGCTCAGGTTCAGCGGTTGTTCCAGGGCCGAGTGCAGTTTCCAGGCACTCGCACCCAACAGCAGTCCTGCCAGGACCAGTCCGGTTTCCAGCAGGAGCAGTAATTTACGTCTCACGAATCAAGCATCCAGTAGTGCGCGGGTAATGCCCTGCAGTTTACGGGTGAGCGCACCCGCCGACCAGCTCATCCCGGCACAGCCAAGCACTGGCCAGACGCCATAGACACTGTTGCAGACAAAGACTTCATCAGCCTGTTGCAGTTGATCGAGACTGATATCCCCGACTTGCGCGGGGATGCCCAATGACTCGGCCTGAAACAATATTTCAGCGCGCATCACCCCGGCCACGCCGCAGCGACCCAGGTCAGCCGTCAGCAGCCGCCCCTGGCTGACCAGGAACAGGTTGCTGAACACGCCTTCGATAACTCGCCCAGAGGTATCTCGCATCAAGCCTTCGGCATGCTCGGCATCACGCCACTCGGCACGAGCCAGAACCTGCTCCAGACGATTGAGGTGCTTGAGGCCGGCCAGCAGCGGCTGCTCGGCCAGGCGCGTGGTACAGGGAAACAGACGAATGCCTTGCTCGGCATGGGCCAGGGGATACACCGGCAATGCGGAGCCCTGGAGAATACGCCGTGCAGCGGTTGCAGGATCGGCGGCATAGCCGCGCTGACTGTCGCCCCGGGTGAGGATCAGCTTGAGCACACCCTCCCCCAAAGCCGCCGCATACGCCTGCAGCTCACTGCGGATCAGGGCTTGATCCGCCGTCAGCGCCAGGCGCCGGCATCCTTCGGCCAGACGCTGCAGATGCCGCTCCAGCAGCTGCGGGCGCCCGGATTTGACGGCAATGGTCTCGAACAGACCATCACCGTAAGCCAGGCCGCGGTTCTTGAGCGACAGTGCGTCAGCCGGCTGACCGTCGACCCAGCTGTGCATCACTCGGAGAACCGGCGGAACACCAGGGAGCCGTTGGTGCCACCAAAACCGAAGGAGTTGGACAGCACTACGTCGATGTCCATGCTGCGCGCGGTGTGCGGCACGAAATCGAGATCGCAGCCTTCATCCGGCTCATCCAGGTTGATGGTGGGCGGCGCGGCCTGGCTGTTGATTGCCAGCACACTGAAGATCGCCTCGATCGCCCCCGCGGCACCCAACAGGTGACCCGTCATGGACTTGGTGGAACTGACCGCCAGCTTGTAGGCGTGATCGCCGAACACGCTCTTGATCGCTTCGGCCTCGGCCAGGTCGCCGGCCGGGGTCGAAGTGCCATGGGCGTTGATGTACTGCACCTGGTCCACGTTGAGCTTGGCGTCGCGCAGGGCATTGGCGATGCAGCGCGCAGCACCGGCACCATCGGCGGGAGGCGACGTCATGTGATAGGCGTCACCGCTCATGCCGAAGCCGATCAGCTCCGCATAGATGGTGGCCCCACGAGCCTTGGCGTGCTCCAGCTCCTCCAGAACCAGGGCGCCGGCGCCGTCGGACAGGACGAAGCCATCACGTCCCTTGTCCCAGGGACGGCTCGCGCGGGTCGGCTCGTCGTTGCGGGTCGACAGTGCACGGGACGCACCGAAGCCGCCCATGCCCAGGCCACAGGCAGCCATTTCAGCACCGCCGGCGATCATCACATCGGCTTCGCCGTAGGCGATGTTGCGCGCAGCCATGCCGATGCAGTGGGTACCGGTGGTGCACGCAGTGGAAATGGCGTAGTTCGGCCCCTGGGCACCCAAGTGGATGGACAGGAAACCGGAAATCATGTTGATGATCGAGCCAGGCACGAAGAACGGAGAAATCCGTCGTGGGCCGGAATCGTGCAGGATGCGGCTGGTTTCCTCGATATTGGTCAAACCGCCAATACCCGAGCCCATGGCCACGCCGATGCGTTCACGGTTGGCATCGGTGACTTCCAGACCGGCGTTGCGTACCGCCTGGAAACCGGCTGCCAGGCCGTATTGAATGAACAGGTCGAGTTTGCGGGCCTCTTTGACCGACAGGTATTCCTCGACATTGAAGCCCTTTACCGAGCCGCCAAAACGGGTGGAATAGGCAGAAAGGTCGGTGTGTTCGATCAGACCGATGCCACTTTGGCCAGCCAGAATGCCCTGCCAGCTGCTTGGCACATCCGTACCCAGTGGCGACAACATACCCATACCGGTGACTACGACGCGTCTACGCGACACAGCACTCTCCTTTTTCTAATGACGACACTTTGTATCAGGCCTAAAGAAAAAACCGCACGCCGTAACGGCAGTGCGGTTTTTCCATGACAGCAAAAGACGACTACAAACGATTAAGCCTGGTGGCTGGTAACGTAGTCGATAGCTGCTTGAACGGTAGTGATCTTTTCAGCTTCTTCGTCAGGGATTTCGGTCTCGAATTCCTCTTCCAGAGCCATCACCAGCTCAACGGTGTCAAGGGAGTCGGCACCCAGGTCTTCAACGAAGGAAGCGGTGTTAACAACTTCTTCTTCTTTAACGCCCAGTTGCTCAGCAACGATTTTCTTGACGCGCTCTTCGATGGTGCTCATACCTTGTTTTCACTCCTAATGGACAAATTCAGGCAGCTGGCCAGTGGGTAAGTGTATAGAAAGGCTTTTCAGCTTTTCAACTGAAAGCTTTGTCCCTCAAACCCTTTGGCCATCTGCCTATAAATTGATTGCAGCTTTATAACGGATTTTAGACAGCTCGTATGACATTTTTTTGAAGCAATCCGTCACATTTGACTCACATATACATCCCGCCGTTGACCGGGATTGTAGCCCCGGTAACGTATGCCGCACCGTCGGATGCCAGAAAAGCGACCACTTGCGCGATCTCTTGAGCCTGGCCCAGACGACCCAGCGGAATTTGCGTCAGCAGTGCTTCACGCTGCGCTTGCGGCAGTTCGCGGGTCATATCGGTGTCGATAAAACCTGGAGCAACCGAGTTCACCGTGATCGACCGCGAACCCACTTCACGGGCCAGGGCACGGCTGAAACCTTCGAGACCGGCCTTGGCGGCCGCGTAGTTTACTTGGCCTGCGTTGCCCATGGCACCCACAACCGAGCCGATACTGATAATTCGACCCCAACGAGCCTTGGTCATGCCACGCAGAACGCCCTTGGACAGGCGATACAGGCTGTTCAGGTTGGTATCGACCACGTCGTACCACTCGTCATCTTTCATGCGCATCATCAGGTTGTCGCGAGTGATGCCGGCGTTGTTCACCAGGATCGCCGGCGCACCAAACTGCTCGGTGATGCTGGCCAGGACTGCAGCCACGGACTCGTCACTGGTAACGTTCAGCTCAAGGCCAGTGCCCTGGATGCCATTTTCCTTGAGGGTGGCAGCAATGCGCTCGGCACCCGAAGCGGACGTGGCGGTACCCACCACGGTGGCGCCCATACGCCCCAGCTCAAGCGCGATGGCCTGGCCGATACCACGGCTGGCGCCGGTCACCAGTGCAACTTTACCTTGCAGACTCATGCAAGCTTCTCCTAGTTCAGGCCAACGCTGCACGGGCGGCAGCGAAAGCATCTGGGGTGTTCAGGTTAGAGGTCGACACGCCTTCGGCGCAGCGCTTGTTGAGGCCGGCCAGGACCTTGCCCGGACCGCACTCGACCAGCTCGGTGGCGCCATTGGCTGCCAGAGTCTGGACCGACTCGACCCAACGCACCGGCTTGTACAACTGCTCCAGCAGGTCGCGCTTGAGGGTGTCCAGGTCGGCGGCCACAGCGGCGCTGACGTTCTGTACCAATGGAATCTGCGGTGCCTGCCAGTTGATCGCAGCGATCGACTCGGCAAAGCGCTCGGCGGCCGGGCGCATCAGCTCACAGTGGGAAGGCACGCTGACCGGCAGCGGCATGGCGCGCTTGGCGCCCCGCGCCTTGCAGCCCTCGATGGCGCGATCCACAGCCGCCTTGGCCCCGGCGATCACCACCTGGCCAGGGGAATTGTAGTTCACGGCGCTGACCACCTCGCCCTGCGCGGCTTCAGCACAGGCGGCGACCACATCGGCATCTTCCAGGCCGAGAATTGCAGCCATGCCGCCCTGCCCTGCCGGCACGGCTTCCTGCATCAACTGGCCACGACGCTCGACCAGCTTGGCCGCTTCACCCAGGGTCAGGCTGCCAGCGGCGACCAGGGCACTGTATTCACCCAGGCTGTGACCGGCGACGAAAGCCGGGCGCGCGCCACCTTCGGCCAGCCATACACGCCACAGGGCGATGGACGCGGTAAGGATGGCCGGCTGGGTCTTGTCGGTTTGATTGAGCAGCTCTGCAGGACCTTCCTGGGTCAGAGCCCAGAGGTCGTAGCCCAGAGCATCGGAGGCTTCTTTGAACGTATCGAGGATCAGTGGGTACTGCGCGCCCAGCTCGGCCAACATGCCGAGGGACTGCGAGCCCTGTCCTGGAAAGACGAATGCGAGGGATGCAGACATGTAACAAGCCCCTAATGATCTTGTCGTCGGAGAATTGACGTCACACCGTGGTGGACGCAAGAAACTGACAGTTGGATGGCCAATTGAACTGAGCGGTCACATTTAAGCACTCCACAGGGAAAACGCCTAAAGCAACAAGTCTTCAAGACGCCCATGCAAGCGGCGCGGCAGGTCTTCCTGGATCTCGATCAACGCCCGCTGAATGGCACTCTGGAAACCTTGAACGCCTGCAGAACCATGGCTTTTCACCACGATCCCCTGCAAGCCGAGGAAACTCGCACCGTTGTGCCGCGCCGGCGCCAGATCCGCCTGCAACCTGCGCATCAGCGGCAAGGCCAGTGCCCCAACAGCCCGGGACAGCAGATTCTGCCTGAACAAGGCTTCTATACGAGCGGCAATCATGGTCGCCAGCCCCTCGCTGGACTTGAGCAGGATGTTGCCGACAAAACCGTCGCACACCACCACGTCCGCCTCGCCCCGATACAACCCATCGCCCTCGACGAAACCGATGTAGTTGAGGCCGCGGGCCTGCTGCAGCAAGCTCGCCGCCAGCTTGACCTGCTGGTTGCCCTTGATGTCCTCGGTGCCGATATTCAGCAAGGCCACCCGCGGCCGCACGATGCCCAGGGTTTCCGCCGCAACCGAGCCCATGATGGCGAACTGCAACAGGTGCTCGGCACTGCAATCGACGTTGGCTCCCAGGTCCAGCAATTGGCAATAGCCACGCTGAGTCGGGATGGCAGCCACCATCGCCGGCCGATCGATTCCGGGCAGGGTTTTCAGCACATAACGCGACAGCGCCATCAGCGCACCGGTATTACCGGCACTGACGCAGGCCTGGACCTTCTCATCGCGCAACAGCTCAAGGGCCACCCGCATCGAAGAGTCCGGCTTGCCCCGCAGGGCCTGGGAAGGCTTTTCGTCCATGGTGATCACCTCGCTTGCAGGGGTAATCGTCAGGCGCGCGCGATCCACAGCCGTTTGACCGGAAATCAGTTCTTCAAGAAGGGAGGGTTGACCAACCAAGGTCAGGTGCAGCGAGGGGGTAGCAGACAGACAAGCAATACTCGCCTGAACAATGCTGCGGGGACCGAAGTCCCCGCCCATTGCGTCAATCGCGATGACTTGAGCGGACAAGGATTACTCGTCAGCGCCCTTGTCGATCACTTTACGACCACGGTATACGCCTTCTGGCGATACGTGGTGACGCAGGTGAACTTCACCGGTGGTCTTTTCTACGGACAGGGTGCTAGCCTCGAGAGCATCGTGGGAACGACGCATGTCACGGGCAGAGCGGGATTTTTTGTTCTGCTGAACAGCCATAATTGATTAACTCCTAAACGTTTGGGTCACGCTTTAACTGCGCCAATACACTGAACGGGTTGGACCGCGTTACCTCGTCCTCGCTCGGTTCGGGCTCATCGAGCCCCGCCGGCTGCTGGCATTCTTCCGGATGATGAGCAGGCACGATTGGCAAGGCAAGCAAAAGCTCTTCCTCGACCAACGCCTGCAGATCCAAAGGATCTTCGCCCAGTTCCAGCACGTCATAACCTTTCGGCAACGACTGGGTATTCGCACCCTCCTTCACCACAGCGTAACTGCACTCACTGTGGATCGGCAGGGTGACCAGCTCAAGACAACGCTGGCAAACCATTTTGACTTCGACGTCGATGGAGCTGTGGATAACTACAGCTTTACGTTCGTCACGCTCGAAAACGAATTTAGCCTGCACCGTACCGACATTGTCGGAAAGCGGGTCGCAGAGTCTCTCCAAATCGGCCAGCAGCAGCTCACCTTGAAGGGTGGTGCCACGGTCAGCCAATTTGCGCGGGTCAACGTGAGGTGGAATCGGGTCATTCAACATAGGCGCAGCATTATAGGGATGCCCCAGGCCATGTCAAAGGAAATTCAGCCCTGTCCGTCACTTGCAAGCCTCGCTAGAATTCCCGGCCTGCCTCAGGAGACGCACATGCTGCCTTTATTACTCGCCTCAAGCTCGGCCTACCGCCGGGAATTGCTGTCCCGCCTGCGCCTGCCCTTCACCTGCAGCTCTCCTGACATCGACGAAAGCCATCGTCCCGGAGAGTCTGCCACGGCCCTGGTGAAACGCCTGGCCGAGGAAAAGGCCCGCGCCCTGGCAAGCAGCCATCCAGCACACCTGATCATCGGTTCCGACCAGGTCGCGGTGCTCGGCGAGCGCATCATCGGCAAACCCCATACCTTCGAAAAAGCCCGCCAGCAACTGCTGGACGCCAGCGGCGCCAGCGTGACCTTCCTCACCGGCCTGGCCCTGCTCAACAGCCAGACTGGCCACTGCCAGGTCGACTGCGTCCCGTTCACGGTCAACATGCGCACCCTGGACAGCACCCGCATCGAACGCTACCTGCACGCCGAACAGCCCTATGATTGCGCCGGCAGCTTCAAGGCCGAAGGCCTGGGGGTCAGCCTGTTCCAGAGCACCGCCGGCAGCGACGCCACCAGCCTTATAGGCCTGCCACTGATCCGCCTCGTGGACATGCTGCTGGCCGAGGGCGTAGAGACACCCTGAGCCGCCATAAAAAAGCCGGCACTCAAGCCGGCTTTTTATTGAGCAACACCCGATCAGCGCAAGGTTGGGCCCTGAAAGCCCATCCACATGGCAATCTGCTCAGCCACGCTGGCACCGAGCTTCTTCGAGAAGCGATCAAATGGCGATTCCTGGACGGTAAAGTCCACCACCTCTTTCTCGCCAATCACATCCCGCGCCACCGAACTGGTATTGCCCAGGCCATCGATCAACCCCAATTGCAGCGCCTGCTCGCCCGACCATACCAGGCCGGAGAACAGCTCCGGATGCTCCTTGTCCTTCAGGCGATCGCCACGGCCCTGCTTGACGCTGGCAATGAACTGGCGATGAGTGGTGTCCAGCACGCCCTGCCAGAACTGGGTCTCTTCAGGCTTTTGCGGCTGGAACGGATCCAGGAACGACTTGTGCTCGCCCGAGGTATAGGTGCGACGCTCAACCCCCAGCTTCTCCATGGTGCCGACAAAGCCGTAGCCGGCCGCCGTCACACCAATGGAACCCACCAGGCTCGCCTTGTCGGCATAGATCTCGTCAGCAGCGCTGGCGATGTAGTAAGCACCCGACGCCCCGAGATCCGAGATCACCGCGTAGACCTTGGTGTCCTTGTGCAAAGCCCGCAGACGACGAATCTCGTCATAGACGTAGCCGGACTGCACCGGGCTGCCGCCAGGGCTGTTGATACGCAGCACAATGCCCTTGACCTTGGGATCATCGAACGCAGTACGCAGGCTGCCGACAATATTGTCAGCGCTGGCCGACTCCTTGTCGGCAATCACCCCCGTGACATCGATCACCGCGGTGTAGCTACCGCCACGAGTGGCATTCTTTTCCATGGTCATCAGCGGCGTGAACAACGCCAGCGCCGCGAACAGGTAAACAAAGGTCAACAGCTTGAAGAAAATGCCCCAGCGCCGCGAGCGACGCTGTTCCTGGACACTGGCCAACAGCGTCTTCTCCAGCAGTTTCCAGCCTTTATCATCACCACCTTCAGCGCCCGCCTTGCTCGGCGCCTTCCATTCGTCGGTCATGCCTACTACCCCAGCAAAAACTTAATCGGCACCCTGGCTCAGCCAGGCGTGCAATTGAGGAAAACGGTCGATGGACAAGCGAGGCTCGAATGCCTGCAAGGCCTCGATGGACTGAGCACCGTAGCTCACGGCCACCGAATCCATTCCGGCATTGCGCGCCATCAACAGATCAAAGGACGAATCGCCAACCATCAAAGCCTGCCGCGGCCCAACCCCGCAATGAGCAAGGATTTCCTCCAGCATCAACGGATGAGGCTTGCTGGCAGTTTCGTCGGCCGCCCGGGTGATATCGAAATACTCCTCCCAACCATGGGCCTTCAACACTCGATCCAGCCCTCGCCGGGCCTTGCCAGTGGCGACAGCCAACTGATAGCCCTCATCCCGAAAGGCGTCGAGAGACTGCATCACACCAGCAAACAGAGGCGAAGGCTCTGCCTCGAGAGCAATGTAGTGATCCGCATAATGCTGACGAAAGGCTACCAACTGCCCATCATCTATTTCCGGATACAGTGTGCGAATCGCCTCTGGCAATCCCAGACCGATAATGCCCTTGACGACGTAGTCATCGCGGCGAGGAAAGCCGGAACGATCAGCAGATGCGTGCATCGACTCGACAATCCGACCAATGGAATCGGCCAGAGTGCCGTCCCAGTCGAAGATCAGCAGTTTGTAATCAGGGTGCACTCAGGCGCTCCACGGTCTTGGCCCACATCTCATCCACCGGGGCCTGCAATTTCAGCTCGCCGCCATCGGGCAGCGGCACAGTCAACATATAGGCATGGAGAAACAGGCGCTTGCCGCCCAGCTCACGGATCTCGCGAGTGAAATCGTCATCGCCGTACTTGCTGTCACCGGCAATACAGTGCCCGGCATGCAGGGTGTGCACACGAATCTGGTGAGTACGCCCGGTCACCGGCTTGGCCTCGACCATGGTGGCGAAATCACCGAAGCGGCGCAGCACCTTGAACACGGTCAAGGCCTCCTTGCCCTCTTCGTTGACCTCCACCATGCGCTCGCCGGAGCGCAGGTTGCTCTTGAGCAGCGGCGCACGCACCTGCTTCACCGCCGTGGCCCAATGGCCACGGACCAGCGCCATGTAACGCTTGTCCACGCCATCGCCCCGCAGCGCGGCATGCAGATGACGCAGCATGCTGCGTTTTTTCGCGATCATCAGCAGGCCGGAGGTGTCCCGATCGAGGCGATGCACCAGCTCCAGCTCCTTGGCGTCCGGGCGCAACTGACGAAAGGCTTCGATCACCCCGAAATTCAAGCCGCTGCCGCCATGCACGGCAATCCCGGCAGGCTTGTTGATCACAATCAGGGCCTTGTCTTCGAAGACGATCGAGGCTTCCAGGCGCTGCAGCAACCCTTGAGCCAGCGGCACCGGCTCGTCGCGCTCGGGCACCCGCACGGGAGGCACGCGCACCACATCACCCGCTTGCAGCTTGTACTCGGGCTTGATCCGCCCCTTGTTCACTCGCACTTCGCCTTTACGCAAAATGCGGTAAATCAAGGTCTTGGGCACGCCTTTGAGCCGGGCGAGAAGGAAGTTATCAATACGTTGGCCGGCATATTCCGGCGAGACCTCAAGCAATTGAACGCCTGGAGTCGAGGGGGCAGTAGTCGTCATGGCGCGAATGATAACAATTTTTTATGGATTTGAAGCACTTAATGATTGCTGCTATAGTCGCGAACGCCGCCAAAAGCGGCTGGGCAGAGGAACAGCGGCAAACAGCCGGCCCTGACCAACGCAATTCATAAGGACGCAAGGCCGTCCTACGCAGTTTTCACTATCTAACGGAAGAGTTCGGCGTTGTAACAAGCGCAGGTGACATGAGGCCTGAAACCCGTAGAAAGCAGAGTGACTACTCGCCTTTTACGCAGCGATTAACGGCCAGTTCACAAAGTGCAGTCAGCGACAAACGATCCCGAGCGAAAGTTGCGGAAACAACGCCTTTAGCCATGATGCGTGACCTCCCCTTTCGGAGTTCACGGTAAATGCCAACCCGCTGCGGATTCTGCGCGCGGCAGCACCCGAATTATCAGGGATACGTGTAGGGTGGAGATGCACAACCGTCGGACTGTGTAGCATTAGGCTTTATCAAGACGCTTCATCTCGTCCACAGTCGCCGGTTGATTCCTCCTCCTGACAGACTTTTGCTTAAGCGGTGCCTTAGTCACCACAGCAAGCAGGACGCGTAAGTCGCGACTTCGTTCTTAGTTACCCGGACGAACCTCGCTAGACACTCGAGTGGTCAACCACTCCTGACGCACCTGACACCGACCGTGAGAAGTCGTGTGTGCCGAACGCCGTTTCCGGCAGCCCGGAAACCGACGGTACTACATGAAAAGAATGCTGATTAACGCAACTCAACCCGAAGAGTTGCGTGTTGCTCTGGTAGACGGCCAGCGCCTCTACGACCTGGACATCGAGTCCGGAGCCCGCGAGCAGAAAAAGGCCAACATCTATAAAGGCCGCATCACTCGCATCGAACCAAGCCTCGAGGCTGCCTTTGTCGATTTCGGCTCTGAGCGCCACGGCTTCCTGCCCCTCAAAGAAATCTCCCGCGAATACTTCAAGAAAGCCCCCGAAGGCCGCGTCAACATCAAGGACGTCCTGAGCGAAGGCCAGGAAGTCATCGTCCAGGTCGAGAAAGAAGAGCGTGGCAACAAGGGCGCCGCCCTGACCACCTTCATCAGCCTCGCCGGCCGTTACCTGGTACTGATGCCGAACAACCCGCGTGCCGGCGGTATCTCCCGCCGCATCGAAGGCGAAGAGCGCAACGAACTGCGTGAAGCGCTGAACGGCCTGGTGGCACCCGCCGACATGGGCCTGATCGTGCGCACTGCCGGCCTGGGCCGCAGCAGCGAAGAGATGCAGTGGGACCTCGACTACCTGCTGCAACTCTGGACCGCCATCAAGGAAGCGTCCCTGGATCGTTCCGCGCCATTCCTGATCTACCAGGAAAGCAACGTGATCATCCGCGCGATCCGCGACTACCTGCGCCAGGACATCGGCGAAGTGCTGATCGACAGCGTTGAAGCCCAGGACGAAGCCCTGACCTTCATCCGCCAGGTGATGCCGCAGTACGCCAGCAAGATCAAGCTGTACGAAGACAGCGTGCCGCTGTTCAACCGTTTCCAGATCGAAAGCCAGATCGAGACCGCTTTCCAGCGCGTGGTCGAACTGCCTTCCGGCGGTTCCATCGTCATCGATCCGACCGAAGCCCTGGTGTCCATCGACATCAACTCGGCCCGCGCCACCAAAGGCAGCGACATCGAAGAAACCGCCCTGCAGACCAACCTGGAAGCAGCGGAAGAAATCGCTCGCCAACTGCGCCTGCGTGACATCGGCGGCCTGATCGTCATCGACTTCATCGACATGACCCCGGCCAAGAACCAGCGCGCCGTGGAAGAAAAAGTCCGCGAATGCCTGGAAGCCGACCGCGCTCGCGTGCAGATCGGCCGCATCTCGCGCTTCGGCCTGCTGGAAATGTCCCGTCAGCGCCTGCGTCCATCCCTGGGCGAAAGCAGCGGCATCGTCTGCCCGCGCTGCAACGGCACCGGCATCATCCGTGACGTCGAGTCGCTGTCCCTGGCGATCCTGCGCCTGATCGAAGAAGAAGCCCTGAAAGACCGCACCGCCGAAGTGCGCGCCCAAGTGCCGATTCCGGTCGCCGCTTTCCTGCTCAACGAAAAACGCAACTCGATCACCAAGATCGAACTGCGCACCCGTGCCCGCATCGTCATCCTGCCGAACGATCACCTCGAAACGCCACACTTCGAAGTTCAGCGCCTGCGTGATGACAGCCCGGAAGCCAACACCAACCAGTCCAGCTACGAAATCGCAGCGGCCGCCGCCGAAGCCGAAGAAGTCCAGCCAACCGCCGCCACCCGCACCCTGGTTCGCCAGGAAGCGGCAGTGAAGACTGCCCCGGCCCGCGCCAACGCTCCGGTTCCGACCGAAGTCGTCGCAGCCCCTGTAGCTGCACCGGCTCCAGTGGCCGAACCAAGCCTGTTCAAAGGCCTGGTGAAGTCCCTGGTCAGCCTGTTCGCTACCAAGGAAGAGCCAGCCGCACCGGTCGTGGTCGAGAAGCCAGTGACCGAGCGCCCTGCTCGCAGCAACGAAGAACAGCGTCGCAATGGCCGCCAGCAGAGCCGCAACCGTAACGGTCGCCGCGATGAAGAGCGCAAGCCGCGCGAAGAACGTGCTCCGCGTGAAGAACGCGCACCACGGGAAGAGCGTCAGCCACGCGAAGTTCGCGAAGCCCGTGAAGAAGTTCAAGCGGTAGCCCGCGAAGAACGCGCACCCCGTGCACCGCGCGAAGAACGCCAGCCACGCGCCCCGCGTGAAGAGCGCAAGCCACGTGGCGAGCGTGAAGAACGCGTGCGTGAACTGCGCGAGCCTCTGGACGCCGCTCCAGCTGCAGCCGCTGCTACCGCCGCCGTTGTTGCCGAAGAACGTCCGGCGCGCCAGCCTCGCGAAGAGCGCCAGCCACGTGCGCCACGTGAAGAGCGCCAACCACGTGCCGAACAGGCTCAAGCCGTTGCCGCCAGCGAAGAAGAAGCGCTGCCGAACGAAGAGCAACTGCAGGAAGACGGCCAGGACAACGCCGAAGGCGAACGTCCACGTCGTCGCTCCCGCGGCCAGCGTCGTCGCAGCAACCGTCGCGAGCGTCAACGTGATGCCAACGGCAATGTGATCGAAGGCTCGGAAGAAAACGCCGAAGAGCCAAGCAGCGCCGATCTGGCTGCCGGCCTTGCGGTAACTGCCGCGGTTGCCAGCACCGCCATCAGCGCCAACGCTGAAGCCGAAGCTCACCAGCAAGCCGAACGTGCGACTGCCGCTGTAGAAGACAAGGCTCCGGAAGCCCCAGTGGTTGAAGCCACCACGCCGGTAGAAGCCCCAGTGGTTCCTGCAGTGGAAGTGGCTCCAGTGGCTGAAGAGCAGGCTCAGGTTGAAGTGGCTGCCGAACCGGCCGTGGTTGTCGAAGCCCAGCCTGTGGTTGCCGAACAACCGGCAGCAGAACCTGTAGCCCAGGCGCCAGTGGTTGAGGAAAAGGCCATCGAGCCGGTTCAGGAAGCCCCTGCGCCAGCCCCGGTTGCCGAGCCAGCAGTGGTGGTTGAAGAGCCTGTAGCGGCCCAGCAGCCTGCCCAGGTTGAAGAGCCGGCTCCGGTTGCAGCACCGGTGGTGGCCGAAGAGCCCGCACCCGCTGTCGAAGCTGAAGCCGCGCCGGTCAGCACCCTGACCAGCAATGGCCGTGCACCGAACGACCCACGCGAAGTGCGTCGCCGCAAGCGTGAAGCCGAGCGCCTGCAGAAGGAAGCCGAGCTGGCTGCCGCTGCTGCTCCGGCTGAAGCCGTGGTGACCGCCGAGCCGGCTCCTGTAGAAGCGCCAGAGGTGGTCGAGGCCGCCCCTGCGCCAGCCGAAGAGACTGCACCGGCGCCAGTGGCCGAACCTGCAGTGGAAGAAGCGGCCCCTGTGGCCGAGCAAGCACCGCGCGCTGTCGAGCACGCTGCGCATGCCGAGGAAGAACAGCACGAGCCTAAACCTCTCGTCTGATTCCAGCAGCCCATGAAAAAGCCCCGCCCGGGTAACCGGGCGGGGCTTTTTTATACCTGGAGCACCTGACAATCCGGAAACAGCAACGCCTGCGGAACGTCCACATCCCAGGTCACCCCCGGATCCGTCACCGGAACTTCCACCACCCGCCCCGAAGCGAACAGTAGCCGGGCTCCCCGATCACCAGACAGGCCCTGCAACGCTGCACCATAAGACCGGCCAAAGCCCACCGGATGACCCAACTCATCCCCCAGCCGCGGCACGCTGATGCCCTCCTCGGTCATTGCCTCCATCACCCGACTGGCGGTGGCGGGCAGGATAAAGGGCATGTCCCCCAGCCAGACCATCCAGCCATGGGCATCGACGCAGGCAGCCACTGCCGCGGCCAGGCTATGCCCCATGCCCACGGAGTCCAGCACCAGTACCTGACAACCGTAGGCACGCGCCAGCTCCACCACCTGGGGTCGATCCGCCGTGGTCACCAGCACTCGCCGGGCAACGTCCACCGGCAGGCCCACCAGCACCTGCTCCAGCACCGGCCGCTGCACCCCGTCACGCCCGCGGCAGGGCGCCAGCAGCTTGTCCTGCCCGGCCCCGGCCACCTGGCGAAAACGCCTGCCCTGCCCCGCCGCCAGGATGATCGCGCAAGGCTTGCGGCTCACCTCACCGTCTCCGCCACTCGCACCGCCAGCTTCTTCTGCTGCGGTTCGACGCCATTTTTCAGCGCGACGATTTCGGCCAGCAACGACAAGGCAATCTCCGCCGGCGTATGGCTGCCGATGGGCAATCCGACCGGCCCGTGCAAGCGCTCGATGGCCTGCGCCGAAAGACCCAGCAGCGCCAGATTGTCCCGGCGTTTCTGGCTGTTGGCCCGGGACCCCAGGGCGCCGACGTAAAATGCCCGGGAGTCGAGCGCCGTCAGCAGCGCCATGTCATCCAGGCGCGGATCATGGGTCAGGGCCACCACCGCCGTGCGCTCGTCGGGTTCGATGCTCAGCACCGCATCGTCGGGCATCCCGGCGACAAAACGTCCATCCTGCCCCTCCCAGCCATGCACGAACTCCTGGCGCGGATCGCAGATCAGCACCTCGAAATCCAGCAAGCGGGCCATCTGCGCCACATAGCGCGACAACTGCCCGGCGCCGATCAGCAGCAAGCGCCAGCGCGGTCCATAGATCGCCCGCAGGGTGACCCCGTCAAACGCCAATTCATCGCCACGGTTCGCAGCCTTGAGCAGCACCTGGCCGGTGCCCAGGTTCAGCTCCCGGGCCACGATCTGGTGTGCCTCGCAGCGCTGGAGCAATTCGGCGACCCAGGCCGGGTCGCCAACCCGCTCTTCGGTGAGGCGCAAGGTGCCGCCACAGGGCAGGCCGAATCGCGCCGCTTCCTCCAGGGTCACGCCGTAGGTCACCAGCTGCACCGGCGGCCCGTGGCGAGACAGGCGCCCATCGCCCTGGCGGCTGATCAGGTCATCCTCGATACAGCCTCCGGACACCGAGCCGATCACCACTCCGTCGTCGCGCAAGGCCAGCATGGCGCCGGGTGGCCGCGGCGCGCTGCCCCAGGTCTGCACCACGCTGTACAGCAGCACGCCGCGCCCGGCGCGCCGCCATTCCAGGACACTGCGCAGTACATTCAGGTCGACGCTGTCCATCAGGCGCTCGCCTGCTGCCAGCCCTGCAACTGGTAGCGCACCGGCAGGTTGCGTATGCGCTTGCCGGTGGCGGCGAAGATCGCGTTGCACAGGGCCGGCGCAATCGGCGGCACACCGGGCTCTCCCACCCCGCCCAGGGGCACGTCCCCCGGCGGCGTCACCAGGTGCACCTGCACCTGTTTCGGCGCCAGGGACATGCGCGCCACTTCGTACATATGGAAATTGTCCTGCTGGACCTTGCCCTCCTTGAAGCTGATCTCCCCCAGCACCGCATTGCCCAGGCCCATGACGCAGGCCCCTTCGAATTGCGAGCGGATACGCTCGGGGTTGATCTGCGGGCCGCAATCCACGGCGATATCGGCCTGATGCACGATCAGCGTGCCATCGTCCTTCACTTCCACCTCGATCACCGCCGCCACATAGGTCACGAAGCTGTAGTGCACGGCCAGCCCCAGACCGCGTCCCTTGGGCAGCGAGCGCCCCCAGCCGGCCGCCTTGGCTGCGGTTTCCAGCACCGTGCGCAGGCGCCCGGTATCAATGGGGTAGCGCTCGGGGGATTCGCCGTAGTTCCACTCTTCGCTCAGGGTTCGGGGGTCGATCTGACGATCCGGCCCCAGCAGCTTGAGCTGGTACTGCAGCGGATCCTGGCCGGCCTTGTGGGCCAGTTCGTCGACAAAACTCTGGATCGCGAAGCCATGGGGAATGTTCGACACCGAACGGTACCAGCCGACCCGGGTATGGGCCGCGGCCTCGGGGTTTTCCAGGCGCACATTGGGAATCGCGTAGGCCATGTTGGTAAAGCCCATGCCCAGCTCGAAGGCGCCTTCGTGATTCATCCCCGGGGCGAACAGCGCGGTGATGCTCGGCGCCACGGTGCGGTGCAGCCAGGCCGCCGGCAGGCCGTCCTTGTTCAGCCCGGCCTTGAGGTATTCCGCCGACACGGTATGGAAGTAGGAGTTGTGGATATCGTCCTCGCGGGTCCACTGCACCCGCACCGCCTTGCCGGGAAAGGCCTTGGCCAGGATCGCCGCCTCCAGGATGAAGTCGGGCTTGGACTTGCGCCCGAAGCCGCCGCCCAGCAGCGTGACGTTCACCGTGACCTGCTCGAAGCCGATCCCCAGGCGTTCGGCGATTCGCTCGCGGGTCACCTGTGGCGCCTGGCTCGGTGCCCACGCCTCGCAGCGACCGTCCTGGAATCGCGCCACGGCCACCATCGGCTCCATCGGCGCCTGGGCCAGGTGCGGCAGGTAATAGCTGGCCTCCAGGCTGCTCTCGGCACCCTTCAGGGCCTCATCCAGGTTGCCGGTACTGCGCACCACCTTGCCCGGTTGCCGCGCCGCCGCCTCCAGTTGCTTGCGGTATTGGATGGAGTCGTAGCCAGCGTTGGCACCATCCTCCCACTCGATCCTCAAGGCATCGCGGCCCTTGATCGCCGCCCAGGTGTTGCTCGCCACCACAGCCACGCCGCCCAGGGGCTGGAACTCCGAAGGCAAGGGGCGGCTGTCGATGGGCACGACCTTGATCACCCCCGGTACCTTCAAGGCAGCGCTGTCATCCACCGACTTGACCTTGCCGCCATACACCCGGGGCCGCGCCATCGCCGCGAACAGCATGCCGTCGAAATGCACATCGGCGCCGTACACCGCACGGCCGTTGACGATGTCCTGGCCATCGATGGCCCGGGTGGCCTCCTTGCCGATGTAGCGGAACTCCCCGGGCTGCTTCAGGCGCAGGCTATCCCGGGCAGGCACCGCCAGGGCGCCTGCCGCAGCGGCCAGGGCGCCATAGCCCAGCTCACGCCCGGTGGGCTGGTGAACCACCTTGTGCAACTGCGCCCGACACTGCGCCAATGGCACCTGCCACTGCGCAGCGGCGGCCTGTTCCAGCATGGTTCGCGCAGCCGCGCCACAGCGGCGCATGGGCTCGTACCAATGACGCATGCTGCGCGAGCCGTCGGTGTCCTGGTTGCCGAAACGCACCTCGTCACCCGGCGCCTGGCGAACCTTGACCTGCGCCCAGTCGGCGTCCAGTTCATCGGCCACCACCATGCTCAGGCTGGTGCGCACGCCCTGGCCCATCTCCGAGCGATTGCAGATCACCGTGACGCTGCCGTCGCTGGCAATGCTCACGTAGACCTTGGGGTCATCGACCCAGCCGTGGGGCATGCCGTCGGCACCGAATTTCTTGTCCTCGGCAAAGGCCTCCTGCCAGCCCCAGCTCGCAGCCAGCACCAGGGCCCCGGTGGCCCCCACACCTTTGAGAAAGCCCCGGCGGCTGAGGTTGCTCAGGGCAAAATCCTGCGGTAGGCGGTTCATGCCTTGGCCTCCTGCAGATGGCTGGAAGCCTGTCGGATCGCGGTCTTGATCCGGTTGTAGGTGCCGCAGCGGCAGATATTGCCGAGCATCGCCTCTTCGATCTGCTCGTCGCTGGGGTTGGGGTGGACCTTGAGCAAGGCAGTGGCCGACATGATCTGCCCGCCCTGGCAGTAACCGCACTGGGCCACCGCCGTATCCAGCCAGGCCTGCTGCACCACCTGCCCTACCGGGTCGGTATGCAGGTTGTCGATGGTGCTGACGTTCTTGCCCTGCACCGAGCCTATCGGCGTGATGCAACTGCGCGCCGGGTCGCCGTCGATATGAATCGTACAGGCGCCGCACAGGCCCATGCCGCAGCCGAACTTGGTACCGTTGTAGCCCGCCACGTCGCGGATAGCCCACAGCAGCGGCATGTCCTCGGTGACGTCCAGTTGATGATCTTGACCGTTGAGCTTCAGGGTAATCATGGGCACGCCCGCATTTTCTGAGTGATGGGGTCGAGTCATCCGCCGTGCAGTACCGCCGCTACGGTGCACGCAGATCGGCTCAGGCTAATCGGGCTCTCTTGTGAAGACAGGCTTCACCGGGCCTTTGGGAACAGCAGAAAGCTGATTCTTAGCCTGCTAAGTTAAGCCGCAATTAACAAAAAAGCCTTGCCCGAACGTCAGCCAGGCAAGGCTTTTTGCTATCCACCGCAAGCCGGCTCTCGCTAATAGAGGTTGGGCTCCATCTCCAGCTCGACACTGAAACGCTCGGCGATATCGCGCTGGATCCGCCGCGCCAGTTCCAGCAACTGCAGGCCGCTGGCGCCGCCATAGTTGACCAGCACCAGCGATTGCAAGCGATGGACCCCGGCATCCGCCTCGCGAAAGCCCTTCCAGCCCGCCTGTTCGATCAGCCAACCGGCCGCCAGCTTCACCTGCCCATCGGCCTGGGGGTAACCCACCAGCCCCGGATACGACAGCTTGATCTGCGCCGCCAGTGCCGCCGGCACCACCGGGTTCTTGAAGAAGCTGCCGGCATTGCCCAGCACGGCAGGGTCCGGGAGCTTCTCGCTGCGGATGCTGCAGATCGCCCGGCTGACATCGCTGGCCGTCGGCTGTTCGATGCCCTGCTCGCTCAGGCGCTGGCGCACCGGACCGTATTCCAGGTGCAGGTGATCGACACGGTTCAGGGCAAAGCGCACCCGCAGGATCAACCAGCGACCGGCCTGATGCTTGAACAGGCTGTCGCGGTACGCGAACTGACACTGCGCCAGGTCGAATTCCCGCAGCTCGCCGGTCTGCCGATCGAGGGCGGTCAGGCCGGCGAACACGTCCTTGATCTCCACCCCATAAGCGCCGATGTTCTGCATCGGTGCGGCGCCGACGGTGCCGGGAATCAGGCTCAGGTTCTCCAGCCCGGACAGGCCCTGCTCCAGGGTCCACTGGACAAAGGGATGCCAGGTTTCCCCGGCCTCGGCCTCGACCACCACCCGCTGCCCGTCATCGCTGAGCAGGCGAATGCCACGAGTGGCCATGCGCAGCACCAGGGCCTGGATATCCGCGGTCAGCAGCAGGTTGCTGCCGCCGCCGATCACCAGCAGCGGCAACTGGTGGGTAGCGCAATAGGCCAGGGCCTCGCGTACCTCGTCATCGCTGTGGGCCTGGGCAAACCACTTCGCCTTGACCTCGACCCCGAAGCTGTTGAACGGCTTGAGGGACACATCGGCCTGAATGTCCAGGGTCATAGCCGCCCCTTCAATTCGACCACTAGCCGGTCGCAGGCATCCTCGATCAGGTCCAGCACCTGCTCGAAACCCTGCTCGCCGTCGTAGTACGGATCCGGCACTTCATCCAGCGCCGCCTCGTAGCGACGCAGGAACAGGTCCAGCTCGGCCTTGCCCCGGGCCGGTTGCAGGGCCTTGAGGTTGCGCAGGTTGCTCTGGTCCATGGCGAAGATCAGGTCATAGGCAGCGAAATCGGCGCTGCCGACCTGCTGCGCCCGTTGCGCCGACAGGTCGTAGCCGCGCCGCAAGGCAGCCTGCTGGCTGCGCTTGTCCGGGGCCTTGCCGATGTGCCAGTCGCTGGTGCCCGCAGAGGCGACCTGCACCTGGTCACCCAGGCCGGCCTCGTGCAACTTGCGGCGCAGCACGCCTTCGGCGGTGGGCGAGCGGCAGATATTGCCCAGGCAGACGAACAGAACCCGCATCAGGCCTCCAGCAGGCGCCGAACGCGCTCAAGGTCTTCGGCGGTATCGACGCCGGTAGGCGGTGCTTCCAGGGCGTCGGCCACGTGGATCCGCACGCCATGCCACAGAGCACGCAGTTGCTCCAGGGATTCGGTGTTTTCCAGCCAGCACGGGCCCCAACTGACAAAGTCGTGAAGAAAGCCGGCGCGGTAGGCATAGATGCCGATGTGACGGCGATAAGGCACGCCTTCGGGCAATTGCTCACGACTCTGGGCAAAGGCATCCCGGGCCCAGGGCAAGGTGGCGCGGCTGAAGGTCAGGGCCAGGCCGTTGAGGTCGCTGACCACCTTGACCACATTGGGGTTGAACAGGGTCTGCACATCCTCGATCGGCTCGGCCAGGGTGGCCATGCGCGCTTCGGTGTGGGCTGCCAGGTTGGCCGCTACCTGATCGATCACCGACGGCGGGATCAACGGCTCGTCGCCTTGTACGTTGACCACGATCGCATCCGCGGCCAGGCCCAGCTGGGCGGCGACTTCCGCCAGCCGGTCGGTGCCGGAGTTGTGATCTTCCCGGGTCAGCAGCGCCTCGGCGCCAAAGCCCTGGCAGGCCTCGACGATGCGCTGATCATCGGTGGCCACCACGACCCGCTCGGCGCTGCTCTTGCGCGCCTGTTCCCAGACCCACTGGATCATCGGCTTGCCGGCGATCAGTTGCAGCGGCTTGCCTGGCAAGCGAGTGGAGGCGTAGCGCGCCGGGATGACAACGGTGAAGGCGCTGCTCATTTGTCCAGGCGCTCTTCGGTGGTCAGGGTGCGCGCCTCGCTTTCCAGCATCACCGGGATGCCATCGCGAATCGGATAGGCAAGGCCCGCGCCCTTGCTGATCAGCTCGGTCTTGTCGGCGCTGAGTTTGAGGGGGCCTTTGCAGATCGGGCAGGCGAGGATGTCGAGCAGTTTGGTGTCCATGAGGATTCCCTGGATAAAAGCGAATTAAGGCAGCAGACGATCAGGCAGCAGGCGCATCAACTGGGTGTCGAACCAGGCGACGAAGGCCGGCGAAGGCTGGGCATCGACCGCCAGGTACCACCAGTCGTCTGCCGCGAAAGCCCGGCACTTGACCGCATCTTTCTCGGTCATGACCAGCGGCAATGACGGGGTGAAGGTCAAGGCCGGCGCACTGTATTGAGCGTGATCGGCAAATGCATGGGGAACAGGCCGCCAGTGTAGCGTTTCAAGGGTGTTGAAGAAACGCTGGGGATTGCCGATGCCCGCCACCGCATGCAGCGCCTGGCCGGGGGCGAAATGCTCCAGCGCACGGCGCTCGCCACTGCGCAGGTTGACCAGCACCGAGGGCTTGAGATGAAAGGCGAACCCGTCGTCACGGTCATCAACTGCGCCGTTGTAGAGCACCGCGTCGACGCTCTGCAAACGCTCCGCCGGCTCGCGCAGCGGCCCGGCAGGCAGGCAGCGGCGGTTGCCCAGGCCGCGGGCGGCATCGATCAGCACCAGCTCCAGGTCACGGGCCAGGCGGTAGTGCTGCAGGCCGTCGTCGGAGAGGATCAGGTCCAGCGGCTCGGCGGCCAGCAGGGCCTGTACGGCGCGGCCGCGATCCGGGTCGATCATCAGCGGCACGCCGCAGCGCTGGACGATCAGCAGCGGCTCATCACCGGCCACCGCGGCGCAATCTTCGGCGCTGACGCGCCATGGCAGTTGCGCCGGCTTGGCACCGTAGCCGCGGCTGACCACCCCGACCCGCAACCCGAGGCGCTGGCAGTGCTCCACCAGCCACAGGATCAACGGCGTCTTGCCGGTGCCGCCGACGGTGATGTTGCCCACCACGATCAGCGGCACAGGTGGTTGATAGATCGCCCCCTCACCTGCAAGAAAGCGCTGGCGCTTGCCCGTCACCACTCGGCGATACAGGCATTCCAGGGGGCGCAGCAGTTTCAGCGCGGGGTGGCCGTTGTACCAGGCATTGAGCAGGCGATCGGAAAGTGCCATCAGGGTGCCGGGTCCGCCTCGACGGTGGTCATGCGCAGGTGGCTGAAACCGAGCTTGCCGGCTGCATCCATGGCTGTGATCACCGCTTGATGCTGGGTCTTGCCGTCGGCGCTGATGGACAGCGGCAGGTTGGTGTCGCCCGCCGACTCCTTCTGCAGGGCCTCGATCAAGGTCTCCAGGTCATTTTTGGGCAGGACCTGGTTGTTCACCGAAAACACGCCGTCGGCGCTGATGGCGATATCCAGTTGCTTGACCTGCTGGTCTTCGGCCGGCGAGCCGCTGACCGCTTCCGGCAGGTCGACCCGCAGCTCGGTTTCCCGGGTGAAGGTGGTGGTGACAACAAAGAACAGCAGCAGGATGAACACCACGTCGATCAACGACGCCAGGTTGATGTCCACGGTTTCCCGGGGCTTGCGACGGAATTTCACGCTTTGCCCTCGGCCAGATCGACATCGCGGTCGCCCTGGATCACTTCCACCAGCTTGATCGCCTCCTGCTCCATGCCCACCACCAGTTCATCGACCCGGCGTTGCAGGAAGCGGTGGAAGAACACCGAGGGAATGCCCACCATCAGGCCGGCGGCGGTGGTGATCAGGGCTTTGGAAATACCGCCTGCGAGGATGTGCGCGTTGGTGGTCATGCCCGAGCCCATGAACGAACTGAAGATGTCGATCATGCCCAGCACGGTGCCCAGCAGCCCCAGCAGCGGTGCCATGGCGGCAATGGTGCCGAGGGCGTTGAGGTAGCGTTCCAGCTCATGGATGACCCGGGCGGCAGCCTCTTCGATGCATTCCTTCATGATCTCGCGGCCATGCTTGGAGTTGGCCAGGCCCGCCGCCAGAATCTCGCCCAGGGGCGAATCGGCGCGCAGTTCCTTGAGCTTTTCCTTGTTCAGCTGCTTGTCCTTGATCCAGCGCCAGACCTGCCCCAGCAGGTGGGGCGGGGTGACACGGCTGGCCCGCAGGGTCCACAGACGCTCGGCAATGATGCCCACGGCAGCAATGGAACTCAGAATGATCGGCAACATCATCCAGCCGCCGGATTTGACCAATTCCCACACAGTGACAGCCCCCTCGAAAAAGTGCGCCACTCTAACATAGGGGCCGGACGCACCGAAGACCGTGATGTCGCATGCTCACAGGCTTTAATAACCCACGGTTATTTAAGGCATTGCGGGCGGCTCACGCCAGAATCGCTGTTGCTCGCGAAGGCCATGCGCCGCCCCGAAAGCCCCCAGTTGCAGCCTCAGAGCGCCCTGTTCGGCGCTGTCATAAATTGCCATGTCCAGGCGCCGATAGCGTGCCAGCACTTGAGGATGGGGGTGGCCGAAGGCATTGCCCCGCCCACGGGAAATCAGCACCGCGTCGGGGGCCAGCCGTTGCAGCAAGGCCATGGATGAAGAGGTGCGGCTGCCGTGATGGGGGGCCTGCAGCCAGTGGGTCCGCACCGCCAGCGGGCTGTCGAGCAAGGCTCGCTCGGCACGGGCGTCGATGTCCCCGGTGAGCAGCAGGCGCTCGCCGGCAGCCTCGACCTGGAGCACGCACGAAGCCTGATTGCCGTCGGTCGCCGCTGCCCATTGCCACTGGCGAAAGCGCACGCCATTCCACACCCAGCTCAGCCCACTGTCGCAAGGCCTTGCCTGCAGGCCCGCGGGCAAGGCGTCGGGCTGGCCACCGCGGACCTCGCCCACGGGCATTGCGCGCTGCACCGCCTGGGCGCCACCGGCATGGTCGTTGTCGGCATGGCTGAGCAGCATCAGGTCCAGCCGCCGGATGCCGAGCCTGTGCAGGGTCGGCACTACCACTCGCTCTCCCAGGTCGAACTCGGCGACCCGCGCGCCAGCGTCATACAGCAGGGCGTGATCACGGGTACGCAGGATGAATGACAGGCCCTGCCCCACATCCAGCTGCCAGACCTCCACCTCGCCTTCGGGCACGCGCGCCAGGGGTGGCCAGACCGCCAGCAGCAACAGCGGCCAACCCAGAACCCGCATGGGCACGCCCCTGGGCAACAGCAGCAACAGGCAACCCAGAGCATTCATGCCCCATAGCCACAGAGGGATCTGCGGCGGCATCCAGGCCGGCCACCCACCGGCAATCAATCCGAGCAAGTGGAACAACCCGTCCAGCAATCCACCGGCCAGCCACAACAGGCCCTCCCCCACATAAGGCACCGGCAGCAGCAGGCTGCCGAGCAAAGCCGGCGGTAACACCAGAAAGCTGACCCAGGGCACCGCCAGCAAATTGGCCATCGGCCCGCTGAGGCTGATAGGCAGCCCCAGAGCCAGCAACGGCGGCAGCAGGCCAATGGCGATCAACCATTGGGCCCGGGTCCAGCCCTGCCACCAGCTCCACGCCCCCAGGCGCCCGGCAAAGATCAAGATCAGGATTGCCACTGCGGCAAAGGACAGCCAGAACCCCGCCTGCAAGCTGGCCAGCGGCTCGGCTAGCAACACCGCATTCAACGCCAGCAGCAGGGGCCAGCCGGCCCGCAGATGGCGAAAGCGCATGCGCCAGAGCAGTACCAGGGCGACCATCACACAGGCGCGCTGCACTGGCACATCGAACCCCGCCAGCAGGCCGTAGCCCAGGGCGCCGAGCCAGGCCAGGGCACAGGCCCAGGGCAACCAAGGCAAGCGCTCGGGCCAGAGACCATGGCGGGCCAGCCCGGCCACCGCGAAATAGATCACCCCAGCCAGCAGGCTGATGTGCTGCCCGGAAATCACCATCAGGTGGACGGTGCCGGTGTCCTGCAACAGCTGCCAGTCTTGCCGCGTCAGGCCGGAACCGTCGCCCATTACCAGCGCCGCCAGCCCCGCACCGCGTCCCTGAGCCTCGACCTCTAGCAAGCGCTGGCGCAAGCCTTGCCGCCAGGCCTGTGGGGCCGGTGCCAGCAACTGCCCGGCCTTGACCGTGCCGGTGGCGCCGATACGGCGCGCCAGCAGCCAGGCCTGGTAATCGAAGCCCTGGGGATTCAACAAACCCATCGGTTGGCGAAGCTTGACCGCCAGCCGCCAGCGCTCGCCACTCTTGAGCGCCGGGCCCTCACGCCAGGCCAGGCGCATGCGCCGGGGCAGCCGCTCACGGCGGGCCTGGGCATCTTCCAGCTCGAAACGCACCACGCCGCCCGCCTGCTCCGGCAGGCCGCTCACCCGCCCCTCCAGCCAGCGGGTCTGTGCCTCCAGGCGCGGCGCCAGGCGATCATCAAGGGCCGACTGCGCGGAGACACAGGCCCAGGTGAAACCGAACAGGAAAAATGCCACCGGATGTGTACGAAACGGCAACAGCATCAAGGCCAGTATCGCCATACACAGCAGCAGCCAGCCTGGGGGCAAGGCCGGCATGAAACCCAGCGCCAGCAGCCCCGCAGCCAGCGCCAGCATTGCGCTACGCATCCGCCCGCCCCTCCTTGGGAGTTCATACTCTTGGCTTAGTCGAGGATGGGCAGTGCGGCTTTATCATTTGTCACAATGTCTGAATTTTCGCCGACTAGAATCCGGTCATAATCGTCGCCTGACCCGACCGAGAAGCCTTATGCCCCGGCGCTTATTCAAACGTTACATGCCAGATCCGACCAGCATCCGGGAACACAAGTCCTTACGCTTTCTCGGCACCCTGCTGCATGACGCCAACCTCTGGCACCTCAATCGACACTCGGTGGCCCGGGCCATGGCCGTGGGCCTGTTCGCCGCCTTTATTCCCATTCCGATGCAGATGTTGCTGGCTGCGGTACTGGCCATCTGGCTGCGCGGCAATATGCCCATCAGTGTCAGCCTGGTCTGGTTGACCAACCCCATCACCATGCCGCCGGTGTTCTTCTGCACCTACCAACTGGGGGCCTGGCTGATGAACGTGCCGCCGCGCACCCTGCCCGACGAGCTGACCTGGGAGTGGATCAGCAGCCAGCTGGCAACCCTGTGGCAACCCTTCCTCCTCGGCTCGGTGGTGGCCGGGCTGGTGCTGGGGGCCACTGCCTATTGCCTGACCATGCTCTATTGGCGCTGGTGGGTCGCGCGCCAATGGTCCAGGCGCAAGCAGCAACGGCAGTGACCAACGAAAACGGCCTCCCGAGGGAGGCCGTTTGCATGACGCACTAAAGGCATTTACTGACGCATGCCGCGCCCGCTCACCAGCAGCCGTGCGCAACCGATATACAGCACCAGGGTGGCCACCAGCATGAAGGTAATGGCGATGCTGATCTTGATGTCCGACACCCCGAGGATGCCGAAACGGAAGGCGTTGACCATGTGCAGCACCGGGTTGGCCAGGGACACCGTCTGCCAGAACGGCGGCAGCAGGTTGATCGAGTAGAACACCCCGCCCAGGTAGGTCAGGGGCGTCAGCACGAAGGTCGGGATGATCGAGATATCGTCGAAGTTGCGTGCAAAGACTGCGTTGATGAAGCCCAGCAGCGAGAAGATGGTCGCGGTCAGCACTACCACCAGCACCGTGATGCCCAGGTGGTGCACCTGCAGCGTGGTGAAGAACAGCGACAGCAGCGTCACGATGACCCCCACCATCAGCCCCCGCAGCACCCCGCCCAAGGTGTAGCCGATGAGAATGGTATGGGGCGACAACGGCGAGACCATCAACTCCTCGATGGAGCGCTGGAACTTGCTGCCGAAGAAGCTCGATACCACGTTGCCGTAGGAGTTGGTGATCACCGACATCATGATCAGCCCCGGGACGATGTACTCCATGTAGGTGAAACCACCCATGTCGCCGATCTGCCGGCCGATCAGGTTACCGAAGATGACGAAGTACAGGACCATGGTGATGGCCGGGGGCAGCAGGGTCTGCGGCCAGATCCGGGTGAAGCGCCGGACTTCGCGATAGACAATGGTGTTGAGCGCCACCAGGTTGGGTTTGAACTCCGAACTCATACCGCCACCTTCGACAGATTCTTCTCCACCAGGGACACGAACAACTCCTCAAGACGGTTGGTTTTGTTACGCAGGCTCAGCACCTCGATGTTCTGCAGGGCCAGTTGGCCGAACAGCGCGGTGATGCCCACGGCCTTGTCCACCTGGACCTCCAGGGTATGGCTGTCCACCAGCCGGGTCGGATAGCCGGCCAGTTGCGGCGCCACGCTCAGGTCGTTCTTCAGGTCGAGGAGGAAAGTCTCCACATGCAGCTGGCTGAGCAACTGGCGCATGCTGGTGTTCTCGACGATGGTGCCGTGATCGATGATGCCGATGTTGCGGCACAGCTGCTCAGCCTCTTCCAGGTAGTGGGTGGTGAGGATGATGGTGATGCCTTTCTGGTTGAGCTCGGTGAGAAAGCTCCACATGGAACGGCGCAGCTCGATATCGACCCCGGCGGTAGGTTCGTCAAGGATCAACAGGCGCGGTTCATGCACCAGCGCGCGGGCGATCATCAGGCGCCGCTTCATGCCTCCGGACAGGGAACGCGAAGGCACATCGCGCTTGTCCCACAGGCCGAGCTGGGTCAGGTACTGCTCGGCGCGCTGCTTGGCGATCTTCGCCGGAATGCCGTAGTAGCCGGCCTGGGTCACGACGATGTCGAAGGTTTTCTCGAACTGGTTGAAGTTGAATTCCTGCGGCACCACGCCGATGCAACGCTTGAGCGCCGCCGGCTCACGATCCAGGTCGTGGCCGAAGACGCTCACCGTACCGCTGGTCTTGTTCACCAGGGTCGAGAGAATGCCGATGGTGGTGGATTTGCCGGCCCCGTTAGGGCCGAGCAGGGCGAAAAAGTCACCTTCGGCGACATCCAGATCGATACCACTCAGGGCCTGGAAACCGTTGCCGTAGGTTTTGGTTAGCTGCCGGATGGACAGAGCGGAACTCATATCGGATTCATGCACCAAGAAGGGGGAATTTTATAAGTAAGGGCGGCCCGAGCCGATTGCAACGACGCCGGACGCCCGCCATGTTGCGTGCCTGCGTCGTGCAAGTACAGTCACCCGTATCGATAGTGGGTATTAAGTCAACGCGGTCATCACGGCCTGGCGATAGGCCGGGCGCTGTTTCAAGCGCTCATACCAGGCTTGCAGATGGGGCATGGAAGGACGCTCGATGGGCATCTCGAACCAAGCGTAGATGAAACTGCCGAGGGGAATGTCGCCCACGCCGATCTCCTGCCCGGACAGGTAAGGCTGCTCGCCCAGGGCCTGATCGACTCGCGCCAGCAGCTCGGCACACGTGGTCTTGGCGGCGTTGATCTGCGCCCAGTCCTGCTGCTCGGCCGGGGTGCGCAATACGCCCCAGAACAGATGCCGGAAGGGTTCAGCGAAGGTCGAGGTGGTCCAGTCCATCCACTTCTCGGCGCTGGCCCGCAGTTGCACGTCGGCCGGGTACCAATGGCTATCGGCGGCGTAGCGCGCAGCCAGGTAGCGCACGATGGTATTGGACTCCCAGAGCACGAAGTCGCCGTCTTCAATCAGTGGAATCCGGCCATTGGGGTTCAGCGCCCGGTACGCCGGGGTGTCCACCACCCCAAAGGCGCCGCCGGCGTCCAGGGACTCATAGGCGAGCCCCAGTTCCTGCGCGCACCAGAGTGCCTTCCTGACATTCGACGAGTTCTTGCGACCCCAGATCTTCAGCATGACCATCCCTCAGTAATGAATGCCGGGGCAGTCTACGCCTGATCAGCCGCGACTCAAATCGCCGCGCAGGTCTGCCAGCACTTGCGGCTGCTGCGCGTCGAACAGGTGCGGGTAGCATTTTTCCAGGTGGCCGAAAAACAGCTCCTGCGGCACGTCGGCAAACTGCCCGTGGTCCACCAGGTACTCCATCGACTGTTCGCCCTGGCGATTGAAAGGCTGGAAAACGCTGTCCTCCAGGCCGTCGAAATCCAGCGGCGCCACATCGAACATTTCACACAATTGCCGGTTGAACGCCGGCGTGGCCTTGACCCAACGACCCTGCAGATAGAACTCGGTGTAGCCGTGCATGGCGAACACATCGCTGCGCAGCAGCTCCAGCAGCCTGGGTGTGGACAGGTGATTGCGCACATCGGCCAGGCCGATGCGCGCCGGTATCCCGCAATGCCGGGCACAACCGGCGAGCAAGGTGGCCTTGGGCACGCAATAGCTCTCGCCGGTGGCCAGGGCATGGCTGCCGCGCAAGGTCTGGGGATCACGGCTGAAACTGTAGAAGTTGTAGCGTACGGCCTCGCGCACCGCGTAATAGAGGCTGACGGCTTGCTGTCGGGGATCGCGGCTGGCACCGCGATGAATTTCGGCGAACTCCACCACCGCCGGGTGGTCACTATCGATGAAGCGGCTGGGACGCAGGTACTCGTGCATGGGCATGACCTCCGAGAGGAAGCCTGAGTCTATCGAGGCGTCCGCCCCAGTGATAACGACGTATCGGCCAAAGATCATGGCCCCCACGATCAACCGGGCCCGACCCGCAAGATACAGACTTGCGCTGCACCCGCACTGCCCTGCTCACCCGCGCTGTCGAAGGCCGACTACGCTCTGAGGGTGATTTCACCCCTGGTTTCACGGAGGATTGAATATGCTGTTGTTGTGGATACTGGTTCTGGTGCTCGCAGTGGCCTACCTGGCCCATCGCCGTACCGCCCCCCTGCCCGCCCTGGGCGTGGTCGCCATCTACCTCTTGGCCATGGGCGCCTTTAGCCGCGCCCCCGGCTGGCTGCTGCTGATTTTCTGGGTGCTGCTGGCAGCGGTCGCCGCCCCTCTGCTGCTGCCCGATCTGCGGCGCAAGTATTTCAGTGCGCCGCTGTTCAGCTGGTTCCAGAAGGTTCTGCCCCCGATGTCCCAGACCGAGCGCGATGCCATCGATGCCGGCACCGTCTGGTGGGACGGCGAGCTGTTCAGTGGCCGCCCCGACTGGAATACCTTGCTGGCCTACCCCAAGGCCCAGTTGACCGAAGAAGAGCAGGCGTTCATCGACGGCCCGACCGAGGAGCTGTGCGCCATGGTCAGCGACTGGCAGATCGGCCAGCACATGGACCTGCCGGCCGAAGCCTGGGCCCACATCAAGGAGCACGGTTTCTTTGCCCTGATCATTCCCAAGGAGTTCGGCGGCAAGGGCTTCTCGGCCTACGCCCACTCCCAGGTGGCCATGAAGCTGGCCACCCGCAGCGGCGACCTGGCCTCCACCGTGATGGTGCCCAACTCCCTGGGCCCGGCCGAACTGCTGCTGCACTACGGCACCGACGAACAGCGCAATCATTACCTGCCGCGGCTGGCCCGGGGCGACGACATTCCCTGCTTCGCCCTCACCGGCCCCCTGGCCGGCTCCGATGCAGGGGCCATGCCCGACACCGGGATCATCTGCAAAGGCCAATGGCAGGGTGAAGAAACCCTGGGCCTGCGCCTGAACTGGGAAAAGCGCTACATCACCCTGGGCCCGGTGGCCACCCTGCTGGGCCTGGCCTTCAAGGCCCATGACCCGGACCACCTGCTGGGCGACCAGGAAGACCTGGGCATCAGCCTGGCGCTGATCCCCACCGACACCCCCGGCGTGGATATCGGCCGCCGCCACCTGCCCCTGGGCGCGGCCTTCATGAACGGCCCGAACTCCGGCAAGGACGTGTTCATTCCCCTGGACTTCCTCATCGGCGGCCAGGAAATGCTCGGCAAGGGCTGGATGATGCTGATGAATTGCCTGTCCGTGGGCCGTTCGATCTCCCTGCCCGCGGTGGGCACCGGCGCCGCCAAATTCACCAGCCTGGTGACCGGCCAGTACGCCCAGGTGCGGGAGCAGTTCAACGTGCCCCTGGCCGCCTTCGAGGGCATCCAGGAGGCTCTGGCCCGCCTCGGCGGCAATGCCTGGCTGATGGACAGTGCACGCATGCTCACTGCCAACGCCGTGGACCTGGGGGAAAAACCCTCGGTGCTGTCGGCGATCCTCAAGTACCACCTCACCGAGCGCGGCCGCGAGTGCATCAGCCACGCCATGGACGTGCACGGCGGCAAGGGCATCATCATGGGCCCCAACAACTACCTGGGCCGCAGCTGGCAAGGGGCGCCGATCTTCATCACCGTGGAAGGCGCCAACATCCTTTCGCGCAACCTGATGATCTTCGGCCAGGGGGCAATCCGCTGCCATCCATTCGTGCTCAAGGAAATGGCCCTGGCCGGTCGCGAAGACCACGACCAGGCGCTGCAGGAGTTCGACGCCCTGCTGCTCAAGCACATAGGTTTCGCCGTGAGCAACGCCGCCAGCACCCTGGTGCTGAACCTCGGCCTGGGCCACTTCGAACACGTTCCGGGAGACAAGGTCAGCCAGGGCTATTTCCGTGCCCTGAACCGCCAGGCCGCGGCCTTCGCCCTGCTGGCGGACTTCTCGATGATGCTGCTGGGGGGCGAACTCAAACGCCGCGAGCGCCTTTCCGCCCGCCTGGGGGATGTACTCAGCCACCTGTACCTGGCGTCGGCAGCGCTCAAGCGCTACCACGACCTGGACTCCCCGGAATACCTGCGCCCCCTGCTCGCCTGGGCCATGGAAGAGAGCCTCGGGCATTCCGAACGGGCCCTGGACGAGTTGCTCAGCAACTTCCCCAACCGGGTGTTCGGTTGCCTGCTGCGGGTGCTGGTGTTCCCCTTCGGCCGTCGCCATACCGGGCCATCGGACCAGCTGGATGCCGAAGTGGCGGCGATCATCGGTCGTGCCCAGGGCGATCCGGCCCTGGAAGCGGTGCTTGCCGGCTGCTACCGCCCGCAATCCAAGGACGACCCGGTGGGCGCCCTGCAACATGCCAGCAACCTGCTGAGCGCCGTGCACCCGTTGCACAAGAAGCTCCACGAAGCGCTGAAAAGCGGCCAGGTCAAACCGGCTGCCGGCGAATCGGCCATCGACGCGGCGCTGGAAGCCGGCGTGTTGCAGGCCGCCGAGGCCCAGAGCCTGCACGAGGCCGAGGCGGCGCGGCGCAAGGTCATCGATGTGGATGATTTTGCCAAGGAGGAGCTGACCCTGAGCGAAGGCAAGACCCGCTAGACGGCCGCCTTCGGGGCAGGTCGATTATGAAACCGGGCGCGGGAGCTATATACTCCCGCGCCCGTTTTGCTCTTGAGGACCCTGTCATGTCCAACATCGTCGCCGATCATCTCGTCCTGCTGGACCACCTGCGCAGCATCCTGGTCGCGGTAGGTGAAGCCGAACAGGTGCCCGAGGAAAGCCACGCGCTGTTCCTGGAGCGCTTCGACGAACTGCGCGCCTCGCTGCCGATCGACCCGATCGAAAGCCAGTACCTGGGCCAGGACCTGCTGTGCCAGATCATGCAGCGCTACCCGCAGATCGCCCACCTGGTGCCTCGTGACCTGCTGTGGTTCTTCGCCGGTGACTGCCTGCACTACATGCCCGATGAAGAAATCGACCTGTACCAGGCCCTGGAAGAGCGCCGTTTCGAAGCCGAGCAGAACGACGAGCCCTTCGACTGGAACCAGGAAAAGCAGCTGCTGGCGCTTTCTGCCCAGGACAGCAAGCACTGATCACTGCGCCCGGCGCAGCCAAGGCCCGCACGGTTCGCCCGGCGGGCCTTTTTCATGTGCGCCTTTTAGCGCCGGCTTGTCAGAGAATTCGCTGGCAAGCCAGCTCCTACAGCGGGCGTTCCGCTTTGCCCGGGCGGTTGAGGGTCGGCTCCTTGGCCAGGCACTCCACCAGGTAGTCGATGAAAACCCGCAACTTGGGCGGCAGGTAACGGGTCGGTGAATGCAGCAGCCAGGCACCGCCGTGGTAGGAGGCCAGGAAGGTCCACTCCGGTAGCACCTGGACGATCAGCCCCTGCTCCAGGGCATGGCGCGCGGTGAAGTACGGCAGGCTGCCGATCCCCAGGTGTTGCAGCACCGCATCCAGGCGCACCCCGGTGTGGTTGGCCGCATAGCGCCCGCGCACCCCCACCGTGACCGCCTTGCTGCCCTGGGTGAATTTCCAGCGCGCATCGCTGGGGGTCTCGCCCAGGTAGATGCAACTGTGCTGGCGCAGGTCCTGGGGATGGGCCGGCGTACCGTGCTCGGCCAGGTACTGCGGGGTGGCGCAGAGCAGGTGATCGATGCGCAACAGCTGGCGGCCGATCAACCCGGGCGGCGGGCGATCGGTGATGCGGATCGCCAGGTCGACGTTGTCGTCGATCAGGTCGACATCGCGGTCCTCATGCAGCAGTTCCACATCGACCTGGGGATAGCGCCGCAGAAACTCCGGCATGTGCGGGTGCACCACGAAACGCCCCACCGCCTTGGGCACGCTGACCCGCACCACGCCTTCGGCTTCGTGGGTGAACTGGCCGCTGACCTCCATCACCGAACGGGCCGCACTGACCATTTCACTGCAACGCTTGAACACCTCTTCGCCACCGTCGCTCAAGCGCAACTTGCGTGTGGTGCGCTGCAACAACCGGGTGGCCAGGGCCTTTTCCAGGCGCGAGATGCTGCGGCTGACCGCCGAAGGCGAGGAGCCCAGCTGGCGTGCCGCCTCGGAGAAGCTGCCGGTCTCCACGACCCTGACGAAAATGGCCATTTCTGCCAGCAAAGGCAGGGGTAGATTTATGCTCATGACGCAATAGTCCATTGAGTTTCGAACGGATTATCACGCAATTGCCCAGGCCGCATAATAAAAAAACACTGAATTCCAGGGTTAGAGAAATGACGCGGCGCCTGTATTACGACAATGACCAGTTACTGACCTCCGTCGAGGTCCTGAGCTGCATCCCCCACGAACAGCAATTCGCGGTCACCCTCAACGCCACGCCCTTCCACCCCCAGGGTGGCGGCCAGCCCAGCGATACCGGCTGGATCGGCCAGGCCGCCGTTCTGCGGGTGGCCCAGGAAGGCGAGCAGATCGTGCATTACCTGGACCAGCCGCTGGAGCCGGGCATTTTCGAGGCCCGGGTCGATGAGGCCGCGCGCCTGTTCAACAGCCGCATGCACTCCGCCGGGCACCTGATCGGCCACTTCGTGCAAAGCCAGGGCTGGATACCGATCAAGGCCCATCACTGGCCAGGTGAAGGCCGGGTGTCGTTCAAACCGGCAGAGCAGCCCCGGGAGATCGACGGCGCCAGCGTGCAGGACGCGATTGCGCTGTGGATAGAGGCCGACCTGGAACGGCATAGCACAATGGCGGACGGTTCGCGCCAGATCAGCTTTGGCCAACTGCCGGCCTATGGTTGCGGCGGCACCCACGTCAGCCACCTGCAGCAACTGGGCGCGGTGCTCATCACCGCGGTCTCACTCAAGAAAGGCACCCTTTCGGTCAGCTACAGCCTCGACTGAAAACGGCCTGCCACTCAACCACCCTGCTTTGCGGAGTCCGCATGCTGTCCAACTATCTTGGCGAGTTCCTCGCCCTGGCCCTGGTTCACTTTCTCGCGGTGGTCGCTCCCGGGCCGGATTTTGCCGTGACCATCCGCCAGAGCGTGCGCTTTGGCCGCATGACCGGGGTCTGTACCGCCCTGGGCATCGGCGCCGGCATCTCGGTGCACGTGCTCTACACCCTGCTGGGGGTGGGCGCCCTGATGCACGCTACGCCCTGGTTGCTGAGCGCGGCCAAGCTGCTGGGCGGCGCCTACATTCTGTACTTGGGTATCAGCCTGCTGCGCAGCAAGGCCAAGACCAGCCTTCCCGGCGAGGCGCCCACCGATGAGCCCCAACAGACCTTGCTGCGAGCCTTTACCACGGGGTTTCTGACCAATGCCACCAACCCCAAGGCGACCCTGTTTTTCCTGGCGATCTTCACCACCCTGGTCAGCGCCACCACCCCACTGAGCATCCAGGCCCTATATGGCGCCTGGATGTGCCTGGTGAATGCGCTGTGGTTCGTGATCGTCGCGCTGTTCTTCTCCAGCTCTCGGGTGCGCTTGCTGTTCATGCGCCTGGGGCACTGGTTCGAGCGCTGCATGGGGCTGATCCTGCTGCTGTTCGCCGGGCGGTTGCTGCTGTCGCTGTAGGCAAGGCAAACGACAAAGGCCCGCGCA
The DNA here is from genome assembly GCF_058799535.1 of Pseudomonas sp. GW822-FHT06D10. Classification (NCBI taxonomy): domain Bacteria; kingdom Pseudomonadati; phylum Pseudomonadota; class Gammaproteobacteria; order Pseudomonadales; family Pseudomonadaceae; genus Pseudomonas; species Pseudomonas sp. GW822-FHT06D10. Next base: position 169 of record NZ_JBXALN010000010.1, on the reverse strand, counting down.
GGTGTACTGGCGGGCCTTTTTGCTGGGCACTGGCTGCAGCGTTGAATCGCAGGCAAACAAAAACGCCGCTCAATGAGCGGCGTTCTTGTGAATTTGGAGCGGGAAACGAGACTCGAACTCGCGACCCCGACCTTGGCAAGGTCGTGCTCTACCAACTGAGCTATTCCCG
>NZ_JBXALN010000009.1:0-297202 GCF_058799535.1 Pseudomonas sp. GW822-FHT06D10 | reverse complement strand
TTTCGACTGCGCCGGAAGTGGGGCGAATTATAGACCTGTAGAATCTGCCGTCAACACTTAATTTGCATTTTCTATGATCAGCCGCAAAACAGCCCATTCGCAGCTTCTATATAGAGGCGTAAAAAAGACCATGCGCACTATATTGCTCATCCGTGATTAGTTGAGCATCATGTTCCAGGTGCCCCTCCCCCAACACTCTGGATGACCCCTTGCATGAATGATCAACCGCGCAGCCTTGCCTCGACCCTGTTTCCGGTGGGGCTGCTGCTTATTGCCATGGCCTCGATTCAGTCAGGAGCCTCACTGGCCAAGAGCATGTTCCCAATCGTTGGCGCACAAGGAACCACAACCCTGCGGCTGATTTTCGCCAGCATCATCATGCTGCTTCTATTAAGACCCTGGCGCGCCAAGTTCACCACCAACACCCTGCGCACCGTGATCATCTACGGCATGGCCCTGGGCGGCATGAACTTCCTCTTCTATATGTCCCTCAGGAGTGTCCCTCTGGGCATCGCCGTCGCCCTCGAGTTCACAGGCCCCCTCGCAGTAGCCATCTATGCGTCACGCAAGGCCATAGACTTCCTGTGGATCGCTCTGGCTATCATCGGGCTGCTACTGCTTATTCCCACCGGAGCCACAGAAACAGCCATCGACCTGGTCGGTGCAGGCTATGCACTGGGGGCCGGGGTCTGCTGGGCGCTGTACATACTCTTCGGACAGAAGGCCGGAGCCGAGAATGGCATTCAGACCGCCGCTCTGGGCGTCATGATTGCCGCTCTCTTTGTCGCCCCCATAGGCATAGTCCATGCCGGCGCCGCACTACTGACTCCCTCCCTGATCCCGGTTGCCCTGGGAGTCGCCATCTTGTCCACAGCCCTCCCCTATAGCCTGGAGATGGTTGCCCTGACTCGCATGCCAGCCCGGACCTTCGGCACCCTGATGAGTATCGAGCCCGCGTTCGGCGCGCTTTCCGGCCTGTTGTTCCTCCACGAGTACCTGTCCCTGTCTCAGTGGACGGCAATCGCTTGCATCATCCTGGCTTCCGTAGGCGCCACCATGACCATGCGCCGCGAGGCCAAACCAATAGTTGCAGTTGATTGAGATTCAACTCTGGTAATTGGTGCTCATTTAGGCCATGTTTAGCCGGCTACTCAACGTCGCCCAGGGAGTTGCCGGACAGGGATATCGCACACGCAAAAGACGACAGGTAATGCAGTCACACTCGGACGCCAGATCCGGGGCTAGCGATAAGGACGGGGATGAAACGATTTTTGATACTGTTGGCCGTACTTGCAATTGCAGGCTGCGCGGCGACCGCGAAAACCGAAGTCAAACGGGGCAAGAAAGGACTCCACATCAACTGCTCGGGTTTATCTTCTTCCTGGGAAAAGTGCTACACCAAGGCGACTGAGTCCTGCGGCCCCAAAGGCTACAAGGTCATCGCCAAGTCCGGTGATGCCGTGGAAGACCCAGGCGACTACCCCTTCGGCCTGAACCCTGCCGGCTACACCAGCCGCAGCATGATCGTCATCTGCAAATAGCCTTGCCGGTCAACTTGCGGGCAGCCGCTCCAGCTGTCCGATGATCTGCTCATGGCTGGACGCCAGCACCTGACGCTGAACGGCGGGGTTCACCAGCATTCGCGCTACCACCAACGCGCCAACGCACTGGGACAGGATCGACCAGGCCAGGCTCTCGCTGCCCAGAGTCTGCGCCCAAGCCTGGTGCAAGCGGCAGATCCAGTCCTGCGCCTCCTGCCGCACCTCTAGGCTCCCCCGGGCAATCTCCGCACCCAATGCCGGCAGTGCGCAGCCAGCACCCGGCTGTTGCAGATGCGCCACGCTCAAGTACTGCTTCAGACAGCGACGCAACTTCTCCTGATTCTGCTGCCCCTCCCCGCCCAGGCGCGCCAGGCTCTGGCTCAACTCGCGCTCGACAATCGAGCTGAACAATTCGTCCTTGGAGGTGAAGTGGCTATAGAAAGCCCCGCCACTCAGGCCAATGGCTTTCATCAAGGCATCCACCCCCACAGTGGAAAAACCTTCGTTCTTGGCCTGCGCCGCGCTGCTTTGCAGCAGACGCTCGCGGGTTTCCTGCTTGTGACTGGCTGAATAACGCATTCCCTGACGGGCTCCCAAGTTTTCTTGACGACGGAAAAATCATAGCATAACGTTCGTTTAGTTAACGATCGTTTACCAAAGAGCGAACCTCCCATGACTGCAACCTTGAACAAGAACAAAGTCGTACTGGTAGTGGGTGCCGGCGACGCGACCGGCGGTGCCATTGCCAAGCGTTTCGCCGCCGAAGGCTTTATTGCCTGCATGACCCGCCGCAGCGCGGACAAACTGCAACCCCTGGTGGACGCCATCCAGCAGTCCGGCGGCCAGGCCCATGGTTTTGGCTGTGATGCACGCAAAGAGGAGGACGTGATCGCGCTGATCGAGCAGATCGAAACCCAGATCGGCCCTATCGAGGCCTTTGTCTTCAATATTGGCGCCAATGTGCCCTGCAGCATTCTTGAAGAAACCGCACGCAAGTATTTCAAGATCTGGGAAATGGCCTGCTTTTCGGGCTTTCTCAATGCGCGGGAAGTGGCCAAGCGCATGGCCAAACGCCAACGCGGCACTATTCTGTTCACCGGCGCCACCGCAGGCGTACGCGGTGCCGCCGGCTTTGCCGCCTTCGCCGGGGCCAAGCACGGCATTCGCGCCCTGGCCCAGAGCATGGCGCGGGAACTGGGCCCCCTGAACATCCATGTCGGCCATGTCATCGTCGACGGTGCCATCGACACCGATTTCATCCGTACCAGCTTTCCCGAAAAATACGCCCTCAAGGACCAGGACGGCATCCTCAACCCCGAGCATATCGCCGAAAACTACTGGTACCTGCACAGCCAGCCCCGGGACGCCTGGACCTTCGAGCTGGACCTGCGCCCGTGGAACGAACGCTGGTAAGGCCTTCTCCAATAACAACAATCAAGGAGTCTGAAACATGAGCAAAAAGGTGGAGTTCTTCTTCGACCTGGGCAGCCCGACCTCATACCTGGCCTATACCCAACTGCCAAAAATCTGCGCCGAAACCAATAGCCAGCTGGTGTATCAGCCCATGCTGCTGGGCGGGGTCTTCAAGACCACCGGCAACGCTTCCCCCATCAGTGTTCCCGCCAAGGGCCGGTACATGCTGCACGACCTGGCGCGCTTTGCCCGGCGCTATGGGGTGGAGCTCAACTTCAATCCGCACTTTCCCATCAATACCCTGCTGCTGATGCGTGCCACCACCGGGGTTCAACTGCGCCTGCCGGAACGTTTCGGTGAATTCCTCGACTGCCTGTTCCGTGCGCTCTGGGTGGACAAACGCAATCTCAACGACCCGGCCACCATCACCCAGGTCCTGGAACAAGGTGGCTTCGACCCGCAGCAGATCCTCGACCTGAGCAATGACGAAGAGGTCAAGGCCGCCCTCAAGGACAAGACCGAACAGGCGTTGCAAAAAGGTGTGTTCGGCGCGCCCAGCATGTTCGTGGGAGACGAACTGTTCTTTGGCCAGGACCGCCTGGATTTCGTCCGCGAAGCCTTGAACGCGCCGTAACCTGCCCTGTCCCTGGCAGCGGCCGCGCCATTGCCAGGAACCCATCGCGTGACGTCACCCGCCTTGCGCGGGCGACATCTTTCCTCAGATAGCCGCAGTACGAACCTGCAACCACTCCAGGGCCGGGCCCTCCAGCAGCGGGCTGAGGCGCCGGCGGACTTCAGCGTGATAGCCGTTGAACCATTCGCGCTCATCCTCGGTGAGCAGCGATGGCTCCAGGCAACGGGTATCGATCGGGCACAGGGTGAGGGTTTCGAAGTTCAGAAACTCACCGAACTCGGTCTTGCCCGCCTCACGGTTGAGCGCCAGGTTCTCGATTCGTACGCCCCAGCGGCCAGGGCGGTAGGTCCCGGGTTCGATCGAAGTGATCATCCCCGGTTGCATCGCAGTCTGCGGCGTCGCTGCGGCCTGATAGGCAATCACCTGCGGGCCTTCGTGAACGTTTAGAAAATAACCGACGCCATGCCCGGTGCCGTGCCCGTAGTCCACACCTTCGGCCCAGATCGGCGCCCGGGCGATGGCATCCAGCAACGGCGACAGAATGCCCCGCGGAAACTGCGCCCGGGACAGCGCGATAACGCCCTTGAGCACCCGGGTGCAATCGCGCTTCTGCTCGGCACTCGGCGTCCCCACCGGCACCATGCGCGTGATATCGGTTGTGCCCCCCAGGTACTGGCCGCCGGAATCGATCAGCAACAGGCCATCACCCTCGATCACCGCATGCTCTTCGGGCGTGGCGTGGTAATGGGGCATGGCGCCGTTGGCGTTGAACGCAGCAATGGTATTGAAGCTTAGCGAGACATAACCTGGGCGCCGCTCACGGGCGGCCGTCAGGCGCTCATCGATGGTCAGTTCGGTAATGCGTTCACGCCCCAGGGCGCTGTCCAGCCAGGCGAAGAATTCGCAGAGCGCCGCGCCATCCTGCTCCATGGCCTGGCGAATGTGCTCGGCGTCCGCCAGGCTCTTGCGCGACTTGGCCAGGGTGGTGGGGTTGAGCCCCTCCAGCAGCTTCACCCCGGGGTTCAGGTGCTCCAGCAAGCCCGCGGTGACGCGCGCCGGGTCGATCTGCAACGCTACGCCTTCCGGCACTGCCTGCAAGGCCGCGGACACCTCTGAATAGTCGCGCAGGCTGACGCCATCCACCTCCAGTTGCGCGCGCAATGCCTCATCGACCTTGCTCAAGGCCACGAACAAGGTCGCCTGCTGCTGGCTGATCAGGGCAAAGGAGACAAACACCGGGTTGAAGGACACATCGGCGCCGCGCAGGTTGAACAGCCAGGCAATGTCATCGAGGGTAGCGATGAAATGCCAGTCGGCGCCGCGTTCCTTGAGGGTTGCGCGCAACGCCGCAAGCTTCTCGACCCGGCTCTGGGTGGCCTGGGGCGGCAAATGCTGATAGACCGGTTGATCGGGCAAAGACGGGCGGTCGTCCCAGGCTTCCTGTAGCAGGTCGATATCGGTACGCAGGCTGGCCCCGCGTTCCTGCAGCTTGCTGCCCAGGGTACGGGCCGAAGCCAAGGCCATGACCGCGCCGTCCACCGCCACCACCGCACCTTGCGGGGTCTGCTCGGCCAGCCAGTCCAGGGGGCCGGGCTGGCCCGGTTGCAACTTCACCAGTTCGATGCCGCTGCCCTTGAGTTCCTTGGTGGCCTGCTCCCAGTAACGGCTGTCGGCCCATACGCCGGCAAAGTCAGCGGTCACGATCAAGGTCCCGACCGATCCATGAAACCCCGATAGCCACTGGCGCCCTTGCCAGTAGCCCGGCAGGTATTCCGACAGGTGCGGGTCGGCCGAGGGCACCAGCAAGGCGTGAATGCCTTCGCGGCTCATCATCTGACGGACATGCGCCAAGCGCTGGGGGACCACTCCATTGGTCGAAGGCTGGGTACTCATTGTGTCTCCTTAACCGGCTTAATCATTGTTATGGAAGATCGAAGTCACTCGACCCTCAAGGTTGTGTTGTGGCCCAGAACGCAGGGGCTGAGGCGGTCGCCGCCTGGATCAGCTGAGCGGCGCGATCCACATCCTGTTCGCAGGTGAAACGCCCGAGGCTCAAGCGGATGGTCCGTGCGGCCTGCCCGGCATCATGCCCCAGCGCCAGCAATACATGGGAAGGCGCATTGCTTGCCGAGTTGCAGGCCGAAGTCGCGGAAAAGGCCAGGGCCGCGCCCAACGCCGCCCCATCAAAACCTCCCTCGGTGAAGGTCAGGCTCAGGGTGTGGGGAATGCGCTGGGTGACACTGCCATTCAAGCGCAGGCCGGCGATACCCGCCAGTTGCTCCAGCAGGCGCAGGCGCAGGCGCACGATGGCGGCGGTTTCTTCCTCGAACAGTTCGCCGGCCAGGGCGAAGGCGGCGCCCATGGCCGCGATCTGGTGGGTGGCCAGGGTTCCGGAGCGCAAGCCGCCCTCATGGCCGCCGCCATGAATCTGCGCCTGCACGTGTTGCTGCGCCCGCGGCCCGACATACAGCGCGCCGATGCCCTTGGGGCCATATAGCTTATGGGCCGAGAACGACATCAGGTCCACCGGCCACCGGGCCAGATCGATGGCCACCTTGCCCGCACCCTGGGCGGCATCCACATGCAACAGGGCGCCACGCTCACGCACCACCTGGCCAATGGCCGGAATGTCGTTGAGGGTGCCCAGTTCGTTGTTCACCAGCATCAGCGACACCAGGAAGGTGTCGTCGCGCAGGGCTTCGCTGACCGCTTGCGCGGTGATCAGGCCATCGGCATCCGGCACCAGGTAGGTCACTGCGACCCCGGCCTCCTGCAGTTGCCGGGCGGTGTCGAGCACCGCCTTGTGTTCGATCTGGCTGGTGATGACATGGCCGCCGCTCACGCCCCGGGCCTGCATCACCCCCTTGAGGGCCAGGTTGTTGGATTCAGTAGCGCCGGAGGTCCAGACAATCTCCTCGGGCTGCGCGCCGACCAGTTGTGCCACTTGTTGCCGGGCGCGCTCGACGTAACCCCGCGCTTCCCGGCCAAAGGCGTGTGAACTGGACGCCGGATTGCCGAAATGGGCGTTGAAACCCAGGCACTCCAGCATGACCTGAATGACTCGCTCATCCACCGGCGTGGTGGCGGCGTAGTCGAAATAAAGAGGACGCTTGTTCATGACTGAAAACCCGCAGAGCTTGTTCCAGGGTCGGCATATGCTGGCAAAAAGGCGAGGCAGCCATGCGCCGTGCATAGGCGGCGCGGCAACGGCTGGCCTTGAGCAATACCCGATCGGATGCAGTTAAAGAAGAACATCTTCGTTTAAAAGTGCGTAGGAACGCTCCTGCATCGCAGCTTACAGGCTCGAGGCAGCGCCATGAAGCGCCGTTCAACTCATCTTTTCGAACAACAGCGGTGCCAGGGAAAGCACCAGCAAGGCGGCCATCAACAGATTGAACAGGCGCAACCAGCGCGAGTTGCGCAACACATTGCGCAGCAGGCTGCCGCACGCAGCCCAGAGGCTCACCGTGGGCGCATTGATCAGCGCGAACACCGCGGCAATCACCAGCACATTGGTGAAGTAGCCCTGCAACGGGGTGTAGGTACTGATGGCCCCCACTGCCATGACCCAGGCCTTGGGATTGACCCACTGGAACGCCGCGGCGCCCCAATAGCCCAGCGGCCGGCCATGGTGCTGCTGTTCATCGGACAGCGGCCCGGAACGGGCAATCTTCCACGCCAGGTACAGAAGGTACGCGGCGCCAACGTAGCGCAGCACGCTGTACAGCAGCGGGTAGGCCTCGAACACCGCCCCAAGGCCCAGGCCGACCGCCAGCACCAGGACAAAGAAGCCGCAGCTGATGCCGAGGATGTGGGGAATGGAACGGTTGAAGCCGAAGTTCACCCCCGAGGCCAGCAACATGGTGTTGTTGGGGCCGGGCGTGATGGAAGTGACCAGGGCAAACAGGGCGAAGGCCAACAGCAGGTCAGGGGAAAGGCTCATGGGGGCAAGATCCGGGGCAGGTCGATCAGGCCTCGACCCTAACCCAGCCTCAGGCTGAAACCCACGGACAGTTGCTGAAAACTTGGACCAGTACAGTTCTTCTCAACTGGCAGGTTGATGGCGACTGATATTGCGCTGCGCACTCATTTCACCCTGGCTGTCGAAGCTCGCCGGGCGGCCCAGCAACTCGGCCTTTTTCTGCTGGTATTCATCGAAGGACAAACCGCGCCGGTTCAACGCCTCCATAGCCAGCTCCCGGGTTTCCTGCGCGGTATAGGGCCGCAACTCCGGTGCACCGGGGCTGGCACAACCGGCCAGCACACTGGAGACCAACAACAGCAAGACAGCAGAGAAAGCCTTCATGGCGAGCACCTGGGGCGGGTTGCGAACAATGGACACAGGCTACTCGCGCGCCATCAGCGGCAAAAATCACCCTGCTCGATAGTGGCTATCGATCGTTCCAAGGCCAGGGCGCTGCGCACCTTCATATTCCATAAAACTCTATAAATATGGAAACAAGCTCTTTTGAGGAATAACAACAAGCCTTTATAACAGTCCCATCTCGCCCGCCAACTGTTGCCAGAGCAACTGTTGGCCAGGCAACAGCCGATCAACAAAACAGTGGTTGGGCAACAGCACCCGGCAACTGCAGATCAGCGCAAAACCGCGCCGTCCAAGGGCTGCAAGTCTTTGGTACAGCTCTTGCTCCAGAGCCTGGGACCTGCCACTGCTCGTTGAGCCACTGTTTAAAAAGGAACTGATCATGTCCCGCCCCTTGAACGTCGTAGCCCTTTCCGGTGGAACCTGGCGCCCATCGCGCACCCTGGTGCTGACCCAGGCCCTGCTGGCTGAACTGTCCGGGCACCTGTCCTTTAACGCCCACCTGATCGAACTGGGGGATATCGCCCGCCCGGTGGGTGCCGCCCTGTCGCGCCAGGAACTGCCGGCCGAGGTTGAAGCCGAACTCCAGGCCATCGAGAACGCCGACCTGCTGATCGTCGCCGCCCCGGTGTATCGCGGTTCCTATCCCGGCCTGCTCAAGCACCTGTTCGACCTGATCGATCTCAATGCCCTGATCGACACCCCGGTGCTGCTGGCCGCGACGGGTGGCAGCGAACGCCATGCCCTGGTTCTGGATCACCAGCTACGCCCACTGTTCAGTTTCTTCCAGGCCCTGACCCTGCCGATCGGCGTGTACGCCACCGAGGCCGACTTCAGCAATTACCAGATCACCAGCGAGCTGCTCAAAGCGCGCATCCAGCTCGCCGCCGAACGGGCCGCGCCGCTGTTTCGCGCCCACCCGACCCACCTGCTGAAAATCGCCTGAGGAGCTGTCATGGATGTGTTCTGGTTTCTTCCGACCCACGGCGACGGCCATTTCCTCGGCACTGCCCAGGGCGCGCGCCCGGTCACCCTCAACTACCTCAAGCAAGTGGCGCAGGCCGCGGACAGCCTGGGCTACCACGGTGTGCTGATTCCCACCGGGCGCTCCTGCGAAGACTCCTGGGTGATCGCCTCGGCCCTGGTGCCCCTGACCGAACGCCTGCGCTACCTGGTGGCGATCCGCCCGGGGATCATCTCCCCCACGGTTTCCGCGCGCATGGCCGCGACCCTGGACCGGCTGTCCAACGGCCGCCTGCTGATCAACGTGGTCACCGGCGGCGACCCGGACGAAAACCGCGGCGACGGCAGCTTCCTCAGCCACAGCGAACGCTATGAAGTCACTGACGAATTCCTGCAGATCTGGCGTCGGGTGCTGCAAGGCGAAGCCGTGGACTTCGAAGGCAAGCACCTGCATGTGCAGAACGCCAAGGCGCTCTACCCGCCCGTGCAGAAACCCTACCCGCCGCTGTACTTCGGCGGTTCCTCCGAGGCCGCTCATGAACTGGCGGCGGACCAGGTGGATGTCTACCTGACCTGGGGCGAGCCACCGGCGGCGGTGGCGCAGAAACTGGCCGACGTACGCGAACGTGCAGCGCGCAAGGGCCGCACGGTGAAGTTCGGCATCCGCCTGCATGTGATCGTGCGTGAGACCGAGGACGAAGCCTGGAAAGCCGCGGACAAGCTGATCGAGCACATCAGCGACGACACCATCGCCGCCGCCCAGCAGTCCTTTTCCCGCTTCGACTCCGAAGGCCAGCGGCGCATGGCAGCGCTGCACGGCGGGCGCCGCGACCAGTTGCAGATCGCCCCCAACCTCTGGGCCGGGGTCGGCCTGGTGCGCGGTGGCGCCGGTACCGCCCTGGTGGGCAACCCGCAGCAAGTGGCCGAGCGCATCAAGGAGTACGCGGACCTGGGAATCGAGAGCTTCATTTTCTCCGGCTACCCGCACTTGGAAGAAGCCTATCGCTTCGCCGAGCTGGTGTTCCCGCTGCTGCCGGAGCCCTATGCCAGCCTGGCCGGCCGCGGTGTCACCAACCTCACCGGGCCGTTCGGCGAAATGATCGCCAACGACGTGTTGCCCAACAGCCGCTGAAATCCCCAATGCTGTTGCAGGAGCCGGCTTGCCGGCGAAGGCGATCTTCCGGCCCGCTTCGCTGGCAAGCCAGCTCCTGCAGCTCGCAGCACCTTTTCCCAGCCGCCACAACGGCCACGAACGAGGAACACCGCGTGACTGCCAAACCGCAAAGCGCCCTGTTGTCCCCCCTGCAGACCGCCCGCCAACTGGCCGCCGAGTTTGCCCTGACCGCCGTCGAGCGCGACGAGCGCGGCGGCACCCCCAAGGCCGAGCGCGACGCGCTGCGCCAAAGCGGCCTGCTGGCCCTGAGCATTCCCAGCCAGTTCGGCGGGCTCGGCGCGCCCTGGAGCGAGACGCTGAACATCGTCCGCGAATTCGCCCGGGTCGACAGCTCCATCGCCCATGTCTTCGGCTTCCACCACCTGATGCTGGCCACCGTGCGCCTGTTTGCCAAACCCGAACAGTGGCAACCCTGGTTCGAACAGACCGCACGCAAGAACTGGTTCTGGGGCAACGCCCTGAACCCACTGGACACCCGCACCGTGGTCCGGAACCTGGGGGGCTGGCGCGAGTTCTCCGGCAAGAAGAGCTTCTGCTCCGGTGCCAGCGACTCGGAAATGCTCATTGCCTCGGCGGTGGACGAAAGCAATGGCGGCAAGTTGCTGATCGCCGCGATCCCCAGCGGCCGCAGCGGCATCACCCTGCACCACGACTGGAACAACATCGGCCAGCGCCAGACCGATAGCGGCAGCGCCACCTTCGAACGGGTACGGGTGGAGGAGTCGGAACTGCTGCTGGACCCCGGCCCGCTGAGCACACCATTCGCCTGCCTGCGCCCGCTGATCGCCCAACTGACCTTCACCCACATGTTCCTCGGTATCGCCGAAGGCGCCTTCGAAGAAGCCCGGCAGTACACCCTCGGCGAAACCCGGGTCTGGCATAAGTCCAGCGCCCAGGACGTGCGCCAGGACCCCTACATACTCAGCCACTACGGCGAATTCTGGGTCGCCCTGGAAGGCATCCGCCTGCTGGTGGAGCGAGCCGCCGCGCTGCTGGACCAGGCCTGGGCCAAGGGCCCGGCCCTCAGCGCCGAAGAGCGCGGGCACCTGGCCACGGCCATCGCCACCGCCAAGGTCGCCGCCAGCCGCCAGGGCCTGGAGCTGTGCAGCCGCCTGTTCGAAGTCACCGGCGCGCGCTCGACCCACGCCTCCCTGGGCCTGGACCGGCACTGGCGCAACCTGCGCACCCAGACCCTGCACGACCCGCTGGACTACAAGCTTCATGAGCTGGGCGACTGGGCGCTGAACCAGTCCCTGCCAACCCCGACTTTCTACTCCTAGCCTTCTGTTCGACGGAGAGTGCCGATGCAGCTTCTGACCCTACCCCCTTCGCCCGCCCTGGCGACCTCGATCCGCGCCACCGCCCAGGTGTTCGAGGACCCGAAATCCCAGGCCCTGCTGGCGCACCTGCAACAGGTGGCACCGAGCGAAGCCAGCGTGCTGATCATTGGCGAAACCGGGACCGGCAAGGAGCTGGTGGCGCGCCATATCCACAACCTCAGTGCCCGGCGCAACCGACCGTTCGTGGCGGTGAACTGCGGTGCCTTCTCCGAATCCCTGGTGGAGGCGGAACTGTTCGGCCATGAGAAAGGCGCCTTTACCGGCGCCCTCAGCGCCAAGGCCGGGTGGTTCGAAGAGGCCGACGGCGGCACCCTGTTCCTCGACGAGATCGGCGACCTGCCCATGGCCATCCAGGTCAAGCTGCTGCGGGTGCTGCAGGAGCGCGAAGTGGTGCGCCTGGGTTCGCGCAAGAGCATTCCCATCGATGTGCGCGTACTGGCCGCCACCAACGTGCAACTGGAAAAGGCCATCAACGCCGGGCATTTTCGCGAAGACCTGTATTACCGCCTGGACGTGGTCAGCCTGGAACTGAGCCCGCTGCGCGAGCGCCCCGGCGACATCCTGCCGCTGACCCGGCACTTCATCGAGGCCTACAGCCAGCGCCTGGGCTACGGCAGCATCAGCATCAGCCCCGAGGCCGAGCACAAGCTCAAGAGCTACAGTTGGCCGGGCAACATCCGCGAGTTGGAAAACGTCATCCACCACACCCTGCTGATCTGCCGCAACGGGGTGATCCAGCGCGACGACCTGCGCCTGTCCAACATGCGCATCGAACGCGCCGACGACAGCCACCCGAGCCACGACGACTCTGCCGAGGCCCTGCTGGAACGGGCCTTTGAAAAACTCTTCGCCGAACAGGCCGGGGCCCTGCACGAAAAGGTCGAGGATGCCTTGCTGCGCGCGGCCTACCGCTTCAGCCACTACAATCAGGTGCACACCGCCAACCTGCTGGGCCTGAGCCGCAACGTCACCCGGACCCGGCTGATCAAGATCGGCGAACTGGCGGTGAACAAGCGGCGCCCCATCGATGCGCCCAACGAGCGCACCCTGCAACTGTCGATCTAGCCCGGCAGGTCGCAGTGCAAGGCATTGTCGTGGCTACGGGCAATGCTGCTGCGCACCTGGAATGAACCGAAGGTCACGGTCTTGGCCTGGTGGGCGAGGATCAACTGCCAGAAATCCTGCTCGCCGTTCTCGAAGCGCCGGAACGCCGCTTCGCCGGCTTCCCGGGATTGCCATTGCAGGTAATTGAGCACCCGCCGGCCATCGTCGCTGGCCTGCACGCTGGCACTCAGGAAACCGCCATAGCCCTGGGCCAGGCGCTCGGTCTGCTCGGCCAGGGCCGATACCAGGGCCTGTTGCTGATGGGGCTCGATCTCGAACTCGATCAATTGGGTAAAGCTGCGGGTCTTTTCAAAAGCGCTCATGGATCACTCTCCACTGGGGGCAAACAGAATATTGCTGTTGAATGCGCCGCAGGGTAAAACCTCTAGTTAAGTCAAGGTCAAGCGTATTTTTCCTCCCGAGGTCCACTGATGATCGAACCCGACTCCCGTCATAAAGAGCTGAGCGTCGGCCAACTGTCGGCCCGCAGTGGCGTAGCCGTCACCGCGCTGCATTTCTACGAAACCAAGGGCCTGATCCACAGCCATCGCAACGCGGGCAACCAGCGCCGCTACCCACGTTCGGTGCTGCGCCGGGTGTCGCTGATCAAGGTGGCCCAGCGCCTGGGTATTCCCCTGGCAGAGATCGGCCAGGCCCTGGCGACCCTGCCCGCCGACCGCGCGCCCACTGCCGCGGACTGGCAGCGCCTGTCGGAACAGTGGAGCCGCGAACTGGACGAACGCATCCGCCAACTGAGCCTGCTGCGCGAGCGGCTGAACCAGTGCATTGGCTGTGGCTGCCTGTCCATGGAAGGGTGCCCGCTGCGCAACTATGGAGATGCCCTGGGAGACGCCGGCCCGGGCGCCCGCCTGCTGGAGCCCGACGCCGCCACCGACACCCCGTAGCCAGCGCCTGCAGCAACATCGCGTTCATATCCGTAGGAGCCGGCTTGCCGGCGAAGGCGATCTCACGGGCATCTTCCCTCGCAAGCCGGATTCCCACTCAACGCTGACAGGTAAGAAAACCTGTGCAGCATCGTAAGTAAAAACGTCCCTATGCTAATGTCGCGTCCTGCTTCCTACGACGAGCTCCGCTTCCATGCCAAGGACTGCCACTTTCGAAAAGCCACGCTGGCTGCGCGATCTGCTGCGCTTTCTACCCCTGAAAAGCCAATTCGTCCTGTCCGGCAACGTCCGCGACCTTCAGGCCAGTGAGGTCGCCCCCGGGGTCATCACCCCCCAGCCTTTCAACCTCAATCTGCGCGACGAACTGCTGGCGGCGGGCTATGCCCATGTGCTGAGCTGGGACCCCCTTGGCGGCCTCAGGGTTTTGCTGCCCCCCGGCAGCGAGCCGGCCCAGGCCGACAACCTGCTGCGCGAGCTGGGCCTGACCCCGGTGGAAGGAGCGGCGCCGGCCGGCCTCGACCTGTTGTCGGCGACCTTGCCGCGCCTGGTGGAGCGCCAGGGCGCGCCCCTGGCCCTGATTGTCGATTTCGCTTCACGCCTGGTGATCCGCAACGACGCCCTGAGCGCCGCAGAACACCAGCTGTTCACCCAGGCCCTGGTACTGTCCCACCAGGCCCGCAGCCGCCCGGCCGGGGAGCTGCGCACGCCGTTCTTCAACAGCATTCTCTGGGTGGTGGAAAAGGAAGGCGACCTGCCCGACTGGATGCTGATCGACAACCCACGCCTGCGGCCGATTCCCGTGTCCAAACCCGACCAGCAGGCCCGCCAGGCCCTGGCTCCGGCACTGTTGCGCGGCCTGCCCGGCGCCCAGGAGGCCAGCGAAGAAAGCCGCGACAGCGCGGTGCGGGCCTTCGTCGAAAACACCGAGGGCCTGCTGCTGCTCGACCTCAACGCGATCGTCCAACTGGCCCGGGTCGAAGGCCTGGCCATGGAACGCATCGGCGATGCCGTACGCCGCTATAAAGTCGGGGTCACCGAAGACCCCTGGCTGAAGATCGACCGCCAGCGCATCCGCCAGGCCGACGGTTTCATCCGCCAGCGGGTCAAGGGCCAGGGCCACGCCGTGACCCACATGCTGGATATCGTCAAGCGCGCCATGACCGGGGTCGGCGCCAGCCGCAAGGGCAACCGGCCCCGGGGCGTGGCCTTTCTTGCCGGGCCCACCGGGGTCGGCAAGACCGAACTGGCCAAGACCATCACCAGCCTGCTGTTTGGCGATGAAAGCGCGTACATCCGCTTCGATATGTCAGAATTCAGCGCCGAACACGCGGACCAGCGTCTGGTAGGCGCGCCACCCGGCTATGTCGGCTACGACGTGGGCGGCGAACTGACCAATGCGATCCGCGAAAAACCCTTTAGCGTGGTGCTGTTCGACGAGATCGAAAAGGCTCACCCGCGGATCCTCGACAAGTTCCTGCAGATCCTTGATGACGGTGTGCTTACCTCAGGCCGGGGCGACCGGGTGTACTTCTCCGAGGCGCTGATCGTCTTCACCTCCAACCTGGGCATCTACCGCCAGGGCGACAACGGCGAGCGAGTCGCCAACGTCCAGCCCGGCGAAGCCTTCGAAGCGGTGCAAGGCAAGGTCCAGGGCGAGATCGAGCGCTATTTCAAACTGGTGCTCAACCGCCCGGAAATCCTCAACCGGATCGGCGAGAACGTCATCGTCTTCGACTTCATCCGCCCGGACATCGCCGAGCAGATCTTCCAGCAGATGGTCGGCAATATCCTCGCCGACCTGGCGGCCCAGGCCCTGCATGTGCAGCTCGATGACGACTCGCTGCACAACCTGCGCCAGCTGTGCCTGCAGGACCTGTCCAACGGTGGCCGGGGCATTCGCAACCAGTTGGAGGCGCACCTGCTCAACCCCCTGGCCCGGGCCCTGTTCGACCAGGATGCGCAGCCCGGCCAATCCTTCGAAATCCGCCAACTGCAGGCCGGCGGCCTGCAACTGCTTGCCCGAGCCTCGTGAACATCAGCCTGTCGCGGGTGCACTTCCCGGTCACCACCCTGGGGCCGGGGCAGCGCCTGGGCCTGTGGTTCCAGGGGTGCAGCATCCGCTGTGCAGGCTGCATTTCCGCGGACACCTGGGGGCCGGGCAAGCACCCCTTGCCGTTGGCCCAGGTGCTGGACGACCTGCAACCCTGGCTGGCCCGGGCCGAAGGCATCACCCTGTCCGGCGGCGAGCCCTTCGACCAGCCCGAGGCGCTGCTGGCCCTGCTTCGAGGCCTGCGCGAGCGCACCGAGGTCGACATCCTGGTCTACAGCGGCCACTCCCTGGAAACCCTGCAACCGCTATTGCAACAAGCCGAAGGCCTGCTGGATGCATTGATCTGCGACCCCTTCGAGCAACAACAGGCGCAAACGCTGGTCCTACGGGGCAGCGACAACCAGCGCCTGATCTTCTTGACCGAGCTGGGCCGCCAGCGTCTGTCCACCTACCAGCGCCCGCTGCACCACGAAGACCGCGCGCTGGATGTGATGTTCGACGACGACGGCAGTGTCTGGATGGCTGGAATTCCCCGGCGTGACGACGTGCTGCGTCTGCGCGACCTGCTGCACGACCAGGGCCACCAACTCCAGATCAGCGCCCACACCTCACGCCGCCGTTAACCGGAACCGCTACCGATGATACGTTTTTGCCCCAATTGCCAGACTGAACGCCCACTGGCCGAAATTTTCTGTGAAGGCCAGGTAGACAACCGGGCCTGCGGCTGGGAACTCTCCGCCGAAGCGATTCATCCCGAAGGCTGGCGCCCACAACCGGTAGTCACCCTCGAAGCGCTTGAGCCGCAGCCCCCGGTCGCGGCGGACAGCGGCTCGCCCCTGCTCTGCAGCAACGGTCATGCCATGGCGGACGGCGACTTGATGTGCCTGGTCTGCGGCGCCGACCCGCTCGCCCCGGAGCAACAGCCACCCGCAGCGCCCCCAGCCGCCGACAGTGAAACCGTGATCGAAGGCTGGCGCCTGCTGCGCCAGATCAGCAGCGGCGGCGTGCGCGAGCGCTTTATCGCCGAGCACCGGGAAACCGCGCACCAGGCGGTGCTGACCCTGTACCAGGCCGGCGCCGAACCCGACCCGTCGGTGTACGAAGCCCTCAAGCGCCTGCCCCGGGAACACGTGCCGGAAATCATCCTCACCGGCCGCTGGGACGAGCGCGCCTTCGAAGTGGCTGAAGAACTCACCGGCGGCACCCTGGCCGACCTGGGGATCGTGGTCAGCGACAGGGCCGCGGTGCAGCACATCGTCCGTGAACTGGGCCAGGCCCTGCATGCCTTCAGCGAAGCCGGCCTGCGCCACCGCGACCTGCGCCCGGCAACCTTGCTGGTGCGCAGCCGCGAGCCCCTGGACCTGGTGATCAGCGGCTTCGGTTCGGCGCGGCTGTCGGAGTTCGACCTGGACATCGTCTCGCCCCTGGAAACCAGCCGCTACATGGCCCCCGAAGCCATTGCCGGGGGCGTGGCCGCAGCCTCCGACTGGTGGAGCCTGGGGATGATCCTGCTGGAACAACTGACCCAGGGAGAATGCTTCGCCGGCATCAATGCCAACGCCTACCTGATTCACATTCTGGCCAACGGCGTGCTGCTGCCGGACGACCTCGACCCGCGCCTGGAACTGCTGCTGCGCGGCCTGCTGGCCCGGGACCGCCACCAGCGCTGGCAATGGCCCCAGGTGCAGGCCTGGCTCCAAGGCGAAAGCCCCAGCGTCCCGGCCTCGGTCGCCAGTGAAGAGGACGCCGAGGAAGGCGCCAGCATCGCCCTGGGCAGCCGGCGCTTTCGCCGGCCAGGGCCGTTCGCCCTGGCTGCCGCCGAAGTCGAACACTGGCCCCAGGCCCTGGATCACCTGCTGCGCGGGGTGATCGTCACCTGGGCCGAACAGGCCGGTTTGCCCGCACGGCAGCTGGCGGGCCTGCGCCAGGTGGCCCAGCACGAAGGGCTGGACGATGACACCCGGCTGATGCTCGCCTTGAAACTGCTGAACCCGGAAATGCCCCTGATCCAGCGCGGCGAGATCGTCACCCCCGGCTGGTTGCTGGAGCATCCCCTGGACGGTTACCGCTTGATCAGCGGCCCGGCCCCGGACCTGCTGGAACGCCTGGAGACCGAGCACTGGCTGTCGCGGCTCAAGCTGCGGGCCGAACAGGTACGCCAGCGCGCCCAGCACCAGGCCATCGAACTGGACGAGGAGCAACTGCGCATCTACCTGCTCTCCAGCTCCCGCGCCCGTCTGGCCGCACAGTGGGAAGAACGCCAGCGCCTGCTGCCGGACAGCGAGCACAACGGCATCCTGTCCCTGTCGGACCGCCGCTCCATCAGCGAAGAAGACCTGATCGTGCTGCTCAGCGCCGCCATCGGGCAGTTCCGCTCGGTGGACGCGATCCTCGAAGAAGCCGCCACCCTGGCCCGCGAAGCCGTGGTCCTGAGCTTCGATGCGGCCAGTGCGCGTGCCCTGCTGGGGCTGCCGCGCCCGGCCTTGTACCGTGAAGTCGACGAGCGCATCAGCGGCTTCGCCCGTTGTGGCGTGCCGAGCGTCGATGAATGGGCCGAGCAGTTCCGCCTGGAACGCCGCATGCCCCTGGCCAGGGCCCTGGTGCTGCTGGCCATCGGCGCAGAGCAGTGGCTGGAGCCGCAAAAGCAGCACTACGTGTCGCAGATCCTCGACTTCTTCGAGAAGAAGGTCGCCAGCGTGGTGCTGCGCGGCCCGCTGGTGCGCATGAGCATCGGCAAGACCACCGCCCGGGTCGACCTCAACGAATTTCACAGTGAGCGCAGCCCGGCCACGGCGCTGCTGGATCACCTGGTGGCGCGCAACGCCCAGCCCATCAGCCTCGACCCGGCGTGCTTCGCCGAAAACCCGCAGCTGGATGCACGGCTCAGCAGCCTGTACCGCCAGAGTTCGCTGTACAAGCGCGACACCGGGATCGATGGCCTGTACCTGGGCTTCCCTTTCCTCCTGACCCGGGACGCGCGTGGCACCACTCGCACTCGCATCGCGCCGTTGCTGCTGTGGCCGGTCAAGCTGCTGCTGGAAGTCGGCAGCCGCGGCAAGGTGGCCCTGGTCTTCGACAGCGAGCGTGAAGAGGTGCGCCTCAATCCGGGGCTCGACACCTTGCTGGGCATCGATGCCGCCAAGCTCTGGCGCAAGGCCGCCGATGAACTACTGGGGCGTTCGGCGCTCAAGGCCGCCGACGTGATGGACGCCTTCGGCATGCTGGCCACTGCCAGCTCCCGGGTGCTCGGCAGCCTGCCACCGCCGAGCACCGAAGTGCAGCCCTACCAGGATCAACTGGCCTGTGCCGCCGTGCTGTTCCATGTGGCCTTCATGGGCCAGGCCATCGGCGAGGACCTGCGCCAGCTCAAGGCCCTGCCCCCCGGCGGCACCGGCCTGGAAACCGCCCTGCGCCTGAACCCCGCGGAGCCCGACAGCGGCGACAGCGCTGCCACCGCGCTCGCGCCTGAACTGCAGCGCTTCTTTACCGTGGCCAGCGACCCCTCCCAGGAAGCCGCGGTGCTCCAGGCCCGACAGGCCCCCGGGCTGCTGGTGGAAGGCCCGCCCGGCACCGGCAAGAGCCAGACCATCGTCAACATGGTGGCCGACGCCATCGGCCGCCAGCGCAGCCTGCTGATCGTCTGCCAGAAGCACGCCGCCCTGGAAGTGGTGCACAAGCGCCTGGTGGCCGAAGGACTGGGCAACCGGGTGGTGATGCTCAACGACATCAACCGTGACCGCGAACCGGTGATCCGCAGTGTCCGCGAACAGCTTGAGGCCCTGTTCAAGGACGATGCCGTCCAGCAACCCTGGCTGCACCAGCGTGAACGCCTGGCGGCACGCATCGAAGCCCTGGAGGGCGAACTGGATCGCTTCCACCAGAGCCTGCACCGCATCGATGAACACTGTGGCTTGAGCTACCGCCAGTTGATCGGCGAGCTGATCGGCCTGGAACAGGGGCCAGCGGCCCTGGATGTCCCGGTATTGCGCCAGCACCTGGCGGCCCTGGACATCGCCAGCCTGACCCGTCTGGAAGAGGCCTGCGCGCCGCTGATCCGCCTGTGGCTGCCGGCCCGCTATGAACACAGCGCCCTGGCCCAGCTCCAGCCCTTCCCCACCGACGCCGCCACGGTGCAAGCGTTCAACCAGGGCTTCGAGCGCCTGCTGAGCTGCGAGGAACAGCGCCTGGAAACCCTGCAGGCACACCCGGCCGACTTCGAAGTCGACGACCCGGCGCCCTACCGCGCCTGGCTCGACCAGCACCTGCACAGCCTGCTGGGCCTGGACGATGAGCGTCGCCAACGGCTGGCACGCTGGCTCCCGCTGTTTCGTGGCAGCAACGGCCAGGCCGCAGAAGGCGACGGGCTGATCCAGGCCCTGCAGGCACTGGCTCAACAACTGGCACAGTGCGACGCCGCCGCTTACCAGGCCGACCTGGCGCCGGGCCTCAGCGCCCTGCCCGCGGCCCAACTGCGCACCCTGCAGCAACGCGCCCGCGCCGTTATCCAGGGTCGCTCCTGGCTGGCGCGGCTCAACCCGCTGCGCCTGATCCGCCAGCGCCAGTTGCTGGCCTTCCTCGCCGAACAGGGCGCCGCGGCCCAGCCGCAGCGCCTGCCGGAACTGCTGGCGGCGGCCCTGCTGGAAAGCCAGTGGCGGCCCTTGCGCGCGCAGTTGCAACACCTGCATCAACAACTGAGCCTTGTAGAGATCGCCAGCGATTGCGGCCCGGGCCTGCTGCCGCAGGTACGCCAGGACCTCGGGCAACTGGAAGAAATGCGCGCCCTGGCCATGACCCTGGCGCAAGCCCCCCGGGTGGAGCAGTTGGATGCGGTGGTACTGACCGGCGAGCGGCGCTCCCTGGACAGCCTGCTGGCCGGCTACGACGCCGCGTTTATCCGCCACAGCGTGCGCCAGGACAGCCTGAATGCCCTGCAGCGCCTGGATCAGTGGCTGCAACCCGAGCTGCTGGGCCAACTGCGCCAGCGCGTGGAGCACAACCAGGGCAATCAGTCGGCCCTCAACCGCCTGCGCGACGCCTTGCCGACCCTGAGCGCCTACCAGGCTTTCCGGGCCCGGGCCGGCCAGCTGTCGCCGGCGGACCTGGAGTTGCTGGTAGTCCTGCGCGATTACCAGGACGCGCTCGACGCCATTCCCGCCGAGCAACTGGAAGCCGTGGTGCGGCGCATGCTCAACCGCGAAGCACGGCTGGGCTGGAAGCGCCAGATCGAACAACGCCAACCCGAGCTGATGCTCGAGCACAGCGAAACCGCGGCGAAGATCGCCAGCCTGGGCGAAGCCGACACCCAGATGCGCAACCTCAACCGTCAGTTGCTCAGTGAAGGCATCGAGCTGTCGCGCCTGGGCACCCGCAAACAGTGGGAGGACGTCACCCGCCTCACCGGGCGTCGTTCGCGACGCTTGCGCGAGTTCATGGAGATGGGCGCGGGGCTGGGGCTGATGAGCCTGCGACCGGTGTGGCTGATGAACCCGGACGTGGCCAGCCGGGTGCTGCCGCTCAAGCCCGGGCTGTTCGATACGGTGATCTACGACGAAGCCTCGCAGATGCCGGTGGAGTTCGCCCTGCCGACCCTGTACCGGGGCCGGGTCACGGTGGTCAGCGGCGACGAGAAGCAGATGCCGCCCACCGCCTTCTTCTCCAGCCGGGTGGAAAGCGACGAAGCCGAACTGTTCGATGGCGACCAGCCGGACGCCGATGCCGACGAGGAACAACGGGAGGCCTTCGAAGACACCTGGAACCGCCGCGAAATCAAGGACTGCCCGGACCTGCTGCAACTGGCTCGCAGCTCGCTACCCGCCACCACCCTGCAGATCCACTACCGCTCGGCCTACCGCGAGCTGATCGGTTTCTCCAACGCCTCGTTCTACGGCAACCGCCTGAGCATCCCGGTACGCCATCCCCAGGCCAATATCCTCGCCATCAAGCCGCTGGAGCTGATCCGCGTGGACGGCGTCTACCAGCAGCAGGTCAACCCCGACGAGGCCGAACGGGTGGTGGACTACCTGGCCGAGCTCTGGCAGGCGCCCTATGCCGAACGCCCCTCGGTGGGGGTGGTGACCTTCAACCGCAAGCAGGCCGACCTGATCGAAGAGCGCCTGGAGTTGCGCGCCGAGCAGGATCCGGCGTTTCGTGCAGCCTACAGCCAGGAGCGCGAACGCAGCGAGGACGGCGAGGACATGTCGGTGTTCGTCAAGAACGTCGAGAACGTCCAGGGCGATGAGCGCGACATCATCGTGTTCTCCTCGACCTTCGGGCGTAACAGCCAGGGCAGCTTCCGCCGCAACTTCGGGGTCCTGGGGCAGACCGGCGGCGAGCGCCGACTCAATGTGGCGGTGACCCGGGCCCGGCGCAAAGTGGTGATGATCACCTCGATGCCGATTGCCGATATCTCCGACATGCTCACCACCCAGCGCCCGCCCGCCAGCCCGCGGGACTACCTGCAAGGCTACCTGGAGTACGCCCGCGCCCTGTCGGCCGGGGAGTTTGCCAGCGGCCACAGCCTGCTGGGGCGCCTGGTCACCGAGCGCCAGGATGCAAAGGTCCAGCACAACGCCCACAGCGACGGCTTCACCCAGGCGGTGGCGGCGTTCATCCGCACCCTGGGCTGGAGCCCGGTCAGCGCCAACGAAGGGGATGCCTTCGGCCTGGACTTTGCCATCGAGCACCCCGATACCGGGCTCTACGCCCTGGGCATCGAATGCGATACCCCGCGCCACGGCCTCCTGGCCCGCGCTCGCTCCCGGGAAATCTGGCGCCCTTCGGTGCTGCGCCGGGCCATTCCCCACCTGCACCGGGTCTCGTCGCAGGCCTGGTACCACGACCCGCAAAGCGAGCGCGCTCGCCTGCAGGCCGCCATCGAGCAGGCCCTGCAGCCGCTGGCCGGTGCCGATTCGGTGACGCAGCCCCAAGCCCTGGCAGACACGGAGCAAACCCCATGAGCGGCCCGAAAGTGGTGCGTATCGTCACCCGTGAAGAAATCCTGGAGATCTGCGCCGGTCACCTGCGGCGCCTGGAGCAAGCTATTGCCCGCTGGGAAGAGCAGGCACAACGCCTGGGGCAACTGACCGAACAGGAACGGGCCGCCACCCACGAGCGGTTCAAACAGTTGCGCCAGTTGATCGAGGCCGATCGCCTGCAGGACCTGCAAAAGCAGGTACCGATCGAAATCGAGTTCCTCAAGGACGATCTGCAACAACGGGAAAACCGCGCGGTGCAGCAAGCCACGCAACAGCGCCAACTGGCCCGCCGCCAGCGGGAAAACGCCGCCACCCTGTTGGGCGCCCTGCAAGGCAAGCCGCTCGCAGCCCAATTGCTGGAGCCGTTGCGGGCGATTGCCGATGGGCAGCCGGTGCCGGCTGTGGAGTCGATCCTGGCCCAGGGTTTCGCCAGCCTGGGGGCGGCAGTCGAAGAACAGGGCCTGAGCGAGGCCCAGCAGCAACTGGCCCGGCGCCTGCAAGGCGAAACCCCAACCCAGACCCTGGCGCAGTGGCGCGCCGCCAATGAGCAAGCGGAACCCAGACTGGAACGCATCGAGCAGCACATTGCCCAGTTGCTGACCCTCGATGATCAGGCCAGCGCCGAACCCTACCTGGCCAAGTTGCGCCAGATAGATGCAGAAACCCGCGTGCAGCAGCGCAACCTGCTGCTGGACAGCCTGGTGCTGGAGCTGGCCCAGGCCACCCGCGACAGCCAGGAGCGCCGCGCGCGCCTGGCGCGCCTTGAGGAACTGGCCAGCGAAGTGGCGACCTTGTGCCCCGCAAGTGCCGAAAACGAGCTGGCCCAGGCCGGCCAATGCAGCCTGGCCCATATGGCGCCAGTGGATGGGCTGATTGCCCGTTTCAGTGCGCTGATCGAAGCCGAGCTGCAACAACGCGCCGCCCTGGCCCGCCGCCAGGCGGTACTCGAAGGGTTGGCCAGCCTGGGCTACGAAGTTCGCGAGGGCATGGCCACCGCCTGGGCCCAGGACGGCAGGGTGGTGCTGCGCAAGGGCGCCACTCCGGGTTATGGCGTGGAGGTGGGCGGCAATGCCGATAACGGCCGGTTGCAGGTACGCGCGGTAGCCCTCAGCGCCCAGCGCGATACCCAGCGCGACAAAGACATCGAGACCATCTGGTGCGGCGAGTTCCAGCGGCTGCAAGCCCTGCTGGCGGCCCGTGGCGACGACCTGAGCATCGAGAAAGCCCTGGCCGTAGGGGCGGTGCCGCTCAGGGAGGTGCTGCTGGACGACACCCGGCAGCAATACCGGGAGCAGGCGCAACAGCGCACCTGACCCGCCTCACCCTGTAGGAGCCTGCTTGCCGGCGAAGGCGGTCTCGCGGGCCTCTTCGCTGGCAAGCCAGCTCCTACAAGGGAGCAGATGCTCAGAAGCCGGGGGCGATCTGGCCTTTGTAGCGGGTCAGGATGAACTGGCGCACGGCGTCGGAGTTCAGCGCCTTGGCCAGTTTCTGGATCCGCGGGTCGTTGATGTTGTCCGGGCGCGCCACCAGAAATTCGATGTACAGGTCCTTGCCCTTCTCCACGATCAAGGCGCTGTTGGTATCGATCCCGGCTTCCAGGGCGTAGTTGGCGAAGACAAACGCCAGGTCCACCTGGCTTACCGAGCGGGCCAGCAAGGCGCCTTCCAGTTCACGGATCTTCAGGTGCTTGGGGTTCTCGACAATGTCGCGCTGGGTGGCCAGGGTGTTGCTCGGGTCCTTGAGCTTGATCAGCCCCGCTTCATCCAGCAGCACCAGGGCCCGGCCGGTGTTCACCGGGTCGTTGGGAATCGACACACTGGCCCCGTCCTTGAGCTCGGCGATGCTCTTGATCCTGGTGGAATAGGCGCCGAACGGTTCGATGTGCACCCCCACCACGGGCATCAGGTCGGTGTGCCGGGTCTTGTTGAAGTCATCGAGGAACGGCCGGTACTGGTAGTAGTTGGCGTCGAGGTTCTTCAGCGCCAGTTGCTGGTTGGGCTGGATGAAGTCGGTGAACACCTTGATCTGCAGGTCCACGCCTTCCTTGGCCAGTTGCGGTTTGACGAATTCGAGGATCTCGGCGTGGGGCACCGGGGTCGCGCCCACCAGCAGCTTTTCGTTGGCGTTGACGCTCAGGGACAGTACGGCGGCCAATACGGCCAGGGTCTTCTTCATGGGTTGCTCCTAAGGCAGAGGCAGACAGCCGTCGTGGGGCGCACGTGGGGCCGTGTTTCGGGTTGGGTTC
Source organism: Pseudomonas sp. GW822-FHT06D10 (assembly GCF_058799535.1). Taxonomy (NCBI): domain Bacteria; kingdom Pseudomonadati; phylum Pseudomonadota; class Gammaproteobacteria; order Pseudomonadales; family Pseudomonadaceae; genus Pseudomonas; species Pseudomonas sp. GW822-FHT06D10. Next base: position 272,535 of record NZ_JBXALN010000009.1, on the reverse strand, counting down.
GAAGAAATCGCTTCAACGGCGGCTGTAGTGCGCCACCAGGCGGTCACCGGTCATCTGCAGGGCCTGCACCAGCACCAGCAGCAGGACCACGGTGACCACCATCACATCGGTCTGGAAACGCTGGTAGCCGTAGCGGATGGCCAGGTCGCCCAGGCCGCCGCCACCGATCACCCCGGCCATGGCGGTGTAATCCACCAGCACGATGGCGGTCACCGTGACCGCCGCCAGCAGTCCGCCCCGGGCTTCGGGCAGCAAGGTGTGGCGAATGATCTGCCAGGTGCTGCCGCCCATGGCCTGGGTCGCTTCCACCACCCCGCGGTCCACTTCCCGCAGGGCGGTTTCCACCAGCCGGGCAAAGAACGGCGTGCAGCCCACCACCAGCGGCGGGATAGTGCCCGGCACGCCAAGCGAGGTGCCCACCAGCAAGGTGGTCAGGGGAATCAGCACGATCAGCAAGATGATGAAGGGCAAGGAGCGCAGCATGTTGACCAGCACCGACAGCACCCGATACAGGCCCACCGCTTCATGCAACTGGCGCTTGCCGGTGAGAAACAGCAGCACGCCCAGGGGCAGCCCCAGCAGCACGGTAAAACCCAGGGCCGCGCCGAGCATGCTCAGGGTATCGACGCAGGCCTGGGCGATATCGGCCCAGTAAATGTTCTTGAACAGTTCGGCCATGGTTCAGGACCAGTCATGGCGCGGTGGCTTGATGTCGTTGAGCAGCCAGTTGCCCACCACGTGGTATTTCCAGCGCACCGGGTCGTGCAGGGTATGCACCCGGGCGTTGCGCCAGTGGCGGTCGAAGTTGTGGCGCTTGAGGGTGGAACGGGTGCCCCCCAGTTCGAACAGTTTGTTGCTGGCCTCGATGGCGATTTCGGTGGTCAGCACCTTGGCCTTGGCCACCGCCAGGGAGGCCCGGGCCACATTGTCTTCATCGGGTGCCGGGCGGGCCGCGTCCAGGGCCAGGCCGGCCCGTTCCAGCAGGGCCTCGGCGGCTTCCAGGCGAATGTCCAGGGCCCCCACCTGGATGATGGCCAGCGGGTCTTCACTGGCCTTCTCCACCCCGGCATCGATCCACGGCCGGGCATGCTCACGCACGAAGGCGATGGTGTCGCGCAGCGCCGCCCGGGCAATCCCGGCGTCGATGGCGGCCGTGGTCAGCTGGGCGAAGGGCCCGGCCAGGGTCGGGCTTTCGTAGGAACGGTAGGTGGGAAACAGGTTGAAGGCCGGCACCTTGAGGTCTTGGGCCAGTACGGTGCCACTGGAGGTGGTGCGCTGGCCGATGCTGTCCCAGTCGTCGATCACCGCCAGCCCCTCGCTGCCCCGGGGCACGAAGGCCAGCTGGCCCCTGCCCTGCTCGTCCAGGGCCAGCACTGCCAGCCAATGGGCATACAGCGAACCGGTGCAGTAGCCCTTGCGGCCATTGATCACATAACCGTCACCCGAGCGGCGGACAGTGGCCTGGATGTCCTGGACGTTCTTGCCGCCGGTTTCCGACAACGCATTGGCAAAGCGATGGCCTTGCAGGGCCAGGGCGAAAAAGTGCGCCTGTTGCTCCGGCGTGCCCTGCAGGCGGATGTCTTCCAGCAGGCAGTAGTGGTTCTGCGGGATCTGCCCCAGGGACGGGTCGGCAGCGGAAATGATCGCGATGACCTCGGCCAGCACCGCATAGGACACCTGGGCGCCGCCAAATTCGCGAGGCACGCTGATGCCCCACAAGCCACTGTTGGAGTACAGGTCGACCACCTGCGCCGGTACTTCCCGGGTACGGTCGCGCTCGGCGTCCTGCTCCAGCAGGATCGCGGCCACTTGCCGGGCCACGGTCAGGGCTTCGGCGCCATCGCGGATCACATGGGCAGCGGGAGTGTGCAGGGGATAAACGGCAGATTCAGGCAATGCAGGCATACGGCGCTCTCGGGCGAATGAAGGTGACTGCCGTTCATTGCAGCTTCTGTGCCTAAAGCCTGCCCCCATGAATTCAAGGACTTGGGTGGTTATTTCGCCCCGGCATCAAGCCCTCTGCCGGGCAGATTGCTGGAAGGCTGTTGATGGGCCAACAGTAGGCCAGTGTTGCCTGGACGACACCTCGTCGGCCCGTGCCGGGCAGGCAAGGGCCCGGGTATAGAGTGAAGCCTGCTCCACGCGGCGTCAGCGTCGCCCCCAACAACAAGATCAAGGAGAAACCCTGATGAGCGTCAATCCCATTCCCGAAGGTTTCAGCGGCGTCACCCCCTACCTGGGCATCCAGCGCGCCGCCGAGGCCATCGAGTTCTACAAGAAGGCCTTCGACGCGGTGCAGATCATGCGCCTGGACATGCCCGACGGCAGGGTCGGCCATGTCGAACTGCGCATCGGCGGTTCGGCCATCATGCTCGGCAGCCCTTGCGAACAAACCCCGATGGGCAGCCCGGAAGCCCACAAGACATCGGTCGGGCTGCACCTGTATGTGGAAGATGTCGACAACCGCTTTGCCCAGGCGATCGCCGCGGGCGGCACCGAAGTGTCGGCGGTCAAGGACCAGTTCTACGGCGATCGCAGCGGCAGCCTGCGCGACCCTTTCGGGCATGTGTGGTTCCTCGCCAGCCGCAAGGAGGAACTGAGCGCCGAGGAAATCGGCCGAAGGGCCCGGGAAATGTTCCAGCAACAGGCCGGCTGAGCCTGCCCCTGTAGGAGCCGGCTTGCCGGCGAAGGCGTCTCGCGGACCCGTTCGCGGGCGAGCCCGCTCCTACGGGGCCATGGGCATTGGCCAAACCAGTCAAGCAGCGGCTTTCACGAGGGTTTCGCAGCTTCGTAACATTTACTTTCATATCGCCTTTCGGGATTTACGATTCTCATTCGTCTTAATTAGATGCAGCAGGCCGCGTTGGCCCAGGCTATGCCCGGCGCTTTTTGTCCCGGGCCCGGTCCCGGGTTCCAGTGCCGCTCCATTCCTCGAATCAAGACGCCCATTCAATGTCGAAGAAGTCCCGTTCAAAAATCTGGTTTCTGGTGCACAGCTGGCTGGCCCTGCCCATCTGGTTCTTTGTGCTGATTGTCTGCGTCACCGGCACCCTGGCGGTGGTCAGCCAGGAGATCGTGTGGCTGGCCAACCCCGACGTGCGCGCCAGCAAGCCCAGCGATGACGCACAACCGCTGAATTACGACCAGATCGTCCAGGCCATCAAGCGCGCCGAACCCCAGACCCGGGTGGACACCATCGTCACCCCGGATGAAAGCCACTTCGCCCTGAGTGTCAGTGTCAGCTACCCGGACGGCCGCTCGCCGACGCTCTACGTCAACCCCTACACCGGGGTGATCCAGGGCACCAGCCCGCAGTTCGATTTCCAGGGCTTCACCCGCGCCCTGCACGGCTGGTGGCTGGTGCCCTTCACCAACGGCTACAGCTGGGGCTGGTACCTGGTGTCCTTGCTGGGCCTGCCCATGCTGGTGTCGCTGATCACCGGGCTGGTGGTCTACAAGAAGTTCTGGAAAGGCTTTCTCAAGCCGACCCTGCGCCTGCGCCATGGCGCACGGATCTTCTGGGGTGATTTCCATCGCCTGAGCGGTATCTGGTCAATCTGGTTCATCGCGGTGATCTCCATCACCGGCACCTGGTTCATGATCGAAGCGATTCTTTCGGACAACCACATCAGTATCTCCAGCGAACCCGTGGTCCCGGTGATCGCCCGTGAACAAGTGCCGACCACGGGCGATGGCAGCCCGGCGCCGATGATCGGCCTGGACCAGGCCATCGGCATTGCCACACAGAAAATCCCCGGCTTCGACATCAGCTTCGTCAGCCTGCCGAGCAACGCCTACAGCCACCTGTATGTCGGCGGCCGCGGCTGGTATCCGCTGATGTACCAGACCGCCAACATCAACCCCTATACCGGCTCCCTGGACACCTCGCACCTGCTGGCAGACCGCAACACCCTGGAGTTCGTCACCGAATCCATGCGCCCGTTGCACACCGGTGATTTCGGCGGCCTCTGGATCAAGCTGATCTGGTTCTTCTTCGGCCTGGTGCTGAGCATGATGGTCCTCAGCGGCCTGCTGATCTGGACCAAGCGTACCGCCCTGGCCACCGCCAACGCCCTCAAGCGCGAAGAAAAGGCCGCCCGGGCGCGCCCCGCCAGCAAACCCGCCCAGGCACCCGCCCCGGCCATGAGCGCCGAAACCTCGGAGAGCACCCTGTGAGCCAGACCAGCACCGCCGCCGCGCCTTCGAACCTGAGCCGGCTCTGGCACAAGTGGCGCTTTCACCTGAACATCCTGCTGTTGCTGATTCCCCTGGGCTTCATGCCCAAATACTTCGCCGACGTTGCCCTGTTTCGCGGCGAAAGCGGCCTGGGTGAACGGGAGATCGGCGAAATCCAGGTCGGCCCCTGGAGCCTGCGCCTGGCGGAAATGCGCAACGAAGCGCCGCGCAGCGATGGCCCCGCCGGTTACCTGAAAAGCTTCAACGCCGCCCTGTGCCAGGCCTGCATCGAGCCGGTCAAGGCCACCTACCTGCGCATCGGCAAGCCCCGCAGCCTGCGGGCCGCCGGGGTGATTTTCTTCGGCAGCCCGTACCGCATGGGCGCCAGCCTGCCCATCCCGGAAAAGACCAAGGCCGATTCCGAGCTGTGGATCACCATGGAAGGCTGGGACGGCAGCATGCACCAGGCATCCATTCCCCTGAGCCAGGCGTCACCCGCCACCGTGGCCTGGCTCGAAAAACAAGGAGGCAAACGATGAGTTGCGCAGTATCCCCACGGCGCCTTGGCGCCCTGGCCCTGTTGTTGCTGGGCGGCGCCTTCAGCCACAGCGCCCTGGCCCATAACCCGATGTGCGAGTGCAAGGCCATAGACGCCGAGCAGATCCGCTGCACCGGTGGCTTTTCCGATGGCAGCGGCGCCCCGGGGGTGACCCTGGACGTGATCGGCTACGACGAAACCATCCTGGTGCCGGGCAAGCTGGGGGCCGACTCGACCCTGACCTTCAAGAAACCTTCCAGCGAGTTCTACGTACTCTTCGATGCGGGCCCCGGCCACGTGGTCGAGATCGACCAAGCGGATATCGAGGCCCCATGACTCCTGCCACCACCCAGGTCGTGCGCCCCGCCGGCGCCGGCCATGAAACCCTCTATGTGCTGTTGCTGTGTGCACTGATTCTGAGTGTGGCTGCCACCGTGGTGCTGTGGCGCGGCGAAAAAGTCGAAACCGCCAGCGTCGCCAGCCACCAGCTCGACGCCCGCCGCGACCTGAGTGCCGGCGAACAAGGCATCTACGCCGACCTGCGGGTGACCCTCGATGAAATCCACCTGCTGCAGGCCGAAAGCCAGACGCTGCCGAGCCCGGCGCAACTGGCCGAGGAAGGCTTCGCCCCCTTCGCCCAGGACGCCAGCTCGGTGAGCCGTGGTGGCCATGCCTGGCAATTGCAGGATCAGGCCTACCTGGGCCTGAGCCAGAACCCGAAAGTGGCCGGTTCCTTTCTGATGCGCCTGGATACCGAGGATCAGGCCAAGGTGGATATCTGGCTCAATCGTGCCCCGTCCGTCACCGTGCCTGTCGATCTCAGCGACGCGACGCTGGCCGCCACCGGCTGGCAACAGGTGGTCGCGCAATTCGATGCCGGGGTGACTCGCCAGCATCGTCATTGATCTTTTTGCATTCATCCGAGAGAAGAACGCTTGCCCATGCCTATTTCATCGCAACGCCGCCCATTCCTGCGGGTGCTGCTGGTCAGCCTGCTGGCCCTGGTGCTCAGCCCCCTGGCCAGCGCCGACCCGGCCAAGCGCCTGCGCATCGGCATCACCCTGCACCCCTACTACAGCTACGTGGCCAATATCGTCGGTGACAAGGCCGAGGTGGTGCCGCTGATTCCCGCCGGCTTCAACCCCCACGCCTACGAACCCCGGGCCGAGGACATCAAGCGCATCGGCACCCTGGACGTGATAGTGCTCAACGGCGTGGGCCACGATGACTTCGCCGACCGCATGATCGCCGCCAGCGAGCGCCCGGACATCCCGGTGATCGAAGCCAACGAAAACGTGCCGCTGCTGGCCGCCACCGGGGTGGCCGCGCGAGGCGCCGGCAAAGTGGTCAACCCGCACACCTTCCTCTCCATCAGCGCCTCCATCGCCCAGGTCAACAACATCGCCCGGGAGCTGGGCAAGATGGACCCGGCCAACGCCAAGACCTACACCCATAACGCCCGCGCCTACGGCAAGCGCCTGCGGCAGATGCGCGCCGACGCCCTGGCCAAGCTGACCCAGGCGCCCAATGCCGACCTGCGGGTGGCCACGGTGCATGCTGCCTACGACTACCTGCTGCGCGAGTTCGGCCTGCAAGTCACCGCGGTGGTGGAGCCGGCCCACGGCATCGAACCCAGCCCCAGCCAGTTGAAGAAGACCATCGACCAACTGCGCGAGCTGGACGTCAAGGTGATCTTCTCGGAGATGGACTTCCCCTCCACCTACGTCGACACCATCCAGCGTGAATCCGGGGTCAAGCTCTACCCGCTGTCGCACATTTCCTACGGCGACTACAGCGCCGACAAGTACGAGAAGGAAATGAAGGGCAACCTCGACACCGTGGTCCGGGCCATCCAGGAGGCCGGGGCATGACCGCCATCGAGACCCTGCTGCGGGGCCCGGCCATCGAGTTCGACCAGGTCAGCCTGACCCTGGGCCGCACCACCATCCTCGATCGCGTCGCCTTCCAGGTGCAGCCCGGCAGCGTGCACGCCCTGGTGGGCCCCAACGGCGGCGGCAAGAGTTCGCTGATCAAGACCCTGCTGGGGCAGATGCCGCACCAGGGCCAGTTGCGCCTGCAGTGGCCGGATGCCCCCGGCACCATCGGCTACGTGCCCCAGGCCCTGGAGTTCGACCGCGGCCTGCCCATGACCGTGGACGACTTCATGGCCGCCATGTGCCAGCGCCGCCCGGCCTTTCTCGGCCTCAGCCGGCACTACGCCCAGGCCATTGGCGAGGCCCTGGAACGAGTCGGCATGCAGGACAAGCGCAAGCGGCGCATGGGCGCCCTGTCCGGCGGTGAACGCCAGCGGGTACTGCTGGCCCAGGGCCTGATCCCGGCACCGCAACTGCTGGTACTGGATGAACCGATGTCGGCCCTGGACGAGGCCGGCATCCAGGTCTTCGAACGACTGCTCCACGACTGGCGCCAGAGCGGCATCACCCTGTTGTGGATCGAGCACGACCTGGAGGCCGTGGGCCGCCTGGCGGACCGGGTCACCGGCCTCAACCGTCGGGTGCTGTTCGACGGCCCGGCGCAGCAGACACTGACCCCGGAGCGCCTGCTCAGCCTGTTCTCCACCCATCCACGAACCGCCGGGAGCACTGCCTGATGACCTATGAAGCTTTTCGCCTGATGGTCCAGGGCTGGGCTTCGGCCGGCTACCTGCCCGAAGCCCTGGCCTACGGGTTCGTGGTCAACGCCCTGCTGGCCGGGCTGCTGATCGGCCCGGTGCTGGGCGGCCTGGGTACCCTGGTGGTGGTCAAACGCTTCGCCTTCTTCTCCGAAGCCGTGGGCCACGCGGCGCTGACCGGGGTGGCCATCGGCATCCTCCTGGGCGAACCCTACACCGGCCCCTACGGCAGCCTGTTCGGCTACTGCCTGCTGTTCGGCATCCTGCTCAACTACCTGCGCAACCGCACCGGCCTGGCCCCGGACACCCTGATCGGCGTGTTCCTCTCGGTGTCCCTGGCCCTGGGCGCCAGCCTGCTGCTGATCCTCGCCGGCAAGATCAACGTGCACATCCTGGAAAACGTGCTGTTCGGCTCGGTGCTCACGGTCAACGGCAGCGACCTCTTGGTGCTGCTGATCGTCGGCGCCCTGGTGCTGGGCCTGAGCCTGCCGTTGTACAACCGCATCATGCTGGCCAGCTTCAACCCGCAGCTGGCGGCGGTACGCGGCGTAGCGGTGAAGGCCCTGGACTACCTGTTCGTGATCCTGGTGACCCTGATCACCGTGGCCGCGGTCAAAGTCATCGGCGCCATCCTGGTAGGCGCCCTGCTGGTGATTCCGGCCGCCGCGGCACGCCTGCTGAGCCAGTCGCTCAAGGGCTTCTTCTGGATCTCGGTGAGCATCGCCACCGTCAGCACCCTGTGCGGCATCCTGCTGCCGATCGTCTTCGACCTGCCGGTGCCCTCCGGCGCCGCGATCATCCTGGTGGCCGGTGTCGCCTTCGCCCTGGCCGCCATCGCTCGCGGCACTGTCCCCAGCCTGAAAGGGAATATCGGATAAATGCACAGTTCATTGCCTCACCTGTCACTGCGTCGCCTGACCCTGGCCCTGGCCCTCGGCGGCCTGATCGTTACTCCGGCCCTGGCCGAGCGCGACCACTTCGAACCGATGCGCGTGGTCGCCAGCCACGGCATGGGCAACACCGCGCTGCACAGCGCCACCTCAAGCAAATCACCGACGGTGCTGGCTTCCCTGCCGGTGACTTTCGGCCTGGGGCAGATCCTGCTGCAGGGTACCGACATCAAGCTGGAACGGGCCGCCCCGGCCAACCTGCCGGGCTCGCGGCAGACTGCCTATTTCACCGGGCGTGGCGCTCCGGCCCTGGCCAAGCTGGCACTCAATGCCGACGCAGTGATCGGCCTGCGCTCGATCTGGCCGGACGACCCGCTGTACCCCAACGCCCGGCGCAGCAACATCCGCATCGTCGAGATCGACGCTGCACGCCCGGTGGACGGCGCCCTGCCCGGGGTGGCCCTGCAACCGGGCAAGAGCGACGGGCTCAACGCCCAGCCCTGGCTGTCCAGCAACAACCTGGGGCGCATGGCCGACGTGCTGGCGGCGGACCTCGCGCGGCTGGCGCCCGAAGCCAAACCGCAGATCGAAAGCAACCTGGCAGGCCTCAAACAGCGCCTGCTGAAACTCAGCGCCGACAGCGAAGCGCGCCTGGCCGAGGCCGACAACCTCAGCGTGCTGAGCCTCTCCGAGCACTTCGGGTACCTGGTCAGTGGCCTGAACCTGGAACTGCTGGAAGTGGACGCCCGGGCCGACAACGAATGGACCCCCGAGGCCCTGAAAAAGCTGCAAGCCCGGCTCAAGGACAACGATGTGGCCCTGGTCCTGCACCACCGCCAGCCGTCCGATGCACTGAAAGCCGCCATCAGCGCCGGCGGCAGCCAGCTACTGGTGCTGGAAACCGACAGCGCCGACCCGCTCGCCGAACTGGAAGGCAACCTGCAGAAAGTCACCCAGGCCCTGAGCCTGTAGCCGCTGCCGCAGGCTGCGAACGGCTGTGCAGGAGACGCTGCTCTTGAGATCGCTGAAGGTCCTGCGGAGCTTGGCGCAGCTTCGCCATGGCTCGGCAGCGGCTACAGTCGGGGTCAGGGGGCCGGGGCCGCTTACATATTCCCTCAAGATCGCGCGCATTTTCCGGTGCTAGTCTGCGCTTCGCCAAAAGCCCAGAGAAGAAGCCCGCGCCATGAGCGACTACGTAAAACTCAACAAGACCAACTGGGACGAACGCGCGCCCCTGCATGCCGCCTCGGCGGACTACGCGGTGCAGCGTTTTGTCGACGAAACCGGCTATCTGTCCGACGTGGTGCAGTTCGACCGGCCCTTGCTGGGGGATATCCGAGGCCTGCGCGGGGTGCATCTGCAATGCCATATCGGCACCGACACCCTGTCCCTGGCCCGCCTCGGCGCGCAGATGAGCGGCGTGGATTTTTCCCCGGCGTCCCTGGCTGAAGCCCGGACCCTGGCCCGACGCTGCAATACGCCTATCGACTACCACGAGTCCGACGTGTTCCTGGCCGCCGAGGTACTGCCCCAAGGCAACTTCGATCTGGTCTACACCGGCATCGGCGCCCTGTGCTGGCTGCCGAGCATCGAGCGCTGGGCGCAGACCGTCGGCGCCCTGCTCAAGCCCGGTGGCCGGCTGTTCATCCGCGAAGGCCACCCGATGCTCTGGGCCATCAACGAAGATCACCACGACTCATTGCGGGTGGAACTGCCCTACTTCGAAACCCGCGAGCCTCTGGTCTGGGACGACGAAAACACCTACGTGGAAACCGACAGCCCCCTCAAGGCCACCATGACCCACGAATGGAACCACGGCCTGGGAGAGATCATCAGCGCCTTGCTGGCCCAGGGCCTGGACATCACGGGACTGGTGGAGCACCAGAGCATCCCCTGGGAAGCCCTGCCCGGGCAGATGGTGGTGGATGAACGCGGCGAATGGCGACTCAAGGAAGCGCCATGGCGCCTGCCACTGAGCTACACCTTGCAGGCCGTCAAGCGCGGGGGCTGATCGCCCGGCATGAAAAACCGCCAAGCTCAAGAAGGCAGCGCCTCTGTAGCCGCTGCCGCAGGCTGCGCACAGCTCCGTAGGAGGCGCTGCTCGTGAGATCGCTGAAGGTCCTGCGGCCCTTTTCGCAGCCTCGCCACGGCTCAGCAGCGGCTACAGAACAATCTTGATCCGGGATCTTTGTAGCCGCTGCCGCAGGCTGCGAACGGCTCCGCAGGAGGCGCTGCTCGTGAGATCGCTGAAGGTCCTGCGGCCCTTTGCGCAGCCTCGCAGGCTCGGCAGCGGCTACAGGTCAGCCGGCTACGGCCTGCTGGTCCATCTTCTGGCGCAGGCTCAGGGGACGCATGTCGGTCCAGACTTCTTCGATGTAGGCCAGGCAGTCCTTCTTGAAACCGCTCTTGCCCACAGTGCGCCAGCCCTGGGGCACGGCCTTGTAGTCGGGCCAGATCGAGTATTGCTCTTCATGGTTGACCACCACCTGGAACAGGATGTCCTCACGGTCGAATACTGAAGTCATTGCTTGTCTCCATCACTGATAAGGTTCGCCGCGCTCAGCGCACGGCGGTTGTGTAGAAGGAACGAAACGGCGGGGCAAAAAATTAGAGGCTGGCCACTGCCGCCGCTACGGCTTTACTGAAGATCTGGGCCACCTGGTCGATCTGCGCTGCGGTGATTACCAGCGGCGGCAGGAAACGCACCACGGCGCCGTGGCGCCCGCCCAGCTCCAGGATCAGCCCGCGCTTGAGGCATTCGCGCTGCACCAGCGGTGCCAGGCGCGCATGCTGGGGTGGATGGCCCTGGGCATCCGGCACGCCGGCCGGGTCCACCAGTTCCACCCCGAGCATCAGGCCACGACCACGGATATCCCCCAGTTGCGGGAAGTCGCGCTGCAGGATCAGCAGGTGCTCGCGCAAGCGCTCGCCCATGGCCGCCGCGTGCTCGGGCACCCGGTGTTCCTTGAGGTAGCGCATCACCGCGGAACCGGTGGCCATGGCCATCTGATTGCCGCGGAAGGTGCCGGCGTGGGCACCCGGCTGCCAGGTGTCGAGCCAGTCGCGATAGACCATCACCGCCAGCGGCAGGCTGCCGCCGATGGCCTTGGACATCACCACCACATCGGGAATGATCCCCGCGTGCTCAAAGGCGAACATCTTGCCGGTGCGACCGAAGCCGCTCTGGATTTCATCGACGATCAATGCCACCCCGGCCTTCTCGGTGATGCGGCGCACGCCTTGCAGCCATTCCAGGTCGGCCGGGATCACCCCGCCCTCGCCCTGCACCGCCTCGACAATCACTGCCGCTGGCAGGGCCACCCCGGCTTCCGGATCGGTGAGCAGGTTTTCCAGGTAATGCAGGTTGACCTTGACCCCTTCGGCGCCCCCCAGCCCGAACGGGCAGCGGTAGTCATAGGGGAACGGCAGGAACTGCACGCCGTTGTTCAGCAGCCCGGCCAGGGCGCGCTTGGGCCCCAGGCTGCCCATCAGGCTCAGCGCACCCTGGCTCATGCCGTGGTAACCGCCCTGGAACGACAGCACGGTGCTGCGCCCGGTAGCGGTGCGCGTAAGCTTCAGCGCGGCTTCCACGGCATCGGTGCCGGTGGGGCCGCAGAACTGGATCCTGGCCTCGCCAGCCAGGGCCTCGGGCAACAGGCCGAACAGGTCCTGGACGAACTGATCCTTGACCGGGGTGGTCAGGTCCAGGGTCAACAGCGGCAATTCATCGGCCAGCACCTGCTGGATCGCGGCGATCACCACCGGGTGGTTGTGGCCCAGGGCCAAAGTCCCGGCACCGGCCAGGCAATCGATGAAACGCCGACCCTCGACGTCTTCGACGTGAATGCCGCTGGCCCGCTTAAGGGCCAGGGGAATGCGCCGTGGATAGCTGCGGGCATTGGATTCCTGGCGGCTCTGGCGGGCCAGCAGGGGCGACTCGTCGAACTGGTAAAGCGTCTCTTGCGGGGCGGCGCCAAGGCCCACCGGCGAATCTTCCATCAGGCTGGTAACGGCTGACATGTCTCGAACCCTCACGCTGCAATTTGAGCAAAACGGCCACCGGCCGGATGCGCAGCCCAAGCGCGGGCGCGCACTGACAGGTTTTCCTGTTCTAAAAACGCTTCAGCGCGGTGGGGATTTACACCCCGGGGCGAGGAAATTGCACATGCCGCCCCGTAGGAGCCAGCTTGCTGGCGAAGGCGGTCTCAAGGGCCCCTTCGCTGGCAAGCCGGCTCCTACAGGGGAAGGTGATGGGTCAGGCGCGGTGGGCAGGCAGGGTCAGCTCGACTCGCAGGCCATCGGGGCGGCTGTCGAAATTCAGCTCGCAACCACAACGCTGGACGATGGCCTGGACAATCGCCAGGCCCAGGCCACAGCCACTGCTCTGGCTGTCGCGCCAGAAGCGCTGGGTCAGGTGCTGCAAGTCTTGCGCGGGAATGCCCGAACCATGGTCGCGGACCTGGAAACGCACCCGGGCGCCGACTGTCTCCAGATTCAGCTCCACCGGGCATTCTTCAGGGGTGTGGCGCAGTGCGTTGTCCAGCAAGTTGCGCAAGGCAGCGATGGCCAGGGTCGAGGGCATTTCCACCGCAGCCTCGCCGGCCTTGCCTTGCATATGCAGCTTGACCCGGGCCCGAGCGCCCACGGCGGCGTCCTGGATCGCCAGGCGCGCCACCTGTTCGGCAGTGCAGTGCACGCCGTCGTCGAACGACAGGCTGCCCTCGACCCGGGCCAGCAACAGCAACTGCTCCAGGGTGCGGTGCATGCGGTCGGCGCCCTCCTCGGCCCGGGCCAGGGACTGGTCCCGGGCCGCACCTTCGGTCATGCGCGCCACTTGCAGGTGGGTCTTGATCGCGGTCAGCGGGCTGCGCAATTCGTGGGCGGCGTCACCGGTCAGGCGGCGTTCGCGCTCGATGGTCTTGGCAATGCGCTGGAACAGCTGGTTCTGGGTTTCCAGCAGCGGCCGCAGCTCGCTGGGCATGGGCTGGATCTGCAACGGTTCCAGGGAGTCGGCGCTGCGGCGCATCAGCGCGTCGCGAATCCGGTTCAGCGGGGCCAGGCTCTGGCCGATGCCCAGCCACAGCAGCCACAGGCAGCCGAGCAGGGCCACGCCCACCGGCACCGAAGCCGCCAGCAGCACCGACATGTTCAGGGCTTCGCGCTCGACCTGGCGATCCGCGGTGGTGATGCGCATGTCGCCGCGCACCAGGGTGAAGGTGCGCCAGGGCGCGCCGTCGATCATCTGGTCGTGAAAGCCCAGCTTCTCGGCTTCCAGCGGGTGCTCCGGAGTGCTGTGGCTGCGGGCCAGGATCTGCCCGCGCAGGGAACTGACCTGGCAGGCCATGCCGCCGGGGATGGTCAGGGCCGCGCTGTTGATCTGGTTGCTCGGGCCATGGGACGGCAGCGCCGGCATCTGCTCCAGCAGCCCGGCGACCATGCGCGCCGAGGCGACCAGGCGCTGGTCCAGGGAAAACATCATCTGGTTGCGCAGGTCACTGAGCATCCAGGCCGCGGCCAGGGCCCAGATCAGGATGAAGGCAGCGCCCAGGGTCATGCTCAGGCGCAGGCGCAGGCTTCTCACTTAGCGGTTCTCCTCACCGTCGGCCGGGCCCAGGCGATAGCCGAGGCCGCGCACGGTTTCGACGATGCCGTTGCCGAGTTTGCGCCGCAGGTGGTGGATATGCACATTCAGCGCGTTGCTCTCCAGCTCATCGTTGAAACCGTAGACGCTGTCCTTGAGTTGCTCGCTGGACAGCACCCTGCCACGGTTGTGCAGCAGCGCCTGGAGCAGGGATTGCTCGCGCCGCGAGAGGTCCACCGGTTGGCCGCCGAGCAGGGTTTCCCGGGTGCTCGGGTCATAGGTCAAGCGCCCGTGCTCGATCAGGTTGACGCTGCGCCCCGCCACCCGGCGCAACAGGGTGTGCAGGCGCGCCGCCAGTTCCCGCAGGTCGAAGGGCTTGAGCAGGTAATCGTCGGCACCGGCCTGCAAGCCATCGACCCGGTCGGTCACCGAGTCGCGGGCGGTGAGGATCAGCACCGGAATCTCCAGGCCCTGCTGGCGCTGCTGCTTGAGCAGCTTCAAACCGTCTTCATCCGGCAGGCCAAGATCCAGTACCATCACGTCGAAATCGGCCACGCCGAGCATGGCCCGCGCTGCCGAAGCGGTGGCCACATGCTCGACCGTCAGGCCCTGGGCCGTGAGGCCGGCGACTATCCCGCTGGCAATCAGCTCATCATCTTCACAGACAAGTACGTGCATGGTCGGTCCTGTACAAAGGCGTTGATTAAGCGGGCTGCGGATTAAGCGGACATTATGCCCGCCGTTTCCTGGCCACAAGCCAAGTATGGTTAATCATCGGTTAATCAGGACCGGCCATTGTGCTCGCAACTTGCACCGGTTTAAGGCTTGGCCATGCGTCGATTGTTTCTCCTGTTGTTCATGCTCTTCACCACACTGGCGCACGCCGGCAACAACCCGTTCGAGGTCAAGCCCGACTTCCTGCCGGTGGGCAAGGCCTTCGTCTTCACCTCCGAGCGCCTGCCTTCAGGGGAAACCCAGCTGTTCTGGCAGATCGCCGACGGCTACTACCTGTATCAGAAGCGCCTGAAATTCGACGGCGTGGCGCCAGAGCTGCAACCCACCCTGCCGGCCGGTGAAGACCACAGCGACGAATTCTTCGGCCAGCAGACGGTGTATCGCCAGGGCCTGGAAGTGAAGCTGCCGGCCGCCGCCAGCGGCAAGGTCAAGCTGGGCTGGCAAGGCTGCGCCGACGCCGGCCTGTGCTACCCGCCGCAAACCCTGGAAGTGGACCTGGGCGGTGCGCCGGCAGTGGCCGCCAGCAACGTCGCGCCCACCAGCAATGGCTCGGCCCAGGACCAGTTGCTGGCCAATGACCTGCAACACAAATCCTGGGGCCTGGGCCTGCTGGCCTTCTTCGGTTTCGGCCTGCTGCTGGCCTTCGCCCCCTGCTCGCTGCCGATGCTGCCGATTCTGGCAGGCATGGTGGTGGGCAGTGGCGCCAGCCCGCGCCGGGGCCTGGCCCTGGCCTCAAGCTATGTGCTGTGCATGGCCCTGGTGTATGCCGGCATGGGGGTAATCGCCGCCCTTTTGGGCAGCAACCTGCAAGCCTGGCTGCAACAACCCTGGGTCCTGGGCAGCTTCGCCGCGCTGTTCGTGCTGCTGTCGCTGCCGATGTTCGGCTTCTTCGAACTGCAGATGCCGGCCCTGCTGCGCGACCGCCTGGAAGGCGCCAGCCGCCAGCGCCAGGGCGGCAGCCTGATTGGCTGCGGCATTCTCGGCGCGCTGTCGGCCCTGTTGGTGGGCCCGTGCATGACCGCGCCACTGGCCGGCGGCCTGCTGTACATCGCCCAGACCGGCAACGCGCTGTTTGGCGGCCTGGCCCTGTTCGCCCTGGGCCTTGGCATCGGCCTGCCGCTGTTGCTGCTGGTGACCCTGGGCAACCGCTTCCTGCCCAAGCCCGGCCCGTGGATGAACCTGCTCAAGGGTGTATTCGGCATCCTGTTCCTGGGCACCGCCATCTACATGCTGCGCCCGGTACTGAACCCCGGCCTGTGGATGGGGCTGTGGGGCGCCCTGGCTCTGGTGGTGGCCTACTGCGCCTGGCAGCAACGGGCGATTGCCGGCCGCTTGCTGCACCTGTTCGGTGCCGGCGCGCTGCTGTTCGCGGCCTGGGGCGGCATGCTGCTGGTGGGTGCCGCCGGTGGCGGCGACGACCTGTGGCGGCCGCTTAAGGTCTACAGCGGTGGCCCTGTGGCCAATAGCGTCACGGCCCATGATGCCTTCACCACGGTGAAGTCCCCCGCCGAGCTGCAAGGCGCCCTGGACAGCGCCCGGGCCCAGGGCCAGTGGGTGCTGCTGGACTACTACGCCGACTGGTGCGTGTCCTGCAAGATCATGGAGAAAACCGTGTTCGGCCAGCCTCAGGTGCTGGAGGCCCTGAAGGATGTGCGCCTGCTGCGCCTGGACGTGACCCTGGACAACGCCGACGGCCGCGAACTCCTGAGCCGCTACAAGGTGCCGGGGCCACCGAGCATGCTGTGGATCGGCCCGGACGGCAGTGAACGCCGCAGCCAGCGCATCACCGGCGAAGTGGATGCCAACGCCTTCCTGCAACGCTGGACCCAGACCCGGGAAGCCCGTTGATGCTGACCTTTACCATCGGCACCTTTGCCATCGCCCTCAACCACCTGCTGCTGATCAGTGCCCTGGCCCTGGCCACCCTGGTGGGCTGGCGCGTGGCCAAGCGCGGCGGTGACAACCCCGAGTCCGTGCTGTTCAGCCTGTTCCTTTTGGGCATGCTCGCCGCCCGGGTCAGTTTCGTGCTCGCTTACTGGAAGCACTACCAGCACGACCTGTGGATGATCATCGACCTGCGCGACGGCGGCTTCCTGGCCTGGCCGGGGGTGATCGTCATGCTCCTGGCGGCCCTGGCCTGGGGCTGGAAACGCCCGGCGCTGCGCCGCCCATTGGGTGCCGGGGTGGCCAGCGGCCTGGCCTTCTGGCTGCTGGCGACCCTGGCCCTGACCCTCTACGACCAGGGCACGCGCCTGCCGGAAGTGGCCCTGCGCAACGCCGCCGGCGAAACCGTGCAACTCACCGACTACCAGGGTGGCCCGCTGGTGATCAACCTCTGGGCCACCTGGTGCCCACCGTGCCGGCGGGAAATGCCGGTGCTGGAGAGAGCCCAGCAGCAACGCCCGGACCTGACCTTCCTGTTCGTCAACCAGGCCGAAAGCATGCAAAGCGTCAGCACCTTCCTGGCCACCCAGGACCTGAACCTGAACAACGTGCTGTTCGACGGCAGTGGCCGCCTGGGCAAGGCCGTGGGCTCCATGGCCCTGCCGACTACGCTGTTCTATAGCGCCGATGGCCGCCTGCTGGGCAGCCACCTGGGGGAACTCTCGGAAGCCAGCCTGGCCCGGGCCCTGGAAAACTTCGACGACGCCCACCCGACCTCGGTCGCCCCTTCAAGGAAACTGCCATGCCCTTCATCCGCCACTTGCTGAGCCTGTCTTTGGGCGCGGCGTTGCTCAACGCTCCGCTGCTACAGGCCGAGGAACTGCCTGCGCCCATTCGCAAGATCGAAGAAAAAGGCGCCAAGATCATCGGCAGCTTCGACGCCCCGGACGGCCTCAAGGGCTACGCCGCGCAGTACCAGAACCGCGGCATGACCCTGTACCTCACCCCTGACGGCAAGCACGTGCTGCTGGGCAACCTCTACGATGCCGACGGCAAGGACCTGAGCGCCGAACCGTTGCAGAAACTGGTCTACGCGCCCATGGCCAAGGAAGTCTGGGGCAACCTGGAAAAGAGCAACTGGATCGCCGACGGCAAGGCCGATGCACCTCGCATCGTCTACCTGTTCAGCGACCCCAACTGCCCCTACTGCAACATGTTCTGGGAACAGGCGCGGCCCTGGGTCAAGGCTGGCAAAGTGCAGTTGCGGCATATCATGGTGGGCATCATCCGCGAAGACAGCCCGGGCAAATCCGCTGCTCTGCTGGCCGCCAAGGACCCGCAGCAGGCCCTGCAGGATCACGAAAAGGCCGGCAAGGGCAGCGCCCTGAAACCCCTGGCCAGCATTCCCGCAGCGGTGCAGGCCAAACTCGACGCCAACATGAAACTGATGGAAGAGCTGGAGCTGTCGGCGACCCCGGCGATCTTCTACCTCGACGACAAGGGCGAGTTGCAACAGCAGCAAGGCGCCCCGGCCCCGGGCAAGCTGACGCAGATCCTCGGCCCCAAATAACCCCGCCCCTTCCCCGTAGGAGCCGGCTTGCCGGCGACGGCGTCCGTCAGGCTGGCGCCCGGCTTGCGGGCCTCTTCGTTGGCAAGCCAGCTCCTACAACGCGTATCCCACCCGTAGGAGCCGGCTTGCCGGCGAAAGCGCCCGTCAGGCGGGCACCTGGCTTGCGGGCCTCTTCGTTGGCAAGCCAGCTCCTACAACGGAAGAATCAGGCTTCAGCCGTCGCGCTGTAAAAACGCCAACAAGGCCCGGGTCACGAATTCCGGGTTTTCCCGGCTGGAAATATGCCCCGCGTCAGGAACCCACTGGTAAGGGCAGCCAATGCGTTCGGCCATCTCGAGGGTTTCCGCAGGTGGCCGCGGCTGGTCCTGGTCGCCACACAGCAACAAGGTGTTCGGCCCATCCAGGTGCTGCAGCTGATCCAGCACATCCGCCCGGCTGAAAGTGATGCGCCCCATGGGAATTACGCTCTGGCGCAGGCGCTCGGCCGGCAGTGCCGCGAGGCTGGCACGAAAATCCTGGAACAGCGCCGACTGCCGATCGATCCCCGGACGGAAGAAGATCGGCACCACGATGTCCAGCAGCGGCTCGGCGATCAGGCCGCTGTCCTCGATCTGCTGGAACAGGGAAAAGTAATACTGCCGGGTCGGTGCAGGCTCGGCGCCCAGGTAAGTGTCCATCAGCACCAGGCCGTCGATACGCTGCGGCGCCGCCAGGGCCAGGCGCGCGCCCCACATGCCCCCCACCGACAAGCCCACCAGGGTTACGCGCTCGATCTGCAAATGGTCGAGCAAGGCCAGCATCTGCCGCGCCACATCATCCAGCGACGCCGTGCCCTCAGGCAGCGCCCCGGACTGGCCATGGCCCCACAGGTCCACCGCGATCACCCGATACTGCGCCGACAGCGCATCGATCTGCGGCGCCCACATGCCGGTGTCCCACAAATAACTGCCGGCCAGGAACACCACCGGCCCCTGGCCCTGGTCGAGGTAGTGCAACGGTTGTCCATCGATGGTGGCGAACGGCATGGGCTAGCTCCTGCAAGGAAATGACGAAAAAGGTCCGACAGACTGTGCCGTGAAAAAAGCCCAGTCAATCGAACCCGTCCGACAAAACGTATCAGGAGATGCCCGGATTCAACGCCCGCGCTGACCGTCGAGCAAGGCTTCGACCACGGCCCTGGCCATTTCCACGGAATGCACCATGGACCAGATCAGCCCGCGCTCCAGGCCGCTGCCCTGCTGGGTGATTTCATCGCAGACCTCTTCGGCGCATTTGAGCAGCAGCGCCACATGCACCAGGGCCTCTTCGGCGCTAACGCCTTCGCGCACGCTGAACAGCGAGTCGGGGAAACGGGTTTGGCTTGGGTCGTGAGCTGGAACAGCGCGGGGTCCAGCGGTTGCCGGGCCAGGGCCACGCGCAGGGTGGCGTTGGCGGCCTTGAGGGCGGGATCGCGATAGGACGTGGGTGGATCGGGGACGAGCTTTTTCATGGTCAAACTCCTGGTAATGACAAGGAGCCGACACCGTTCGCTTGCACACGAATAAGGTGGCAGCCGTACGCGGGTGTGCAAGACCGAGTTACCAGAACCCCGGCAGATCCGAAGATCTCCCGCGCACGGCCGCCATAACACGGCGAACATGAAATCGCTCAGGCATGACTGAGCGCTTATGCGTCTGGTAACAGTCGGACTTGCACATCCGAGCCATCGATTGGGCGATGGCTCCAGCACCCTAGCCCGCCCACCAGGCGCATTCAAGCGGCCCGCAGTTTCTCGGAAATGCCTTACAAAAGAAAGCGACTAAACACCATTCCAGCGACCTTCCAGCTCGTTTCCGAAACCACCTTGCCCCAATCGGCATAGGCCTGTGGACCTATGGCCCTGCGGACCTGTAGCCGCTGCTGAGCCTTGGCGAGGCTGCGAAAAGGTCCGCAGGACCTTGCTTGGCGATCTCCCGTCAAAGACCGCTGGCGGCCTTGAGATCGCCGCGTCTGCTGCGCAGCCGTACGCAGCCTGCGGCAGCGGCTACAGGGTTGCCAGGGGTTGCTGTAGCCGCTGTCGAGCCTTGGCGAGGCTGCGAAAAGGTCCGCAGGACCTTGCTTGGCGATCTCCCGTCAAAGACCGCTGGCGGCCTTGAAATCGCCGCGTCTGCTGCGCAGCCGTACGCAGCCTGCGGCAGCGGCTACAAAAAACCGATTGGCATCAGCCGCAAGCATGACTCAGCGGTATTCTTCCGGCGCTTCGCGTTCGAGGATTTCCTCCAGGTCGCTCAGGTCACCGCGCTCCTTGAGAATGCCGCTGACCTGGTCGATCCACGCCTGCTCCGAGGCAATCCCCGCCCAGGACTGGCTGCCGAAGCCGTGATACGGCCGGTCGTCGAAGGTGCTGATCAGCAACTGGTTGAAGCGCCCGGTGTCCAGTTTTTTGCGCTGGATTTGCACTTGCAGCGCCCCCAGCACCTTCTGCTGCTCTTGCGGGTTGGGGCGATAGCGGTAGAGCCGCGGCGAGCTGAGCACCAGAAACTCCGGCGGCAGGTTTTCATCGATGGCCGCCTGCAGGCGGTAATGGCCATCGAGAATCAGATAGCAGCTCAGACCGGTGACGTACCACAGCAGGATCGGCGGCAAGCTGCCTTCGCGGGCCTTTTTGCGCCACCACTTCAAGCGCCCGGAATGCGGGTCCACGGCATGCAGGCCGACTACTGCGCCACCGTACTCCCCCAACCCGACCCAGCGCGCCGTACCGGCCTGTTGGTTGTCGAGGATGTTGCGACCATAGATCGCCCACTGCGGCATATGGCTCAGGGCATCTTCACCGCCCTTGAAGTACCAGGCTTCGGTGCCCTCCAGCAGCGGCCGCATCGGTTTCTGCGATGCCGGGCGCAGGGCCCGCACCAGCCAGTAGCCGGGGTAAAAGAAGTCCGGCTGGTGCTGCATCAATTGCTCGACGAAGAAGCGACTCCAGGCCTTGAGGCGCAGCGCCGGGTCGAGGCGCGCCTGTTGTTCCACCTGAGGCGAGTCGATGGGGCCCACCAGGGTTTGCGGCAGTTGCTCCGGCAGGTGATTGCGCACTAGCCATACGCCATACAGGCAGCGGGACATGGTGCCCCAGAGCAGGGTCTGGTCGCCGAGCACCAACTGCATACGGCTGTTGTTGCCACTGAGCAGGCACAGGTTGGGCTTGCCACTGGCCGGGCGTTTGACGTCCACGCCGAGGCCGTTCCAGTGGCCGGCCAAATCCTCGATATCACGCCAGAAAATCTGTTCCACGATTGTCCCTAATCCTTGATCAATGACCGGCCCTGCGGCGGGCAGGCGCGACTATAGCAGAGGGCTGGAGGGCGCATTCGCCTGTAGGAGCTGGCTTGCCAGCGAAGGCGGCCAGCGCCTTACCCATGGCGGCCAATGACCGCGTCTACTTCGTCTGCCAACCCTTGCCCGCCCAGGCACTGACGCACCTCGTCGCACCACTGCGACTCCGGCTCATTGCCGGCCCAGGCCGGGGTAGCGCTGCGGTACTGCGGCCGGTCATCGAACGCCTGGATCAGCACCCGGTTGAGGTTCTCGGTGCTCAGGGCCGGGTTGCGCGGCACCGCGTCGCCGCGCTTGCGCAGTGAATCCATGACCCGTTGCTGATGCTCCAGGCTCGGTGCGAAGCCGCGCTCGCGGGTGGCGCTGAGGACGACGAATGATGGCGCGAGGTTTTCCGCGATGGCCGCCTGCAAACGGTAATGGCCATCGATCACCACGTAGGACGCCAACCCGCCGACGTACCACAACAGGATCGGCGGCAGGTTGCCTTCGCGGGCCTTCTTGCGCCACCACTTCAGGCGCCCGGCCTCGGGGTCGACACGGTGCAGGCCGATGAGCTTGCCGCCGCCATGCCACCAGTCGATCCACTCCAGGGTCTGGGGTTGCAGGTTGTCGAGAAAATCCTCGCCGTACAGGTGCCAGTTGGGCACATGGGTCAAAGGGTCGATCACCGAGGTGAAGCGCCAGTGGTCCAGGCCGCTCGCGGTGCTGGAGGGCTCCGGCAGCAGGCCCTGGGCCAGCCAGAAACCGGGGGTGAGGAAGTGCCGGGCGCTTTCACTGAGACGGCTGACGAAATAGCGGCTCCAGGCCTTGATCCGCAGCTCGGGCGCCAGGGCGGCGTGCTGCTCCACGGTGGGTGAGTCAATGGGTGCCAGCAGCCGGCATTCGGCGCCGTCCGCCAGCGGGTTGCGCACCAGCCAGACGCCGCCGTGGTCCCGGGCCAGGGTGGCCCAGAACAAAGGCGTGTCGTGGTGCATCAGCTTGATCCGGGCATTGGCGCCGGTGCGCAGGTACAACGGCGGTCTGTCCGTGGAGCCCGGTTCGACCTCGACACCGAGGCCACTCCAATTGCCCAGGGAATCTTCGATGTCGCGCCAATAAAGCTGTTCTGCCATGGTTCCGGTCCTTGAATGAAAACGCCCGGCGCAGGTGCTTGGACCTGGGCCGGGCGCGATCATAGCAGAGGACCTGCGGGCCTCTTCGCCCGTAGAAGCCGGCTTGCCAGCGAAGGCGTCGGCCAGGACGATGCAAGGCTTGCGGGCTTCTTCGCCGGCAAGCCGGCTCCTACGCCAGATGTCGGTCCTCCTGCTGCGCGAACAACGCCCCACCGCTCATCCGTCGATCACAGCCCCTCCAGTTCGGCCATCAGGTCGCTCAGCCGATCCACTTTCTCCTCGCTGATTTCATTGGCCCCCAGGCCGTCGATGTACGCGGCCAGCTCCTGCACCGTGCTGCATTCGAACATGGCCCGCAGCGGCACGTTGCGTTGCAGGGTCTTCTGTACCCGTGAAGCGATCTGGGTCGCCAGCAGGGAATGCCCGCCCAACTCGAAGAAGTTGTCGCGCACGCCCACCCGTTCGACCTTGAGCACCTCGGCCCAGATGTCCGCCAGGGTTTGCTCCAGCTCATTGCCCGGCGCTTGATAGTCCTGGCTCTGCAGCTGGCCGATCTCCAGGGCCGGCAGGGCCTTGCGATCGAGCTTGCCGTTGGCGTTGAGCGGCAGGTGCGCAAGCCACAACCAGTGCAGCGGCACCATGTATTCCGGCAGTTCGGCGCGCAGCCGCGGCTTGATCCGCTCCAGGCATTCGCTCGGGCTCAGGTTCGTGTCACTGGCCACCAGGTACCCAACCAGGTGCTTGCCGTTGACGCCCTCCTGCACGCCCACGGCGGCATCGCGCAATTCCGGCTGTTCATGCAGGCGCGCTTCGATTTCCCCCAGCTCGATGCGGTAGCCGCGGATCTTCACCTGATGGTCAATGCGGCCAACGTATTCCAGTACGCCGTCGCTGCGCCGGCGTGCCAGGTCGCCGGTGCGGTACAGGCGTTCGCCCGCTGCACCGAACGGATGGGGCACGAAGGCCAGCGCGGTACGCAACGGGTCGCTGACGTAGCCACGGCCAACACCGGTGCCAGCCACGCACAATTCACCCACCGCTCCCAGGGGCACCAGCTCCAGGGCTTCGTCCATCAGGTACAGCTGGTTGTTGTCGGTGGGCGTGCCGATGGGCAGGTAGGCGCCACGGGTCGAGGCCATATCGACACGGAAGAAGGCCACGTCATCGGAGCACTCCGCCGGGCCGTAGGCGTTGACCAGGCCGACCTGTGGATAACGCAGCAGCCACTGGTGCGCCAGCTCGGGCGGCATGGCCTCGCCGGTGGGCAGCATCCAGCGCAGGCCATCCAGGGCGATGGCGTCCTGGGCGAGCATGCCCTGGATCAGCGACGGCACGCTCTCCAGCACCGTGATGCCCTGCTCCTCGACGTGGGCCAACAGCCCCTGGGGATCGTGGGCGATGGTGTTGGGCACGATGTCCACCCGAGCGCCGAACAGCGGTGCGGCAAGGAACTGCCAGACCGAAATGTCGAAGCTCTGGGACGCGGTCTGGGCGATCACGTCGGCCTCGCTTAAGTGCAGGTACGGCACCTTGCTCAGCTGGTTGTTGAGCATGCCGCGCTGCTCCACCATCACGCCCTTGGGCAGGCCGGTGGAACCGGAGGTGTAGATCACATAGGCCAGGTTGTCCGGCGCGCTGTAGCGGCCCGGGTTGTGCTCGGCATGCCCGGCGGCTTGCAGCTCTTCCCAGACCAGCAGCCGCGGACGCCCGGCACAGCCGAACTCGTCCAGCAGGGCCTGGGCCTGTTCGCGGCAGGCCGCGGTGCAGACCAGGATCGGCGTGCGGCTGAGCTCGATGATGCGGCCCAGGCGCTGGCCCGGCAGGCCCGGGTCCAGGGGCAGGTAGCCGGCCCCGGCCTTGAAGCTGCCGATGATCATGCCCAAGAGTTCCAGGCCGCGCTCGGCCAGCAGGGCCACCGGCTGATCAAAGCCCACGCCGTTGGCAACCAGGGCGTGGCCCAGGCGGTTGCTGCAGCGGTTCAACTCGGCATAGCTGTAACGCTGGTCCAGGCAACTGGCGGCGATGCGTTGCGGATGAGCCGCCACCTGGGCCTCGAACAGTTCCACGTAGCTGCGCTCCAGCGGGTACTCATGCTCGCTCTGGTTGCAGCCGGCCAGCAGGAAGTCCTGCTCCTCTTCACCCAGCAGCGGCAGTTCGGCCATGTCGCCATGAAAGCCCTGCATCAGCGCCAGCAGCAGGCGCTTGAACTCGCCGAGCATGCGTTCGATGGTCGCCTGCTCGAAGTAGCGCTGGTCGTAGGACAGGTGCAGGCCCAGGTCATCCCCCGGGTAGCACACCGCGGTGATCGGGAAGTTGGTGTGGGTACGGCCGGAATCCGAACTGGCGTTCAGGCTCTGGGCACGGTCCAGCACCGAGACTTCCACCGGCGCGTTCTCGAACACGAACAGGCTGTCGAACAGCGGCTGGCCCTTGGGCAGTTCGCTGGTTTCCTGGATCGCCACCAGCGGCAGGTACTCGTATTCGCGCAGCTGCATGTTGCTGTCGAGCAAGGCGCTGAGCCACTGGCGCACACTGCAGCGCTCACCGTCCTGGGGCAGCTTGACCCGCAGGGCGATGCT
Organism: Pseudomonas sp. GW822-FHT06D10; assembly: GCF_058799535.1. Classification (NCBI taxonomy): domain Bacteria; kingdom Pseudomonadati; phylum Pseudomonadota; class Gammaproteobacteria; order Pseudomonadales; family Pseudomonadaceae; genus Pseudomonas; species Pseudomonas sp. GW822-FHT06D10. The sequence goes on along the minus strand of NZ_JBXALN010000009.1, from coordinate 247,526 downwards.
GTTGATGAACAGGCCGACGGTGCGTTGCATCTCCGGCATTTCCACCGGGCGCCCGGCCACGGTAACGCCGAACAGTACGTCGCGATCGCCGCTCATGCGCCGCAGCACCAGGGCCCAGGCCGCCTGGGCAAAGGTGTTGATGGTGAGCTGGTGCTGCTGCGCCAGTTCCCGCAGTTGCGCACCATCCCGGGCATCCAGGCGGGTGTAGCAGTCGCCGACGATCATGCCGCCGCTGTCACCGGCGTGTTCGCGCAGGAACGGCCGGTCGCTGGGGATCGGCGTGGTGCGTTCAAAACCTTCAAGGTTCTGTCGCCACCACTGCCGCGCCTCGGACAGGCTCTGGTGCTGCAGCCAGCCGATGTAGTCGCGGTAACGCGGCGGCACCGCCAGCTGCGCCTCGCGGCCTTCACCGAGGGCGGTATAGATTTCGAAGAAGTCGTTCATCAGCAGCGAGCGGCACCAGGCATCGATGAGGATGTGGTGGTTGCTCATCATGAACCAGTAGCGCGCAGCGCCGACGCGGATCAGCCGCAGGTGGAACGGCGCCTGGTTGAGCAGATCGAAGCCGGCCTCGCGCTCCTGCTTATGCAAGGCTTGCAGCTTGGCTTCCTGCTCGGCCTCGGGCACCGCGCTCCAGTCGAGAAACTCGATCGGGGTGCGGCCCGGCTTGTGGATAACTTGCAGCATGTCTTCGCCGACGTTCCAGCAAAAAGACGCGCGCAGGGCTTCGTGGCGCGCCACCACCGCCTGCCAGGCCTGGGCGAAACGCTCCGGGTCCAGTTCGCTGTTGATGCGGTAGCGGTCCTGCATGTAATACAGGCCGGTGCCCGGCTCCAGCAGGGTGTGCAACAGCATGCCCTCCTGCATCGGGGTCAGCGGGTAGACATCCTCGATCTGCACAGCCGGTACCGGCAGGCCATCGAGCTGGGCCTGGGTCAGACGCGCCAGGGGGAAGTCCGACGGCGTCAGGCCACCGGCATCGTCCTTCAGGCAATGGGCGATCAGGCTGTGCAGCTCACCCAGATAGGCGTCCGCCAGCTCGCCGATCAGCTCGGCGTCGAAACGTTCGCTGCTGTAGGTCCAGCGCAGCACCAGCTCGCCGCCATACACCTGGCTGTCGATGCTCAGTTCGTTGGGCAACGGTGCTTCCGGTGCATGGGCCGGGCCCACGGATTCATCCAGCGGGCGCAGCAAGGCGTCGGCGCCGAAGCTCTGGTCGAACTGCCCCAGGTAGTTGAAGGTCACCGGCGCCAGCGGCAGCGCTGCCAGGGCCTCGCGGCAGGCGTCATCCGCCAGGTAGCGCAGCACGCCGTAACCCAGGCCCTTGTGCGGCACGGCCCGCAGTTGTTCCTTGATGGCCTTGATCGAGGCCCCCTGCCCGGCCGCTTCTTCCACCTGCAACGGGGTCAGGCGCAGTGGATAGGCGCTGGTGAACCAGCCGACGGTGCGGGTCAGGTCGATCTCGTCGAACAGCGCCTCGCGGCCGTGGCCTTCCAGTTGCACCAGGGCCGAAGGCTGCCCGCTCCAGCGGCACAGCACCCGGGCCAGGGCGGTCAGCAGCAGGTCGTTGACCTGGGTACGGTAGGCCGCCGGCGCCTGTTGCAGCAGTTGCCGGGTGCGCTCGGCATCCAGGGTCACGCTGTGGCTGCGGGCCTGCTGATGCTGCTGGCTGCCAGCGGCATTCAAGCCTGGCAGTTGCGCGGCCGGGCCGGCCAGTTGCTGCTGCCACCAGCCCAGCTCTTCACGCAGGGATTCGCTGCCGGCATAGGCTTGCAGGCGGCTCGACCAGTCCCGCAGGGCACTGGTCTTGGCCGGCAGCTTCAGGGCCTTTCCGGCTTGCAACTGACGATAGGCGTTTTGCAAATCTTCCAGCAGCACGCGCCAGGACACGCCATCCACCACCAGGTGGTGGATGGCCAGCAACAGGCGTTGCTCGCCTTCAGGGCCGTCCACCAGCACCGCCCGCAGCAGCGGCCCGTGTTCCAGGTCGAGGCTGCGCTGGGCATCGGCGAACAGTGCCTCGCAGGTGGCCATGGACGGCACCCGCACCTGCCACAACAAGGGAGCATCGGACAGCGGCAGGTACTCGGCGCGCCACTGCCCGCCCGCCTGGTTGAAGCGCAGGCGCAGGGCGTCGTGCTGCTCCACTAGCGCCAGCAGGGCTTGCTCCAGCAACTGGGCATCAAGGACACCCAGCGGCTCCAGCAGCAGCGCCTGGTTCCAGTGCTGCGGCTGGGGAATGCGGCTGTCGAAGAACCAGTGCTGGATCGGCGTCAGCGGCGATTCGCCACTGAGCTGGCCCTGCTCGGCGCTGACGCGCTGAGTGTGGCTGGCGACCCGCGCCAGGGTTTGCACCGTCTGGTGCTGGAACAGATCGCGCGGGGTGAAGTGGATCCCCAGCTGGCGGGCGCGGCTGACCACCTGGATCGACAGGATCGAGTCGCCCCCCAGTTCGAAGAAGTTGTCGTTGAGGCCCACTTGCTGCACGTTCAGCACTTCGCCCCAGACCCTGGCCAGGGTCTGTTCCAGCTCGTTGCTCGGCGCCACGTACTGCTGGCGGTTGAGCTCCGGATCGGGCATCGGCAGGGCTCGGCGATCGAGCTTGCCGTTGGCGGTCAACGGCATGCTGGCCAGGAGGATCAGGTGGGTCGGCACCATGTAGTCCGGCAGCTGGGTTTTCAGCTGCTGCTTGAGGGCTTCACGCAGGTTGGCCTGCTGCACCTCGTTGTGCTCGGCCACCTCGGTCACCAGGTAACCAGCCAGCTGCTTGCCGGCCGGGGTATCCAAGGCCAGCACCACCGCTTCACGCACGGCCGGATGATCCAGCAGGCGGGTTTCGATTTCCCCCAGCTCGATGCGGAAACCGCGAATCTTCACCTGATGGTCCACCCGGCCGATGTATTCCACCTGGCCGTCGGCGCACTGGCGCACCAGGTCCCCGGTGCGATACAGGCGCCCGCCATCGGTGGCGAACGGATCGGCGACAAAACGCTCGGCACTCATCCCCGGACGACGGTGATAACCCTGGGCCAGACCGGCGCCGCCGACATACAGCTCACCGGTCGCGCCTTGGGGCACCAGCGCCAGATCGGCATCGAGAATGTAAGCCACCCGGGCCCCGACGATGCTGCCGATGGGCACGCTGGCCACGCCTTCGGCCAACTGCTGCGGCGCCAGGCTGGCCAGGGGCATGACCACGGTTTCGGTGGGGCCGTAGGCGTTGAAGAACAGGTTCGGCTGGAAGGCCGCACGAATGCGCTGCAGGTGTTCGCCGGTCAGGGCCTCGCCGCCGGTGATGCACATGCGCACCGGCAGGGTCTGCTGCTGGGTCGCCAGATGCTGGGCCAACTGGCTGCCGTAGCTGGGGGTGAAACCGAGGATGCTGATGCGGTGCTGACGGATCAGTTGGCAGATCTCTTCGGCGTCCCACTGGCCCTGGGCCCGCAGTACCACCTGGGCGCCGCTGAGCAGCGGCACCAGCAAGCGCTCGGTGGCGGCGTCGAAGTTGATGGAATAGAAGTGCAGCTCGCAGTCATCCGGGCGCATGCCGAAGCGGCGGATCACCGCCTGGCAGTGCATGGCGATTTCCCCGTGGGACACCACCACGCCCTTGGGCTGGCCGGTGGAACCGGAGGTGTAGATCAGGTACGCCTGATGCTGGGGCAGGCTGATGAAGGGCAATTCGCCCGCCGGGTAGTCGGCCAGCAGCGCACCGTCCTCTTCCAGGCACCAGCGGCCGACTCCCGCCGGCAGCTCGCCCAGGGCGGCGAACATCCGCGCATCGCTGAGCAGCAGGCCGATGCCGCTGTCTTCGATCATGTAGTGCAGGCGGTCCAGGGGGTATTCCGGGTCCAGGGGCACGTAGGCGCCGCCGGCCTTGAGAATCGCCAGCAGGCCGACGACCATTTCCAGGGAACGCTCCAGGGCCAGGCCGACTCGCACCTGCGGGCCCACACCACGCTCACGAAGCATCCAGGCCAGGCGGTTGGCGCGGCTGTCCAGCTCGCTGTAGCTCAGGGTCTGTCCGGCGAAGGTCAGGGCCGGGGCGTCCTTGCGGGCCAGGGCCTGTTCGCTGAACAGGTGGTGGATGCACTGATCCAGGCGTTGCTCGCCAGGCTCGACGCTCAAACTGTCCAGCAGGTGCTGCTGTTCATCGGCCTGCAGCAGTGGCAACTCGCACAGGCGCCGTTGCGGGTCGTCGATCAGGACCTGCAGCAGATTACGCCAGTGGCCGGCCATGCGCGCAATGCGCGGCTCGTCGAACAGGTCGGTGCTGTAGGTCAGGCAGCAGCCCAGGCGCTGATCCAGGTCGGTGACTTCCAGGTTGAGGTCGAACTTGGTGGCCCGGGCATCGTTGACCAGGTATTCCACGGTCATGCCCGCCAGTTGCCGGCTTTGCTGGAATTCCCAGCGCTGGACGTTGCACATCACCTGGAACAGCGGGTTGTAGGCAGTGCTGCGCGGCGGTTGCAAGGCTTCCACCAGATGATCGAACGGCAGGTCCTGGTGCGACTGGCCCTCGATCACGGTGTGGCGCACCTGCTCCAGCAACTGGCCGACACTCATCTGCCCATCGAGCTGGCAACGCAGCACCTGGGTGTTGAGGAAGGCGCCGATCAGCCCTTCGCTTTCCGGGCGGATGCGGTTGGCCACCGGCGCACCGATGCGCAGGTCGCTCTGGCCGCTGTAGCGGTACAGCAGCACCGACAGTGCGGCGGTCATGGTCATGAACAGGGTCAGGCCGTGCTCGGCATTGAAGGCCCGCACCCGGGCCGCCAGCTCGTCGCTCAAGTCGAAGCGGTACAGCTCGCCCTGGTGGCTTTGCACCGCCGGGCGTGGCCGGTCGCTGGGCAGCTCCAGCAGCGGGTGTTCGCGGCCCAGTTGCCCGGTCCAGTAGTCCAGCTGGCGCTGTCGCTCGCCGGATTCCAGCCACTGGCGCTGCCACACGCTGTAGTCCAGGTACTGCACCGGCAAGGGTTCCAGGGGCGATTCGCGGTCGTCGAGGAAGGCTTCGTACAGCGCGCCCAGCTCGCGGGCGAAGATGTCCATGGCCCAGCCTTCGGTGACGATGTGGTGCAGGGTCAGGACGAAGTAGTGCTCCTGCTCGCCGGCCTTGACCAGGCAGGCGCGCAGCAAGGGGCCGGTCTCCAGGTCGAAGGGCTGGTGCGCTTCGCTGTCCGCCAGTTGTTGCAGGCGCTGCTGCCGCGCATCAGGGGCCAGGGCCGAGAAATCCTTCCAGGCCATGCGCAGGCCGGTGTCGGCATGCACCTGCTGGCGGGCCACGCCGTTGACGCTGGGGAAGGTGGTGCGCAGGGTTTCGTGACGCAGGATCAGCGCCTGCAACGCCGCCTCGAAGCGGCCCACGTCCAGCACCCCGGACAGCCGCGCCATGCCGCCGACGTTGTAGGCCGGGCTGTCGGGCTCCATCTGCCAGAGGAACCACATGCGCTGCTGGGAATAGGACAGCGGCACCGGCTGGCTGCGGTCTACCCGGGCAATCGGCGGCTGCTGGTTGCGCGCGCCGGACTCCTGGATCAGCAACACCTGTTCGGCAAAGTCCCCCAGCTCGCTGGCTTCGAACAGCGCCCGCAGTGGCAGCTCGACGTCGCAGGCCTGGCGGGTGCGGGAAATGATCTGGGTGGCCAGCAGCGAATGCCCGCCCAGGGCGAAGAAATCGTCCTTGAGGCCGATGCGTGGCTGGCCCAGCACTTCGCGCCATATAGCCGCGATCTGCTGTTCCAGTTCGGTGCTCGGTTCGACGTGCTCGCGCACCTGCCATTGCGGCTCCGGCAGGGCCCGGCGGTCGAGCTTGCCACTGGGGCTCAGGGGCATGGCGTCCAGACGCACCAGTTGCGCCGGCACCATGTATTCCGGCAGCTCGGCGGCCAGGGCAGTTTTCAGCCGGGCGCTTTGCTGCTGTTCATCTTCATCGTGCGCATTGGGCGTGTAGTAGCCGATCAACTGCGGGCCGGCCAGGGTGTCGCGCACCAGCACCGCGGCCTGGGCCACGCCGTCCTGGGCCAGCAGCCGCGCTTCGATTTCCTGCGGCTCGACCCGAAAGCCCCGCAGCTTGACCTGCTGGTCGAGGCGACCGAGGTATTCCAGCACGCCGTCGGCGCACCAACGCACCCGATCCCCGGTGCGGTACAGGCGCGCGCCCTCCGCGCTCAGCGGGTCGACCACAAAGCGTTCGGCGGTCAGCGCCGGGCGTCCCAGGTAACCCCGGGCCAGGCCCTGGCCGCTGATGCACAGCTCACCCGGAACTCCCGCCGGCAACGGATTGAGGTCCGCGTCCAGCACCCGGCACACCACGTTGCCCAGGGGCCGGCCAATGGGCGAACGCTCGCCGTCATCGACTGAACACTGCCAATGGGTGACGTTGATCGCGGTTTCGGTCGGGCCATAGCGGTTGTGCAGTTGCGCATTGGGCAACTGCTGCAACAGGCGATTGCGCAGCTCGGCCGGCAGGGCTTCGCCACCGGAGAACACCCGGCGCAGGCTGTGGCATTCGGCGCTCAGCGGCTCATCGACGAACAACTGCAACAGCGGCGGCACGAAGTGCAGCGTGGTAACGCCGTACTCCTGCACCAACTGGGCGATGCGATGGGGATCGCGGTGCTCGCCAGGGGCGGCGATCAGCAGGCGGCAGCCGGTGATCAACGGCCAGAAGCACTCCCACACCGACACGTCGAAGCTGATGGGGGCTTTTTGCATCAGCACATCGTCGGCCTGCAACTGGTAGCTGTCCTGCATCCATTGCAGGCGCTCCATCAGCGCGCGATGGGTGTTGCCGACGCCCTTGGGCTGGCCGGTGGAACCGGAGGTGTAGATCACGTAGGCCAGGTGTTCGCCGTGCAGGTGCAGGCCCGGCGCGTGGCTCGGCCAGCTGTCGAGCTTGAGGCTGTCCATGGCGATGGCGCTGACACCCGGGGCTTCGGGCATCCGGCCCAGCAGATGGGTCTGGGTCAGCAGCAGGCCCACGCCGCTGTCTTCGAGCATGTAGGCCAGGCGTTCGGCGGGGTAGTCCGGGTCCAGGGGCACGTAGGCGCCACCGGCCTTGATGATTGCCAGAAGGCCGATCAGCAGTTGCGGCGAACGCTCGGCGGCGATGGCCACGCACACGTCCGGGCCGACGCCCTTGTCCCGCAGGTAGTGGGCCAGGCGGTTGGCCTGGGCGTGCAGTTCGGCAAAGCCCAGTTGCCCGCCGTCCCAGACCAGCGCGGTGCGTTCCGGGCTCTGGCGCAGTTGTTCGTGCAGGCGCTCCGGCAGCCACTGCTCGGCCGGCGCGCAGGGGGCCACGCTCCATTGCTGCAGTTGCGCCGCTTCGGCGTTGCCGAGCAACGGCAAGTCGCCCAGGGCGCAGTCCGGTTGTAGGCAGGCATGCTCCAGCAGGCTGATGAAATGCCCGGCCAGACGCTCGATGCTGGCCGCGTCGAACAGCTCGTCGGCGTAGTCGAAGGCCAGGCTCAGGCGGCCGTTGCGGTCCTCTTCGCTGTGCAGTTGCAGGTCGAACTTGGCTTCGCGGCTGTGCCACGGCAGCTCTTCGGCCAGCAGCCCGGGCAGGCGGCGCAAGGCGCCGAGGTCGCGCTGCTGGTGGTTGAACATGACCTGGAACAGGCCCTGCTCGCGGGCTTCGGGGAAGGCTTCGAGCAATTGTTCGAAAGGCAGGTCCTGGTGGGCCTGGGCCTCCAGGGTGGTGCGGCGGGTCTGCTGCAGCAGGTCGGCGAAGGACTGGCGCGAATCCAACTGCCCGCGCAATACCTGGGTGTTGATGAAAAAGCCCAGCAGGCCCTGGGTCTCCAGGCGCGGGCGGTTGGCGTTGGGCACACCGATGCGGATATCGCTCTGCCCGCTGTAGCGGTGCAGTAGGGTCTGGAACGCCGCCAGCAACAGCATGAACGGCGTGGCCTGCCGAGCCTGGGCGGTCTGGCGCACGGCTTCACTGAGGCTCGCGCTCAGGCGCAGGTCATGGCGCGCGGCGCTGTGGCGGACCTGGGCCGAACGCGGGTGGTCGGTGGCCAGGCTCAACACTGGGGCTTCGTCCGCCAACTGCTGTTTCCAGTAGTCCAGCTGGCGCTGGCCTTCGCCCTGGGCCAGCCACTGGCGCTGCCAGCTGCCGTAGTCGGCGTATTGCAGGGCCAGCGGTGCCAGTTCCAGGTTCTGGCCCTGGACCGCGGCGGCATAGAGCCGCGAGAACTCGTCGATCAGTACATTCAGCGACCAACCGTCAGCAATGATGTGATGCAGGGTCAGCAGCAACTGGTGCTCTTCATCGTCCAGGCGCACCAGGGTCGCCCAGTACAGCGGGCCCTTCTCCAGATCGAACTGGGTCCGGGCCTCATCTTCGCGGATCTGCCGCGCCCGGGCTTCGCGCTCGGCCGGTGGCAGGTCGCTGATATCGATCACCTGCAGGTTGAATTCGCCGGCGGCATCCACCTGTTGCAGGGCCTGGCCGTCACGCTCGAAGAAGCGCGTGCGCAGCGCTTCGTGGCGCTGGATCAGTTGCTGGAAGCTGGCGCGCAGGGCCTCTTCATCCAGCTCGCCACGCAAGCGCAGGCCGCCGGGAATGTTGTAGGCGCTGCTCTGCGGGTCCAGTTGCCAGGTGATCCACAGGCGGTTCTGCGCCAGGGATTGCGGCAGCGGCTGCTGGCGCGACAGGGCATTGATACTGCCCTGGGCCACGCCGCCGTCCTGCTGCTGGCGCGCCACGGCAGCGCTGAAGGCACCCAGGGTCGGAGCCTCGAACAGCAGGCGCAAGCCCAGTTCCAGCCCCAGCTCTTCACGCAGGCGGGCGATCACCTGGGTAGCGGCAATCGAGTTGCCCCCCAGGAGGAAGAAGTGATCGTCGGCCGCCACTGAAGCGCATTGCAGTTGCTCTTGCCAAATGCGCCCGATCAGGGTTTGCAGCGCGTCACCGGCGCTGTCTGCGGCGTCAGCCGTTGCGCTGCCGGCCTGCGGGAACAGCGCGTAGTAATCCAGGCTGCCATCGGCCAACCGCGTGCGGCAGGCGGAACGCTGCAACTTGCCGCTGGAGGTTTTCGGCAGGGCCCCGGGGTTGAGCAGCACCACCACGCTCGGCGCTTCCTGGCAGGCTTCGGCCACCGCCTGGCGGATGGCCTTGATCAGCGCCTCGGGGGGCAGGATCTTCTGCACGCTGCGGCTGATTTCCGCGGCGATGCCGATGCCTTCCTGGCCCTGCTCGGTGACCGCAAACGCCGCCACCCGGCCCTTGCGCACCACTTCCACCTCGCGCTCGATGGTCTTTTCGATGTCCTGGGGGTAGAGGTTGTGTCCACGCACGATCAGCAGGTCCTTCAGGCGCCCGGTGATGAACAGCTCGCCATCGCGGATAAAGCCCAGGTCACCGGTGCGCAACCAGGTACGACCGGCATGCTGGACGAAGGTCTTGGCGGTGGCTTCAGGATTGCGCCAGTAGCCATGGGCAATGCTCGGCCCGGCGGCCCAGACTTCGCCAATACGGTTGTCAGGCAATTCGCCCAGTTGCTGCGGATCCATCACCAGCACGGCGTGTTCCGGCTGGCTGAAGCCGCAGCTCATCATTGCGCTGCCCTGCCCCGGCTCGGCGCGGTTCTGCGCCAGGGCCTGGTCGTCCAGGTGCAGGGCCGGGATGCCCTGGCCGCGCACGCCACCGGCCACGAACAGGGTGGCTTCGGCCAGGCCGTAGGAGGCGAGGAAGTTTTCATGGCTGAAACCGCAGGCGCTGAACTTCTCGGCGAAACGCTCCAGGGTGTCCAGGCGGATCGGCTCGGACCCCGAATAGGCCACGCGCCAGCCGCTGAGGTCGAGGCGCTCCAGGGCCGACTCACTGACCCGTTCGCTGCACAGGCGGTAGGCGAAATCCGGGCCGCCGCTGATGGTGCCGCCGTATTCGCTGATCGCTTCCAGCCAGCGCACGGGCCGTGCCAGGAAGTAGGCCGGTGACATCAGCACACAGGGCACGCCGCTGAAAATCGGTTGCAGCAGGCCGCCAATCAAGCCCATGTCGTGGTACAGCGGCAGCCAGCTGACGATCACGTCGTCCGGGTTGAGGTCGATACCGAAGCCGCGACGGATCAGCAGTTCGTTGGCCACCAGGTTGCCATGGCTGACCTGCACGCCCTTGGGCAGCGCGGTGGAGCCCGAGGTGTATTGCAGGAAGGCGATGTCGTCGCCCTGCAGCGCCACGGCCTGCCAATCTTCGGCCAGCCCGGCTTGCAGGGTGTCCACACACAGCAGTTGCGGCGCGCCCGCGGCCTTGAGTTCGTCCATCTGCAACAGTGAATCCCGCAGCCCGGCGCTGGTCAGCAGCAACCGTGGCTCGGCGTCGGCCATGATGGAAATCAGGCGCTCCTGGTGATGACGACGGGTGGACTCCGGCGGATAGGCCGGCACCGCGATCACCCCGGCGTACAGGCAACCGAAGAACGCCGCGACGTAGTCCGGGCCGCTGGGAAACAGCAATACCGCGCGATCGCCGAATTCGGCGTTGGCTTGCAGAGCCGCAGCAATGGTGCGCGCACGAAGGTCCAGGTCCCGGTAACTGAGGACCACGCTCTGATCCTGCTCTTCGGCGAGAAAGCGCAACGCCACTTGATCAGGTGCCAGGACTGCCCGGCGTTGAAGGGCTTGGGCCAGGGTGCTGGGGAGTTCGAACGCGTCCGTCATGGGGTTTCCTGCCAGGATTGTGCTTGCAATGGAGAGCGGGCCCTGCTCTCCCATAACTTTAATAACTATCTATCAATCAAATAGTTATAAGAAAGTCGTGGGCATCCGGAGGGCGCCGTGGCCGGGTCTGCTACCCGGAATCTTTCTCCAATGAGAACGGATGACGTCTTGAAATAATTAGTCCGCATCCTGCCCTTCAAGGCCTGATCCAGCCCACTGACGAGCAGCCGTTCGCAATCTGCACTGACAGAGAGCATTAGTTCTTTTTCTCAATTGACAATCATTATCATTCAGCCTAATTTGTCGCTCGATGTGTAGGACGGGTCAGATTTTTCTGACGTCCCACTAACCTCTTTGCAACAAGGTGATTTCCATGACGGAACAAGTATCCACAAGCAGGTGCGATTCACCGTTACTCCAGGCTTTTGTCGACAACCGTCTGATCCTGGTGAAGATTGCAGCCCGCATTACCGGCTGCCGATCCCGGGCTGAAGACGTGGTTCAAGATGCGTTTTTCCGCCTGCAGTCAGCGCCGCAGATCACCTCCTCGTTCAAGGCCCAGCTCAGTTACCTGTTCCAGATCGTGCGCAACCTGGCCATCGACCACTACCGCAAGCAGGCGCTGGAGCAGAAGTACTCGGGTACTGAAGAGGAAGGCTTGAATGTGGTTATTCATGGCGCTTCACCTGAAACCTCCCACATGAACTTTTCCACCCTGGAAAACATCGCCGAAGCCCTGACCGAGCTGCCCAGCCGCACGCGCTACGCCTTCGAGATGTACCGCCTGCATGGCGTCCCGCAAAAGGACATCGCCAAGGAGCTGGGGGTATCGCCGACCCTGGTCAACTTCATGATTCGCGATGCCCTGGTGCATTGCCGCAAAGTCTCGGGCAACCGCCCCGATACCTTCGCCCGTCGCTGACTGGCGCCCTGCATGACCCGGCTTGAAGGGTGCCTACACCTCAAGCAGGCCACTGCGGCCAAGCACCAGTAACGCTGCACGTTTATGCAACAGATCGAACTCCTGCTGGCAGAACCGACAACGGTCATGCGCAGCACAGGGCGGCGCGTGGGCGCCTGGCGCCGGCCGCTGCGCACCTGGCGGGTCCAGATACAGGGCATGTACCTGGGCCGACAGCCAGAAAGCCAGCCGATCCTGGCGCGCCGCCTCGGCTGCCTGGGCATCCACCGGCACGGGCGCCTGCCCCCGGCCCCGCAGAGACTCGAACAGCCTTTGGCGGGCGATGATCTCATCGATTCCCGTGAGCTGGCTAGTGGGCAGGGCTGCAACATTCAGCGGATCAACAGGGGACATGGCAGCGCTCACCGTCGGTTGGGCATTCAACCAAGTGACGTGGGCCGCCGCCGGAAATTTAGCCCGTCGCGGGCCGGGCCGGTCGCTGCGTGATGTCAGGCGTGGGGCACGCTCATCACCACAATGCGATAGGGATCGAAGATCTTGTGCATCTGGCCGTTGTCCCGCAGTTTTTGCAGGAGCCCGGAAAAGTCTTCGGCCGTGATCGGCGCCTTGGGCCGGATCAGGGCGTAATGGTGGTAGACCTGATCGATGCGTTCGGAAACCAGCAACTGCTCCGTGCTTTCGGCATTGCGCGCCAGGAAGTCGCTGAGGTAGGAGCGGGTCACCAGGGCGATGTCCGCCCTGCCCCGCAGGACCATCAGCAGGTTGCTGTCATGGGAATAGGTCAGGGTGGCGTTGTAGGTGTCGGCCAGGAACTTGGGGTCGGCGTTGAACTGGGCGAAGGCGTAGTGATAACCGCTGAACAGGGCCAGGCGCTTGCCCTTCAGGTTGGCGAAATAGTCCTGCTGGCGCCCGCCCTGACGCTGGGCGACGAAAATTTCCGCGTCTTCCAGGCCCATGTCGACACTGGTGTGGGCAATGTTCTGCCAGCCCCAGGCCGGGTTCTCGAAGATCGCCAGGTCCACCCGGCCCTGCTCGAAATCGCGGAAACGCCGGGGAATCGAGGTGGGCACCAGGACGAACTGATAGTCGCTCTGGGACTGGTTGAGGGCTTCCACCAGTTGCGGCAGCAAACCGGTGTCGGCACCGGTTTCTGGACGGACGGTATAAGGCGGGAAATGCGCCGCCGCGACCCGCACCAGCTGCGCCGAGGAGGCCGGACAGGCCCAAAGTGTTGCCAGCGCCAGCAAGAGCATTCGCAAGGCTGACCGCAGCGGCAAGGACATCAAGGCAACACACCTCAAGGAAATGAAAATGAATGAGCTAAAGCTAGGCGTTTTCAGCCACTTCGACAATGTTGCCACGCACAATTAGCCAGCCGCTCAATGATCCTTGAGCACCAGCAGCAGGGCCTCCTGGGCCAGCTGTTCCAGGGTCATGCTGCCCTCGGCACGAAACCAGGTGGTGGTCCAGGACAGGGCGCCGGTGAGAAAGCGCCGGGTAATGAACACATCGCCCTTGATGAACCCCGCCTCCTTGGCCTCCCCCAGCACCTGCAGCCAGATCTGTTCGTAGATATCGCGCAGCGCCAGGACGGCTGCCTGGCCTTCCGGGGACAGTGAGCGCCACTCGTACACCAGCACCGCCATGGCTTCACCGCTGCCGCCCATGATCGACTGCAGTTCACAGCGGATCAGCGCCAGCACCCGTTCGCGCACGCTGCCGGCCTCGGCCAGTTCAGCGCGCATCAAGGCGGTGTTGTAGTGGATGGTTTCCTGCATCACCGCCCGCAGGATGTCGTCCTTGCTCTTGAAGTGATGAAAGATGCTGCCCGACTGGATGCCCACCGCGCTGGCCAGGTCACGCACGGTGGTGCGCTCGTAACCCTTGTTGCGAAACAGGTGCGCTGCGGTTTGCAGCAGTTTGCCCCGGGCGCTCTCGGGGTCGGTCACCTGGCCACTGGCGATCAGCTCGCGTACTACCTGCAGGGCTTTTTGCTCGTCCACCGGTGTTCTCCTACCTTCACGTCATCAATAGCTCAGCGTAACCCGGCAAATCCGGGCGCGGCGCGCGCAATTTAAGCCTCTGCCGGTTACCAAGCAAGCGCTTGGCCAGAAGAATAGGCCAACGTATTTACAAACCAAGCGCTTGCTTGGTAGCCTCCTCGCAGTTCTTCATTCGAGAGCCCTGTCATGACCAAGACCGTAAGAATCGGCTGCGCCAGTGCCTTCTGGGGCGACACCAGCAGCGCCGCAGCGCAGTTGGTGCAAGGCGGCCGCCTGGACTACCTGGTGTTCGACTATCTGGCAGAGATCACCCTGTCGATCATGGCCGGGGCGCGCATGAAGGACCCGACGGCGGGCTACGCCACGGATTTCGTCGAGGTGCTCAAACCCTTGCTGGGCTCGATCCGCGAACAGGGCATCCGGGTCATCAGCAACGCCGGCGGGGTCAACCCGCAGGCCTGTGCCAGTGCCTTGCAGGCCGCCTGCGAACAGGCCGGGGTGGCGCTGAAGATCGCCGTGCTGCTGGGGGACGACCTGCAACCGCAGTTCAAGCAGTTGAGCCACGCCGCCATTGTGGAGATGTTCAGCGGCGCGCCACTGCCGCCAATGTGCGTCTCCACCAATGCCTACCTCGGTGCCCCCGGCATCGTCGAAGCGCTGCGCCTGGGGGCGGATATCGTGATCACCGGCCGCGGCGTCGACAGCGCGGTGGTCAGCGCCGCCCTGGTCCACGAGTTCAACTGGTCCTGGCAGGATTACGACCGCCTGGCCCAGGCCGCCCTGGCCGGGCACATCATCGAATGTGGCGCGCAGTGCACCGGCGGCAATTTCACCGACTGGCGCCAGGTGCCGGACTACGAACATATCGGCTTCCCCATCGTCGAGGTCGGCGCTGACGGCCAGTTTGTGGTCGGCAAGGCACCCGGTACCGGAGGGCTGGTGAGCCCGCTGACGGTGGGCGAACAACTGCTGTACGAAATTGGCAACCCCAGGGCTTATCTGCTTCCGGATGTGGTGTGCGATTTCTCTCAGGTGGAACTGCGGCAACAGGGCCCGGAAAGGGTTCATGTACAGGGTGCCAGGGGCCTGCCCCCCAGCCACCAGTACAAGGTCAGCGCCACCTACCCGGACGGCTTCCGCTGCACCGCCAGTTGCCTGATGGCCGGGATCGACGCGGTTGCCAAGGCGCACCGGGTCAGCCAGGCGATCATCGACAAGACCAGCGAGATGTTCGCCCAGCGCGGCTGGGGGCCCTACAGCGAAGTGAACATCGAACTGCTGGGCAGCGAGGCCACCTACGGCCCCCACGGCCAGCGCCAGGACAGCCGCGAGGTGGTGATCAAGCTGGCGGTGCGCCATCCGAACAAGGCGGCGCTGGTGCTGTTCTCCCGGGAAATCGCCCAGGCCGCCACCGGCATGGCCCCGGGGCTCACCGGCATCGTCGGTGGCCGGCCGACGGTGTACCCGGTGATCCGCCTGTTCTCCTTCCTGCTGGACAAGGACGCCTGCCGGCTGGAGATCGACCTTGCCGGCCAGCGTCACCCTTGCGCCCTGCCGCACACCGACCGCCTGGACCCGGCGGCCCTGCCCGCCCCCCATTCCCTGCCCGCCCCCCGCGGCCGCGCCGATGCCAGCGTGGCGCTGGTGAAGCTGGCGGTGGCACGCTCCGGCGACAAGGGCAACCACAGCAATATCGGGGTCATGGCGCGCCACCCCGACTACCTGCCGTGGATCGCCGAAGCCCTGACTCCCGAGGTGCTGGTGGACTGGATGGGCCATGTGCTGGACCCGGTGCATGGCCGGGTCCAGCGCTGGTACCTGCCGGGCACCCATAGCCTCAACTTCCTGCTGGAGAACGCCCTGGGCGGCGGCGGCGTCGCCAGCCTGCGCATCGACCCGCAAGGCAAGGCCTTCGCCCAGCAGTTGCTGGAAATCCAGATCCCGGTGCCGCAGAGCATCGCCGACGCCGTCAATTAAAGGAGCTGCCGTGGTGTACGACTCGATTTTCAAAGCGCAATTGTTCGCCGGCCAGACCATCATCGTCACCGGCGGCGGCAGCGGTATCGGCCGCTGCACTGCCCACGAACTGGCGGCCCTGGGGGCCCAGGTGCTGCTGGTGGGGCGCAAGGCGGAAAAACTGCAGAAGGTCGCCGGCGAAATTGCCGAGGACGGCGGCAAGGCCGACTGGCAGGCCTGCGACATCCGCGACGAGGAAGCGGTCAAGGCCCTGGTGGCCCGGCTGATGGAGCGCTTTGGTCCGATCCATGGCCTGGTGAACAATGCCGGCGGCCAGTACCCGGCGCCCCTGGCCTCGATCAACCAGAAGGGTTTCGAAACCGTGCTGCGCACCAATCTGGTGGGCGGCTTCCTCATGGCCCGGGAAGTGTTCAACCAGTCCATGAGCCGCCACGGCGGCAGCATCGTCAACATGCTCGCCGACATGTGGGGCGGCATGCCCGGCATGGGCCACTCCGGTGCGGCGCGCTCGGGAATGGACAACTTCACCAAGACCGCCGCCTACGAATGGGGGCACGCCGGGGTGCGGGTCAACGCGGTGGCGCCGGGCTGGATCGCCTCCAGCGGCATGGACACCTATGAAGGCGCGTTCAAGGCAGTGATCCCCACCCTGCGTGAACACGTACCGCTCAAGCGCATCGGCAGCGAATCGGAAGTCAGCGCCACCATCGTTTTCTTGCTCAGCCCCGGCGCGGCCTTCATCAGCGGCAGCACCCTGCGCATCGACGGCGCCGCCAGCCTGGGCAGCCGTGCCTGGCCCCTGGGCAAGGCACGCAACAGCGAGTCCTACAACGGCTTCCATCGCGCCTACCTGCCCGACGTACTCAAGGGCGAGGAATAAGCCATGCCGGTGATCCAGTCCCAACTCGACCCCCACGGTCCGCAGTTCGCACAAAACCGCGCAGCCATGCTGGCGGGCCTGCAACAGTTGCAGGAACTGCAGCAGAACCTGCTGGCCAAGGCCGCCGAAGCCAAGGCCAAGTTCGACCGGCGCGGCCAACTGCTGCCCCGCGAACGCCTCAACCTGCTGCTGGACCCGGGCGCGCCGTTTCTCGAGCTGGCCAGCCTGGCCGGCTACAAGCTGCACGACGACAAGGACGGTACCCAGGCCGGCGGCGGCCTGATTGCCGGCATCGGCTATGTGTGCGGCGTGCGCATGCTGGTGGTGGCCAACAACTGCGCGATCAAGGGCGGGACTATCTCCCCCAGCGGCCTGAAGAAATCCCTGCGCCTGCAACAGATCGCCATGGAGAACAAACTGCCAGTGGTGACCCTGGCGCAAAGCGGTGGCGCCAACCTCAACTACGCTGCGGAAATCTTCGTCGAAGGTGCACGCAGCTTCGCCAATCAGGCGCGGATGTCGGCCATGGGCCTGCCGCAGATCACCGTGGTCCATGGCTCGGCCACCGCCGGCGGCGCCTACCAGCCCGGACTCTCGGACTACGTGGTGGTGGTGCGTGGCGAGGCCAAGCTGTTTCTCGCCGGCCCGCCGCTGCTCAAGGCCGCCACCGGTGAAGTGGCCACCGATGAAGAACTGGGGGGCGCCGAGATGCACGCCCAGGTGGCCGGCACCGCCGAATACCTGGCGGAAAACGACGCCGACGGCATCCGCATCGTCCGCGAGATCGTCAGCCTGTTGCCGTGGAACGCCCGACTGCCAGTGCAGCCCGCCAGGACCTGGAACGAGCCGCTGTATCCCATCGACGAGTTGCTCGGGCTGATTCCCGACGATCCGAAGAAGCCCTACGACGCCCGGGAAATCATCGCCCGCCTGGCAGACGGCTCGCAGTTCCTGGAGTTCAAGGGCGAGTTCGATGCCCAGACCCTCTGCGGCCACTTGCAGATCCAGGGCCGGCCCTGCGGCTTTATCGGCAACAACGGCCCGATCACGCCCCAGGGCGCGAGCAAGGCCGCGCAATTCATCCAGCTCTGTGACCAGAGCCAGACCCCGCTGCTGTTCTTCCACAACACCACCGGCTTCATGGTGGGCACCGAATCCGAACAGCAGGGGGTGATCAAGCACGGGGCGAAGATGATCCAGGCGGTGGCCAATGCCCGAGTGCCGAAGCTGACCATCGTGGTCGGTGGCTCCTACGGCGCCGGCAACTATGCGATGTGCGGCCGTGGCCTGGACCCGCGCTTCATCTTCGCCTGGCCCAACAGCCGCACCGCGGTGATGGGCGGCGCCCAGGCCGGCAAGGTGCTGCGCATCGTCACCGAGGCCAAGCATGCGAAGAACGGCCAGGAAGCCGACCCGAAGATGCTCGACATGCTGGAACAGGTCACCGCGCAGAAGCTCGACAGCCAGTCCACGGCGCTCTACGGCAGCGCCAACCTGTGGGACGACGGGCTGATCGACCCGCGCGATACCCGCACTCTGCTGGGCTACCTGCTGGACATCTGCCATGAGGCGCAGGTGCGCGAGCTGGCGCCCAACAGCTTTGGCGTGGCGCGGTTTTGATAGGACATTTCGCGGTCTGACCCCACTTGAGGAGAACAACAATGATCTTCACCCAGGAACACGAAGAACTGCGGCGCACGGTGCGCCAATTTGTAGACCGCGAGATCAACCCCCACGTCGAGGAATGGGAAAAGGCCGGGCGCTTTCCCATCCACGAGATTTTCCGCAAGGCCGGTGAACTGGGGCTGCTGGGCATCTCCAAGCCGGAAAAATTCGGCGGCATGGGCCTGGACTACAGCTACTCCATCGTCGCCGCCGAGGAGTTCGGCACCATCCATTGCGGTGGCATTCCCATGTCCATCGGCGTGCAGACCGACATGTGCACCCCGGCCCTGGCGCGCTTCGGCTCCGATGAACTGCGCGACGAGTTTCTGCGGCCGGCCATCACGGGCGAGCAGGTCGGCTGCATCGGCGTCTCCGAAGTCGGCGCCGGTTCCGATGTGGCCGGGCTCAAGACCCACGCCCGCAAGGACGGCGACGACTACGTGATCAACGGCAGCAAGATGTGGATTACCAACTCCCCCAGCGCCGACTTCATCTGCCTGCTGGCCAACACTTCGGACGACAAGCCCCACGTCAACAAGTCGCTGATCATGGTGCCGATGAACACCCCGGGCATCAGCCTCAGCTCGCATCTGGACAAGCTCGGCATGCGCAGCTCGGAAACCGCCCAGGTGTTCTTCGACAATGTGCGGGTGCCTCAACGCAACCGCATCGGCCACGAAGGCGCCGGTTTCATGATGCAGATGCTGCAGTTCCAGGAGGAACGGCTGTTCGGCGCGGCGAACATGATCAAGGGCCTGGAGTACTGCGTGGACAGCACCATCGAGTACTGCAAGGAGCGCAAGACCTTCGGCAGCCCGCTGATCGACAACCAGGTGATCCACTTCCGCCTGGCCGAGCTGTCCACCGAGATCGAGTGCCTGCGGGCCCTGGTCTACCAGGCCACCGAGCAGTATGTACGCGGCCAGGACGTGACCCGGCTGGCTTCCATGGCCAAGCTCAAGGCCGGGCGCCTGGGCCGCGAGGTCAGCGACAGTTGCCTGCAATACTGGGGCGGCATGGGCTTCATGTGGGATAACCCGGTGGCCCGGGCCTATCGCGATGTGCGCCTGGTGTCCATCGGCGGCGGTGCCGACGAGATCATGCTGGGGATCATCTGCAAGCTCATGGGCATCCTGCCGGGGAAAAAGAAATGAACCCGCTCCCTGCCTGCCAGACCCTGCTGCTGGAGCCGCGCAACGGCGTGCTGTTCATCAGCCTCAATCGCCCGCAAAACCGCAATGCCATGAGCCTGCAGATGGTCGCCGAACTGCGCACGGTGATGGCCGCGGTCCGTGACCGGCGCAGCGTCCGTGCCCTGGTGCTGCGCGGCACCGGCGAGCACTTCTGTGCCGGTGGCGACCTCAAGGACATGGCCGGCGCCCGGGCCCATGGCAGCGCCGCCTACCGTGAACTGAACCGGGCCTTCGGCGCCCTGCTGGAAGAAGCGCAGCACCTGCCCCAGGTGCTGGTGTGTGTGCTGCAGGGCGCGGTGCTGGGGGGCGGTTTCGGCCTGGCCTGTGTCAGCGACATCGCCATCGCCGAGCACTCGGCCCAGTTCGGCATGCCGGAAACCAGCCTGGGCCTGCTGCCCGCGCAAATTGCCCCGTTCGTGGTGCAGCGCATCGGCCTGGCCCAGGCCCGGCGCCTGGCCCTGACCGCCGCCCGTTTCGATGGCGCCCAAGCCCAGCGCCTGGGCCTGGTGCACTTTGTCGAGAACGATGCCAAGGCCCTGCACGAACGCCTGGAGCAGCAGCTTTCCCTGGTGCTGCGCTGCGCCCCGGGGGCCAACGCGGCGACCAAGGCCTTGCTCCTGGCGAGTGTCGACCAACCGCAGGGGCCATTGCTGGACCAGGCCGCCAACGACTTCGCCGATGCAGTCCTGGGTGAGGAAGGGGTCGAGGGCACCCTGGCCTTCGTGCAGAAACGCAAACCGGCCTGGGCCAACTGAGCCCTTGTAGGAGCCGGCTTGCCGGCGAACGCCCCCCACCGATTCCCGGGAGCCTGTATGCCCAATTTCAACAAGATCCTGATCGCCAACCGTGGCGAAATCGCCTGCCGCATCCAGCGTACCGCCCAGGCCCTGGGCTATCGCACCGTGGCCGTGTTCAGCGATGCCGATGCCGAGGCCCTGCATGTGCAACTGGCTGACGAAGCGGTGCATATCGGCCCGTCCGCGGTACAGCAGTCCTACCTCGACGGCGCCGCGCTGCTGGAAGCGGCACGGCGCACCGGTGCCGACGCCATTCACCCGGGCTACGGATTTCTTTCGGAAAATGCCGAGTTCGCCGCCGCCTGTGAAAGCGCCGGCCTGGTGTTCATCGGCCCCAGCGCTGCCGCCATCGAGCTGATGGGCAGCAAGCGTCGCTCGAAGATCGCCATGCTCGAAGCCGGCGTGCCGTGCATCCAGGGCTATCAGGGGGCGGAACAGGACGACGCCACCTTGCAGCGCGAAGCCCAGCGCATCGGCTATCCGCTGATGATCAAGGCCAGCGCCGGCGGTGGCGGGCGTGGCATGCGCCTGGTACACCAGGCCGGCCAGTTGCTGGAACAGATCCGCACGGCCCGCTCCGAAGCCCTGCACGCCTTCGGCAGCGACGAACTGATCCTGGAGCAGGCGCTGATCGAGCCGCGGCACGTGGAGGTGCAACTGTTCGGCGACCAGCATGGCCAGTTGATCTACCTGGGTGAGCGGGATTGCTCGATCCAGCGCCGCCATCAGAAGGTCATCGAAGAGGCGCCCTGCCCGGTCATGACCCCGGAGCTGCGCCAGGCCATGGGCGAGGCAGCGCTCAAGGCCGGGCGGGCGGTGAACTATGTGGGCGCCGGTACCGTGGAATTCCTCCTGGATGCGAGCGGGCAGTTCTATTTCCTGGAGATGAATACCCGGCTGCAGGTGGAGCACCCGGTCACCGAACTGGTAACGGGCCTGGACCTGGTGGCCCTGCAACTGCAAGTGGCGGCCGGCGAGCCGCTGCCCCTGGGCCAGGAGCAGGTGCGCCTCGACGGCCACGCCATTGAAGTGCGGCTGTATGCCGAGGACCCGGCACAGAACTTCCTGCCGCAGACCGGCCAGATCCTGCGCTGGGAGCCGGCACCAGGGATCCGCACCGACCATGGCTTGCAGGAAGGCCAATGGATCAGCCCGTTCTACGACCCGATGCTGGGCAAGCTGATCGCCCACGGTGCTACCCGCGAAGAGGCGCGGCGCAAGCTGCTGCGTGGCGTCGAGGATTGCGTGCTGCTGGGGCTGGAAAGCAACCGCCGGCTGCTGGCCAACCTGCTGCGCCACCCGGTGTTCGCCAGCGGCCACTTCAGCACCGCCTTCATTGCCGAGCATTTTGCCCAGGACCCGAGCCTGCGACCCCAGGAGCCCACTGCCGAGGAACTGGCCATCGCCGCTGCGCTCTTCCACCACCACAGCGCCAGCGCCCATGGCCCGGCGCTCAATGCCTGGAGCAACAATGCCGGGGTGCCCCTGGACTACCGGCTCGGGGTGCAGGACCGGCAATGGTCGCTGCACCTGAACGCACTGCCCTCGGGCGCTGTGCAGGTGCGCCAGGGCGATGGGCTGCTGGAGCTCAAGGTACGCAGCGCCGATGGCCGGCGGGCCAGCCTGGAGATCAACGGCATTCGCCGCCCGTGCGCCTATCGGCTGGAGGGCGGGGAGCTGTGGTTGAGCAACGCCAAGGGCAGCCTGCACCTGGTGGATCGCACCCATGCCCCGGCCCAGGGCCAGAACACTGCCTCCAGCGGTACGCTCAAGGCGCCCATGGACGGGGCGATCGTCGATGTACTGGTCAGTGAGGGCATGCACGTAAGCAAGGGCCAATTGTTGCTGGTGCTGGAGGCGATGAAGATGGAGCACCCGCTCAAGGCCGGGATCGACGGGGTGATCACCCGGGTCCAGGTCAACCTCGGGGACCAGGTGAAAAACCGCCAGGTACTGGTGGAAGTGGAGTAGCCCGGGCACCTTCCAGCAGATCCAGGCAGACGGGGCATCGGTCGGGACGATGCCCCCTCGATGCGCTCAAGCAGCCGTCCCCCTAGGCGGATGCCTCGGCTTTGGCTACGCTCAAGCCTCTTCAGGATGTTTCAAGGCTGGAATTCGTGATGCCCCACTGGCTGGTAATAGATCTGGAAGCCACGACGGATGAAGGGGGCTGGCCGGTGAGCGAGATGGAAATCATTGAGATCGGCGCCACCCTGGTCAACCGTCAGGGCCGGGAACAGGACCACTTCCAGCGTTTCGTCCGCCCCTTGCGGCGCCCCATGCTGACGCCGTTCTGCCGCGAACTGACCCACATCACCCAGGCCAATATCGACAGCGCCGCGCCCCTGAGCGAGGTCTGGGGCCTGTTCGAGCGCTGGCTCGGCCAGCATCAGCCGCGCCTGGAAGGCTGGGCCAGCTGGGGCGACTACGACCGCAAGCAGTTGCAGCTGGAATGGCACAACCAACAGCTGCACAGCCTGCTCAATGAGGTGCCGCACATGAACCTCAAGCAGCGCTTCGCCAAGGCCCGGCGCCTGGAGCGGCCCCTGGGGCTCAATGCAGCCCTGCAACTGGCCGGCATGCAGTTCACCGGCCAGCAGCATCGGGCCCTGGAAGATGCGCGCAATACAGCACGCTTATTACCGCTGATTCTTCCTTGATGGCGGCAGGTGACGGCCCTGAAGGCCTTGTGCATACTGGCCGCCCTTTTTGACCCTTTCTTGAGGAATCGCCCATGTTTAAAGTCAACGAGTACTTCGACGGCACCGTCAAGTCGATTGCCTTCGGCACGGCCGAAGGCCCAGCCACCATTGGCGTCATGGCCCCGGGCGAATACGAGTTCGGCACCGCACAACGGGAAATCATGCACGTGGTCTCCGGCGCCCTGACCGTGCGCCTGCCAGACAGCGCAGACTGGGAAACCTTCCCGGCCGGTAGCCAGTTCAACGTTCCGGCCAACAGCAAGTTCCAGCTCAAAGTCGCGGTGGACACCGCCTACCTGTGCGAATACCGCGGCTGATCGAGCATCGCGGCGTTACCCAGGAATAAAAAATGCCCGTCTCCCAGGAGACGGGCATTTTTCGAGGTGGCACCGGTTATTCGATAACCGTCACCGCCATCCCTACCTGCAAGCGACCGTTGCCATCATTGACCAGGTTCTGGCCGAACATCGCCCCATCGGCCCGGGCCCGGTACTTCTGCAAGGTGGCCAGCGGTTCGCGGTCTACACTGCGCTCGCCGGTCTGCGGATCGATGGTGGTGAGAATGCAGCGCGAGCATGGCTTGACCACACGGAACTCGACATCGCCGATACGCACGCGCTTCCAGTCGTCCTCGGCAAAGGCCGCACTGCCCTCGACCACCAGGTTCGGTCGGAACCGCAGCATCTCCAGGGGCCGGCCCACGCGAGCGACCAGGTCATCCAGGGAGGCCTGGCCAATCAGCAGCAGGGGAAAACCATCGGCGAAGGCCACCTGATCATCGTCCCTGCCATAACCGGCGGCGGTGCTCCGTGCCCGCTGCGCAGGAACCTGCACCAGGCGGCTGGGCTTGCCGATGAATTCGCTGACCCAGGCCGCAGCTTCGTCCCCCGCATCGGGAACCCGCAAGGTGTCCTGCCAGATGGTCACGCCGCGCAACAGTGCATCCGCACCCGGCAGCGCTACTTCAAGGGTGGAGTGGCCTGGGGCGCTCAGGGTCAGGCCGCCCTGGTCATTCCACAAGGCCGACAGCTGACTCATCCGCGCTACGGCGCGCTGGGTCAGGAAACGCCCGCTGGCCTCATCCACCAGCATCCAGCGGCGATCCCCTTGCAGCCCGAGCTTGTCCAGGCCGATCTGTTGCAGGGTTTCGCCCCTGGCGGATTTCAACGGGTATCGGTAAAGCGCGCTAAGACGCATGTCCAGCTCCCTGTATGGGCAAAAGCGCTCACCCTATACCAGCATCTAGCCGAAACAAAGGAGCGCCGGCGCAAGGCCCGTGTCAGGCGTCGGCTTCGTCCAGCATCAGCCGTTGGCGGACCACGTCCACCAGCTTGTCCGGCTGGAACTTGGACAGGAAGTTGTCGCAACCGACCTTCTTCACCATCGATTCGTTGAAGCTGCCGGACAAGGACGTGTGCAGCACCACATAAAGCCCGCGCAAACGCGGATCGTTGCGGATCTCGGTGGTCAGGCGATAGCCGTCCATTTCCGGCATTTCCGCATCGGTGAACACCATCAGCAGCTTGTCGGTCATCACCACGTCGGTGTCGGCCCAGGCCTTGAGCATGTTCAGGGCCTTGAGGCCATCACTGGCGATGTGCATCTTGACCCCGAGCTGGCCGAGGGTGTCGCGCAATTGCGAGAGGGCCACGTTGGAGTCGTCCACCAGCAGCACTTCGCGGCCACGGGCACGCTCCAGCACCGGATCTTCCAGCTTGTCCCGGGAAACCTTGGCGTTGTAGGGCACGATTTCCGCCAGGACCTTTTCCACGTCGATGATTTCCACCAACTGGTCATCGACCTTGCTGATGGCGGTCAGGTAATGCTGGCGCCCGGCGCTGGTGGGCGGCGGCATGATGGCTTCCCAGTTCATGTTGACGATGCGGTCCACGCCACCGACCAGGAACGCCTGCACCGAGCGGTTGTACTCGGTAACGATGATGGTGCTGTTGGGCCCCGGGACCAGCGGGCGCATGCCGATGGCCTGGGACAGATCGATGACCGGCAGGGTCTGCCCGCGCAGATTGACCACCCCACAGACAAAGGGATGGCGCTGAGGCATCAGCGTCAGCTTCGGCAGTTGCAGCACTTCCTGGACCTTGAACACGTTGATCGCGAACAGTTGCCGGCCGGCCAGGCGGAACATGAGGATTTCCAGGCGATTCTCACCCACCAGTTGCGTGCGTTGATCTACCGTGTCGAGAATGCCGGCCATTAATGACTCCTGGGCTTGTTCTGATGAATTCACTAAAGACAGATATCGGCCGGGTCTGCCGTATCTTGACCCGCATGCAAATTGCCACACAAAGCCGTTGATGTCACATTAACATCATGCTTTACTGGCGCGGTCAATTCAGCACCACCCTCTGCGCCGGCCAGACCTCTATTTCGGTGCAAGGTTCCCGTGCCTAGGGGAATCCCCTATCAACAATCAGGACCAGCCTGATATTCGCGATATCCAATAGCCATTAATGTGACGCCATTCTCATTGCATGAACGGAGTCAGGCTTTTGTTTTTGATCGCAGAAAGGTGGCTTGGCCCCCTTTCAAGCCCCACTACCCTCGCTCATCCTGCCCCAGCGCGCTCGCGCCGCCTTGCTGTGGCCGGCATGCGCGCACGGACCGGGTTCGAGGCCACTCGACTCGCTCGGCAGGCTGCGACCGCAGGCAAGCATTCAGCTATAACGTCAATCCAGCTGCACCTATCGCGTCCAACTTGCAAACCGTTCAGCCAACGCCCTATCAAGCCATCGGACACGCAGTCATGGAGATAAGCATGCTAAAGGACGGCCACGAGTGCGCCACACCGCTGCCCGAGTTCCTGCTTGAAGCCCAGGCCCTGCTGGCCAGATCGGAAGACTGCCTGAGCCACCTGCACCTGATCAGAAACGATGAAGAGGCCATCAACTGCCTGCTCGCCAGCCTGCTGAGCCTGGCCCAGGCCGCGGCCCGCCACGCAGTCAGCCCGCTGGCCGAATTCTCCCTGCATATTCATGGCGTGCTCAAGCGCACCCCCCATCCCCTGGACCTCAACGATCCGATCCTCGACGCCTTGAAGAGCTGCCTGACGCTGATGGCCTGGCAACTGGAACTGATCGACCCGCGCAACGGCCAGCTCAATCTGGACGACAGCGAACAAGTCATGCTGATCGAAGAACTGACGGAGCAAGTGGGACAGAACTGTAACTGCACATATCCATCTTGCAGCCACTGAAGTTGTATTTATCCGGCGGGGCAGCGGATAAAACTCTCGCCACTCATCGCCCTACTGCACAACATCGACAAAATATCGGGCCAACTGCCAAGCACCCGGTCGTTATTGATTAATTCATACCCAAGAGCGACATCAATCACTCCATAAAGCCAACTAGCAACGTCACCGGGACTTGCTGTTCAATGCGCTGTGCCTGATGGCAAACCCGCTCCCCAGCACACTTTGCGCGATGTTCGGGCGCACGTGGCGCCAATGGTACCGACGTACCGCTACCCACCAGTTCCTGACTCTGAAGTCCTATATGACTGAACGTATAAACGCGACCGACGGTATCTTCGGTGGTATTATGCGGCGCATAAACGGACACAGTTAATGGCACATTGATTCCAATGGCGGCAGTTACTACTCAGCCTGTACAACACGAACAGACAGCGTTGATTGAAACCGGGTATTCAAAGAGCACCGTTTCCCAAACAAGCCTCGTCATCCATACTTGACCGGGCTCTTCGCAGCGAACATCCATTGGCTCCATCCGCTATGTACGCCAGCCTCAAGTCATTCTTCTCTTGGCCCCCCTCCCGTGATCACCTGCGCTGGCTCAGCCTGTTGCTGTGCTCCTGCTCGACCCTGGCCAGTGTGCTGGTCTACTGGTTGGGCCGGCCTCTGCCTCTGGGGTTGCTGGTCATCAACGTGGCGGCGCTGGCCTGCATCTGGATGCAATACGGTTATTCGCGCAAATCCATCCGCTTCCAGCCCCAGGAACTCGCCGAGCGCCTGCTGGAGGTCAAGGAAAACGAACGGCACCGTCTGAGCCGTGAACTGCATGACGACATCGGCCAACTGCTGACCGCCGCCAAGCTGCAGACCGACTGGCTCAAGCGCCGCCTGCCGGACGAGTTGCAAGAACATTGCGTGGTGCTGGGCACCACCCTGGAAGAGACCCTGGCCAAGGTGCGGGACGTCTCCGCCATCCTCAACCCGCGGCAACTGGCCAGCCTCGGGCTGGAAGCCAGCCTGCGCGCCCACCTGCTCAAGACCCTGGAAAACACCTCGGTTCACTGGAGCCTGGAGTGCCACCAGCGCCTGGCGGGCATTCCCGAGGAAATGGCCGTTGCAGCGTTTCGCATCACCCAGGAAGCAGTGACCAACATCCTGCGCCACGCCCAGGCGAAAAACCTGCTGGTACGCCTGCAACGACTGCCCGAAGGCCTGTCGCTGTTCATCAGCGATGATGGCCAGGGTTTCGCCCCGGCCAGCGACCCGGGCGCCCAGGGCCAGCGCGGCATGGCCGGAATGCAGGAACGAATCAGTCAGTTGGGCGGCCTGTTGAAGGTCACCAGCGAGGCCGACCAAGGCACACAGATTGAAGCACTCTTTCCCTGGGCCCCTCGCACTCTGGAGCGGGCCAGCACGAATAAGGTTTTACATTGACCTGTAATTTACTCTTGGTGGATGACCACTCGCTCATCAGGGCTGGCGTGCGTGCCCTGGTCATGGACATTCCCGGATACGCGGTGATCGGTGAGGCGGACGATGGCTCGTTCCTGCTGGAAATGGTCGAAAGGCTGCATCCGGACATCATCCTGCTGGACCTGTCGATGAAACACACCGGCGGCCTCGACGCCCTGCGCCGGCTCAAGGCGCTCCACCCGCAGAGCAAGGTGCTGATCCTGTCGATGCACACCGACCCGGCCCTGATCATGCAGGCCCTGGAATGCGGCGCCCACGGCTATCTGCTCAAGGACACCACCGCCACAGAACTCGAACACGCCCTCCAGGCCCTGCGCAACAATGAACGCTACCTGAGCCCGGCCATCGCCCACACGGTGATCAACCAGGCCCTGACCCGGGCTCAGAAGCAACCTCCGCCACCGGAGCAGAACCACAACCTGACGGCCCGCCAGCTGGAGATCCTGCGGCTGATCGTGCGCGGCAAATCCACCCGGGAGATCGCTCTGGGCCTGGGCCTGAGCATCAAGACCGTGGAAACCCACCGCTCGCAGATCATGAAGCGCCTGCAGATCTTCGACGTTGCCGGGCTGGTGCTGTTCGCCGTGCGCGAACGCATCATCAGCCTCGACGACTGACTCAGCGGGCGCCTCCCAGCAGCGGCGAATCCTCGGGCAGATGCACCTGCAACGCGCCAGGACGGGCGGTGAAACGCAAGGTATCGCCCTGCAGCGGCTCGCCGTCGAGGTTGATGTCCAGGCCTCGGGACGCCTTGATCTCGACCCAGGGCAGGCGTGCCCGGACAAACAGATTGTCGATCCCCAACCCGCCCGCCAGCAGGTTCTTCAATGTGCCCACCAGTTCCTGGGGCGCCGGCAGGATGCTGATATCCAGCAAGCCGTCATCGGCCAGGGCCCCCGGGCACAACTCGTGCCCGCCGCCCGCTTGACGGCCGTTGCCGATGCCCAGGGCCAGAAGTTCGCCATGCCAGTGGAAACCCGGCCCCTGCAACTCGCCATAGGCCGCGCTCAGCTCGGCAAAACGTGACAGACCGGTGAACAGGTAGGCCGCGCCCCCCAGGACCTTCTTCAAATCCTCCGAGGTGTTGGCGGTGACCTGGCTGCCAAAGCCGCCCGTGGCCATGTTGAGGAACATCTGCCCGCCGACCTCCCCCAGGTCGATCGCCCGCGCCGGCACATCCAGCAGGTCCAGGGCCGCCGCCGGGGTCAGCGGCACGCCGGCAGCCCGGGCAAAGTCGTTGGCTGTGCCCAGCGGCAACAGCACCAGGCTGGCCGGGGCGTCGGCATTGGCCAGGGCTTCGGCGATGTCCCGCAGGGTGCCGTCGCCACCGCCGGCAATCAGCCGGGTATGGCCGGCAGCCAACGCCTCCTGCACCAGGCGCTGGGCATCCCCCGCCTCCCAGGTCAGGCGCACCTGCAAGTCCCAGCCGGCGGCGCGCCGGGCCTCGACGGCCGCGCGCACCTCCTCGTTGAGGGCCTGTTTGCCGTGCAGTATCAACAATGCCTTGCGCTCACTCATCAGCCCTGACTCCGGTTATGGATTCCATGAAGGATGTTGACCCTGCCGCCCGCAGAAAAAGTCTGTCGTCGGAATTTATTTTTTTGCCGGAAGCAGTCTGGCCATGGCCCCCCGGCAATCCGGCAGCTTAGCCGCAGGGAGGCAGGGATTCGTCCGGCACGGTCCGGCTTCCAATTAGCGGGTCGCTGTTTCATGAGCTTTACTGACCCCTGTCGTTTAGATGAGGAAGTGCAGGTCATCACCTTGACCGGCGCCGGGGCCCCACCTGAATACGCAGAGGGCACGGTTTTCCCACTTGAATGCCGACCACGCCTGGGGATGAAGGGACGTGGCTTTTTTCGGTGCCGGGACCAGACGACGGGAAGTCGCAAACATTGCGAACTTCCTCGCGATCTCTCCAGTCAACCGGTGTGCCTTAGGTCGAGGGAATTGATCTTATGCGGTTGCAACCTGTAGACAGCCTGTTACTGACTCGCCCCAGCATGGTCGAGTACTTCCTGTTCGGCATCCGTGTGGTTCATGGGCTGACTGCAATCCTTCCCGGGCTATTGCTGATCCTGCTGTCCAACAACAGCCAGGATGCCTTGAAAAGCGACCTGACCCTGCTGGTGTTCTTCGCCCTCATCAGCGTGCTGATCTTCCAGGCCCTGGGGGTGTACGCCGAATCCATCTTCAGCAACCAGCTGCGCTTCCAGCTGACCCTCTTCGCCTGGGCCTCGTCCTTTTGCGTGCTGCTGTTCATGCATCACTCGATGAAGATGTTCAACACCATCGGCAACCCCGAGCTGTTCGGCTGGTTTGCCGGCAGCTTCGTGCTGTTCGGCATCGAGCGCCTGGTGCTGCTGACCCTTTTCCAACAGTTGATGCAGCGCGGCGTGTTCTTGCAGAACGCGGTGATTCTCGGCGCCACGGAAAACGGCCAGCGCCTGGCCGAATACCTGGCCCAGCATCAGGACATCCGCTCCGGAGTGACCGGTTTCATCGA
The DNA here is from genome assembly GCF_058799535.1 of Pseudomonas sp. GW822-FHT06D10. NCBI lineage: Bacteria > Pseudomonadati > Pseudomonadota > Gammaproteobacteria > Pseudomonadales > Pseudomonadaceae > Pseudomonas > Pseudomonas sp. GW822-FHT06D10. The sequence goes on along the minus strand of NZ_JBXALN010000009.1, from coordinate 217,535 downwards.
CGACCGCATCGGCCGCCTGCCCAAGACCCTGTGCAACCTGCCGCTGCTGGGAAACTCCAGCGACCTGGAGCGGCTGATCCGCGAGGAAAAGGTTACCCAGGTCCTGGTGGCGCTGCCCTGGTCGGCGGAAAACCGCATGGCCTATGTCATCCGCGAGTTGCGAAGGCTGCCGGTGAACGTGCTGCTGGTGCCCGACATGGTGGCCTTCCGGCACGCCCACAACCGCATCACCGAAGTCGCCAACCTGCCGATGTTCAACGCCTCCGAAGTACCGTTGCGGGGCTGGTCGCCGTTCTTCAAGCGCCTGGAAGACATGGTGCTGTCGAGCATCGCCCTGGTGCTGCTGTCGCCGGTGATGCTGCTGGTGGCACTGGCGATCAAGCTGGACTCCAGCGGCCCGGTGCTGTTCAAGCAGAAACGCTACGGCTACAACAACCGGCTGATCGAGGTCTACAAGTTCCGCTCGATGCACCAGCACATGGCCGATGCACATGCCGAAAAGCAGACCACCCGGGGCGACCCGCGCATCACCCGGGTCGGGCGCTTCATTCGCAAGACCAGCCTCGATGAACTACCCCAGCTGTTCAATGTGTTCGGCGGCAGCATGTCCATGGTCGGACCGCGCCCCCATGCCACCGCGACCAAGGCCGCCGGCATTCTCTTCGAAGAGGCGGTCAAGGAGTACACCTCGCGCCACCGGGTCAAGCCGGGGATTACCGGCCTGGCGCAGATCAACGGCTATCGGGGCGAAACCGATACCCTGGAAAAAATCGAGAAACGTGTCGAGTTCGACCTGGAATACATCGAAAACTGGTCGGTCTGGTTCGACCTGTACATTCTCTTCCGCACTGTTCCATCCGTGATCATGACCCGCGAGGCCTTCTGAATGAGCACACTCATTCCCTGCATCATTGCTGGCGGCGCCGGCACCCGCCTGTGGCCGGTATCCCGCGAGGCGATGCCCAAGCCCTTCATGCGCTTGCCAGACGGCGAAAGCCTGCTGCAGAAAACCTTTGTGCGCGCCACCGCGCTCAAGGACGTCGGCCGCCTGTTGACGGTGACCAACCGCGAGGTGTTCTTTCGCACCCTCGACGACTATCGCCTGCTGAACAAGGCCAGGGTGGAGCTGGACTTCATCCTTGAGCCGTTCGGGCGCAACACCGCACCGGCCATCGCTGCCGCCGCCCTGCACGTGAGCCGCCTGTATGGCGATGACGCACAGCTGCTGGTGCTGCCCGCCGACCACCTGATCAAGGATGTGCAGGCTTTCGCCAACGCCGTGGACAGCGCCCGGCAGTTGGCCGAGCAAGGCTGGCTGGTGACCTTTGGCCTGGTACCCACCCACGCCGAGACCGGCTTTGGCTATATCGAGAAAGGCCAGGGCCTGAACAAGGACAGCTTCCAGGTCAGCCGCTTCGTCGAGAAACCCGACGCCGCCACCGCCCAGCGTTATGTCGATGGCGGCCTGCACCTGTGGAACGGCGGGATGTTCTGCATGCGTGCCGACGTGATCCTGCAGGAGCTGCGCGAGTTCGTGCCCGAGGTGGTCAGCGCCGTCGAACACTGCCTGGAGCAGAGCCACCGCAAGGAGGGCAAGCACGAACTGCAAGTGGAGCTGGATGGCGACAGCTTTGCCCAGGCCCCGGACATCTCCATCGACTACGCGGTGATGGAGCGCTCGAAGAAAGTCGCCGTGGTGCCCTGCCAGCTGGGCTGGAGCGACATCGGCTCCTGGCAGGCAGTGCGCGAGCTGACCCCGGCGGACGAACATGGCAACCAGTGCAACGGCGAGACCGTGCTGCACGATGTCAGCAACTGCTATATCGACTCGCGCAAGCGCCTGGTGGGCGGGGTCGGGCTGAACAACCTGATCATCATCGACACTCCGGACGCCCTGCTGGTGGCCGACGGCAACCGCAGCCAGGACGTCAAGCTGATCGCCCAGGAACTCAAGCGCCTGGGCCACGACGCCTACAAGCTGCACCGCACCGTGACCCGTCCCTGGGGCACCTACACCGTGCTCGAGGAAGGGCCGCGCTTCAAGATCAAACGCATCATGGTCAAGCCCAATGCCTCGCTGTCGCTGCAGATGCACCACCACCGCAGCGAACACTGGATCGTGGTCAGCGGCATGGCCCTGGTCACCAATGGCGAGGACGAATTCCTGCTCAATACCAATGAGTCGACCTTCATCAAGCCCGGCCGCACTCACCGCCTGGTCAATCCCGGGGTGATCGACCTGGTGATGATCGAAGTACAGAGCGGGGAGTACCTCGGCGAAGACGACATTGTGCGCTTCAACGACATTTACGGGCGAGCTCCCGCCGAAGCCGCCAAGACCTGAACTGACGCTCCAAGCAGCAATCTGGCCCGACAGGGAGTTGTGACTATGCACGCCAGGAAGACCGCTCGATGAAAAGACTCCTGCTGATTTCCAGTGTTCTCATGCTCTGCGCCTGCTCCATTCCGGCAAAGGTGGAACTGCCGCCCAGCCAGGACCTGGAGGCCGCCCATCGGGCCGGTGATGCCCTGGCCGGCCAACCGTTGCCGCCCCAGCGGATTCGCCCGGGGGACACCCTGCGCATCGTCCGCAACACTGGTGAGGCGCCATCGATCTCGGCATTCACCGCCAACTCGATCTACGAACTGACGCTGTTCACCGTGCTCAACGATGGCACCTTCGCCTACCCCTATGCCGGGCAGGTCAAGGCCGCGGGGCTGACTCCGCAGCAACTGACCCAGGTCCTGGAAAACAAGCTGAAGAACATCTACCAGGACTCGGCACTGACCGTGAACATCAACCAGGCACCGGGCAACACCGTGTTCGTCGGCGGCTCGGTACGCAACCCGGCGTCCCTGCCGGTGACCGTGACCACCACCCTGGAGCAGGCCATAGTCGGCGCCGGGGGCCTCTTGAACGTGGGCGACAGCCGCAATATCGCCCTGCTGCGCGAGGGCGAGGACGGCCGCTACAAGACCTATTTCTTCGACTACCGCAAATTCATGATCGCCGGCAACGCCGGCGCCGCCCCGGTGCTGCTGCAACGCGGCGATGTGGTGTTCGTGCCCAAGTCCAGCGTCGGCAACGGCATCGAGTGGGTGGACGTGTACCTCAACCAGTTGATTCCGTTCACCAAGTCGATCGGCATCGGGGCGAGCTACGAAATCAACCGTCAATCCACCAATTGATCGCCAAGGACAGCCCATATGATCAATATCCGTTCCTTTCGCGATTTGCTGCGGTTGTTCTTCATCTTCAAGCGCGAGGTCAAGATCACCGTCCTGGTGACCTTCGTCATCATCCTGCTGGGTGCCTTCCTGCTGCCCAATCGCTTCGAGTCCACCGCCCTGCTGCTGGTCAAGCCGGGGCGCGACACCAGCACCCTGCCGATCGAGATCGCCGATCGCCAGGCTGTGGTGATTCCCAGCGCCCAGCGTGATCCGATCATCGATGAGGAGCGCATCCTCGGCGGCGAGCCCATCGCCCGCAAAGTGGCGGAAAAGTACCTCGACGACCTGTCCCGCCAGCCCCAGCCAAGTGGTGCCCTGGCCACCCTCAAGAACGCCGTGAAGGGCGCGGTGGAAGGCATCGTCGACCTGCTGCGCGGGGCCCTGCAACTGGTGGGCCTGGTGGAGAAGCAAACCCCGGTGGAACGCCTGACCGAACGCATGTTGAAAAGCTTCAGCGTGACCCACGCCGCAGGCTCCTCGGTGATGGAAGTGAGCTTTACCTGGAACGACCCCAAAGTGGCCCAGACAGTGGTCAAGAGCTGGATCGAGCAGTACCAGCAGGAACGCGCGCAAACCCTCGGGCGCAAAAGCCTGTACGCCTTCTATGAAACCGAAAGTGGCGCCACCAACCAGCGCATCCTCGGCTACAAGAAGCAGATCGCTGACTACCTGAACCAACTGGGGGCGGTGAGCATCGAGGAGCGCCTGAACGATATCTCGCGCAATCTCAACAACCTCAAGGGCGAACACCTCAATACCACCCGAGCAGTGGCGTCCACTCGCAGCGGCCTGGAGACCATCCAGAAGCAGCTCAACAGCATGAAGAAAGAAATCAGCATCGGCCGCCAGATGAGCCTCAACCCGGACCGCCAGGACCTGCAGCAGCGGATCAACGCCAAGCAGATCGAGCGTCAGGAAATGCTCCGCACCTTCAAGGAAGGCGCCCCTCCGGTTCGCGCCATGGATGCGGCAATCGCCAACCTGCAAGCCTTGCTGAAATCGGAAAGCGGCACTGTGCAACGCAGCGAAAACCTGGCCCCGAACCCGGTCTACACCCGCCTGCAGAACAGCTTCGCCGACCAGCAGGCCAGCCTCAGCCGCCTGCAGACCCAGGCCGCCCAGCAGGAAACCCAGTTGCTCAAGCTCGAACAGGAACGGCGCCAGGCGCTGGCCGTGGAACCTGAACTGGCACGCCTGCAACGGGAACTGAGCGCGGCGGAGAAAAGCTTCGCGCTGTACAGCGACAGCACCGAGAAAGCCCGCATCGACCGCGAGCTGGACCAGAGCCAGATCAGCAACATCGCGGTGATCGAAGAAGCCACCTTCAAACCCAGCCGGGTCTTTCCCAAGAGCCTGAGCATGCTGCTCGCCGCCATCCCCCTGAGCCTGGCGGTGGGCCTACTGGCGCTGTACTTCTTCTATCTGCTGGACCAGCGCATCCATGACGGCGACCAGATCGAGGAGCGCTTCGGGGTCAAGGTCTGGACCAGCCTGCAAGACCTCGACAGCCACCTGCCGCAACGCAACAGCGCCTTCACCGCCAGCCTCTACCGCCTGTACGGCATCCTGCCCCTCAAGCAGGTGGCCCTGCAGGGGCTGGTGATCGGCGTGACCTCGGCACGCCGCGGCGAAGGCGTGAGCTTCGTCACCGCGCACCTGCGCGACCTGCTCCAGGAGCGCGGGCACGTGGTGCGGGTCAATGGCGCACCCAACGCGGTGCCCGGCGAAATCGTCCTGCTGGAAGCCTCGGGCTTCTTCTCCAACCAGGAAGCCTTCGTCAGCCTGCGCGAGGCCGACCTGATCGCCCTGATCGTCGAAGCCGAAACCACCACGGTGCCCGTGCTGCAAAACGCCCTGTCGATTCTCACCACCGCCTTCAAGCGGGTCGACGGCATCATCATCAACCGCCGGCGCTTCGGCATCCCGGAGAACGTGCTGAACTTCCTGGCGCGGATCAGGAGCCCCCACTGATGCACATTGCCCTGCTGGCACCCATGCCTCCCGAGCAGAACGGCATTGCCGACTACGCCGCGCACCTGCGTGCCGCCCTGGAAGGCCTGGGGCTGAAAGTCAGCACGCCGCTGGCCGGGCTGGGCAACGACCCGCAACGCGCCATCGAGCGGGTGGCGCACAGTGACTGGCAGGGGATCGACCTGGTGCACGCCGAGCTGGGCGGTGGCCGGCTGGCGGAGTTTCATGCCCTCAAGGCGTTGCGCGAGCGTTTCCCCAGCCTGCCGCTGAGCGCCACGGTGCACGACCCCGAACGCCTGGTCTGGCGCCGGGCCAGCCTGCCCTGGCCGCTGTCCCTGGCCACGCGGCTGCCCTCACCGCTGCCACAGATCGCCACGGTACTGACCGACCCCTTGTGCCTGCACGAAGAAAAGCAGCTGGCCCGCAGCCTCACCCGGCTGATCACCCTGACCCACGCCGGCGGCGCCTGCCTGCGCCAGCGCATGGGGTTGCGTGCGGAGCAGATGGTGGTGATCCCCCATGGCAACCTGGCCATCCCCGCCCGGCCGCTGCCGCCGCTGAGCCCGTTGAGGCTGCTGTATTTCGGCTTCATCTACCGCGGCAAGGGCATCGAGGATCTGCTGGATGCACTGGCCATGGCCTTCGCCCAGCAACCGGCAATGCGCGAGCGCATGCGCCTGACCCTGGCCGGGGGCAGTGAACCGGAAATGGCCTTCGGCAGCGCCGGCAGCTACCTCGACCAGTTGCGCCAGCACATCCAGCGCCTGAACCTGCAGGACAGCATCGACTGGCAACTGGACCTGCCGGCCACGGACATTCCCAAGGTGATCCAGGCCCACCACGTGATGGTCCTGCCCTACCGCGAGTCGAGCAAGCTCAAGCTCCTGGGCACGCTACGGGGGACCAGCGGCGCCCTGTCCTGGGCGGTGGCCTGCGGCCGCGGCGCCATCACCTCCGACGCCCGCTCCTTCGCCGAAGAGGTGGCCCAGGACAACGGCGTGATCTTTCCCCAGGGCAACGTCGCCGCCCTGGCCGCCGAACTCAGCCACTTGTGCGCCAGCCCGGAACGGGTGGAGCGCTGGGCCGAGCACGCCGCGGTGATCGGCTCCCGGCGGGTCTGGAGCCATACCGCCGAGCGCTTTGCCCGGGTGTTCAGCGATGCCTGTGGAGGCCCGGCCCATGCCTATGCGACGTAGCTCGGCGATTGCCCTGCTGGTGCTCGCCTGCCTGTCCTGGAACGCCCTGGCGGATACCACCCTGCGCGCGCCGCGAGCGGTGGTGTGGAAGGATTTTCTCGGGGTCAACGCGCAGTTCCAGTACTTCACCCCCGGCGCCTACCAGAAGCAGATGGACCGGCTCGATGCCCTGGGCCTGAGCTGGGTCCGCCTGGCCATTCACTGGGCCATGATCGAACCCAGCGAGAATGACCTGCAGCTGGACACCCTGGACGCCGCGATGAACGCCATGCAGGGCCGCCAGTACCGGGTCCTGGCCTACATGGTGGGTTCGGCGCCCTTCGCCGCCAACGTGCCCAGCCGCTCGCCCCCTTCCGACCAGTACCCGCCCAAGGACTTCAACGTCTTCGCCCAGCGCATGAAAATGCTCGCCCAGCGTTATCCCCAGGTGAACACCTGGCAGGTGTGGAACGAACCCAACATCGTCTGGCTGCCCAAGGAAGACCCCGACGCCTACGACCAGTTGCTCACGACCACCACCAGCGCCATTCGCGCGGCGATTCCCGACAAGCCTGTAGCGACCGCGGGCATGGCCTACTACAGCCAGATGCGCAGCACCCCGGGGCTGATGCTCGAAGACCTGCTGCAACAGGGCCTGGGCACGGAAAACCTGATTGCCGCCTACCACCCCTATTCCGAGCTCCCGGAAGGCGACGATGCCGCGGCCCAGGATTTCCTCGTACGCGGCAACTTCCTCAACAACGCGCTGCACAGCCAGGGCGTGCAACAGGTCTGGGCCACCGAGTGGGGCTGGTCGAGCTACACCAGCGGAGCCCGGGAAATGCAGGCGATGATCGGCGTCAACGGCCAGGCCGACTACACCCTGCGCCGCCTGGCCCTGATGGCGGCCATGGACTACCAGCGGATCTTCCTGTTCAACCTCAGCGACCTGGATGCCCGCGCCAGCAACCGCGACCAGTCCTACGGGCTGGTGGACCTGGCCGGCGAACCCAAGCCGGTCTACAACGCCCTCAAATATTTTCTCGACACCACCGGGCCGAGCCTGGCCCCGGCTGATCCCCCCGGCCTGAGCAACGCCCCGAGCGACTTGTACAGCATCGCCTGGACCCGGCCCGACGGCTCCCACGTCTGGATGTTCTGGAGCGCCAGCGGCGCCAGCCTGCAGGTTCCCGGGCTCAACGCGGCCACGCTGCATGATCCGCTGACCGGCACCCGCACCGAGCTGAGCGGGCAAGCGGGCCTGAGCGTGCCGTTGAAAACCAGCCTGCAACTGTTGGTGTGGTGAGCATGAAAATCCTCTGGACCCTGCCCTACCTGCCCTGGCCCGCCACCAGCGGCGGCAAGACCCGGCAATACCACCTGCTGCGGGCCCTGGCCGCCCGCGGGCACCGCATCACCTTGCTGGTGCAATCGAAAACCCCGTTGGACGACGCCACCCGCGCGGCCCTGGAGCCCTGGCTGGAACGCCTGATCGTGCTGCCGCGGCGGCCGTTGCGCAGCCTCAAGACCCTGTTCTCGGTGCTGTTCGCGCCCTACCCCATGCTGGCCGACGTCAACGGCTTGGCCGTGCCGCTGCAACAGCGTTTTCGCGAGCTGTTGGAGGAACCCTGGGACGTGATCCAGATCGAGCACAGCTACAGCTTCCAGCCCTTCGAACAGCCGCTCAAGCAATTGCAGCGCCCGTTCATCCTCACCGAACACAACGTCGAGTCGGCCCTCGGTGCCGCCAGCTACGACCGCCTGCCGGCCTGGTCGAAACCCTTTACCCGTTACGACCAATGGCGCTACCGGCGCTGGGAACGCCGGGTGTTCCAGCAGGCGGCCCGGGTCATCGCGGTGACCGAACAGGACGCCCTGACCCTGGCCCGGCTGAGTGGCAAACCGGCCGCGGTGGTGGTCAACGGCGTGGACTGCGGGCACTACGCCGCGGTGCAACCGGACCTTGGCAGCCAGCGCCTGCTGTTTATCGGCAACTACGAATACAGCCCCAACCTGGATGCGGTGCAATGGGCCCTGGAAGAGATACTGCCGCGCCTGTGGGCCATCAACCCCGAGGTGCACTTCGCCATCTGCGGCTACGCCCTGCCGGACAGTTTCCGCCAGCGCTGGACCGACCCGCGCATCGAGTGGCAGGGTTTTGTCCCCGACCTGCGGGACCTGCAACGGCGCTCGGCGCTGTTCTTCGCCCCGCTGCGCCAGGGCGGCGGCTCCAAGCTCAAGGTCCTGGAGGCCATGGCCGCCGGCCTGCCGGTAGTCACCACGGCCCAGGGCAGCTCCGGGCTGCAGGTGGAGAACGGCCAGCATTACCTGGGCAGCGAAGACCCCGGGGCCCTGGCGCAGATTCTCGCCCAGGCCCTGGCCGATCCCGAGCGCCTGCAACGCATCGGCGCCGCCGGGCGCGACTACGTGCTGGCCCACCATGACTGGAGCGCCGCGGCGGCCCAGCTGGAAGCGGTCTATCACCAACTCCCCTCTGACAAAGAAGAAGTGTCCGTATGCGCATAGGTCTGGATTACCGCCCCGCCGCGGGCTACAGCAACAGTGGTATCGGCCGGCAGAACCTGGCACTGGAAGACGCCCTGCGCGCCAATCCGCAGGTCAGCCTGCAATTGTTCGGCGTCGCCCCGGAAGACCATCCGCTGCGCCGCCGGGTGCATTGCCCCAGGTGGGGCGCACCACTGCAGGGGGTGCATCGCCTGCCGAACCGGCTGCGCTTCGAGGGCGGTTTTCTGCCCGAGGCCCTGCGTGAGGCCGAGGTGGAGCTGTACATCTGCAACTTCAACATGGGCCTGCCCCTGGGCAGGAAACCTAAGAACCTGCGCTATGTATTGCAACTGCATGACCTGTTCCAACTGACCCTGACCAACAGCCACGGCTCGCGGCTCAAGGAGCGGGTCTATGGCCTCACCGACAAGCTCTCCATCGGCCATTCGGTAAAGCAGGCGGACCGCATCTGGACACCTTCGCAGTACACCGCCGACGAACTGGTGAAGCTCTTTCCCCAGGCCCGGGACAAGGTCCGGGTGCTGCCCAACCTGGTTACCGGTTTCCAGGGCGAACCCGCCGACATCCGCGACCTGCAACTGCCCGAGCGCTACTGGCTGGCGGTGGGCACCCGCGAGCCGCGCAAGAACATTCCCTGGTTCGTCGCCGCCTGGCAGGCCGCGCGCCAGCAATCCCCGGACGTACCGGAACTGGTGCTGATCGGCGCACCGGACCACCTGCCCAGCGAGCTGCGCGCCGTGCATGGCCTGCACTTTCTCAGCGACCTCAGCGACAGCCAGTTGCATGGGGTGTACCGCCAGGCCCAGCGCCTGTGGCAGCCCTCCTACGCCGAGGGCTTCGGCCTGCCGGTGATCGAGGCCCTGAGTGTCGGCACTCCGGTGGCGGTGGCCAGCGGCTCGGCCCTGGACGAGATCACCCCGGCGGGCAGCCCGCGCTTCTCGCCCACCGACAGCGCCGCGCTGAGCCAGTTGATGGTGCAACTGGCCAGCGCCCCGCCGGAAGACCCCGCCCCCCTCAAGGCCTGGGCGGCCGGCTACGCCGAGGATGCCTATCGCCAGCGCTTCAATGAATTGCTCGAGGAGCTCAAGTAATGCCCATCGCCCTGCCGCTGGCGCTGATCTTCGGCCTGGTTTTCGGCGTGCTGATCTGGTTGCTGCCAGCGCTCAAGGTGCTGGTGCTGATGGTCGGCATCGCAGCGGCGGTGACCGTGGTCCGCCAGCCCATGCGCGGGCTGTTGCTGTTCGCGGTACTGGCGACCTTCCTGCCCTATTCGACGGTGCAGATCGGCCTGCGCACCACCGTCTCCGAAGCCCTGCTGCTGTTGGTCTGGGCCAGCATCCTGGCCCAGGGGCTGTTCTCCAACCTGCCCCGGCCGCCCAGGCTGCTGCGTACCGAGAAGCTGCTGCTGGCCCTGATGGCCTTCAGTGCCCTGCCCTTCATCATCGGCCAGGTGACGGTGAACGCCGATGGCAATGGCCCGGTGAACTGGGTCCGCTGGTTGCTCAACCTCTCGGCGCTGTTTCTGGTGCGGCGCCTGTTGCAGCAAGCCAAGGCCCGGGAGCGACTGGTCTGTGGCCTGTTGCTGGGGACCCTGCTGCTCCTGCTGCTGTCGATCCCGGTGTTTCTGAAGAACGGCAGCGCCACGGCCATGACCCCGATCCTCGAAAAGCTCGGCTACGGCGGCATCGCGGTACTGGGCGACAGCCTCAGCGCCCTGGCCAATCGCATGGGCTCGCCGTGGATGCACCCCAACGTCACCGGCGGCGCCATGGCCCTGCTGCTGCCCCTGGCCTTCTGTTTCGGCCTGACCCGCAGCGGCTGGCAGCGTAACCTCGGCCTGGCGGTGGCCTTGCTGGGGGCCGCCGGGTTGCTGCTCTCCGGTTCTCGCGGAGCCTTGCTCAGCCTGCTGATCGTGCTGATCTGGATGGCCCGCCAGCGGGTGCCCTACACCGGGCGCATGCTGATGGGTGGCTTCGTTCTGGGGGCCTTGCTGCTGATGTCCTATCCGCCCTTGCAGGACCGCCTGCTGACCCTGTTCACCTCCAACGATGCCAGCACCAGCGTGCGGGTCGACGAGTACTCGCACTTCCCCGCCGCCATGGCGATGTTCCCCTTCGGCATTGGCTTCAAGGTCGACCCACCCGTGCCCGGCACCGGCCTGTGGGGGATTTCCAACCTGTGGCTGAACTACATCTACAAGATCGGCGTGCCCGGCATGCTGCTGTTCGTCGCGGTGATCTGGAGCTGGTGGCGGGAAACCCGGGTTCCCGGGGTGGCCATCCAGTTGAATCGGGACAACGCCCTCTGGCTGGGCAGCGGCGCCGGCCTCAGCGCCGCACTGATCAGCGGCCTGTTCGACCATTACTTCAGCTTCACCCAGGTGTTGATCGCCCTGTTCTGGCTGCTGCTGGGCCTGAACCTGCATGAAGCCAGACGCCTGCGACTCAAGGCCGGCGCTGCGGCGCCCAGGGTTACTCCAGACTCCCCACCCTCAGGAATCCAGCCATGAAACATCGCCTCTTCCACTCGCAGAACCTGAAACAGGCCTTGCCTGACTATGCGCAGAAAATGGGGGTGAGCCTTGCAGAACTGGAGGCGGCCTATCAGTGGATGCTGGAGAACGACGTCGTGTTCGAGCAACCGCTCAAGGGCAACGTGCTGACCTACATCAGCTACCTGAACATCGAATCGAAGATCGAGCCGCCCCTGCCCCGGCGTTTCTACAAACTGCTGGGCCACGAACTCAAGGGGGCGCTGATTCCCATGTACGGAATCAACTGGCCGACCCTGCGCGACCGCATGCTGCGGGTCTGGGAGCAGATCTACAACATCCTCATCTGCAAGATCCCCAGCCACACCCTGCGCCTGTTCTGGCTGCGCCTTGGCGGCGCGAAGATCGGCAAGGGCTCCACGGTGTGGCGCAATACCGAGGTGCTGGGTGTCGACAGCCTGCGCATCGGCCAGGACAGTACCGTGGCCTGGCACTGCCAGTTGGACGCCCGGGGCGGGCTGATCATTGGCGACCATGTGACCATAGCCTCCCATGTGCTGATCATCGCCGGTGGCCACGACCTCAAGGAGCCGGAATTCTGGGCCATCGGCGGGCCGATCTACATCCATGACTACGCCTGGATCGCCAGCCGCGCCCTGCTGTCGTTTGGCGCCGAAATCGGCGAAGGCGCGGTGGTCGGCGGGCAGACCGTGGTGTCCAAGCCGGTACCGCCCTACGCCATCGTCAGCGGGCCGGACGCGGCGATCAAGGGCGAGCGCTGCCGCAACCTCAACTACAAAGTGGGCGGCAAAGGCCTGTTCACTTTGTTCCACTAAGCCCGGCCCATGTTCGGCGCGACGCTGTGGTTGACCCTAGCCACCCTGACCGGGCTGGCCGCCGGCTTTGCCCGGGAATGGCTGCTGGTGGCGGCCTGGGGCGCCAGTGGCCAGAGCGATGGTTTCCTGGTGGCGATGTTCCTGCCCGAGGCCCTGCGCATGGCCCTGGCTGCGGGCCTGCTGAGCGCCGCCGCGCTGCCGCTGTACCAGCAGCGCTCGGCCGGGGAGCAACAGGCCTGGCTCAGTGCCCTGGCCCCCCGCCTGTTGCTGTGTGGCCTGCTGCTGGCGTTGCTGCTGAGCCTCGGCGCGCCGCTATGGGTACGCCTGATCGGCCCCGGCCTGGGCAGCGACGGTTATGCCCTGGCCAGCGGCGGCCTGCACTGGCTGGCCTGGTGCGCGCCGGGGTTCATTCTCCACGGCCTGTTCTGCGTCCCTCTGCAGGCTCGCGCCCGCTTTGTCCTGGCGGGCCTGGGCTCGCTGCTGTTCAACCTGCCGCCAGTGATCTACCTGGCAAGCCTGCACCATGCCGCCACCCCCACCGGGCTGGCCGCGGCCTGTGTGCTCGGCAGCCTGCTGATGCCAACGGTGCTGTTGCCGAGCCTGCTGCGCGATGGCTGGCAGCCCTGGCGCATGCAGGCCGCGCCCGGGGCCGGGCGCGAGTTGCTGCAACGCATCGGCCCGCTGCTGAGCAGCAACCTCGCCAGCCAGGGCCTGGCCCTGCTGGAGCGCATGGCGGCCTCATTGCTGGGTGAAGGGGCGGTTACCTGGATCAACCTGGCACGCAAGCTGATCAACCTGCCGCTGATCGCCCTAATGAGCCTCAATCAGGTGCTGCTCGGGCTGATGAGCGGCAGCTCCGGCGAACAACGCCTGGACCTGCTGCGCAAAGGCCTGAGCAGCGCCACCCTGCTGACCATTCCTGCGGTGGTCGGGCTGATTGGCGCCGCCGCCGCGCTGGTGCACCTGCTGCTGCCCGATCAAGCGGCGGACAGCCCCTTGCCGGAGCTCTTGGCCTGGTTCTCGGTACCGCTGATGTTCGGCGCCTGGAACGCCCTGCTGGCGCGCTACGCCTATGCCGCCGGCGACACCCGCATGCCGCTCAACTGCGAACTGGCCGGCAGCCTGCTCAATGCCCTGCTGCTGGCGGCGCTGCCGTATTTCCTCGGTTTGATCGGCATCGCCCTGGCGGCGATCTGCGGGGTGATCCTCACCGGCCTGCTGCTGATGCGCCGCCAGCAGTTGCTGGGGCTGGTGCCTTGGCGCAGTCATTGGCTGATCGGCCTGGGTGGCATGGCCCTGGCGGCGCTGTTCCTGCATCCGCTGACCTCGATCTGGTGGCAACTGGGCCTGAGCAGCGCCTGCGGCCTGCTGCTGTTGCTGATCCTCGCGGCCTGGCTGCGGCCCTGGCGCCAGAACCTGACCTGAACCGGAGGCTTGGACAATGTCGACACTGCGCGTGGCCTGTGTGATTCCCACCTACAACGGATGCCAGGACCTGGCGCGGCTGCTGGATTCCCTGGAAATCCAGAGCGCGCCCTTCGATACCCTGATCGTCGACTCCAGCTCCAGCGACGGCACCTACGAGCTGGCGCTGGCACGCTGTGCCAATGTGCTGCGCATCGACAGCCGCGACTTCAACCACGGCGGCACCCGACAACTGATGGTGGAGCGCAACGCCGACTACGACCTCTATGTGTTCATGACCCAGGACGCCTACCTGGAGGATGCCGAAGGTCTCGCCCGCATCGTCGCGCCCTTCGCCGACCCGCAAGTGGGAGCCGTGTGCGGTCGCCAGTTGCCGCACCTCGATGCCAGCCCCCTGGCCAGCCATGCGCGGTTGTTCAACTATCCGCCGACTTCCCAGGTGAAAAGCCTGGCCGATGTGCCGGCACTGGGGATCAAGACCGCCTTCATGTCCAACTCGTTTTCCGCCTACCGGCGCGAGGCGCTGATGCAGGTCGGCGGCTTTCCCAACCATGTGATCCTGTCCGAAGACATGTATGTGGGCGCGAAGATGCTGCTGGCCGGCTGGAAGGTTGCCTATGAAGGCAGCGCCTGCTGCCGCCACTCCCATAACTACAGCCTCAAGGAAGAGTTCCGCCGCTACTTCGACATTGGCGTATTCCATGCCCGGGAACCCTGGATCCGCCAGGCCTTCGGTGGCGCCGGTGGCGAAGGCCTGCGCTACGTCCAGTCCGAACTGCGCTTCCTCGGCCCCGGGCGCCTGGGGCAATGGCCCGGGTCGCTGCTGCGCAACGCGGTGAAGCTCTTCGCCTACAAACTCAGTCAGCAGGAGCGCTACCTGCCCCTGGGCCTGAAAAGAAAGCTCGGCATGTACAAGCGCTATTGGGACAGCCCCTATGCCTGAACCGAGCCCCCAGGCCTAAAGTGAATTTTCTGACCGAAGAAAGAGAATCACCTGAATTGACCCTGCGGGGCCAATCAGTGACTGTGCATGTCAGGCACTGACGCCTCATACAAGGAAGTGCACCGTCATGAAAGACAAGGAGTTTTATCCGCAAGCGCGATCACCGCTCAAGCATCTGCAGGACCAGCCCTGGGTGGCCGCCCGCTCCCCCCGGGAGCTGGACCTGCCTCTCTCCTCGCAGCCGCTGCCGCGTCATTGTCGGCACCTGTCGTGGCTCAAGCGCCTGGCCAGGGCGGTACTGGCCGCTGCACTGCTGGCGGGCCTGGTGACCTGGGGTTTGCACAGCCGCTTCGGCCTGTTGCTGCTGTTGCTGCTGCGTTAAACCGCTCGGCGCGGGCCGGTGGCAGCCGGGCCCGCGCTGCCGGGGTCAATCCAGCACTTCACTCAGAGGAATGAAGTTGACCCGATCGCCCTGCACCAGGGTCCGCCCTTCAAGCACCTCCACCAGCCCTTCGGCCCAGGCCGCACTGCGCAATACGCCCGAGCTCTGGTTGCGGTAGATAATCGCCTGCCCATTCTCCAGGCGCCCCCGCAGGTACTCGCGGCGATTACCGGGCTGGGGCCAGGCAAAACCCGCCGGCACCTGGAAGCTCAGGGGCTGCACCTGCCGCACGCCCTGGCGACGCAACAGGTAGGGGCGCGCCAGCAGGGCGAAGGTCACCAGGGTCGATGCCGGATTGCCGGGCAGGCCGATCACCGGCACACCGCGAAAATGGCCGAAGGTCAACGGCTTGCCGGGCTTGATCGCCAGCTTCCACAGGGCCAGCTCGCCCTCTTCACGCAGGGCGATGCCCAGGAAGTCCGCCTCTCCCACCGAAACACCACCGGTGGACAGGATCAGGTCGACCTCCCCCAGTTCCGCCAGGCGCTGGCGGGTCGCGGCCAGATCGTCAGGGAGGATTCCCGCATCCAGCACCTCACAGCCCAGGCGCTGCAACCAACTGCACAGCACCACCCGGTTACTGTTGTAGATCTGGCCCGGCCCCAGGGGCTGGCCAGGTTCCACCAATTCGTCACCGGTGGACAGCACCGCCACCCGGACCCGGCGCACCACTTCAAGCTCGGCGCACCCCAGGGAGGCAGCCAGGCCTTGCTCGATCGGCCCCAGGCGAGTGCCAGCCGCGAGCACCTGCTCGCCCACCGTAGTTTCCTGGCCCTGAGGGCGAATGTTCTGACCCAGTTGCAGAGGTTCGCTAAACAGCACGCGCTGATCGTCCTGGACCTGGGCGTTTTCCTGCATCTCGACGCAGTCCGCCCCGGCCGGCACCGGCGCACCGGTGAAAATCCGCGCGCAGGTCCCGGGCTGCAGTGGCTCAGGCGCCTGACCGGCAAAGATCCGCTGACTGACCGGCAGGGGTTCCCCCCGCCAGTCCTCCAGGCGCAGGACGTAACCGTCCATGGCGCTGTTAGGCCAGGGCGGCAGGTCCAGGCTGGAGATCAGCGCCTCGGCCAGCACCCGGCCCTGAGTCGCCGCCAACGGCAAGCGCTCACGCTCGAGGATGGGGGCCGAACCGGCCATCGCCAACAGGCGCTCCAATGCCTCTTCCACCGGCATCAGGGCGCCCTGCTTGCCCGGCTTACCCGCGGGATTCACAGGGTGCCGCCTGTTTCAGGTGAGGAACGAAATTGCACGGCCGGTGCCGCGAATCCAACTGTTCGGCGAGGATGCCGTCCCAGCCGGTGCGCACCGCATTGGTGGAACCCGGCAGGCAGCACACCAGGGTGCCATTGGCCAGCCCTGCCAGTGCCCGGGACTGCACAGTGGAGGTGCCGATATCGGCGACCGATATCTGCCGGAACAGTTCGCCAAAGCCGTCGACCTGCTTGTCCAGCAGGCAGGCCACGGCTTCCGGGGTGCTGTCACGGCCAGTGAAGCCGGTACCGCCGGTGATCAGCACCACCTGCACCACGTCGTCGGCAATCCAGGTCGCGACCTGGGCGCGGATCTTGTACAGATCGTCCTTGAGCAGCACCCGTGCCGCCAGACGATGGCCGGCGGCGCCCAGGCGCTCGACAAAGACCTGCCCGGAGGTGTCGGTTTCCAGGGTGCGGGTATCACTGACAGTCAGTACCGCAATGTTCAGCGGCGCAAAAGGTACATCAGCCTTGGCTTTCATAGGCTCGATCCAAAGGTAGGAGAAACAGCCCGTTGTTATATCACAGCGCTCCGGCCTGCCGCCGCTGTGGCCTCGGCAATAGCCCCCAGTGGGTAGACGCTGTTGCGAACTCGGCTAATCTGCCGCGGCGAACGCCTGCGATCTGCCCGGCAACGTGGCAGAATGTCCCTGGCCAAGGAACTTGCAGACGTTGTATACGTCTGAAGACCAGCACTCAAAAGTACTCATTTCGGAGACACACAATGACTCAACGGACCCTCGCCACTCTCATGCTCGCACTGGGCCTGGCCACTCTCGCCGGTTGCGCCTCGCCGACAGTGATCACCTTGAATGACGGTCGCGAAATCCAGGCCGTCGATACCCCTAAATACGACAAGGATTCCGGTTTCTACGAGTTTGAACAGCTGGACGGCAAGCAGACTCGCATCAACAAGGATCAGGTCCGTACCGTCAAAGAGCTGTAAGCCTGACGGTTGTCGACCTGAAAACAATAGAACCCGCCTGGTGCGGGTTTTATTGTTTCTGCGCCTGGGTATTCACCACTGCAGGCTGATGCGGCTCTCGAACTCGCATTCCTGCCCGCTCAACGGGTCGATGAAACGCAGCCCCTGGGCCAGCAGCTTCAGCGGCCGGGCATAGTCGTCCTCGATGTCCTTGAGCACCTCGGGATAAAAGGGATCGTTGCAGATCGCCGCTCCCAGGGCATTCATATGCACCCGCAGTTGGTGCTTCTTGCCCGTGACCGGGTACAGGGCGTAACGCCACAGCTCGCCGTGTTTCTCCCTGACCTCGATGGCTGTTTCGGTATTGCTTGGCCCCTGCGCTTCTTGCATGCGGAAGAAGGGCTCACCGTCCACCAGCCGGCTCTTGTGCAGCAGCGGAAAGTTCAACTGCGGCAAGGCAGCGGCAATCGCCTCGTAGCGTTTTTCTATCTTGCGGGTGGGAAACAGCGCCTGATAGGCCGAGCGACTGTCTGGGTTCGCGGAGAACAGCACCAGCCCAGCCGTATGCCGGTCTATACGATGCAGGGGCACCAGGTGCGGGTTGCCCAGGCGCCGGATCAAGCGCCGCAGCAACGTCTGCTCGACGTACTCTCCTGCCGGGGTCACCGGCAAAAAGTGCGGCTTGTCCGCCACCACCAGATGCTCATCGGCGTAGAGGATGGTTTCCTCGACCGGAATCACCTTTTCATCCGGCACCTCGCGAAAGTAGTGAATCCTCAAGCCTTCGCGATAGGCCAGCTCCAGACTGATGGGCTGGCCCTGCCCGTCCAGCACCCGGCCACGGGCGATACGGTCCAGCCACTGTTCGCGACTGATGGCCTTGAAGTGATCACACAGGCAATCCAGCACCGTCGCCCAGGAGCCCGGGGGCAGGTACAGGGTACTGGCCTGATGCTGTGCAGCGGAAAAAGGTGCGGATGACATACAAAAAGCTCGAAGGATCAATGCAGGGCGGCATTATCCAACAGCCGCCACAAGGAACCTAGGAACAGTTTCCGAGGTTTCAGGCGCAGGACTGCTTGGCCTGGGCCGCGGCCTCGGTGAACTCCTTGAGCCAGCGCAATACATCCACCGCCTCCCAGCGGCCCGGATCGTAGAGGGCGTACAACAGCCCCTGGTAACCCACCACATCCAGTTGCCGGTGGTAGCCCGCACGCTGGAACAAGGCTTCGATCTCGGCAAAGCAGGTGTTGAAGTGCAGCTTGTTGAAAGGCGTCTTGCCTTCGGTGACCAACCCGTCCAGGCGCAGCTCAAGCACCGCTTCACGCACCACATCGGTGGACATGCTGTTCACGCTGTTTTTCAGTTGTTCGACATTGACCATCATCTATTCCTTTAACGGTTTGAAGCGTCCACCACACTCATCAGGGCTGCTTGCGCCCCACATAACTGACCACCCACAACACCACGCCCCAGATCTCGATCGAGCCCAGGTCATCCAGAACGATGGAGGGGATTGAAGGGCGCGCCGCCTTGAGCAGCAAGCCGCCACGAGGATCGGGCGCCAGCAGGCGCAGCGAGTATTCGCTGGCGCCCTGGGCCCGAACCACCAGGTACTGGTCGACCGCCGGAGTGGCCGAGCGGTCGACGATCAACCGGTCACCAGGATAGATGCCGAACCCCAGCAGGTTGTCATCGTCCACCAGCAGGCCATGGATCTGCGGCGCGCCCAGGCCCAGGGTCCGGTCGAGGGAAAAACCGCTGCCGCTGGGACCATCGGCCAACGCCGCAGGCTCGCTGTCACCCAGCGGCGCAAAGCGGGCTGGCATCGGTTGCGAGCGTTCGGTACCGGTCAGGAAAGTGAGAGACATGGCGAGACTCCTCGATAGCTGTATATGCATACAGTAAACCAATCGAGAGCTCTCGCCAATGAATTCGCACGATGAGCGACGGGCGGAAACCCTGCCCACCCCCCTGGTGCATCAGCGCAGGAAGGCCACCACTTGCTCGGCGTCGAAGGGCCAGCCCAGCTCGGCGCCAGTATCCACCCGGCGCAGTACCGGGATGCGCAGGCCGTAGCTGTCGAACAGTTGCTGGCTGTCGGCGATATCCACCAGTTCGACCATCAGGCCGTGTTCCACCAGGGGCATCAGCTCGGCCTCGGCCAGTTCGCACAGGTGGCATCCAAGGGTGCCGAACAATTGGCATTCAGGGGGCATGGCTGGGCAACCAAAAAAGAACAGGTGCCTATTCTAGGCCCGAGAGAAAAAGCCGTCGACCAGGCGCCCTCAGAGAATGAAACGGACCCGGCGACTGGCCATGATCAACAGCGGCGCAACGCCAAAGGCCAGCAGCAGGACCAGCCCGGCCATGCCGTTGCCATAGGCCATGCCCAGGGACAAGGCGCCGAAGATGAACCAGGGATGCACGTAATACACCGCCGAAGACAGCTTGGCCGCGAAGTTGCTCCGGGAGGCCCGGAAGTACACCTGGGGCAACAGGAACAGGGCCGGGGCAATAACCAGCAACGAGGCGAGGAAGTCGAAATTCTGCTCTACATCGGCGCGCAGGGCGAAGTTCAGCGCCGCCTCGGCCAGGATCAGCCCCAACCCCAGCACTAGCCAGCAGCACACCCCGCGCCGGCTGAGCCGCTCTGCCAAGCAATGCCGGGCACAAAGAAAGCCGATGGCCATGAACGGGAAGCCCATGAACAGGAAATTGCGCGCGGTGTAGTCGTTCTGATTGAAGTGCTGGAGAAAGCCGTTGGGCAGTTCGTAGTAGACCCGCGCGTACTGCAGGCCCAGACCGATGAGGAACGCCGTCAGGGCCAGGCCGATCAGCGCACTTGAACGCCAGCGACGCAGCACCAGCAGCATCGCTGCGCCGCCGAGCATGCCCACCAGGTACCAGAGGTGGAAATAGCCGATCAGCAGCTTCTTCACGACCCCCAGCACCCCGCCCAGGCTGGCGATCGTGCTCGGGTCGATGTACTGCGGGCTGTAGACCAGCATCCAGAACAGGTAGAGCAGAAGGCCGCGCTTGAACCACTGGGCGAAGGAGTGGCCGCTCTCCAGGGTCTGGAAGAGGTAGTAGCCGTTGATGATGAAGAACGTCGGCACCGCCACCCGGAACAGGCCGTTGCACAGCAAGTAGCCGACCCAGGTGTAATTGCCCCCCAGCAGCTTGCAGTGCAGCGCCACCACCATCACCGCCAGCAGGACTTTCAGCGCGTCGAGGTTTGCGTTGAGCACTTTCGGCATCGATGGCTACCCGAGTAAGCAGGAAGGGCCGGACGACTACACCGGATCGTAGTGTTTGCGACGGGGGGCGGTACTGAACCGGCGCTTGCAGTAGGCCGTGGCACGATCGAGGATCGGCTTTTCATAAAAGTGATAGCCAACCCAGCCATAGCAGACCACCGCCGTCATCATCAGCACGATGAAGGCCAGGTTATCCACATAGCTCTCGGGCCAGGCGCCGATCACCTGCCAGGCCCGGCCGACGACCCCCAGCACCAGTAAGTGGGATAGATAGATGGTGTAGGACATATCACCGGTGGCTGTAAGAAACCCTGGCATACGGATCAGTTGCCGCCGCTCCAGCAAGGCCAGGGACAGGGTCAGGGTACCGAAGGTCAGGCCCACCGCGAGCATCCTCGGCAAGCCCTCGGTGAAGAACAGCTGGTACGCGTAGATCAGCGGAAACCCCACCAGCAGAGCCGCCGCCAGCGCGACCCAGACCAGCGCCGTCGGCACCCTGGCGCTATGGGGCCCGTAGAAGAACAGCGCCAGGGCACTGCCGGCAATGAATTCCAGGGCGTAGGGATGGAGGATGATCTTCAGCGCCGGGGAATAGTCCTGCCAGTTCTGCAGCAGGTTAAACAGCACCAGCGCCACCGCCCACAGCAGCAGGATCAGCGGCAGGCGCTTTTCCTTGAAGAACAGGAACAGGGTGAACATCAGGTAGAACCACAGTTCGAACAGCAGCGACCAGGCCACCATCACCAGCAGCACCCGGTCATTGGGCAGCAGCAGGAAGGACATCCACAGGTTGGAGCCGCCGTGGGAGCTGTTCACCAGCGCCGGCTGCCACAGATACACCCCCAGGGTGATGAAGAAATACAGCCAGTAGGTGGGGTAAATCCGGGACAGGCGGTTGAACAGGAAGCGCTGGGTCTCGACGGTTTTCTGAAAGCGCCCACGACTGACGATGACCATCACGAAGCCGCTGATGACAAAGAACAGGTCGACCCCGAGCTGGAAGAAATTCAGCATGACCGGCAGCAGGATGTCACCGCCCGAATACTTGATTTCCACCGACATCATGTGGAACAGCACCACGCCCAACACCGCGGCGCCCCGCAACCCTTGCAGTGAATACAGACGCTCCATACACCTCTCCGACACCTCACTGGCAGGGTCCTGTGGATAACCCCGTCACCCGGGCACCGCCTTTATCGACAGTTTCTGAGCATAGCGAAGGCTCATGAATATGAGACATTCTCGACAAACAATGACCTGAATCAGCGTCACTCTCTGCGGCCCGGGTAATCCTCGCGCCTTTTTTTGCCTCTAGGCTTTGCCTTGCCCGCCCCCTGTCCGGAGATGCCCGTTGTTTGCCAATCTGCTGATCATTCTTGCCTCCTCGCTGGTGGTGATTGCGCTGTTCCGGCGCCTGAGCCTGCCCCCGGTGCTGGGCTATCTGTCGGTGGGCCTGATGGTCGGTCCCACCGCGCTGGACTGGGTCAACGACAGTGAGGACCTGCCCGACCTGGCGGAACTGGGGGTGGTATTCCTGCTGTTCTCCCTGGGCCTGGAGTTCTCCTTGTCGAAGATGCTTGCCCTGCGCCACGTGGTGTTTGGCCTGGGCAGCCTGCAAGTGCTGTGCACCGGCTTGATCCTCGGGGTCCTCCTGGCCCTGTTCGGCATGCCCCTGACCGCAGCGCTGATGCTCGGTACCGGGCTGGCCCTGTCCTCCACCGCCATCGTCAGCAAGGAACTGACCAGCCTTGGCGAGATCTTCAGCAGCCACGGGCAGAACGCCATTGGCGTGCTGCTGTTCCAGGACGTGGTGGCGGTGCTGTTGCTGACCCTGGTGCCGGTCTTCGCCGGCAGCAGCGAGCACGCCTGGTACTGGGCCCTGCCGGCGACCCTGGGCAAGACCGTGGTGCTGTTCGTCGGCCTGCTGCTGGCCAGCCGCTGGTTGTTGCCGCGGCTGTTCCATGAAGTGGCCGCTTCGCACTCCGCCGAACTCTTTGTGCTGCTGGCCCTGGTTATCGTCCTGCTCACCGCCTGGCTCACCCACCTGCTGGGCCTGTCACCGGCCCTGGGGGCCTTCCTCGCCGGCATGCTGCTGGGGGAAAGCCATTACCGGCATCAGATCGAGGCCGACATCCGCCCGTTCCGCGACATTCTGCTGGGGCTGTTCTTCGTCAGCATCGGCATGCTCATCGACCTGCAACTGTTCATCGACCATGCCCTGCTGATCACCGGCCTGACCCTGGCCCTGCTGCTGATCAAGGGTTCGGTGGTGGCGACCCTGCTCAAGCTGCGCGGCAGCGATGGCGAAACCGCCTGGCGCAGCGGCCTGGCCCTGGCCCAGGGCGGTGAATTCTGCTTCGCCCTGATGGCGCAGATGCAGCTCAGCCAGATGATCCCGCCCGACATCAGCAGCCTGCTGCTGGCCGCCACCTTCTGCTCGATGCTGGTAACCCCGCTGTTGCTGCGAGCAGCGCCGGTCATCACCGCCCGCCTGCACCGCAAGCCCAACCAGGCCGCGCAACTGGAGGAAATCAGCGCGCAGAACGCCGAGCTGCAAGGCCATGTGCTGATTTGCGGGTATGGCCGGGTCGGCCAGTCCATTGGCCGCTTCCTGCGCCACGAGCAACTGCGCTACATCGCCCTGGACGATGATCCGGTGCGGGTCCAGGAAGCGTCTGCGGGAGAAAGCTGCGTGCACTACGGCGACTGCCGGCGCGGCGACCTCCTGGCCGCAGTCGGCCTGGAACGGGCGCGGCTGCTGGTGATCGCAGTGGACAAGAGCGATATCGCGCTGACGGTGCTCAAGGCGGCGCGGCGCCTGGACCGCACGGTGCCGATCCTGGTGCGCACCCGCGATGACAGCCAGTTGGCGGAACTCAAGGCCGCCGGCGCCAACGAAGTGGTGCCCGAACTGCTGGAGTCGAGCCTGATGCTCGCCTCCCATGCCCTGATCATGCTCGGCCTGCCGGAGCAGCGAGTGCAGAGCACCGTGGATGAAGTGCGCCACAGCCGCTACCAACTGTTGCACGGCTTCTATCACGGCACCCAGAACAGCGCCCAGGACAACCGCGAACCGCCGACGGTGCAGATGCACGCGGTCAACCTCGACGCCGATGCCCATGCCTGCAACCGGCCATTGCAGGAGTTGGGCCTGGAGGCACTGGGCGTGGATATACGCGGGGTGCAACGCGATGGCAACGACCTGCCGCTGAACCCCAGCCCGCGCCTGCAAGCCGGCGACCGGGTGCTGGTGTCCGGCCCGCAGGCGGCCATCGAGGCTTGCGAAGCACGCCTGCAAGCCGGTTGAAGCCACCCAGACCAAACCCCGGGCGGCGAGCGCCCAGGGTCATCAATACCAGGGGCGTCGTTTCAGTCCTGGCTCACCGCGCCGATCTTGTGCAGCGACAGGTCGGCGCCGTAGTACTCCTGTTCCTGGGTCAGGCGCAGCCCGCAGACCGCCTTGATCACCCCATACACGGCCAGGCCGCCCAGCAGCGCCACCGCCACCCCGAGGCCGGTGCCGATCAACTGGCTGACCAGGCTGACCCCACCCAGGCCGCCCAGGGCACTCTGGCCAAAGATCCCGCAGGCAATGCCGCCCCATACACCGCACAGGCCATGCAACGGCCAGACCCCGAGCACGTCGTCGATCTTCCATTGGCTCTGCGCGGCGATGAAGCACCAGACGAACAGCGCTCCGGCAATGGCGCCGGTGATCAAGGCGCCCACCGGGTGCATCAGGTCCGAGCCGGCGCAGATCGCCACCAGCCCGGCCAGCGGGCCGTTATGCAGGAAGCCCGGGTCGTTGCGGCCGACGATCAGCGCCGCCACCGTGCCGCCCACCATGGCCATCAGCGAGTTCACCGCCACCAGCCCGCTGACGCCCTGCAAGGTCTGGGCGCTCATGACGTTGAAGCCGAACCAGCCGACAATCAGGATCCACGAGCCCAGGGCCAGGAACGGAATGCTCGACGGCGCGAACGCCACCAGCTTGCCGTCGCGGTAGCGGCCATTGCGCGGCCCCAGCAACAGCACCGCGGCCAGGGCCAGCCAGCCTCCCATGGCGTGCACCACCACCGAGCCGGCAAAGTCATGGAAGCCGGCACCGAAGCGCTGCTGCAACCAGGCCTGCACCCCGAAGTTGCCGTTCCACACCAGCCCTTCGAAAAACGGGTAGACAAAGGCCACGATCAGCACCGTGGCGCACAATTGCGGCACAAAACGCGCGCGCTCGGCGATGCCACCGGAGATAATCGCCGGGATCGCCGCAGCGAACGTCAGCAGGAAGAAGAACTTCACCAGGCCGTAGCCGTGATCGGCACTGATCACCGCCGCCGGTTGCAGGAAGCTCACGCCGTAGGAGATCCAATAGCCTATAAAGAAATAGGCCAGGGTCGAGACGGCGAAGTCACTGAGGATCTTCGACAGCGCATTGACCTGGTTCTTCTGCCGGACGGTGCCGACTTCGAGGAAGGCAAAGCCGGCGTGCATGGCCAGGACCATGACCGCCCCGATCAGGATGAACAGGGTATTGGAACCGTGGACCAGGGTGTCCACAGCGCTTTGCAGATTTTCCATGGAGTAGGCAGATCCGAAATCGGCCAGCCGTTCCCTGGCAGGGCGCCCCGCTCCTTGCACCAAGTTGGCTCCCGGGCGCGCCATTGCACGCATTCGGTGAACCGTTTTGGCGCGCCGGGGGCGGCACGACAAACCACGGGGTGAGAACTGACCTGAGGTTATGGTTTTCTTGGCCAGGGTTTACGCGGGCTACAGCGCGACCCTCGCTCGTTTTCGGCGCAGGCCCGGGGCCTGGCGCACCAGGACAAAGCAAAAGCTGTACCAGACAATTGCAGTGAACCTTCGCCCAGGGCTCACACTCATAGCTCACACAAGCAACTAACGGAGATGGAACCATGGCCAGCAAAACGGCAAAGACGGCTCAAGAAGTACTGATGGCGGATTTTCAGGCACTGGTCAGTGACACGGAGCGTCTGCTGGAACACACCGCGACCCTGGCCGGCGACCAGGCCGACGAGTTGCGCGAGCAGATCCACGACAGCCTGCTCAAGGCCCGGGAGACCCTGCAACTGACCGAAGACTCCCTGCGCCAGCGGGGCCAGGCAGCGGTCACCGCCGCCGAGGACTATGTGCAGAGCAACCCTTGGCAATCGGTGGGCATCGCCGCCGGCGTGGGCTTCCTGATCGGCCTCCTGGCGACGCGGCGCTGATATGGCTATCGGCGAATCCACTTCGTCCGGCAGCGGCCCGAGCGCGTCTTCGCGGCGCCTGGGGGCGGCAGTCCTGGGGCTGCTGCACAGCCATGTCGAGCTGTTCGGCATCGAGTTGCAGGAGCAGAAAGCACGCACCGTGAGCCTGCTGTTGTTCGCCGGGCTGGCCCTGGTGTTCGCCCTGCTGTTGCTGGTGGGGCTGTCTGCACTGGTGCTGATCCTGTTGTGGGACAGCTATCGCCTGGCTGGAATCATCGGCCTGTGCGTGTTCTACACCCTGGCGGCGATCTTCTGCGGATTGCGCCTCAAGGCAGCGATCTTCGATGAATCCTCACCTTTCCACGCCACCCTCGAAGAGTTGGCCAATGATCGGGAGCGCCTCCTGCCATGAAACTGCCTGAAGTCCCGCAGAACACTTCACGCCGGGAAATGCGCAAGGTACTGATCCGCCTGCGCATGGAAATGCACCGCCAGGAAATCCGCCACGAGTCCCAGCAACTGCTGCAACCCCTGCAACGGGTCCGCGGCCTGGGGCAGAGCTGGCAGGAAGGCTTGGGCATCAAGCACGCCCCGCTCTGGGGCGTGGCAGTGGTGACGCTACTGGGCTTCATCACCGGCAAGGGTGCCAAGAGCGGCGGTGCCGGCGGCCTCACACGCCTGGTTCGCCTGGGCACCACGCTGGTGCCGCTGATCAAGCTGGTGATGCAAGGCTCCTCGCGCAAATCCTGAGCGGCGCTATCTGGCTGCATTCTTGCTAAGCAACCCGGATCGGCCCCTTTACCCAGGGGCCGGTTCGTGGCCGCCTACCCGTCAGCCACGGCCCTACTCCACCCAGACTCTTGTAAGGAGGCCCTGTGATCGACGGGCAACCGCTCGCCTGCTTCCAGCCCTTCATCGACACCGCCACCGGGCGTATCGCCGGGGTCGAAGCCCTGGGCCGCCTGCGCCAGGACAATGGCCAACTGGCGTCCGTGGGGCCGCTGTTCGCCGATCCTCGAACCCCCTCCAGCGCCCTGCGCCGCCTTGACCGGCTGATCCGCGACGACGCCCTGCGGCGCCTGCACGAGGCACCCGCGGACTGGTTCCTGAGCCTGAACATTTCCCCCCGATGGATCAGCCGCCTGCGCTCCGGGCAGCCCTTGCCCAGCCTCAAGCAATTGCAGCAGAACCGCGTAGACCCGCGGCGCATCGTGTTCGAAATCACTGAACTGGGGGGCAACAGCCAACGCCTCAGCGAAGTGGTGGAGCGCTATCGCCAGGCCGGAGCACGGATCGCCATCGACGACTTCGGCGCCGGCTACTCGCAACTGGACCGGGTGCTGGCCCTGCAACCGGACATCCTCAAGCTCGACATGCGGCTGTTCCAGGCCGCGGCCCGGGGTGGCCCCAGCAGCGACGTGGTCAAGGCCCTGGCGCAGATGGCGGAGAAGACCGGCTGCTGGATCATCGCCGAAGGCGTGGAAACCGAAGCCGAACTGGATTTCGCCCTGGAGTGCGGCTCGCGCTATGTACAGGGCTTCCTGTTTGCCCAGGCCGAGCAACAGTTTTACCCCAGCGATGCCTTCGTCCAGCCCTTCGCCCGCCTGCGCGAGCGCTACGTGCGGCACAAGCTGGCCGAACGCAACCGGCTGATGCGCATGCGCCTGCAACTGGCCGAGCTGATGAACCTGCTGCAGGCCTGGGCCCAGGCCCAGGCGCCCATCAGCCAACTGCCCCGGGTCGAGGCCTTTCCCTGGCTGCTGCGTTTCTATCAGTGCGACCGCCATGGCACCCAACTGACCCCGAACCTGGAATGGCGCCACAACAGCTGGCAGGCCGACAGCAGCTACGTTGGCCACAACTGGTCCTGGCGCCCGTACTTCTATCACCTGCTGGCCGAAGGCTGGGAGGAGCGACGCCTGACCCTGTCCAACACCTACCGCGACGCCACCAGCAACCAGTATTGCCTGACCGCCGGGCAGTTTTTCGACAACGGCCAGCGCCTGCTGCTGATCGACATCGACGCGGCCGGCCTGTAACCCCGTCCCGTTTGCCGGCGAACGCAGCGCCACGATGGATGCACGAACTGCGGGCCCTTTCGCCGGCAAGCCGGCTCCTACAGGTGGGCCGCAGGCCAGGTCATTTCCGTGCAGGAGCTGGCTTGCCAGCAAAGGCGTCGACACAAGCGCAGACCATGCGCCTCTTGCGGCCACGCTCGAGAAACCGGAAGCTCTGCCCTTCAGTTTTTTTCGGAGAGACCCGCCTTGGATTGGCAGACCCTGCTCAACCGCGAACGCCTCGGAAAGCCAGTGCACAGCCCGGAAGAACTCGGCCGTAGCCCTTTCCACAAAGACCACGACCGCATCATCTTCTCCGGTGCCTTCCGCCGCCTGGGGCGCAAGACCCAGGTGCACCCGGTGTCCAGCAACGACCATATCCACACCCGCCTGACCCACTCCCTGGAAGTCAGCTGTGTAGGTCGTTCCCTGGGCATGCGCGTCGGCGAGACCCTGCGCAGCGCCCTGCCCGATTGGTGTGAGCCCAGCGACCTGGGGATGGTGGTGCAATCGGCCTGCCTGGCCCACGACATCGGCAACCCGCCCTTCGGCCACTCCGGGGAAGACGCCATCCGCCACTGGTTCCAGCAAGCCGCCGGGCGGGGCTGGCTGGATGCGATGAGCGAGGCCGAACGCCAGGACTTCCTCAACTTCGAAGGCAACGCCCAGGGCTTCCGGGTGCTCACCCAGCTCGAATACCACCAGTTCGATGGCGGCACCCGGCTCACCTACGCCACCCTCGGCACCTACCTCAAGTACCCCTGGACCGCGCGCCATGCCGACTCCCTGGGCTACAAGAAGCACAAGTTCGGCTGCTACCAGAGCGAGCTGCCGCTGCTGGAACAGATCGCCCACAAGCTGGGCCTGCCACAGCTGGAAGACCAGCGCTGGGCCCGGCACCCGCTGGTGTACCTGATGGAAGCGGCGGACGACATCTGCTACGCCCTGATCGACCTTGAGGACGGCCTGGAGATGGACCTGCTGGAGTACGCCGAAGTCGAGGCGTTGCTACTCGGCCTGGTGGGCGACGACCTGCCGGAAACCTATCGCCAGCTGGGCCCCAGCGATTCGCGCCGGCGACGCCTGGCAATCCTGCGGGGCAAGGCCATCGAGCACCTGACCAACGCCGCCGCCCGGGCCTTTGTCGAACAGCAGGACGCCCTGCTGGCCGGCACCCTGCACGGCGACCTGGTGGAGCACATGCATGGTCCGGCCAAGCGTTGCGTACTCAATGCCAAGGATGTGGCGCGGCGCAAGATCTTCCAGGACAAGCGCAAGACCCTGCACGAGATCGGCGCCTACACCACCCTGGAGATCCTGCTGAACTCCTTCTGCGGCGCGGCGCTGGAACAGCATGGCGGCAAGACCCCCTCGTTCAAGAACCGGCGGATCCTCGACCTGCTGGGCAATAACGCACCGGACCCGAACTGGCCGTTGCATACCTCGTTCCTGCGCATGATCGATTTCATCGCCGGCATGACCGACAGCTATGCCAGTGAGATGGCCCGGGAAATGACCGGGCGCTCCAGCCCGCAATAACCGTCATTCATCAAGTGCCCGGCCACTGTGCCAGGCACTTGATATGACCTGCGACATCCAATCTGCAACTAAGGGAATCCCCTAGCCAGAGTATCGCTATATAGTTTTCTATACGTCGATAATTTCGCCGGCGGCACCACCAGAAACTATGGATGCAGTGCAGAATTCTTACCACCAAGACATCTAAGGAGATCCCCTAGCAACAACAGCCCGATCAAACAAGAACAACAATAGAGCAACTACTCAAACAGAAAGAGCAAGTAGCCGAAAATACTTGGCGCTCGCAAGTTGATATACGAACTGACGATTACAGAATTAAACATCCAGTTAGCCATTCAACCAAACATCCTACCTTTGAATAATTCACCCGAGCGCCACACCCCTTTCCAATCAGGGCTGACAAGCAAATTCCGTTAGCCTTCTATGTATTTACAATTTACGTACAAATAGCCTTTTGGGTTTCGGATAGTCTCGATTTCACAGGCTATTCCCCCCGCTGACCACCCCCGGAAAAATTAATTTTGCGCTGCGCTGTAACGTTTCCACTGCAACTCACTCAACCCTTTTGTCATACCTGAATTTGCACTAACCCATCCGGCACTTACTCAGGAACTGTCACTTCCGAGCACTTGAGCACTGAACCTCAGATATAGATATCGAAGGTATCTAGCGTTCACAGGGCAGAACTAAAAGCGACGCCACTAGTTGAGCCTCATACCCGGCTTTCCGAGTGTCTGTCACTTCGTCTTATTACAGTAAGGATGCCAAGTGCCCTATTCATTACGCACTGACCGCTCCCTTCTCCCCCACACCAGCACTTGGTGCCTGGGACTGCTGCTGGGCCTGACGTACCTGACGCCGGCCCTGGCCGATAACCTGCAACCGGGCCAGGAAGCCCTGCGCCTGCAGCAACAACAGCAACGGGACCTGCAACAACTGCAACTGGAACAGCGCCAGCGGCAGATGCAGCGCGGCAGTTTCAGCAGCACCCCGGCGGCCCCCAGCCAACCTGCGCAGACTGCCAGCGACGAGCGCTGCTGGCCCCTGAGCGGCACCCGCATCGGCGGCGTCAGCCTGTTCGACAAGGCCCGGCTCAACGACTACATCAAGCCGTATGTCGCGCCGTGCATGGGGGCCAATCAGATCAACCAGCTGCTGGCGGCCATCACTCGCCTCTATGTAGAGGCCGGCTACATCGCCAGCCGCCCTTACCTGGCCAGCACTCCGGCGGCCGGGCACAGCCTGGATATCCTGGTAGAGGAAGGCTACGTCGAAGCCATCGAACTGGCCGACCAGAGCCTGCCGGTATCCCTGCGCGGCGCTTTCCCGGGCATGCTCGGCAAGCCCCTGTACCTGCGGGACCTGGAGCAGGGCCTGGATCAACTGAACCGCCTGCGCTCCCTGGACCTGACCGCCGACATCGCCCCCGGCAGCCAGCCCGGAGCCTCGCGGATCATCCTGCGCTCGCGCAGCAGCGCCGCACGCTGGGGCCTGGGCCTGGGGGTGGACAACCTGGGCAGCGCCGGCACCGGGCGTGACCGGCAGTCGATCAACCTCAATCTCGACAGCCCGTTGCAGATCAACGATGCGCTGAACCTGAACTACAGCGACACCCTCAACCACGGCCCGCGCTACAGCCGCAGCAGCAGCCTGTTCTACTCGGTGCCCTACGGCTACTGGACCTACAGCCTGTTCGCCAGCCATGCCGAATACCGCGCGCCGCTCAAGCTGCCCCGCACCACCTTGTACAACAGCGGGCGTACCGACATGGTCAGCGGCCGCGCCGACCGGGTACTGTGGCGCGACCAGAGCCACCAGCTCAGCGCCAACCTGCAACTGGCCTACAAGGATGTGGACAGCTACCTGCAGAAGGCCCACCTGCAGATCCAGAGCCCGACCCTGACCGTGGCCGAAGCCGGGCTCAACCTGTTCTGGCTCGACAGCGCAGTGTGGAACCTGGATGTGAATTACGCCCAGGGCCTGACCTGGTTCGGCGCCGACCGCGACTCGCAGCAGGTACAGCGCAACCTACCCCAGGCGCAGTTCCGCAAGTACCGCGCCGGCCTCAGCCAGTGGCGCAACGGCCAGCTGGGCACCCAGCGCTGGCAGTGGCAGAGCCAGCTCTCGGCGCAGTACAGCCCGGACCCGCTGCCGGCCATCGAACAACTGCTGGGCACCGACGATTCGGCGGTGCGCGGCTATCGCATCAACAGTGCTTCCGGCGCCATTGGCGCGGTATGGCGCAACACCCTGCGCCTGCCGCTCGACAACGACCTGCCGGTCAAGATCACCCCGCGCCTGGGGCTGGACAACGGCTGGATCAAGGCCGAGCACGGCGCCCGGAGCCGGCAGCTGAGCGGTGCCAGCTTGGGGCTCAACCTGAGCTGGAAAAAACTCCAGGTCGACCTGGACTACCAACGCAGCCTCAACACCCCAGAAGGTTTCCGAACGGAGCCGGAAGTCTGGCTGGCCAGGTTCAGCCTGCAGATTTGACCCGACCGCCGATTAGCCTGAATCAACCGACGAACCTGAGCATCACGCGCCGTTGCCCTCTTAGAAAGCAACGCCCGGCTCACCCCACTCAGAACGAGGTTCTCATGCCTGACAACACTCACAGGTTCCACCTTTCGCCCCAGGGCACATTGCGCTGGACCATCGCCGGCCTGCTGCTGGTCTCCCATCTGCCCCTGGCCCTGGCCGGCGGGATCACCGTGGCCGAGGGGCCCGGCGGCATCCCCCAGCTGCAAAACCAGGGTGGCGTACCTATCGTCAACATCGTCGCGCCCAATGCCGGCGGCCTGTCCCACAACCAGTTCCTGGACTACAACGTCGGGCAACAGGGCGTGGTACTGAACAACGCCTTGCAGGCCGGGCAGTCGCAACTGGCCGGGCAACTGGCGGCCAACCAGCAGTTCCACGGCCAGGCGGCCAGCGTGATCCTCAACGAAGTGATCAGCCGCAATGCCTCGCAACTCAATGGTGCCCAGGAGATCTTCGGCCGCGCCGCCGACTTCGTGCTGGCCAACCCCAATGGCATCTCGGTCAATGGCGGCAGCTTCATCAACACCCCCAATGCCAGCCTGGTGGTGGGCCGCCCGGAACTCCAGGACGGCAAGCTGCAAGGGCTCAACACCCAGGATGCCCGCGGCCAATTGGCTATCCAGGGCGGTGGCCTGCGCAACGCCGAGGGTTCGATCAATCTGATCGCCCCGCGCATCGACAGCCAGGGCGCCCTCAAGGCCCGGGACCAGTTGAATGTCACCGTCGGTCGCAACCAGCTGGACTACCCCAGCGGCCAGGTGCGTAACGTCGACCCGGCAAGCCGCACCCAGGAGCAGCGCATCGACGCCAGCCTGTTCGGTGCCATGCAGGCCGGGCGGATCAATATCGTCAGCACCGCCGAAGGTGCCGGGGTGCGTGTCGGCGCCGTCCAGGTGGACGGCCGCGACGGGGTCAAGCTGAGTTCCGCCGGTGACCTGGACATCCGTGGCCAGGCCGTGGACAACAGCCTCGACGCGATCCGTGCCGGGGTCAGCAGCCAGGGCGACATCGAGCTGCACGGAGCCAAGGACCTGACCCTGGCCGCCACCGATGTCAGTGGCCGCAACGTCAAGCTCGACGCCGGGCGCAACCTGACCCTGAGCAGCATCGAAAGCCGCAAGCTCCAGGAAAAACGCCAGCAATGGGAAAACAGCACCATCGGCATCACCTGGGAAACCTACGACAGTACCCACACCGACAGCGACAGCCGCCAGCACGGTAACAAGGTCGTCGCCCGGCAGGATGCCGAGCTGAATTCCGGCGCCAGCACCCAGATCCAGGGCAGCAGCGTCGAGGCCGGCAATCGCCTGAGCGCCCAAAGCGGCGGCGACCTGCGCCTGACCGCCGCCACCGAGACCCACACCCAGCGTGACCAGGGCCAGCATCGCAAGCACCTGTGGAAGGAAAACTGGGACAACGCCAGCAGCGAGCAGCGCACCGTCACCAGCCAGCTCAAGAGCGGCAAGCAGCTGGAACTGACCAGCCAGCAGACACTGCAACTGCAGGGCGCCGAGCTGCACAGCCAGGGCGACATCCTGCTGAGCGCCAAGGACGTCGACATCACCAGCGCCAGCCGCCAGCAGAGCCAGAGCAACCAGCGCTACTCCGGCGACCTGGTGGGCGGTGGCTTCTTCGGCAAGAACGCCGACGGCGACCAGGGCAAGACCCAGAACCAGGGCAGCAAGGTCAACGCCGACGGCAAGCTGATCGTGCGCGCCGACAGCGTACGCATCAGCGGCAGCCAGGCCCGGGGCGGCACCGAGGCCAGCGTCATCAGTGACAAGGGCGCGCTGACCATCGACGGCGTGCGGGACACGTCCCACAGCAACAACCACAGCAAGGACAGCAAGTTCTTCGGCATTGCCAAGGACGAGAGCCGCCAGCAGAACAAGGGCAGCACCACGGTCGGCAGCCAGTTGCGCTCGGACAGCAACCTCAAGTTGCAAAGCGCCGAGGACCTGACCGTCAGCGGCTCCCAGGTTGCCGCAGCAGGGGCACTGGACGCCAGCGCCAAGGGCACGATCAAGGTCGCGGCCGCCGAAGACACCCAGCACGACAGCAGCAGCACCCAGAAGCGCGGCTTCGACGCCTACGCCAAGGAAAATGCACCGGGCACCGGCCAATACCGGGCCGGGGTGCGCTACCAGGATCAGCAGCGCAACGACAGCAACGACAGCACCCGGCAACAGGCCTCCAGCCTCACCGGCGGCACCCTGGCGGTCACTGCCGGCGAAGATCTCAAGGTGCAAGGCAGCGACCTTGCGGCCACGGCCGGCGATGCCAGCCTGAGCGGCAAGCATGTGCAGTTGCTGGCCGCGGACAACACAACCGAGAAGCACAGCGACAGCACCACCACCGGCGGCGGCTTCTATTACACCGGCGGCCTGGACCGGGCCGGCAACGGCGTGGAAGTGGCGCACAACAGCAGCCAGGACAGCAGCAGCAAGAGCACCGCGCAAACCAGCAACATCGGCGCCAGCGGCAACCTGACCATCAACGCCGGCAACCGCCTGACCACCGAAGGGGCCCAGGTCAAGGCTGGCGGTACCTTGCAGGTCAACGCCGGCGAGGTGGTGAACAAGGCCGCCCGCAACAGCGAAACCAGCCACCACCAGGACAACAACTGGGCAGTGGATGTCGGCGCCAACGTCGAATACAAGGGCGTCACCCGGCCGATCGAGAAGGCCATCCAGGGCGTGGCCCAACGCAAGTTCCATCAACCGGGAGTACTCGATGCCCTGGAACAGCCCAACGTCGGGCTGGACGTGGACGTCAGCCACCAGAACCGCCAGCTGGACAGCAGCAGCGGCACCGCAGTGGTCAGCCAGTTGAGCGGTGGCCAGGTCGAGGTCAAGGTCAAAGGCCAACTGCAGGACCAGGGCACCCAGTACCGTGCCACTGATGGCGCGGTGAAAATCAGCGCCGACAGCCTGCTGGCCAGCGCCGCCAGCAACAGCACCAGCAGCAGCGAACAGGCCCTGGATGCCAAGGCCGGCGTGCGGGTCTACACCAATACCGGCGAGGACCTGAACATCCGCGGCAGCGGCGCCGGTGGCAGCAGTACCGTCACCAGCAGCAAGGACCAGGCCCAGGTCGGCAGCTACAACGCCAGCCAGGGCGTGGACATCCAGCTGGCCGGCGACGGGCGCTTCGAAGGCAGCCAGTTCAATGGCGGTCAGGGTGGCGTGAAGCTCAAGAGCGGCGGTGAACTGGCGCTGAACCAGGCCAATGACCGCCAGAGCAGCAGCAACTCCAGCCTGCGTGGCGACGCCTCGCTGACCCTGGGCACCACCCCGGGCAGCAACGGCAGCAACCTCAACCTGGGTGCCGGTGTCCAGTTGGACCACAAAAGCCTGGAGCAGCAGGACAGCCAGGCGCGGGTCGCCAGCATCCAGGGCCAGGGCCCGGTGCAGCTCGACAGCGGCGCCAACCTGACGCTGCAAGGCACGCAGATCGGCAACGCGGCACGGCCTACCGGCGATATCCGCCTGGACGCTGGCGGCAAGCTGGACCTGCAAGCCGCCGTGGACACCCACACCAGCCAGGGCAGCAACCTGGGTGGCGGGCTCACCGCCGGTGCCAGTAAAACCAGCAGCGAGCAAAGCAGCGGCAAGAGCGCCAACCTCAGCGCCAACTTCAACATTGGCCGGGTCTCTGAAAACGACCAGGGCCAGCGCGGCGCGCAACTCTACAGCCAGGGCCAGGTCCTGCTGGGCAGCGCCGCCACCGGCGACGACGCGATTCACTTGCAGGGCACCCGGATCGATGCCGGCAAGGTCGTCCTGGATGCGGCCCAGGGCGGCATCTTCCAGGAGTCGGCGCACTCTACCCAGGCCCATGACAACTGGGGCCTGACCCTGGGCGCCGGTGGCAGCATGGGCAAGACCACCCTGGCCGATGCCAGCGAGCACGACTCGCCGAAAATCGACCGCGGGATCAACGCCCGGGCCAAGATCGACGTCGACCAGCGCCAGAGCACCACCCAGCACAACAGCCTGATCAAGGCCGACCAGGTGGTCCTCAACAGCGCCGGCAACGTGCATCTGGCCGGGGCCAACATCGACGCGCAACGGGTCGACGGGGCCATCGGTGGCCGCCTCGACATCGAAAGCCGCCAGGACCGCCTGCGCAGCACCCAGGTCAATATCGACGCCAAGCTGGAGGTGGCGAAGAACCAGCCCGGGCTGGTGGACAAGCTGGCCAAGCCGGCCGGCCCGCTCAAGGACGACCTGAAGGCCAAGGCCGAGAAAGGCTTCGACAAGCACCGCGAGAAACTGGAGAACGCCGTGGACAAGGGCGTCGACAAACTCGGCTCGGCCAAGGACAGCGTGGTCGCCCAGGCCAGCAACGCCAAGGAGCGCCTGGGCGAGAAGCTCAGCCGCAGCGGCAGCTACGACGTCAACCCCGAGCCCCGTGGCGCCTTTGGCAACGGTGTGGACAAGGCCAAGAGCTACCTGGCCGACAAGGCCGACGCCGTGGGCAATGGCTTCTCCAGCCTCAAGGAACGCTTCTGGCCGAAAACCAGCGACAGCTACTCGGTCAGCGAAAAGAACACTACCGGCAGCAAGGTGGCCAACACCGCTGAAGGCGTGCTGTTCGGCGACAAGAGCGGCAACACTTCCTACACCCCGACCTTGAACCTGGGCTTGAGCCATGCTGGCAAGGACAGTGTGGAGCAGGCCTCGGGCATCCGTGGCCAGCAAGGGGTGAACCTGCGGGTCAGCGGCGAAACCACGCTCACCGGTGCACGCATCGGTGCCAGCGAGGGTCGGGTCGACCTGGGGGGCTCCAAGGTCACCAGCAACGCCCTGGCCGGCTCGGACTACCGCGTCGATGCCGGGCTCAACCTGTCCAAGTCACCGGTCAACCTGGTCCTGGGCGCCGGTAGCGAGCTGACCCGCAAACAGGACGAAGCCACCAGTAAGGACCAGGTGTTCAACCTCGGCCCGCTGCGTGTCGGCGGTCACAGCAACAGCCAGTTGCTGCAAGCCGGTATCGATCAGAAAACGCCATGAGGCCATGGCCGCCCTCCTTCCTCGGAGGGCGGCCTGGGTGCCCCACCCTGTTGAACTTCCATTAGATGCCAACTGCCTGTAATCCCTCCCCTTATTCTGTGTAAGACGCTTCCTAGATTGCGTCTAACCGCTCTTTCGCAACTTTTCCCCTCCATCAGCTGGGCTAACGTTCGGGCTTTCCATTGGTCGGCTGGAGGCCTGTATGGGCTCGGTACTAATCATTGATGATCATCCCGTGGTGCGCATGGCCATTCGTATCCTGCTGGAGCACGAGGGGTATTCGATCGTTGGTGAAACCGATAACGGCGTCGATGCACTGCAGATGGTCCGTGATTGCGAACCGGACCTGGTCATCCTCGATATCTGCATTCCCAAGCTGGACGGGCTGGAACTGCTGGAGCGCCTCGGCAACATGCCGAGGCGCTCGCGGATCCTGGTCCTGACCGCCCAGTCCGCCGCCCTGTTCGCCAACCGCTGCATGCGCGCCGGGGCTTGTGGCTACGTCTGCAAACAGGAGGACATGAGCGAGCTGCTCAGCGCCATCAAGGCAATCTGCAGCGGCTACAACTACTTCCCCAGCCTGGCCCTGCAGGTTGACCGCAACACCCTTGGCTCGCCGCTGGAGTTGGCGCAGTTCAACTCACTCAATGACCGGGAGTTGATGGTCCTGCAGCTGTTCGCCATGGGCCAGACCAACAAGGAAATTGCCGCCGGCATGTTTCTCAGCAACAAGACCGTCAGCACCTACAAGAAACGCATCATGCAGAAACTAGCGACCACTTCGATGAGTGAACTGGTGGACATGGCCAAGCGTAACGCATTGATATGAACCGCCAGCCAGCCCCTTCCCCGATGTGCCGGGTACCCTGGCCATGACTCCGGCCCTGCTGCCGATGGGCGTTGCTGCCCTGCTGTTGCTGTCGATTGCTGCCGGGCTGGGCCTGGCCTGCCTGTACCGGCAACTGCGCCAACACCGGCAACAGGTCCAGGCGCTGCAACAGACGGTGGCAACCCTGGGCACCAGCCTGCAGCAGGCCGAACGGGCCAACCGCCTGAAAGGCCAGTTCCTCGGCCACCTTGGCCATGAGATCCGCACACCACTGAACGCCTTCATCGGCCTCCTGGAGCTGGTGCTGCAACGCACCGAGGCCGGCTCAGCCAACCGTGTTTCCCTGGAGCTGGCCCTGGGTGCCGCCAGTGACCTGCGGGAGCTGCTCGGCGACCTGCTGGACATCAGCCGGATCGAGTCCGGGCAACTGCAACTGAACCCGGCCTGGACCTGCCTGAGCCACAGCGCCGAGGCAGTGCTGGGGGTGTTCCAGGCCCTGGCCCGGCAGAAGAACCTGGACCTGAGCCTGGAATTCCAGGCTCCGTCCCCCGAACCCCAGGTACTGGTAGATGGCCTGCGTTTCAAGCAGATCCTGACCAACCTGTTGAGCAATGCCCTCAAGTTCACCCGACAGGGCAAGGTGCAGGTCAAGCTGCAATTGCTGCCGGCGGCGCGCCCCGGGCACTTCGACCTGCTACTGCGGGTGCTGGACACCGGCATCGGCATTCCCCCACAGGAGCGCCAGCGCCTGTTGCAGCCCTTCGCCCAGGTGGAACCGACCAGCCAGTCGCCACGGGACAGCAGTGGTCTGGGCCTGCCCATCAGCCATCAGCTGTGCCTGCAGATGGGGGGCAGCCTGAGCCTGCACGGCCGCACGGGCCCCGGATGCGAAGTGCAGGTCAGGCTGACCTTGCCCGGCCGCACGGCCGTCGCCCCCAGGCCCGTCGCCGCCACGCCGGCTGCAGCCCAACTGCCGCTGGATGTGCTGCTGGCAGACGATCACCCTGCCAGCCTGACCTTGCTGCAAGGGCAACTGGAGCACCTCGGGCACCGGGTCACCTGCGCCGGGAACGGGTTGCAGGCCTATCAGCTATGGCGCGAGGGCGATTTCGACCTGCTGATCGTCGACTGCAACATGCCCTTGATGAATGGCTACCAACTGGCCGAGGCCATACGCCGTAGCGAAGGTTCCGGCCCGGCGGTCAACCTGATCGGCAGCAGCGCCAGCAACGACCCGCAGACGCATCAGCGTGGCCTGGATGCCGGCATGCACGATTGCCTGTGCAAGCCCCTGGGGCTGGAGTTGCTGGGCTCGCGTCTGGCGACGCTGCGCCCCCTGCCAAGGCCGGACAGTTTCAGCATAGAAGCCTTGTTCACCCTGACCCATGGCAAGCCGCAGCTTGTCCGGAGCCTGCTGGAAAAATTGTTGCAGTGTTGCCGTGAGGATCGCCACCTGCTGGGGAGGATACCGCCCGACGATTTCGCCGCCCTGCTGGAACTGGCCCACAAGATCAGGGGCTCGGCGCTGATGGTCCGGGCCACACCCCTGCAGAACTGCTGTGAAAACCTGGACCGGGCTTGCCTGGAACGGGCCGGGGCTACCGTCATCAGCACCGCTGTGCGCGCCCTGGACCTGGCCCTGATACGCCTTGCCCAATCCCTGCACCGACACCTCGAAGGCCAGGCTCAATCGCAACCTGCGCGGCCCCACGAAGCAACCCTGCCTGCCTCTTGCCAGGAAAATAGCAAAAGGCCAGTATTGCCTCGCCGTCAGCCACACCCATGAAACCCGTAGCAACGGTTTCCTCGACACCCTCGGTCCCCGGTAAAGCCAAGGCAGGCAGTGCCAGCCTTAACTATGCTTGGGTCCTGAGCCATGCCTCGTGTGCCTTTGGAGTGAATTGGAATGCTGAGCACCCCTGCCTTAGCGCAACGCCGCTTTCCTCTGCATATCCATATCAGTGCAATGTTCACCTTGCTGTTGCTCCTGACGGGTGTGGTGCTGGGCCTCTACAACTACCAGCAGACCACGCGGCTGATCCTCGACAGCAGTGAAAAGCTTTTCCAGCGCATCGAGCTGGATGTACGCAGCGACGTCAAGGCCACCTACGATCCCATGCGCCATCTGCTCAGCCTGCTGGCGGGCTCGCCGGCGGCCCAGGCGGCGAACCTGGAAGACCGGTTGACCCTGCTGCGGCCTTTCAGCCAGGCCCTGCTGGACAACCCGGACCTGGCTTCGCTGTACCTGGGCTACGCCAATGGCGATTTCTTCATGGTGCGGCCACTGCGCAATCCGCAGATCCGCGAGAGGCGCCAGGCCCCGCAGAGCAGTGCCTACGAGGTGTGGAGCATCGAACGCGACTCGCGCACCGGCCAAGTCCATTCCCAATCGCTGTTCTATGACCCCACGCTGGTATTGATCGACCGCCTGGAGCACCCCGACGAGCGCTACGACCCACGTAACCGCGACTGGTTCTCCAGCGCCCGGGGCGACGCCGACCAGATCACTACCCGCCCCTATGTGTTCTTTTCCACCCAGAACGTCGGCACTACCCTGGCCCGGCACAGCGGCAAGATGGCCGTGATCGCCGCCGACCTGACCCTGGAACAGCTGTCCTCGACCCTGGCCAAGCACCGCGTCACACCCTCCACCGAGGTTGCCCTGCTGGATGACCTGGGCAACGTCGTGGCCTACCCGGACAGCCAGAAGCTGCTGCCGGAACAACGCAGTGCGCGGCTGGTCAAGGCGAACGACCTGAGCCCGGCGCTCGCTGCCCTGATGCGTGGCCAGACCGAAGGCGGCCATCTGCAGGCCCAGGGGCGCAGCTGGATTGTCGCCAGCGGCCATATCGCCGAGGGCGGCCCCGGCGGCTTGCAACTGGCGCTGCTGGTGCCCGAGGACGAACTTCTGGCCGACGCCTATCGCCTGCGCTGGCAAGGCGCGCTGATCACCCTCACCACCCTGCTGCTGTGCCTGCCCCTTGGTTGGCTGATCTCCCGGGTCCTGGTACGGCCGCTGCACGCCCTGGTGCAGGAAGCCGACGCGATCCGCAGTTTCGATTTCGACTATCCGGTTTCCCGGCGTTCACCGGTGCTGGAGGTTGATCAACTGAGCATCTCGATGGCGCGGATGAAAGACACCCTGGCGAGCTTTTTCGAGATCAACGCCAGCCTGTCCGCCGAAACCCGTTTCGACCCGCTGCTGCAACGGGTGCTGTTCGAGACCGTGAAGATCGCCCAGGCCCAGGCCGGCCTGATCTACCTCTGTGAAAGCAAGGGCACGCGCCTGGAGCCCCATGGGCTGATCATCGATGGCCAGCCCCAGGACATGACGCAGTTCCCCATCGGCTCCCGGGAACTGGCGGACAGCCGGACTCCCGAGTGGCTGAGCCAGCTGACCCACAACGACAGCGTGGTCACCACCCTGGGATTCGATCAGGCCGCGGACCTGCAGAGCGTGTTGCTGGCCCTCGACAGTCCCAGTGCGCACCTGATGGGCATCCGACTGCGCAACCGGCACAACGAAACCATA
Source organism: Pseudomonas sp. GW822-FHT06D10 (assembly GCF_058799535.1). NCBI lineage: Bacteria > Pseudomonadati > Pseudomonadota > Gammaproteobacteria > Pseudomonadales > Pseudomonadaceae > Pseudomonas > Pseudomonas sp. GW822-FHT06D10. The sequence continues at coordinate 176,337 of NZ_JBXALN010000009.1, read as the reverse complement.
GGCATGCTCCTGCTGTTCCTGGTGGACAGCGGCGCCGAGGCCGACCTGGACAAACTCAGCCCGGACCGCATCGCCTTTATCCAGGCCGTGTCCGCCACCGCCGCCCTGTGCATCGAGAGCCAGCGCCTGCAGAACAAGCAGAAACAGTTGCTGGATGCCTTTATCCAGTTGCTGGCCGGGGCCATCGACGCCAAGAGCCCCTACACCGGCGGCCACTGCCAGCGGGTACCGGCCTTGACCCTGATGCTGGCCGAGGCGGCCGCCGCCAGCCAGGACCCGCGATTCGCTGCCTACCAGCCCGGCGAGGACGAGTGGGAAGCCTTGCACATCGCCGCCTGGCTGCACGACTGCGGCAAGGTCACCACCCCGGAATACGTGGTGGACAAAGCCACCAAGCTGGAAACCCTGAACAACCGCATCCATGAAATCCGCACCCGCTTCGAGGTGCTCAAGCGCGACGCCTGGATCGACTACTGGCGCGCCCTGGCCCTGGGCGGCGACGAACAGCCTCTTGCCGCCGAGCGCGAGGCCCGGCTGCTGGCCCTGGACGATGACTTCGCCTTTGTCGCCCGCTGCAACATGGGCACCGAATTCATGGCCGAGGCCGATCAGCAGCGCTTGCAGCGCATCGCCCAGCGCACCTGGAGCCGGACCCTGGACGATCGCCTGGGGGTTTCCTGGGAGGAGAACCAGCGCCAGGAACGCACCCCGGCGCCGAGCCTGCCGGTGCTGGAACCGCTACTGGCGGACAAGCCCGAACACCTGCTGGAGCGCAGCGCCACGGAAGTCATGGCGGCGGACAACCCCTGGGGCTTCAAACTGCAGGTGCCCAGCCACAAGTACAACCGTGGTGAGCTGTACAACCTGAGCATTGCCCGGGGCACGCTGACGGCCGAAGAACGCTATGTGATCAACCACCACATCGTGCAGACCATCATCATGCTCGAGCACCTGCCCTTCCCCAGCCACTTGCAGAACGTGGCGGAGATCGCCGGCGGCCACCACGAAAAGATGGACGGCACCGGCTACCCCAAGCAGCTCAAGCGCGAACAGATGAGCCTGCCCGCGCGGATGATGGCCATCGCCGACATCTTCGAGGCCCTGACGGCGGCAGACCGCCCCTACAAAAGGGGCAAGACCCTGAGCGAGGCGCTGAACATCATGGCCATGATGTGCCGCGATGCCCATATCGATCCCGAGCTGTTCGAGCTGTTCATCCAGCAGCGGATCTACCAGCGCTACGCGGAGCGTTTCCTGACGCCGCAACAGGTCGACCCGGTGGACCAGGATTCACTGCTCAAGAAGGCGGGCTTGAGCACCTGAGGGCTTCAGCAGTCGCTCAGGCGCAGAAAGATCGCCGCCAGTTGCTCGATTCCCGCCTGGTCGGCAACACCGAAGCGCGCCAGCTTCGGGCTGTCCAGGTCGAGCACACCGATCAACCGACCGTCCTTGACCAGCGGCACCACCAGCTCGCTGTTGGAGGCGCTGTCACAGGCAATGTGCCCGGCAAAGGCGTGCACATCTTCCACCCGCTGGGTCTGCAGAGTCGCCGCCGCGGTACCGCAGACGCCGCGGCCAAACGGAATCCGCACGCAGGCGATCTGCCCCTGGAACGGCCCGAGCACCAGCTCCTGGTTGCGGTTGAGGTAGAACCCCGCCCAGTTCAGGTCCTCCAGCTGGCTATAAAGGAAGGCTGAAAACTGCGCAGCGTTGGCGATGAAATCACGCTCATCGGCCAGCAGCGACTCCAACTGCGCGCACAGCAGCCCGTAACCGTCCAGGCCTTGGCCGGCGCTTTGCAAATCGATCATGCTTTTTGCTCCAACAACTGCAGGCCCACCCAATAGCGGGCAAATTGATAGGCACAACGGCCATTGCGGTTGCCCCGGCCGGTGGCCCAGCGTACCGCGAGGATGTCCAGTTCTTCGTCACGCTGCCAGTCGAGGCCGGCCTTGCGCGCCAGTTCGCCGATCCAATGCTCCACCACGTTGAGGAAGTGCTCCTGGGTGAAGGGATAGAACGACAGCCACAGGCCGAAACGGTCCGACAGGGCGATCTTGTCTTCCACGGCTTCACTGGGATGCAGCTCGCCGTCGACGCGCTTCCAGTTCTCGTTGTCGCTTTCCTTTTCCGGCACCAGGTGCCGGCGGTTCGAGGTGGCGTACAGCAGCACGTTCTCCGGGGCCTGCTCCAGGGAGCCGTCGAGCACGCTCTTGAGCACCCGGTAATCGCCCTCGCCGGCCTCGAACGAGAGGTCGTCGCAGAACAGCACGAAACGCTGGGGCAGCTTGACCAGCTGTTCCACCACCCGCGGCAGGTCCGCCAGGTGGTCGCGCTCGATCTCGATCAGCCGCAAGCCACCCTTGGCGTGCTCGGCCAGCAGGGCCCGTACCAGGGAAGACTTGCCAGTGCCACGCGAGCCCCAGAGCAGGGCATGGTTGGCTGGCAGGCCGTCAAGGAACTGCTGGGTGTTGCGCGCCAGTTGCTCACGCTGCTTGTCGACCCCGATCAGGTCGCTCAGGCGCATGTCCAGGCTGACTTCCAGCGGCAGCAGGAAACCGCTGCGCCCTTCACGCTGCCAGCGGGCCGCCAGGCACTGATTCCAGTCGATGGGCTGGCGCAGGGTGGGCAACAAGGGTTCAATCCGCGCCAGAACCGCATCGGCACGTTCAAGAAATGCATTCAATCGAGCATCCACGACTTTTCCTCAGGCACGTTCAAGGTAATGATGCGGCACACAGAGCAAACGCAATCCCGATCAAGGGGTCTATCGCTTTATCAGCTGCTGCCCGGCCAGCCCGGCAACCGAAAATGATCAGCTATGCTTGCGCAGCGAAGGGAAACGAAAGTGGTTCAACCCCCCATGGATATCAAGTTCACCAACCGCCTGTCCTATAAACAGGCCCGGCTCACCGTGCTGGTGGGTTTCATTCTGGGGACCGCGCTCAGTCTGCTGCAAATCGGCATCGATTATGCCAGCGAAGACGCCTCCATCAATCGTGAAATCCAATCGCTGCTGGAAATCAGCCACAATCCGGCCTCGCGCATCGCCTACAACATCGACGCCGAGCTGGCCCAGGAATTGACCCTGGGCCTGCTGCGCTCCCCGGCGATCATTCGCGCGCAATTGATCGACAACAACAATACCCTGCTGGCCAACGTCGAACGGCCACCGCAACAGAGCCGCTATCGGGCCATCAGCGACTTCCTGTTCGGCGCCGATCGCCAGTTCGAGGATCGCCTGTATCTGAGCCACCTGCCGGAGGAGTCCCTCGGCACCCTGCACCTGGATGTGGATACCTACGCCTTCGGCAGCCGTTTCCTGCGGCGTGCCGAAGTCACCCTGATCAACGGGTTCGCCCGCAGCCTGATCCTCACCGGAATTCTCCTGGCGCTGTTCTACGTGATGCTGACCAAGCCTTTGGTGCGGGTGATCCGCGAGCTCAGCAGCCGCGACCCGCGCAGCCCGAAACAGGCCAAGCTGGACTTTCCCCATGGCCACGAGAACGACGAGGTCGGGGTGCTGGTCAAGGTGGCCAACCAGCAGTTCGACATCATGGCCACCGAGATCCAGCAGCGACGCAACGCCGAAAACCGCCTGACCGAATACCTCGGGCAGCTGGAGAACATCGTCTCGGCACGCACCACCGAGCTCAAGGCCAGCAATGCCCGGCTCAGCCAGTCCAACGAGGAACTGGAGATCGCCCGGCGCACTGCCCTGGACATGGCCCAGGCCCGGGCGGCATTTCTGGCCAACATGAGCCACGAGATTCGCACCCCGCTCAATGGCCTGCTGGGGATGATCGCGCTGTCCCTGGACAGCCCGCTGAACCCCGAGCAGCGCCAGCAGCTGTCGATTGCCCATGACTCCGGCAAGGTCCTGGTGGAATTGCTCAACGATATTCTCGACATGTCCAAGTTCGACGCCGGGCAACTGGAGCTGGAGCGAATTCCCTTCGATCTCGGGGTACTGGTGGAGGACACCGCCAACCTGCTGTCGCAAAACGCCGCGGCCAGCGTGGAGCTGGCCTGCCTGATCGCCCCGGACTTCCCCGCCCTGGTACTGGGGGACCCGACCCGGGTGCGGCAGATCGTCAGCAACCTGCTGTCCAACGCCCTCAAGTTCACCCGTTTCGGCCGCGTCGATGTGCGCCTGAGCACCCTGGGCGACGGGGTGCGCATCGAGATCTGCGACACCGGCATCGGCATCGCCCAGGAAGCCCAGGTGCGCATCTTCCAGCCCTATACCCAGGCCGGCGCCGGCATCACTCGCCAATACGGCGGCACCGGCCTGGGCCTGGCCCTGACCTACAACCTCTGCGAAGCCATGGACGGCCGCCTGAGCATCAGTTCGGAAGTCGGCTTCGGCAGCCAGTTCTGCGCCGACCTGCCGCTGCCCTGCCACACTCCGGCCGCCCCGCCGCCGGCGCTGGCCGGGAAGATCATCGCCATCACCGAGGCCGGCAGCGGCCTCGCCGAGCTGCTGGCCAGCCTGTTGCCCAGTTGGGGCCTGAGCTATCAGCGCTGTGATATCGAGGACTCCCTGGCCGGCCTCGACCCCGACCTGCTGATCACCGACTGCCCGGAATGCCTGTTCGGCCTGCGCCCGGCGATCCGCGCGCCAATCCTGCTGGTGACCGCCTATGGCAGCTTCCTGCCCAGCGAAGAGGCCAACGCCCTGGCGCCGCTGCAACAGCAGGCCCGGCCCCTGGCGCGCAATGCGTTGTATCAGACCCTGCGACGCTCGTTGCTGGGGGAAACCATCACCCTCAACGACGCCCAGCTGGAAATGCCGGTGCAACGGCGCCGGGCGGACATTCTGCTGGTGGAGGACAACCCGGTGAACCAACTGGTGGCCAAGGGCATGCTGAGCAAGCTCGGCTGCGCGGTGACCGTGGCCGCCCATGGCGCCGAAGCCCTCAATCAGTTGGAGCTGCATCGTTTCGATCTGGTGCTGATGGACTGCAACATGCCGGTCATGGATGGCTACGAAGCCAGCCGGCAGATCCGGCGCAGCGGGCGCTGGCCGGATCTGCCGATCATCGCCCTGACAGCCAACGCCATGCCCGAGGAACGCGAACGCTGCCGCGCCGCCGGCATGAGCGACTACCTGGCCAAACCGTTCCGGCGCGAGGAACTGATCGCCCTGCTCGACCTCTGGGTGCCGACTACGACAAAGCTTTGATCTGCTGCAGCAGTTGATCCAGGCCGGCGCGCAGCTGATCGAGGTTATCCAGATCGATCCCGCTGTCGCACAGCAGCGCCGCCTTCAGCGGCGGCACCTGCTCACGCAGAGCCAGGCCGCTATCGCTCAAGCTCAAGTGCACCTCGCGCTCGTCGCGCCCGGACCGCTGGCGCTGCACCAGTTGCAACTGCTCCAGACGCTTGAGCAACGGGGTCAGGGTCCCGGAATCCAGGGCCAGGCGCTCGCCCAGGGCCTTGACCGTCGGCAGGGACGGAGGCGTTGCCTGCCATTCCCACAGCACCAGCATCACCAGGTACTGCGGGTAGGTCAGGCCCAGGCGGTCGAGCATCGGCTTGTAGCCACGGACCACCGCCCGCGAGGCGGCGTACAGCTTGAAGCACAGCTGGGAATCGAGTTTCAGTGAATCCACGGACAGGTCGTTCATTTGAGCAGGGCTTCGATCTCGCGGCTCAGGTCCTGGGGTTTGGTTGCCGGAGCGAAACGCTTGACCAGCTTGCCGTCCTGGCCGATCAGGAACTTGGTGAAGTTCCACTTGATGCCTTGGGAGCCAAGCACGCCGGGTGCGCGCTTTTTCAACTGCGCGAACAGTGGATGGGCCCCGGCGCCATTGACCTCGACCTTCTTGAACAGCGGGAAACTCACACCGTAGTTGAGCTCGCAGAACTCGGAGATCGCCCCTTCGTTGCCTGGTTCCTGCTTGCCGAACTGGTTGCAGGGAAAGCCCAATACCACCAGCCCCTGATCCTTGTAGGTCTGCCACAGCTCTTCGAGCCCCTTGTATTGCGGGGTGAAGCCGCACTTGCTGGCAGTGTTGACCACCAGCACGGCCTTGCCGGCGAAGTCCGCCAGGGTCTTTTGTTCACCCTTGATGGTGGTGCAGGGAATGGTCAGCAGTGAGTCGGTCATGACGGCAACTCCATGTGTGGAAGTAAGAGGCAGCAAAATAGCGCTCAATTAAATTGCATGCAATTTAATTGAACAAAAGGCGATTCCGAAGAATCGCCAACCGGTCAGCGCGGCACCAGGTCCAGGCACACCGAGTTGATGCAGTAACGCAGGCCGGTGGGCGGCGGGCCGTCCGGGAACACGTGGCCCAAGTGCGCGTCGCACTTGGCGCAGACCACTTCGGTACGGATCATGCCGTGGCTCATGTCACGGATCTCCACCATGGCGCTGTCGGCAATGGGCTCGTAGAAACTCGGCCAGCCACACCCGGAATCGAACTTGGCCTTGGAATCGAACAGCGGCTCATTGCAGCAGATGCAGTGATAGACCCCATCGGTCTTGGTGCCGTTGTACTTGCCCGAGAAGGGCCGTTCGGTGCCCTTGAGCCGGCAGACGTTGTACTGCTCCGGGTCGAGCATCGACCGCCATTCTTCCAGGGTTTTTTCCAGCTTTTCCATGGTCCTTCCTCTGCAACGGAAAAAGCCCGATCTGTGTCTTTTCCACGGATCGGGCGGCACGTATGATTGCGCCTCGTCAGACGCCAGTCTGGCAGCCGCGTTACACCCATTCAAACGGATTTTGCCGCAGCCGGTGCGGGTTACAGGCCGGTGTGACACGGCAGGATTCCCAGTACGGTAGTTCATCCTCCGCCTGGATCGTTCATTTTCGGGAACACATCGCCATGCAGGTCAGCAAATCGAACAAGCTCGCCAACGTCTGTTATGACATTCGCGGCCCAGTGCTCAAGCACGCCAAACGTCTGGAAGAGGAAGGCCACCGCATCCTCAAGCTGAATATCGGCAACCCGGCGCCCTTTGGTTTCGAAGCGCCGGACGAAATTCTCCAGGACGTGATCCGCAACCTGCCCACTGCCCAGGGCTACAGCGACTCCAAGGGCCTGTTCAGTGCCCGCAAGGCGGTGATGCAGTACTACCAGCAGAAGCAGGTGGAAGGTATCGGCATTGAAGACATCTACCTGGGCAACGGTGTTTCCGAACTGATCGTGATGGCCATGCAGGCCCTGCTCAACAACGGCGACGAAGTGCTGGTGCCGGCCCCCGACTACCCGCTGTGGACCGCCGCGGTGAGCCTGGCCGGCGGCAACCCGGTGCACTACCTGTGCGACGAGCAGGCCAACTGGTGGCCGGACCTGGCCGACATCAAGGCCAAGATCACCCCGAACACCAAGGCCCTGGTGATCATCAACCCGAACAACCCCACCGGCGCCGTCTACCCCAGGGAAGTGCTGCTGGGCATGCTGGAGCTGGCCCGCCAGCACAACCTGGTGGTGTTCTCGGACGAGATCTACGACAAGATCCTCTACGACGACGCCGTACACATCTGCACCGCCTCGCTGGCCCCGGACCTGCTGTGCCTGACCTTCAATGGCCTGTCCAAGTCCTATCGGGTAGCTGGTTTCCGTTCCGGCTGGGTGGCCATTTCCGGTCCCAAGCAGCACGCCCAGAGCTACATCGAAGGCATCGACATGCTGGCCAACATGCGCCTGTGCGCCAACGTGCCCAGCCAGCACGCCATCCAGACCGCACTGGGCGGCTACCAGAGCATCAACGACCTGGTGCTGCCCCCGGGCCGCCTGCTGGAACAGCGCAACCGCACCTGGGAACTGCTCAACGACATTCCCGGAGTCAGTTGCGTCAAGCCCATGGGCGCGCTGTATGCCTTCCCGCGGATCGACCCGAAGATCTGCCCGATCCACAACGACGAGAAGTTCGTCCTCGACCTGCTGCTCTCGGAAAAGCTCCTGGTGGTGCAAGGCACGGCCTTCAACTGGCCATGGCCGGATCACTTCCGCGTCGTGACCCTGCCGCGGGTGGATGACCTGGAGCAGGCCATTGGTCGGATCGGCAGCTTCCTCAAGTCCTACCGCCAGTAACGGAAAAATCGCAGTGCGATCCTTCTCTGGTCGCACTGCGATTAATTCAGCAACACATCTTCACTGCCCTGCTCCACTCCCCTTCTATAAGCTTGCACTTTCCGTCCCGCCCACTGTCACACCTCTGCACCGCAGCCGGGTGGCGGCCGCCCTGGCGTTGGCTCATGGCGTTGAACTACAAGCGTCTAGACCCGGCCTGTGCGACACAGTTTGAAATAGAAGCCGTATTGAATAGGCGGTTGTCGCACCTTATATACCCCGCAGTACGCTACATCTTTAGCTTGAGGAGATTTCTACAACCATGATGCGAATCCTGCTGTTTTTGGCCACTAACCTTGCGGTCGTGCTGATTGCCAGCATCACCCTGAGCCTTTTCGGCTTCAACGGGTTCATGGCGGCCAATGGGGTTGATCTGAACCTCAATCAGCTGCTGATTTTCTGTGCGGTCTTCGGTTTTGCCGGTTCGCTGTTCTCGCTGTTCATCTCCAAGTGGATGGCGAAGATGAGCACCAGCACGCAGATCATCACCCAACCGCGCACCCGCCATGAGCAATGGTTGCTGCAGACCGTCGAGCAACTGTCCCGCGAAGCGGGCATCAAGATGCCCGAAGTGGGTATTTTCCCAGCCTATGAGGCCAACGCCTTTGCCACCGGCTGGAACAAGAATGATGCGCTGGTAGCCGTCAGCCAGGGCCTTCTGGAACGTTTTTCGCCCGATGAAGTGAAAGCCGTGCTGGCCCACGAGATCGGCCACGTCGCCAACGGTGACATGGTGACCCTGGCACTGATCCAGGGTGTGGTGAACACTTTCGTGATGTTCTTCGCACGGATCATCGGCAACTTCGTCGACAAGGTGATCTTCAAGAACGAAGAAGGCCAGGGCATCGCCTACTACGTGGCGACCATCTTCGCCGAACTGGTTCTGGGTATCCTGGCCAGCGCCATCGTCATGTGGTTCTCGCGCAAACGCGAATACCGCGCCGACGAAGCCGGCGCCCGCCTGGCCGGCACCAACGCGATGATCGGCGCGCTGCAGCGCCTGCGTTCGGAACAGGGCCTGCCGGTGCACATGCCCGACACCCTGAATGCCTTCGGCATCAACGGTGGCATCAAGCAGGGCCTGGCTCGCATGTTCATGAGCCACCCTCCTCTGGAAGAGCGTATCGAGGCCCTGCGTCGTCGCGGCTGATCCACTGCAAGGCAATACCCAAAAGGGCGACGCAAGTCGCCCTTTTGCTTGGCCGCCAAAAACCTATCTCGCGGTACCCTGCTTGCTCAGGCGATAGACCCTCTCCACCAGCCGGGTCACGCCACCCTGGAGAAACTTCCAGCTCTCGCCAAGAATGTCGCGCTCCGTTTCTACCTGCAGTTGCCAGACGCCCCCCAGACGTTGCCGGACCTCATCGTCGAGCACCGCAAATGGCGGGCCGTCCAACTGCTCCTGGGCGTAATCCATGGTGATCAGCAGCCCCTTGCTGCCATTCGGCAACAGGCCATTGAGGTGAGCGGCATAGCGCTGTCGCATGGGCGAGGGCAAGGCAATCATGGCTGCACGGTCATACAGGGCCGTGCAATCAGCGGTGTCCTCGGCGGTCAGGGCAAAGAAATCACCGCACCAGAGCTCAATGGGCCCGTGGGCGTAGACCTTGAACACCCCGTGCTGGCTGATCTGCGGCTGCAACTGGTGCTCACGAAAGAAATCCTCCACCGCCTTTTCCGCCAGTTCGATGCCCAGCACCTCGAACCCTTGGTCGGCAAGCCAGATCAGGTCCAGGCTCTTGCCGCACAAGGGCACCAGCACGCGGCTTTGCGCCGCCAGGCCCAAGGCCGGCCAGTACTGCTGCAGGTAAGGGTTGACCTCTGCCAGGTGAAAGCCGATCTGATCGCGCTCCCAGCGCTTTTGCCAAAAGTCCGCTTGCATGAGAAGTCCTTAAAATTCGATCAAAAAGCGCTAAAACTTATATTAGATTTAGATCATTGATCTGATTGAAGATGGCGCATCTTAACCTTCAGGAGCCTCTTCATGCTTCCCAGCCTGTTCATCTCCCACGGCTCTCCCATGCTGGCGCTGGAACCCGGCGCCAGCGGCCCGGCCCTGGCTCGCCTGGCAGCCGAGCTGCCCCGGCCCAGGGCGATCCTGGTGGTCTCGGCCCACTGGGAAAGCTCCGATCTGCGGGTCAGTTGCAACCCGCACCCGGAAACCTGGCACGACTTTGGCGGCTTCCCCGCCGCGCTGTTTGCCGTGCAATACCCGGCCCCGGGCGATCCGGAACTGGCAGCCCAGGTAGTGGAGCTGCTCCAGGCCGAAGGCCTGCCCGCCCAACTGGACAGCCAGCGCCCCTTCGACCACGGCACCTGGGTACCGCTGTCGCTGATGTACCCGCAGGCGGACATCCCGGTGGTCCAGCTGTCTCTGCCCAGCCGCCTGGGCCCGGCCCTGCAGACCCGTATCGGCCATGCCCTCGCGGGCCTGCGGGAACAGGGCGTGTTGCTGATCGGCTCCGGCAGCATCACCCACAACCTGCGGGACCTGGACTGGCACGCTGGCCCGGAAAGCGTCGAACCCTGGGCCAAGGCCTTTCGCGACTGGATGATCGACAAGCTGGCGGCCGATGACCAGGCGGCCCTGCACGACTACCGCCAGCAGGCACCGAATGCCGTGCGCAGCCACCCCAGTGATGAACACCTGCTGCCGCTGTATTTCGCCCGGGGCGCCGGTGGCGAATTCAGCGTGGCCCACCAGGGCTTCACCCTGGGCGCCCTGGGCATGGACATCTACCGATTTGGCTGATGGCCGCCAGCGCCAAGGCAAATGACAGGCAAAAAAAATCCCCGAACCAGTCGGGGATTTTTTATGCCTGATCAATCAGCCCAGGGGCCGATCAATCTTCGCGATAGCGACGCAGCTTCAGTTGCTTGCCGGCAACGCGAGTGTCCTTGAGCTTGGTCAGCAGGCGGTCCAGACCGTCCTCCGGCAGCTCGACCAGGCTGAAGCTGTCACGCACCTGGATGCGGCCGATAGCTTCACGGGCCAGGCCGCCTTCATTGAGGATCGCGCCCAGAAGGTTCTTGGCAGCGATGCCGTCACGGGCACCCAGCGCGGTGCGGCAGCGTGCACGACCTTCGCCCAGAGGCATTGGCGCGCGACGCTCACGGTCACCACGATCAGGACGGTCACCGGAACGCTCAGGACGATCGCCACGTGGGGCGCTGTTGGGCACCAGTGGACGCTCTTTCTCGATCGCGGCCAGGTTCAGCGCTTGACCGTTGGTAGCCTTGCGCAGCAGGGCTGCGGCCAGGGCACGCGGGCTGCAACCGATGTCGGCGGTCAGGCGATCGAGCAGATCACCGTGGGTCGCTTCAGCATCAGCCACCAGCGGCGACAGGCTGTTGGTCAGCTTCTTGATGCGGGCATCGAGAACGGCTTGGGCGTCCGGCAGGCGAACTTCGGCAACCTTCTGACCGGTTACACGCTCGATCACTTGCAGCATGCGGCGCTCACGTGGAGTCACCAGCAGCAGCGCGCGGCCTTCGCGACCGGCACGGCCGGTACGGCCGATACGGTGCACGTAGGATTCCGGGTCGTAAGGCATGTCCACGTTGAATACGTGGGTGATGCGCGGTACGTCCAGACCACGGGCGGCTACGTCGGTCGCCACAACGATGTCCAGGCGGCCATCCTTGAGGGAGTCGATCACGCGCTCACGCTGGTTCTGGGCGATGTCGCCGTTCAGCGCAGCGGCTTTGTAGCCTTTGGCTTCCAGGGCACTGGCCAGGTCCAGGGTCGCTTGCTTGGTGCGCACGAACATGATCAGGGCGTCGAAATCTTCAACTTCCAGCAGGCTCAGAACGGCAGAGGTCTTCTGGTCGGCGTGAACCAGCAGGTGAGCCTGCTCGATTGCGGTGACGGTCTGGGTCTTGCTCTGGATCTTGACGTGTTTAGGGTCCTTCAGGTGACGCTCGGCGATGGCCCGGATCGACTGCGGCAGGGTGGCCGAGAACAGTACGGTCTGGCGGGTCTCCGGCATGGCCTTGAAGATCACTTCCAGGTCATCCATGAAGCCCAGCTTGAGCATCTCGTCGGCTTCGTCGAGAACCAGGTGGTTCACGGTGGCCAGGACTTTTTCGTCGCGACGCAGGTGGTCGCACAGACGACCCGGAGTGGCGACAACGATCTGTGCGCCATTACGGATTGCTTTCAGTTGTGGGCCCATCGGCGCACCGCCGTAGACGGCCACAACAGTCACGCCCGGCATTTGCTTGGCGTAGGTTTCGAAAGCGGTTGCTACTTGCAGCGCCAACTCACGGGTTGGGGCCAGGATCAGAGCTTGCGGCTCGCGCTTGGACGGATCAATGCGGTGCAGGATAGGCAGGGCAAAGGCAGCGGTCTTACCGGTACCGGTTTGCGCCTGACCAATCATATCGTGACCGGCAAGGATGATCGGGATCGACTGCTGCTGAATAGCCGAAGGCTCTTCATAGCCGGTAGCGACTACTGCAGCGACAATATTGGGATGAAGTTCAAGAGCGGCGAAGCCGCCGATTTCCTGGGTCATGGGTCTGCCTCTAAGTGCATCCGCAAAGACCCATGCTCCAAAGCTGCGCATGCCGTGTAAGACTCAAGAGTCACCCTGGCAGCTTTGTCGGCGGGGATTTGCGAAAACGATTGGATGAATGGATCGTCAAGGATAGTCCGCGCAGCGGACAAGCAGCCGAAGCTGACTTCGGGGAATTGCATTACCTAAACGTGGCCCGGCTAAAGGCCGGCGCGCACTATACCGGAATTACTCAAAAAAGGGAGTTTTTTTTATCGGAAAAATCCGCTGAACACCCGATTGTCATGGGCTTTGCGCAGACTTCGGCGGCGCGCTATTTTGCTCAGGCCCGGCGCTGTTGGTCATCGCGCTTAAACGGTTCACCTTTGTGCACGAAACCGCCCGCGCCAACCTCCCCTCTTTATTCCCAGGACAGCGCTCATGAATCAGCCCAGTGCCAGCCGTGTCAGCCGTGAACTACGTGGTCACCTGTTCCTTATCGGCCTGGACCGGGTGGCCAAGCGCAATGCCTTCGACCTCGAGCTGCTCAACCAGTTGAGCCTGGCCTACGGCGAGTTCGAAGCCAGCAGCGAGGCGCGAGTGGCGGTGGTGTTCGGCCACGGCGAGCACTTCACCGCAGGCCTGGACCTGGCCAATGTCGGCGCCGCCCTGGCCCAGGGCTGGCAAGCACCAGCCGGTGGCTGCGACCCCTGGGGCGTGTTCAGCGGCCCACGGGTGAACAAGCCGGTGATCGTCGCCGTACAAGGCTACTGCCTGACCATCGGCATCGAGCTGATGCTGGCCTCCGACATCAATCTCTGCGCCAGCAATACCCGCTTCGCGCAAATGGAGGTGCAACGCGGAATCTTCCCTTTCGGCGGCGCGACCCTGCGCCTGCATCAACTGGCCGGCTGGGGCAATGCCATGCGCTGGCTGCTGACCGGGGACGAATTCGATGCCCATGAAGCCCTGCGCCTGGGCCTGGTGCAGGAGGTCATGGCCAGCGAAGACCTGCTGCCCCGGGCTATCGAACTGGCCGAACGGATTGCCCGCCAGGCACCGTTGGGGGTGCAGGCGACTCTGATGTCGGCACGCCAGGCCAGGCTCGAAGGGGAAACGGTGGCCGCCCAGGGGCTGGCGCCGCTGGTGCACAAACTGATGAACAGTGAGGACGCCAAAGAGGGCGTGCGAGCGATGATCGAAAAACGGCCCGGGGTGTTCAAGGGCTGTTGAACAGGGGCCGGCAGATCGGCTTCGCCGGCCAGCCGGCGCCAGCAAGGGCTTATGTGGCCGGGCGGATCGCCTTGATCAAGGGTTGCAGGGAGTAGCCCAAGCGTGGGGCCAGGGCTTGGGCCCGGGCATTCAGGCCTGGCAGGTCCAGCTCTTGGTCGAGGTCGGACGGCACGATCAGAATCACGTTGCCCTCCTTCACCGGCAACTCCCAGTAATGGCGGTGATAGAGCCCGCGCAACAGGGCGGCGCCCAAGGGCTTGCCATCATCGGTGGCCCACTGGTTGATCACCAGCCAGCCGCCGGGGTTGAGGCGCTTCTGGCAGTTCTCCAGAAACCCCCAGGCCAGATGCCCGACGCCGGGGCCGACGTCGGTGTACAGGTCGACGAAGATCAGGTCGGCGGATTCAGCACTGTCCAGCAGCTCCAGGGCATCGCCGACTCTTATATATAGACGCGGATCGTCGTCCAGCCCCAGGTACTCGATAGCCAGGCGCGGCACGTCCGGTCGCAGTTCGATGGCTTCCACATCTTCCAGGGGCAGGAACTTCAGGCAGGCCTGGGTCAGGGTGCCGGCGCCCAGCCCGAGAAACAACGCGCTCTCCGGCGCCTCATGGCACAGGGCACCGATCAGCATGGCCCGGGTGTAGTCGTACTCCAGCCAACTGGGGTCCGCCGTGAACACACAGCTTTGCTCGATGGCATCGCCAAATTCGAGAAAACGATAGTCCGCCACTTCCAGGACCCGGATCATGCCGAATTCGTCATGCACTTCGGCGAGCAGGCGCTCGACGCGCTCCTCAGTCATTTCATCTCCTAGCCGCGCGGGCACAGAACCTTGCCGGCGCGATAAACCAACCGCTCGGCAGCGAGCGGGAAAGGCGCGATTGTCGGCCAAGCGAGAGGAGCAGGTCACGCACTAATTTGCTGCTAACATGCCCCTCCCACCGTTAAAGCACTCGAGTCCGCGATGAGCCAACCCTGGAGCCCCGACAGCTGGCGCGCCCTGCCGATCCAGCAACAACCCCACTACCCCGATGCCGCGCACCTGCTGCAGGTCGAGCAAAGCCTGGCCAGTTATCCACCGCTGGTGTTTGCCGGTGAAGCCCGGGAGTTGCGTCGCCAGTTTGCCGAAGTCACCCAGGGCCGGGCGTTCCTGTTGCAGGGTGGCGATTGTGCCGAGAGCTTCGCCGAATTCTCCGCGGCGAAGATTCGCGACACCTTCAAGGTGCTGCTGCAGATGGCCATCGTCATGACCTTTGCCGCCGGCTGCCCGGTGGTCAAGGTCGGGCGCATGGCCGGCCAGTTCGCCAAGCCGCGCTCGGCCAACGATGAAACCATCAATGGCGTGACCTTGCCGGCCTATCGCGGCGACATCGTCAACGGCATCGGCTTCGATGAAAAAAGCCGGGGGCCGGACCCCGACCGCCTGCTGCAGTCCTACCACCAGGCCACCGCCACCCTCAACCTGCTGCGAGCCTTCGCCCAGGGCGGTTTCGCCGACCTGCACCAGGTGCACAAGTGGAACCTGGACTTCATCGCCAACTCGGCCCTGGCCGAGAAGTACAGCCAACTGGCAGACCGCATCGACGAAACCCTGGCCTTCATGCGTGCCTGCGGCCTGGACAGCGCGCCGCAACTGCGCGAAACCAGCTTCTTCACCGCCCACGAAGCGTTGCTGCTCAACTATGAAGAAGCCTTCGTGCGCCGCGACAGCCTGACCAACGACTACTACGACTGCTCGGCGCACATGCTGTGGATCGGCGATCGCACCCGGCAACTGGACGGCGCCCACGTGGAGTTCCTGCGCGGGGTGAATAACCCGATCGGGGTCAAGGTCGGCCCGAGCATGAACACCGACGAACTGATCCGCCTGATCGATATCCTCAACCCGGAAAACGATCCCGGCCGCCTCAACCTGATCGTGCGCATGGGGGCGAACAAGGTTGGCGATCACCTGCCACAGCTGATTCGCGCGGTGGAAAGCGAAGGCAAGCAGGTGCTGTGGAGCTCGGACCCGATGCACGGCAACACCATCAAGGCCAGCAGCGGCTACAAGACCCGGGATTTCGCGCAGATCCTCACCGAGGTCAAGCAGTTCTTCCAGGTCCACCAGGCCGAAGGCAGCTATGCCGGTGGCATCCATATCGAGATGACCGGGCAGAACGTCACCGAATGCATCGGCGGTGCCCGGCCGATTACCGAGGATGGCTTGTCGGACCGTTACCACACCCATTGCGACCCGCGGATGAATGCCGACCAGTCTCTGGAACTGGCCTTCCTGATTGCCGAGACCTTGAAGCAGGTCAAACGCTAAGAGCGCTTTCGCCGGCAAACCCGCTCCTGCAAGGGCTGTGTAGGAGCGGGCTGGCCCGCGAAGCTCTTCACCCCAGCACCTCACGCAGGCGTCGCGCGCCATCACGCTGGCAATTGAGCTGAATCTGTTCCAACCCCAGCCAGTCGGCCATCTTTCGCAATTGCAGGGCCAATGCCCGGACACCCTCGTCGTCCAGACCGAATGGCTCCTCATGCACCGCGTGCACCGCCAGACGCCCCTGGGCCCGCTCCGCCCGCAGGTCGACCCGGGCGGCAATCCGCTCGTTGTGCAGGAACGGCAGCACATAATAGCCATAGACCCGCTTGTGCTCAGGCGTGTAGATCTCCAGGCGGTAGCGGAAATCGAACAGCCGCTCGGTACGGCTACGCTCCCAGATCAGGGAATCGAAAGGTGACAACAGCGCGCTGGCTTCGACCTTGCGCGGCACCCGCGCCTCGGGCAGGCAATAGGCACTTTGCTTCCAGCCCTGGACCTCACAGCCCAGCAGTTCGCCGGACTCGCACAACTCAGCAAGCCGCGCGCGACTATCGCCGGGATCGAGGCGAAAGTAGTCCCGCAGGTCCTTTTCCGTGGCTACCCCCAGTGCCCCGGCCGCCTGCAGCAGCAACCGGCGCTGGGCCTGGGCTTCCTCCAACGGCATCTGCTGGAGGATCGCCGCCGGGATCACTCGTTCCGGCAAGTCATACAGACGCTCGAAACCGCGGCGGCCGGACACCGTCACCTCACCGGCAGCGAACAGCCATTCCAGGGCATGCTTCTCATCGCTCCAGTCCCACCAGGGGCCGGCCCGTTCTTCGCGGGTGGAGAGGCTGCCGGCCCCCAGCGCGCCCTGCTGCTCCACGGCCGCCAGCACCCGGCGCAGAGTGGCCTGGCGTTCCTGGCCGAAACGCGCCAGTTGCGAGTAGATACCCTGCCCCTGGCGTGCACGCTGCATGCGCCAGCGCATCAAGGGGTACATGGACATCGGCAGCAGCGAGGCCTCATGCCCCCAGTACTCGAACAAGGTGCGCTGGCGCCCCTGGCTCCAGGCGGCCTGATCGAGCAGCTGCTGTGGATAACTGCCAAGACGGGAAAACAGCGGCAAGTAATGGGCGCGCACCAGGGCGTTGACCGAATCGATCTGCAACAGGCCCAGGCGCTCGATCTGCTGATTGAGTCGGGAGGCCTTGATCGATGCCGGCGGCTGGCGCCCGCCGAAGCCTTGGGCGGCCAGCGCCAGCCGGCGGGCCTGCTTTAGCGAGAAAGAAGGTAGTGCGGGCATGAGCGTCTCCTGGTCTGCCCGCACGCTAGCGCACCCTGGACCGGCTTGTGTAGTGGCCACCGGGTTATTTGTGCATCGGATCGTCCCAGAACGGGCGGACCGCTTCATGCTCCACATCCGCCCGGCTCAACCCCAGGTCATGCAGGGCCGAATCGCTCAGGCCGGCAAGCATCCGGCGCTCCTGCGCCAACTCGTGCCAGCGGACCACCTGGCGCCATAGTGCACGTAACGACAACGCCTGAATTGGCAGTTTGTGAACCAGCAGATAACCCTTTTGCGCTTTCATGATCCTGTCCTCCAGTGGGGATGAGCACAGTCTCTTCCCCGAACAAGGATCAATCCAACGAATGTTTCTTATGCAATACATCTCAGAGTTTGATGCCCTGGTTCCCCACCGGTGTTTCCAGGGACCGCTTTCAGATCCGGTAATCCCCGGGCCAGCCGCCCAGTGGGTCGCGACCGAAACCATCGAGGCTGGCCGCCGCCGACTCTTCACAGGCCAGCAGGCTGTAGCCGCCAAGATCATCGGGCAACGGCAGAGCCGAAGGGGGAGTCAGGACAATGGACGGGTGCAGTTGCCCGAGCAACTCTTGCACCGTGCTGCTGACCGCGGGCCGGGCGCCGTTGATGGCCAGCACCGCCGCCTGCGGGGTCAGGGCTTCGGCAAGGACGGTGTAGCCATGGTTACTGCAACTGACCGGCAACCGGTGTTCCTGGCGCTGTTCCTCGATGACGCGGGCCGGCTGCTCCTCCACCGACAGGACCACCCCGCAACAGCCGGTTGCAGCAATGATCCGCGCGTCCGGGTAGTGGTTGCGCAGGCTGCTGTAGGTGGACTGCTTGCCGGTGAGCACGATCAGGCCATCGCGCCCATGAAACTGCCGCACCAGCTCTGCCGAGGATTCCTCACTGACCCGCAGCCAATCCTGTACGCCAAGCACGGCCGCCAACTCGCCAATCACTGCACTGGCCTCCTGATAACGGTCGTGACGCACCGACACCGTGGTGGGTATGCCCATCAAGGCAAAGGGCGCGGCGCGGCGGATTGCATGCAGACAAAAGCCGTAATAGGGCAGCAGGCACAGGACTTCCTGGCCATAGCCCTGACCCGCCCCCTGGTCATCCAGGCTCTCCCTGGCGCGAATCAGCCCCCAGCGAAACAGCGACAGGAGCTCGCCATGCAACACATCGCGCCACTTTTCCAGAGCCATCCTGGGTTCTGGCAAGCGCCTGGCCAGGGCCTCGAAGTCATCACGCTCGAATAACAATTCCTGCAACTGCGCCAGGGGCTCCAGGTTCTGGAAATAGGGCTGGTTCATGTTGCGCTCCAGGCCTGGCGCTGCAGCACCGCGTCCTTGCCGGTGCAATAGTGCTGGCGGATGCCATCCAGAAAGCTCCAGGCCAGTGACGGCAGCATGGCCGCACGTGCCACCGAGTCACGGCCCACGTCGCCCCGCGCCAGCAGGTACTCGATGTTGAGCGACGGCCGCTGATCGTGGCCCAGCTCGTCATCCAGTTCGTCATGGGCCGCCATGGCCCCCAGCAACGCTGCACAGCGCGGGTTGTTGGCGGACACCTGCGAGTAGAAACGCAGGTGACGATCATCGCCACGGCATTCGCTCAGGCTTTTTTGCAGATAGGTCGAACCGATCAGGTAGCCCTTCCAGTCATGCCGTGCCAGGTCGCTGAGATAACCGACAAAGGCAGTGGTGGTCGGCAAGGGTCGCATCGCTTCCGGGCGCCGGACTCCCAGTTCGCGCAGCCTGGGCTTGAGGATGTCGCAGTGGGTCAGCTCATCCTGCAGGTGCTGCAACAGGTTCTCGCGGATCCGCGCATCCGCACAGGCGGCAATGGCCGGGCTGACATGTCGGGTCGCCGAGGCCAGGTAATGATAGTTCTCCAGCATGTAGCCGATGATCAGCTCATCTGCGCAGCCCTCGGTCATCTGTTGCCACAGGCCGTGGCCGTCCACCGATACCAGCCAGTCGGTGGTCATCTGTTCGATGGCCGCCACACTCTCGGCGCTGGAGCTCTGGCCATTGAGCAACTGCTCATGCACCTGGCTGATCAGTGCGCCAAAAGGCGCCGGGCTCATGACCAGTTGCGTCATTCGCGGCCCCAGGGCATAGCAGGACGCAACGACGGTATCGGCAGGGTTGTCATCGCCGCAACGCTCACCGTTGACCAGGCTCATCACACTGGACGGCCAGACCGGCAGGCCCTGGAAAATTTCCACGTCCAGGGGCGAATCAGCGGCGTGCAACAGTTGGTCCAGCCCCTCCTCGGCCACCAGTTGGGCCGCGGTGACAATGGAGCTGGCACATCCCTGCTCCAGCGCAGTCAGCCAGCGGTAGATCATTTCGCTGAGGCTGCAGACTGCATTGAGCACCGTGGCCACTACCGGCGCGGGGTAGCAGTCCTGGGTGCGCACGGCCTTCTTCCAGTTATCCGAATGCCCATACTGGATGTCGGTGGAAAAATGCCCCAGCACCTTGTCTGTCGCCTTGCGGCTCAACAGGTTGTGGCCCACCAGCAACTCATGCCAACCCAGCACCGCCTCCTGCTCCACCGAGGAGTGCTCCATGAAACCGGAGCAGGCCGCCGACACCAGCTCGCCCATGGCCGCGATCTGCCGGGACAGGTGAATCCACTCCAGGGTTGCGGGCAAAGGCCGGGCCAGCCTGACCATGTCGCCGGAACAGCCGATCAGCTCCAGGGCCTCATTGAAGAACTGCGCATGATCCCACTCCTCCAGCGCATGCCTGGACAGCATCAGGGAGATCGGCGACAACCCTATGCCCGGGCTGACCGAGGGGCACATCCTCGAGGCCGCGGCAGCCAGGTAGTGCCGGGTTTCCAGGATATAAGCGTAGAGCGCAGCTTGATCACCCTCTCTTATCTTTCGCCAGATGGGGTGACCATAAACAAACTCTTCTGCAGCGGTATATTGCTCGTTCAGCAGAAAAATAACTTCTTCCGCATTGAACTGGGCGCCCAGCGCCGACAAGTTGAGACTCTGGGCAATGCGTTCGACAATAAAAGCATTATCACTAAGTGTAGAGATAGGCGCTTCCAGACTTCCCAGCAGCAGTACCGAGTGACTGCCGATAGTGCTGCGCGCTAAAAATGGAGGGCTACGCAACGGTTCAGATATATCGATATGAGTAGTTCGAGTAGTGAGGTCCATTTCTGATCCTGCCCTCCAAAGCGTTAGCGTCATTTACTCGACGATGGCTGCCCTAAGTTGCTTCGCCGCCTTCTCCGTACGTTCCACCAGGCCCACCAGCGCCTTGAGGTCTTCCGGCGCCAGCTTGCCGGCCTTGAGCTTGGTCTTGAGCTGTGTCAGCTCGGCAGTGGTTGGCTCAGTGTGTTCCGTTTTCACGTTCATGAAAGGACCCTCCAAAGTTGGTCGCAATCCCAGTACAGACCATCTGTACATGGCAAGCGCAACACTAGTAGCGGATGTTTCTTTAGGCAAACCCAAACAACGACAAAGTTGACCATTAATCGGCCCAGGGCATATTCATTGATTTTTATCGCGCAGCGAAATTAGCAAACGACAACTTATAGCCAACACTCCAGACCTTTTTGAAAACTTATAGCCAGCACCGATAAGGCTTATCGCCAATAACACAGCACAACTAAAGCCAAAGACAAAACCAATAAAAGCCACGAGCATTAATTGCTGGATCGAACATCATTTATCCGCAGTACTACTTGAACTGAAGGAGCACTATCGACACTCTGTTATCCAGCTATCCCTATTGCGATTGCCCAGCACTACTGATCAGGAGGAAGCGTCATGAGAGACATGCTGAGCGTGGACTGGTCGCGTATCCCGCCCCCCCAGGACGATGGCGCAGCCCGTCACTTGCAAGGCCTGCACTTGCCAGGGCTGCGATTGCCCTCCACCTCGGGCGAAGGGGTCGACCTGTCGACGCTGCCCGGCATAACGGTGCTCTATGTCTACCCGCGCATGGGACGACCGGATTTGCCGCTGCTGGAGGGCTGGGACATGACCCCCGGCGCCCGCGGCTGTACCCCGCAGTCCTGCGGCTTTCGCGACCTGGCCGAGGAACTCGCGGCCGCCGGGGCGGCGAACCTGTTCGGCCTCTCGAGCCAGGACTGCGACTATCAACGTGAAGCCGTCGAGCGACTGCACCTGCCCTTTGCCCTGCTCTCCGATGCACAGGGGCAATTGACCGAGGCCCTGGGGCTGCCGATGTTCGAATTGAACGCCACCCGCTTCCTGAAACGCCTGACTCTGATTCTCAAGGCCGGGCAGATCGAAAAGGTGTTCTACCCGGTGTTTCCACCGGACCAGAACGCCCGGCAGGTGCTGGCCTGGCTGCAAGCGCAACGCCAGGGATGACGCCGTGGCCTTTCGAGGAATAAGATCAGGCCCAGGAATGCTTCCTGCCCCATGTATCTCAGGATCTGATCAATGTCCCAGTTCCCCAGCATCGACACCGAAGTGCTGCGCACCTTCGTCGCCATCGCCGATGAAGGCGGTTTTACCCGGGCTGGAGAACGGGTCAACCGCACCCAGTCGGCGGTGAGCATGCAGATGAAGCGCCTGGAAGAGGACGTGCTGCAACGCCAGCTGTTCCAGCGCGACGGACGCCAGGTCAAGCTGACCGCCGAGGGCCAGGTACTGCTGGGCTATGCCCGGCGCATCCTGAAACTGCATAGCGAAGTGTTCAATACCCTGCGTGAACCGCACATGGTGGGGCTGGTGCGCATTGGCACGCCGGATGACTATGTGATGCGTTTTCTGCCGGGGATTCTGTCGCGCTTCGCCCAGAGCTACCCGCTGATCCAGATCGAAGTGCATTGCGAATCGTCCAAGCAACTGCTGCAACGCCAGGACCTGGACCTGACCATCGTCACCCGAGAGCCGGGCAGCGAGATCGGCCAACTGCTGCGCAAGGAGCGCTTCGTCTGGGCCGTGGCCCAGTGCTTCACGCCCCATGAACAGACGCCACTGCCACTGGCGATGTTCAACAGCGACTGCTTTTGCCGGCTGTGGGCCTGCAACGCCCTGGATGCCATCGGCCTCGACTATCGCATTGCCTACAACAGCTCCAGCCTGTCGGCAATCATGGCGGTGGTCAGCGCCGGGCTGGCGATCACCGCGCAGCTGGAAAGCCTGATCACGCCGGACCTGCGCATCCTTGGCGAGAACGAAGGGCTGCCGGAGCTGCCCGAGGCCAGCATCATGCTGCTGCGCAACCTCAACCAGCCCTCGCCCATCACCGAATGCCTGGCCGAACACATCGTCGAAGGCTTCAAACTTTAAACGCCAGCATCACCGCACACACCACCAGGAAGCCGCAGAACAGGCCGCGCAACAGCCGCTCGGGCAAGGCGTGGGCGACCTTCACCCCCCAACTGATGCTCAGCAAGCCACCGGCTGCCAGCGGCAGACCGATCGCCCAGTCCACCTGATGGTGAAAGCCATAGGTCACCAGGGTGACCCCGGTGCTGGGTAGCGCCAGCGCCAGGGACAAACCCTGTGCTACCACCTGGGTGGTGCCGAAGACACTGGTCAGTACCGGCGTGGCAACCACTGCGCCCCCCACCCCGAACAGCCCGCCCATGGCCCCGGAAGCGGCGCCCAATACCCCGAGCCAAGGCCAGGGGTAACGCATCCCGCTGCTGGCCGGAGCACTGGCCATGAACATGCGCAGCAGGTTGTAGGCCGACAGCACCAGAAGAAAGGCGACAAAGCCGATGCGCATCTTCTGTGCATCGATGCCCACCGCCCAGATCGAGCCCAGCCAGGCGAAACTGAACCCCATCAGGGCCAGGGGCAAGGCGTGGCGCGCCTCTATGCGGTTGCGCTGGTGATAGCGCCACAGCGCGAGTAGCACATTGGGTACAACCATGACCAGCGCCGTGCCCTGGGCAATCTGCTGGTCCAGGCCAAACAGCACGCCGAGCACCGGAATCGCGATCAAGCCACCGCCAATACCGAACAGCCCGCCCACCGTACCCAACGCCGCGCCCAACAACAGATACATCATCAACTCGATCACAACCGCTCTCCTCACCTGAGAGCTGCATGCTACGCAGTCGGTCCTGGCACGGAAACGCATAGCAACGCACAATGGCTTTGCCGTTTTCGCATAAGCGAGTTGATCATGAATCCCAATACATTGACCGAACAACTGGGGCTGTTTCTTGATGTGCTGGAAGCGGGCAGCTTTTCCGCCGCGGCACGCCGCCATCCGCTGACGCCCTCCGCCGTGGCCCGGCGCATCGACAGCCTGGAAAACGCCGTGGGCACCACTCTGTTCATGCGTACCACCCACGCCGTGGTCGCCACCGCCGCCGGCCAGGCCTTTGCCGAACGGGCCCGACGTATCGTTGCCGAGCTGCAACTGGCTCGGGCCGAGGCAGTTTCCCTGAGCCATGCCCCGGAAGGCCTGATCCGCATCGACGCCCCCGCTGCCTTCGGGCGCCGCCACTTGGCGCCGGCCATTGCCGATTTCCTGGTGCTCTACCCCGGGCTGGATGTGCAGTTACACCTGATCGACAGCTTTGTCGACATGCAGGGCTCCCACCTGGGCAAGGTCGACCTGGTGCTGCGCGCCGGCCAGCGCGTGGACACGCGGATGGTCGCCACCTCCCTGGCCAGCATCGTGCGTATCGCCTGTGCCAGCCCCTCCTACCTGAAAAGCCGCGGCACCCCCAGCCACCCCGCCGAACTCAGCCAGCACGACGGCCTCGACTGGGATGGCCTGGCGCCGCTGTTCGCCTGGCGCTTCGAGCTTGACGGCCAGGTGCAGAGCCATCGTCCGCAGCGTATACGCCTTGGTGCCAACAACGCTGAAGCCCTGCTTTCCGGGGCCTTGGCCGGGCTGGGCATTGCCCACCTGCCCACCTGGCTGGTGAGTGAATACCTGCTGCGCGGCGAACTGGTGCCGCTGTTCTGCGAAGGCGGCCTGCCCAAGCCGGAAACCGCCGGCATCTACGCCTTGCGCATGGAACAGCACCCCAATGCCCGTAGCCGCCTGCTGCTGGAGTACCTGAAAAGCCGCTTCAGCCCGGTTCCGCCCTGGGACCTGGCATTGCAAAGCGCGATGGGCTGAGACCTGAGGAGAATTATCTGGCGCATTAAAGACTCGCCCGCTAGATTCATGACCATTAATGATCAAGGCCGCCAACATGACCACCGAACGCTCCCCCCTGGACTCCTGCGATCAACTGCTGCTGGACAACCAGGTGTGCTTTGCCCTGCACTCCACCTCCCTGATGCTGACCAAGGTCTACAAGCCTCTGCTGCAGAAGCTGGGGCTGACCTACCCGCAGTACCTGGCAATGCTGGTGCTCTGGGAACGGGACGGGCTGACGGTCGGCGAGATCAGCCAGCGCCTGCTGACCGACCCCGGTTCCCTGACCCCGCTGCTCAAACGCCTGGAGGCCGAAGGTCTGCTCAGCCGCACCCGCAGTCGGGAAGATGAACGGGTGGTGATTGTCCAACTGACGGAACAGGGCCGGGTGCTGCGCGAGCAAGCCCGGGACATTCCCCAGTGCATCCTCGGGGCCAGCGGCCGGAGCGTGGAGCAATTGCGTCAGTTGCAGGAAGATTTGCAGGTGTTGCGCGGGCATCTGCAGGACAGTCTTTGACGCTTTACTGGCAAGCCAGCCCCCTACGGCTAGGGCTAGCTTCTCAACCGAAAAAATATCTTTTTCAGAATCAATGAGTTGCCCATGACTCAAGGCTAATGAAGAGATTTTCAGCAAAATTTATCTTGCGCGCTAAATATTAGCGAGATACATTTATTTCGCACTTACTTAGCGCGCAAATAATTAGCGCGAAAATCACCTACCACGAGGCTTCCACCATGCAAACTCTCTACACCGCCGTTGCAACCGCCACCGGTGGCCGTGATGGCCGCGCTGTTTCCAATGACCAGATCCTCGACGTCAAACTGGCCACCCCCAAGGAACTCGGTGGTGCCGGTGGCCAGGCGACCAACCCTGAACAGCTGTTCGCAGCCGGTTACTCGGCCTGCTTTATCGGTGCCCTGAAGTTCGTCGCCAGCCAGAGCAAGCGCAAGATCCCGGACGACGCTTCGATCACTGCCCATGTCGGCATCGGCCAGATCCCCGGCGGCTTCGGCCTGGATATCGACCTGCATGTGAGCCTGCCCGGCCTGGCCCAGGACGAAGCGCAAAGCCTGGTGGATGCCGCGCATCAGGTCTGCCCCTACTCCAATGCCACCCGTGGCAATGTGGATGTGCGCCTGCACGTTTCGGTCTGAAACGGCAAATTCCAGGCATAAAAAAGCCCGACTCAAGGTCGGGCTTTTTCGTCTACAGGGGCGAGCCAGGTTTAAACCTTGGCGCGGCCTTTGTAGGAACCGCCTTCGCGGGTATCGATCTCGATCATGTCGCCGATTTCGATGAAGTCCGCAACGCTCAGCTCGGTACCGTTTTTCAGTTTGGCAGGCTTCATCACCTTGCCCGAAGTGTCGCCGCGCGCGGAACCTTCGGTGTAGTCAACCTGGCGCACGATGGTGGTCGGCAGGTCAACGGAAACCAGACGGTCTTCGAAGAACACGGCTTCGCAAACGTCGGTCATGCCTTCTTCGATGAACGGCAGAACCGCTTCGATGTCTTCGGCGTTCAGCTCGTACATGGTGTAGTCAGTGGTGTCCATGAACGTGTAGGTGTCGCCGCTGATGAACGACAGGGTCGCTTCTTTGCGATCCAGGATCACGTCGTCCAGTTTGTCGTCCGCACCGTAAACGGTTTCAGTCTTGTAACCGGTCAGCAGGTTCTTCAGCTTGGTCTTCATGATCGCGCTGTTACGACCGGACTTGGTGAATTCAGCTTTCTGAACCAGCCAAGGATCGTTGTCGATACGGATCACGGTACCGGGTTTGAGTTCTTTACCAGTTTTCATTGCGAATATCCGAATTTGGATGGGATTTACAAAAATCTAGGCCGCGTATCATATCCAATTTAGGTAAAACTGCACCAGCGCCGCAGCAAGATCGGGCTGGGAGCCTTGTTCCAGACACCATTGCTCGGCGTGCCCGGCGACTTCCGGCCAGTATTGCAGCAGGTTTTTCCAGGGTTCGGCCATCGATGCTTCGCTGTTCCAGGCCTGCCACAGGGCCAGTACTGCAGCCTTGGCCCCCGGGGAAAGGGTGCGGGTATAGAGGCCGAGAAAAGCTTCGAGCTTGTCCAGGTGGATGTCTTCATCCTGGCGATAGATATGCCAGAGCATCGGACGCCCGGCCCATTGCGCCCGAACGAAGGAGTCCTCCCCGCGCACCGCGTTGAAGTCGCAGCACCAGAGCAGCCGGTCGTAATCCTCCTGGCGCACGAAGGGCAGCACCTGAACGGTCAGCGACTGGCGTACCTGGGGACAGCCCGGCGCCAGCGGTTCCTCTCCCAGCCAGCGCTGCACATCGGCCAGAACGCGGCCTTCGGGCACCAGCAGATGAGTCGGCTGCCCGTCGTCGGCCAGGGCCTGCAACCAACTGGCAACCCCGGCATTTTCGTAGGCGAACAGCGAGATCAAGCGACTGCCGGCAACAGGCGATACGCCCAGGGATTTCAGGAAATCCAGCCGGGCCTGGGGCCTGTCCTGGAAATCCCGGCGCTGCTCGAGCAGCCCGGCCTCGCGCAGCAAGCCGCCGGTATCGGCCTGGAATCCGGGAAAGAAGAAGTACTTCTGCACCCCGCGAAACTTCACGGAAGGCAGGCCATGGCACCCGCCGACCCAGTCCTCGGCGCTCAGGTAGTCCAGGTTCAGCCACAGTGGCGCACGCGCACGGTCGGCCATGGCGTCCATGTAGGCGTGGGGCAACTGGCAGGCGAAAGCCGCGATCACCACATCGGCCGCCGCCTCGTCCGGCCACTGGACGGGCCAGTGCCGCACCTGGAC
Source organism: Pseudomonas sp. GW822-FHT06D10 (assembly GCF_058799535.1). NCBI lineage: Bacteria > Pseudomonadati > Pseudomonadota > Gammaproteobacteria > Pseudomonadales > Pseudomonadaceae > Pseudomonas > Pseudomonas sp. GW822-FHT06D10. Next base: position 149,024 of record NZ_JBXALN010000009.1, on the reverse strand, counting down.
GCCATCCTGAATCTGGCTGGCCTTTTGGCTATCGATCTGCGGGCAGATCTTTTCGAAAGCGCGCAAATCATCGACCCACAGCCGCACCGCACATTGATGCTCGGCCACCAGTTGCCGGGCCAGGCGCCAGGTCACGCCGATGTCGCCGTAGTTGTCGACCACGCTGCAGAAAATATCCCAGGAGGCTTTCATTCCACTCCCCGATTGGCAAAGGCGCCGATTGTCCGCATAAATGCTCCTGCGCAGAAGAGCCAACCGCGATTATCTTCGTGCGACAATCGGCCCTTGCCCAACACCGCCCGCCAGGAGGCAGCCATGTCCCATCGTCCCACCGCACGTCGCTCCTTGCGCATCAGTTTCAACTTCCTGGCGCTCACCGCCAGCATTGCCCTGGGCCTGTGGCTGGGTTTCCTGGCGATCGCCCTGACCTGCTGGCTGGCCTCGCACTACCTTTTCAGCCAGCAATTGGCTCCGGTCGCACAAGCGGTGCAGCAGTTGGCAAAACCACCGGTGGCCGCGCCACCTGAGCCACAGAACCGAATGTTCGAGCAGTACCAGGAAAACCTGCGCAAGAACGAGGAACTGCAATCCCTGGACAACGCCCGCAGCAACCTGCGCAACCTGTCCAACCCCAAATGCCAGTTCTGGTTGCAGCAGGACCAGACCGCGCCGAGCGAAAAAAGCCGGGCCAACGTCCTGCAATTCTGTAATTGACCATGAATAAACAGTCCGTCTGCCAACTGATTCTGCACCAGCTCCGGGACGACCTGGAGGTCGCGGTGCGAGCGGCACAAACCGCTTACGAAACCGCCACCCACGAAGAAAATATCGCCGAGAACAAGTACGACACCCTGGGGCTGGAAGCTTCCTACCTGGCCGCCGGCCAGGCTCGACGGGTCGAGGAAATCCGCCAGGCCCTGGGCCTCTGGCAGAACCTGAGCCTGCGCCCTTATGACCCGCAGAAGGGGATTCAGATCGGTGCGCTGTTGGGGCTGGAAGATGAGAACGGCCACGAACAGTGGCTGTTTCTCGGCCCGGATGGCGCGGGCCTGAAGGTCTACGTAGTGGGGCAACTGGTGACCGTCATCACCCCCCGCTCGCCCCTGGGCAACAGCCTGCTGGGCAAGTTCGAGGACGATGAGGTGGAGATCGTGGTGGCGGGCGCCCGGCAACAGTTCACTGTCACCGAGGTCCGCTAGGCAGGCTGGGGATCAGTGGACCGGCAATTCGACGCCGTCGAACAGCTCTTCCAGTTCCTGCTTGTTATGGCAGGCAATGGCCTTGGCCATGACTTCGCGGGTCAGGTGCGGGGCGAACTTCTCGATGAAATCGCACATGAAGCCACGCAGGAAAGTGCCGCGACGGAAACCGATCTTGGTGATGCTCGATTCGAACAGCTCGCTGGCATCCAGCACCACCAGGTCGCTGTCGAGCTTGGTGTCGACCGCCATCTTGGCCACGATGCCCACGCCCAGGCCCAGGCGCACATAGGTCTTGATCACGTCGGCGTCGGCAGCGGTGAATACTACCTTGGGCGTCAGGCCGCGATGGCTGAAGGCTTCGTCCAACTTGGAACGACCGGTAAAACCGAACACGTAAGTGACGATCGGGTACTCGGCCAGGGTTTCCAAGGTCAACTTCGGCAGCTTGGTCAGTGGGTGGCCCTGAGGCACTACCACGCAGCGGTTCCAGCGATAGCACGGCATCATCACCAGGTCACCGAACAACTCCAGGGCTTCGGTAGCGATGGCGAAATCCACAGTGCCGTCAGCGGCCATTTCGGCAATCTGCATCGGCGAACCCTGATGCATGTGCAAGGCCACATCCGGGTACTGCTTGATAAAGCTGCTGATCACCGGTGGCAAGGCGTAGCGCGCCTGGGTGTGAGTAGTGGCTATGGACAGGGTGCCCTTCTTCTCGTTGGAGAACTCCTGGGCGATCTGCTTGATGCTTTCGACCTTGCGCAGGATCTCGCCGGCGGTGGTGATGATGCGCTCGCCGGCCGGGGTCACGCGGGTCAGATGCTTGCCACTGCGGGCAAAGACCTCGACCCCGAGTTCGTCCTCGAGCAGACGGATCTGCTTGCTGATACCCGGTTGCGATGTGTAAAGGCTTTGCGCGGTAGCGGAGACGTTGAGGTCGTGGTGCGCCACTTCCCAGATGTAGCGCAATTGTTGAAGCTTCATATCAATCCCTCAAAGCAGGTAGACGCCACGGGTATCAGCGACGGTATATAACTATATTAATGGTCAGGAGAATAAATCTAGAACTTTTATTCAGAATTTTCCATTCCATCCTCAGGTATCGCCCTGACGTCGACGCTGCACCAGAGGCACCAGGTAAACCGGGACTTTGGCCAGTTGCAGAACTCGCGTTGCGGTACGCCCCAAAGGCGTTTGCGCCCCCACCCCATGGCTGTGACTTCCTACGATCAGCAAATCCACAGAGAGTTTCCCTGCCTGCTCCAGAATCACCTGGGACGGGTCCCCCTGAAGCACCCGCACCGACTGGATCAAGGTCAGGTCCTGCATCCCCTCCCCCAGTTCCTCGCGAAAACTGTCCAGCACCCGTTGCTCTATATTGGCCATCACTGTATTCAGGCCCTGGCGGTGAAACTCATTCAGCGACTGCTCATCCAGGTAGCTCTGCAACACTGATTCGGCGAACAGGCCCATGGGCTCCACGGCGTGCACTACATGTAAGTCGGCATTGAACGTTCGAGCCAGCTCCAGGGCATGTTGCATCACAAAGGGCGCATACAGACCGAGGTCAGTGGCATACAGCATCGAACGAATCATATGACCTCCTCAACTGCCAAGATGGCGGAGATTGATTCAGCTTAGCAGTGCCTGGAACTGTGGGAGGTCCGAGGAAAAACCACGGATTTTAGGACTCAAGCCTTGGTTTCGTTGCTCACGCCGTGCGGCACGTGACCGGTGGCGACCACTTCGCGAGCCAGCTCGCAGTGACCGGCCTGGTCGTCGAAGAACACGTCGGCTGCAAAGGCTTCGAGGAAGGCGGCTTTTTCCAGCCCGCCAAGGAACAGCGATTCGTCCAGGCGGATGTTCCACTCGCGCAAGGTGCGGATTACCCGCTCATGGGCCGGCGCGGAACGGGCTGTCACCAAGGCGGTACGGATCGGACTGGCCTCATCGGAAAACTCTCCCTGCAGCAGGTTGAGTGCCGCCAGGAACCCCTTGAACGGCCCGCCCGGCAACGGTTCTCGTGCCGACTGCCGCTCACTGGCCTGGAATGCCTCCAGGCCGCCGGACTGGTAGATACGCTCCGAGTCATCGGAAAACAGCACCGCATCACCGTCGAACGCTATGCGCAGTTCGCCATTTTCGGCGCGCCGGGTGCCGCCGGACAGAATGGTTGCCGCAGCAAAGCCGGCCTCTAGTGCACTGCGCACATCATCGGCATGGGTGGAGAGAAACAGGTCGCTGCCAAAGGCCGCCAGATAGGGATAAGGGCTGCGCCCGCCGACGAAGGCTGCTCGGGAAATGCCCAGGCCGTAGTGCTCGATCGAGTTGAACACACGCAACCCGGTGTCGGCACTGTTGCGCGAGACCAGCACCACTTCGACCCGGGCTCGGCCCAGGCTGGCATTGAGGCTGAGGAGTTTCTTGACCAGAGGGAAGGCATCACCGGGCTCGAGGACTTCCTCTTCATGTTCGATCTGGTACTGCCGATAGGCCTCGACCCCCTGGGCCAGATAGACCTTGTGGCTGTCGCCCAGGTCGAACAGCGCCCGCGACGAGATCGCCACCACCAGCTTGCCATCCAGGCCCTTTGCCATATTTCATCCCCTTAAAGGTAATAAGCCCAACTCAGGCGTGGTGCCGGTCGATGAAACTCAAGGCCTGGTACAACGCCTGGATCTTCGGCAGCTCACAACCTGCGGCCCGCGCTGCCGCCAAGGGTGCAGCATAGATAGCTGCCAGTTCCAGAGGACGCTGGTGCAGGAAGTCATGGTACATGCTGGGCCAGTAATCCGGCATGTGCTCGGTGGACTTGAACAGTTGCTGCGCATAGGCCGCAGGGATGACATGCCCGCAAGCCGCCGCCCCTTGCAGCACTTCCTGCATCAGATCCTGGATCAGCTCGCGGCTGGCGGGGTCGGCCATCAGTGGCGTGGTACTGGCTCGGAGCAGAACCGACAGGCCGTTATACGGGACATTCCACACCAGCTTCTGCCAGCGCGCCTGCTGCAGGTTGCCCATGGCCTGGGAATCGAGCCCCGCCTCGCGAAACAGCGCGGCGCCCTCCTCGACTATCGCCTGGCTCAGGGTCGCATCGGCACTGGCCGGGCCACTGTGGTAACCCAGGTTTACCGCGCCAAGCGCCTGGTGCTCGATCTGCCCGGGCCCGGCGCGGTGCACACAGATAAAGCACAAGCCGCCCAGAAGATGCAGCGAATCGGGAAGCACCGCGCGCAGGTCGTCTTCGACATCCAGCCCATTCTGCAGCACCAGAACCTTGGCATCGGTGGCCGCGGCCTGAATGATCGCCGGCGCCAGATCAAGGTTGCTGGTGGTCTTGGCGCCCACCAGCAGCCAGTCGCAAGGCGGCATCTGTTCGGCATTGGCGTAGGCCTGCGCCGGCTTCAACGTCAGCTTGCCGTGCTGGCTGCTGTTGACTTGCAGCCCATGCTCGAGCACTGCCGGATATTCGCTGCGCAATAAAAAGTGCACGTCGAAACCGGCACGTGCCAGCATCACCCCGTAAAAACCTCCGATCGCTCCGGTCCCGATAATGCCTACACGCGGTTTACGGCCTGCACCCATCAAGGCAACTCCTCTGGTATTCGATTAAGCGCCTGACGCAGGCTCTCGCTGAGATCCTGCTGCGTCAGGCGCGACTGTAGCGCTCCATGAAACTCACCGTCGCGGACCACGAACAAAGCTGGCAAGTGGAACACCTGATAGCGCTGAACCGCACCGCCATTATCACCCGCATCGACCCAGCAAAGACGGTCGATGGGTAGCTCCAACTCCGGCAACCGCGCCCGGGCCCAACGGCAACTGGAACAGCCGACACTGGTGAAAACAACCAGGGAAACGCCGCCAAGGCCCAGTAATTGCTGGTCGATATCGAAATCGGTCAGTTCCAATTCGAGCACTATACTGGGGGAAACAATGTCAAATGGACGACACTCGGAGTCTGCGGTCATGGGACGTTTTCTGCCTCATCCTGATGATGTTCCGGTTGAACTGACCTTGCGCAAGCACGCCTGTATTTCACGCCAGCGGTTGCACACTATCAGCCTCGGTGGCATGGCGTGCAATTACCACCGTGCCTGGCGCCGCGGTACCGCGCTGGAGGTGTACATGCCAACGTTGGGGGATAACGCCCGTTACAACGGCTATGTCGCCTGGTGCCTGAAACGCAAGCGTGGCTACCTGGTGGGCATCGCTTTCGTCGACGAACAAACGTTGTTTGGCGCGCGCATGGGTGAGCAGGTGTGCCAGATCGCCCGCTACTGTCGCCTGCATGAACCTCAGAGCGAACAGCAATGCATTGAGGCACTGGCGCTGAATTGGGTCGAGCAGCACGCAGAAGACTATTCCGAAGACCGTGTGCACCAGGCCTTTGTACAGCCATAGCCCAATAAAACCGCCACCTGCCCATTGTAGAGTCACCGGCTAACGCGCTAAGGTTCCGCTCCCCGACGCGCTCAAATCCGCTGTGCTCCGCCGCGCGGGGATCGCTGGCGGCCGGCACCCGTGACCTGACGAGTAACACGATGGCTGATTTACCGATCAACGACCTTAACGTCGCCTCCAACGAGACCCTGATCACCCCTGATCAACTCAAACGAGACATCCCGCTGAGCGACACCGCCTTGCGCACCGTGACCAAGGGTCGCGAAGTGATCCGCAATATCCTCGACGGCACTGATCACCGCCTGTTCATCGTCATTGGGCCCTGCTCGATCCACGACATCAAGGCAGCCCACGAATACGCCGAGCGGCTCAAGGCACTGGCGGCTGAAGTCTCCGACACCCTGTACCTGGTGATGCGCGTTTATTTCGAGAAACCGCGGACCACCGTCGGCTGGAAAGGCCTGATCAACGACCCTTACCTGGACGACTCGTTCAAGATCCAGGACGGCCTGCACATTGGTCGCCAATTGCTGCTGGACCTGGCTGAAATGGGCCTGCCTACTGCCACTGAAGCCCTGGACCCGATCTCCCCGCAATACTTGCAGGACCTGATCAGTTGGTCGGCCATTGGTGCACGTACCACCGAATCCCAGACTCACCGCGAAATGGCTTCGGGCCTGTCCTCGGCCGTGGGCTTCAAGAACGGCACCGACGGTGGCCTGACTGTGGCAATCAACGCCTTGCAGTCGGTTTCCAGCCCTCACCGTTTCCTGGGGATCAACCCCCAGGGCGGCGTGTCGATCGTAACCACCAAGGGCAACGCCTACGGCCACGTGGTGCTGCGCGGCGGCAACGGCAAGCCCAACTATGACTCGGTCAGCGTCGCCGTCTGCGAGCAGGCCCTGAGCAAGGCCAAGATCAAGCCGAACATCATGATCGACTGCAGCCACGCCAACTCCAACAAGGACCCGGCACTGCAGCCGCTGGTCATGGAAAACGTGGCTAACCAGATCCTCGAGGGCAACCAGTCGATCATCGGCCTGATGGTGGAAAGTCACTTGAACTGGGGCTGCCAGGCGATTCCGAAGAACCTGTCGGAACTTCAGTACGGCGTATCGATCACCGATGCCTGCATCGACTGGGAAAGTACCGAGAAGACCCTGCGCGGCATGCACGCCAAGCTCAAGGACGTCTTGCCGAAACGCGATCGCAGCTGACCCTTTCCTGCAGACACAAAAACGCCGGGCCAAGCCCGGCGTTTTTCATGGTCGCCCCGGTCAGAGCTTTGCTGCGTGGCGCTGATGACGCTCCATATAGCGCTCTACGTACGAGCACGACGGAATCACTGTGTAGCCCATGCGTTCGGCGTACTCCAGCGCCTGCTCGGTCAACGCCGCAGCAATACCGCGCCCACGCAGTGCGTTGGGCACGAAAGTACGATAGATATCCAGGGTCTGCTTACCCAGGTCCATATAGGTCAGGTAGGCACGATGACCGTCCACATTGGTCTCGAACTGATGACCAGCCTGGTCATGGTGGATGGACAACGCCTCGCTCATCACTACTCCTTGCGGGTCTGGAATGCTGACCCCTACCTTACCGATGTTTTTCCGGCGAAGGAACAACTTACGCCACCTCGTGCCTGTCGGCCGCCCCGTAGAAGCTCTCGTCCTTGCGCCATCAGCACGTTACAAAATATAGGCGCCATTGGCACAAATGCTCAAGCCACACTCGTCACAGATCGGCGCAAAACCTTGTTGAGGCTGTGTACGATCCTTAGTCGGGATCGATACCCAAACGTCTTGAGACGGTACATCGCCGGATGCTGAAACATAAGACGAGCGCCGCCTCTTAAAGTCACCCACAAGATGCTTAAACATAGGTTCAGGGCTGAACAAATTCTGAAGAAAAGTGCAGTCGACACAATATAGACCGACTTTAGCCTAGGCTCTGAAACAGCGCCTGGAAACTCCGATAACGATGCTGGCAAACAAGCAGCATTCGGCCCCGGAGCTTCGTCGCTGAATATTTTTTATACAACCCGCTAAAAAGTTGCTCGAAAAAGAAACAACGCCTAGAATTTTTTTTGCTTCTTGCGCTACGTCAGTTTACTTACTACAAGTAATGGGTAGTATGTACGCCGGCTATTTCCTCACTCTGAGGTGATAGCTACTAATAGAAAGTCCTTGAAGGGGAACACGATGAACAACGTTCTGAAATTCTCTGCTCTGGCTCTGGCCGCAGTTCTGGCTACCGGTTGCAGCAGCGTATCCAAAGAAACCGAAGCTCGTCTGACTGCTACTGAAGACGCAGCAGCTCGTGCTCAGGCTCGTGCAGACGAAGCCTATCGTAAAGCTGATGAAGCTCTGGCTGCTGCTCAAAAAGCACAACAGACTGCTGACGAAGCTAACGAGCGCGCTCTGCGTATGCTGGAAAAAGCTAGCCGCAAGTAATAGTCCCTCGGGATTGTTATCGAGCCGATCCATTTTTTGGATCGGCTTTTTTATTGCCCGGAGTTCTTCACCGGCAATAAAAAACCCGCCGCTACCAGCAGGTATCGGCGGGTTGCACTTAAGCGCTTACTGCTGCAAATCGTAGGTCGCGTTGGACATTGTTGTCACAGGCGCTGTCGTCGGCACGGCGATCTCCACCGGCAAGCCATCTTCGGCTGCCACTACATCACGCACCACATCCCAGTTCATGCGCAGGTTGTTGGCCAAGTCCTCACGCTTGAGCAAGGCATTGATCACTGCAGTGTGCTTGTCGACCACCGAAGGATTGCCTTTGTCATCCAACGGCGTATGAGCTTCCAGGTAGACTTTCCCGCCGCTGATACCGAACTTGTACGGATCATTGATGATGCGCACCGAAGTTCCCACCGGCACCATGCCGGCCATCTCCAGCACGTTGTTGTTGAGCATGCGGAAACAGCCGTGGCTGGTGCGCATGCCGATACCGAACTTCTTGTTCGAACCGTGAATCAGGTAACCCGGTGTGCCAAGGGTGAACTTGAATGGCCCCAAGGGGTTGTCCGGCCCAGCCGGTACCACGTTCGGCAAGGGGTCACCGTCGGCGGCATGCTCGGCCTTGATCGAAGCCGGGGGCGTCCAGGTCGGATTCGGGGTTTTCGCGGTAATGCTGGTGTGCGCGATCGGTGACCCCCAGCCTTCACGACCAATACCCAGCGGGAAGGTGTAAACCACGTTCCGACCCTTGGGATAGTAGTACAGTCGATACTCAGCCAGGTTGATCACGATGCCTTCGCGCGGCCCGGGCGGCAGAATGAAACGCGTAGGCAGGATCACCTCAGTGCCCGCCCCCGGCAGCCAGGGATCGACCCCCGGGTTGGCCGCGACCATTTCCAGGTAACCCAGGTCGTAGGTCGTGCCCAGGTCGGCGAAGGTATCCTCGTACTTGGCCTTGATCACCTGTACCTGGCCGACGATGTCTTCACCCGGCGGCGGTAGAGGCAATTCCAATGCGGCAACAGGACCGGCCACACACAAGGCGGCGAGTGTCAGGCAGCGGGTGACGACAGGGAGGCGGGGCAACATCCGGATAATCCTTCGCATGAACAACGAATGAAAGAAACACGATTGTACACCCCGCCCTCCGGCTTCGGCAGCCAGGCCGGGGAGACAAGCGCAGACACATGAATTCCCTGTCGAAACGGCCTGCTGGCGACCGCCTACAACTCGAAACGCAGCTCAGGCCAGATTGGCGGCGTGCCACGTTTTTGCGACTCCAGAATCGCCCGGCACAACGGGCAGAGTCGCTGGTCCTGGAAAATCGTCCGATCCACGCTCGACCAGCGCGGTTGCGCGGGCAACAAAGTGCCGCACAAGGTGCGGTCGGCAGAGCCGCCCAACTCCAGTTGACGCGTCACCAGATGCACCCGAACTTCCTGGCAGGCGAACAGGTCAAGCTGCTCATCAGGCTCGATCAGTTGATAGGCAAACAGGGACCAGGCGGGACGCGGCATCGGGGGCTCCAAATCGGGGGCGCCACATTAGCCGAAACACTGTCACTAGAAAAGCGTCAAAGCAGCGGTTTTAGCGTCGGCCAGACATTTTCCAGCAACTTGCCCTGGGCCGCTGCCGCAGGGTGCAGACCGTCTGCCTGCATCAGTTCGGAATGCCCCCCGACCCCGTCAAGAAAAAACGGCACCAAGGCTACCTTTTTCTCGCTGGCCAACTGGCTGTAGACCTGGGAAAAGGCCTGGGTATAGCGCACGCCATAGTTGGGCGGCAATTGCATGCCTAAAAGCAGCACCTTGGCACCCTGGGCCTGGGAGCTGTCGATCATCGAAGCAAGATTTTGTTGCAATTGCCGGGGCGGCTGGCCGCGCAAGCCATCGTTACCCCCCAACTCGAGAATCACCACTTCAGGCTTATGCTCTGCAAGCAGCGCCGGCAGCCGCGCCTGGCCCCCGGCACTGGTGTCGCCACTGACCGAGGCATTGACTACCCTGTCGGTAAAACCCTGGTCCTTGAGCCTCTTTTCCAGCAGGGCTACCCAGCCCTGGCGGGTATCCAGGCCGAAAGCCGCACTGATACTATCGCCAACGATCAGGACCGTACCCGCCGCTGCGTTCTGGGCCATGCACATCAAGGCCAGGCCGGCACTCAAAAACCATACACGCATCGGATTCTCCATGGGCGCAAGCATTCTCACTGCGCGGAACCTTAGCAAAGTGGTTCCCAGCGCGGAAGGTGAACTGACCATCCTGCATGAACTCAGCCTCGAGCTGAACCAGGGCGACAGCCTGGCCATCGTCGGCGCCTCCGGCTCCGGCAAATCGACCCTGCTGGGCTTGCTGGCGGGGCTCGACCTGCCCAGCAGCGGCGAAGTCACCCTCGCGGGCCAGGCTCTGAGCCAGCTGGACGAGGATCAGCGGGCCCGTATCCGGGCCGAGCATGTAGGGTTTGTCTTTCAGTCCTTCCAATTGCTCGACAGCCTCAATGCCCTGGAAAACGTCATGCTGCCCCTGGAGCTGGACGGCCGTCGCGATGCCCGCGAGCGGGCCACCGAACTGCTGCAGCGGGTCGGCCTTGGCCAGCGCCTTAGCCACTCGCCACGCCAGCTTTCCGGTGGCGAACAACAGCGGGTAGCCATTGCCCGGGCCTTCGCTGCCGAACCCGATGTGCTGTTTGCCGATGAACCCACCGGCAACCTCGACAGCCATACCGGTGAACGCATCAGTGACCTGCTGTTCGAACTCAACAAGGAAAGCGGCACCACCCTGGTGCTGGTGACCCATGATGAACGCCTGGCCCATCGTTGCCGGCGCCTGATCCGTCTTGAAGCGGGCCTGCTGGTCGCCCCTCTGGAGCCCTGATGGCACGTCTGCCGCTGCCGCGCCTGTTCAGCCTCGCTGTCCGCCAACTGTTGCGCGATGCCCGTGCCGGAGAGTTGCGGGTACTGTTCTTCGCCTTGCTGGTAGCGGTTGCGGCCAGCACGGCCATCGGCTACTTCGGTGCACGCTTGAACGGCGCCATGCTGTTACGCGCCACCGAGTTCCTCGGCGCAGATCTGCTGCTGGAAGGCAGTTCCCCAGCACGCCCGGAACAGCTCGACAGCGGCCTGAAACTGGGGCTGGATCATGCGCGGATTGTCGAGTTCTCCAGCGTCATTGCCACCGACAATGCGATCCAGCTCTCCAGCATCAAGGCCGTCGACGAAGCCTACCCCCTGAGGGGGCAGCTCAAGAGTGCCGCAGCCCCTTATGGGGTCGAGGAGCCAGGAGGCGGTCCCGCGCCCGGAGACGCCTGGGTCGAACCGCGCTTGCTGACTGCGCTGGACCTCAAGATTGGCGACAGCATCGACGTCGGCATGAAAACCTTGCGCCTGGCCAGGGTGCTGACCTACGAGCCTGACCGGGCCGGCAACTTCTACAGCCTGACGCCCCGGGTCCTGATCAACCTGCAAGATCTGCAAGCCACCGGCGTGGTCCAGCCTGGCAGCCGGGTCAGCTTCAAGGAGCTGTGGCGCGGACCGGCTCCGGCGCTTGAAGCCTATCGTCAACAGATCAAGCCGGCGCTGGCCGCCAACCAGCGGCTGCAGGATGCCCGCGATGGCAACCAGCAGATCGGTGGAGCCCTGGGCAAGGCCGAACGTTATCTGAACATGGCCAGCCTGGTAGCGGTGCTGCTGTCAGGGGTTGCAGTAGCCTTGTCGGCCAATCGCTTCGCCACGCGACGCTTTGATGCCAGCGCCCTGCTTCGCTGCCTGGGCCTCTCACGCCGGGAAACCATGCTGCTGTTCAGCGTACAGCTGGGCGTTCTGGGTCTGCTGGCCAGCCTCAGTGGGGCGTTGCTGGGATGGCTGGCCCAGCTCGGCCTGTTTTACCTGCTACATGACCTGCTGCCCAACGACGTACCACCCGGAGGATTGCTACCCGCCATCGCCGGCATCGGTACCGGGCTGGTGGCCCTGGCCGGATTCGCCTTGCCGCCACTGGCTGCGCTGGGACGGGTGCCGCCGCTGCGCGTACTGCGGCGCGACCTGCTGCCAATCCCCTCCAGCACCTGGATGATCTACGGCGCCGCTCTGTTGGCCCTGGGCCTGATCATGTGGCGCTTGAGCCTGGACCTGGTGCTGACCTTCGCCCTGCTGGGCGGTGGCCTGCTGGCGGCACTGGTATTGGGTGGCTTGTTGTTGCTGCTGTTGCAAAGCCTGCGGCGCCTGCTGGCCCGCGCCGCCCTGCCCTGGCGCCTGGGCCTGGGCCAGTTGCTGCGTCACCCCCTGGCTGCGGCCGGGCAATCCCTGGCTTTCGGCCTGATTCTATTGTCCATGGCGCTGATTGCCCTGCTGCGTGGCGAACTGCTGGACACCTGGCAAAACCAATTGCCGAAAAATGCCCCCAACTACTTCGCACTGAACATTCTGCCGGCGGAAAAACAGGCCTTCAGCGAGCGCCTGGTGCAGCTCTCCGCCCCTTCGGCGCCCTTGTACCCCGTGGTTCCGGGGCGCCTGGTGAGCATCAATGGCGAGCCGGTAAGGGAGATCGTCAGCAAGGATTCCAGCGGTGATCGGGCCATACAACGCGATCTGAGCCTGACCTGGGCCGCCGATCTGCCCAGCGGCAACAGCATTATCGAGGGCAGTTGGTGGTCAGCCCAGCCGGATGACGGGTTGCCCGGCGTCTCGGTCGAGGCCAAGGTGGCGCAGAGCCTGAAGCTTAAGCTGGGTGATCACCTGACCTTCACGGTCGCCGGCGCCAACCGGGAGGCCCGGGTCACCAGCCTGCGCAGCATCAACTGGGACAACTTCCAGCCGAACTTCTTCATGATCTTCCAACCGGGCACCTTGAAGGATCTGCCCGCCACCTACTTGACCAGCTTCTACCTGAGCCCTGGGCACGATCAGCAGATTGTCGAGCTGTCCCGGGCCTTCCCGGCAGTGACCATCCTTCAGGTCGAAGCCCTGCTGGAACAACTGCGCAGCATCCTGGCCCAGGTCACCCTGGCGGTGGAATATGTGTTGCTGTTTGTCCTGGCGGCAGGAATGGCAGTGCTGTTTTCCGGGCTCCAGGCCACCCTGGACGAACGCATTCGCCAGGGGGCGCTGCTGCGTGCCCTCGGGGCCGAGCGGCAACTGCTGGTGAAAGCCAGGCGGATCGAGTTCGGCCTGCTGGGTGCAGTCAGCGGCCTGCTAGCGGCACTGGGGTGCGAACTGGTCAGCCTGGTGCTCTACCGGTTCGCTTTCGATCTGCCCTGGCACCCGCATCCATGGCTGTTACTGTTGCCTCTGGTGGGGGCGCTGCTGGTAGGCGGGGCGGGAGTTTTCGGTACCCGTCGAGCATTGAACGCCAGCCCGCTGAATGTATTACGCGAAGGTTGAAAGCCCAAGGCTCGCCTGCCCAGGTCGGCGAGCCTACTTCACATAATCGATCTGGTTGATCCACCAGCAGGTTTCACCTGCCGGGGTGTGGACAACGGCCTCGTCACCCACTTCCTTCTTCAGTAACGCCCTGGCCATGGGCGAATCGATGGAGATGTAGTCCTTGCGCAGGTAGATCTCGTCGTAACCGACGATACGAAAGCGCTTGATCTCGGCCACCTCGTTTTCGACTTCGACCCAAGCACCAAAGAACACCCGCCCCTCCTGCTCAGGCGCGTAGGAAACCACCTTCATGTCTTCCAGGCGCTTGCGTATGTAGCGCACCCGACGGTCGATTTCCCGCAGAAGCTTCTTGTTGTACTGATAGTCCGCATTCTCGCTGCGATCGCCCAGCGAGGCCGCCCAGGTGACCTTCTGCGTGATATCCGGGCGCTTCTCCCGCCATAAATAGTCCAGCTCTTGTTTCAGAGCGTCGTAACCATCCTGTGTGATGAGCTTGGTACTCAATTGGCTAATCAGCCTCCAGCCTTATGCACATGCTGCGCATTAGTTGTATGAGCCGACAAAGCCGGCACGTCATGAGCGGCATCTGCCACCGATCTATGGACATCACTATCAGATTTGTCCGATTTAGATTTCAGAGAGGTCAGCCAATCATAGGGCCAAACAGCCGAGCCGTACGGCCCAGGGCATAGGTTCGACAAGAGCGTCGGCAATCGGCACGCCACACTGCTTGATACCCATTCCCCACAGAGCTAGCCAATAACTACCAACACCTCAAAAGCAAAGGGAAAGTACCACATGGGCAACATCATTATCGTCGATGACCATCCACTGATCAGACTGGCCATCAGGTCGGTGCTGGATCCTCATCATCACAATATCGTCGCCGAAGCCGACAACGGTGCCGATGCCGTGCAACTGGTGCGCAAACACCTGCCGGACCTGCTGATCCTCGACCTGGGCATCCCCAACCTGGATGGGTTCTCGGTCATCGCGCACATCAAGTCCGCCGGGCTGCACGTCAAGACCCTGGTACTGACCTCAAGTGATTCGAAAAACTTCGCCCTGCGCTGCCTGCAAGCCGGAGCCGCAGGTTTTCTGTGCAAGACCGAGAACCTTCACGAATTGGCCAATGCGGTAAAGGCCATCCTTTCCGGGTACAGCTACTTTCCGGAAGACACCATTAATATCCTGCAGCAGAACACCAACGCCGCCAACCAGGAGAGTGTGTTGATTTCCCGCCTGACCGACCGCGAGATAACAGTGCTGAAACTGCTGGCTACCGGTCTGAACAACCAGCAGATTGCCGATGCGCTGTTGATCAGTCACAAGACCGTCAGCACCTACAAAGTGCGGTTACTCAAGCGTTTCAATGTGTCCAACCTGGTGGCCTTGGCCGAATTGGCCAAACGCAATGCCGTAGTTTGATCATCAAGCCATTAATCGCCACCAAATGACGGACAACCGCCACGACTGAAGACTTTCCAGCCGGTGTCTGTCCAATGGAGTTCCGATCTGTACAAGGCGCAGTTCAGCAGCCGTGATGCACTACCGGCGGGTCAACTGCTGAACTGGCGGCGGATGATCAACCCCTGGCGAGCGACGCGGGTCAGTTGCTTGATGACTTCCGCAGCATCCGCCGCACTGGGTGCCGGAATGACCGCCAGATCGAAGCTGTCACTGGCAAAGCGTGCCAGGGACTCACCTTCTTCGACAAATTGAATCAGAAACGCCGCTGGGCCCGGGGAACGTCGTGGCCAACCGTCGAGATAACGCAATAGTGTGGGCTGGTGCTTGCCACCCAGGAGGATTTTCGGATTGCGCTGGGAAAGACTCGCCGTGATCGGCGCAAGACGTACAAGGGGGCGTGGTGCATTCATCGTATTGTGTCTCTGCCTCAGATTTCTGCCGGGCAGGTGAGAGGCAACACCGAACCAGCGCTTTAGCGGTATTTCGAAGCCTGACTATAGCTTCTATCAGTGATCTTTCGACTCACCTGGCGCCCCGCAAGTAGCTGTTTAAATCGGCGCATGAGCAGCATCCTAGAGAAGCCGACAGGTCAGTGTCAAGATTTGTCAGCAACGAAAAAGGCCTGCATTCGCAGGCCTGGGATAACTTTGCCGACGGCTGATCCAGAGCCTCTGGAACACCGCCCGCGCATCGACTTACCTGGCGATTGCCGCATCCAGGGACAGCTTGCCGGCCCCCTCAATCAGAACCGCGACAGTGCCGCCAAGCAGTGCCAGAGCGAACTCATAACCGTTGTTGGCCATGAACAGGCCATGGCTGATATGCACCGAGAAAATCGCCACCAGCAAGGTAAACGACAGGCCCAATGCAGCGGGACGCGCCAGCAGGCCAATGATCAGTGCCAGACCGGCAAAGAATTCGGTGCCCCCCGATAACAACGCCATCAAATAGCCGGGAGCCAGGCCGATACTCTCCATCCACTGCGCCGTTCCCGCCAGACCGCCACCACCAAACCAGCCAAAGAGTTTCTGCGAGCCGTGAGCCACGAAGATGATGCCGACGAAGATCCGCAGTACGGTCAAGCCGTAGCCCGCGCGAGTGCCCAGTAGCTTGTTGGTCAGTGTGCTCATGCTGTGTAGTCCTGTGTGAAGGTAGGAAAGTTGGTCGCCATACTAATCAGTTTTAATCATGTTAAAAGCGGAAATTACTCAAGAAAATAATCGATTTTTTAGATCATTTACGTGACGCAACTTTTCGCTCCGGAGGCTCCAGGGAGTCTCGTTCACGATCAAAGGCCAGATAGTATTTGTTGACGCTATTAACATAGCTGACGGCCCCCATGCCCACTTGCTCCATGGCGATGCGCTCCACCTGGAAGAACCACTGGTTGGGGTTGAGCCCCCGCCGCCGGGCTTCACTGCGCATACCCTGCACCCGCTCCGGCCCCATGTTGTAGGCCGCCAGCACAAATGCCATGCGCTCGCGCTCATTGAGTTTGGGGCTGGCAAAAAATTTACGGCGAATCATCGCCAGGTACTTGGCCCCTGCCTGCACATTGCTATCTACGGACTGAATATTGTTGACCCCGACCCGCTGCGCTGCCGAAGGCGTGATCTGCATCAGCCCGGTAGGGCCGCTGCCGCTTCTGGAAGGGGGTTGCAACGCTGACTCCTTGAACGCCAGCGCCGCTAGGTTCAGCCAGTCCATGCCCTGTTCGCCGGCATGCTTCTGCAAAACCGGACGCAGTTTTTCCAGACGCTGACGGTCGGCCCGGGCCAGGGGATAGTGCACCTGATACTGGCGTCGGTAGATACGCAGGAACGCCACATCCTGATCCGCCGGCGCCTTATAGGTCTTGAGGAAGCGGTCGATACTCGCCCGCAGCATCGACGCATCGCGCCGGACAAACCAGTGTTCTTCACCCGGCTCACTGATCTTCAACTGCCTGTCCAAACGCAATTTGGGCAGGATCTTGCTCCAGCGTTCGGCAATCGGCTGCTCGACAACCGTCAGGTGAAAAATGCCGCCCTGGACCATTTCCAGCACATCCTCCACCGCCAGGCTGGGGTCGACCCACTCCACCTTGATCGGCGCCAGCTTGTGCAGGGCCAGCTTCTGATTGATCTGGCTGACCGCGTCCCCCGCCGCACTACCGGTAGTCAGGGTCAGGGTCTTGCCGGACAGCTGTTCGATCCGTGTATAACGGCGCTCACCCTTGATCCCGACCAGCAGCAGGGGAACATTACTGACGATCGGGTCGCTGGAACTGACCGCATTTCCGGGCTGGGCTTCCAGCAGCTCACCAGGCGCCACCAGGTCGCCCTCGCCCCGCTGCAATGCACCCAGCAATTGATCCTTGGCTTTGGGAATGATCTTCAGGCTGATTTCCTGGCCGTCGCGAGCATGGCCATTGAGGTACTGCTCGAACGAGCGCAGGCGGTGGTACTCGACACCTATGGCCTGGCCCTGGACTTCTCCGGAGCTATTGCGGCTCTGATTGACCAGCACCCGGAGTACCCGGCTGCTGCGGATTTCCGCCAGGTCGCGCACTTTTCCCGTGGCGTGCGCTTCCAGTGGCCCGGGCAAGCGCGCCAGCGCCGGCAAGGGCAGCAGCAATGACAGGCACAGCGCGAGCAATATCGAGGATCGGGTCATCCGTTCTCCGCAAAGAATACTGTTCAACCCTTCGTCGCTTTTTGAAGAATTGATTGCCAGAAACAGAGCGCCTTGAGCGCTGGCAAGCTGCGAAAGACCCGTGCAATGGCGCTGAAGAACGTGGCCGTTGCTCTGGTCCGGCAGCAAAAGACAGCTATAACTCGTTGTAGTTCTTGGTTTTTCTTATAAATCTACAGCTCTGATATGCTTTCCGGCCGCAGGCGGAGATAGCACCATGCAACTCATCGATATCGGCGTCAACCTGACCAATCCCAGTTTTGCCGAAAAACACCAAGCCGTTCTCAATCGTGCTTATGAGGCTGGGGTGTGCCAGTTGGTCCTCACCGGAACCAGCGTCGAAGGCAGTGAACAGGCCCTGGAGTTGTGCCAGAAACTGGACGCCGACGGGCAGAGACTGTTTGCCACCGCCGGGCTGCATCCCCACAGCGCCAGCGACTGGAATGCCGACAGCCCGCGACGCTTGCGCGCTCTGCTTGGAGAGCCACGGGTACGCGCCGTGGGCGAATGCGGCCTGGACTTCAACCGGGACTTCTCTCCCCGCCCGCAACAGGAAAAAGTCCTGGAAGAACACCTGGCCCTGGCTGTCGAGTTGCAGCTGCCAGTGTTTCTCCACGAACGTGACGCCAACCTGCGCTTGCTGGACATCCTGCGGGATTTCCGTGATCGCTTGCCGGCTGCTGTAGTCCACTGCTTTACCGGTGAACAAAAGGCCCTGTTCAGCTACCTCGACCTGGACCTGCACATCGGCATCACAGGCTGGATCTGCGACGAACGCCGCGGCACCCACCTGCACCCGCTGGTACGCGACATCCCCCGCGGGCGCCTGATGCTGGAAAGCGATGCCCCCTACCTGCTACCCCGCAGCTTGCGGCCAAAGCCGAAAAATGGTCGTAACGAACCGGCCTATCTGACCGAGGTTTTACGAGAAGTTGCGTTGCACCGCGGTGAAACCCTAGAAGACCTTGCAAGCCACAGTACCGCCTGCTCTCGGGCGTTTTTTCGCTTGCCAGAGATTGCTTGACCCACATCAAGATTTTTCCGAGATCATGGCGGCACAATAATGGCACCTTGCCAATACTGTTTCGCTCAATCAGAGAAGACCTTCCATGGGTGCCTGGCTTAGCAATATCTCGCTGAAGTACAAATTCTGGGCGGTCAATGCAGTCGCCTTCGTCACCACCTTGTTATTGGTGCTGTACGCCGTGCAACTGGAGCAACAGGCTCGCAGCCAGACAGCCCAGGCTGCCGCCCAGGCCGAGGCGAAGCTGCTCGGCGCCTGGCCCGAAGGACAGGCGCTGCCCAGCGCCGAACACCTGTTGTATTTCTCCCGGGGACAGACACCCAGCCTCAACGAGCAGACTCTCAGCGAACTCAACGGCGCCAACGGCTGGGTCGAGCTCAACCCTATGCCGCTGTTCGGTGAAAATCCGCTACTGGGCGCTGACGTGATCCAGCGCGCCGACGGCCAGCAGGTCGCCGTACTGGCCTACGCCCCGAGCCTGGCCCAGGTCTTCAGCGATCGTTTCACCAATTACGCCGTCGCAGTGTTCATCCTGATGTTCGCCATGCTCTGCGCCTCGCAGTTGCTGATCCGTTTTCTCCTCAGCCAGCTCAACACCCTCAAGGACGTAATGCTGCACGTGGAGAAGACCGGCGACCTGTCTGCTCGCGTGCCGCTGTCCTGCAAGGATGAGGTGGGTCAGATGGCCAGCGCCTTCAATGCCATGCAGGCCGGATACCAGCGGGTAGTCAATACCGTGGCCAATACCGCCCGGCAGCTGGACCAGGGCGCCGCACGCCTGGCCTCAAGCATGAACGATGTACGCCACGGCATGCTCGGCCAGCAGAGCGAAACCGATCAGGCCGCCACGGCCATCAACGAGATGTCCGCCACCGTCTATCACATCGCCCAGCATGCCGGTGCCACCCGGGACCTGTCGCAGACCGCTGACACCCTGGCCGGTACCGGCCATGAAGTGGTGGGCCGGGTGCAGAAATCCATCGCCGGGCTTTCCAATGGCGTGCAGCAGACCGCCGAGATGATTCAGAAGCTCGCCGAGGACAGCCAGAAGATCAATGGCGTGGTCAACGTTATCCACAGCATCGCCGAGCAGACCAACCTGCTGGCCCTCAATGCCGCCATCGAAGCCGCTCGAGCAGGGGAAATGGGCCGCGGTTTTGCCGTGGTAGCAGATGAAGTACGCAACCTGGCCAAGCGTGTGCAGACCTCCACCGACGAGATCACCAGCATGGTCTCGGCCCTGCAGGCCGGCACCCGGGATGCCGTGGATTTCATGCAGGAAAGCTCGTTCAAGGCCGATGACTGCGTGCAACAGGCCCAGGAAGCCGGCGCGGCACTGGCGGAAATCACCGGCGCCGTAGCCCAGATGCGCGAAAGCAACACGCAGATCGCTGTCGCAGCGGAACAGCAGAGCCAGGTAGCGGAAGAAATGAACCGGGCGGTGGTGAGCATTCGCGATGTCACCGAGAACACCGTGCAACAGACCGTTGCCTCGGCCACCACCAGCAGTGAACTGGCGACCCTGGCCGGTGAGTTGAGCAAAGCCATAGGCCAGCTGAAACTCTGATCCGAGTGCCTCGACCCCCCTCTACTGGCTATCGCACCGATAGCCAGCCTTGATTCGCCGCCATCCCAACTGGCCCCTATCCTTGGTTCATGAGTCTTAAAGAACTAAGGATGATCATCATGGGCAAACGTCACCCCAACCTCCCCGCCTGGCAATGGCGCGTCTACCCGCAGAATCACCAGCACCCTGCCAATCTGGTATTGCACCTGATTGCCGTACCGCTATTCATCATCGGTTTTCTGCTGATTGTTTCGGGCGTGTTTTCCTTGAGCTTCCTGAGCCTGGCCATCGGTGTGGTCGGCATCCTCGCAGCCCTGGGCCTGCAGCGCCACGGACACAGCCTGGAGGCCCAGGCCGCCGAGCCCTTCAGTGATCGCAAGGATGCCGTGCAACGGCTGCTGGTGGAACAGTTCGTGACCTTTCCGCGCTTTGTCCTGAGCGGTGCCTGGTGGCGTGCCTGGTTGCAGCGCCACCGGCACTGATGGCTCAGGCGAAGATGGTCACCGTCTGGCGGCTCAGGGCGATCAATTGGCCCTCAGCATTCCACAAGGCCGCTGCCGCATGCCCGTAGCCGTCACGCGCGTGTTCGATTTCCACCCGGTACTTGCACCAGTCCAGAGTGCTCAGTTCCAGCAACGGCTGGACGAACTCGATGGTCCAGGTCAGGGTGCTGCCCGCGGCGGGCTTGGTCAGGTGCGGCAACAGCGCTGGCGGCCAGGCATCCACCAGTGCCAGGATATGCGCCTCGGTGACCGGTTCTTCCTTCACATCCCCACGCAAGCGCACCCAACCGCCCATGTCGCGGGAACGATTGCCGGTGAATGGCAGGCCACCGATGCTCCAGCGCATTGCCAGATGACGCATGAACTCCGGCGTCACGCCCTGGATATAAGGCAGCTCCTGGCAATCATCCCAGTGTTTCATTTCGGGCGCAGGTTCGGCGGCCACACTGACGGACGATTCACGGGAAGCGCCAAAACTGCCCTGCACCAGAGTCACCACCTGACCCTCCTGCATGACCCGCCCCAGTACCTGGCTGACGGCCTTGCCTTCGCGCAGCACATCCACCTCGAAACTGACCGGCACATCTGGCGCCACCGGGCCGACAAAGGTGACCGCCAGCGACCGCACGGGGCGGTCCGCCGCAACCTTGGCCCGCATCGCTTCATACTGCAGAGCAACCACCAGGCCACCGAAACTGGCGCGCCCCTGGGCCCATTCCGCCGGAATGGTCAGCGCCTGGGGCTGGCCGCGAACGGCTTCGAGCAAATCATAGAAACGCATGAAAACCTCGGGGGACAAAAAATAGACTGAGGGATCTTAACCAGCGTCGCAGAGCCACACAGCCATTATTCCGGCCAAAGCAGCGGACAGATAAGCCGCCCTTCGGCCCTCACCGCTTGAAGCAATCGCGATGCAGTTGCTCCAGCACCTGATCGGAACGGGCCTCGGCCTTGAGCATGGTTCTGCGCCAGACCGCCACACAGGGCAGTAAATCCAGTTGCTGCTCGGCCTGGGCCAGCCATTGCCAGCAATCATGCCAATCGCCCAGGGCGCTCTGAGCCGCCTTGAGGCGCTTCATCGCCTGGAAGGGCAAGCGATCCAGCTCGGGATAGGCATCGGCGGCGTAACGCACCCGCTTGATCAGCAGACGCAGGCGATGACGGTCGTGGGCAGGGTCCAGCAGCGCCTGGCCCAAGGCTTTCCACTGCTTGGCCAGGCGTTTTTCGATACTGCCGCGCAGGCCCCGCAGCAAACCTTGGCGCTCAGAGGCCCGGAGGAACCTGGGGAAGACATCCAGCACCAGAAACAACTGCGCCAATTCCGCCCCCGCGGCCACTGCCGAGTACTCATGCAACAGCTGTGAGGTACGACGGTCGGCAGCGGCATGCTGGCCATGCTGATGCAGATAGGCCGCCAATACTTCACGATCACGAATCGGCGTCGTCACCCGCCCCACTTCGCTGGCCGCGGCTTCCAGTTGCTCCACTCCGGGCAGGCCACGCAACGGGCGCAACAGGCTGCGCAAGCGTCGCACGCTGATGCGCAGATCATGCAAGGCCTCGGCATCCGTGGCGGCCGACAAGCGGGCCTGACAAGCCAGCAAACTCACTTCCAGGCCCAGAACCTGAGCCACCAAACGATCAACCAAGGCAGACATCAAGGCTTCCCCAACACGAGTCAAAAGCCTGACTTCGGCTTATCCAGTTCCAAGAACGGCACCGCGAACCGGCGACAGGCATTGCGCCAGATCATTCAGGTTCGCGGTGATGATTGTCGGACCAGCTTAGCGGCTGTCGCGGCTCAGCGCCCGGCCCGGGATTCACGAATGTAGAAACGCGCCTTCTCGGCCTTGTTGGTGCAGCCTTCGAAGGCTTCGAACTGCTGCTGGGTCTTGGCGCCGGTCAGCAGCGACAACGCCTTGGAGTAACTCACGGTGCCAGCGAAACCTTCGGCCTTGGCCAGGTCCAGCTCGTGCCAGGCAGCGTCCAGCTGCGTGCCGCAACTGTCACGGTAGGCAGTCTTGCCTGCACAACCGGTCAATACCAACGCAATCAGGGGCAGGCAGATCCAGGCTTTCATCGATGACACCTCAAGATAGGGAAAACAGTCGTACAGGTTAAGACGATGGCCGCAGGAAAAAGTGCCAGTCCCACCCCTTGGAAAATATAGCTGCAGGAGCATAGCCTCGCGGCCCCGGCGGCCCTAGAAAAAAACTCACAGGCCCCGCAGCGCATCAGTAATTGAACCACGAGGCGCTATGGGTGCATTGTTGCAGCCTGTTTGTCGAAGGGACGAATCATGAGCAAACGTGTCGCATTGGTCCTTGGGTCGGGGGGCGCTCGCGGTTACGCCCATATCGGCGTCATCGAGGAAATCGAAAAACGCGGTTATGACATCGCCTGCATTGCCGGCTGCTCGATGGGCGCAGTGGTCGGCGGCATCTACGCCGCAGGCAAGCTCGCCGAGTACCGGGAATGGATCGAAAGCCTGGACTACCTCGACGTGCTGCGCCTGGTGGACGTGAGCTTTCGGCTGGGGGCGATTCGCGGCGAGAAAGTCTTCGGCCAGATCCGCAAGATCGTCGGCGAAGTGAACATCGAAGACCTGCGCATCCCCTATACCGCCGTCGCCACCGACCTGACCAACCAGCAGGAAATCTGGTTCCAGGAAGGCTGCCTGCATCAGGCCATGCGTGCTTCCGCCGCGATCCCCAGCCTGTTCACCCCGGTCATGCAGGGCAACCGCATGCTGGTGGACGGCGGCCTGCTCAACCCGCTGCCCATCGTTCCGGTGGTTTCCAGCCACTGCGACCTGATCATTGCGGTGAACCTCAACTCTACCAACCAGCGCCACTACCAGTTACCGGTGATCCAGCGCCCACCCGCGTTCAAGAGCCGCTTTGACAGCCTGATCAACTCCCTGGGCTCACACCTGCCGTTTCGCCGCAAGCAGGCCGAACAACTGCTACTGCTCGAGCAGGAAGCTTTCAAGAGCGAAGCCGCGGAGATCAATCCATGGGTCGAGGGCGCCGAGCCGGAAGCCCAGCAACCGGCCGCCGCGCCGCAAACCGACGGCGCGCCGAAATCCGCCAGCGGCTCCTTCATCATCGACAACGTCGGCCCGGCGTCATTGCTGGACCTGGTCAACCAGAGCTTCGAGGTCATGCAGACCTCCCTGGCGCAGTACAAGATCGCCGGTTACCCGCCGGATATCCTGATCAACGTGCCCAAGCGCGTCTGCCGCTTCTTCGAGTTCTACAAGGCGCCGGAGCTGATCGCCCTGGGCCGTGAGATTGCCAGCGATACCCTGGACCGCTACGAGCAGGACCAGTAGCGAAAGGCCGCAAACTCAGGAATCGGCGCCCAGCAGGCGGTAGCCGACCCCCGCCTCGGTGACGATGAAGCGTGGCCGGGTCGGATCGTCCGCCAGCTTCTGGCGCAAGTGCCCGACCACGATCCTCAGGTAATGACTGTCCTCGGTGTGGGTCGGGCCCCAGATGTCCTTGAGCAGTTGCTGCTGGGTAATTACCCGCCCCGGGTGCCGCGCCAGCTGGGCCAGCACCGCATATTCCTTGCGGGTCAGGGCCACTTCGACACCGTCCAGCAGCACCCGCCGATAAGCCAGGTCGACCGTCAGCGGCCCCACTTGCAACGCCGCCTCCTGCACTTCCCCGCTCGGCGCCTGGCGCAACAGGGCGCGAATCCGCGCCAGGAACTCCTGGATACCGAAAGGCTTGGTCACATAGTCGTTGGCACCACCATCCAGCGCCTCGACCTTCTGCAACTCGCTGGCACGCACCGAAAGCACCAGCACCGGCACCGCCGACCACTCGCGAAACTCGCGCAGCACCTGCTGCCCATCCATGTCCGGCAGCCCCAAATCAAGTACCAGCAGGTCCGGCTTGTTCAAGGCGGCCTGGGCCAGGCCTTCGGTGCCGGTCCCGGCTTCAATCACTTTGTATCCCTGGGACGCCAGGCTGATGCGCAGGAACTTGCGAATCTGCGGCTCGTCGTCGATGACCAGGATGGTCGCGGTCTGGCTCATGGTTTCAGTTCAAGACAAATTAAGAGGCAAAAGCGTAGCGCAAGGCATGCCGCATCCGTGTGGCGCTGACGCGGCAAGGCCGCAGCGCGTTCTACAGGTATTCACAGGTCGGACTCAAGCTCCGGCTGGGTCTGCAACGGCAGGTGCAAGGTGATGCATGTCCCCTTGCCGCCAATGCCCTCAGCGACACTGATATGCCCGCCATGGGCGCCGACCATGCCCTGGCATATCGCCAGGCCCAGGCCGGTGCCTTGCCCGCCGCGGTCGCCACGGGCAGCGGTGTAGAACATGTCGAAGATCTTTGCCCGCTCATCCTCGGGAATCCCCGGGCCCTCATCACTGACGGCGAAGCTCAATTCCTGCTCGCTGGCACTGACTTTCAACTGCAGATGGCCCTGGGGTGGCGAGAAGCGGGCAGCATTCTCCAGCACATTGACCAGCGCCTGCTCGATCAGCGCCGCATGAACGTAGAGCAAGGGCAAGTCCGCTGGCAGTTCGGTGGCCACTTGCAACGGCGCCAGCACCGCCCGCAGGCGGTTCAGGGCACTGCCGACGATATCCCCCGGCGCGACCCAGTCCCGGGCCAGCTTCAGGGCCCCATGGCCGAGCCGGGTCATGTCCAGCAGGTTCTGTATATAGCGGTCCAGGCGCTCGGCCTCATCCCGCGTGCCCTCCAGCAGCTCTCGCCGATCTTCCAGGGGGATCGCTTCCCCCAGGGCCAGCAGGCTGTCGATACTGCCGCGCATTGAGGTCAGCGGTGTGCGCAGGTCATGGGATACCGAAGCCAGCAAGGCGCTGCGCAACTGTTCGGTCTCCCCGTGCAGCCTCGCCGCTTCCAGGTCCTCGGCCAGCCGCGCCCGTGCCAGGGCCTGGGCCAGTGGCTGGCTGAGCGCAGTGAGCAGGCGCCGGCGCTGGCCGCTGAACTCCTCGCCCTCACGGGGGCAGACACCGAGCAACCCCAGGGGCCCGTCATCCACCGACAGCGGCCACCACCACCATCGACCAAAGGGCAAGGTCCCGGTGCCCAGCCCCGCCGGCTGGTCATGCTGCCAGGCCCAGTCGGCCGCCGCGCGCTCGGCCTCGGAGAACTGCGGCGAACCACCGGTCTCGACTTTCCATCCACCCTGCCCGTCGCGGTTGATCAGGCAGACACGCAACTCGTCGCGACCATTCAAATGCTGGGCCGCGGCGCTGATCACCGCTTGCCGGTCAGTGGCGGCAGTCAACTTGCGCGACAGGTCCAGGAGCTCGCCGGTTTCCTCCTGGGTATCGCGCAAGGCCTGCAACTGCCGGCGCTGGCGGGCCGCCAGATTGCCGGTCAGCGCGGCCATGAGCAGGAAGAACAGCAGGGTCAGTACATCTTCTTCCCGCTGGATGGCCAGGGAGAAGTTCGGCGGAATGAACAGGAAGTCATAACTGAGAAAGGACAGCGCCGCGCAAGCCAGGGCCGGCCCCAGGCTGCTGCGCACTGCCACCAGCAGCACCGCGGCGAGGAACACCAGGGAGATGTTCGGCAACGGCAGGACACTGGCCACCCCCCAGGCCAGGGCGCTGGCCAGGAGGGTGGCCAGGACTGCCAGGACGTAGTCGAACCAGATCAGCGAATGCTTGACCCGCAGGCCCGGCTGATGGGGCTGGGGCTCGCTGTCCAGTACATTGATTTCCAGGCCATCGGCATTGCGCAGCAAGCGCGCCGCCAAGCCGCCACCGAACCAGCGCCGGCGCCAGCGGCGCCTGGACTGCCCCACCAGCAGCAGGCTGGCGCGACGCTCCGCGGCGTGCTGGATCAAGGTCTTGGCCACCTCGCCGGCGCGCAACAAGACCACTTCCCCGCCCAGGCGCTCGGCCAGTTGTTGAGCAGCCTGCAAGCGCAAGCGTGCCTGCTCGTCGCGCAACCGGCCGTTATCCACATGCACCAGGCTCCAGGGCAGGTGGCGACGCTGAGCCACACGGCTGGCGTGACGTACCAGCCGCTCGGCCTGGGCATCGCCGTCGATACCCACCAGCAGCCGCCCGCGCACCGCTGGTGCCGCCTGCCCCAACTGGCGATAGCCCTGGGCCAGGTCGTTGTCCACCTGGGCGGCGGCGGTCTGCATCGCCAGTTCGCGCAGGGCGGTGAGGTTGGTCTGGGTGAAAAATGCATCGATGGCCGCCCGCGCCTGCTCCGGCACATAGACCTTGCCGTCCCGCAGACGCTCCAGCAGCTCTCGGGGCGGCAAGTCCACCAGCAGCAACTCATAGGCCTCTTGCAACACCCAGTCAGGCAGGGTTTCGCGCACCTGGACCCCGGTAATGCCGCGCACCTGGTCATTGAGGCTTTCCAGGTGCTGGACATTGACCGTGGTGAAGACGTCGATCCCGGCCGCCAGCAACTCCTGAATGTCCTGCCAGCGCTTGGCGTGCCGGCTGCCCGGGGCATTGCTGTGGGCCAGTTCGTCCACCAGTACCAGCTTGGGCTTGGCCTTGAGCAGGCCATCGAGGTCCATTTCCTCCAGCAATACGCCACGGTATTCCGAACGCACCAAGGGCTGCTGGGGCAGCCCGCTCAACAAGGCTTCGGTCTCGGCGCGGCCGTGGGTCTCCACCACCCCGGCAAGCACCTTGACCCCTTGGCGCAGTTGGCTATGGGCCGCCTGGAGCATGGCGTAGGTCTTGCCAACCCCGGGGGCGGCGCCCAGGAACACCTTGAGCCGGCCGCGGCCGTCCCGTGGCAGCTCGGCTAGCAGCGCGTCGGCGCGACCGGAATCACTCATGGGTTATCTCTCTGCGACAAGACATTCGGTTCAATCTGCGCTCACTTCAGTTGCGTTTGCCAGCGCTCCCTGAGGCTGGAAGCCCCCGCGGGGCATTTTGCAGCCTCGCAGGTTCGGCAGCGGCTACAGCTGTTCCAGGGCCAGGTTCAGGGCCAGTACATTGACCACCGGCGGCCCCACCAGCGGCTGCTCTATATGGGCGTCCACCAGGGCCTGCAATTTGGCTGGCGACAGGTTGCGCGCCGCCGCGACCCGCGCCAGTTGATAGTCAATTGCCTGCGGTGGCAAGTGTGGATCGAGGCCGCTGCCCGAAGTGGTCAGCAATGCCAGGGGCACCGGCCCCTGCCCCGGTACCAGGAGCTTGTTGGCATCCTCGATCACCCGCGTGGCCAGGGCCGGATTGCTCGGCGCCAGGTTGCTGGCAGAGCTGGATACCGTGGCAAAGGCCCCCGCCGAAGGGCGCGGATGGAACCAGGCATCACCGACGAAATCCTGGGCGATCAGGGCCGAACCCCGCACCCTGCCGTCGGCATCGCGCACCAGGCTGCCATTGGCTTGTTCCGGGAAGGCCAACTGGGCCACGCCGGTCACCACCAGGGGATAGGCCACACCGGTGATCAGGGTCATCAACACAATCAGGCTCAAGGCCGGACGCACTACGCTAGTCATCTCTCACTCCTCGATTCGCTCAGATCTGCAGGCCGGTTACACCAGGTGCAGCGCAGTCAACAGCATGTCGATCAGCTTGATCCCGACAAAGGGCACGACAATGCCACCCACGCCGTAGATCAACAGGTTGCGCCGCAGCAGGTGCGCGGCACTGGCCGCCTGTACCCGCACCCCACGCAATGCCAGGGGGATCAGCACCACGATGATCAGGGCGTTGAACACGATGGCCGAAAGGATTGCGCTCTGCGGGCTGGCCAGCCCCATGACGTTGAGCACCCCCAGCTGTGGATAAATCGCCGCGAACAGTGCCGGCAGGATGGCGAAGTACTTGGCCACGTCGTTGGCGATGGAGAAGGTGGTCAGGGCACCCCGGGTCACCAGAAGCTCCTTGCCGATCTGCACCACATCCAGCAGCTTGGTCGGATCGCTGTCCAGGTCAACCATGTTGGCCGCCTCGCGCGCCGCCTGGGTGCCGTCGTTCATGGCCATGCCGACATCGGCCTGGGCCAATGCCGGTGCGTCGTTGGCGCCGTCACCGCACATGGCCACCAGACGCCCGTCGTTTTGCTCGTGGCGAATGCGCGCCAGCTTCTTCTCCGGCGTGGCCTCGGCCAGTACATCGTCGACTCCGGCTTCGGCGGCAATGGCCGCGGCGGTCAGCGGGTTGTCGCCGGTCACCATCACGGTACGGATACCCAGCTTGCGCAACTCGGCGAAACGCTCGCGAATGCCGGGCTTGACCACGTCCTTCAGGTGAATGGCGCCGAGCATCCGGCCCTCGGCACAGACCAGCAGCGGGGTGCCGCCGCTCTGGGCGATCTTGTCGATCTCCCGGGACAGGGCCGGTGCCAGCTCGCTGCGTTTGAGGCCGACGAAACTCAACACCGAATCCACTGCCCCCTTGCGATAGACCCGGCCCTGGTAATCGACCCCGGACAATCGGGTTTCAGCGCTGAAAGGCACTGCCGTCAGCAGATCGCTGCCCGGCTCGGGCTGTGGATAAAGCTCCCGCAGGTACTCGACGATGGACTTGCCTTCGGCAGTGTCGTCCGCCAGGGAGGCCATCAAGGCCGCTTCGGCCAGTACCTGGGCACTGACGCCCGGCGCCGGGTAGATGGCGCTGCAACGGCGGTTACCGAAAGTGATGGTGCCGGTCTTGTCCAGCAGCAACACGTGCACGTCCCCCGCCGCCTCCACCGCACGCCCGGACTTGGCGATCACGTTCAAGCGCACCAGGCGGTCCATCCCGGCGATCCCGATGGCCGAGAGCAGGCCGCCGATGGTGGTGGGGATCAGGGTGACCAGCAGCGCCACCAGGAACACCAGCGGCAGGCTGCCATTGGCAAAGTGGGCGAAGGGCTGCAGGGTCACCACCACCAGCAGGAAGATCAGGGTCAGGCCGATCAGCAGGATATCCAGGGCCACTTCGTTCGGTGTCTTCTGCCGCTTGGCACCTTCCACCAGAGCGATCATGCGGTCCAGGGTCGACTCGCCGGGGTTGCTGGTAATGCGCACCAGCAGCCAGTCGGAGACCAGCCGGGTGTTGCCGGTCACCGCCGAACGGTCACCGCCGGATTCCCGGATCACCGGAGCCGATTCACCAGTGATTGCCGCTTCGTTGACCGCGGCGATACCTTCGATCACCTCGCCATCGCCGGGAATCATTTCGCCGGCTTCAACCCGCACCACGTCGCCTTTGCGCAGATTGACTGCCGGCACCAGCTGATAGCTTCCGTCGCTGGCCCGGCGGCGAGCGCTCAAGCCCTCACTGCCGGCCTTGAGACTGTCGGCGCGAGCCTTGCCGCGGCCTTCCGCCAGGGCCTCGGCGAAGTTGGCAAAGAGCACCGTGAACCACAGCCAGAGAGCAATCTGGGCGGCGACGAAGGTCGGCACTGCGGTGTCCGGAATGAAACACAGCACGGTGGTCAGGATCGCTGTCAGTTCCACCACCAGCATCACTGGCGAGCGCTGCAACTGGCGCGGGTCAAGCTTGACGAAAGCCTGGATCAGCGCCGGGCGCCACAGGGCAGAGATTGCGGTACTCGCCACTTCGGCCTTGGCCGGCTGGCTCTTGGCGAGCGCATCGGCGGCTTTGTTCGAGGCAGGAACATGCATATTCATCATCAGGTCCTCAGAAGCCCATGCTCAGGTGTTCGGCGATTGGGCCCAGCGCCAGGGTCGGCAGGAAGGTCAGGCCGCCCACCAGCAAGATGGTCACGGTCAGCAAGGCCACGAACAGCGGGCCATGGGTGGGAAAACTGTTCTGCCCGATGGGTGCGGTCTTCTTCATCGCCAGGCTGCCGGCCAGGGCCAGCACCGGCAGGATGTAGCCGAAGCGACCGATCAGCATGCCCAGGCCCAGCATCAGGTTATGGAACGGGGTATTGGCGCTGAAGCCACCGAACGCCGAGCCGTTGTTGGCGCTGGCCGAAGTGTAGGCGTAGAGCAGTTGACTGAAGCCATGGGGCCCCGGGTTGCTGATGGCTGCTGCCGGCCCCGGCAAGCTGGCGGCCAGGGCGCCCAGCACCAGGACGCCGATGGGCATCACCATCAGGGTCACTACCAGCAACTGCACCTCCTTGGCCTGTAGCTTCTTGCCCAGGTATTCCGGGGTGCGACCGATCATCAGCCCGGCCAGGAACACTGCGATCAACACGTTCAGCAACATGCCGTAGAGGCCCGCGCCGACGCCGCCGAAGATCACTTCGCCGACCATCATGTTGATCAGCGCCACCATGCCGCTCAGCGGGTTGAGGCTGTCGTGCATGCCATTCACCGAACCGTTGGAGGCCGCAGTGGTGGTCACCGACCAGAGCACCGTGGCAGTGGTGCCGAAGCGGGCTTCCTTGCCTTCCAGGGGCGCAGCCTGCTCTACCGCTGCGTTCTGCAACGCCGGGTTGGGTTGATACTCCGCCCACAGCGAGGTAGCACCGCCGATCAGGAACAAGGCGAACATGCAGGCGATGATCGCCCGGCTCTGACGCAGGTCCTTGACGTAATGGCCGAAGGTGAACACCAGGGCCACCGGAATCAGGATGATCGATACCAGTTCGAACAGATTGCTCCAGGCCGTGGGGTTCTCGAACGGGTGCGCCGAGTTGACGCCGAAGAAACCGCCACCGTTGGTGCCCAACTGTTTGATGGCAATCTGACTGGCGGCCGGGCCCAGCGGAATGACCTGGTCATTGCCCTGCAGGGTCAGGGCATCCACGTAATGGGCAAAGGTCTGGGGTACGCCCTGCCAGACCAGGAACAGCGCCAGCAGCAGGCACAGCGGCAACAGGCCGTAGAGGGTGGCGCGGGTCATATCGACCCAGAAGTTGCCCAGGGTGCGCACCGAACGCCGGCCAATGCCGCGGCACAAGGCAACCAGCACCGCCAGCCCGGTGGCTGCGCTGACGAAGTTCTGCACGGTAAGGCCGACCATCTGGCTGAGGTAGCTCAGGGAGGCTTCGCCGCTGTAGGACTGCCAGTTGGTGTTGGTCATGAAACTGACTGCGGTGTTGAACGCCAGCGTCCATTCCTGCCCCGGAAGATGCTGCGGATTGAGCGGCAGGTGATCCTGAAACAGCAAGATGGCAAACAGCAGGACAAACCCGGCCAGATTGAAGGCCAGCAAAGCCAGGGTGTATTTCTGCCAGCTCTGCTCAACCTGTGGATCGATCCCGGAGATTCGATAGCAGACACGCTCCACCGGGCCCAGAACCGGGGTCAGCCAGGTGCGCTGGCCCTCCATCACCCGGTAGTAGAAGCGCCCCAGCCAAGGTGCGGGCAACAGCACCAGAGCGAAGAAGGCGAGGATCAGCCAATAGTCATAACTGTGCATAACCGCAGCTCCTAGTTCCGATCCGCGCGCAGCAGCGCAACCAATAGATAAATGAACAGGCCCACTGCCAGCAGCAGCGACACCGCGTCCAGAATGTTCATGGAATGTCTCCGTGGTACGGCGATTGCCGCGAATGCAGGCATTGTCCGCAGGGTGCCTGTAAAGGAACGAGATCGACGGAGCGGGCAGCGCATAAAGAAAGCGTAAAGACTGGCGTCATCCAGCCTTTACGAGGGGCGATGAAGCGCATCGCTCGCCTCTGGAGCGCGGCTGCCCCGATGCGAGGCATCACGCCCCCATGCACTGAAGGTCAATAGTGCTAAAAATCGGCGAAACATCCTCGATACGACAGCTTTTCGTGCTTTACGACGGTGTTCCAGGAACTGGCATGGGCACTGCACAGAACAGCCGCGAGCACGTCCTAATCGTTCAGGGAGCAACCGATGAACACACAACTCAAGCCCACCTTGGGCACGCTGCATTTATGGGGCATCGCAGTCGGACTGGTGATTTCCGGGGAGTACTTCGGCTGGAGCTATGGCTGGGGCGTGGCAGGAACCCTGGGGTTTCTCGTGACCTCGCTGATGGTGGCGACCATGTATACCTGCTTTATATTCAGTTTCACCGAGCTGACCACGGCGATTCCCCACGCCGGAGGCCCGTTTGCCTACAGCCGTCGCGCCTTTGGTGAAAAAGGCGGCTTGATCGCGGGGCTGGCCACCCTGATCGAATTCGTCTTCGCCCCTCCCGCCATCGCCCTGGCCATCGGCGCTTACCTGAACGTGCAATTCCCGGCCCTGGATCCGAAACATGCCGCGGTTGGCGCCTACATCGTATTCATGGGCCTGAACATTCTTGGGGTGAAACTGGCAGCCACCTTTGAACTGGTGGTCTGCGTGCTGGCGGTGGCCGAACTACTGGTGTTCATGGGCGTGGTGGCCCCGGCCTTCAGCTTCAGCAACTTCGCCCTCAATGGCTGGGCAGGCGCCGACGCCTTCGGCGCCCCGGCAATTGCCGGGATGTTCGCCGCCATTCCCTTCGCCATCTGGTTCTTCCTGGCCATCGAAGGCGCGGCCATGGCTGCCGAAGAAGCCAAGGACCCCAAGCGCACCATTCCCAAAGCCTATATCAGCGGCATCCTGACCCTGGTGCTGCTGGCCATGGGGGTGATGTTCTTCGCCGGCGGCGTGGGGGACTGGCGCAGCTTGTCGAACATCAACGACCCGCTGCCCCAGGCGATGAAGACCGTTGTGGGTGACAGTTCCGGCTGGCTGCACATGCTGGTATGGATCGGCCTGTTCGGCCTGGTGGCAAGTTTCCACGGGATCATCCTCGGCTACTCGCGCCAGTTCTTCGCCCTGGCCCGGGCCGGTTACCTGCCTGCCTCCCTGGCCAGGCTGTCGCGCTTTCAGACGCCACATCGGGCGATCATCGCCGGCGGCCTGATCGGCATCGCCGCCATCTACAGCGATGGTCTGATCAACCTTGGCGGCATGACCCTCACTGCCGCCATGATCACCATGGCGGTGTTCGGTGCCATCGTGATGTACATCATGAGCATGCTCAGCCTGTTCAAACTGCGCAGGGCGGAACCGAATCTGCCACGCAGCTTCCGCGCCCCGGGCTATCCGCTGGTGCCGGCCATCGCCCTGGCACTGGCCGCGGTCTGCCTGGTGGCCATGGCCTGGTTCAATGCCCTGATCGGCCTGATATTTCTGGTGTTCATGGCCCTGGGCTTCATCTACTTCCTGCTGACCGGGCAACTGCGGGCCGACGCACCGGTGGACGCCATGCTCACCGGCCGTTGAACCGCGCTCTGCTCGCACCAGGCGGATCAGGCATACAATGGAACCACTGCGAAGCGCTTTAACTCAAAGCGTTATAGGCAGGCCCGAAGGCGAACCTTCGCCTGCGGGCTACTGCCCATTAAGGAGAGCCCTATGCCCTGGTATGCCTGGTTGATTCTGGTGGTTGCTATCGGTTCTATCGTTGGCGGCTTGATGATGCTGCGCGACACCGCCAACAAGGTC
The DNA here is from genome assembly GCF_058799535.1 of Pseudomonas sp. GW822-FHT06D10. NCBI lineage: Bacteria > Pseudomonadati > Pseudomonadota > Gammaproteobacteria > Pseudomonadales > Pseudomonadaceae > Pseudomonas > Pseudomonas sp. GW822-FHT06D10. The sequence continues at coordinate 115,013 of NZ_JBXALN010000009.1, read as the reverse complement.
GAGCTGACCGATGAGCAACGCAAGCGCGTGGCCGAGCGCAACGCACAAATGGATGCCAAGGAAGCGCAGGATCGTTAAGCCTACAGCCCCTTCACCCTAACGTGCAGGGGTTGCCTGGATGCTCAGCGCTCCCATTCGGCCTTGGCAATGTGCAACCCGTGCTGGCCCTTATAGGCTGCACGTTGCGGCTGGCTCCAGCCTTCGAGCAGCGACTCGTCCAGACGATAGATTTCCACTCCCAGTGGACGGCACACGCTTAACGGATCCTGAGCTTCAGGCCCCCACATCGGCAAGGACAGATCTCCGCCCGGACAGGTCGACAATGCACAGAGCAGGTCGATTTCGGCGAAGAACTCCAGATAATCCCCCTTCTGCGCCGGGCAGGCCTTCATGAAGTACATGTCGTCATGGTTCAGGCCCGTGCACTGGAAGATGTTCAACACATCATGCACATCGAACTCGGTCAGGCCATGAGGCAGCACTGCCCGCGTCAGGTTGGAATGGCAGTGATGGTGAAAGTCCTCGCCGGTAAGCATGCGATTCACATAGGGGTCGCAACGGGTGCCCAGTAGATCGTGCAGGCGGCCACCATGCTCGTCGATGCCGTAATGGGCCAGGCTGTCATCGGTGATGGTCACCAGCGGCCGCAGAAAAGGCAGGTTCGACCAGAGCCGGTCGTGGGTACTGACATGCGCCCCCTGCAACTGCCGGGTGCGCGCAGCCCAGAGGCGCTCACGCGGATCGTTGGCATTCCATACGTTGAAGTCGCCCACCTGCGGCCCTACCGGGGTGGTCACCCGAAATACGTGCCCGGCGGGCACCTTCCAGGCGCGTCCGGTACGAATCGGAACCTCGAACTGCTCGATCAGATGGCGTTGGCCTTGATTGTGCCGAATGCGCTCGTAAAACGCCTTATCCACCTGTAGCGCCGAACCTTTACTGACCTGATAAGCCGCTGGATAGTCTTTGTACATGGGTATCGCCCTCTTTCAGTGACACAGGGATTGGTCGAGCATGTCCAACAGCAGGCGCTCCGAGTCGTCCAGATACAACTCCATGGCCTCGATGGCGGCCGCCTTGTCACCCCCCAGAAGCCATTCATGGATCTGTCGGTCACGGACCAGCCAGGGCGCCTGAAACCGCGCCTCATCCGGCGCCGTACAAAACACCAGGCGCAACTGCGCCACCACGTTGGTGAAGAACTCATCGAATAGTGGCGAGCCCAGCAACCCCACCACATGCTGGTGAAAACGCAGGCCATGGGTTCCCACGGCGCGCCAGTCCTCGCGCTCCCGGGCAAGCTCCGCCGCTTCCATGGCATCGAGCATGCGATCGGACTGGTACTCGCGTAGCGGGCGAGCATTGGCGATGGCCTGCAACTCCAGGGTACGGCGCACTCGAAACAGATCCCGCACGTCATCAGCACCAAGGCGACGGACCACTACGCCTTTGTGCCGTACGTACCAGGTCAACCCTTCCTGCCCCAGACGGTGCAGGGCTTCACGGATGGTATTGCGTGAGGCGCTATAGGCACTGACCAGCTCGCTTTCCACCAGCGCCATTCCGGGCAATAAACGACCACCGATGATGTCAGCCCGCAGTTCCACAGTAATGTGATCCGCCAGGGATAGTCCGTCGCTCATGGGGCACCTCACGATTGTTCAACAATTCATGAACAGCAGGTAGTCACTTATCGTGCCAACTTCAATCACCCCTTATGCCCTCACGAAAAGCTGTCGGGAAGCTGTCAACGCTGACAATCCCTGCCTAGAAGTAGGGGCATGATCTGAGAATCCTTGGTTAAAATGGTCTTCTAGTTGCGGAGGTTTCTCAAATGCGTTACTCGCCAGACCATAAAGCCCAGACTCATCAACGCATTATCCAGGAAGCTTCAGAACGTTTTCGGCGTGACGGGATAGGTGCAACAGGTCTACAGCCCCTGATGAAAGCCCTGGGGTTGACCCATGGCGGCTTCTATTCCCACTTCAAGTCCAAGGATGAACTAGTAGAAGAAGCCCTGCGCGCCGCCGCTCAAGAGCTGGACGCCCATTGCGCAGCGCTGTTCGCACAAGAGCATCCACTACCAGCCTTTATCGATAACTACCTCTGCGAGTGGCACCAGAAGTCCCCTCATCAAGGTTGCCCGCTACCGACCATGAGCTCGGAACTCGGCCAGCGCGGGCAACCCAGTGCGATTACGGATGAGGTGCTCAACACCAGGCTCGAACAACTAGAATCGGTGCTGGAAGGCGAACAGAAAGCCGAGCGAAGCCTGATGCTCATGTCCACCTTGGTCGGTGCACTCATGCTTTCTCGCAGCGTGGAAAACCCGCAGTTGGGAACTCGGATACTGGAGGTGGTTCGCGAGGGCCTGAAGCAACAGGAGCGGCGCTGAAGCGATACGCTCCACCTACTCTTCTTATTTATAGCGAGCGGCCGCACTGCTCCTGGACAGATTGGGGCCAAGAGCCAAGCGTGCCGCCACCAAAGCCTGCCAATCCGCAGGATCGGGTAGCGAAGGCAATGTAATCAACTCGCCCTGATCCAAGCCGCTCAACGCTGCATCGACCATCTCCTGTACCTCCATCACCATTTCCGCCGGAATGGTCTTGGCATCGAGCCCTGAACGCTCCCAGATCTCGGTACGAGTGACACCCGGCAAGACAGCCTGGACACGAACCCCGCTACCCTTCAACTCAGCCTGCAGCGACTGAGTCAAACTGAGTACATATGCCTTGGTTGCACTATAAGTCGCGTTGAAACGCTCAGGAATCAAGGCCACCACCGAGGCAATATTGATAATCGCCCCACGCCCAGTCGCAGAGAAACTCGTTGCAGCCACCCCGGCCAGCCGGGTCAGTGCCACTACATTGAGCTGAATCATGTGTTCCATCTGATCCAGGTCGGCGCCAGCCAAAGCCCCGCTGGCAGCTACTCCCGCATTGTTCAGCAGCAAGCTGATACGGGAGTCGTCGCGCAAACGTTGCTCGACACTCAGCAAGTCCTTCTTGAGCGTCAAATCCGCCTTCAACACCTCCACCTGCACGTTATATTTATCGCTCAACGCATTGGCTGCCGCCTTCAAACGTCCCTCATCCCGAGCAACCAGCAACAAATCAAAACCTCGCGCCGCCAGTCGCTCGGCATAAACCGCTCCAATACCGGATGAGGCCCCAGTGACCAATGCTGTACCTTGGGATTGAATCGAACTCATAGCTGGACTCCTGACAATGCATGAAAGTAATGAGCGCCTTCGGCCAGAAACATTTGGCGCCCGGAAATATTATTATCATAATATTTTTGAACCATCATGAAAATAATTAATCCAGGCAATAGAGATACACTGTCAGCTACCCCACTCATGAAATGCAAAAGGCCGGTCATAGACCGGCCTTCAAACGTTATGCGGGAGAACTCAATTGACTTCGAGCTTATCCAGATTTCGTTCCAGAATCGCCCTCCCAATCCCCTTGACCTCTAGCAACTCGTCCACCGAAGCAAAGGGCCCATTTTCTTCCCGATAAGCAACAATCGCCTTGGCCTTGGCAGCCCCCACCCCAAAAAGCTCGCGTTGCAGCACAGCCTCATCCGCCGTATTGAGATTGACCTTGCTCGCTTGAATCGGCGCCTGCTCCGCCACTTGCGCAGAACCGGGCTGGGTCTTAGGACCCGGCGCTGCTTGAGTGACAAGTGCAAAGCTGGCGAGAAAAGCAAAGATCAATGAGATGAAAAAAGAGTTACGCATAGTGACGCTCCATGACATCGAGTAAGGAAAGCAGCTTTCCAAAGCTGCCTTCCAAACCTAGGTTGATGCCACGGGCAAATCAAAAGCCAGAGAGTTACTGCTTATGTAGATTCAAGGTTTGAGACGACGCTGCTGATAGACCCAGTCGACGATTTCACCATCCGGTGTGTAGCCACTTACGGTCTCGCGAAGCAACTGGCGAACTCTTGCATAGTCGTCCAACTCAAGGGCTGCAAGGAGTTCAGCGAGCTTCAGCTTGAGTGTTTCCCACGGTAGATGATCCTCGTTGGCACTCATGATCATCGGGTGCTGAGTAGCGGCGACGTTGTCTCCAATCAGCAACTCTTCGTAAAGCTTTTCACCAGGCCGCAAGCCAGTAAACTCAATCGCGATATCACCATGAGGATTTTTTTCCGAGCGAACACTCAGCCCGGAAAGATGAATCATTTTTTCTGCCAGCTCGACAATTCTGACTGGCTCGCCCATATCCAATACAAATACGTCCCCACCCTGCCCCATCGAACCTGCCTGAATGACCAATTGGGCAGCCTCTGGGATGGTCATGAAATAACGGGTGATCTTTGGATGCGTAACCGTTAATGGGCCACCAGACTTGATCTGCTTATGGAATAGCGGAATAACCGAACCTGAAGAGCCCAGTACATTCCCGAAACGGACCATGGTGAAACGAGTTTTATTAACCCGTGACACATTTGACAAATCATCGAACAGAACCGGGGCCAGCTCCTTGCTCAACGCCTGCAACGTAAGCTCCGCCAGTCGTTTGGTACTACCCATGACATTGGTTGGGCGAACCGCCTTATCCGTAGAAATCAATACAAAGTTGGCTACCCCACATTGCAGTGCGGCCTGCGCGGTATTGAGCGTCCCCATGACATTATTAAGTACACCTTCAGCGATATTATGTTCTACCATCGGAACATGCTTATATGCAGCCGCGTGATAAACCGTATCGACGCTCCAGGTCTTCATGACTGACAGCAACTTCTCGTAGTTGCGTACCGAACCAAGAATTGGCAATAGTTTTACAAGCCGAGACTCTCTCGATACACGCTGTTCAAGTTCGGACAAGATACTGTAAAGATTAAACTCACTGTGATCGAGCAATATTAGCGTGCTAGGGTCCTGGAGCAGAATCTGCCGACAAAGTTCAGAACCGATAGACCCTCCAGCACCTGTCACCAGAACTGTCTGCCCCTTTATACAATGCGCCAACAGGTCAACTTGAGCCGGGACCGCGTCACGCCCAAGCAGGTCAGCTATGTCCACCTCTTGAATGTCATCGACTTTCACTCGGCCACTGGCAAGATCCATGAAACCGGGAACACTTCGTACATGTAAGGGGAACCCTTCCAAATACCCCAGAATCTCTCTTCGACGGCTACGACTGGATGAGGGAATTGCCAGGAGAATCTCTTCTGCCCCCGTGTCATCAATCATTTGCTGCAAATGCTTGGGTTTATACACCTGCAGCCCGGCGATCATCCGATCGGCAATACTGCCGTCATCATCGATAAAGGCCACAGGACGCATCAACCGCCCCAATCGCAACGCCGCCACCAGTTGATTGCCTGCCGCTCCAGCACCGTAGATAGCCACCTTAGGCAAACCATCATCACGATTGGTAAAAGGTACATGCTGGGCGGTGGTGAACCAGTCACCAAGAAAGTACTGACGCATCGCCAGCCTAAGTCCACCAATCATCACCATACTCAACCACCAATAGTTGAATACGATTGAGCGCGGCACCACGGTCTGGTGATTGCTATACACATAGACCACCAGCGCGAGAGTCAAAGCCGACAGGGTTACGGCCTTGACGATAGCAATAAGAGCATCGTTACCGAAGTAACGCATGACCGCGCGATACATCCCGAACCGAATGAACAGAGGAATGGCAACTATAGGAGCGCTGGCGAATAGCCAGAAATGCACAATGAAAGGATTGTTCAGATCGTCAAAACCCAACCTGACGACAAATGCCATCCATAGAGCGACCCACACCAGCAAAATGTCGGTGACCACCTGCAGCACCCTCTTCTGCCGCCGCGGGAGCTTCAACAGAAGTGTTCGTATCTTATCCATAATTCCTTTTTCGAACCTCGGCCTTCAGCCTCGATCTATGTTGCATACTGATGGAAAGCGCCCTATTTGGTAGTCCCGAATACTAGGCAGTATCAGCCTGTTTCTCCAACTCACCCGCCCGAAACCTGAAAGCAAGTAAAACCAGCGGCGCGTAAGCCAGTGCTAGACCAATAATACCATCCAACCCGAACAGCCCCACGCCTATGGCGATTGGCAGAAGCCAGAGTGTATTGATACCCAAGACCGCCAAGGTCACTGGTAGATGCCGACCAAACTGGCGGGAGGCGAACTGATAAGCATGACTACGATGCGCTTCATAGACCTTGTCTCCGCGAACTAACCGCCGAGTCAGAGTAAAGGTCGCATCAACAATGAAGACGCCAAGAAGAATCAACCATACCCAAAGAAAGCGCGAGGATGCCCAGGCTGCTTGTACGGAAAGTATCCCCAGAACAAGTCCAAGAAAACCGCTGCCAGCGTCCCCCATGAAAATACGTGCAGGAGGGAAGTTCCAGTAAAGGAAACCCAGCACTGCCATCGACAATAACAGTGGCAGCCAAATCAATGATGGAGCATCAGCAAACCAGTAAATTACGCAGGCACCAAGACATGTACTCACAGCCTGAACACTGGCAATCCCATCAATACCATCCATGAAGTTGTATAGATTGAGCATCCAGACCAGATAAAAAACTGCGCAGATATGTCCCAACCATGAAAGATTGAGATCCATGCCAAATACATTAATCGCAGGCAATCCACCTAGCCAAGTCAGAGCCCATATCGCCGCGATAAAGTGCGCAAGCAGTCTCCAACGCGCTGCTATATGCCCATGATCATCTAAAAAACCAACTACAGCTATCAGGGCACCTGCTCCCCATAAAGCCCCTATGGAAAGCAGAGGAATATCTACCAGCACGCTTAGCAGAGGCGCAGCAGCCAGAAAGCTCAGGACAATTGCAACGCCCCCCCCTCTGGGGGTAGGCACGGTGTGAGAGCTGCGACTATTGGGAACGTCCATCAAGCTGCGAGCTAGAGCATAGCGTCGCAACACCCACGTTAGCAGAAGCGAAACACTGGCTACTACTAACATAAAGAACCAAATCACCATGTAACTTCAATCCTTAAAGCGCATGAAAAATCGATAATCATTAGAGTCATACCCTTTAAACCAGAAAGCCTCTTCAAATGAGTTAAAACTCAAGCACAACTATCAATAAAGTATTTCGCTGTAGCATCAAGTGCTTTATTTACACTCAGAGGAGGAGCCCACCCCAATAGCTCAAGATTCTTGGATATATCAACCTGAAGAGAACCACACAGCCGTTGGGAAATGGATTTTTTACCCAACAATGCAGCACTAAAACTCAAGATCCCACTGGGGATGGCCAGCAGACGAGCAGGCTTACCCAATGCATTACCCATTCTTTTTAGCAGTTCGGTTGTCGAAAGATCGTCCCCATCACTAACTAAAAACACCTGATTGGCAGCTAGCGGATGATCAATGCACGTAACTATCAGATCCACCAAATTATCTAATGCCACCAAACTCCGGCGGTTATCTATTGCCCCAAAAGGTAAAGGAACTCCCTTATACAACCAGCGCATCATATTAAGAAAGTTAGCTTTAACGCCAGGACCGTATACAAGAACTGGGCGAATAATTACAACTTCCATTCCCGTTTGAGAGGCAATGAGAGCCAAGCCCTTTTCCGCTTCCATTTTGGAAATACCATATGGATCTGTAGGGGCAGGCTCATCATCAGCAGTATAAGGAACATTGAGTGATGTCCCCTCACCATTAACCTTGATGGAACTGATAAAAACGAATCGACCTACACCACGCTGGGCAGCCTGGCGAGCCAAATTTAGCGTCCCTTCCACATTGACCTTCCGGAAGGCCTCGAGAGGATCGAGTGAGGACTCATGCATTACATGGACACGGGCAGCGGCATGTACTACGACATTGCAATCAAGCAATATCGAACTCCAGTCCGTCAGACCATCAATCTGTTCTACCTGAGTAACAGACGTGGTAGCCGCTAAAGCCGGAATGGGCTTTCGCACCACGACAGTTAACTTATGGGGTGAATTTTTAGATAAACACTCATGAACAGCGCCGCCTACAAAACCGGATGCTCCCGTCAAAAGGATCCTGGCCATTATCTACCGTACCTTCTAAAACTGGCGCCACAGAGTAGTATCTGAAACACTCGAAAATGACATTATGCGCCGTCAACAACCTGCCGAGCCATACTATCCATCAAAAAAACATCCCGATCTCAATGCAACGCAGAATACCGCAGACACAGCTCAAGATAATCGCGCAAGCAGCAGAGCTGCCATCGCAAAGCATCATTCAATATCAAAATGACCCAAAGCCCACTTCGGCTGAAAGAAGAACAATCAACCCTGCGAGATTTTAAGATGGTAGAAACAAGGGAGTCGCTAGGAGAAACCTAGGACCGACACTATAAAAACAGCTTAAAAGCAATCCCACTCAAGCCAATGACCTGTTCGATCACCGACAAGCATTCCGCCTTCCTCTGCGAGCGAACAGCATACTAAAAGCGACTTCATCTAGAGTGTTTTTATCTTAGGCTCACAGGCCATCCACCTCCTCTTCGTTAACTCGATCACGAAGCTCCTTACCCGGCTTAAAGTGGGGAACGAATTTTCCATCCAAGCTAACTGACTGACCTGTTTTTGGGTTACGACCTACCCGAGGCGCACGATAGTGAAGCGAAAAGCTACCAAAGCCACGAATCTCAATTCGATCGCCAGTGGCTAGGCATTGAGACATCTGTTCAAGCATCGTCTTTATCGCCAACTCGACATCCTTGGATGAGAGCAGCCCTTGATGGGTGACAATTCGTTCGATTAACTCCGACTTCGTCATATTTTTCCCTTCTTTTTCAAGCAGCTAGGTCAGTGCTTCAAAGGTTTTAGCATGCTCTGAGGGTTTTGAACAGCCCATCTGCGACGCTAATACAAACTCCTTTCTTGCAGAAGATGCCGTGACAAAAACGCAAAGCCGCCCTATCGACACATGACCAGTATCGTTCGGGTCAGATAACCCGCCGGATTCCAACCGAAGGGATAATCCCCCTCCTCATCCTTGGCATCACTGGACTTGGTAATGACCTTGTAGCCATTGGCCTTACACTCACGCGCAGCACGCTTGTAGCATTTGTCCCAATCCGACCCCAGCCCCGAACAGTCAATTTCTATGCCACTGACCCCGCGCACCGCATGGGTCTTTACATTGGTCGTACACCCAGTCAAAAGAAGCACCAAAACTACGACACCCAACCTGCTCATGCTCTTCCTTAAGGCAGCTTATGCTGCTTGAGTAATGCACCCATTGGGTAAGCCTAGACCCTGACACGGCAGCCAACCCACCTAAGAAAGAGACAACTCATTGCACAGATTGGTTTCCCCGGCCCCCTGCTCTGACCCTCTCGAATTTCAGGCACAAAAAAGGGCGACCGAAGTCGCCCTTTTTTATGGTCTGACAGAACTTAGTTCTGCTTTTCCATTTGTGCACGCAGCAGGTCACCCAGAGTAGTAGGACCAGCAGCGATATCCGAAGCAGCTGGCTTGTCGCGCAGGCTCTGGATAGCTTCTTTCTCGTCTTCAACGTCTTTCGACTTGATCGAGAGCTGGATTACACGGCTCTTACGGTCAACGCTGATGATCTTGGCTTCAACTTCTTCGCCTTCTTTCAGAACGTTACGCGCATCTTCGATGCGGTCACGGCTGATTTCGGAGGCTTTCAGAGTAGCTTCGATATCGTTAGCCAGGGTGATGATGGCGCCTTTGGCGTCAACTTCTTTTACAACACCCTTAACGATTGCGCCTTTGTCGTTCTCTTGAACGTACTCGGAGAACGGATCGCTTTCCAGTTGCTTGATACCCAGGGAGATGCGCTCGCGCTCAGGGTCAACCGACAGGATAACGGTGTCCAGCTCGTCGCCCTTCTTGAAACGGCGTACGGCTTCTTCGCCCACTTCGTTCCAGGAGATGTCGGACAGGTGAACCAGACCGTCGATGCCACCGTCCAGACCAATGAAGATACCGAAATCGGTGATCGACTTGATGGTGCCGGAGATCTTATCGCCCTTGTTGAACTGGCCAGAGAAGTCTTCCCATGGGTTGGACTTGCACTGCTTGATGCCGAGGGAGATACGACGACGCTCTTCGTCGATGTCCAGAACCATAACTTCCACTTCGTCGCCGACTTGTACGACTTTCGAAGGGTGGATGTTCTTGTTGGTCCAGTCCATTTCCGAAACGTGTACCAGGCCTTCCACGCCTTCTTCCAGCTCAGCGAAGCAACCGTAGTCGGTCAGGTTGGTTACACGAGCGGTAACGCGGGTGCTTTCTGGGTAACGAGCCTTGATAGCAACCCATGGATCTTCGCCCAGTTGCTTCAGGCCCAGGGAAACACGATTGCGCTCGCGATCGTACTTCAGAACCTTGACATCGATCTCGTCGCCAACGTTGACGATTTCGGAAGGATGCTTGATACGCTTCCAAGCCATGTCGGTGATGTGCAGCAGGCCATCGACGCCACCCAGATCGACGAATGCGCCGTAATCGGTGAGGTTCTTGACGATACCTTTGACTTGCTGACCTTCCTGCAGGGATTCCAGCAGAGCTTCACGCTCAGCGGAGTTCTCGGCCTCGAGGACGCTGCGGCGGGAAACGACAACGTTGTTGCGCTTCTGGTCGAGTTTGATGACTTTAAACTCGAGCTCTTTGCCTTCCAGGTGCGTGGTGTCGCGCACTGGACGGACGTCAACCAGAGAACCTGGCAGGAACGCACGGATGCCGTTAACGTCGACAGTGAAGCCGCCTTTAACCTTACCGTTGATAACGCCCTTGACCACTTCTTCGGCTGCGAAAGCTGCTTCCAGAACGATCCAGCATTCAGCGCGCTTGGCTTTTTCACGGGAGAGCTTGGTTTCACCAAAGCCGTCTTCAACCGAATCCAGAGCAACGTGAACTTCATCACCAACATTGATGGACAGTTCGCCAGCATCGTTGTAGAACTGCTCAAGCGGGATCAGCGCTTCAGACTTCAGACCAGCGTGAACGGTTACCCAACGCGCTTGGTAGTCGATGTCGACGATAACACCGGTGATGATGGAGCCTGCCTGAAGGTTCAGGGTTTTTAGGCTTTCTTCAAAGAGTTCCGCAAAGCTTTCGCTCATTTTAATTCCTGTTGATAAGGGCGAAGAATCCGCCCATCTGCCACATCCCAGACGATGTGGGTTACGTTCATATAAAAGAACGATCGCAGGACTATGACTGGTCCCCTGCAACCCTTCTTGTTCACCCGGTGATATCGCGAATGGCGATTTCACTCAAGATGCGTTGCAACACCTGATCGATGGACAACTCCGTGGAATCCAGCTGTATGGCGTCAGCCGCCGGCTTGAGCGGGGCCACCGCTCGCTGGGTATCGCGCTCATCACGCGTACGGATCTCATCTAGCAGACTCGACAGACTAACACCATCGACCTTTCCCTTCAACTGCAAGTAACGGCGACGAGCACGCTCCTCGGCACTGGCAGTCAGGAAAATCTTCAACGGAGCGTCGGGAAACACCACGGTTCCCATGTCGCGGCCATCGGCAACCAACCCCGGCGGCTCCTGAAAGGCACGCTGACGCTGCAGCAGGGCGTCTCGCACAGCAGGCAACGCCGCAACCTGAGAAGCCCAGGCCCCGACCTGCTCGTTGCGCAGGTCATCCGTCACGTCATCACCCTCAAGAATGATCCGCTGCGGATGGTTCTCGGTAGCCCCGAGAAACTGCACATCCAGGTGAGCCGCCAACAATTTCAGCGACTCTTCATTGGTCAGATCGACGCCATGATTGCGCGCAGCGAACGCCAGCAGCCGGTACAGCGCTCCGGAGTCCAGCAGACACCAGCCCAGATGCTTGGCTAGCTTCCCGGCAATGGTGCCCTTACCCGAACCACTCGGCCCATCGATGGTGATCACCGGCGCCTTGATATTCACGACTGGGCCTCTTGCGCGACACGGATCCCCACTTGCGCGCACAGCGCAAGGAAGTTCGGGAACGAGGTCGCGACGTTGGCGCAGTCATGAATGCGGATCGGCGCATTGGCGCGCAGCGAGGCAACACTGAAAGCCATGGCGATACGGTGGTCACCATGCCCATGAACCTCCCCGCCGCCGATCTGGCCACCCTCGATGATGATGCCGTCCGGGGTCGGTTCGCACTTGACCCCCAGGGTCAGCAGGCCATCAGCCATCACCTGGATACGGTCAGACTCCTTGACCCGCAGTTCTTCAGCGCCACGCAGCACCGTGCGCCCTTCGGCGCAAGCGGCCGCGACGAACAACACAGGGAACTCATCGATTGCCAGCGGTACCAACTCTTCGGGAATCTCGATCCCCTTGAGCTTGGCGGCGCGCACATGCAGATCGGCAACCGGCTCGCCACCCACTTCGCGCTGGTTTTCCAGACGAATGTCAGCGCCCATCAACCGTAGGATATCGATCACACCTGTACGGGTCGGGTTGATGCCCACGTGCTCCAACACCAGTTCGGAACCTTCGGCAATGGATGCAGCCACCAGGAAGAACGCCGCGGAAGAAATGTCCGCAGGCACCTCAATATGGGTTGCCTTGAGCTTGCCGCCGGATTCGACTGAGGCCGTGGCGCCGTCGACACTCACCGAGTAGCCGAAGCCACGCAGCATGCGCTCAGTATGGTCACGGGTCGGAGCCGGCTCGGTGACCGTGGTTTTCCCTTCGGCATATAAACCCGCCAACAACAGGCAGGACTTAACCTGCGCACTGGCCATCGGCAAGGTGTAGGTCAGCCCCTTGAGCTTATGACCGCCACGAATCACCATCGGCGGGCGACCCTCGGCAGCAGTCTCAATGACCGCGCCCATTTCCCGCAGCGGGTTCGCCACACGATTCATCGGACGCTTGGACAGGGACGGATCGCCAGTCAACGTGCTGTCGAAGCTTTGTGCAGCCAGCAAGCCCGACAACAGGCGCATCGAGGTACCGGAGTTCCCCAGGTAGATCGGCCCCGGAGCCGGCTTCAAGCCGTGCAAGCCAACACCATGAATGGTCACACGACCATGATGCGGCCCTTCGATGACCACGCCCATGTCGCGAAAAGCCTGCAAGGTCGCCAGAGCGTCTTCACCCTCGAGGAAACCTTCCACTTCAGTGGTGCCCTCAGCCAGCGAGCCAAGCATGATCGAGCGGTGAGAAATCGACTTGTCGCCCGGTACACGAATCCGCCCAGACAGGCGGCCACCAGGATTTGCCAGAAAAATCAGATCGTTGGAGTTCATAGCGTCCACATAGGCCCGGCGGGCCAGGATTTTACCGAAATGCTCGCGGGCAACCCGGGCGCGAGTGAATACGCCCAACAATTGATGCCCGTCCCCTGCATCGACCGCGTCACGCAGAGCGTCGAGGTCGTTGCGAAATGTATCGAGTGTGCGCAGTACCGCCTCGCGATTGGCAAGGAAGATGTCGTGCCACATGACCGGGTCGCTGCCGGCGATTCTCGTGAAATCGCGGAACCCGCCCGCAGCGTAACGGAAGATATCGAGATTTTCACTGCGCTTGGCCAGGGAATCGACCAGACCGAACGCCAGCAGGTGCGGCAAATGGCTGGTCGCCGCCAGGACTTCATCGTGACGCTCGACCTGCATGTGCTCGACATCCGCCCCCAGCTCACGCCAAAGCCTGTCGACCAGGTCCAGCGCCGCGGCATCAGTCTGCTCCAGAGGCGTAAGGATCACCTTGTGCCGACGAAACAGCTGCGCGTTGGAGGCTTCCACACCACTCTGCTCGGAGCCCGCAATGGGATGCCCCGGGACAAAACGCGCAGGCATGCCGCCAAAAGCTTCTTGCGCAGCGCGCACCACATTGCCTTTGGCGCTGCCGACATCGGTCAGCACCGCCTGGCCCAGATCCATGCCGGCAAGCAGAGCCAGCAGCTTTTCCATGGCCAGGATCGGCACCGCCAGTTGAATCACATCGGCGCCCTGGCAAGCCAGGACCAGATCCTCTTCACAGCGATCCACCACCCCCAGTTCGACCGCCAACTGGCGGGACTGCGGATCCAGATCGACACCGACTACCTCGCGACACAGGCCACTTTCACGCAAACCCTTGGCAAAGGAACCGCCAATCAACCCCAGGCCGATCACCACCAGGCGACCGATCATAGGCACAGCAGATTGCATTGGAATGACATCAAGCACGGGCCAGAACCTTGGCCAAAGCCTCAAGGAAACGAGTATTTTCCGCCGGCAGGCCGATGGTGATACGTAAATGATTTGGCATGCCGTAGTTGGCCACCGGCCGCACGATCACCCCCTCGCGCAACAACCCCTGGAAAATCGGCGCAGCCTCACGCCCCAGGTCCACGGCAATGAAATTGCCCTTGGAAGGAATCCAGCTCAGGCCCAGATCACGGAACCCCGCCTCCAACTGCTGCATGCCGGCCTCGTTCAGACGACGACTCTCAGCCAGGTAGTCCACATCCTCAAGTGCGGCGCAAGCCGCAGCCAAGGCCAGGCTGTTGACGTTGAAAGGCTGGCGCACGCGGTTCAGCACATCCGCCACCACCGGGGTCGACAGCCCATAACCGACCCGCAGGGCTGCCAGGCCATAGGCCTTGGAGAAGGTTCGCGAAACCAGCAGGTTCGGGTAGGCCGCCAGGAAGTCCAGGCCATCCGGCAGGTCGCTGCCTTCGGCGTACTCGATATAGGCCTCGTCCAGCACCACCAGCACGTGGGCCGGTACATCCTGCAAAAACTCGTCCAGCTCCTCGGCACCGAACCAGGTACCGGTCGGGTTGTTCGGGTTGGCGATGAACACCACGCGGGTCCGATCATCGATCGCCTTGAGCATGGCTGGCAGGTCATGCCCCCAGCTCTTGGCCGGAACCACGCGAGCCTGGGCTCCGACAGCCTGGGTAACGATGGGGTAGACGGCAAATGCGTGCTCGCTGAACACCGCATTCAAGCCAGGCGCCAGGTAGGCACGAGCCACCAGCTCCAGAATGTCGTTGGAACCGTTGCCCAGGGTCACCTGGTCGATTTCCACACCGCAGCGCTCGGCCAGCAGGGACTTGAGGGCAAAACCGTTGCCATCCGGATAACGGGTCAGCTCGGCAAGCTCGTCGCGAATCGCCGCCAGGGCCTTGGGGCTGGCGCCCAGCGGGTTTTCATTGCTCGCCAGCTTGACGATGGTGGCCGGATCAATGTCCAGCTCACGGGCCAGTTCGTCCACGGGCTTGCCCGGAACGTAAGGCGAAAGTTGTTGCACGCCTGGTTGTGCCAGTGCGAGGAAGTCGCCACTCATTGTTAAAGCCTCAGAGAACCGCTTTCGGGTAGGAACCCAGCACCTTGAGTGCTACTGCTTCCTGACTGATCTTTTCCAGCACACCCTTGACCAACGGATCACGGTGGTGGCCGACGAAGTCGATGAAGAACACATAGGTCCATTTGCCACTGCGCGAAGGTCGGGTCTCGATTCGAGTCAAGTCGATGCCATTGTCGTGGAATGGCACTAACAGCTCGTGCAAGGCACCGGGCTTGTTGCTCATGGACACGATGATCGAGGTCTTGTCGTCGCCGGTCGGCGGCACTTCCTGATTACCGATCATCAAAAAGCGCGTGGAGTTGTCCGGACGATCCTCGATTTTCTCTGCCAGGCGCGTCAGGCCATACAGGCCTGCCGCCATGTCGCCGGCGATCGCCGCCGAATTCCACTCGCCCTTGACCCGCTTGGCCGCCTCGGCGTTGCTGGACACCGCCACGCGCTCGACATTCGGGTAATGGGCGTCCAGCCACTTGCGGCACTGGGCCAGGGACTGGGCATGGGAATAGATGCGACTGATGCTGTCGGTCTTGGTGTTCTCGCCCACCAGCAGATGATGGTGAATGCGCAGTTCGACTTCACCGCAGATCACCATGTCGTGCTCGAGGAAGCTGTCGAGAGTGTGGTTCACCGCACCCTCGGTGGAGTTTTCCACCGGCACCACGCCGAAGTTCACGGCGCCGGCCGCCACTTCACGGAACACCTCGTCGATCGCCGCCATCGGCTTGCTGATCACCGCATGACCGAAGTGCTTCATGGCCGCGGCTTGGGTGAAGGTACCTTCAGGACCGAGGTAGGCCACTTTCAATGGCTGCTCCAGGGCCAGGCACGAAGACATGATTTCGCGGAACAAGCGCGCCATCTCTTCATTGCCCAGCGGCCCCTGGTTGCGCTCCATCACCCGCTTGAGCACCTGGGCTTCACGCTCGGGACGATAGAACACCGGCACTTCGCCTTCGGCGAGGGAGCCCATCTTGACCCGCGCCACTTCCTGGGCACAGCGCGCGCGCTCACTGATCAGTTCCAGGACCTTCTCGTCCAGGGCGTCAATACGCAAGCGCAGGGCCTTGAGTTCTTGCTCAGACATCAGCCGTGTTCCTTCTCGAACTCCGCCATGTAGGCCACCAGCGCATTGACTGCGTTGATGTCCACGGCGTTGTAGATGGAAGCGCGCATGCCACCCACCGAGCGGTGGCCCTTGAGGTTCAACAGGCCGCGAGCCTCGGCGCCCACCAGGAACGGTTTGTCCAGGCGATCGTCGGCCAGACGGAACGGTACGTTCATCCAGGAGCGGTCGGTCTTGTTGATCGGGTTGCTGTACAGGCCGCTGGCGTCGATGAACTCATACAGCGTGCGCTGCTTGACCTCATTGAGCTTGGCGATGGCTTCCACCCCACCCTGCTCCTTGAGCCATTCGAACACCAGGCCGGACAAGTACCAGGCCAGGGTCGGCGGTGTGTTGTACATCGAGCCGTTGTCCGCCGCGACCTTGTAGTCGAGCATGGTCGGGCACAGCGAACGGGCACGCCCCAGCAGGTCTTCGCGAATGATGTTCACCAGGATGCCGCTGGGGCCGATATTCTTCTGCGCGCCAGCGTAGATCATGCCGAAACGGGAGATATCCACAGGGCGCGAGAGGATGTCGGACGACATGTCGGCCACCAGGGGAACGTCGCCGGTTTCCGGGATCCAGTTGAATTCCAGGCCGCCAATGGTTTCGTTCGGCGCGTAGTGCACGTAGGCCGCATCTTGCGACAGCTGCCATTCATTCTGGCCGGGAATTGCGAAATAGTCGTAAGGCTTGGCAGTGGCCGCCACATTCACCTGCCCGTAGCGGGAGGCTTCTTCAATGGCTTTCTGCGACCAGATACCGGTGTCGACATAGTCGGCCTTGCCACCCTCGGGCAGCAGGTTCAGTGGGATCTGGGCAAATTGCTGGCTGGCGCCGCCTTGCAGAAACAGCACTTTATAGTTCGAGGGGATATTCAGCAGATCACGCAGATCCTGCTCGGCCTTGGTGGCAATGGAAACGAACTCATCGCTGCGATGGCTCATTTCCATGACCGACAGGCCCTTGCCATGCCAATCCAGCAATTCGGCCTGGGCACGCAACAGGACAGCTTCAGGTAGCGCAGCGGGACCTGCGCAGAAGTTATAGGCTCGTTTGCTCACATCCACTCTCGCTATGCATTCACGGTAGCGGACAGAGCAAACACTCTGCCCTGCTACGATTTATTTAGTCTTGCGACTCTTCTTCGCCTGCGGCGTCTGCCTGTTGGCCTTCGGCTGCCTCATCGGTATCGGCAACCGCATCCAGCACGGCTCCCTCGAATTCAGCACCCTCTTCACCTTCGAACTCTTCGCCCTCGATTTCCGATGGCTCCTGCACCCGCTCCAGGCCCACCAGGGTTTCATCGCTGGCCAGCTTGATCAGGGTCACTCCTTGAGTGTTACGGCCCAGGCTCGACACTTCGTCGACACGAGTACGCACCAGGGTGCCCTGATCGGAAATCAGCATGATCTCCTCACCATCCAGCACCTGCACCGCGCCAACCAGGCGACCGTTACGCTCGTTGCTGACCATGGCGATAACGCCCTGGCCGCCACGCTTGTACTCGGGGAACTCGCCAATGGCGGTACGCTTGCCGAAACCACGCTCGGAGGCGGTGAGGATCTGGCTGCCTTCTTCCGGAATCAGCATGGAAATCAGCTTCTGACCTTCCGCCAGGCGCATGCCGCGCACACCGCGAGCGGTACGGCCCATGGCGCGCACGTCGGACTCCTTGAAGCGAGTGACCTTGCCTCCGTCGGAGAACAGCATGACTTCACGCTCGCCATCGGTGATGGCGGCACTGATCAGCACGTCGCCTTCGTCCAGCTCCAGGGCGATCAGGCCCACGCTGCGCTGACGGCTGAAGGACTCCAGCGGGGTCTTCTTCACGGTGCCGTTGGCGGTCGCCATGAAGATGTAGTGACCTTCGGTGTACTCCTCTACCGGCAGCATGGTGGTGATGTATTCACCCTCATCCAGCGGTAGCAGGTTGACCAGCGGACGACCGCGTGCGGCACGGGATGCTTCAGGAATTTCATAAGTCTTCAGCCAGTACACCTTGCCCTTGCTGGAGAACAGCAGCAGCGTGGTGTGGCTGTTGGCAACCAGCAGGTGAGCGATGTAGTCCTCATCCTTGACGCCTGTGGCCGACTTGCCTTTACCGCCACGACGCTGGGCCTGGTAGGCAGCCAGCGGCTGGGTCTTGGCGTAGCCGCCGTGGGAAATGGTCACCACACGCTCTTCTTCCGGGATCATGTCACCCAGGGTCAGGTCGAGGCGGGCATCGAGAATCTCGGTGCGGCGCACGTCGCCGTATTCGGCGCGGATCACTTCCAGCTCTTCGCGGATCACTTCCATCAGGCGCGTGGCGCTATTGAGGATGCGGATCAG
Organism: Pseudomonas sp. GW822-FHT06D10; assembly: GCF_058799535.1. NCBI lineage: Bacteria > Pseudomonadati > Pseudomonadota > Gammaproteobacteria > Pseudomonadales > Pseudomonadaceae > Pseudomonas > Pseudomonas sp. GW822-FHT06D10. The sequence continues at coordinate 96,330 of NZ_JBXALN010000009.1, read as the reverse complement.
CTCGCCGATCTGGTTGAGGATCTCCTGGTACTCGGCCAGCAGCTTTTCGTGCTCCAGGCCAGTCAGGCGGTGCAGGCGCAACTCCAGAATGGCTTGTGCCTGTTCCGGGGACAGGAAGTACTTGCCGTCGCGCAGACCGTATTGCGGATCAAGGTTTTCCGGGCGGCAGGAATCCGCACCGGCACGCTCGACCATGGTCATGACCGCGCTGGACTCCCAAGGGGTGCTGATCAGCGCTTCCTTGGCTTCCGACGGCGTCGGCGAGGCCTTGATCAGGGCGATCACCGGATCGATGTTGGACAGGGCAACGGCCTGGCCTTCAAGGATGTGGCCACGCTCACGAGCCTTGCGCAGCTCGAACACGGTACGCCGGGTAACGACTTCACGACGGTGACGAACGAAGGCTTCCAGCAGATCCTTGAGATTGAGGATCCGCGGACGGCCGTCGATCAGCGCCACGATGTTGATGCCGAACACTGCTTGCAGCTGGGTCTGGGCGTAGAGGTTATTGAGGATCACCTCAGGCACTTCGCCACGACGCAGCTCGATCACGACGCGCATACCGTCCTTGTCGGACTCATCGCGCAGTTCAGTGATGCCTTCGAGTTTCTTCTCTTTCACCAGCTCGGCGATCTTCTCGATCAACCGCGCCTTGTTCAGTTGGTAAGGCAGCTCGGTGATGACGATCTGTTGGCGGCCGCCAACCTTGTCGATGTCTTCGATGATCGAGCGGGCACGCATATAGATGCGGCCACGGCCGGTGCGATAGGCCTCGATGATGCCTTCGCGACCGTTGATGATCGCCGCGGTCGGGAAATCCGGGCCGGGGATGTACTGCATCAGCTCGTCGACAGTCAGCTCGGGATTGTCGATCAGCGCCAGGCAACCATCGATGACTTCACCGAGGTTGTGCGGCGGAATGTTGGTCGCCATGCCCACGGCGATACCGCTGGAACCGTTGACCAGCAGGTTGGGGATCTTGGTCGGCATGACCGCCGGGATCATCTCGGTGCCGTCGTAGTTCGGCACCCAGTCCACGGTTTCCTTGTGCAGGTCGGCCAGCAGCTCGTGCGCCAGCTTGGTCATGCGAACTTCGGTGTATCGCATGGCCGCCGCGTTGTCGCCGTCGACCGAACCGAAGTTACCCTGGCCGTCTACCAGCAGGTAGCGCAGGGAGAATGGCTGGGCCATACGAACGATGGTGTCGTACACCGCGGTATCACCGTGCGGGTGATACTTACCGATCACGTCACCGACAACACGGGCAGATTTCTTGTACGGCTTGTTCCAGTCGTTACCGAGCTCGCTCATCGCGTACAGCACACGCCGGTGCACGGGCTTCAAGCCATCGCGCGCATCAGGCAGTGCCCGCCCGACGATTACGCTCATCGCGTAGTCGAGGTAGGACTGTTTCAGCTCGTCTTCGATATTGACCGGGAGGATTTCTTTGGCCAGTTCGCCCATGAGAAGCCTGATTCCTTTTTCTGGTGAAACTTCGTCACATCCATATGGGACGAACGAAGCTCGCCGCTGCAGGCCTAGTGCCATGCACCGACTTACGACAAATCAACAAGTTATGCCATGGATTTGCGCAGTGAAGGCAGCCGCGTCGGACCACCTTGGAAACCGCCGGATGTTATCACAATCGCCGCCACGCACCTATCCCCCTGACGCGCATGGAGCATAGTTAGTTGACCGGTGACAGCCTGATAAGAGACGAGAGGGGCTCAGAGGCCAAATTCGCACATAATTAAGCGCTTTTTTCTGAGCTGACAGCTTTCCCGGGAAGCCGGCACTGACGACTTGCCCGGACACTCGTCAGTGCAAGCGCTTGCGGCACATCAATTGAGCCATCTTGGCCGTGTCCGGCCGCTCGACAACGCCCTTCTCGGTGACGATGGCATCGATCAGGTCCGCTGGCGTGACATCGAACAGCGGATTGAAGCCTTCTACTCCCTCCCCCATGCGCTTGCCCGCGATCTCCAGCAACTCCTCGCCCGCCCGCTCTGCCAAGGGAATGTCATCACCGCTGGCAAGGCTCATGTCGATGCTCGAACTGGGCGCCACCACCATGAAGCGAACACCGTGGTGCATGGCATTGACCGCCAGCTGGTAAGTGCCAATCTGGTTCGCTACATCGCCATTGGCAGTGATGCGGTCCGCCCCCACCACGACCCAGGTCACGCCCTTGGTCTTCATGATGTGCGCGGCGGCTGCATCGACATTTACCGTTACCGGAATGCCTTCGCTGGCCAGCTCCCAGGCCGTCAGGCGCGAACCCTGCAACCAGGGCCGGGTTTCATCGGCGTAGACCCGCTCCACCATACCTTCCAGCCAGGCCGCGCGAATCACCCCCAGGGCCGTGCCAAAACCACCGGTGGCCAGGGCGCCGGTATTGCTGTGAGTCAACAGGGCCTGGGGGTTGCCCTGATGCCGCCGGATCAGGTCCACACCCAACTGAGCCATGGTCAGGTTGGCTTCGCGATCGCTCTCATGAATGGCCAGGGCTTCAGCTTCCAGCGCTGCCAACGGATCAGCATGTTCCCTGACCCGCTCCAGGCGCTCGCGCATGCGATTGAGCGCCCAGGACAGATTTACCGCCGCAGGAGCGGCATCCGCCAGCAAGGTGAAATCCTCTTCCAGCGCCGTAAACCAGTCGCCACCTGCGACAAATCGTCCACGTGCTGCCAGAACCAGGCCGTAGGCAGCACTGATGCCAATGGCCGGCGCCCCACAGACCACCATCGAGCGAATCGCCTCGGCCACTCCAGCGGCGCTGTCATAGGCAATCCAGGACTCCTCGAAAGGCAAGGCCCGCTGATCGAGCAGGTACAGAGTGCTATCCCGCCATTCAATGGCCCTGACTTTCTCCGCAGCCAACAGACGATCGCGCATCCCTCACCCCGCACTCATGAACAAAAGCCGCCGATTATAGCGATCCCCCTGCCAGGACGCTCGGGTATACTTCGCCATCCTTTTATATAAAGCCCTGGACCGATATTCGATGCCGAACCGCGACATTGCGCTCGACCTGCTGCTGCTCCCGACCTGGCTGGTGCCGGTGGAGCCGGCCGGCGTCGTCCTCAGGGAACACGGCCTGGGCATTCGTGACGGGCACATCGTGTTCATCGGCCCACGCACCGAGGCCTTGAAGTATCGCGCCACGGAAATCCGCGAACTGCCCGACACTCTGCTCACCCCGGGCCTGATCAACGCCCACGGGCACGCCGCCATGACCCTGTTTCGTGGCCTGGCCGATGACCTGCCGCTGATGACCTGGCTGGAAAAGCACATCTGGCCCGCCGAAGCCGAGTGGGTGGATGAAGCCTTCGTCCGCGACGGCACCGACCTGGCCATCGCCGAGCAGATCAAGGGTGGCATCACCTGTTTCTCGGATATGTACTTCTTCCCGAAGGTTGCCAGTGAGCGGGTGCACAACAGCGGCATGCGAGCACAGGTCGCCATCCCCATTCTCGACTTCCCGATTCCCGGTGCCCAGGATGCCGACGAAGCCATCCGCCAGGGCGTAGAGCTGTTCGGCGATCTCAAGCACCATCCGCGGATCAACATCACCTTCGGCCCTCATGCACCCTACACCGTTGGCGACAAGAACCTGGAAAAAATCCGGATCATTGCCGAAGAACTCGACGCTGCGATCCACATGCATGTGCATGAGACCGCCCACGAGGTGCAGCAATCCGTGGAACAGCACGGTGAGCGACCACTGGCGCGCCTGGCTCGCCTGGGCCTGCTGGGACCACGCTTCCAGGCCGTTCATATGACCCAAATCAGCGATGACGACCTGGCTTTACTGGTAGAAACCAACACCAGCGTCATTCACTGCCCGGAATCCAACCTGAAACTGGCCAGCGGCTTCTGCCCTGTAGAACGCCTGTGGCAGGCCGGAGTCAACGTGGCGGTAGGCACCGATGGCGCCGCCAGCAACAACGACCTGGACCTGCTGGGGGAAACCCGTACCGCCGCGCTGCTGGCCAAGGCCGTGGCCGGGTCGGCTACCGCCCTGGATGCCCATCGCGCACTGCGCATGGCTACCCTCAACGGCGCCAGGGCCATGGGCCTGGAAAGCCAAGTGGGCTCCCTGGAGATCGGCAAGGCCGCAGACCTGACAGCCTTCGACCTGTCCGGTCTGGCCCAGCAGCCGATCTACGACCCGGTGTCGCAACTGATCTACGCCACCGGCCGAGACTGCGTGAAACATGTATGGGTCGCCGGCAAGCAACTGCTGGATGACCGACGCCTGACCCGCCTGGACGAGCATCAGCTGGGCGCTACCGCCCGCGACTGGGCCCGGCGCATCAGCGGCCACCACCCATAACCCGGGCCTTGAGCACAGGCTCGAGGCCCGACAGAGAATTTTCTAGCTTTGGAGCACTACCCATGAGCAACGTCGACCACGCTGAAATCGCCAAATTCGAAGCCCTGGCCCATCGCTGGTGGGACCGTGAAAGCGAGTTCAAGCCCCTGCACGACATCAACCCCCTGCGGGTAAACTGGATCGACGAACGGGTCGGCCTGGCGGGCAAGAAAGTCCTCGACGTCGGTTGCGGCGGCGGCATCCTCAGCGAAGCCATGGCCCAGCGCGGCGCTACCGTGACCGGCATCGACATGGGCGAGGCCCCGCTGGCCGTGGCGCAATTGCACCAGCTGGAATCCGGCGTCAACGTCGAGTACCGGCAGATCACTGCCGAGGCCCTGGCCGAGGAAATGCCCGAGCAATTCGACGTGGTCACCTGCCTGGAAATGCTCGAGCACGTGCCGGACCCTTCGTCGGTGATTCGCGCCTGCTTCCGCATGGTCAAGCCCGGTGGCCAGGTGTTCTTCTCCACCATCAACCGCAACCCCAAGGCCTACCTGTTCGCCATCATCGGCGCTGAATACATCATGAAGCTGCTGCCGCGCGGCACCCACGACTTCAAGAAGTTCATCCGCCCATCCGAGCTCGGTGCCTGGAGCCGCTCTGCCGGCCTGACCGTCAAGGACATCATCGGCCTGACCTACAACCCGCTGACCAAGCACTACAAGCTGGCCCCGGACGTGGACGTCAACTACATGATCCAGACCCTGCGAGAGGAGTAAGACATGGCTATCAGAGCCGTTCTCTTCGACATGGATGGCACCCTGCTCGATACCGCTCCGGACTTCATCGCGGTGTGCCAGGGCATGCGCCGTGATCGCGGCCTGCCGCCCATCGCCGACCAGCACATTCGCGACGAGATCTCCGGCGGCGCCCGCGCCATGGTGGCGGTGACCTTCTCCATGGACCCCGAATCCCCGGGCTTCGAGGAACTGCGCCTGGAGTTTCTCGAGCGCTACCTCAAGCATTGCGCCGTGCACAGCAAGCTATTCGACGGCATGGCCGAGCTGCTGGCAGATATCGAAAAGGCCCACCTGGTCTGGGGCGTGGTCACCAACAAGCCGCTGCGCTTCGCCGAGCCGATCATGCAGCAACTGGGGCTGGCCGAGCGCTCGGCACTGCTGATCTGCCCTGACCACGTGAAGAACAGCAAGCCCGACCCCGAACCGCTGATCCTGGCGTGCAAGATGCTCGACCTGGCCCCGTCCAGCGTGCTGTTTGTCGGCGATGACCTGCGCGATATCGAATCCGGCCGCGATGCGGGCACCAGGACCGCTGCGGTGACCTATGGCTATATCCATCCGGACGACAACCCACGGCACTGGGGCGCCGACGTGGTGGTCAGTCACCCGCTGGAACTGCGCCAGGTTCTGGACAACGCGCTGTGCAGCTGCTGAGCAGCGGCATGCCCGGCTAAGCGCCGGGGACGATCCAATTTCTGTTGAGGCCTTTTATGTTTGATTATTCCGCTCGCCCAGAACTGCTCAAGGACCGGGTCATTCTGGTCACCGGCGCCGGTCGTGGCATCGGCGCCGCCGCCGCCAAGACCTTTGCCGCTCATGGCGCCACCGTGCTGCTGCTGGGCAAGACCGAAGCCAACCTGACCGAGGTCTACGACGCCATCGAGGCGGCCGGCCATCCGCAGCCGGCGGTAATCCCGTTCAACCTGGAAACCGCCCTGCCGCACCAGTACGACGAACTGGCGGCCATGATCGAAACCGAGTTCGGCCACCTCGACGGCCTGTTGCACAACGCCTCGATCATCGGCCCGCGCACGCCTCTGGAGCAGCTCTCCGGGGAGAACTTCATGCGTGTGATGCAGGTCAACGTCAACGCCATGTTCATGCTTACCAGCACCCTGCTGCCCCTGCTCAAGCTGTCCCAGGATGCATCGGTGGTCTTCACCTCCAGCAGCGTTGGCCGCAAGGGCCGGGCTTACTGGGGCGCCTACGGCGTGTCGAAGTTCGCCACCGAAGGCTTGATGCAGACCCTGGCCGACGAGCTGGACACCGTGGCTCCGGTGCGTGCCAACAGCATCAACCCAGGCGCCACCCGCACCAGCATGCGGGCCCAGGCCTACCCGGGAGAAAACCCCAGCAACAATCCGACCCCGGAAGAAATCATGCCGGTCTATCTGTACCTGATGGGGCCGGACAGCACCGGGATCAACGGTCAAGCCTTCGACGCGCAGTAATACCCCCTCCCGTTCGTCGCGACGGAATACCGTCGCGACGCCTCGGCAATGCCTACCCCGCGTAGGTTTCAAGCCAAACAAATGTCATTTTTGACGACAGCCTTTTTACGCCGAAACCCAAGCTACTGAATCCAAACAAGTTTTCCCAATATGAACCGAATGGCACGAGTTTCGCTCTAACGACACTCAATACACAGTGCATTGACGCTGTGGAAAACGGCTTGCGCTGAGGGCTTTATAGCCACAGGCGAGACGGCCTAAAATATGCGCGTTGTCCTACGGGACTGATGGAACAGTATGACGCGCAGCTCTGAGCCGCTCTCACCCAGGCAGTTAGACCGTACACAGTGCTCAGGGGGCTCAAGCTCAGATGAAAACACCGACCCAGACCAACGCAATTGACTTCGATAGCGCCAAATTGCAACGCCTGGGCTTTGGCCAGCAGTCGCCACTGATCAAGCAGCCCATCAGCCTCGCCCAGTTGCGCCAGCAACTGGGCCTGCAGCTGCAGACCAGCCTTGAACCGCAACGCATCCTGGGCCTGTTCTTTCGTGAGGTTCAGCGCCTGGTCCCCCTGGATGCCCTGCAGTACCAGCACACTCCGAGCGACCTGCGCCTGGAGTTCGGCCAGCGCGGCCATCACTCCATCAGCTACAGCCTGAGCCACGAAGGCGAACCGATGGGCGAGCTGGTCTTTCGCCGCAACCAGCGCTTCAGCGAATCAGAACAGGGCTCCCTGGAATCGCTGCTCTCGACCCTGCTGTACCCGATGCGCAATGCCCTGCTGTATCGCGCCGCCACTCGCAGCGCCCTGCGGGATCCACTGACCGATACCGGCAATCGCATCGCCATGGACCAGACCCTGCAACGGGAAATCGAAATGGCCCGTCGTCACCTGCTTCCACTGTCGCTGCTGATGCTGGACATCGATCATTTCAAGCGCATCAACGACAACCACGGCCACAGCGCCGGCGATCAAGTGCTCAAGGCCGTTGCCGCGGCAATCAAGGGGCAATTGCGCAATGTCGACATGGTGTTTCGCTTTGGCGGGGAAGAGTTCTTGATCCTGCTGTCCAACACCGGGCGCGAAGCCGCAGCGATGGTGGGCGAGCGTCTGCGCCATGCCGCCCAGGCCCAGGACTACCGAGCCGATGGTCAGCCGATCGAACTTACCGTAAGCCTGGGATGTTCGACTCTGCTACCGGGAGAATCCGCAGAAAGCCTGTTGCGACGCGCCGACAGCGCGCTGTACGTGGCCAAGCGCGAAGGGCGCAACCGCCTGGCAATGGCGGGCTGAGCACAAGGTAGCGCCCTGCCCCGTTGATGCACGGGCAACTTCATCACCCCATACGCCCAGCGTGCGCGGCAATCGAAGCGCCCGACATTCCCTGACTCAGCCTTCGGCCAGTGCCAGGCGCTCGCGGGTCACCGCAGTCTTTTCCTGCTGCATGCAGCGTTCCAGGAACAGGTACATATAGTCATAGCTCTTGCAGATGGCCTGACGCAGCTCGACCTGCAGGGCCTTGCTCGGGTTCAGCCCTGCCAGGGTGACGATGATTTCCAGCGCTTCCCAGGGATGGGCGTCGTCGTACTGGGCATGCATCTTCAGCCACTTCATGGCACGTTTGCGATCCTCTTCCGGGAACGCCGCGGCATAGATGCCGTTGGAACACACCAGCGCCGACCACTCGCCCGTGGCCCCTTCAATGGCATAGTTGGTGGCGGCAATGGCCACGATCAGGGAATCGGCAGAACTGGTATGCCAGCACCAATGGCTCAAGGCATGCAGCTCTGGCGGTACTTGCTGGGCCTGCAGGTCTTCCAGGGTCACGCCATGGGCCCGGCTCCAGTGCACCCAGTAATCGGCATGATTGAGCTCGACCCGGATATTGCGCATTAGCCAACGACGCGCCATGTCTTCGCCGGGATGGCGGGCAAAACGGGTCTTGGTCAGGTTTTGCGCCATGTACAGGGCGAACTGTTCAACCACCGGCCAGCCGCCAATCAGATACTGACGCATGACTTTGGCACTGAGTTTGTTATCGCGCATGCGCTGGTACAGCTCATGCTCCACGACGCGGCGCTTGCTCTCGCTGCAGTCCTGGATCAATTGCTGGGTCCAGGCGGGGTAACTGGCAGCTTCCATGAGCGGGCCGGTTCGGCTGAATGTGTCGATCACTGTCGGGCTCCTTTTGATTGTGATGTACGGATCCAAAAGAGGTTTCAACGGAACGTACCGGGCGCCTTGAACAACAGTGGCTGTGGTCTCACGGGTCGACACTGCAGGCTGTCACAGGTGAACAATTGCGGGCGTTCAATAATGTAGCCTTGAGCATAATCCACGCCGATCTCAAGCAATGCCTGCTCGATCTGCGGTGTTTCAACAAACTCGGCAATCGTGCGCTTACCCATGACATGCCCGATGTGGTTGATCACTTCGACCATGGCGCGGTTAATCGGGTCGTCCAGCATATCCTTTACGAAACTTCCATCGATCTTGAGGAAGTCTACAGGCAAATGTTTGAGATAAGCGAACGACGACATTCCCGCACAAAAATCATCCAGGGAAAAATGGCAGCCTAAGCCCTTGAGTTCATTTATGAAACGAATGGCACTGCCCAAATTGGCAATCGCACTGGTTTCAGTAATTTCAAAACAGATCAACTTTGGCGGTACGCCATAGACGACAAACTGCTCGCGCAAGAAGTCGAGAAACGCATCATCACCGATGGTGATACCCGACAGGTTGATGGCGCACATTGCCATTGGCCCTTCACGGCCTTCGGCAATGCATTGGGCAATGATCTTGAATACGTTCTGTACCACCCAACGGTCCAGAGAGGTCATCAGGCCGTAGCGCTCCGCCGCCGGAATGAAGCTGTCCGGCAGAATCATCCGGCCCGCCTCGTCATGCAGGCGCAACAGAATCTCCACATGCCCGCCGCCACGCTCGACATGCCCCAGGGCGGTGATCTCCTGCGAATAGAGGCAGAAGCGGTTTTCCTCCAGCGCCATGTGCAGACGCTGGACCCAGGCCATCTCGCCAAAGCGCAGCGACAGCTCGGAATCGTCGGCATGGTAGACCTGCACCCGGTTACGTCCCTTTTCCTTGGCCATGTAGCAGGCCATGTCCGCCGCTCTCAGCGAGGCTTCGAGGGTGGTCGGGGTCTGGGCGATGTGCACCAGGCCGATACTCACGGTGGTCACGAAGGGCCGGCCTTTCCAGACGAAATGCAGATTCTGCACGGTCTGGCGCAGCCCCTCGGCAATCTTCTCCGCGGCCTCTGGCGAGCAATTTTCCAGGAGGATGCCGAACTCGTCCCCACCCAGCCGTGCCAGGGTGTCGCCTTCGCGCAGGCCCGATTGCAGCAGCGCGCAGATATGCCGCAGCAGCTCGTCCCCGGCAGCATGGCCACAGGTGTCATTGACCAGCTTGAACTGATCCAGATCGAGGAACATCAGCGCATGCCGTGCCGGCTGGCGAATCAGGCTGTGCAGGGCCTGCTCCAGGCGGAACTCGAACTCCCGGCGATTGGCCAGGCCGGTCAGGGCGTCATGGGTCGCCTGCCAGGAGAGGTTGGCGATGTATTGCCGTTCCTGGGTCATGTCGTGCAGCACCAGCACCGTGCCGCTGACCTTGCCGGCATTGCGGATTGGCGCCCCCACCAGGGTCACCGAGACCGTGCTGCCGTCCAGACGCTGGATCAGTTTGGAATGCTCGCTGCCGCCGCTGAGCTGACCGCTGAGGATGTGCTCGATGAGGGTAAAACCGTCAGCCTGGGCATTTTCATCCAGCAGGTTGAACAAGGCTGCCAGGGGCAACCCCACTGCCTGCTCGGCCTTCCAGCGAGTCAGGTCCTCTGCCGCCGGGTTCATGTAGGCGATAGCACCTTCGACGTCGGTGGTGATCACCCCGTCGCCGATGGACTGCAGGGTGATCTGCGCCCGCTCCTTTTCCAGTTGCAGCGCGTCGGCAAAGGCATGGCGCTGGGCCAGCAGTTTGTGCGTGCGCAGCAGGGCCAGGGCAATCAGCACCAGCGCGGTTGCCAGGTTGGTCACCAGCAACAGCCGCAAGATCACCCGCGAACCCTCGCCCAAGGCATCGCTGAAGGCCTTGGCAGCGGGAGTGACGCCGTCATTGATGGCGAAAATCTGACTCTTCCAGCGCTGCACGTCGCCTTCGCTGGCGCTGTTGCTGCCGATCCTCTGGTGCATCTCCCGGGCCACGGTGTCCAGTTGCAACAGGTATCCGTCCCCCACGGTCCACAGATCGATGGCCTTTTCCAGGTAGCTGAAATGACGGAAGTTGAGGTACAGCCAGATCAGGCTGGAGACATCGTCCGGGTGATTGCCGCCCTTGAGGATGCCCAGGCGTGCGGCCTCCAGATCCGGTGGCTGGTGATCCAGGGCAACCCGCAACTCATGCCCGCCCTGGGGCACGGCAATTGCGTTCTGGTACTTGAGGAAAGTGCCTTCGTCGCGGCTGTCGGCATACAGATTGAGGTAGTAGATGGCATCTTTCTGGCCCTTGGACCAGAGGCTTTCACCTGCCACATAGCCCCGTACCGCCGACAGTACGTACAGGCTGAGGCCGCCCAACAGCGCTTGAAATAACACCACGGCGATGAAGGGCCAGACGATGCCCAACAAGCGCGGCGTTGTGAAAGTCCGCTTTTGCTTCATGAGGGTCCTTGCTTGCGCACAGCCAAATGAACACCCAGTAGTTGCGCCTCAGACAGCACAGGTTAGGCCAATTTCCACAGAACCGGCGCAGGGCAGGCTGCCGCTGGCGCAGACCGGCTGGGGAAACGGGCCGCCGCACTAAAGCTGAAACGGTTGTTCCACCAGGAAATTCAAGCACTAAGCACAGAAAGACGGATAAAACTCAAGGCTATCGAACCTGCTGCAAATGCCCGTACAGCTTGGCGTAAAGGCCGCCATCGGCAATCAGCTGCTGATGGTCGCCATCTTCGGCAATCTGCCCGCCATCGAACACCAAAACCCGGTCCGCCTGTTTTACCGCTGACAAGCGATGGGCAATGATCAGCGTAGTCCGCCCACGCAGAAAACGCGTCAAGGCCTGATGCAGGTTGTACTCGGTGGCGGCATCCAGGGCGGAAGTGGCCTCATCGAGGATCACCACCTTGGGCTCGGCCAGAACCATCCGCGCAATCGCCAGGCGCTGGCGCTGGCCCCCGGACAAACGCACGCCGGAACGCCCCACCACGCTGTCCAGCCCCTGCGGCAAGGCCCTGACGGTAGCGTCCAACTGGGCAATTTCCAGGGCCTGCCAGCAGGCTTCGTCACTGCGCTCGCGCCCCATGGCCAGGTTGGCGCGGATGGTGTCGTTGAACAGCGCGGGATGCTGCAACACCACCGCCACGTTCTCCCGCACCGTCTCCAGGCCAATTTCCTGCTGGGTCGAACCACCAAAGCGGATCACCCCGGTCTGCGGTGTGTAGAGCCCCAGCAGCAACTGCACCAGGGTGCTCTTGCCGCCACCGCTGGCACCGACAATGGCTACCTTTTCACCGGGAGCGATGGACAGGTCCATATTGTCCAGCACCCGCTCGTCACCGTAGCCGAAGCTCAAGCCGCGGACCTCGATGCCGACGGTCTCGCGCCCCACGAACGGGTCCGCACCCGGGCCGTACTGCGGTTCGTCGGCCCGCGCCAGCAGCTCGTTGATCCGGGTCAGTGCGCCGCCCGCGGCGTAGTAGGCGTATTGCAGGTTCAGCAACTGTTCCACCGGCCCGATCATGAACCACAGGTAACTGAATACCGCCAGCATCTGGCCGATGGACAGGTCGGAGAACAACACGGTCAGCATCGCCGCCGCGCGGAAGATATCGATGCCGAACTGGAATAGCAGCCCGCTGGCGCGGCCCGAGGCATCGCTTTTCCATTGCGAGGCCACAGCGTAGTCCCGCACCTCCTCGGCACGCCGCCCCAGGCGCCCGAGAAAGTAGCCCTGGCGATTGCTCGCGCGAATTTCCTGGATAGCCTCCAGGGTCTCGGTCAGGGCCTGGGTAAAGCGCGAGGTGCTGTCGTTTTCCAGCTTTTTCAGGTGCTTGACCCGCTTGCCCAACTGCACCGTGGCGAAGATCACCAGCGGGTTGAACAGCAGGATCAGCAAGGCCAGTTTCCAGTGCATCCACATCAGGATGCCCGCTGTGCCCACCAGGGTCAGCATGGCCACCAGGAAGCGGCTGAGGGTCTCACCGACGAACTTGTCCACAGTGTCCAGGTCGGTGACCAGGTGAGTGGTGACCGTACCGCCCCCCAGGCTTTCGTATTCCCCCAGGGAAATGCGCTTGAGCCGCTCGATCAGTCGCACGCGGATGCGGTAGACGATGTCCTTGGCCAGCCCGGCAAACAGCCGCGCCTGAATCACGTTGAACACCAGCGCCGAGCAGCGCAGGATCAGCGTCACCATGAGCATCAGGCCGATATAGCCAGCGGCACTCTGCCATCCCTGGGGCAGGAAGCGGTTCATCACCTGCAAAGCGGCATCGCCGTGCCCCAACAGCACCTCATCCACCAGCAAGGGCAGCAGCAGCGGGATCGGCACACTGCACAGGGTCGCCAGCACAGCGACGCCGTTGGCGATCCACAGAGATTTCTTGTGCTCAAGAGCCAGGCGACGGATATGCGCCCAGCTCAGGCGATCGATCGGCTTGCCGCTGACGCTTGAATCCACCGGTTCAGGCACAGGCGGCGCGCTCCAACCAGCGCCCCAACAGAGGGGACAGCTCGCTCAGCGGCTGATAGCCGTTGGTCAGCAATGCCAACTGGCCATTACGCTCGGCCAGCAAGGTAGGAAAGCCGGCGATTCCCAGGTCCTGGACCCAGGTGAAATCCGCCGCGGTAGCCACATGCTGCTCGGCACGGTCGAAGGCTTCGGCGAATTCGATACGCGGTACCCCTGCCCGCTCCGCCAGCTCCACCAGCACACTGGCCAGGGTGACATCCCGGCCTTCGACATAGAACGCCTGCTGGATCAGCCCCAGCAGGGTCCAGGCGCAGTCCGCCGCCAGGCCACGTGCGGTGACGATGGCGCGACAGGCCGGTTCGGTGTCATAGACAAAGCCATCGGGCAAGGCGCCCTCGAAGCCGAACGGTTGGCCGGTGGCCTGGTGCACCGCCTGCCAGTGCTCGAGGATGTAGCGCCGGGTATTGGGTTCCAGGGCCGCACCGCTACCGGTACGCAAGCCCCCCACCACCAGGTGCACCTCGACCCCGGCGGCCCGGGCCTGCTCCGCCAGGGCCTGGGCCACGGGCGCAAAGCCCCAGCACCATGAACACATCGGGTCCATCACATAGAGCAGGCGGGCAGACATGGCTCAAGCCTCGGAAGAAGATTGCTTGTAGTTGTAACCAATCGGGTGCGGCATGTTGCGAGCCTTGGCCAATTCGATCTGCTTCTGCCGGTCGATGGCGCTGCGGCGGGTCTTCTCGCTCAGCTTGTCCCAGCAGTGCGGGCAGCTGATACCAGGCACATAGTGCTCGGATGCACGATCCTCGACGCTCACTGGAGTACGGCAGGCATGACATTGATCGTAGTCGCCTTCGCTCAGGTCGTGGCGCACGGTGACCCGGTTATCGAACACGAAGCAGTCGCCCTGCCATTTGCTCTCTTGCTGCGGTACCTCTTCGAGGTACTTGAGGATCCCGCCCTTGAGGTGGAACACCTCGTCGAAGCCTTCGCTGAGCATGTAGCTCGAGGCCTTCTCGCAACGGATGCCGCCGGTGCAGAACATCGCCACCTTCTTGTGCTTGCTCGGGTCGAAGTGGGCTTTGATGTAGTCCGGGAACTCGCGGAAGCTGGTGGTCTTGGGGTCGATGGCGCCTTCGAAGGTGCCAATGGACACTTCATAGTCGTTGCGGGTATCGATCAGCAGCACTTCCGGATCGCTGATCAGGGCGTTCCAATCCTGTGGCTCGACGTAGGTCCCGACCTTCTTGTTGGGATCGACGCCGGGCACGCCCAGGGTAACGATCTCTTTCTTGAGCTTGACCTTGGTGCGGTAGAACGGCTGCTCGTCGCAGTAGGATTCCTTGTGATCGATATCCACCATGCGCGGGTCGTTCTTCAGCCAGGCCAGCAGCCCGTCGATGCCTTCGCGGCTGCCGGAAACCGTGCCGTTGATGCCTTCTTCGGCAATCAGCAAGGTGCCCTTGATGCCGTTGTCGAGCATTGCCTGCAACAGGGGCTCACGCAGGTTGACGTAATCTTCGAGGGTGACGAACTTGTACAGTGCCGCCACGACAATAGGTTGTGCCATGGGTAATCTCCAGGTGGCTACCCTCGTAAAGGGTGAACCGGATGCAAAAAAAAACGCGCCGGCATAAGCGGCGCGTTGCGGATTCTAACAAAAAAACCGCGGTTAATGCTGACTGCCACCGGCACAGGTCGGCGAAGCCGGAGCCACACCGATCTTCGACCATTCCTCAGGCGTATAAGTGTGCAGCGCCAACGCATGGAACTGGCCCATCAGCTCACCCAGGGTGGCGTAGACCTTCTGATGGCGCTTGACGCTGTTGAGGCCGGCGAACTGTTCGCTGACCAGTACCGCCTTGAAGTGGGTTTCCAGGCCACGGCTGTGCATGTGGCTTTCATCCAGCACTTGCAGGTGCTCGGGCTGCAATGCCCCGAGCGCCGCTTCGATACGTTGTTGCATGGTCATTGCGGGCTCCGCTTACTTCTTCTTCGCCGGGGCAGCCTTGGGCTCGAGCTCGGCGGTCATGTCGGCCAGCAGCTTGTTCACCACCGGTACCGCGCTTTCCAGCTTGGCCTGGGTCATCTGCGCCGATTGCTGGGTCAGCTGGGGCATTTTTTCCAGGACTTTCTTGCCCAGTGGCGACTGATAGAAAGCCACCAGTTCCTTGAGCTCCGATTCGCTGAAATTGCTGGTGTAGAGCTTGACCATGTCCGGCTTCAGCTTGTTCCAGCCAATGGCCTGGTCCAGGGCGGCATTGGCCTTGGCCTGGTAGGTTTCCAGCAGGGCACGCTTGGATTCCGGGGCTTTGGTCTGCTCGAAGCGCTGGGCGAACATTTGCTGAACTTGCATGTACACCGGGGTACCGAGCTTGTCCGCATGGGCCAGGGTCAGGAAGGCCTCGGCACTGGCGTTGTGGCTGGCGGTATCGGCAAGAACCTGGCCGCTGGCACACACCAGAACAACCGCGGTACAGATGGCACGAAAACGGGTCATCGAGTTTCCTTTATCTAGCAGGCGAGGTAGAACCCCAAGGGCGCCCATTCTGCGCCTATTAATCCGCGTCCCTCAACCCCACGCCGACCGGCCCCCCATTTTGCTCGGCCATGGCGGGGAAAAACCCCCGGCATGGAACCCGAGCCGCGGATCACGGCCTAAACTGGCCTGTCAGACTAGGAGGATTGCCACGATGAACCGAATCGAAACCGACAGCCTGGGCCAGGTTGAAGTCCCGCAAGAAGCCTACTGGGGCGCGCAGACCCAACGTTCGCTGGTCAACTTCGCCATCGGCAACGAACGCATGCCCTTGGCGGTGCTGCATGCCCTGGCCCTGATCAAGAAAGCCGCGGCGCGGGTCAACGACCGCAACGGCGACATCCCTGCCGATATCGCCCGCCTGATCGAACAGGCCGCCGACGAAGTGCTCGCGGGCGAGCATGACGACCAGTTCCCTCTGGTGGTGTGGCAGACCGGCAGCGGTACCCAAAGCAACATGAACGTCAACGAAGTGCTGGCTGGACGGGCCAACGAGCTCGCGGGCAACCCTCGGGGCGGCAAGACGCCGGTGCACCCCAATGACCACGTCAATCGCTCGCAAAGCTCCAACGACTGCTTCCCCACTGCCATGCACATTGCGGCGGCCCAAGCCGTGCAGTTCCAGTTGCTGCCAGCGATCACCGAGCTCTCCGGCGGCCTGGCCGAGCTGTCGGCGCGGCACATGAAGCTGGTGAAGACCGGTCGCACCCACATGATGGACGCCACACCCATTACCTTCGGCCAGGAAATCTCGGCCTTCATCGCCCAACTGGGGTACGCCGAGCGCGCCATCCGCAGCGCTTTGCCGGCCGTCTGCGAACTGGCTCAGGGCGGCACCGCGGTAGGCACCGGGCTCAACTCACCCCACGGTTTCGGCGAGGCCATCGCCGCCGAGTTGGCGGCGCTCTCGGGCCTGCCCTTCGTCACGGCGTCGAACAAGTTCGCCGCCCTGGCCGGCCATGAACCGCTGACCAGCCTTTCCGGCGCCCTGAAAACCCTCGCCGTGTGCCTGATGAAAATTGCCAACGACCTGCGCCTGCTGGGCTCGGGGCCACGGGCAGGCCTGGCCGAGGTCAAGCTGCCCGCCAACGAGCCCGGCAGCTCGATCATGCCCGGCAAGGTCAACCCGACCCAGTGCGAAGCCCTGTCGATGCTGGCCTGCCAGGTCATGGGCAACGATGTGACCATCGGCTTTGCCGCCAGCCAGGGCCACCTGCAACTGAACGTGTTCAAGCCGGTGATCATCCACAACCTGCTGCAATCGATCCGCCTGCTGGCCGATGGCTGCAGCAACTTCCAGCACCATTGCATCGCCGGGCTGGAGCCCGACCCGCAACAGATGGCCGCGCACCTGGAGCGCGGGCTGATGCTGGTGACCGCGCTCAATACCCATATCGGCTACGACAAGGCCGCCGAGATCGCCAAGAAGGCCTATGCCGAGAACCTGACCTTGCGCGAGGCGGCGCTGGAACTCGGGTACCTGACCGATGAACAGTTCGATGCCTGGGTCCGCCCGGAAAACATGCTGGAGGCCGGGAAGCAGGGGTAAGACCGCAGTCGCCTTCGCTAGCGAGCCAGCTCCTGCCACAACCCGACTGCAGGAGCTGGCTCGCCAGCGAAGCTCAGCCCGCCGCGATCCGCTGCCGCCGCGCTCGCAACCCCGCCATCAACGACGGACCCAGTGCCGTCAGCGCCGACCCCAGCACCACCAGCAGCGCCCCGCCATAGCCCAGGCCATTGATCTGCTCGGCCTGCACATACTCGGGCCAGAGCCAGGCTGCCCAAGCCACCGCGACAAAGGTCACCAGCGGCGTAATGGCCAGGGTCGCGCTGACCCGCGACGCTTCCCAATGGGCCAGAGCCTCGGCAAAGGCGCCATAGGCAATCAGGGTATTGAGGCAGCACGCCAGCAACAGCCAACCCTGCAACGGGTTCAATTCCAGCGCCTCCAGCGGGTGAGCCCAAGGGGTGAGCAACAAGGCGCAGAACAGGTAGATCACCATCATTACCTGCAGGGAATTCCACACGCTCAGCAGTTGCTTCTGGCCCAGGGCGTAGAAGGTCCAGACCGCGGAAGCGGCAAGAATGGTCAGGACCCCCGCGGTGTAGTCGCTCAGGGAAGTCAGCAGTTCGCTCAGGCGCTGATTGAAGAACAGCCCAAAGCCGATCAGCAGCACCAGAAGCCCCAGGCCCTGGCCGAGACTGAACCGCTCCTTGAATACGAACAGGCTGGCGATCAATAGCAGGATAGGCCCCATCTGCACCACCAGTTGCGCGGTGCCCGGGCTCAACAGATTGAGGCCCATGAGGTACAGCACGTAATTGCCTACCAGGCCACAGACCGAGATCGGCACCAGCCAGATACCCTTGGGCCCCAGCACCCGCCAGCGCGGCAGGCGCCCCACCGCCGCCAGGTAGGCCAGCAGGCAGCCACCGGACACCGTCAGGCGAAACCAGGTCACGGTGACCGGGTCCATCACTTGCAGTACCTGCTTGAGCTTGATGGGCAGGATGCCCCACAACAGCGCGGTCAATAAGGCCAGGAACAGACCATAGACCCAGCGACCGGACGAGACGTGCATGCGAACCCCACAAGGCCTTACGAGCAAGGCTCACATACTAGGCCCGCGCCGGCAGCCGACACAGAGACAGTTGGCGACAAAGCGCAAACGGGATTGTGCAGGTCGCAAACCGGCCCCACGGGAGCCGGCTTGCCGACGAAGCGAAACCTAGCGTACCGCCTCGAACAACCCCGTGGCCCCCATGCCGCCGCCCACGCACATGGTGACGATGCCATAGCGCAGGTTGCGCCGCTGCAGCTCGCGCACCAGATGCCCGACCTGACGCGAGCCGGTCATGCCGAACGGGTGGCCGATGGAGATCGAGCCGCCATTGACGTTGTAACGGGCGTTGTCGATCTCCAGGCGGTCGCGGGCATACAGGCACTGGGAAGCGAACGCTTCATTGAGCTCCCAAAGATCGATGTCAGCCACGCTCAGGCCCTTGGCCTTGAGCAGCTTGGGCACCGAGAACACCGGGCCGATACCCATCTCGTCCGGCTCGCAGCCGGCCACGGTAAAGCCGCGGAAGAACGCCTTGGGCTTGAGCCCCAGGGCCAGGGCCCGCTCCAGGCTCATCACCAGGGTCATCGAAGCACCGTCGGACAGCTGCGAGGAATTGCCCGCCGTCACCGAACCGTCGTCGGCAAACACCGGCTTCAACGCCGCGAGATTTTCCAGGGTGGTGTCGGGGCGGTTGCAATCGTCGCGGTCCACCACGCCATCAAGGATCTGCACCTCACCGGTGTTCTTGTCCTCGACCTTGTACTTGACCGTCATCGGCACGATCTCGTCGCTGAAAAGGCCGGCGGCCTGGGCCAGGGCGGTACGCTGCTGGCTTTGCAGGGAGTAGCGGTCCTGGGCTTCGCGGCTGACACTGTAGCGCCGGGCCACCACTTCGGCGGTCTGGCCCATGGGGAAGTAGATGCCCGGTACCTGCTCCTTGAGCAGCGGATTGACCAGGTTTTCGGTGTTGACGCTCTTCATGGTCAGGCTGATGGATTCGACGCCACCGGCCACGATGATGTCGCTGCAGCCGGAGGCGATCTGGTTGGCGGCGATGGCGATCGCTTGCAGGCCCGAGGAACAGAAGCGGTTGAGGGTCATCCCCGCGGTACCGGTGCCCAGGGCCGAGAGCACCGCGACGTTGCGCCCTATGTTGAAACCCTGGGCCCCTTCATTGGAACCGGCGCCGACGATGCAGTCCTCGACACTGGCCGGGTCGATGCCGTTGCGGGCGAGCAGCGCATTGACGCAGTGGGCGGCCATGTCATCCGGACGGGTCTGGTTGAACTTGCCCCGAAAGGACTTGGCCAGGCCAGTCCGTACGCTGTCGACGATCACCACTTCACGCATGACGCACCTCATTGTTGTTGGCGGCAGGAAGAGCATCGAGCATAGATCCCCCTCCTGTCCCGCCGCGACAATCATTCACTGGGCGTATGCGCGACCATCGACCTACTTCTTGTCTTTCTTGTCTTTCTTGTCGTGCTTGTCCGAGCGCTCGAACGCGGCTTCCAGCGCGCGATTGATGGTGCGCAGAACCTTGACCCGGGCCCAGCGCTTGTCGTTGGCCTCCACCAGAGTCCAGGGCGACACCTCGGTGCTGGTGCGGTCGACCATGTCGCCGACGGCAGCGCGGTAATCGTCCCACTTGTCGCGGTTGCGCCAGTCGTCCTCGGTGATCTTGAAACGCTTGAAGGGAATCTCCTCCCGGGCCTGGAAGCGCTCCAGCTGGGTGTCCTTGTCGATGGCCAGCCAGAACTTGACGACGATCACCCGGGCATCGGCCAACTGCTCCTCGAAGTCGTTGATCTCGCTGTAGGCCCGCAACCAGTCGGCAGGGCTGCAGAAGCCCTCGATGCGCTCCACCAGCACCCGGCCGTACCAGGAACGATCGAAGATGGTGAACTTGCCCCGGGCCGGGATATGCCGCCAGAAACGCCAGAGATAGGGCTGGGCGCGCTCCTCTTCCGTGGGCGCGGCAATCGGCACGATGCTGTACTGGCGCGGGTCCAGGGCCG
This sequence comes from Pseudomonas sp. GW822-FHT06D10, assembly GCF_058799535.1. NCBI lineage: Bacteria > Pseudomonadati > Pseudomonadota > Gammaproteobacteria > Pseudomonadales > Pseudomonadaceae > Pseudomonas > Pseudomonas sp. GW822-FHT06D10. The sequence continues at coordinate 75,925 of NZ_JBXALN010000009.1, read as the reverse complement.
CCGCAACCCGGCGGATGGCCCCGCCCTTGCCCGCCGCGTCGTTGCCTTCGAACACCGCCACCAGGGCGTGCTTGCGCATGCGCTTATCCCGCAGCAGGCCGGCCAGGCGCGCCTGTTCGGTAATCAGTTGTTCTTCGTAGTCGTCCTTGTCCAGGTGCTGGGTCATGTCCAGGCTGTCCAACAGGCTGAGCTGATCCACCGCCGGAGGCAGCGGCGCCGCGTTGACCTGGGTGGCTCGCAGCGGCTGGCGGTTCAGCGCGCTTTGCAGCCCTTCCAGGAGAATCCGCCCCACGGTAAGGCTGCGGTAATGCGGATCGACGCCCTCGATCACGTGCCAGGGCGCATAGTCGCGGCTGGTGCGGCGCAGCACGCGCTCGCCGTACTTGACGAACTTGTCGTAGGTTTCTGACTGCTGCCAGTCCAGCGGGCTGATGCGCCAGCTGTGCAGCGGGTCGTCCTGCAACGCCTTGAGGCGGGCCTTCATCTGTTTCTTGGACAGGTGGAACCAGAACTTGAAGATCAGTGCGCCTTCATCGCAGAGCATCTTCTCCAGGCGCTCGGCGCCGTTGATCGCCTGGTCCAGGCGTGGGTCCTTGATCTCGCCATGGACCCGGCTCTGCAGCATCTGGCTGTACCAGTTGCCGAAGAACACCCCCATGCGCCCCTTGGCCGGAAGCATCCGCCAGTAGCGCCAGGCCGGTGGCCGCGACAGTTCCTCGTCGGTCTGCTGGTCGAAGGTGCGCACCTCGATCAGCCGCGGGTCCATCCATTCGTTGAGCAGCTTGACCGTCTCGCCCTTGCCCGCACCCTCGATCCCGTTGATCAGCACGATCACCGGAAAGTTCGCCTTCTGGCGCAGTTCGAACTGGGCTTCGAGCAAGGCCTCGCGCAACGCCGGCACCTCGGCATCGTAGGTTTCTTTGTCGATGGCGTGACCGATTTCAGCGGATTCGAACATGGGTGGCTCCCTTCCAAGAATTTTCCAAGACTAGCGGATCGACCTCGGCCAGGGAAAACAAATCCCCCGAACCTGCAGCGCCTTGCCATGGATCAAGCGCCGCCGGCGCGATGGGCTAGAATGGCCGCCTTGCGCAACATGAGCCGAACATGATCCCTGAACTGCCCCACGCCCAGCTCGACTGGGACGACCAAGGACGCCCGCGCTCGCGGGTCTTCGACGATGTGTACTTCTCCAGCGAATCGGGCCTGGATGAAACCCGCCACGTGTTCATCGAACAGAACCGCCTGGGCCAGCGCTTTGCCGCCCTGGCCGATGGCGAACGCTTCGTTATCGGTGAAACCGGCTTCGGCACCGGGCTGAACTTTCTCTGCGCCTGGCAGTTGTTCCAGCAACAGGCCCCGACCGGTGCCCGGCTGCATTTCGTCAGTGTGGAAAAGTACCCCTTGAGCCCTGCCGACCTGCAACGGGCCCTGGCCCTGTGGCCGGAACTGGCGAGCCTCTGTGCACCGCTGCTTGAGCAGTACGTGGCAGTGCATGGCGGCTTCCAGCGCATCGTGCTGGAGGGCGGGCGAGTGACCCTGACCCTGCTGATCGGCGATGCCCTGGAGCAACTGCCGCAACTGGACGCCCAGGTCGATGCCTGGTTTCTCGACGGTTTCGCACCGGCCAAGAACCCCGACATGTGGACCGCCGAGCTCTTCGCCGAACTGGCGCGCCTGGCCGCCCCAGGTTCCACTATCAGTACCTTCACCAGCACCGGCTGGGTGCGCCGGCTGCTGAACAGTGCCGGCTTCAAGATGAAACGTACCCCGGGCATCGGCCACAAATGGGAGGTACTGCGAGGCGAGTTCCTCGGCTGGCCGGAGGATGCGCCGGCGCCGGCCAGGGCCAGGCCCTGGTTCGCCCGCCCCGCACTGCGAGAGAAGACCGCCCTGGTGATCGGCGGCGGGCTGGCCGGTTGTGCCAGCGCCGCCAGCCTGGCCGCCCGCGGCTGGCAGGTGCAATTGCTGGAGCGTCATGCAGAGCTGGCCCGGGAGGCCTCGGGCAATCCCCAGGGCGTGCTCTACCTCAAGCTCTCGGCCCACGGCACCGCTCTGTCGCAGATGATCCTCAGCGGCTTCGGCTATACCCGGCGCCAACTGGAGCACCTGCAGCGCGGCCAGGACTGGGATGGCTGCGGCGTGCTGCAACTGGCCTTCAACGCCAAGGAAGCCGAACGCCAGGCCCAACTGGCCGCGGCCTTTCCCGCCGACCTGCTGCACCTGCTGGACCAACCCCAAGCCCAGGCCCGGGCCGGTATCGGCCTTGAGCACGGAGGCCTGTTCTACCCCGAAGGTGGCTGGGTGCATCCGCCGGCCCTGTGCCAATGGCAGGCCAGCCACCCGCGGATCCAGGTCCTGGCACACCGGGAAGTCCTGGAACTGCACCGGGTCGATGAGCAATGGCAAGCCTGGGACGGCGACCGGATGCTGGCCAGCGCCGCGGTGGTGATCCTCGCCGGTGCGGCCGAGATCAAGCGCTTCCCGGCCAGCGCCGACCTGCCCCTCAAGCGCATTCGCGGGCAGATCACCCGCCTGCCCCAGACCGCACAAAGCCAGAGCCTGGCCACGGTGGTCTGCGCCGAAGGCTACGTCGCCCCCGCGCGCCTGGGTGAACACACCCTGGGCGCCAGTTTCGACTTCAAGAGCCAGGACCTGACCCCCACCAGCGCCGAGCATGCCGGCAACCTGGAGATGCTGCGGGAAATCTCCAGCGACCTGCTGCACCGCCTGGGTGCCGAGCAACTGCCCCTGGACAGCCTGCAAGGCCGCGCGGCCTTTCGCTGCACCAGCCCGGACTACCTGCCCATCGTCGGCCCCCTGGCGGACCCGCTTGCCTTTGCCGAAACCTACGCCGCCCTGGGCAAGGATGCGCGCCAAGTGCCGGACCTGCCCTGCCCCTGGCTCGACGGCCTGTACATCAACAGTGGCCACGGTTCCCGTGGGCTGATCACCGCGCCGCTGTCCGGCGAGCTGCTGGCCGCCTGGCTGGAAAACGAGCCCCTGCCCCTGCCCAGAAGCGTGGCCGAAGCCTGCCATCCGAACCGTTTTGCCCTGCGTCGCCTGATTCGCGGCAAGGCCTGAAGCAGAGCGGCGGCGCTGACTTTCCAGCGCCGCCAATGGCCGCTGGCCAGCACCAAGCACTACATCCAACCGTCCGGCCCCACTCAACTGCTTATAACCGATCGATCTAAAACTCCCAAGTTACGCACAGGTCAGTTTCCAGGTAGCCGCCCTTTTGACGGCGGCAGATTGACTCTCCCCAACGGAAAAACCGGTAAGGACTTATGTGCGGACTAGCTGGCGAATTACGCTTTGATCATCAACCTGCCGACCTGGCAGCGGTTGAACGAATCACCCACCACCTGGCCCCTCGCGGCCCGGACGCCTGGGGCTTTCACAGCCAGGGCCCGATTGCCCTCGGCCATCGACGGCTGAAAATCATGGACCTTTCGGACGGCTCGGCGCAGCCCATGGTCGACAACCAACTGGGCCTGTCCCTGGCCTTCAATGGCGCGATCTACAACTTCCCCGAACTGCGCGCCGAACTGGAAGCCAAGGGTTATGCCTTCTATTCCGGCGGCGACACTGAGGTGTTGCTCAAGGGCTACCACGCCTGGGGCGCGGACCTGCTGCCCAAGCTCAACGGCATGTTCGCCTTCGCCATCTGGGAGCGCGATGCCCAGCGCCTGTTCATCGCCCGCGACCGCCTCGGGGTCAAGCCGCTGTACCTGTCGCGCACCGGCCAGCGCCTGCGCTTCGCCTCGGCCCTGCCGGCGTTGCTCAAAGGTGGCGACATCAACCCGTTGCTCGACCCCGTGGCGCTCAACCACTACCTGAACTTCCATGCCGTGGTGCCAGCACCGCGAACCCTGCTGGCAGGCATCGAAAAACTGCCGCCGGCCACCTGGATGCGTATCGAGGCCGACGGTCGCACCGAGCAGCAGACCTGGTGGACCCTGCCCTACGGCCCCCGTGCCGACGAAACCAACCTGACTCTGGAAGACTGGCGTGACCGGGTGCTGGACAGCACCCGTGAAGCGGTGGCCATCCGCCAACGGGCAGCGGTGGATGTGGGCGTGCTGCTGTCTGGCGGTGTCGACTCCAGCTTGCTGGTGGGCCTGCTGCGAGAGGTGGGGGTGGACAACCTGTCGACCTTCTCCATCGGCTTCGAGGACGCCGGTGGCGAGCGGGGCGACGAGTTCCAGTACTCCGACCTGATTGCCCGGCACTACGGCACCCGGCATCACCAGTTGCGCATCGATGAACGTGAAATCATCGAACAGTTGCCCGCGGCCTTTCGGGCCATGAGCGAGCCGATGGTCAGCCACGACTGCATCGCTTTCTACCTGCTGTCCCGGGAAGTGGCCAAGCACTGCAAGGTAGTGCAAAGCGGCCAGGGCGCCGACGAACTCTTTGCCGGCTACCACTGGTACCCGCAGGTGGACGGCGCCAGCGACCCCTACGCGGCCTACCGTGCGGCCTTCTTCGACCGCAGCTACGACGACTACGCGGCCACCGTACAACCGCAGTGGCTGACCGCCAACGATGCCGCCGGGGATTTTGTCCGCGAGCATTTCGCCCAGCCCGGCGCCGACGCAGCTGTGGATAAGGCCCTGCGCCTGGACAGCACGGTGATGCTGGTGGATGACCCGGTCAAGCGTGTGGATAACATGACCATGGCCTGGGGCCTGGAGGCGCGCACGCCGTTCCTCGACTACCGCCTGGTGGAGCTTTCGGCCCGGGTGCCGGCGCGCTTCAAGTTGCCGGACGGCGGCAAGCAGGTGCTCAAGGAAGCTGCGCGGCTGGTGATCCCCAGCGAGGTGATCGACCGCAAGAAAGGCTACTTCCCAGTGCCGGGCCTCAAGCACTTGCAGGGCGCGACCCTGGAATGGGTACGCGAACTGCTGCTGGACCCGAGCCAGGATCGCGGCCTGTTCAAGCCGGCCATGCTCGACCGCCTGCTGACCGATCCCCAGGGCCAGTTGACGCCCTTGCGCGGCTCCAAGCTGTGGCAACTGGCGGCATTGAACCTGTGGCTCAGCGAACAAGGAATCTGACCGATGAAAGCTCACGCCACGGCTTACAGCCAACGCCTGCTGCGCGGCCAGGCGCCGTCCTATGAACGCCTGCAGGCGCGCTTCGCCGAAGACGGCAGCGAACCCGGGTGCGAACCGATCGCGGTACATTGCGGTTGGGGCCGCCTGCTGATCGGCCATACCTTTCCCGACCCCACCAGCCTGGCCGGGGAGTTGCTCAACGAGCGACCTGGCGAGCGCGACATCGCCCTGTACGTGGCGGCACCACAACAAGTGCTGGGGCTGGAGCCGGCGCAACTGTTCCTCGACCCTTCCGATACCCTGCGCCTGTGGTTCAGCGATTACCGCCAGGCCACTCGGGTATTTCGCGGTTTCCGCATCCGTCGCGCCCAGAGCGAAGCCGACTGGCAAGCCATCAACCAGCTGTACCAGGCCCGCGGCATGCTGCCCATCGACCCGCAACTGCTGACCCCGCGCCATCAAGGCGGGCCGGTGTACTGGCTGGCCGAGGACGAAGACAGCGGCGCGGTGATCGGCAGCGTCATGGGCCTCAATCACCACAAGGCCTACCAGGACCCGGAACACGGCAGCAGCCTCTGGTGCCTGGCAGTGGACCCCGACTGCAGTCGCCCGGGCGTCGGCGAAGTGCTGGTGCGCCACCTGATCGAACACTTCATGAGCCGCGGCCTGAGCTACCTCGACCTGTCGGTGCTGCACGACAACCGCCAGGCCAAGAACCTCTACGCCAAACTCGGGTTTCGCACCCTGTCGACCTTCGCCATCAAGCGCAAGAACGGCATCAACCAGCCGCTGTTCCTCGGCCCCGGGCCCCAGGCGGAGTTCAACCCCTATGCGCGGATCATCGTCGAGGAAGCACATCGCCGGGGCATCGATGTGCAGGTGGATGACGCCGACGCCGGGCTGTTCACCCTCAGCCACGGCGGTCGCCGGGTACGCTGCCGGGAATCGCTGAGCGATCTCACCAGCGCCATCAGCATGAGCCTGTGCCAGGACAAGAGCCTGACCCACAAAGTGCTCAAGGGTGCTGGCTTGAACCTGCCGGCGCAGCAACTGGCGGGCAACGCCGATGACAACCTGGGCTTTCTCGACGAGCACCAGCGGGTGGTGGTCAAGCCCCTGGATGGCGAACAGGGACAAGGCGTGGCGGTGGATCTGCGGACCATCGAAGAGGTGCAAAAGGCCATCGACCACGCCCGCCGCTTTGACAGCCGGGTATTGCTGGAAAGCTTCCACGAAGGCCTGGACCTGCGCATCCTGGTGATCGGCTTTGAAGTGGTGGCAGCGGCTATCCGCCGTCCCGCGGAAATCATCGGTGATGGTCAGCACTCCATCGGCGCGCTGATCGAAGCCCGCAGCCGTCGCCGCCAGGCGGCCACCGGCGGCGAGAGCAAAATCCCCCTGGACCAGGAGACCCAGCGCACCCTGCACGCCGCCGGCTACGACTACAACAGCGTACTGGCCGCCGGGGAGCGGCTGTTTGTACGGCGCACCGCCAACCTGCACACCGGCGGCACTCTGGAAGACGTCACCGGCATCCTTCATCCGACCCTGGCCGACGCCGCCATCCGCGCAGCCCGTGCCCTGGACATTCCCGTGGTGGGCCTGGACCTGATGGTGCCGGCGGCGGATCAGCCCGAGTACGTGTTCATCGAAGCCAACGAACGCGCCGGGTTGGCCAATCACGAACCGCAACCCACCGCCGAACGTTTTGTCGACCTGCTGTTTCCCCACAGCCAACCGGCGCCGTGATCCTTCGCCGGCAAGCCGGCTCCTACCCTCACTGGTAGGAGCCGGCTTGGCAGCGAAGGCGCCCCCTGGCCCTCCATCCATGCCCTCATCGAAACCATCGATGGCCGTTTCTCATCAGGAGTTTCCATGACCCGCAAGATTCCCGAACCCGACCTCGCCTACCTGCAGAAAGTCCTCCTGGAAATGCTCGCCATTCCCAGCCCCACCGGCTTTACCGACACCATCGTGCGCTATGTCGCCGAACGCCTGGAAGAACTGGGCATCCCCTTCGAGCTGACCCGTCGCGGCACCATTCGCGCCACCCTCAAGGGCCAGAAGAACAGCCCGGACCGGGCCGTCTCGGCGCACCTGGACACCATTGGCGCCAGCGTGCGCGCGGTGAAGGACAACGGCCGCCTGACCCTGGCCCCGGTGGGCTGCTGGTCCAGCCGCTTTGCCGAGGGCAGCCGAGTCAGCCTGTTCACCGACAACGGCGTGTTGCGCGGCAGCGTCCTGCCGCTGATGGCCTCCGGGCACGCCTTCAACACCGCGGTGGACGAACTGCCCATCAGTTGGGACCACATCGAGCTGCGCCTGGATGCCTACTGCACCACCCGCGCCGACTGCGAATCCCTGGGGATAGGCGTGGGTGACTTTGTTGCCTTCGACCCCTTGCCCGAGTTCACCGAAAGCGGCCATATCAGCGCCCGGCACCTGGACGACAAGGCCGGTGTCGCCGCGCTGCTGGCCGCGCTCAAGGCCATAGTCGACAGCGGCGAGCCGCTGATGATCGACTGCCATCCGCTATTCACCATCACCGAAGAAACCGGCAGTGGTGCAGCAGCGGCCCTGCCCTGGGACGTCAGCGAGTTCGTCGGCATCGACATTGCCCCGGTCGCCCCGGGCCAGCACTCCAGCGAACATGCGGTGAGCGTGGCCATGCAGGACTCCGGTGGCCCCTACGACTATCACTTGTCCCGCCACCTGCTGCGCCTGGCCGGCGAACACGAGTTGCCGGTGCGTCGCGACCTGTTCCGCTACTACTTCAGCGACGCCCATTCGGCGGTCACCGCCGGCCACGACATCCGCACTGCGCTGCTGGCCTTCGGTTGCGACGCCACCCACGGCTATGAGCGCACTCATATCGACAGCCTGGCGGCACTCAGCCGCCTGCTGGGGGCCTACATCCTCAGCCCGCCGGTATTTGCCAGCGACGCGCAACCGGCCCAGGGCTCACTGGACCGCTTCAGCCATCAACTGGAGCACGATGCACAAATGGAAAGCGATACCCGGGTGCCCTCGGTGGACAGCCTGGTGGGGCAGAAATCCTGAACCCGCCCCGGAGTTTGTGCACGCCCTGGCTGGCGGCACGGCCCCGGGCGCAGTAGGATCCCGGATTGTTTGCCGGAGGCCCCCATGCTGATTCCCCACGACCAACTTGAAGTCGACACCCTGACCCGCCTGATCGAGGACTTCGTAACCCGCGAGGGCACCGACAACGGTGATGAAACGCCCCTGGAGACCCGTGTGCTGCGGGTGCGCCAGGCCTTGACCAAGGGCCAGGCGGTGATCGTCTTCGATCCGGACAGCGAACAGTGCCAACTGATGCTCAAGCACGATGTGCCCAAGGAGCTATTCGACTGACCCTGCCCCCGGCCCAGCTTCTCTGGGCCGGGTTATTCAGCCATTGGAAAAGCGCGGGCCGAACAGAATCACACTGGCCCCGATCACGCACAGCGCCAGCCCCAGCCAATCCGAACCCAGGGGCCGCACCCGCTCCACCACTGCCAGCCAGCCAATCGAAGCGACGATATAGATGCCTCCGTAGGCGGCATAGGCGCGCCCGGCGTAGGTGGCCTCGACCTTGGTCAGCAACAGGGCGAACAGGGTCAGGCTGACCAGCGCGGGAATCACCCACAAGGCACTCTTGCCCTGACGCAGCCACATCCAGAACGCATAGCAGCCGGCGATTTCAAACAACGCGGCGAGGAAGAACCACAGGTAATTGAGCATGCAGGAACTCGTCAGGATTGTCGGATGCCGGCAACCCTAACGACGCCCAGGGGGATTGGGCAAGCTCAACTGGCGCTTTGCTTGGCCTTGGCGCGCATCTTGTCGGCCATCAGGGTCATTTCGTCGTACAGCGCCTGGGGATTTTTCTGCTTCAGGGCCCAGGCCATGCGGCCCTGCTCATGGGGCAGGATCATGAACTGGCCGGCATCGACCTGGGCATGGATGTAGTCGGCGATCTCGGCGGCGGTGATCGGCGAGTTTTCCAGCAACTTGCCCACCTGGGCCTTCATGGCCGGGGTTGGCCCCCGGAAGGAGTCCAGCAGGTTGGTCTGGAAGAACGACGGGCAGACCACATGCACGCCGATTTCCTGCTGCGCGAGCTCGATCAACAGGCTCTCGGAAAGCGCCACCACTCCGGCCTTGGCCACGTTGTAGTTGCTCATGGCCGGGCCCTGCATCAAGGCCGCCATGGAAGCGATATTGATGATCTTGCCCTTGCTCTGCTCCAGCAGCGGCAGGAAGGCCTTGCAGCCCTTGACCACCCCCATTAGGTTGATCGCGATCTGCCAGTCCCAATCTTCCAGCGACAGTTCGCTGAAGAACCCGCCAGAGGCCACGCCGGCGTTGTTGACGATGATGTCGATGCCGCCGAACTTCACCTCGCAGGCCTGAGCGAAGGCGGTCAACTGGCTGTAGTCACGCACATCGCAGCGCTGCACAAAACCGTCACCACCGGCTGCACGCACCAGTTTCAGGGTTTCCTGCAGGCCCGCCTCGCTGACATCGGACAAGGCCAGCCGCCAGCCCTCGCGGGCCCAGCGCAAAGCGATTTCGCGACCCAGGCCGGAGCCGGCGCCAGTGATCATCATGCGATTTTGCATAAGAGTTGCCTTGTTGTTCCGGGGAAGATGAGCCGCAGTGTAGCGAAGGCCCCTGCGCCACCCACGCACCATCAGGGTGCTGAATGCCCCGGGCAAACCGCCGGCCCGGTGCCCCCGACCTGTCATCCGCCCCCCTGCTCCGGGCAGGCGCAAAGGAAATAAGACCGAAAGCGGAAAGCTTTAAAAATACTTGGAATTTTCTGGAGGGGCGCAGAGTCGGATTTATTAAGCGGTTCGCTTTATCCCTAAAACGAACTTGTCCTTGAATAACTGCGTTGTTCAACTCTATTCCAATAAGGAAACAGCCATGGGCACCATTCTGATCGTTATTCTGATTCTGCTGCTGATTGGCGGCCTGCCAGTATTCCCGCACTCCAGAAGCTGGGGTTATGGGCCTTCAGGAATCATTGGCGTCGTGCTGGTGGTGCTGTTGGTACTCTTGCTGCTGGGCAGGATATAACGCCCTTATTGCTCGCCCCAGAGCATGTTTGAACGTAAAAAGGCGCCGGTCTTCACCGGCGCCTTTTTATTAGCCCGAATAAAAAACACCCCACTTGTGGGGTGTTTTATTCACGCGGGCAACTTGCGCCAACCCCGCATGACAGGGCCGGCGCTACAGCGTTTAGTCCGGTTTCCCGTTGACCACGCCTGCGGTGTTGTCGAGCAAGCTCTTGGTCGCCGTCTGCAGGAAGGATTCCAGCTTCTGCTTGAGCTGCGCCTCATCGGCAGAATCCGGGATCAGTTCGCCCCCCGGTGCCGAACCCAGTTCGTACTTGTACAGCCGTGGCGGCATTTCCTTGGGCAGTACCAGCACCCGGTCCGCCGTCAGCAGCGCTACGGTCTGGTCACTGCCCGAAGGCTTGATCACGCCGAAGCCCTTGTCGCCTTCCGGCAGGTTGAGTAGGTCGCGCCCCCAGCACTGGTGCAGTACGTCGCCACCCAGGCGGCCCATGATGGTGGGCACGATGTCGATCTGGGTGCCCACGGTGTGGTCACGCTGGCCGAACTTTTCCTGGATGCCCGGAGCGATCATCAGCATGGGCACGTTGAAGCGCCCCAGGTCCATTTCGGTGATCTGCTGCTCGTTGCCGAAGCCATGGTCGCCCACTACCACGAACAGGGTTTCCTTGAAGTAAGGCTCCTTGCGCGCTTTCTCGAAGAACTGGCCCAGGGCCCAGTCGGAGTAGCGCATGGCCGTCAGGTGTTCGTTGAGGCTGCCGCGGTCGGTCACCTTGTCCACCGGCAAAGGCGTGGGCAGGGCATACGGCGTGTGGTTGGACAGGGTCTGCAGCAGGGCATAGAACGGCCCCTTGCCTTCCCGGGCCTTCAACTCTTCCAGGCCGCGGTTGAACATGTCCTGGTCGGACACGCCCCAGGTCGGGTCGGAGAACACCGGATTGACGAAGTCGTTACGGCCGATGAAGTTGGTCATGCCCTGGTTGCTGAAGAACCCCGACTGGTTGTCCCAGGCGAAATCGCCGTTGTAGACATACACGTCATCGTAGTTGCGAGCACTGAGCAGTTGCGGCAGGCCGGACAGCTTGTGGCTGCCTTCCGGGGTCTGCATCAGGTATTCGAAGCCAGGCAGGTTGGGGAAGCACGCCATGGTGGCGAACATGCCCTGGTGGGTGTGGGTGCCGTTGGAGAAGAAGCGGTCGAACAGCAGGCCTTCCTTGGACAGTTTGTCGAAGTACGGAGTGATCTCCCCCGGACGTCCCAGGGCGCCCACCGAATGCCCGGCGAAGCTTTCCATCAGGATCACCACGACGTTCTTGATCGGCAGGGTCTTTTCCCCATCCGGCGTGTAGGTGCGGCGTACAGCGGCGATGTCGGCATCCACCAGCTTGTCACTCGGCACCAGCAGCATGTCGCGCACGGTCTGCTGCGCCAGAGGCTGAGGCAAGGTGGCCTTCCAGATATTGGTGCGGTCCTCGGACAGACGATCCTTGGCCGCCGCCATCAATTGCAGCGTGCCATTGAGGCCCAACTGGTTGGCGAAGTTGGATTCGGTGGTGTAGACGTCACCCCAACGCATCGGCGGGCCCTGGCGCAGAGTGCCACGGGCTGCAACCACGCAGATCAGCAGACACACCACGAACACCGCAATGCGCGCATACCAGGGGGCAATCTGCCGGGTGCCGACATTGCCGCCGCTGAACGGGCCGCGGGGCCGGGTGGCGCGGTCGGCCCCCTTGAATGCCAGGCTCAGGATCCAGGTGCCCACGGCCCAGGCCAGCAGGTAGCGGACCACCGGGAAGCCGTACCAGAGCATGCTCATCACGGTTTTCGGGTCTTCCTTCACATACTGGAAGACCAGGCCGTTGAGGCGCTGGTGGAACTCGCGGTAGAAGTCCATCTCCATCAGGCCGAGGAACAGCGCGATGCTGGAGGTGACCGTCAGCCAGAAGCGCAACACCCCGCGAGCCGCCATGGCCCGGGCGCTGAACAGCGCCAGCAGCAGCGGTACGCTGAGGTAGACCACCAGCCGCAGGTCAAAACGCAGCCCGTTAGCAAACGCTTCGAGGAAGGTCGAGGCCGGAGTGTCGAGAATCATCTCGCGGTTGTAGATCAGCAGCGCGACGCGCAACAGGGAAAGCATCACCATCATGACCAGGGCGCACAATAGCGTGTAGGCCAGATGGGATTTAACGGTCGGTTGCAGCAGGCGATTCGAGGATCGCTGCTGACTCAGGGCATCCGAGTTTGCCATGTGGTTTTAGGACCCATTGGAAGTTTAAGTTGCAAAGATAAAGCTGCGTTCTGCCCTCTTGTTGCCGCCAGGGCGACGGGGGAATTCGCGGTGCGCAAATGTTGCACGATCACTCAAGGCATTGCCATTGATTAGTGGGCAGCACCGAAAAACCCACTGCCAACAGCTCTGGGACAAGAGATTGCAGAGAGTTATACCGGGGGAAAAGCGCCGGCGAATTGTCTTAGAGCGTTTGTGAAAATTTCGTTCAACGCATGTTTAGTCACACAAAAAAGGGCCTGACGGCCCTTTTCCCTGTGCAACCTGCGTCTCCCGCTTCAGAGCCGCACATTGCCTCGCGGCCCGGCGATCGCCCAGATGATCAGCCCCAGCACCGGCAGGAGAATGATCAAGAGCACCCAGAGGATCTTCATCCCGGTTTCGGCGCCGCTTTTGAGTACGTTGATGATGGCCCAGATATCCAGGGCCAGAATGATCAGGCCAACCAGGCCATTGAAGGTGGAACCCATGGTGTCGCTCCCTAAATGATGGCGTGCCTCTTTAGGATAGCCGTGCTGGATCAGGGTTCCGTTTTATTCCACAGCCGCTCGGGCTTCAGACATGAACGGCGATCTTCAAGGCTTCCAGGGCCGGCGCTGCGGCGATCCCTACCTCGGCGCACAGCTCCAGCACCCGCGGCACGTCGTTGCCGTAGACCAGTACCATCTGCAACTCGTCATCCAGCAACTGGCTGAAGTTCATCAACACATAGCCGCCGTTTTCCGGGTTCATGCTGCCCATCTGGATCTGGATGCGGTTCAAGGCCGTCAGGGCTTCGATCTTGGCCAACTGCTTGGGCTTGATGTTGAAAGCCACGTCCTTGCCGAACGAGGCGACGATCTGGGCGAACAGGTCGACATAGGTATCGGCCTGAAACAACACGGTTTCCGGCAGGCTGCCGACCACCACCCATTCCCCCAGTGGAATAGGGAAGCTGTCGTCGTAGTTGATATCCGGGTTGGCTGCCAGGAATCCCTGAGGGTCGGCGTAGGCCTGGCTCGCCTCCTCGGCGATCTGCTGGATCTCGGCATCGCCCATGCACCCGGAGCTGATCTTGCTAATGAGTTCGATAAGGGCGATTTTCATGGGCACATCCTGGAAGCTAGGAAATCAAGGGGCGCGAAGGATAGCCTAAAGTGCCCGAGCTATCACGCCAGGCAGCACCTGACGCCTGCACGCCCCGATCATCGCCGGCTCAGGCCAGGAGTTTTTCCAGCTGCGCCGTGGTATCCATGGCGCCCATGGTCTTGGCCGCTTCCAGGGCACTCACGCCATTGCTGTCGCGGGCCTTGGGGTCGGCGCCCTGGCCGATCAGGTAGGTGACGATTTCCGTGCGGTTGAACATCGCCGCCATCATCAGCGCGGTACGTCCGTCGAAGGACGAGCCTTCCACCTGGGCGCCCCCCTCCACCAGCGCCTTGACCACCGCCAGGTCGCCCTTGAAGGCAGCCCCGGCAATCGGGCTCTGGCCGTTGTCGTTGCGGATCTCGGGGTCGGCCTGGTGCTTGAGCAGCACCTGCACCGCGTCCACATGGCCGTGATAGGCGGCGAGCATCAGCAGCGTGTCGCCCTTGTGATTGCGCAAGTTGACCGGCAGGCCACTGGCAGCCAGCTTGTCGAGCATCTGTGCGTCGCCCTGGCGGGCCACGTTGAACACCTGTTCGACAAACTGGGCGGCCTCTTCTTCAGTCATCTGGCGGCTTTTGTCGGTCATCGGAAACTCCAGGTTCGGCAATTCGGAAAGGCGCTAGTTTCCCCAAGCCAGCGCCAGCCTGTCATCCCTTTTTTCCCGAGAGCCACCATAGGCAGAATCAATAACGCAGGCGCCCACCCTGAATGTCCGCGAGAATCTGCGGGGTCAGCCGCACATAGGTATCCGAGCCCGGCAACCAGGCATACACCGGCTCGTCCCCGATTTGCTGCAGATCGAATGCCTGCTCCTTGAGGCGACTCTTCTGGTACTTGAAGGTGCCGGTGGTGTCCATCTTCACTTTGATCCGCAGGAACAGCGGCACTGCATAGGCCGGCAACTGCTGCCGGGCGAACTGCAGCAACTCGCTGAAATCCAGGGTCGCCAGGGATTCTGCCGGAGTGATCGCCACCATCCCGGCCCGACCGTTGGTGTTGTGGATCTCGACCCCATAGGCCACCACCTCGGCAACCTGCGGGTGCCCCAGGAGGACGTTCTCCACCTCGGTGGTGGAAACGTTCTCTCCCTTCCAGCGATAGGTATCTCCCAGCCGGTCGACGAACTGCACATGGCCAAAGCCGATATCGCGCAGCAGATCGCCGGTGTTGAAGTAGCAGTCGCCCTTCTCGAATACGTCCTTGAGAATCACCTTGAGGTTCTTTTCCGGGTCGGTGTAGCCATCCAGGGGCGCCTTGTCGTCGATCTTCGCCAGCAACAGCCCCTGGCCGCCCTTGGCCACCTTCTGCATGAAGCCCTGGCTGTTGCGCAGTGGCGCACCGGTGTCGTGGGCGTATTCCACCAGCGCCCAGGGGATCAGGGAAAAGCCCACGGTATTGTCGAAGTTGAGGATGTTGCTGAAACCGATATTGCCGTCACTGGCGGCATACAACTCACAGATATGACCGACGCCGAAACGTTGCTTGAACTCGCTCCAGACGCCCGGGCGCAGCCCGTTGCCGATCATCTTCGAGACCCCGTGCTCGGTATCCCGTGCGCAAGCCGGCTGGTCGATCAGGTAGCGGCACAACTCCCCGACATAACCCACGGTCGTGGCCTTGTAGCGGCGCACGTCATCCCAGAACTGGCTGGCGCTGAATTTGCGGCGGATGGCAAAGCCCGAGGCGCCGGTAATCGCCGAGCCCCAGCACACGCACAGACCCGTGGCGTGGTACAGCGGCAAGGTGCAATACACCACGTCGCCGGGCTGCATATCCAGGGCGATGGTGCCGAAGCCGGCAGAGGTGCGCATCCAGCGCCCATGCTTGAAGATCCCGGCCTTGGGCAACCCCGTGGTGCCGGAGGTATAGATGTAGAAGCAAGGGTCGTTGAGGAAGATGCGCTGGGTCTGCGCCAGGTTGTCCGATGGGTAACCGGCGCTCTCGGCCATCAGGTTGCGCATTCCCGCAGGGGTCGGCCCGGGGTCGGCAAAGGTGTCCTGATCGGCCACGAACCAGGTGCGCTGCGGATCGATGCCCACCTGCTCGCGTACCGCCGAGTAAGCGGCCTGCAGCTCGCCGCCGAGGATGATCGCCGCCGGTTTCACCAACGCCAGGCTGTGCGCCAGCACGCCCTGGGTCTGCGCGGTGTTGAGCATCGCGCAAATGCCTCCGAGCTTGGCCACCGCCAGCACCGTGACCAGCAATTCCGGGCGGTTCTCGATGAAGATCGCCAGCACATCACCCTTGCCGATGCCCTGCTCCTGCAGGTAGGCAGCAATGCGGTTGGCCCATTGATTGACCTGTGCATAACTGAGCACCCGGTCACCGTACAGCAAGGCCGGCCCCTCGGGGTTGCGCAGGGTCGCCTGCTCAAAGCTCCAGCCCAGGCCGCAGGGCTGGTCCGGGTTGTCGATATTGCCCGCCTTCATGCCCCGCACCACCCGCGGCAGTGCCCTGGCAATGGAGGGCACCTTACGCAGCATCATGCCCCAGGTGATCATGTCGCTCTTGTGCTTGTTCATGGTTGCTCCGGTTGCACAGCAAGGATCTGGGCCCGGGCCTGGCCGGCCGGGCGTTGGCAACAGCGGCGCAAGGCTCAACCGGGGGTAGCGATCCAGGGTGCGGCGAGCGGCACGCGGGAGCTGTGGATATCTCTCGCAAAGGGATGAAGGCAGGACAAGCGCAGGGCTGCAAAGAGCACCGGCGATGAGGCGCAGGAAAGGTTCATGGAGAGCGTCCTATGTTCTTATTATTGGTCGGGCGGGATCGCAAGATCGCGCCACAACACATTCCATGTCGCAGAAACGCCGTTCAAGCCGCTTTCGCGGGGCCGCCGAGGCCAGGTTGAACCAACGTGACTGGCTGGAAAATACGTCAGCTCTCGCGACGCTGTACACGGGGTTTTTGCAAACTTTTGTATCTACCCTCGGTCTCCCCACGCAGCGTACTTGTCCCCGCTTCAACGATTGAATTTTCCACCCTGGCCCGCGGTCACAACACTGCCACGGCACCCGCCAACACCCCCTGCGGACCTGCAAAATGCAGGATGCACGATGGCCATTCATGCAATTTGCACGAACAGGCGCTTTTTTGATTTTTATAAGTTGTTGTTTTTAAAGCATATTTAAAAAAAAACAATGCTGGCACAATCGCTGCACCTATCACTCCACGCTTGCCCTTCAAGAGCTAACGGAGCTGATAGACATGAGCCTGATCCAAGAAAAATTTTCCTCCCTGTTCTCCAACTTCGAAGTGACCACCCAGCCACGCCCTGACGGTGGCATCCTGTTGACCCTGCGCAGCAGCGAAGGCAAACAGTTCAAGCGTTCGATCTCCTACGCACAGTTGCACGCCGCCGACCAACTGTCGTGGGTCATCAGCGCAATTCGTCGGGACTTGGCCGAACAGGCCAGTGAGTTGCCACAGATCTCCATGCTGCAAAGCCAGAACCGCTTTGCCCTGCCGACTTACCACTCCGCGTAAGCCGCTTGCGCTGCACCTGTCCGGGCCGGCCCCACCTTGCGTGGGTCCGGCCCGTTGACGTTGTGCTCCCCGCTCAATCGTCCAGGCGCGGGAACTGGCTGGCGATCGCGTCGCCGGTCAGGCTGGCGTTCCAGCCCTGGGGGTTGTTGAACATGCGGATGGCCACCAGGTTCGGCCGCTCGCCCATGTCGAACCAATGGGCGGTGCCCGCCGGCACCGAGATCAGGTCATTCCTCTCGCACAGTACGGCGTACACATAGTCATCGATGTGCAGGTTGAACAGGCCCCGGCCCGCAACGAAGAAACGTACTTCATCCTCGCTGTGGCGGTGCTCATCGAGAAAGCTGGCGCGCAGCTCGGCCTTCTGCGGATGGTCTTCATCGAGGCTGATGACATCCACACTGGCGTAGCCACCCTCGGTCATCAGGCGATCGACCTGCTCCTGATAGGCGCTTATCACTTCTTGCTGGCCGGTGCCCGGTGCAACACGCGTGGTGGCAGGCCAGCGATCGAAACGAATCCCCTGCTCGGCCAGGGTTGCAGCGATATCGTCGAAGTGGGTCAGGACCTTGTTCGGCAGGTCCGGACTGGATACGTGGTAGACGGACAGGCTGCTCATTACGGCAACTCCTCTTGCATGCGGGTGGCAATGATAACGGCTGCGGCCAAGGCTGCGACGCTGGCAATACTAAAGGTCAATGTGGGGCCCAGGGCATTCCAGCTATAACCCGAATACAAGGCCCCCAGGGCGCCCCCGGTTCCCGCCAGGGCCGCGTACAACGCCTGACCCTGGCCTTGCTGGCGGGCACCGAAACTGCGCTGCACAAAATGAATGGCGGCGGCGTGGAAACTGCCGAAGGTCGCCGCGTGCAGCACCTGAGCCAACAACAGCACCCCGAGGTGTTCCGCCAGGCCGCCCAGCAGCAACCAGCGCAGAGCCGCCAGCAGGAAGCTCGCCAGCAGCACCCGCCGCACGGAAAAGCGCGCCAGGAGCCAGCTCATCGCCAGAAACATCAACACTTCGGCCACCACACCCAGGGCCCAGAGCATGCCGATCAGCCCGCGGGTATAGCCCAGGCGCTCCAGGTGCAGAGTCAGGAAAGTGTAATAGGGGCCGTGGCTCATCTGCATCAGTGCCACGCACAGGTAGAAGGCCAGCACACCGGGGCTACGCAGTTGCCTGACAAAGCCCTCCCCGGCGTGCCGCGGCCCCTGCACCCGAGGCTGGGCGTTAGGCACCCACAGGCTGCTGAGGACGATGCCCGCCATGATCACCACCAGCGCTACCGGGTAGATGTCCAGGCTCAACCACTCGAACAAACGCCCCAGGGCCACCACGGTAAGAATGAAGCCGATGGAGCCCCAGAGGCGGATCTGGCTGTAGCGCGAGGCCTGGCCTTGCAGGTGCGCCAGGGTGATCACTTCGAACTGCGGCAGCACCGCGTGCCAGAAAAAAGCATGCAGGGCCATGACCATGGCCAGCCAGGCATAGCTCTTGTCGACGAAGATCAGGGAGAAACAGACCAGGGTGCAGAACGCACCAAAACGCACGATCGCCAGGCGCCGCCCGGTATAGTCCCCCAGCCAGCCCCAAAGGTTGGGCGCCACGCAGCGCATGAGCATGGGAATGGCCACCAGTTCGCCGATGCGCGCGCTGGAGAACCCCAGGTGATCGAAATACAGCGCCAGGAATGGCGCGGTCGAGCCCAGCAGCGCGAAATAGAACAGGTAGAAACTGGAAAGCCGCCAGTAGGGAAGTGCCGCCACGGCCTTCAGACCGTGGCGACTGGCAGGACCGGCATTACAGCTGGCCCAGCACCGGCGTGCTGACGCGCACGTCGGCATTCTGGCCGCGGTGGCGCAGCAGGTGATCCATCAGCACGATGGCCATCATCGCCTCGGCGATCGGCGTGGCGCGAATGCCCACGCACGGGTCGTGGCGCCCCTTGGTGATCACGTCCACCGGGTTGCCGTCGATATCGATGGAGCGCCCGGGGGTGGTAATGCTGGAGGTCGGCTTGAGCGCCAGGTGAGCGACGATCGGCTGCCCCGAGGAGATGCCGCCCAGAATGCCGCCGGCGTTATTGCTGAGGAAACCTTGCGGGGTCAGTTCGTCACGGTGCTCGGTGCCGCGCTGGGCAACGCAGGCGAAACCGGCGCCGATCTCCACGCCCTTGACCGCGTTGATGCTCATCAGAGCATGGGCCAGCTCGGCGTCCAGGCGATCGAAAATCGGCTCGCCCAGACCCGGCATCACCCCTTCGGCCACCACAGTGATCTTCGCTCCGACCGAATCCTGGTCTCGACGCAACTGGTCCATATAGGCTTCCAGTTCCGCAACCTTGTCCGGATCGGGGCTGAAGAAGGCGTTGTTCTCTACCGAATCCCAGGTCTTGAAGGGAATCTCGATCGGGCCCAGCTGGCTCATGTAGCCGCGAATCACGATGCCCTGGCTGGCCAGGTACTTCTTGGCAATGGCCCCGGCCGCCACGCGCATGGCGGTTTCCCGGGCCGAGCTGCGGCCGCCACCACGGTAGTCGCGGATGCCGTACTTGTGGTGGTAGCTGTAGTCGGCGTGAGCCGGGCGGAACAGGTCCTTGATCGCCGAATAGTCCTTGGACTTCTGATCGGTGTTGCGGATCAACAAGCCGATGGAACAGCCGGTGGTCTTGCCTTCGAACACCCCGGAGAGGATCTCGACCTCATCGGGTTCCTGGCGCTGGGTGGTGTGGCGGCTGGTGCCAGGCTTGCGCCGGTCCAGGTCACGCTGCAGGTCCTCCAGCGTCAGTTCCAGGCCCGGCGGGCAGCCGTCGACAATGGCGACCAACGCCGGACCATGGCTTTCGCCCGCGGTGGTGACAGTGAACAGCTTGCCGTAGGTATTGCCGGACATGCAGGGAGCTCCGTGAAATCAGCCGAAATAACTCAATCTGGATTAGCGCGTGCGCCAGTATACGCAGGCTACCCAACTAGTTCATCCTCGAACCTTCTGCCTGTTACCGAGTCAAACCGGCACCTTATCCATGATGGCGCGATGATGCTGCGAGTTCTTCTCTTGAGCCTTTCCCTGTTCACCGGCCTGGTTCATGCGGCCGTCCTGCAACGCCCCGTGAGCCTGGACACCGGGCACGGTGAGCTGTACGGCTCGCTGCTGCTACCCAAGTCCGAGCAGCCGGTGCCGGTGGTGCTGATCATTTCCGGCTCCGGCCCCACTGACCGCGACGGCAACAACCCCGATGGCGGGCGCAACGACAGCCTCAAGCGCCTGGCCTGGGTACTGGCCAAGCACAACATCGCCAGCGTGCGTTATGACAAGCGCGGCGTGGCCGCCAGCCTCGCCGCGACCCCGGACGAACGCAACCTGACCCTGGACGCCTATGTCGCAGATGCCGTGGCCTGGGGCAACAAGCTCAAGGCCGATCCACGCCTGGGCCAACTGATAGTCCTGGGGCATAGCGAAGGCGCACTGATCGCCACGCTGGCGGCACCGCAGCTGAATGCCGCAGGCGTTATCTCGATCTCCGGAACCGCCCGCCCGGTGGACCAGATCCTGCGCCAGCAGTTGAGCTACCGCCTGCCACCGGCGCTGATGCTGCGCAGCAATGAGCTGCTGGACAGCCTCAAGGCCGGCAAGGTCGACCCGGATGTACCCCCTGCCCTGCAAGTCATCTTTCGCCCCAGCGTGCAGCCTTACCTGATCACCCTGTTTCGCGAAGACCCGGCGGCGGCCTTCGCCCGCCTGAAGATGCCGGCGCTAATCATCCAGGGCAGCAACGACATCCAGGTCAGCGTCGATGACGCCAGGGTCCTCAAGGCCGCCAAACCGGATGCGCAACTGGCACTGATCGAGGGCATGAACCATGTAATGCGCATCGTGCCCAATGACCTCAAGCGCCAGCTGGCCTCCTACAAGGACCCGCAATTGCCCCTGGCAGCGGAACTGGGCAGCGCGATCATCGATTTTATTGACGGACTTCACACCCGTTAGGCTGTTTTTGCCCTCCAGTCCTGAAAAAAACGGCCGATAAGCCTTTGCCGGCCGTTCAATTGCTGTCGGCGCGCAGCGATTGGACAGGATCTCGCCGTTATGACTGATACCCCGAATTCACCCGCCACCGAGCAGGAAGCCGCCGCCCCGGAAGCGCCGCCGCTGCCGTGGGCCGATGTGCAGGCCGAGCACCACAAGATGCTGCGCCTGGCACCCTTGCAGACCGATCGCGCCACGGGCGGACGGCCTCTGCGCTTTGTCGAGTTCGGTTATGCCGAACGCAACAACAAAGAGCACAGCCTGCTGCGCATGACCATCAGCCTCCCCGGCCAACGGGTGCGCAAGGAACAGAATCACCTGGATGTGTGGGTCGAGCACGACACTCGCCGGGTGCACTTCGAGCCCGAAGGCGGCCTGCAGGTCGAACCGCTGAACCGCGGAATCGGCCGTTTCCTGCTGGCCCAGGCAGCGCAGTGGGCCCAGAAGAAGTGGCCGCACTACCGGGTCGACGGCTTCGACCTGGCAAACAAGGATGCCCTCAACGAAGACACGCGCCTGCGTCGCGACCACGTGCTGCGCACCCAGGGTTTCGATGTGGTGTATGCCGATGCCCAGCACCTCAAGGGCAGCGTCAAGGATGTCCAGGTGGGTGAACTGCTGGGCCAGTGGAATAGCGAAAAACTGCAGTTCGTGGAGATTCTGGAAGCGGCGCAGATGCTCCAGCAGGCCGAACAGAATCTTGAAGAACTGGAAGTGAAGCTGCGCAAGCAGGAAGAGAAAGTCACCAAGTACAAGCGCGAGGACACCGGTCTGCGCTTCACCATCACCTGCCTGGTGGCCTTTGCGGTGTTCCAGGCCGGGCTGCTGATCTGGATTGCGACTCATCGCTGAGCCGCAACGCCTGACCACCAGAGGCCCGCGCTGCGCGGGCCGGCAATCGGCTCAGACCCGGGACGCGAACAACGCCTGATGTTCGCGGCACTGCTCCGCGGTCAGCATGAACACACCGTGGCCACCGCGCTCGAAGTCCAGCCAGGCGAAGTCGACCTCCGGGTACAGCGCCTCGACATGCACCTGGCTGTTGCCCACCTCGACAATCAGCAAGCCCTTCTCGGTCAGGTGGTCCGCCGCCTCGGCCAGCATCCGCCGCACCAGGTTCAGGCCATCCTCGCCACAGGCCAGGCCCAGCTCGGGCTCGTGCTGGTATTCATCCGGCATGTCGGCGAAGTCTTCGGCATCGACATAGGGCGGGTTGGACACGATCAGGTCGAAGCGCTGCCCGGGCAGGCCATCGAAGCCGTCGCCCTGGACCGTGAACACCCGCTCATCGACGCCATGGCGCTCGATGTTCTGGTTGGCCACTTCGAGGGCTTCGAAGGACAGGTCCGCCAACACCACCTCGGCATCACGGAATTCATAGGCACAAGCGATACCGATGCAGCCGGAACCGGTACACAGGTCGAGAATCCGTGCCGGCTCGCTGCCCAGCCAGGGTTCGAAACGTTTTTCGATCAGCTCGCCAATCGGCGAACGGGGGATCAGCACGCGCTCATCGACAATGAACGACATGCCGCAGAACCAGGCCTCGCCCAGCAGGTAGGCGGTAGGCACGCGCTCCTGGATACGGCGCTTGAGCAGGTGCTGCACATGGACCAGCTCGTCGTCTTCCAACGCGCAATCAAGGTAACTGTCGGCAATTTCCCAAGGCAGGTGCAAGGCGCCGAGCACCAGTTGACGGGCCTCGTCCCAGGCATTGTCGGTACCATGGCCGAAGAACAGATCCTCCCCATGAAAGCGGCTGACAGCCCAGCGGATATGGTCGCGCAAGGTGCGCAGGCGGGAAGTGATCACGGGACAGACTCCTGACAAAACGACCGGCGATTCTAACAGCCAAAACGCTTGCCGACGACGAATGAAAAACCAGCGACGGGCAATGGTGTTCAAGCGTTTTTTTCTCGGGAAGGCTGCATACCTTGCCCCACTTGACAAGGCTACAGGCCAGCAACGGCGCACCTTACGTTAGTAGCGATTCACAGAAGCGCTCCGCCAGAGGACAATGGCGCAAAAGCCCCACTCACAGGAGCCCCAGAATGTCCGTTCCAAAGACGATGTTTCAACTCAGCGGTCGTGGTTATGCAGCGGCCAATTTGAGCCACGCGACCCTTGTGATCATCGACGCCCAGAAAGAATACCTCAGCGGCCCGCTGGCCCTGTCCGGCATGGACGCGGCAGTGGCCAACATCCGCCAACTGCTGGCCGCGGCCCGGGCTGCCGGTCGCCCAGTGGTGCACGTACGCCACCTCGGTACCGTCGGCGGCCTGTTCGACCCACAAGGCGAGCGCGGCGAGTTCATTCCCGGCCTTGAACCCCAAGGCGACGAAACCATCATCGGCAAACTGCTGCCCAGCGCGTTCCACGGCACCGAACTGGAAAAGCGCCTGCAAGACCTCGGTTCCCTGGACCTGATCGTCGCCGGTTTCATGAGCCACTCCAGCGTCAGCACCACCGTGCGCGCGGCCAAGAACCTGGGCTTTCGCTGCACCCTGGTAGAAGACGCCTGCGCCACCCGCGACCTGCCCTACAAGGGTGGCATCCTCAGCGCCGAGCACGTTCAGCAAACCGAAATGGCAATCATGGCCGACAACTTCGCCACCCTCGCCCAGACCGCAAGCCTGATCTGATCAGCCCTGGTGAGCGGCTGGCGGGCCGCTCATCCATAAACCCCTCGCCTTTGCAGCAATTGCCTTAGCCTCAGGAACCACCCGGTCAACTTCCGGTCGAAGGGCCGATACCCATTGAGGAAGGTCGGAATGAAGATATCCGATGGTTTTGACGCACGCCGATTGCGGCCCAAAAGCCCGCGAAACTGGCGGTTGCGCCTGGGTGCGGGATTCTCCGCGCTACTGGCGACATTTGGCGTGCTGCTGGCGATGGCCGGTACTGCGAGCCTGCTGGGCCGCGCCCCGGCGCTGGGGGAAATGAATGCCAGCCCGGCGGGCTCGGCGGTGATCCTGGTGGTCGGCCTGTTGCTGCTGTATGTCGGCGTACGCTTGTGGCGGCGCTGCCGGCGGCGCATGCGCCAGCCCCTGGCGCTGAACATGGCGCCGCACCTGATGAAAAAACACGACTGACATTCCCGAGGCGCGATTTGCGCGCCTTAAGGTGTTCCGAGTTGGGTAAACTAGCCGCCCTTCGCGGAGGCTGACATGCAAGACGACGATTTTTCCCTGTTCAAAAACGAGATCCGCGGCGTCAAGCCGATCAAGCACGATCGTGCCGATACGGGCAAACCCAAGAGCGACCGGGCGCAGATCGCCAAGTTGCGCCAGGCGGCCACCGTACGCAGCGAGACCACCACAGTGGACGGGCTGTCCGACCAGTTCGTCATCGACGTGGGGCCGGAAGATGAGCTGATGTGGGCCCGCGACGGGGTCCAGGAAAGCCAGATGCGCAAGCTGAAGATCGGCCAGATCCCCTTTGAAGGCAGCCTCGACCTGCATGGCATGACCGTGGAAAAGGCCCGGGAAACCCTCTGGGCCTTTCTCGCTGAAGCCACCCAGTTCGAAATCCGCTGCGTGCGCGTCACCCACGGCAAGGCTGTGCGCCTGGACGGCAAGCGACCGATGATCAAGAGCCACGTCAACACCTGGCTGCGCCAGCATCCGCAGGTGCTGGGCTTCACTTCCTGCCAGGCCAGGCATGGCGGTACCGGGGCGCTGTACGTCATGCTCAAGCGCACCATGATGGAAGGCCGTGACGAATAAAGCCGCTGCATCACGCTTGCAGCGTCGTGTCCGCCACCGTACCCTTGCCCTTTGCGTAAAATCCCACAGGTAGTTTCATGTCCCTGGAACAGAATTACACCGCGATCCTCGGCCAACTGGGCGAGGACGTCTCCCGCGAGGGCCTGCTCGACACGCCCAAGCGTGCCGCCAAAGCCATGCAGTACCTCTGCCGCGGTTATGCCCAAACCCTGGAAGAGGTCACCAACGGTGCCTTGTTCAGCTCCGACAACAGCGAAATGGTCCTGGTCAAGGATATCGAGCTCTACTCGTTGTGCGAACACCACCTGCTGCCGTTCATCGGCAAGGCCCATGTCGCCTACATTCCCAGCGGCAAGGTCCTGGGGCTGTCGAAAGTCGCGCGCATCGTCGATATGTATGCCCGCCGCCTGCAGATCCAGGAAAACCTCAGCCGGCAGATCGCCGACGCCGTCCAACAAGTGACCGGCGCCCTCGGGGTGGCCGTGGTGATCGAGGCCAAGCACATGTGCATGATGATGCGCGGTGTGGAGAAACAGAATTCGTCGATGATCACCTCGGTGATGCTGGGCGAGTTCCGCGAGAATGCCGCGACCCGCAGCGAATTCCTCAGCCTGATCAAGTAACAGGCTGCAGGCGAAAAAACCGGCGTTGATCGCCGGTTTTTTTTCGCCCGGGAAAAATCAGGTAAGCTGCCGCCCCTTCATTCATGGGCAAGAGGCAATAACCGTGATCGTCAAAGCGCTGCGAGTCGGCCTGGGCCAACTCATCATTTTCATCGACTTCATCACCCGCCCACGCAAGCAGCAGCGGGACGCCGCCGCTCAGGCGCAAGTCGTGGAAGCCGCCAAGGGCCTGACCCTGTACCAGTTTCACGCCTGCCCGTTCTGCGTGAAGACCCGCCGTACCCTGCATCGCCTGAATGTGCCGGTGGCCTTGCGCGACGCAAAAAACAACGAGCAGGACCGCCAGGCCCTGTTGGAGCAGGGCGGCAAGATCAAGGTGCCGTGCCTGCGCATCGAAGAGAACGGCCAGACCACCTGGATGTATGAATCCAAGGTGATCATCGATTACCTGAACCAGCGCTTCGCGACCGTCTGACGCCCTCCCCGGGGCTCTTCAGCCCCGAGCCAACTGCAAGTCAAGCAAGGCCGCGCCCAGGCACTTGCCGTGGGCATCCAGCGCCAGGGAGCGGGTCACTCCGCCGCGCAGGATGCCCGGCAAGACAAAGTTTAAGGCCCGCACATTCTCCAGGACATAGCGCTGTACCGGCGCCGCATCGCTCCCCAGCAAGCCGGCGAAATATTGCGCCACGCGCTCGGCGGTAAGCTGCTCGCAAAGAAAGGCAAAGTCCTCGGCGCGGTAGGCAATCACCGAAATATTCGAAGTGTCGCCCTTGTCCCCCGTACGCGAGTGCGCCAAGTCACGCAATTTGACCTCATTCATGCCCGTACCTCCTGATGCAAGGTGACCCTGACGGCCTCCCGGGGCAGTAACAGCGAAGCCACCGCCACCACCTGCCGCAGGCTTTTACTGGCCCCGCCGCCACCAGCGGGCCCATTGGTATAGAGGGTTTCCACCTCATTGCCGACGCGCACCGCTTCGGCCTTGTCCGTGCAGCGAGCCGCCACCCGCAGGCGCACTTCCCAGGGTTCGGCAGGCGCTCGCTGGCCCAGTTCAACACCGTGCAAGGCATCGATGCCGATCAGCTCCGCGCGCACTTCCTGCATCTGTACCCCGGTCAGGGCCAGGCGCTCGAGCACGATATCCCGGGCCAGCCGCGCCCTGGCCACAGCCCCAGGGCCGCCATAGGAAATCTGCCCTTCGCCGATCCAGCCATCCAGGTAGCCGACGCTGACCTTGAGCCGCTCAGGCCGTGGGCTGCCTGCCGCCCCTTGCAGCCGCACCCGGTCCGGTGCCTCCTCGACAAAGCCCACTGCGGAAAAGTCGGCACAGACATCCGGCGTCAGGTAGGCCGCCGGGTCATGCACTTCGTAGATCAACTGCTCGGTACAGGTAGCGCTGCTGACCTGCCCCCCGGAGCCCTTGACCTTGGTGATCAGCGCCGCGCCCTGTGCATCCACTTCGGCCAGGGGGAACCCCAGGCGCGCCAGACCGGCCACATTCTTGACCCCCGGATCGGCAAAGTAGCCGCCGCTGACCTGCCCTGCGCACTCCAGCAGATGCCCCACCAGGGTCCCGCGCCCCAGGCGCAGCCAGTCATCCTCGGCCCAGCCGAACTCGAAGATCTGCGGCGCCAGGAACAACGAGGGGTCGGCCACCCGCCCAGTGATCACTACGTCGGCATCAGCCCGCAGCGCGTCGACGATGCCCTGGGCGCCCAGGTAGGCATTGGCGGAAATCAGCCGCTGCCCCAGCGAGCCCAGGGTCTGCCCGTTGTCCAGCACCCACTCCGGCCGGGCCCGCAGAGTCTCGAGCACATCGTCCCCCAGCACCGCGATCACCTTGAGCCCTGGCAAGCCCAACTCGGCCGCGATCCGTTGCACCTCGGCCACCGCCGCCAACGGATTGGCCGCCCCCATGTTGCTGATGATGCGCAAACGCCGCCCCGAGGCCGTGGCGCCGACAAAGGGCAGCACCCCGCGCATCCGTGCCCCCAGCAACGGGTCGTAGCCGCTGTGCGGGTCGGCCAGGCGCGCCTGCTGCGCCAGGGCGATGGTGCGCTCGGCCAGGCATTCGAACACCAGGTAATCCAGGTCGCCCTGTTGCGCCAACTCGATGGCGGGCTCGATACGGTCACCGGAGTAACCGGCGCCGGAGCCGATACGTAGGCTTTTCATCTTAAAAAACTCCCAGCAGCAGCGCGGTCAGGGTCATCAACACTGACGCAGCGAATAGAAAGGGGATGGTGAAACGCTGGTGGTCGGCCAGTTCGATCTTGCACAGGCCCACCAGCAAGAAGGTCGCCGGGGTCAGCGGGCTTACCGGGAAACCGGTGGTGTGCACGCCGAGCAACGAAGCCTGGGCCACTTGCAGCGGGTCGACACCCAGGGCCTTGCCCACTTCGGTAATCACCGGCATCACCCCGAAGTAGTAGGAGTCGGGGTCGAACAGCATGCTCAGAGGCATGGACAGGAACCCCACCACAGTCGGAATCAGCTTGCCGTGACCGGCAGGAATCTGCGCCACCGCCACTTCGGCAATCGCCTTGAGCATGCCGCTGCCCTGCATGATGCCGGTGAACACACCGGCCGCCAGGAGAATGCTGGCCATGGTCAGGGCCGTCTTGGCATGAGCATCGATGCGTGCCCGCTGGGCCTCGACATCCGGATAGTTGATGCACAGCGCCAGCACCGTGCCGACCATGAACATCACCACCGGATCGACCCAGCCGGCAATCATCACCAGCATCACCAGCACCGTGAGCAGCAGGTTGATCCAGAAGCGCCTGGGACGGCGTAGCGCCTCTTCGGCGGGGCTCAATACCCGGGTCGGGATGCCTGCACCGGCCGTGGCATCGGCACCGAGCCCCAGGCGGCGCTCCTCCCGGCGGCCGAGCCACCAGGCGCTGGCGAAGACGAACAGCAGGCCGACGATCTGCACCGGGATCAGCGGCTGGAACAGATCCGCCACCGGCACATGCAGGGCCGCTGATGAGCGCAGTACCGGGCCGGTCCAGGGCAGGAAATTGACCCCCGCGGCCATCGCCGCGACACAGGCCAGAACCCGTCGATCGATGCCCAGCCGGGTATACAGCGGCAGCATTGCCGGCACCGTCACCAGGAAGGTCACCGCGCCGGAACCGTCCAGGTGCACCAGCAGCGCCAGAAGCGCCGTACCGACCACGATCCGCGTCGGCCGGGTGCCGACGGTGCGCAGGATGCGGTCGATGATCGGGTCGAGCATGCCGGCGTCGGTCATGATGCCGAAGAACAGGATAGCGAACACGAACATGCCTACCACGGGGGCGACGTTCTTGATGCCGGTGACGATGAAGGCGCTGGTCTGCAGACCGAAGCCGCCGATCAGCGCGGCGATGATCGGCAGCGCAATCAGCGCGACCAGAGGCGACAGGCGCTTGCTCATGACGGCCGCGAGCAGGCAGAGAATGGTGATGACACCCAGGGTGGCGAGCATGGAGCAACTCCAGTGTGCCGCCTCTTCAAGCCGGGGCCGGAAGGCGGACGGTTATTGTTTTTCTGGAGTATTGAAATCGCGCTAGTCTTTGTAAATTGGAATATTCGGCGCCTTGCATTCGGAAAAACAAAATGAAGAACTCGATCCAGCATATCCAGGCCTTCCTCGCCGTGGCCCGCAGCGGCAACTTCAGCAAAGCCGCCGCCGAGCTGCACCTGTCGCCATCAGCCCTTACCGTGCAGGTCCAGCAACTGGAGGAATGGCTGGGGGTCGCCCTGCTCGATCGCAGCCCGCGCCATGTCAGCCTGACCGCTGCTGGGCTGCAGGCTCGGGGACCGATGGAGAAACTGCTGCTGGACCTGGACAACATCGTCAGTGGCTCCCGGGACCTGGCCGCCCTGCGTCGGGGCGTGGTCACCCTCGCCGCGCTGCCGTCGGTCTGCGCCGGGGTGCTGCCGCCGGCCTTGCGCCAGTTTCGCGAGCAATTTGCCGGAATCGAGGTACGCCTGCAGGACCTGGTGGCTCACCGCATTCATGCCCAGGTCCGGGCCGGCGAGGTGGATTTCGGTATCGGCGGGCGCGCCCGGCTCAGCCACGGGCTGGATTTCCAACCTCTGCTGGAGGATCGCCTGTGCCTGTTCGTGGCCACCGATCATCCCCTGGCCCAGCGCCAGTCAGTGACGCTGAAGGACCTGGCCCGCCAGCCGATCATTCTCACCGGCCGCGACAGCAGCGTGCGCGAGCAGGTCGAAGCGCTGTTCGACGACAGCCGACTGTCCCTGCTTCCAGCCATGGAAGCCAACTACATGAGCACGGTGCTGGCGCTGGTACGCCAGGGGCTGGGCATTACCCTGCTGCCGGAATCCGCCGATGACGGCCGTGAGGGCCTGCGCCGGATTGCCATCAAACACCCGGGGGTCAGCCGCGAGATCGGCCTGATCCGCCGCAGTGGCCAGCAACTGAGCCCAGCGGCGCAGCGCTGTTATGAGTTGCTGCGCCAGAACCTGGCCGGCAAACATCGTTAGCGGGCCCCACAACGCACCGAACCGGCACAAGGCCGGTCCAGTGGGGATGAAAGCACCCGCTCAGTCGAGCATCGGCACGTGTCGCGGATGGCTTTGCACCCGCTGCATCCAGGCCTGGATGCCCGGGTAACGGCTCAGGTCGAAACCGCCCTCATCGGCCACGTGGGTGTAGGCATAGAGCGCAATATCGGCGATCGAATAGTGCTCGCCCACCAGGTACGGGGTGCGGCTCAATTGTTTCTCCATCACGTCCAGCGCCTTGTAGCCACGCTTGTGCAACTTCAGGTATTCCTCGCGGCGCTCCTCCGGCAGCCCTTCGTAAAGCTGGATGAAACGCGCCACCGCGATGTAGGGCTCATGGCTGTACTGCTCGAAGAACTGCCATTGCAGAACCTGGGTGCGCAAGCGCGGTTCGCTGGGCAGGAACTGACTGCCGTCGGCGAGGAAGTTGAGAATAGCGTTGGACTCCCACAGGCAGGTGCCGTCTTCCAGTTCCAGAACCGGAATCTTGCCGTTGGGGTTCTTTGCCAGGAAGGCCTCGGTCTGGGTATCGCCCCCGAGAATATCCACCGCCTGCCATTCATAAGGCAGCCCCAGCAGATTGAGCATCAGCTTGATCTTGTAGCAGTTGCCCGAACGGTAATCGCCATAAACCTTGTACATGGCCCTCCCCTTAGGCTGCCTGTGCAGCCTGTGCTTGACGTATCACGGTGGCCAGCCGCTTGAGGCCTTCGTCCAGCCGCGCCGGATCGATATGGCTGAAATTCAACCGCAGATGCCCGGGGTTGCGTTCCGGATCGGCAAAGAACGGCTCACCGGGCATGAATGTGACGTCGTGCTCCAACGCCGACTTGAGCAAAGTGCGGGTATCCAGGGGCTGTTTCAAGCTCAGCCAGAAAAACAATCCGCCCTGGGGCACCTGCCAATCCGCCAGATCGGCGAAATGGGTGAGCAAGGCGCCCTGGAATTCATCCCGGCGTTGGCGATAGAAACTGCGCAACTGATCCAGGTGCGCCTGATACCGCTCGCTGCCGATCCACTGCATGGCCTGCCACTGGCCAACCCGATTGGTGTGCAGGTCCGCCGACTGCTTCAGCCGCAGCAGGTGCGGAAACAGGTCCGGGCTGGCAATCAGGTAACCCACCCGCAGGCCCGGCAACAGGGTTTTAGACACGGTGCCGGTGTAGATCCAACTGGCTTTTTCCAGGCGGCCGACAATAGGCGTGGCACTGCCACCATCGAACGTCAGCTCACGGTAGGGCTCGTCCTCGATCAGGGTCACGCCGAACTCGTCCAGCAAAGCCGCCACGGCATCACGCTTGGCTTCGCTGTAGCGCACCGCCGAGGGGTTCTGGAACGTCGGAATCAGGTAGATGAACGCCGGCCGGTGCTGCTCCAGGCGCGCGCGCATCTGCACCAGGTCCGGCCCATCGGCCTGCAGCGGTACGGTCAGGCAGTCGGCGCCGAACAGCTGGAAAATCTGCAGGGCGGCCAGGTAGGTCGGCGCTTCCAGCATGATCTGGGTGCCCTTGTCGATGTACAGCTTGGCTGCCAGATCGAGGGTCTGCTGGGAACCACTGACCACCAGCACCTGGCTCGCCTCGCAAGGCACCCCGAGCTGGCGCGCCTGGGCCGCCAGGGCTTCACGCAATTGCGGCTCGCCTTCGCTCATGCCGTATTGGCCCATGGCCAACGGCATGTCCTGCCATTGCACCTTGGGCAGCATCACTTCGGCCGGCAGGCCCCCGGCGAACGACATCACTTCCGGGCGCTGGGCCGCGGCAAGGATTTCACGGATCAGAGAGCTTTTGAGACGCGATACACGTTCGGAGAAGGCCATGGAGATCACCGCTAGCGAAGGCTGAGGAAAATACGTCAAACTGCTTGACCGAAATTACGCCGACCTTTGCAGATACGTCAATATGCTTGACCTTAAAAACCAGGCTTCGCAACAAGCGGCCATGGAAGCTTTCTTCTTCGGCTATCAGGCGTTTACCGCCAAGGCCGACGAAATGCTCGAACGCCGGGGCCTGAGCCGGGTGCACCAGCGCATCGTGTTTTTCATCGCCCGCTATCCCGGGCTCAGCGTCAAGGAACTGCTCAATCTGCTGGGGGTGAGCAAGCAGGCATTGAACACACCGTTGCGCCAATTGATGGAAATGCACCTGGTGGACAGCGTCGCCCCGGACAGCGACAAGCGTAAGCGCCTGTTGCAGTTGACCGCCGATGGCACAGGCTTCGAGCAATCCCTGCGCCGCGAGCAGGTCAAACTCCTGCAACGGGCCTTCAGCGAAGCTGGCGAGAGTGCGGTCAATGGCTGGCTGGCGGTGAACCAGGCGCTGGCGGGCAAACCCGTCGAAGACTGAGCCCCTGCGGGCGCCATTCATTGGTGCGCCGGCCCCGGCCTTGCCCCAAACCCTTGCACACCCCGGCGCAACGTCGGGGCCGCGATATAGCCATGTTCGCGGATTTTTCGCACACAACCCCAAAAACATTATTTGCTTTCTTTGTATACAAACGCATAATTCGCCCGACGAGTTCTTGACCCAAAGGTCAACAAAACCCGCACGCCTTACCTGCCTCAAAGAGCCGCTGTCCACCCTTGCGTGTCCGGCTCTGGAAAAAACAATAAAACTCTTGAGGAGTACTCGCTGTGGAAAGCCGCAAATCCGAAGCCTCTACGCTCGATCTCTCGCCGTCGCTGAACAGCGGCTGGCTGGAGCGCATCTTCAAACTCAGGTTGCATGGCACCACGGTGAAGACCGAGTTGATTGCCGGTCTGACAACCTTCATCACCATGGCCTACATCATCTTCGTCAACCCCAACATCATGGCCGACGCCGGCATCGATCACGGCGCAGCCTTCGTCGCCACCTGCATCGCCGCCGCCCTGGGCTGCCTGTTGATGGGCCTGTACGCCAACTGGCCGGTGGGCCTCGCACCGGGCATGGGGCTCAACGCCTTCTTCACCTACACCGTGGTCGGCACCATGGGCTACCACTGGGAAACCGCCCTTGGCGCGGTGTTCATTTCCGGTGTGCTGTTCATGATCCTGACCCTGTCGCGGGTACGTGAATGGCTGCTCAACAGCATTCCGGTGAGCCTGCGGTTCGCCATGGGTGCCGGGGTCGGGCTGTTTCTCGGCCTGATCGGCCTGAAGACGGCCAACATCATCGTCGACAGCCCGGCCACCCTGATCAAGCTCGGCAACCTGCGAGACCCCGGCCCACTGCTGGCGGCCGTCTGCTTCTTGATGATCGCAGTGCTCAGCTATCACCGGGTCTTCGGCGCGATTCTCATCAGTATCATCGCCGTGACCCTGGCCGGCTGGGGCCTGGACCTGGTGCACTACAACGGGATCATGTCCACTCCGCCGAGCCTGGCGCCGACCTGGATGGCCATGGACATCGCCGGGGTGTTCAACGTCAGCATGATCAGCGTGGTCCTGGCGTTCCTCTTCGTGCACATGTTCGACACCGCCGGCACCCTGATGGGCGTGGCCCAGCGCGCCGGCCTGGTGAACGCCGATGGCAAGATCGAGAACCTCTCCCGCGCACTCAAGGCGGACAGTGCCTCCAGCGTGTTCGGTGCCGTGGTCGGTGTACCACCAGTCACCAGCTATGTGGAAAGTGCCGCCGGGGTCGCCGCTGGTGGCCGCACCGGGCTGACCGCGGTCACCGTGGGCGTGCTGTTCATTGCCGCAATGTTCTTCGCTCCCCTGGCAGGCATGATCCCCGCCTATGCCACCGCCGGCGCGCTGATCTATGTGGCGATGCTGATGATGGGCGGCATGGCCCACATCAACTGGGACGAGGCCACCGACAGCATTCCGGCCATCGTCACCGCGATCATGATGCCCCTGACCTTTTCCGTCGCCGATGGCATTGCCCTGGGCTTCATCACCTATGTAGTGCTGAAGGCCGGCACCGGCAAGTACAAGGAAATCTCCATCAGCCTGTATGTGCTGTGCGCGATTTTCATCGCCAAGTTCATTTTCCTCTAGGGCGCCCTGCTCCACACAGGCCCCGTCCCGCTGGATGGGGCTTTTTCGTTGCCGATGATCGGCTGTGGCCAGCAGGTCCGGGGCGGTCACAGGGCCCTTTCGGCGGCGAGCCGGCTCCTGCGGGATCGAGTGGAGCCGACGACCAGTGAAGGCTTTATGCCAGACGAAAAAAAGCCCGCAGTGTGGGCGGGCAAGGACCAAAGAAGCTATTTGCGCAGGATTCTTGGGGGGAAAGTCCTAGCTTCCTCTGTAGGTCGAATAGCTGTAAGGCGAGATCAGTAGCGGTACGTGATAGTGGTCCTGCTCGGCGCTGATGCCGAACCGCAGTACCACCACATCCAGGAACGCCGGCTGCGGCAGTTGCACACCACGGGCACGGTAGTAGTCACCGGCATGGAAGTGCAGCTGGTACACACCGGAACGGTAGTCATCACCCTGCAGCAGCGGCGCATCGCAACGGCCATCGCTGTTGGTCAGGGTGCTGGCGACCAATTCCAGCTGGGCCCCTTCCACTCGATACAGCTCGACCTTGATAGCGCTGCCAGGGCAGCCATGTGCGGCATCCAAAACGTGTGTAGTCAAACGTCCCATTGATTCTGCGTGCCTGGCGCCTTCAAGCGTTCAGGCCTCGCGCCTCCCGGAGTCAGTAATTGAAGGAGACCGCAGCGTTTCGACCAGTGAAAAGCTGCGGCGAGAGCAAGATTAAGACATTTTTCAAAAAAATTGTACACAATAATAATCGCAAATATTCCCGGCCCCGAGCCCCTTCGAATGCATCAGCGGATTTGCCTGAACGCCATAGCGACAGACGACTTGTCATCCATTAGCTGACCATCCAGGCAAGTTTCTTGCAGGTGACAGCCATAGCGATGAAAGCGGAAAAATGCAAAAAATCAGGCTTACAAAGTGAAGACAAACTTGTATACAATAATTCCATCGCAGTGACGCCCACCTGGCTTTCCGGCTTCAGGTTCCGCCACGCCACCGTTATCACGAATAAGAAGGAAGACTGCAGTGAGCGCTGACTACCCTCGCGACCTGATCGGTTACGGCTCCAACCCTCCTCACCCTCACTGGCCGGGCAATGCCCGCGTCGCCCTGTCCTTCGTGCTCAATTACGAAGAGGGCGGCGAGCGCAACATCCTTCATGGCGACAAGGAATCGGAAGCCTTCCTCTCGGAAATGGTCTCGGCGCAACCGCTGCAGGGCGAGCGCAACATGAGCATGGAATCGCTGTACGAGTATGGCAGCCGTGCCGGCGTCTGGCGGATTCTCAAGCTGTTCAAGGAATTCGACATTCCACTGACCATCTTCGCCGTGGCCATGGCCGCCCAGCGTCACCCGGACGTGATCCGCGCCATGGTCGAAGCCGGCCACGAGATCTGCAGCCACGGCTACCGCTGGATTGACTACCAGTACATGGACGAGGCCCAGGAACGCGAGCACATGCTCGAAGCGATCCGCATCCTCACCGAAATCACCGGCGAACGCCCACTGGGCTGGTACACCGGCCGCACCGGCCCGAACACCCGGCGCCTGGTGATGGAGGAAGGCGGCTTCCTCTATGACTGCGACACCTACGACGACGACCTGCCCTACTGGGAACCCAACAACCCCACCGGCAAGCCGCACCTGGTAATCCCCTACACCCTGGACACCAACGACATGCGCTTTACCCAGGTGCAGGGCTTCAACAAGGGCGACGACTTCTTCCAGTACCTGAAGGACGCCTTCGATGTGCTCTACGCCGAAGGTGCCGAAGCGCCGAAGATGCTTTCCATCGGCCTGCACTGCCGCCTGATCGGCCGCCCGGCGCGCCTGGCCTCGCTCAAGCGCTTCCTCGAATACGTCAAGGGCCACGAGCAGGTGTGGTTCAGCCGCCGGGTGGACATCGCCCGTCACTGGCAACAGACCCACCCTTACCAGGGAGCGGCGAAATGACTGCCTTCCAGAGCCTCAAGCCCTCGACCCTGAGCCGCGAAGATTTCGTCAGGGCCTTCGCCGACATCTACGAACACTCGCCGTGGGTTGCCGAAAAGGCCTACGAACTGGGGCTCGACGCCTCCGTCGACCAGATCGAGACCCTGCACCAGCGCATGAGCGACATCCTGTTGAGCGCCGATCACGCCAGCCAGCTGGCACTGATCAACGCTCACCCGGACCTGGCCGGCAAAGCCGCCGTCCAGGGCCAGTTGACCGAAGCCAGTACCAATGAGCAGGCCGGCGCAGGTATTCACCAATGCACCGCCGAAGAGTTCCAGCGCTTCACCGAGCTCAACGACGCCTACAAGGCCAAGTTCAAGTTTCCCTTCATCATGGCGGTGAAGGGCAGCAATCGGCACCAGATCCTCGCCGCATTCGAAACCCGCATCCACAACTCGGTGGACACCGAGTTCAAATGCGCACTGGCAGAAATCAACAAGATCGCCCTGTTCCGCTTGCTGACCCTGTAGCGATTGCCCGCCTGGCCCGAGAAAGCATCTGCACCGATGCATTTCCCAGGGCCTCGCGAGCACCCCGGCCACTGAATTCAAGGCAGACAAGAAGAATGAAAACCAACGCCGTAGCTTTCGAGAAGTTCGTCAACCTGGCCGATGCCCGGCTGGGGACCAAGATCATCTCGGTCACCGATGACTGGTTCGCCGACGCCAACCGCCTGTTCCAACCGACTCCGGCGGTGTGGAAGGAAGGCGTATTCGATGACAACGGCAAGTGGATGGATGGCTGGGAATCACGCCGCAAGCGCTTCGAAGGCTACGACAGTGCGGTCATCCGTCTCGGCGTGGCCGGCTCGATCAAGGGCGTGGACATCGACACTTCATTCTTCACGGGCAACTTCCCGCCCTCGGCCTCCCTGGAAGCCTGCTTCCTGGCCGCAGGCGAACCGGATGAAAACACCCAGTGGACCGAAGTGCTGTCGGCGGTGGAGTTGCAGGGCAACAGCCACCACTACCACGAGATCCACCACCACCAGCCGTTCAGCCACCTGCGCTTCAACATCTACCCCGATGGCGGCGTAGCACGGCTGCGGGTCTACGGCATTCCCTACCGCGACTGGTCGGCCATCGGCGACGACGAACAGGTCGACCTGGCTGCCGCCCTCAACGGCGGCCGCGCCCTGGCCTGCTCCGACGAGCACTTCGGGCGCATGGGCAACCTCCTCAACCCCGGCCGCGGCATCAACATGGGTGACGGCTGGGAAACCGCCCGGCGCCGTACTCCCGGCAACGACTGGGTGATCATCGCCCTGGGCCATGCCGGTGAAATCGAAAAGATCATCGTCGACACCCTGCACTTCAAAGGCAACTACCCGGACAGCTGCTCGATCCAGGGCGCCTTCGTCAAGGGTGGCACCGACAGCCAGATCGAAACCCAGAGCCTGTTCTGGCGTGAACTGCTACCCAGCCAGAAGTTGGAAATGCACGCCGAACACAGCTTCGTCGAACAGATCAGGGCACTGGGGGCTATTACCCACGTGCGCCTGAATGTATTCCCGGACGGTGGCGTCAGCCGCCTGAGACTGCTGGGCAAGGTCAAAAAATAAAGGGTCGCGCAGCGCGCGGGCGACCGGTTTGCCCGCAGTAGCCACGGACCAGACAACAACGAACTCGAGATAAGAAGAACAGCATGCGCACATTAGTGATTGAGCCCCTGAGCAAAGAAGCCTTCGCCCCTTTCGGTGACGTAATCGAGACCGACGGCAGCGATCACTTCATGATCAACAACGGTTCGACCATGCGCTTCCACCGCCTGGCAACGGTCGAGACCGCTCAGCCGGAAGACCAGGCCATCATCAGCATCTTCCGCGCCGACGCGCTGGACATGCCGCTGACCATCCGCATGCTGGAACGCCATCCGCTGGGCAGCCAGGCTTTCATCCCGCTGCTCGGCAATCCCTTTCTGATCGTGGTCGCGCCACTTGGCGATGAACCTGTATCGGGCTTGGTCCGTGCCTTTGTCAGTAATGGCAGGCAGGGCATTAATTACCATCGCGGCGTCTGGCACCACCCGGTGCTGACGATCGAAAAGCGGGATGACTTCCTGGTGGTTGATCGCAGTGGCACTGGCAACAACTGCGATGAGCATTTCTTCAAAGAGGATGAGCGTTTGATCCTCGCCCCCCACCAATAAGAGAAGGTCTGATCACCCGACAACAAGGGTGGCAGGCAAGAGGTAAAGACTGTGGAAGCACATCTGTTGGAATGGCTCAACCTGAGCGTGCGTTGGGTACATATGATCACTGGTGTGGCCTGGATCGGCGCATCGTTCTATTTCGTCTGGCTGGAGAACAACCTCAACCGCGTCAACCCCAAGGACGGCCTGTCCGGCGACCTCTGGGCGATTCACGGCGGTGGTATCTATCACCTGGAAAAATACAAGCTGGCACCGCCCTCGATGCCGGAGAACCTGCACTGGTTCAAATGGGAAGCCTACTTCACCTGGATGTCCGGGATTGCCCTGCTGTGCCTGGTGTTCTACTTCAACCCGATGCTCTACCTGGTTGCCCCCGGCAGCGGTCTGACCGGCCCTGAAGGCGTGGCCATCGGTATCGGTGCGTTGATCGCCGGCTGGTTCGTCTATGACTTCCTCTGCGATTCGCCACTGGGCAAGAAACCCGCCCTGCTCGGCTTCATCCTGTTCCTCCTGCTGATCGGCGCTGCCTATGGCTTCAGCAAGGTGTTCAGTGGCCGTGGCGCGTACCTGCATGTGGGCGCCATCATCGGCACCATCATGGTGGGCAACGTGTTCCGCATCATCATGCCGGCCCAGCGCGCGCTGGTGGCAGCGATCGCGGAAAACCGCACCCCCGACCCGACCCTGCCGGCCAAGGGCCTGCTGCGCTCGCGTCACAACAACTACTTCACCCTACCCGTGCTGTTCATCATGATCAGCAACCACTTCCCGAGCACCTACGGCAGCCAGTACAACTGGTTGATCCTGGCCGGGATCGCGGTCCTGGCGGTATTGGTGCGTCATTACTTCAACACCCGTCATGACAGCCACAAGTTCGCCTGGACCCTGCCCGTCGCGGCACTGGGCATGATCTGCCTGGCCTACGTGACCGGCCCGACCCCGGCGCCAAGCGCTCCGGAAGTGGCCAAGGCCCAGACCCAGTACCAGCCACTGCCTGAAACCGCCCTGGGCGGCAAGCCGGCAACCTCGGCTGCGACAGAGGCACCGCCACCGGCCGCTCCAGCCGCTGCGGCAACGGCTCCGGCCAGCGCCCCGGCGCAGGCGGCCAATGCCGGCCCGTCCTTCGACAAGGTGCATAGCGTGATCCAGGAGCGTTGCGCGGTCTGCCATTCGGCCAAGCCAACCAGCCCCCTGTTCAGCGCAGCACCGGCAGGGGTGATGTTCGACACTCCAGAGCAGATCCGCCTGCAAGCCGCGCGGATCCAGGCCCAGGCCGTCGCCAGCCAGATCATGCCGCTGGGCAACATCACCCAGATGACCCAGCAGGAACGTGAACTGGTCGGTGCCTGGATTGCCCAGGGAGCCCAGACCAACTGATCAGCCTGGTTCCCGGCTGATTCGCGAGCAAGCTCGCTCCTACAGGACCGCAACTGTCTGTAGGAGCGGGCTTTCTTGCCATCAGTCAGAAGATTCGCCTGTTGCAAACACGTTGCGCGTAAAGACGCAGCGGTTAAATCACAAGAATAAAAAGATCCGAGGTGTTGCATGTCCGATTCATCCGAACAGTGCGTCCCCGATGCGCCCGCCATTCAGCGCTTGCCCTTCCTGCAACTGATCCTGGTCGGTCTGCAGCACGTCCTGCTGATGTATGGCGGTGCAATCGCGGTACCGCTGATCATCGGACAGGCCGCTGGCCTGAGTCGTGAAGAAATCGCCTTCCTGATCAATGCCGACCTGCTGGTTGCCGGGATTGCCACCATCGTCCAGTCAATGGGCATCGGCCCCATGGGCATTCGCATGCCGGTGATGATGGGGGCCAGCTTCGCCGCGGTGGGCAGCATGGTGGCCATGGCCGGCATGCCCGGCATCGGCATGCAGGGAATTTTCGGCGCAACCATCGCCGCCGGTTTCTTCGGCATGCTGATCGCGCCGTTCATGTCCAAGGTGGTGCGCTTCTTCCCGCCGCTGGTCACTGGCACGGTCATCACCTCGATCGGTCTCTCGCTGTTTCCCGTGGCGGTGAACTGGGCAGGCGGAGGCAGCAGCGCGGCCCAGTTCGGCTCGCCCATCTACCTGACCATCGCCGCCCTGGTGCTGGGTACCATCCTGCTGATCCACCGCTTCATGCGCGGCTTCTGGGTGAACATCTCGGTACTGATCGGCATGGGCCTGGGCTACATCCTCTGCGGCCTGATCGGTATGGTCGACCTCAGCGGCATGGCCCAGGCGCCCTGGCTGCAGGTGGTCACACCGCTGCACTTCGGCATGCCGCAGTTCCACCTGGCCCCGATCCTCTCCATGTGCCTGGTGGTGGTGATCATCTTCGTCGAGTCCACCGGGATGTTCCTGGCCCTGGGCAAGATCACCGGCCAGGAGGTCACCCCACGCATGCTGCGTCGCGGCTTGCTGTGTGATGCCGGGGCATCGTTCTTCGCTGGCTTCCTCAACACCTTCACCCACTCCTCCTTTGCCCAGAACATCGGCCTGGTGCAGATGACCGGCGTGCGCTGCCGTTCCGTGACCATGGTCGCCGGCGGCCTGCTGATCGTCCTCAGCCTGCTGCCCAAGGCGGCGTTCCTGGTGGCGTCGATTCCACCGGCGGTACTGGGTGGCGCGGCCATCGCCATGTTCGGCATGGTGGCTGCGACCGGGATCAAGATCCTCCAGGAAGCTGACATCGCCGACCGGCGCAATCAGTTGCTGGTGGCCGTGAGCATCGGCATGGGCCTGATTCCCGTGGTGCGCCCGGAGTTCTTCGCCCACCTGCCCCTGTGGATGAGCCCCATCACCCACAGTGGCATCGCCATGGCGACCTTGAGTGCGCTGGTGCTGAACCTGCTGTTCAACATTCTCGGGGGCAGCGAGCGCGCGGCCAGCAATGCGCATCACGCCCATCAGCACTGAATCACCAACAGGGTGCCGGCTCGGCGCCCTGACCTTGCTTCACCGTTCACGCTTGACCGCAGCGCTCGCCCACTCAGGATCGAGCGCTGCCCATTAGACGCTGCGCCTTGAAAATAAGAACAAACAGGGAGCAACACCTATGCAGCCTGCCCAGGCTTTCCTGGCGGTGGCCGCTGGACGGCCATTAGCGCCATGCAATCCCCCTGACGGCCGCCAGTCATTGGCACTCTATTGCCCTTCAATGCGGATGCTTGCCTGAGATGGCCCGCATACCCGCCCCAAAGTGGTTGCAAGTGCGCCGTTGCGGAGCACTTGAGCCCTGCCGTGAGAGCCAGTATTCTCCGCGGCCGCGCAAGTCTGGTCTAAAAAAAAGACCGGATGAAAAACCTGACCCAATAGCCAACTTATCCCGGCCTGGACAGGTAACAAGGCGCAAGAAAACATCGCGAAAAACACTCTCGCCCGGCGGTATCGCTACAGCCGGACGGGAGTTTTTTGCTTTTTTTCGGCCTTGGCTCAGCTCTTGCTAACAGCAACAAAGCTGACCGATCGGATGGTTTTTTGCAGCAACGAAAAAAGGCGCCAAACCAGAGCGCCAAGCCAAAAAAACGTGGAACTACCTACTTGGGAGCAACCGAATGAAACCGATGTGCAAGAGCCTGATGTTGGCCGCCAGCTTGCTGGCCGGGGGGCAGGCCGTGGCTGGCGACCTGTTGCAATGGCAGAACAACAGCCTGACTTACTTGTATGGCAAGAACTTCGAAGTTAACCCGCAGATTCAACAGACGGTTACTTTCGAACATGCCGATGCCTGGAAGTACGGGGATAACTTTTTCTTCCTCGACCGCATCTTCTATAACGGCAAGGAAGACGGCAACGTCGGCCCGGACACTTACTACGGCGAGTTCACGCCACGCCTGTCGTTCGGCAAGATCTTCGACCAGAAACTTGAATTCGGCCCAATCAAGGACGTGCTCCTGGCGTTCACCTACGAGTTTGGCGAGGGTGACAACGAGTCCTACCTGATCGGCCCGGGCTTCGACCTGGCAGTCCCTGGCTTCGACTATTTCCAACTGAACTTCTACCAGCGCCACACCGAGGGCAGCCGCCCGGGCGACAACGTCTGGCAGATCACGCCAGTGTGGTCCTACACCATTCCCGTGGGCCGCTCGGACATCCTGATCGACGGCTACATGGACTGGGTGGTGGACAACGACCAGAACGCCAAGGGTACCTACCACGCCAACCTGCACTTCAACCCGCAGATCAAGTACGACCTGGGCAAGGCGCTGAATTGGGGCGCCAAGCAGCTGTACGTCGGCTTCGAGTACGACTACTGGAAGAA
The DNA here is from genome assembly GCF_058799535.1 of Pseudomonas sp. GW822-FHT06D10. Classification (NCBI taxonomy): domain Bacteria; kingdom Pseudomonadati; phylum Pseudomonadota; class Gammaproteobacteria; order Pseudomonadales; family Pseudomonadaceae; genus Pseudomonas; species Pseudomonas sp. GW822-FHT06D10. The sequence continues at coordinate 33,625 of NZ_JBXALN010000009.1, read as the reverse complement.
CAAGTACGGTATCGAGGACTCGCGCAACTTCGAGACCAACCAGGACACCGCCAGCCTGCTGGTCAAGTACCACTTCTGATGCTTGGCTGATGCCGCCTGCGCCCCTCCATGGAGGGGCGCAGGCGGTATTTGCCATCAGGCAATGCGTGAACCGGAATCCCGCCAGAATGCCGGATCGGCACTCTTGAGCCGCTCCACCGCGTTATGGATGTGGCTCAGCGCCGCTTGCCTCGCCCCTTCGACATCCCGCGCCGCAATCGCCCGATAGACCGCCAGATGCTCGGCGCGCACCGTGCGCGCCAGATCCTTGCGCCGTTCCTCATTGGAGCGGGTGATACGAATCGCTTCCTTGATGAATTGCGCAATGAATTCATGCAGGGAGGGGTACAGCGGGTTACCGGTGGCCTGGGAAATCGACAGATGGAACGCCAGGTCCTGCTCCACCCCATCCTGACCCGCCTGCTCGGCGCTATCGATAGCCAGCAGCGCCTGATGAATCGCCTCTAACTGCGAAGGGGTATGGCGCTGGGCCGCCAGGGCCGCCGCCTCGCCTTCGATACCACGACGCAGTTCGGTGACCCTGAGCACCGCCTCGATCGAGCCACGTACGTCCAGGTCGATAGTGAACGCCTTGATATGGGCGCCCTCACACACCACGGTGCCGCTGCCTTGGCGCACCTCCACCAGACCCGCCGATTTCAAGCGCGATATGGCCTCGCGGATGACGGTGCGGCTGACGCCGAAACGCTCGCACAGAACCGGTTCGGTGGGCAGGCGCGCTCCCGGCAGGACTTCGCCATTGGCGATGTGTGCCTTGAGCGCCGCAGTCACCTGGTCCGCCAGCGTGCCCTTGGCCGAATCCTTGAGCGTCGCCAGGGAATCGGCAGCGGGGAAAGCGTTATCAGGCTTGGACATGGGCATCTCGGTAGTCAAATTGGCTAACGGTACTGCATTTCAGGCACGCCGTCCTGCCCGAAGCCCGCCATTGAATTCGTATGATGTATTATGTTATCTAAGCCATGTCAGCAAGTCCGATAAAAACAAAATCACCCAAATACAAGAAACAAGGATGGGTAAAGACATGCCTGAATCACTGTCGCAAACCGCATCGGCCCCGGTCACCGCCTCCTTCGAGGACCTGGCCTACCGTAAAGTCGCCTGGCGCATCCTGCCGCTACTGTTGCTGTGCTACCTGGTGGCCTATCTGGACCGGGTCAACGTCGGCTTCGCCAAGCTGCAGATGTCCGAAGACCTGCAGTTTTCCGAAGCGGTCTATGGCCTGGGCGCCGGGATCTTCTTCATTGCCTACTTTCTGGTGGAGATCCCCAGCAACCTGATCCTGCATCGAGTCGGCGCGCGGCTGTGGATCGCGCGCATCATGATCAGCTGGGGCCTCATTTCCTCGTGCATGGCCTTCGTCAACACCCCCACTTCCTTCTATGTCATGCGCTTTCTACTGGGCATCGCCGAGGCCGGGTTCTACCCGGGGGTGATCCTCTACCTGTCGTACTGGTTCCCCTCCAACCGCCGCGGCAAGATGTACGCACTGTTCGCTACCGCCGTGCCGCTTTCGGGGCTGATCGGCGCACCGCTATCCGGCTGGATCATGAGCGCTCTCAATGGCCATCACGGATTCGCCGGCTGGCAGTGGATGTTCTTTCTCGAAGGCCTGCCCTCGATTCTGGTGGGCGGCCTGGTGATCTACTGCCTCAGCGACCGGATCGCCGACGCCGGCTGGCTGACCCGGGAACAGAAGACCCTGCTGCAGAGCAGGATCGAAGCCGAAACCGACGGCCACCAGGTACACAGCGTGCGCCAAGTGTTCGGGCAGCCACGGATCTGGCTGCTGACCGCCATCTACTTCTGCATGATCGCCGGCTTCTACACAGTCGGATTCTGGCTGCCCTCCTTGATTCGCCAGGCAGGCGTCAGCGACGTCTTCCAGGTCGGCATGCTCACCGCGATTCCCTATGCCGCAGCGGCACTGACCATGGTGTTGATATCCCGCAGTGCCGACCGCCTGCGCGAACGTCGCTGGCACCTGGCGCTGACCGCGGTGCTGGGTGGGGTGGGGCTGATGATTTCCGCCACCTGGAGCGACAATTTCACAGTGTCGATGATCGGCCTGACCCTGGGGGCCATGGGCGCCTTCAGCACCCTGCCACTGTTCTGGAGCCTGCCCACCGCCTTTCTCGGCGGTACCGCTGCGGCAGCCGGGATTGCCCTGATCAACTCCTGGGGCAATCTCGCCGGGTTCGTTTCGCCCTACCTGATGGGCTTTCTCAAGGACCTGACCCAGAGCACCACCATCGGCATGTACGTGATGGCCAGTGCGCTGTTCGTCGGAGCCCTGCTGGTCTTCAAGATCCCCGGAAAACTGGTCAATCGCTGATAGTTGGAGTCACTCATGAATATTCTTGTCACCGGCGCCGCCGGGTTTCTCGGACGCCGGCTGATCCAGGCCCTGCTCGAGCGCGGCTCACTCACCGACCGTCACGGCCAGTTGCGCCCCATTCAGCGGATTACCGCGTTCGACCGCGACCCCGTGCAAGGCCTCGACGACCCTCGGGTCCAGGTCAAGGGTGGGGATATCACCGATCCCCAGGTACTGGCGCACCTGATCGACGCCGACACCCAAAGCATCTTTCACCTGGCCGCAGTGGTCTCCAGCCAGGCAGAAAGCGATTTCGATCTGGGCATGCGCGTCAACTTCAGCGCCACCCAGGGACTGCTGGAACGCGCGCGACAGTTGGGTACTTGCCCAAAGTGGGTGATGACCAGCTCGGTGGCCGTCTTCGGTGGGCAACTGCCGGACACCGTCGGCGATGATCAAGTCTGGTCACCTCAGAGTTCCTATGGCACCCAGAAAGCCATGAACGACCTGCTGCTGGCCGACTATAGCCGTCGCGGCTTCGTCGATGGCCGCAGCCTGCGCATGCCCACCATCGTCGTGCGCCCGGGCAAGCCGAATCTGGCGGCATCAAGCTTTGCCAGCGGCATCATCCGTGAGCCCCTCAACGGTCAGGCCAGTGTCTGCCCGGTGCCCTTGAACACCCGACTATGGCTGATGTCACCGGCACAGGCCATTGCCAACCTGGTTCACGGTCACGAGCTGGCCGCCGAGCGCTTGAGCCAGGGCCGAGTAATCAACATGCCCGGTTTGTCACAGACAGTGGAGCAGATGATCGATGCGCTGCGCGAGGTGGCCGGTGACGCAGTGGCCCGGCAGGTTCAATTGCGGCCGGACGCAGCCGTCGAGCGCATCGTCGGCTCTTGGCCGGGAGCGTTCAGCACACCTTATGCAAACCAACTGGGCTTCACCGCGGACCCGGACTTTGCCAGCGTGATCCGACAGTTCATCAGGGATTATCTGCATCGTTGAACAACGGACCGCCCCCAGGATGGCCTCCTTGAGCTGGAGGCCGTCCTCGCTGGGTTTGCCACAAGACCTGCAAGCACTACCAGCTGTAGCTCAGGTTCAACTGCCCGCCGTAACCGTACTCGCTGGCGCTTCCCGAATGGCCGAATAGATGACTGGATAGCTCCACATCCCGAGCGACCCGCACCTGGGCTCCTACCTTCAATTCCAGAGCATCCCGCGATGGCCTGGCATCGAAGCTGTTACTCCCCATCCGTACCGACGGCACCGCTTCGCTATGCAGCCAGTTGGCTTCGAGAAAGGGTCGCAGCACCGATTCATCGGCTGCCTGACCAGGCTGCTGGTAGAGCCGCACGCCAATACTGGAACGCCAGGAATCGGCAGTGCCACTGCGCAACCGCGTATCCCGCAAGTCTGCGGCCCTGGCGGTATAACGGCTATAGATCAGCTGCCCGCGAGGCTCCACCACCCAGGCCCGGAAGGGAGAATCAGCGGCAAATGGCGCCAATGCATAGCCGGACTCCAGGGAGGTCGACCATAGGTTCGAATCATAATCGGCGGACCCCAGTTCACTGCTCAGCCGGTTGGTATAGCGACCGTACTGCAACCAGGTGTCGACATAGGCGCCCAGCCGGTTCACGTCATCCGCATAGAAAGTGCCATACACGCCCGCCGAATAACCCGAGACCTTGCCATGGGCCTTCGCGCGAACAGCAGTATTGGTGTCGCGGCGCATCAATGTGGAGGTCGAGTCGATGCGCGCGTCGCCATAGCCCGCCATGAGCCCGGCATAGAGCGCGCCTTGCGCGCCCACCGGCCGGCGCAGCAAGGCTCCGCCCATCTGCACCACATCGCTGCTGGAATCGATATCGACCTTGCCTTCGGCCATGCGCATGCCCTTGTCATGCCGCCCCTGGGCCCGCATCCAGAGTCCCGAATCCTGGCGGTCGGCCCCCAGGCTGCGCTTGCTGGCACGGTCCTGCAGGCCATGGTCGAACATTGTCCTGGTGGCCTGCTGGGTGCCGATATATGCCCCGCCTTCCGGTGCCACCTGGTGGGCTTCTGAGGTCAGGTACCAGTCATTCGTGTTGCCCGAGTTGCCACCTTGCACCAGGCTGTACTCATAGCCATTGATCGAAAGGCTGCCGACGCTCCAACGATAACCGCTGGAGCCCGTGTCCAGGTAGAAGGCGTCGGCTGCGATGGTTCCGCCATTGATCGCCTGCACCAGGGGGATCCCCACCTGCGTCAGCCCCCCCTTACCGCCAGCGTTGAGCACTCGCACTGCGGTTCGGCCACTAGCCGTTCCACCATCGATGACCAGCCGGTCGCTGGGGGACGTGTCGTCGCCCAGGTGGCTGCTGAATACCATCGTGCCATTACCGATGTAGTCGTTAACGGTCAGGGTCTGGAAACCGGCTGCGCCGAACACCAGCGTACCGTTGTTGGTCAAGGTGCCCAGTGTCGAGTCACTGCGTATGTTCCAGCGGCTGCTGTCATCGAGCAGCAGGCTGTTGATCCGCCCTCCACTCTCGGCCCGCAGAGCCCCCGTCAATTCCGAGCCGGCGCTGAGGCTCAGGTCCACACTGCCGCTCTGGGCAAAGACATCGCCCACCAGCGTCGAGCCGCTGGCCTCGACACTGACCTGGCCGGTATCGACGGGAACATTGTTCAACATTGCCTGGTGGGTCTGCAGAAAGATGCCCTGGGCCTCCTGCCCATCGGCACGCGCAACAATGCTCGAGTTCATCAGAGTGAACTGATGATCGCCGCCACTGGCCAGCAAGCCTGCGCCATCCTGGGTACTGATCTGACTGCCGGTCAGCGAAAGGCTATTGCTCGCCGTCCCGCTGTTGACATAACTCCAGACGCCAGACGCCAGGTCCCCGTGAGTGGCCAGCCGGGAGTTCTCCAAAATTGCTACCGCACCATTGCCCAGTGCCAGGGCGGACGCACCGTTGCCGTTGGTGATGACCTCGGTGCTACTGGCGGCCAGACGTACATCGTCCGCCCGCACGAACAGACCATGGGCCGCTTGCCCATGGGTGACGACCTCAGACTGTGCCAGGCGCAGGTCGGCTCCCGTAGTTTGTGCCAGGGCGCCGAAGGATCCGGCGCCGAAGGTTTCAATCCTGATATTGCTCGCCTCAATGCTGGCATCGCTGTCGAACTGGTTGTACAGGTACAAACCCAGCGAATTCGCACCGTGAGTAGTGATGCTGCCGTTGCTCAGCGTCGCCTGGCCGGCCCGATTATCCAGCCCGTGGGCAGACTGGGCGCCGTAGGTGTCGATGCTGAAGCGATCGGCCACCAGCTTCGTCTCGGGCATGAACATCCATATTCCGCCTGCTTGAGCTCCAGAGGAACTGATGCGGACGTTATTCAACGTGGCGCTGGCGGCGTCGCCATTGAGGTTGAGCCCATAGCCATTGCTGGAGCTCAGCGTTGCATCGCGAATATCGGCTGACGAGCCAACGCCGTCGAAGTCGTACCCCAGAAATACTGCGTCCTCGTGGGCGGTGAGGCTGCCGCCAAGCATCGAGAACTTGCCACCATAAAGTCGGGCGCCGGAGTAGCTTGCAGAAGTGCCATGGCTGTCGATGAAGGCCAGGCTTGATCCGGCCCCCCTGACATACAGAACCGAAGCGTCCTCGCCCGCCGTATTGATGGTGACCGCCTCCAGCGTCATTGAGGCGCGCTGGGACACCTCGGCGCCATATCCGTTGGCATTACTGGTAGAGATGCTCAGATTGCGAGCGTCCAGAGCCGTTCCCGCATCCGAGGCGACCACGCCATGACCATAGGTGCCGAGGGTGGTAATGCTGCCACCGTCAAGCGTGATACGGCCCCCACCGTGCGCGTACGCACCAAATGATTGCCGGGAAGTGAGCGAGGTGCCACTAGCGACGATCTCACTGCCAGAGCCACGGGCTTCGAGCGCGTAAGTGCGGTGGCTCAGTACCTGGCTATCCACCAGAGTCACGTGTCCACCATCGCTGGCGCTGACCCCAACCGTGAAGTTGCCGACCGGGGAACCGGCCTGGATATCAACCCCTTCGGCATTCAGGTCATTGCCCTTGGCCGAAATGTTGATCGCCGCCCCCGGGCCGTCATAGATCACGGAGTCGCCCGGATGCAGGCTCATCGAATCACCGCCAGCCGGATTGGAGAGATCGATCTGGCCGTATTCAGCAGCTCGCGCCTGGATCGACACAGCCACGAGGGACATCGTAAAAAGGCCCGACAGCGTCGAGCGGACCAATAGTTGCATGGGACTACCTACCACATTTGCGTCGCAGGCTCCTCAAGACAATGTCCACAATTGACAGCAAATGGCCGCAGAAAGCAGGAGGAACCGCGATGATGATCGACATTGATCTCCACCATCATCCAAGCGATCCCGAACCTTTGTAATCAGATTGCTCTTAAAAGACTGCGCCGGCCCTTGGCAGCGCCGGCAATAGAGAGCAGGCAGGGCTGCGCGCATTGTTCCGCACGCAGGCGCTTGCATGCTTCCAAGCGGACTCAGGCCCGTGGCGCGCTCGCCAGCCCAAGGAAGCGCGCCAGCTCCTCGCGCTTGGCCAGGGCGTCACTGCGGCCCAGCTCGATCAGCTCGTTGCAGTAGGCCGCTTCGAACAGCAGATAGCTCAAGACCCCTGCGCCGCTGGTGCGGGTCGCCCCGGGGCCGCGCAGAAACACTCGCAGCGCCGCTGGCAACTCATGCCGGTGGCGTGCTGCTATCTCGTCGATAGGCTGGCTGGGGGCAATCACCAGTACTTCCACTGGAGCAATACCCAGGGCGCGGTCGGCCGCACTGCCGGGCAGCAACCGGCTGAAGTGATTGAGCCGCTCCAGCAATTCGATATCGCTTTCCAGGCTGTCAATGAAGGTGCTGTTGAGCATGTGCCCGCCAATCTGCGCCAGGGTCGGCTCCTGACCGGTATAGGTCCGCTGCCCGGCACTCTCCGGATCGTTGCCCCGCGGGTTGCCGCTGACGCCCACCACCAGCACACGACTGGCCCCAAGGTGCAGGGCCGGGCTGATGGGCGCCGACTGGCGCACCGCCCCATCGCCGAAATACTCCTGGTCGAGCTTCACCGGCGCGAACAGCAAGGGTATCGCCGAACTGGCCAGCAAGTGATCCACCGTCAGATGGGTGGGAATGCCGATCCGTCGATGCCGCAGCCAGGGATCGATCACCCCGCCCCCTTGATAGAAGGTCACCGCCTGGCCGGATTCGTAGCCGAACGCGGTTACCGCCACAGCGTGCAATTGGCCCTGGGCAATCGCGTCGTTGATGCCCGACAGGTGCATGTGTTCGTTGAGCAGCTCGCGCAGCGGCGAGTTGTTGATCAGCGCCACCGGCACCTGGGCACCCAGCCCCAGCAGGCTGTGGCCGACAAAGCGGCTGGCCTGGCGAATGACCCCGGGCCAGTCGCTGCGCATTACCTGATCACTGCGAAAGTTGCGCCAGAACGCCGTGAGGCGCTGGACCGCCGCAGAAAAGTCCGCGGCGCCACTGGCCAGGCTGACGGCATTGATGGCCCCCGCTGAAGTGCCGACGATCACCGGGAACGGGTTGCGCGCCCCCGGGCCCAGCAACTCGGCAATCGCCGCCAGCACGCCGACTTGATAAGCGGCCCGGGCGCCACCGCCGGAAAGAATCAAACCTGTTACCGGTCCAGCACTCATTGCTTCACTCCATCCATGGCGTACCAGGGCCGCTCATCAAGGCCAGAGGATCAGCCGCGCTTCTTATAGAGCTTGGGCTCGCCTGGCGGCCGGCTCTTGAAGCGACGGTGAGCCCAGAGGTACTGCTCGGGGCAGGCGCGCAAAGCGGTTTCCACCCACTGATTGATCCGCAGGCAATCCTCTTCTTCGGTGGCACCGGGAAAATCCGTCAGGGGAGCATGGATCACCAGACGGTACCCACTGCCATCGGCCAGGCGTTCCTGGGTGAAAGGCACCACCAGCGCCTTGCCCAGGCGGGCAAACTTGCTAGTAGCGGTGACCGTCGCGGCCTGGATACCGAACAGCGGCACGAAAACGCTCTGCTTGGCGCCATAGTCCTGGTCCGGCGCATACCAGATCGCCCGCCCGGACCGCAGCAGCTTGAGCATGCCGCGCACGTCGTCGCGCTCCACCGCCAGGGAATCGAGGTTGTGGCGCTCGCGCCCGCGGCGCTGGATGAAGTCGAACAGTGGGTTCTTGTGTTCGCGGTACATGCCATCGATGGTGTGTTGCTGGCCCAGCAGCGCCGCGCCGATCTCCAGGGTGGTGAAGTGCAGGGCCATGAGAATCACCCCATGACCGTCGCGCTGGGCCTGCTTGAGGTAGTCCAGCCCTTCGACATGGGCCAGCCGAGCCAGCCGCGGCTTGGACCACCACCAGCTCATGGCCATCTCGAAGAAGGCGATCCCGGTGGAGGCGAAGTTCTCCTTGAGCAGGCGTTTGCGTTCCTCGGCGGACTTTTCCGGGAAACACAGTTCCAGGTTGCGCTTGGCAATTCGCCGGCGCTCACCGGCCACCCGGTACATCAGCGCCCCGAGGGCTCGACCGATGTGCAGCAGTGCGGCATAGGGCAACTGGACAATCAGCCATAACACACCAAGCCCCAGCCACAGCGGCCAGAAACGTGGAGACAAGAATGCAGCTCGAAAACGCGGGCGATCCATTACAGATTCCGGGACAGACAACAAGGTCGCGCATTCTACATCGGTTCGACCTGGCTTGCGGGGCGCGGGCGATCTCGTTATAAGTCTCGGCACTTTTAGTGACAAGCCGCCTTCTGCAGACCATGAGCCAAACCGAATCGCTAGACCAAGATCCTGTGTTCCAGTTAAAGGGCAGCATGCTCGCCATCACCGTGCTGGAACTGGCCCGCAACGACCTAGAAGGCCTCGATCGCCAACTGGCCGCGAAAGTCGCCCAGGCGCCGAACTTCTTCAGCAACGCCCCGCTGGTACTGGCCCTGGACAAGCTGCCTGCTGGCGAAGGCTCGGTGGATCTGCCCGGGCTGATGCGCGTCTGCCGCCAGCACGGCCTGCGGACCCTGGCGATCCGCGCCAGCCGCATCGAAGACATTGCCGCGGCGATTGCCGTCGACCTGCCGGTGCTGCCACCTTCCGGCGCCCGGGAGCGGCCGTTGGAACCACCGGAAAGTGAAATCAAGAAGCCGGAAAAACCGCCGGAACCCACCATCAAACCGACTCGCATCATCACCTCGCCCGTACGCGGCGGGCAGCAGATCTATGCCCAGGGTGGCGATCTGGTAGTGGTGTCCTCGGTCAGCCCCGGTGCGGAACTTCTCGCCGATGGCAATATCCATGTATACGGCCCCATGCGCGGTCGCGCCCTGGCCGGAGTCAAGGGTGACACCAAGGCGCGGATTTTCTGTCAGCAATTGAGCGCTGAACTGATCTCCATCGCAGGCCAGTACAAGGTTTCCGAGGACCTGCGACGCGACCCTCTGTGGGGCTCCGGAGTCCAGGTCAGCCTGTCGGGTGACGTGTTGAACATCACACGTCTTTAACGGATACTGCCGCATTTTCCAAGCATCTCTAAAACGTAGCGAAAACGGCTCAAACGAAGTAGGAAATTGGCAATCAGCAGTGTTTATCGACGATAAACCCTGTCGCTGACCGAGCTCCAGCCAAGGCTGTCCGACTGCAGTAGTTTTCAAGAGATGTTTTTCAGGGGCTAAAAGTCCTTTTTCCTTAGGGGTGAAACACCTTGGCCAAGATTCTCGTGGTTACATCCGGCAAGGGTGGTGTGGGTAAAACCACCACCAGCGCCGCTATCGGTACCGGCCTCGCTCTGCGCGGCCACAAAACAGTGATCGTCGACTTCGACGTCGGCCTGCGTAACCTCGACCTGATCATGGGCTGCGAGCGTCGCGTGGTGTATGACTTCGTCAACGTGGTCAACGGCGAAGCCAACCTGCAGCAAGCCCTGATCAAAGACAAGCGCCTGGAAAACCTCTACGTACTGGCCGCCAGCCAGACCCGCGACAAAGACGCGCTGACCCTGGAAGGCGTGGAAAAGGTCCTGATGGAACTCAAGGAAACCTTCGAGTTCGTGGTCTGCGACTCCCCGGCCGGTATCGAGAAAGGCGCGCACCTGGCCATGTACTTCGCCGACGAAGCGATTGTCGTGACCAACCCTGAAGTGTCTTCGGTGCGTGACTCCGACCGTATGCTCGGCCTGCTGGCCAGCAAATCCCGTCGCGCCGAAAAGGGCGAAGACGCGATCAAGGAACACCTGCTGTTGACCCGCTACAACCCGGAGCGTGTCAGCAATGGCGAAATGCTCGGTGTTGAAGACGTCAAAGAAATTCTGGCAGTGACCCTGCTCGGCGTCATTCCGGAATCCCAGGCAGTGCTCAAGGCTTCCAACCAGGGCGTGCCGGTGATTCTCGACGACCAGAGTGATGCTGGCCAGGCCTACAGCGATGCGGTTGACCGCCTGCTGGGCAAAACCGTGGAGCACCGGTTCCTTGATGTCGAGAAGAAGGGATTCTTCGAGCGCCTGTTTGGAGGTAGATAATGAATCTTTTTGACTTCTTTCGTGCCAGCAAAAAGGTCAGCACCGCGTCGGTAGCGAAAGAGCGTCTACAGATCATCGTGGCGCATGAACGCGGCCAGCGCAGCACCCCTGATTACTTGCCCGCCTTGCAGAAGGAACTGGTGGAAGTGATCCGCAAGTACGTCAATATCGGGTCCGACGACGTGCACGTCGCTCTGGAAAACCAGGGCAGCTGCTCGATCCTGGAACTCAATATCACCCTGCCTGATCGCTGATTGATCCGACGGGAGCCACGGCGGCTCGCGGGCCTCATGCATTGCATCGAGGTCGGCGAGCCGCCGTTGGCGTTTGTTACGAGGCTGTTTCAATGCCGTTGTCGAATATCCACATCCTGCATCAGGACGCCGCCGTCCTGGTGGTGAACAAACCCACCCTGCTGCTCTCCGTCCCCGGCCGCGCCGACGACAACAAGGATTGCCTGATTACCCGCCTGCAGGAAAACGGCTACCCGGAAGCCCGCATCGTCCACCGCCTGGACTGGGAAACCTCGGGGATCATTCTGCTGGCTCGGGACGCAGACACTCATCGCGAACTGTCCCGACAGTTTCATGACCGCGAAACGGAAAAAGCCTACACCGCACTCTGCTGGGGCCAGCCAGAACTGGACAGCGGCAGCATTGACCTGCCCCTGCGCTACGACCCGCCCACCAAGCCCCGGCACGTGGTGGACCACGAATTCGGCAAGCATGCCCTGACCTTCTGGCGCGTCCTGGAACGCTGCGGCGATTGGTGCCGGGTCGAATTGACCCCCATCACCGGCCGCTCCCATCAGTTGCGGGTACACATGCTGTCCATCGGCCACCCGCTGCTGGGCGATGGCCTGTACGCCCATCCCCAGGCGCTGGCGGCCTGGCCACGCCTGTGCCTGCACGCCAGCATGCTCAGCTTCACCCACCCCCAGACCGGCGAGCGCCTGCGCTTCGACTGCCCCGCGCCGTTCTGAGCGCACGCCGCCCAAGCCGGCTTGCGGGCAAAGGCCGCCCCAGCGGCCCTTGCCCGCAAGCCGGCTCCTACAAGGCACTCCTATACGTTAAACTCGCGCCACTGCTGTCTGGAGCTACTTATGCGCGAAGAGTTGAACCAAGGCCTGATCGACTTTCTCAAGGCCTCCCCTACCCCTTTCCATGCCACTGCCAGCCTCGTTCAGCGCCTGGAAGCGGCGGGTTACCAGCGCCTCGACGAGCGCGAGCCATGGACTACCGAAGCCAACGGCCGCTACTACGTCACCCGTAACGACTCCTCCATCGTCGCCTTCAAACTGGGCCGGCATTCGCCCCTGCAAGGCGGCATCCGCCTGGTAGGCGCCCACACCGACAGCCCCTGCCTGCGGGTCAAGCCCCAGCCGGAACTGCAACGCCAGGGCTTCTGGCAACTGGGCGTCGAAGTCTACGGCGGCGCATTGCTGGCTCCGTGGTTCGACCGCGACCTGTCCCTGGCCGGCCGCGTGACCTTCCGCCGCGACGGCAAGGTGGAAAGCCAGCTGATCGACTTCAAGGCACCGATCGCGATCATTCCCAACCTGGCCATTCACCTCAACCGTGAAGCCAACCAGGGCTGGGCGATCAACGCGCAGAACGAACTACCACCGATCCTGGCCCAGTTCGCCGGTGACGAGCGGGTGGATTTCCGCGCGGTGCTGACCGACCAACTGGCCCGCGAGCATGGTTTGAACGCCGACGTGGTGCTGGACTACGAACTGAGCTTCTACGACACCCAGAGCGCCGCGGTGATAGGCCTGCACGGTGACTTCATAGCCGGTGCACGCCTGGACAACCTGCTGTCCTGCTACGCCGGGCTGCAGGCCCTGCTGACGGCCGACAGCGATGAAACCTGCGTACTGGTGTGCAACGACCACGAAGAAGTCGGCTCCTGCTCGGCCTGCGGCGCCGACGGCCCGATGCTCGAACAGACCCTGCGCCGCCTGTTGCCCGAAGGTGACGAATTCGTCCGTACCATTCAGAAGTCGCTGTTGATCTCCGCAGACAACGCCCACGGCGTGCACCCCAACTATGCCGACAAGCACGACGCCAACCACGGGCCGAAGCTCAATGCCGGCCCGGTGATCAAGGTCAACAGCAACCAGCGCTACGCCACCAACAGCGAAACCGCCGGCTTCTTCCGCCACCTGTGCATGGCCGAAGAAGTGCCGGTACAGAGCTTCGTGGTGCGCAGCGACATGGGTTGCGGCTCGACCATCGGCCCGATCACCGCCAGCCATCTGGGGGTACGCACTGTGGACATCGGCCTGCCGACCTTCGCCATGCACTCGATCCGCGAGCTCTGTGGCAGCCATGACCTGGCTCATCTGGTGAAAGTGCTGAGCGCCTTCTACGCTAGCCACGAACTGCCATGAGGCAGAGGGCGGGCGCGTGGACACACGCCCGCCTGTTTCTGATGCACATCAACCCGGGCCGCGACAAAGCGACCTAGACTTACAGTTACTCCTCCTGACAAGGCTGTCGCCATGATCTCGATGTCTTCGTTCCACTCCATGCTCATCCCCATTCTCACGGGCATGATCCTGCTGGCCATCGGCTTCAACTTCCGGGACAAGAACCTCGGTGTGTTCAGCATGTGGATCGGCATGCTGCTGATTCTCGGCACCGTGGTCTACAAGATCCTGGCCAAGCTCGCGGAATAAATGCAGCACTCACCCTCGCATTGAATTTGGCGGCCTCGTACACTCGGTCGATCCATTTTCCCCGAGGTTGACCGCCCAGTGTTCGCTCGTCTTTTTGCCCTGCCCTGCTATGTGCTCGTCTGCCTGCTGACCCTGCTGCCCCTGGGGAGCGCCCAGGCGGTGGGCTTGCCTGGCTTGCTGGGCAACCAGACCAAGGCGCAGCCCCAGGCTGAGGAACCCCTGGGGCAATCCCTGGACGAGGTGATCAAGTCCCTGGAGAACGACCAGCAACGGGCCAAGCTGCTGGCGGACCTGAAGAAACTGCGGGATGCCACGAAAAAAGCCCAGCCCACGCCAGAAGAAGGCGTACTGGGCCTGATCGGCGGCACCCTGTCGAACCTGGAAAAGCAATTCTCCGGGGCCGACAGCCCGGTTACCCGCTGGTCCGACGAGTTCGACCTGGCCAAGGAAGAACTCTCGGCACTGATGCTGCCAGCCAGCCAGTGGCTGCCGATCATCTTTGCCTTTGCCCTGATCCTCATGGTCTGGAGCCTGCTGGCAGCAGCGCTGATCTGGCTCAGCCACCGGGTGCGCCTGCGCTTCGGCCTGACCGAAGACCTGCCCCAGCACCCCAAGACCTGGGACCTGCTGCGCTTTGCCCTGCGCAAGCTCGGCCCCTGGCTGATCGCCCTGTTGATCACGGTCTACATGACCTACTCCCTGCCCTCCTCCCTGGGCAAGGACCTGGCCATGGTCCTGGCCTACGCCCTGGTGGTCGGCACCTGTTTCTCGGCGATCTGCGTGGTGGCGTTCTCCGTACTCGACGGCCCGCACCGCCATCGCGCCCTGTACATCCTGCGGCGCCAGGCCTTCCGCCCGCTGTGGTGGATCGGCAGCTTCGCCGCCTTTGGCGAGGCCCTGAGCGACCCACGCATGGTGGCCAGCCTGGGCCAGCACCTGGCCCATACCGCGGCGACCTTCGCCAATGTCATGGCAGCGCTGTCCACCGGCGTGTTCATCCTGCGTTTCCGCCGCCCCATCGCCCACCTGATCCGCAACCAGCCGCTGTCACGGCGCCTGACCCGCCGGGCCCTGAGCGACACCATCGAGATCATTGGCACCTTCTGGTACCTGCCGGCCCTGGTGCTGGTAGGTATCTCGCTGTTCGCCACCTTCGTTTCCGCCGGCGACACCAGCACCGCCCTGCGCCAGTCGTTGCTGTGCACGGTACTGCTGGTGCTGTGCATGGTGATCAACGGCCTGGTACGCCGCCATGCCCTCAAGCCCCAGCGCGGGCACAAACGCCATGCGCTGTACTCCGAGCGGCTGAAAAGCTTCTTCTACACCCTGGCTCACCTGGCGGTCTGGCTGGCATTCATCGAGCTCGGCCTGCGGGTCTGGGGCATGTCGCTGATCCGCTTCACCGAAGGCGATGGCCATGAAGTCAGCGTCAAGCTGTTCAGCCTCGGCGGCACCCTGATCTTTGCCTGGCTGATCTGGATTCTCAGCGACACCGCGGTGCATCACGCCCTGACCCGTTCGCGCAAGGGCCTGGCCAACGCGCGCGCGCAAACCATGATGCCGCTGATCCGCAACGTGCTGTTCGTGGCGATCTTCATCATTGCCACCATCGTTGCCCTGGCGAACATGGGCATGAACGTCACGCCGCTGCTGGCCGGTGCCGGTGTCATCGGCCTGGCCATCGGTTTCGGCGCCCAGTCCCTGGTGGCGGACTTGATCACCGGCCTGTTCATCATCATCGAGGACTCCCTGGCCATCGACGACTACGTCGATGTCGGCGGCCACCTGGGTACCGTCGAGGGCCTGACTATCCGTACCGTGCGCCTGCGGGACATCGACGGCATCGTGCACACCATCCCGTTCAGCGAAATCAAGAGCATCAAGAACTACTCCCGGGAGTTCGGCTACGCGATCTTCCGCGTGGCGATCCCGTACAACATGGAAATCGACGACGCAATCAAGCTGATGCGCGATGTCGGCCAGAAGATGCGCACCGACCCCCTGCAGCGCCGCAATATCTGGTCGCCGCTGGAAATCCAGGGGGTGGAGAGTTTCGAGTCCGGCAGCGCCATCCTCCGGGCCCGCTTCAAGACCGCACCGATCAAGCAGTGGGAAGTGTCCCGGGCGTTCAACCTGTCCCTCAAGCGTCACCTCGACGAAGCCGGGCTGGACCTGGCTACGCCGCGCATGAGCATCCAGGTGATCACCGCAGGCGGCGGCGCGGAAAAGGAGTAATCCTGTAGGAGCCGGCTTGCCGGCTAACGACACTGGCGCCTAAAGAACGTCAACACCGACATGAATCGCGTCATGGCGCCAGAACTCCAGGTCGCAATCGATCAGCCGCTCGTGCTGGTCATAGTTCACCCGGGCAATCCGCAGCCCCGGGCTGCCCACCGAGACCTTCAAGGCCGCCGCCGCTTCCGGCTGCAGTGAGGTGGGCACGATTTCAAAGCGCACCCGTCCGTAGTGCAGGTCGTAATGCCGGGCATAGAGTTCGGTGATCGACTGGTTCAGGTCCAGATCGAGAATCTTCGGAAAATACTTGGGGTTCAGGTAGTGCTCGACATACAGCACCAGCCGCTCATCGATGCGTCGTGCGCGGCAGATCTGGATCACGCTGGACAGTGCCGGCAATTGCAGCCAGGCGCAGACCGCCGCCGATGCCGGTTGCAGGCGCGCGGAAATCACCTCGGTGGAGGGCACCCGCCCCTGGGCACTGACCATGGCGTGGAAGTGGCTGCGCTGCATCAGGTTGTAGGCCAGGCGCGGCGGCGAGACAAACCAGCCACGACGCTCTTCACGGTAGATCTGGCCCTGGGCCTCCAGTTGCAGCAGGGCCTCACGCACAGTGATGCGGGTGGTGGCGAACAGCTCGCTGAGCTTGCGTTCGGCCGGCAGCTTGCTACCGGGCGCCAACAGCCCGTGGGCGATCTGCTCCTGCAGGACCTGGCCGATGGCTGTCACCGCTTTGGTTGCATCAATACGCATCAACGTTACCTATCTGGACTAGACCAGCACTGTTTCAGGGCAGCGCAATGGCCGGGGCAGTGCTCTGCATCCGTGCCCAAAGCCTAGGCAATGCATATGACTGACAGATGACAAAGGCGCTCAACGGGCCTGCCACCGACTTGCAAATTACCCGCCAGATCCTTGCTCTGCGCATGTTTGGCCATGGTCTACGCTTATTTCGCAGCCCTGGACCTGCGCCCTAATCCTCGCGCCGATCATGGGTACCGACATCAAAGTGTCATCCAACCCACCTAAATTGGCTCAGGTATTGCTGACCTAGACCAACCCACCGCAAGACTGTCGATAAAACGCAGCGTTGAACACGCCCAAAGGAGCTTCGGATGAAACAGCTTTTCCTGGCATCACTGTTAGGCTCGACCATTGCCCTGTGCACCGCCGCCATGGCTGCTGATAACGATTTGAAAACCCTGGAAGCCGCTGCGAAAGCAGAAGGCGCGGTCAACAGCGTCGGCATGCCCGATGACTGGGCCAACTGGAAAGGCACCTGGGAAGACCTGGCCAAGACCTACGGCCTCAAGCACATCGATACCGACATGAGCTCGGCCCAGGAGATCGCCAAGTTCGCCGCCGAGAAAGACAATGCCAGCGCCGATATCGGCGACGTTGGCGCAGCCTTCGGCCCGATCGCGGTCAAGCAGGGCGTGGCCCAGCCTTACAAGCCGAGCACCTGGGCCCAGGTCCCGGATTGGGCCAAGGACAAGGACGGCAACTGGGCGCTGGCCTACACCGGCACCATCGCCTTCATCATCAACAAGAAGCTGCTGCACGGCTCCGAAGCGCCGAAGAGCTGGGCCGACCTGGAAAAGGGCAAGTACAAGGTTTCCATCGGTGACGTGAGCACCGCCGCCCAGGCCGCCAACGGCGTACTGGCCGCCGCCATCGCCAAGGGCGGTGACGAGAAGAACATCCAGCCGGCGCTGCTGATGTTCGCCGAAATTGCCAAGCAGGGGCGCCTGTCCCTGGCCAACCCGACCATCGCCACCATGGAAAAGGGTGAAGTGGAAGTGGGCGTGGTCTGGGACTTCAACGGCCTGAGCTACCGCAACAAGATGGTCAACAAGGACGACTACATCGTGCTGATCCCGTCGGACGGCTCGGTGATCTCCGGCTACACCACCATCATCAACAAGTACGCCAAGCATCCCAACGCCGCCAAGCTGACCCGCGAGTACATTTTCAGCGACGCCGGCCAGACCAACCTGGCCCGCGGCAATGCGCGGCCGATCCGTGCCGAGCACCTGACCCTGCCGGCGGACGTCCAGGCCAACCTGCTGCCCAACGAGCAGTACAAGCACGTAACGCCGATCAAGGACGCCGATGCCTGGGAGAAAACCTCCAAGGGCCTGCCGCAGAAGTGGCAGGAAGAAGTGATCATCAACATGCAGTAAGGCTGCATCCCTGTAGGAGCCGGCTTGCCGGCGAATGGCTCAAAGGCACTGCACAGACAAGCGCACACAGGCCACTCGCCGACAAGCTGGCGCCTGCACACCCGATCCCGGAGTCCTCCACCTCATGAAGCACAACGTCATCCTTGTGGTGCTCGACGGCCTCAACCACGAAGTTGCCCGACACGCCATGGGGCACCTGCAAGCCTACGTCGGTGCTGGCCGCGCCGCCCTGTACAAACTGCAATGCGAACTACCTGCCCTCTCCCGCCCGCTGTACGAATGCATACTCACCGGCGTGCGGCCGATCGACAGCGGTATCGTGCACAACCAGGTCTCGCGCCTGTCCAACCAGCGCAGCCTGTTCCACTACGCCCGCGAGGCCGGCCTGAGCACTGCCGCCGCGGCCTATCACTGGGTCAGCGAGCTGTACAACCGTTCGCCCTTCAACGCCCCGCAAGACCGGCACACCGCAAACCCTGAACTGCCGATCCAGTACGGCCACTTCTACTGGAGCGATCATTACCCCGATTCCCATCTGTTCGCCGACGCCGAGGACCTGCGCCTGCGCCATCAGCCCAACCTGCTGCTGGTGCATCCGATGAACATCGACGACGCCGGACACAAGCATGGCCTGGACAGTTCGCAGTACCGCAACAGCGCGCGCTCGGCGGACATCATTCTCGCCGACTACCTGCAAGGCTGGCTCGACGCCGGCTACCAGGTGCTGGTGACGGCCGACCACGGCATGAACAACGACCGCTCGCACAATGGCCTGCTGGCCGAGGAGCGAGAGGTCCCGCTGTTCGTTCTCGGCGACGCTTTCAGCCTCGACCCCGCTGCCGCGCCGAAACAGACCGAACTGTGCGGCACCGTCTGCCAATTGCTGGGCGCGCCCCATGACAAACCTTTCTGCCGGGAGCTGTTGAAGTGAATTCAGTCACCCGTGGCAAATGGCTGGCGGCCCTGTGCCTGGTGCCCTTCGCCCTGTTCTTCATCGTGTTCCAGATTGCCCCCCTGGTGTGGGTACTGATCAACAGCCTGCAATCGGAAGAGTTCGGCTGGGGCCTGGCCAACTTCACCAGGATCTTCAGCTCGAAGTTCTACCTGCAGGCCATCCAGTACAGCCTGGAGATCAGTTTCTGGTCCAGCGTGTTCGGCATCATCATCGCGGTGCTGGGCAGCTACTCGCTGCGCCGGGTGGATTCGCGCCTGCGCAACTTCGTCAATGCCTTCGCCAACATGACCAGCAACTTCGCCGGGGTGCCCCTGGCTTTCGCCTTCATCATCCTGCTGGGCTTCAACGGCACCATCACCATCATGCTCAAGCAGTCGGGGATCATTCAGGACTTCAACCTGTACTCCAAGACCGGGTTGATCATTCTCTACACCTACTTCCAGATCCCCCTTGGCGTGCTGCTGCTCTACCCGGCCTTCGACGCCCTGCGCGAGGACTGGCGTGAGTCCGCCGCCTTGCTGGGAGCCAACGGCTGGCAGTTCTGGCGGCATATCGGCCTGCCGGTGCTGACCCCGGCGCTGCTGGGCACCTTCGTCATCCTGCTGGCCAACGCCCTGGGCGCCTACGCCACGGTCTACGCCCTGACCACCGGCAACTTCAACGTCCTGCCGATCCGCATCGCCGCCATGGTCTCCGGGGACATCTCCCTGGATCCGAACATGGCCAGCGCCCTGGCCGTGGTGCTGGTGGCGCTGATGACCCTGGTGACCATCGTCCATCAACTGCTGTTGAAGAGGAGCTACCATGTCTCGCGCTGAACCCGGCTCCGCCGCGCTCTACCACCGAGTGATGGTCTACCTGCTGTTTGCCGTCCTTCTGCTGCCGCTGCTGGGGACCTTCGTCTACTCGATTGCCAGCAGCTGGTCGGCGACCATCCTGCCCAGCGGCTTCACCTTCAAGTGGTACCTGCAGCTGTGGAGCGACCCACGGTTTCTCAATGCCTTCGGCCAGTCATTGCTGGTCTGCGTGGGTGCGCTGGTGCTTTCAGTGGTGCTGATCCTGCCGCTGCTGTTCGTGGTGCACTACCACTTCCCCAAGCTCGATGCGCTGATGAACATCCTGATCCTGCTGCCCTTCGCGGTGCCGCCGGTGGTGTCCTCGGTGGGCCTGCTGCAACTCTATGGTTCGGGGCCCTTCGCCATGGTCGGCACGCCCTGGATCCTCATCGGCTGCTACTTCACCGTGGCATTGCCGTTCATGTACCGGGCCATCACCAACAACTTGCAGGCGATCAACCTGCGCGACCTGATGGACGCGGCCCAACTGCTGGGCGCCAGTACCTGGCAGGCGGCCTTCCTGGTGGTCCTGCCGAACCTGCGCAAGGGCCTGATGGTGGCGCTGCTGCTGTCCTTCTCGTTCCTGTTCGGCGAGTTCGTGTTCGCCAACATCCTGGTGGGCACCCGCTATGAAACCCTGCAGGTCTACCTGAACAACATGCGCAACAGCAGCGGCCACTTCACCAGCGCCCTGGTGATTTCCTACTTCTTCTTCGTGCTGCTTCTGACCTGGGCCGCCAACATCTTGAACAAGGACAAAAGCCAATGAGCTTCGTCAGCGTCCAACACCTGCAAAAAGACTATGCGGGCACCACGGTATTCAGCGACATCAATTGCGAAATCCGCAAGGGCGAGTTCGTCACCCTGCTCGGCCCTTCCGGCTGCGGCAAGTCGACCCTGCTGCGCTGCATCGCCGGACTGACCCCGGTGGACGGCGGCAAGATCCTCCTCGACGGCCAGGACATCGTGCCCCTGAGCCCGCAGAAACGCGGGATCGGCATGGTGTTCCAGAGCTACGCGCTGTTTCCCAACATGACCGTGGAGCAGAACGTCGCCTTTGGCCTGCGCATGCAGAAGGTCGGCGCCGAAGACAGCCGCAAGCGGGTCCAGGAAGCCTTGCAACTGGTGGAGCTCAACGACTTCGCCAGCCGCTACCCGCACCAGCTGTCCGGTGGCCAGTGCCAGCGCGTGGCCCTGGCCCGCTCTCTGGTGACCCGCCCGCGCCTGCTGTTGCTGGACGAACCGCTGTCGGCCCTGGATGCACGGATCCGCAAGCACTTGCGCGAACAGATCCGCAACATCCAGCGGGAACTGGGCCTGACGACGATCTTCGTCACCCACGACCAGGAAGAAGCCCTGACCATGTCCGACCGGATCTTCCTGATGAACCAGGGCAGGATCGTCCAGAGCGGCGATGCCGAAACCCTCTACACCGCCCCGGTGGACGCCTTCGCCGCGGGCTTTATCGGCAACTACAACCTGCTGGATGCCGACAGCGCCAGCAAGCTGCTGCAACGGCCGGTCAGCGGCCGCATCGCCATCCGGCCGGAAGCCATCGAACTGCGCAAAGAAGGCCCATTGGATGCGCTGGTACGCAGCCACAGCCTGCTGGGCAACGTGATCCGCTATCGGGTCGAGGCCCGAGGCGTGGAGCTGGTGGTGGATGTACTCAACCGCTCAGCCGATGATCTGCACGCCGACGGCCAGCGTCTGGCATTGAGCATCGATCCGACAGCCCTGTGTGAGGTAGCCTGATGGCATTCACGCAATTGATCCTGAAGAGAGAGCGGCACTGATGGCCTTGGCAATTTTTGATCTGGACGAAACCCTGATTCACGGCGACTGCGCCACCCTCTGGAGCGAACAGATGGGCCGCCTGGGCTGGGTCGACAGCGAGTCGTTCATGCGTCGCAACCATGAGCTGATGGACGCCTACAGCCATGGCAAGCTGGCCATGGAGGAGTTCATGGACTTCAGCCTGGAACCCATGAGCGGACGCACCCCGGAAGAGGTCGCGCACCTGGTCGACCCCTGGGTCGAAGAGGTGATCGAGCCGATCATCTTCAGCGACGCCTGCAAGGCCATTGCCGCCCACCGCCAGGCCGGCGACCGGATCCTGGTGATCTCGGCCTCGGGCACTCACCTGGTGAAGCCGATTGCCGCGCGCCTGGGTATCGACGAAGTCCTGGGAATCGAGCTGGAGGTGCAGCATGGGGTCTACAGCGGCCGCACCGTTGGCACCCTGACCTACCGCGAGGGCAAGATCACCCGCCTGCTGCAATGGCTGGATGCCGAGGAAGAAAACCTGGAAGGCGCGACCTTCTACTCCGACTCGCGCAATGACCTGCCGTTGCTGCTGCGCGTGGACCACCCGCAGGTGGTGAACCCGGATCCGGTGCTGCGTGAACATGCGCAGAAAGCCGGCTGGCCGATCCACCACTGGAAGTGACCCGCCCCAGAGATCCCCGGAGCTGGCTTGTGTAGGAGCTGGCTTGCCAGCGAACAGACCGCCAGGCCTGACGCCCCCTTCGCCGGCAAGCCGGCTCCTGCAGGGCTCAGGTCAGGCTGGGGTCGATCACCAGCACCAGCTTGCCCGAGACCTGATTGGTCGCCAGCTCCGCAAAAGCGGCTTCTGCATCCTGGATCGCAAAGGTCCTGGCCAATTGCGGGCTCAGGCGCCCTTCGCTGAACAACGGCCAGACATTCTGCCCAAGGTCGCTCAACAGGTCGGCCTTGAACTGGTCATTCCGGCTGCGCAGGGTCGACCCCAGAAACTGGATCCGCTTGGCCAGCACCTGGGCCAGGTCCAGCTGCGCTTCGCGCCCGCCCATCAAGCCGATCAGCACCCAACGTCCATCCAGGGCCAGCAGCTTGAGGTTGTTGGCCACATAATTGGCGCCCACCGGGTCGAGAATCACATCAAAAGGCCCAAAGTCCCGCAGCGCCTCAATGCCATCGGTACGCACCACACCGCCCTGGGCACCGAGGCTCTCGCAGTAGGCCAGGCGATCGGCTGAACCAACGCTCACCCAGCACGGGTTGCCGAACGCCTTGCACAGCTGGATAGCCGCTGAGCCGACGCCACTGGCGCCAGCGTGCAGCAGGACCTTCTCGCCCGGCTTGAGCGCTGCCAGCTGGAACAGATTCAGCCAGGCTGTGCTGTAGACCTCGGGCAGCGCCGCAGCCTCGGCCAGGGACAACCCTTCGGGTACTGGCAGTACATGGCGGGCATCGACCACCACCTCTTCAGCCATGCCTCCGCCCGCCAGCAGGGCACAGACCCGATCACCCACTTGCCAGGACGAACCCGGGCCCACTTCACTGACTACCCCGGAGCATTCCAGGCCAAGGGCCTTGCTGGCTCCGGGAGGTGGGGGATAGAGCCCCGCACGCTGCAACAGGTCGGCCCGATTGAGGCCAGCAGCCGCCACCCGAATGCGAACTTGCCCCACATCACAGGCCGGACTTGGCTCTTCCACCCACTCCACATGACCTTCAACGCCTTGCAATGCTTTCACAGTGCCTCCATAGTGAGTCTGGACTGAGCCCGGAGCGGTAGCACCGGGCTTTTTGCATTATGCGACCGGTCCTTATGGAACCGGCGACTTCAAAGACGGCCTAATATGCGTTATCAATTGCCCCCGCGTCGAATCAGCATGAAGCATTTGTTCCCCAGCACCGCCCTCGCTCTTTTCATTGGTTTCGGCCTGCTGCCGATGTCGACCAATACGTTCGCAGCCAATAGCTGGGACAATCTTCAGCCCGATCGCGATGAGGTAATTGCCAGCCTCAATGTCGTTGAACTGCTCAAACGTCATCACTACAGCAAACCGCCGCTGGATGATGCGCGCTCGGTGATCATCTACGACAGCTACCTGAAGCTGCTGGATCCGTCGCGCAGCTACTTCATGGCCAGCGACATCGCGGAGTTCGACAAATGGAAAACCCAGTTTGACGACTTCCTCAAGAGCGGCGACCTGAACGCCGGGTTCACCATCTACAAGCGCTATCTGGACCGGGTCAAATCCCGCCTGGACTTCGCCCTGGCCGAGCTTAACAAGGGCGTCGACAAGATCGACTTCACCACCAAGGAAACCTTGCTGATCGATCGCAAGGATGCTCCTTGGCTCAAGACCACCGCCGAACTCGACGACCTGTGGCGCAAGCGCGTCAAGGACGAAGTGCTGCGGATGAAGATCGCCGGCAAGGATCCCAAGCAGATCCAGGAAACCCTGACCAAGCGCTACAAGAACCAGCTGGCGCGCCTGGACCAGACCCGTGCCGAAGATATCTTCCAGGCCTACATCAACACCTTCGCCATGTCCTACGACCCGCACACCAACTATCTGTCGCCGGATAACGCGGAAAACTTCGACATCAACATGAGCCTGTCGCTGGAAGGCATCGGCGCCGTGTTGCAGAGCGACAATGATCAGGTCAAGGTCGTGCGCCTGGTGCCGGCAGGTCCTGCCGACAAGACCAAGCAGGTAGCCCCTGCGGACAAGATCATCGGTGTGGCCCAGGGCGACAAGGAAATGGTCGACGTGGTGGGCTGGCGCCTGGACGAAGTAGTCAAGCTGATCCGTGGTCCGAAAGGCACCCTGGTACGCCTGGAGGTAATCCCGGCCAGCAATGCGCCAAACGACCAGACCAGCAAGATCGTGCCGATCACCCGCGAAGCGGTGAAGCTCGAAGACCAGGCGGTGAAGAAGTCGATCCTCAACCTCAAGCAGGACGGCAAGGACTACAAGCTCGGGGTGATCGAGATCCCGGCCTTCTACCTGGACTTCAAGGCCTT
This sequence comes from Pseudomonas sp. GW822-FHT06D10, assembly GCF_058799535.1. Classification (NCBI taxonomy): domain Bacteria; kingdom Pseudomonadati; phylum Pseudomonadota; class Gammaproteobacteria; order Pseudomonadales; family Pseudomonadaceae; genus Pseudomonas; species Pseudomonas sp. GW822-FHT06D10. The sequence goes on along the minus strand of NZ_JBXALN010000009.1, from coordinate 9,014 downwards.
CCGCGCTGGTGATCCGGATTACAAGAGCACTACCCGCGACGTGAAGAAACTGCTGACCGAGTTGCAGAAAGACAAGGTCGACGGTGTGGTCATCGACCTGCGCAACAACGGCGGCGGTTCCCTCCAGGAAGCCACCGAGCTGACCAGCCTGTTCATCGACAAGGGTCCTACCGTGCTGGTGCGCAACGCCGACGGCCGGGTGGATGTACTGGAAGATGAAAACCCCGGCGCCTTCTACAAAGGCCCGATGGCACTGCTGGTCAACCGTCTCTCGGCTTCGGCTTCGGAGATCTTCGCCGGCGCCATGCAGGACTACCACCGCGCCTTGATCATCGGCGGCCAGACTTTCGGCAAAGGCACCGTGCAGACCATCCAGCCGCTGAACCACGGCGAGCTGAAGCTGACCCTGGCCAAGTTCTACCGGGTTTCCGGGCAGAGCACCCAGCACCAGGGCGTGCTGCCGGATATCGGCTATCCGTCGATCATCGACACCAAGGAAATCGGCGAAAGCGCCCTGCCTGAAGCCATGCCATGGGACACCATCCGCCCGGCCATCAAGCCTGCGGTAGACCCGTTCAAACCGTTCCTGGCTCAGCTCAAGGCCGAACACGAAAGCCGTTCGGCGAAAGATCCGGAGTTCGTGTTCATCCGCGACAAGCTGGCCCTGGCACAGAAGCTGATGGCGGAAAAAACCGTCAGCCTCAACGAAGCCGATCGCCGGGCACAGCATGCCGACATCGAAGCCAAGCAACTGGCCCTGGAAAACGCCCGTCGCAAGGCCAAGGGCGAGGAGCCACTCAAAGAGTTGAAGAAAGAAGACGAGGACGCGCTGGCCGCTGCCGAGCCGGACAAGACCAAGCCGGAAGACGACGCCTACCTGAGTGAAACCGGGCGCATCCTGCTGGACTATCTGAAGCTCAACACCTCGGTGGCCAAGCACTGAGGATGATGGCAATTTAATTCGATCACGCCTCGGATCGTCATTAAACAGTCATCATTCTGTCGTGAAATAAAGGACCGGGCGCCGCTCTCTAGCCAGAGCCGCGCCCGGTCCTTTTTTTATCGACAGAGATCGCCATGACCACGACCGAACAGCTCAGTGCATTGAGTTCAATCCTGGCTCAAAGCGGTTTGCACAGCCTGTTCCAACCGATCATTTCCCTGTCCGAGCGGCGCATCCTGGGTTATGAGGCCCTGAGTCGCGGCCCCTCAAACAGCCCTCTGCACTCCCCTGTCGCGCTGTTCGCCGTCGCGCGCCAGGCCGGGCGCCTGAGCGAGCTGGAGATTGCCTGTCGGCAAAGCGCCTGCAAACGCTTCAGCGAACAACAACTGCCCGGCAAGCTGTTCCTCAACGTTTCACCGGAATCCCTGCTGGAGGCCGCCCACCAACCAGGGCGTACCTTGCAGCTGCTTGAGGACTTCGGCATACCCCCCAGCCAGGTGGTGATCGAGCTTACCGAACAGACCCCGATCGACGATCTCCAGTTGCTGCAGAACGCCCTGCACCATTACCGCGACATGGGTTTCTCCATCGCCCTGGACGACCTGGGCGCCGGTTATTCGAGCCTGCGCCTGTGGTCGGAACTGCGCCCGGACTACGTGAAAATCGACCGGCACTTTATCGACGGCATTCACCAGGATGCCCTCAAGCGCGAGTTCGTCGGCTCGATTCTGCAAATCGCAAAAGCCTCCCGCGCCCAGGTGATCGCCGAAGGGATCGAACTGACCGAAGAACTGGCAGTGCTGACCGAGATGGGCGTCGACCTGGTCCAGGGCTACCTGTTGTGTCGCCCCCAGGAACAGCCGCCGAGGGACGCTCGGGCAATGATGCCCAAGCATGATCAAACCAGCGTGGCCCTCAACGATGATGGCAGCGACCTCAGTGCGCTGCTCAACGAGCAACCGGCCGTTGCGCGCAATACGCCCACCGCCAACGTCCTGGAAGCCTTTCGCCGGCAAGCCAACCTCAACTCCCTGGCGGTACTGGACGAACAGGGGCAGCCTTGCGGCATCGTCCATCGGCACTCGCTCTCCGACGCCCTGCTCAAGCCCTTTGCCACCGACCTGTTCGCCCGCAAGCCCATCAGCCGCCTGATGAACGATGACTTTCTCGCGGTCGAACTCAGCCAGTCCCTGCAGCAGGTCAGCCGCCTGATCACCAGCCGCGCCCGCCAACGCATCGAGGAAGATTTCATCATCACCTTGAATGGCCATTATCTGGGGCTGGGGCGGGTCATCGATGTGCTCAAGCTGATTACGGAGCTGAAGATCCAGCAAGCCCGCTACGCCAACCCGCTGACTCTGCTGCCCGGCAATGTGCCGATCCAGCAGTGCCTGAGCCGCCTGCTGCAGCAAGCACGGGAATCGGTGATCTGCTACGTCGACATCGACAGTTTCAAACCCTTCAACGATATCTATGGCTATGGCCGCGGCGATGAGGTGCTGCTGTGCCTGGCCCAGTGCCTGAACGACCGGGTTGACCCGAGCCGCGACTTCGTCGGACATATCGGTGGGGATGACTTTCTGCTGGTGCTGGGGCCGGAGGACTGGCGCCGACGGCTCAACCAGTTGCTGGATGACTTCCACAGCCAGTGCCGGCGCTTCTATCGCAGCGAACACCTGGAAGCCGGCTGTTTTGTCGCCCCCAATCGGCAAGGGATCCGTCAGGAATTTCCCTTGCTGTCACTGTCCATCGGCGTAGTGCACCTGTATCCACAGGCCTGTGGCCAACTGGACTCCAACCAACTGGCGGAGCTGGCCTCCCAGGCCAAGCATCACGCCAAGAATATCCAGGGCTACAGCATCCATGTGATCGACAGCCTGGAAGCGGCAGCCAGCCTGGGAGCGCAAAACCTCAGTGAGCCGCTGCGGGATCAGTCGGCTGATCGAGCTGCGTCAGTTTGAGCGCCGCAAGAGGATGCCCGGCCTGGGCCGAAAGCGTCCACCAGCGCGCCGCTTCGACAGCGTCGGGAGCCTTGCTGGGCGAGCCGGCCAGGCTGATCACGCCCAACTGATAGGCTGCCTTGCCATCCCCCGCCAGTGCAGCCAGACGCAGCAGGCGTTGACCTTCTTGACGGGCGCCAAGCCCCTGCCCACGAAAAGTCAGGATGTGCCCATAAAAGCTCAGCGCACCGACATTGCCCAGATTGGCCATGCGCGCGAACTGACCTTCCATCCAACGCCAGACACGGGGTTGGCGGACAAACCACGGCCAATGAAACAAACGGCGCGCCAGCCAATAGCCGAGTCGCGCCTTGAGTGCCAGGAACATTCAAGCCTCCGCTGATTCGGGATACTCGTACTCGAAGACCCGCACCACTTCCGAGGCATGCCATGAAGCCGCGGCAACACCGTCGGAAGGGCCGGAAAAACGCCCCAGACGCTCCACGCACTCGAAGAAGCCGGTACGCGGCAAGCGGCTGGCCCCCTGGCTGATCACCAGGGAACTGCGCAAAGGCTGTTCGGCCCGTGCATCCAGCGCTGCCAGATGCTCCAGCGCGGCTGTCAGGGTCTGCATGGCCGGGCTGGGCAGTTGCAAGCGCTCCAACAAGGCTCGATAGGTTAAAAGATGCCGCTGACGACGGGCCTGATCCAGCTCACCCAACAGCCCATCCCAGTGCTGACGACTGATCCTTACACTCACGATTGCTCCCTCCACCCCGGCACCGTCAACTCCCAGGCCAGGCTGCGGCGAATCGCAGCGTCGGGTTGACGCTCGCCACTTTCAATCAGGGCCAGGTAAGACGGACTGATACCAACTTTGCGGGCCAGCGCCTCGATGGCGATGCCCTTCCCTTCGCGCAGACTGCGCAATTGATCCAGGCCCGGAAGATTCTGGGCTGGTGGCGCTGCCTGAGAAGTTGCGACAGCGTGCGGTGGTTGTTCGGTAAGACCTGCGGCTGACAATAAAGCTTGATACTGAGCCCACGGCAGAACCGCATATTCGGGCTCGCCATCGCGTTCAATAATCTGAATATCCATTACTACCCCGTAGGACAACGACACTTAGCGAGTCGGACTTTTCCCTTGAAGTGTAATCCTAACAGCGGCAATGGTCGCGGGGAGCATGATTGTTGTGGGAGGCGGTGAATACCCTTAGTTTTTCTGCGGTCCTTCCAGCAGCAATTGCTCCGCAGTGTCCGGCAAGCGCTCGACAACCGCGAGCTTTTCCGGCATTTGCCGATTGCGCCAGGCTCGGAAGGCGTTGAGTTCGTCATCCAGGGTTTTCATCAGCCAAGCCAGAACGGCGATATCGTCAAGCATGCCGAACACAGGAATAAAGTCGGGAATGGCATCCACCGGGCTGAGGAAATACATCAAGCCTGCCACCACCGACAGCAGCGCCTTGGGGCTGATGGCCCGGTACTCGCCACGCCAGTAGGCCAGGCACAGTGCCTGCAACAAGCGCAGGTCCTGCTTGACCTTGCCCAGGCGTCCGCCCTGGCTGGCGCCTTTGCTCGCCACGGCGAACAGCAGCGTGGGCAAACGACCGCGGCTCAGCAAGCGCCCCGCCAAAGGCAGGAAACGAGCAAAATTCCAGGGTGCTTTCATCATCACTCCCACTGAAATGTTATCCACACAAATTGTGGATAACCTTGTGAACAGAGCTATTTTTCACGGCTGAAAGCCCCGTTTCATAAGGGCTGAGCTCAGATCGGGCGTTTTTTACTCACATAAAAAAACCCATAATTTCATTGACTTGGCAGGCTCCAGCGACTAGCTATCGCTCATACCCTGTTCAGACCACCCACACTGCCGTCGGTTCGGATAATTTGCCAGCAGCAACCTGCAGAAACGACAACGCCCCGTAAGAACGGGGCGTTGCTTCAGGCGCTAACGCAGGTTACTTGGCGGCGTCCTGCTTGGCTGGATCCTTGATACCCAGCAGCTCCAGTTCGAAGACCAGCACCGAGTTGGCTGGAATCGCCGGGCTCGGACTCTGGGCGCCGTAGGCCAGGTCGCTCGGGATGTACAGCTTGTACTTCTCGCCCACGTGCATCAGTTGCAAGCCTTCGACCCAACCCGGGATCACGCCGCTGACCGGCAGATCGATCGGGCTGCCACGCTCTACCGAGCTGTCGAACACAGTGCCGTTGGTCAGGGTGCCGGTGTAGTGAACAGTCACGACATCAGTCGGCTTGGGCTGAGGACCGTCAGCCTTTTTCAATACTTCGTACTGCAGACCGGAAGCGGTGGTGGTCACACCGGTTTTCTTGCCGTTCTCTTCGAGGAATTTCTTGCCGGCAGCCGCCGACTCTTCGCTCATCTTGGCCATGCGCTCTTCGGCACGCTTTTGCAGCGCGGCGAAGGCTTCGACCAACTCTTCATCCTTCAGCTTCTGTTCTTTCTTGCCGACGGCATCTTCGATGCCCTGGGCGACCGCTTTGGAATCCAGGTCATCCATGCCTTCCTGAGCCAGACTCTTGCCCATGTTCAGGCCGATACCGTAGGAAGCTTTTTGCGCCGGGGTTTTCAGCTCTACGCTGGTCTGCGAATCACAACCCGCAAGTACCAGGCTAACCAGGGCCACCGCCGCCGCCAACCGATGCTGTTTCATGCTATTTCCTTGTTCATGCGCCTAAAGGGCAATCGAATAAAGCCGCGAGCTTATCAGGCGACCACGACCAATGGCTACCGGCGTAAGAGTAGTAAATGGCCGATAAGTTCACGTCTTTAAACGCGTTTTCATGCTCTGGGGTACACCCTGCCCAGGCCGCTTACCGAGGCGCTTGAACGGGCGCGAATAACCATAGCTCAAGTAATGGCTACTTGCCGCGTCAGATGAGCTCAGGCATAAGGAAACGAAATTCGACAAGGAAGTACATCTTGCGCCTCATCTATCGTGTGTTGCTGTTGATTGCCGTGCTGATCGGCATTGTCCTGGCTGTGGTCCTGTACTACGTGGCCAATCCGAAACTCCCCGACTATGTACCCGTTGAACAGGTGCACTACCTGGACCAATGGGATGCCAAGGATCGCCAGACCTACTATTTCACTCCCCAGGGCACCCAGGTCAAAGGCCTGCGCTATGAATGGTTCAGCGCTCTGGAACTGCCGTTCTCCGAGCAGCCCTTTGCCGCTCCCGAGTACCTGGCCCGCTTCGGCTTCCTGGTGGAGCCGGGGCAGAAAGCCACAGCGCAGAATCCCGGCAACCTGCCCGTGGGCTTCGCCCGCCATCAGAATCCGGACAGCGCGGAACAATACCTGGACATCACCTGTGCTGCCTGCCACACCGGCGAGCTGCGGTTCAACCATCAAGCCCTGCGCATTGATGGCGGCTCGGCGCAGCACGTACTACCGTCCAGTGTACCGACCCTGCGTGGTGGCAGCTTCGGCCAGGCCCTCGTGGCCAGCCTGACCAGCACCTACTACAACCCCTGGAAATTCGAGCGCTTCGCCCGCAAGGTGCTGGGCGCCGACTACGAAGCCAGGCACGAACAGCTGCGCAAGGACTTCAAGGTCTCGCTGGATAACTTCCTGCGGGTGGCCTGGAACGATACCCATCGCGGCCTCTATCCAACCGAAGAGGGTCCGGGCCGTACCGACGCCTTTGGCCGCATCGCCAATGCCAGCTTCGGCGACGCCATTTCCCCTGAGAACTATCGGATCGCCAATGCCCCGGTGGACTACCCGCAACTCTGGGATATCTGGACCTTCGACTGGGTCCAGTGGAACGGCTCGGCGCAGCAACCCATGGCGCGCAATATCGGCGAAGCCCTGGGGGTTGGCGCCACCCTGAACCTGTTCGACGCCAACGGCCAACCCCTCACCGGCGAGGCCCGCTACCCTTCCAGCGTACGTGTCCGCGATCTCAACCTGATCGAGGAAACCTTGCAGCGCCTCAAGCCACCGGCCTGGCCGGAAGCCTTGCTGGGCACGATCGACAAGCCGCTGGCCGCCAAGGGCCGCGAGCTGTTCGCCAGCAACTGTGCCGGCTGTCATGTACCCTCGGTCAGCGACAACAACGGCCGCCCCGTGCAGCAGTTGAAAATGCTTCCGGTAGCGGTGATTGGCACCGACCCGAATTCGGCGAGCAATATCGCCGACCTGCGTTATGACCTGAGCTCCTTGCAGTGGGATACCGCCGAACTGGCCAGGTCCAATGTCGAGCTGCACCCGACACCCAGCGAACCGCTGGACCTGCGTCAACTCTCGGCTGCCAAGGGCCTGGCCTACATCACGGCCTTTGTCGAAGAGCGCGCCTATAGCGACGCCAAGGTCACCCCCGAGGAGCGCCCGCGGCTGGACGGCTACGGGCTGCCGATCGGCGTACGCGAGTTGCGCGCCTACAAGGCCCGCCCGCTGGCCGGGGTCTGGGCCACACCGCCGTACCTGCACAACGGCTCGGTACCCAACCTCTATCAACTGCTGTCTCCGCAATCAGAGCGCTCGACAACCTTCTACCGCGGCACCTTCGAGTACGATCCCAAGCACCTGGGCTATCGCCCGGAAGCCTTCAAGAACGGTTTTGAATTCGATACCCGCATCAGCGGCAACCACAACAGCGGCCACGAATTCCGCGCCGGCCAGCGCGGCAATGGCGTTATCGGCCCACTGCTGCAGCCAGAAGAACGCTGGGCCTTGCTGGAATACCTGAAAGTGCTGGGCGGACCATTGGAGTCGCAATTGCCATGAAACTCGATCTCGCCAGAAAACGACCGTCCCTGCTGGCCCGACTGTGGCTGCGCCTCGGCGCCTTGCTGGGCAGGGCCCTGTTATTGCTACTGGTCATCAGCCTGCTGGGCTGGGCACTGTCCAGTGCCTGGTTCGCCTGGCACCACCGAGGCCCGGTAGCGGTGCAGGAGCAGGTTCCTGCCGATGAGGCAGCCCGCACCCAGGACATCATCCAGACCGCGGTGCGCATCGTTGACCAGCACCGCGAAGGCACCCGCTACCTGCGCGATGCCCATGCCAAGGCTCACGGTTGCGTGAAGGCGCAGGTCCAGGTCCTCAACGACTTGAGCCCGCCACTGCGCCAGGGAGTATTTGCCACCCCTGGCCAGACCTGGCAGGCCGTCGTACGCCTGTCCAACGGCAACGCCTACCCGCAGTTCGACAGTATTCGCGACGCCCGCGGCATGGCGATCAAGCTACTGGATGTTCCCGGGCAACAATTGATGGCGTCGGAATCACAACGCCGTGAACAGGACTTCGTGATGTTCAATCATCCGAATTTCTTCGTCAGCGACGTAGCCGAATATCAGCAGAACATCGCCGCCCAGGCGGACGGCAAGAAAGTCGGCGCATTCTTCCCCGGGTGGGATCCGCGCACCTGGCAGGTACGGCATCTGTTCATCGCCCTGGCGACCCTGTCACCGGCCCCGGCCAGCCCGACCCAGACCATCTACTACTCGGTCTCGCCCTACAAGTTCGGCAATGCCAACGCCAAATTCCGGGTCATGCCGGACCCCGAGAGTTGCCCGGCCTACAGCCTGCCAGCACAGAACCAGGATCTGCCCAACTTCCTGCGCAGCGCCCTGACCCAGCAGCTCTCCACCGATCGGGTTGCGGCCTGTTTCGTACTGCAGGTCCAGCGCCAGGACCCGAACCGTTTCATGCCGATCGAAGACACCAGCATTGAGTGGAAAGAAAGTGACGCCCCCTTTGAAACGGTGGCGCGGGTAACCCTTCCCGCCCAGGACTTCGATACCCCGGCGCAAAACCTGGCTTGCGACAACCAGTCCTTCAACCCCTGGTTCGGCCTGGAAGCCCATCGCCCCATCGGCGGCATCAACCGTCTGCGCAAGGCTGTGTATGAAGCCGTCAGCGACTACCGGCACAGCCGTAACGCCGAGCAGTAGGCAAAAACGCAAAAAGCGGCCCTCGGGCCGCTTTTTTCATGCGCAGGATTCGAACCGATACAAATCCCAGACAGCAAAAAGCCCGCATTGAGCGGGCTTTGTGTGGCGACCTGGCGTTCAGTGTTCCAGGTTGCCGAATATGGCGCAGCGGACGGGACTCGAACCCGCGACCCCCGGCGTGACAGGCCGGTATTCTAACCGACTGAACTACCG